>NZ_JAUSZH010000001.1:5022500-6222500 GCF_030817355.1 Streptomyces sp. V1I1 | reverse complement strand
CGAGGGCAGGACCGCCATCCGCACGATCACGGTCGAAAACACCAGCACAGTCGAAAGCACCAGCACAGCTGAAGAAACCGAGACGGCCGAGAACACCGGCACGGCCGAAAGCACCGAGACGGCCGAGAACACCGGCACGGCCGACAACACCGAGTCGACCGAAGACACCACCGAAAGCACCACCGACGACGAGGAGGGGACGGCCGATGCGATCGCCGAAACTCGCCGCGCTTGAGCTGAAGCGGTTCGGCAGGGGGAAGCTGCCGCGCGCCGCACTCGTCGCGGTCCTGCTGCTGCCGCTGCTCTACGGCGCGCTGTACCTGTGGTCCTTCTGGGACCCGTACGGACAGCTCAACAAGATCCCCGTCGCCCTCGTCAACGACGACAAGGGAGCCACCGCCGCCGGCAAGAAGATCGCCGCCGGCGACGAGATCACCAAGGGCCTGCGCGAGAGCAAGGTCTTCGAATGGCACGAGGTGAGCGCCGCCGATGCCCGCAAGGGCGTCGAGGACGGTGCGTACTACCTCTCGCTGACCATGCCGAAGGACTTCAGCGAGCGCATCGCGTCCAGCTCGGGCAACTCCCCCGAGACCGGCGCCCTTCAGGTCCGTACGAACGACGCCAACAACTACATCGTCGGTCAGATCTCGCGGACGGTCTTCTCGGAGGTGCGCACGGCCGCGTCGACCAACACCTCCCGCACCTTCCTGGACCGGATCTTCATCTCCTTCTCCGACATCCATGACGCGACCGAGAAGGCCGCAAAGGGCGCCGACAAGCTCAAGGACGGGGTCGGCAAGGCGAAGGAGGGCTCCAAGGACCTCGCTGACGGCCTGAAGGACGCCAAGGACGGCAGCGGCAGGCTGGCCGGCGGCCTGACCAAGCTGAACAAGGGCGCGGGCGACCTCGAGACCGGCTCGCAGAAGGTCGCCGACGGCACCCAGGCGCTCGCCGACAAGGTCAACAAGATCGCCGCCGACGTCCGTCCGTACCTCAAGGACAACGGCACGACGATCGGCGACACGGCCCGCCTGGTCGCCGATTCGTCCCAGGCGGTACGCCGCAACCTCGGCATCCTCGTGAAGACGGCGCCCGGCCGCGCGGCCCTCGCCCACAAGTCGGCCGACAAGCTGAGCAGCATCTACAAGGCGCGCTGCGAGGACGCCGTGCTGCCCGACCCGGCCCTCTGCTCCGACCTCAAGACCGCCAAGGACACGGCGGCCGATGTCGCCAAGGTCGCCGACGACGTCAATGCCCTGATCAAGGACAACAACGGCAGTCTGAAGACGCTGGACGGCCATCTCGCCACGCTGCAGCGGCAGGCGACAGACCTCGCCAAGCGGTCACCGCGCCTGGACGAGGACCTGGAGTACGCCGTCGCAAAGATCAACGAGCTCAACTCGGGTGCCAAGAAGGTCGCTCAGGGCGCGGACAAACTGCACACCGGCCTGGGCGGCGCCAAGACCGGCTCGACCGATCTCGACAGCGGCGTCGGCAAGCTCAAGAAGGGCGCCAACAGCCTGGATGGCGGCCTCTTCAAGCTCGCCGACGGTTCGACCGAGCTGGCCGGCGGGCTCAACGACGGCGTGGACAAGATCCCTGACTACGACAAGACGGACCGCGACCGCCGCACCGAGGTGATGGCCGACCCCGTCAAGCTGGCCAGCCAGTCGCTGCACAAGGCGCCCAACTACGGCACCGGTTTCGCCCCGTACTTCATCCCGCTCTCCCTCTGGGTGGGCGCGATGGTCGCGTACATGATCATCCAGCCGCTGAGCCGACGGGCCCTCGCCGTCGGCGCCTCCGCCTGGCGGATCGCCGTGGCCGGCTGGCTGCCCGTCGCCGCGATCGGACTCGCCCAGGTCGCCGCGCTGATGTCCGTACTGCATTGGGGCCTCGGCATGAAGATGGCGTACGCGGCCGGGACGGTGGGCTTCCTCGCCCTCGTCACCTGCTGCTTCGCCGCGATCATCCAGTGGCTGAACGCACGCTTCGGGGCCGCGGGCCGGATCCTCGTGCTCGCCCTCCTGATGCTTCAGCTGACCTCGGCCGGCGGAACCTACCCCGTCCAGACCAGCCCAGGGTTCTTCAACGCCATCCACCCCTTCCTCCCGATGAGTTACGTCGTCGAGGCGCTGCGCCGGCTCATCACGGGCGGCGGACTCGGCCCGGTCTGGCAGGCGTGCGCGGTGCTGATCGCCTTCACCGCGGGCGCGATCGCGCTCACCGCCGTGTCCGCGCGGCGCAAGCAGGTGTGGACGCTCGACCGTCTGCACCCCGAGCTGAGTCTGTGAGGCGGGCCGACCTGTGAGAATCGACACCATGGACGCCATGGACAGCACCAGCACCAGACGCCGGGCGACCCGGGCAAGGCTCTACGAGGCCGCGGTCACGCTCATAGCCGAGCAGGGCTTCTCCGCCACCACGGTGGACGAGATCGCCGAACGCGCCGGGGTCGCCAAGGGCACGGTCTACTACAACTTCAAGAGCAAGACCGAGCTCTTCGAGGAGCTGCTGCGGTACGGCGTCGGCCTGCTCACCGCCTCGCTGCAGTCCGCCGCCGACGAGGCGACGGAGCACGGCCGCACCAAGGTCGAGGCGCTGGACGCGATGATCAAGGCCGGTCTGGTCTTCATAGACCGCTATCCGGCCTTCACCCAGCTGTACGTCGCCGAACTGTGGCGCACCAACAGGGCCTGGCAGTCGACGCTTCTCGTCGTACGGCAGCAGGCGGTCGCCGTCGTCGAGACGGTGCTGCGGGAAGCCGTCGAGAACGGCGAGCTGAGCGAGGAGATCGACATTCCGCTGACGGCGGCGGCGCTGGTCGGGATGGTGCTGGTGGCGGCGCTGGACTGGCAGGCCTTCCAGCCGGAGCGGTCGCTCGACGATGTGCACTCGGCCCTGTCGCGGCTGCTGCACGGCCGCGTCAGCGGCCGCTGAAGGGGCGGTACGAGCGGGCCCGTGCCCGCGGCCACGTGAAAGGCCGTTCGACACAGAAGTGCCGTTCCGGCGAGGCTCGATCCCCCCGAGCCCCGCCGGAACGGCGTGTTACCCCCGTGTCCCCCCGTTCCCCCGTATCCCCCGTTCCCCTCGATTCCCCCGTGGTGCCGGAGGACCCTGGTCATCGGGCCCTCCGTCGTGCGCCCCCGTTCCGTCGGGGGTGCCGCGCCGTTCCGCCGCCCCGTGTCGGCGGTACCGGCGCCGCGCCCCTTCCGTGGTCCCCACTCTTCCTTCTACGCAGGTGAGACCCCATCCGCGCGCGTACTCATCTCACCCACTAGGTACGGGTACTCAGCCGTCCGTACTCACCCCCACCCGCCCGGCAGGCCGACTGGTCACGATCGCGTCCGCGTCCGTACTCCCTCTCGGACCGATGCGCTGGTCGTCGCCGGGGCAGCGCCGCGAAGGCGGCCGGGGATCCGGGGGTCCGAGGGGTGCCGATAAAGTCGCGGACATGGCACGGATTGCGGTGATCGGCGCCGGGATGGGCGCCATGGCGGCTGCCGCCCGGCTGGCCGTGGCAGGCCACCGGGTGACGGTGTACGAGCGCTCGGCGAGCTACGGCGGCGCGGTGGGCCGGTTCGAGCGCGACGGCTTCGTCTTCGACACCGGCCCCGGTCTGCTGCATCTGCCCGCCGTCTGGCGGGACTTGTTCGTCAAGACCGGCAAGGAGCCGCTGGAGCAGTGCCTCGGGCTGGTCCAGGTGGACCCGTCGAGCCGGCATGTGTTCGCCGACGGCAGCGAGGTGTCCCTGCCGAACGCCTCGCGGGCCGGCATCGTCACCGCGCTCGAAGCCGCGCTGGGCGCAGGGGCGGGCGAGCGGTGGGGCGCGTTCCTCGGGCGGGCCAGGGACGCCTGGGACCGTTCCCGGCGGCCACTGCTCGAAGAGCCGCTGTGGGCCGACTGGCAGGTGCTGAAGCGCGATCCGTATCCCGCACCGCGTCAGCGCAGGCTGCTGCGCGCCCGGCAGGCCTCCACGGTCTCCGAGGTCGCCGCGTGGGAGCTTGCGGAACCGCGGCTTGCGGCACTGCTCGAGGGGTACGCCCTGGCGTACGGCCTGGATCCCCGGCGCGCCCCGGCGAGCGCCGCCCTGCTGCCGTACATGGAGCAGACCTTCGGCAGTTGGTACGTCGAGGGCGGGATGCGCGAGCTGGCACGCGCGGTCTACGAGCGGTGTCTGGCCCGCAGGGTGGAGTTCGTCTTCAGGTCCGAGGTGACCCGGATCGTCGAGAAGGACGGGCGGGCGGCGGGAGTCGAGCTCGCCGGGGGCACCGTCGCCGAGGCCGACCATGTGGTGGCGGGCGCCGAGGCTCCGGATCTCGTCGGGCACGAGCTGTGGCGGGACGGCGACGTACGGCCTCAACAGGGCGCCGGCGGCGGGCAGTTGCCTGGCAGGTTCACCGTGCTGCTCGCCCTGCGTGGGGCGCGGCCCGCATCGGCCGTCCACCGGAGCGTGGTGCACTCCCCCGACGCCGGGGCGGAGGCGGCCGCGGTCTTCGGCGGGCGGACGGCCGAGCGGCCCACCGTCACCGTGCTGCGGCCCGACGATCCCCGCACCCGCCCCGACGACGAGCACGAGGCGATCACCCTCTCCGCGACGGTCATGGGGCACGGCGGCCCGGCCGACTGGACCGACGCGTCGCTGCGCGAGGGGTACGCCGAGGTGCTGATCGACGCCGGGTCCGCGGCCGTACCGGAGATACGCGAGCGCCTGCTGTGGCACGAGACCCTGACGCCCGCCGAGACGGGACCGCTGCCCGCGCCCGCGCTCGCCGGGGAGGGCGGACGCTGTCTGCATCCGGCGAACAGCACACGGCTGCCCGGCCTGTATCTGGTGGGCGGCCGCGCGCACCCGGGCGGCGGTCTTGCGCACGCGGGAATGTCGGGGGCACTGGTGGCCGGGCTGATCGTGGAGGGCGCGGACTTCCGCGGCTCCCGGTAGCGGGCTCCCAGTTACCGGCTGTCAGTAACCAGCCGCCGGTAACCGGATGTCAGCATCCGGTTGTCAGTAGCGGTACTGCTGCTCATTGTACCCGGCGTCGTAGCCGTAGGGGGAGGGCTGCTCCTGCGGCATCGGCGGCGCTTCCTGCTCGCCGTCGCGCTGCTGCGGCACCCACACCCCGCCGGGCGGCGTCTCGCTGTACTGGTTCTGGGCGTACGGGTCGGCGTACTGCTGCTGGCCGCCGTAACCGTCGTACGTCTCGTACGTGTTGTACTGCTGGCCGCCCACATACGGATCGGAGTACGCGGCGTACTGCTGCTGTCCTGTGCCGTAGTCGTACTGCCCGGCATAGCTGTCCTGGCCCGCCGGCTGCTGCTGCCCGTAGCCGGAGTAGCTGTCGTACGAGCCGCCGTACTGTGCGTAGTTCTGGCTCTGGTCCTGCTGCTGGGCCGCATAGGCGGCGTCGCTGTACACGCCATACTGCCCGGTGTCGTCCGGGAGCGGCTGCGGCTCGTAGACCGGTTCCCGCTGCGGCGCCGACGCGGCGGGCTCGTACGGGTCGGGTTCATACGGGTCGGGCTCGTACGGCGCGGCGGGCTCGTAGGAGAGGTCGGTGACCTCCAGCGAGGGCTCGCGCGAAGCCGCCCCCGACTTGGCGCCCGACTTGCGGCGGGGGCTCACGCCCGGGCTTCCGCCGAGCGCCCAGCCCGTGGAGAAGCCGCGGCGGAAGGAGAGCGTGACATACGTCTGGCCGACGGCGAAGGCGATCGCGCCGACCGCGATCACCACGACGGAGGGCAGCAGGACGCCGAAGACCACGCCGAGGAATCCGACGAAGGCGAGAAGTCGCCAGCGCAGCCGCGCCTTGTACTGCAGCAGCACCTCACCGAGCAGCCACAGCGCGACGACACCGAACGCGATATAGAGGACCGTCCAGCCCATGCCCGCCCCTCTCCTACGGCCGTCGCCCCGGGTCGGGGCGGGTACGACCGATCACGACTGCTCGTGCAGTCCGAGATTCTCGTAGATTTCCAGCGTCGCCGTGGAGTTGTTGAGCGTAATGAAGTGCAGTCCGGGGACTCCCTCGGAGAGCAGCCCTGCGCAGAACTCCGTCGCGAACTCGATGCCAATGGAGCGTACAGCGGCCGGATCGTCCTTGGCGGTGAGGATCCTCTCTTTCAGATCCGGCGGGAACGCGGCATTGCTGAGCTGCGCAAACCGCTCGAGCTGCTTGACGCTGGTGACGGGCATGATCTCGGGGATGATCGGGGTCTCGCAGCCCGTGGCCGCGACCCGGTCGCGCAGCCGCAGATAGTCCTCGGGCCTGAAGAACATCTGCGTGATCGCGTAGTCGGCGCCGGCCCGGCACTTGTCCACGAAGTGGCGGATATCGGTGTCCCAGTCCTCCGAGCGCGGATGCATCTCGGGGAAGGCCGCTACGCCGACGCAGAAGTCACCGGACTCCTTGATCAGCCGGACCAGCTCGGCGGCGTACCGCACGCCCTCGGGGTGCTTGACCCACTCGCCCATCGGGTCGCCGGGCGGGTCGCCCCGGACGGCGAGGATGTTGCGGATCCCGGCGTCGGCGTACTGGCCGATCATGTTGCGCAGTTCGGCGATGGAGTGGTCCACCGCGGTGAGGTGCGCGACGGGCGTCAGAGTGGTGTCGGCGGCGATCTGCTGGGTGGCCTTGACCGTGCCGGCGCGCGTCGAGCCGCCGGCGCCATAGGTCACGGAGACGAAGTTGGGGGCGACCGCCTCGACCCTGCGGAGCGCATTCCAGAGGTTCCGCTCACCCTTCTCGGTCTTGGGCGCCCAGAACTCGAAGGAGTAGGAAGTTTTGCCGGTTGCAAGAAGCTCGCGCACGGTCCGTGCGCGATCCGTCCTGGTCGAAGCTGTACCGAGGGCCATACCCGCAGGCTATCCAGGGCGCGCCGGTCACCCAACCGAACGGAGGAAATATGTCCGAATTTGCCGGGTTACTGTCCACCCTTCGGACAGTTATCGAATACGCTCCCGCACCCGCTTGGCGAGGGACGCCGTCGCCGCTGCCGGGTCGTCGGCCTCGGTGATCGCCCGCACGACGACGATCCTGCGCGCGCCCGCGTCCAGCACCTCGTCGAGGTTGCCCGCGTCGATCCCGCCGATCGCGAACCACGGCCGGTCGGTCTCAAGCCCCGCCGCATACCGCACGAGGCCGAGTCCGGGGGCGTAGCGCCCGGGCTTGGTCGGGGTGGGCCAGCAGGGGCCGGTACAGAAGTAGTCCACGCCGGGCTCGGCGACGGCCGCGTCGACCTCGGACTCGGCGTGCGTGGAGCGGCCTATGAGCACCTCGTCGCCGAGGATCGCGCGGGCGGCCGGGACCGGCAGATCGCCCTGCCCCAGATGCAGCACGTCGGAGCCGATGGCATGGCCCACGTCCGCGCGGTCGTTCACGGCGAGCAGCTTGCCGTGCCTGCGGCAGGCGTCGGCGAAGACCTGGAGGTGCTCCAGCTCCTCGGCGGCCTCCATGCCCTTGTCGCGCAGCTGCACGATGTCGACCCCCGAGGAGAGCACGGCGTCGAGGAACCCGGCGAGGTCGCCCTGCTGCCTGCGGGCGTCCGTGCACAGATAGAGCCGGGCGTCGGACAGCAGCGCACGAGCCGTGGACATGAGTGTTCCCCCCGGGGTGGGTCGGCGGTGTGCGGGCAGGAACCACTGGCCCCCCTGCCCGCACACCGCGTGGTGTTGTCTTCAGGACATCAGACGGCGAGCGCCTGGGCCCGGCGCTTCACCTCCGTGCCGCGATTCTCGCTGAGCGCCTGCGCGGGCGTGCCCGGCAGGGTCGGGTCGGGGGTGAAGAGCCACTCAAGCATCTCTTCGTCGGTGAAGCCGTCGTCCTTCAGGAGCGTCAGGGTCCCGGCGAGACCCTTGACCACCTTGTTGCCGTCGATGAAGGCGGCAGGCACCTGAAGCGCGCGGTTCTCACCACGGCGCACGGCGATCAGCTGGCCCTCCTTGACCAGCTGCCGTACGCGTGTCACCTCGACATCGAGCATTTCCGCGATGTCGGGAAGGTGGAGCCAGGCGGGGACGAGAGCATCGATCTTTGCGTCAATCTCGGTCACAGGACAAGCGTGCCATCCCGGACTGACAGTCGGTAGCCGGACCCTGGACAGCAGCCCGCATTCAGCCCTGGACAGCCGCCGCCTTCAGAGGGACGGAGGGATCGGCGGCGATGTCCGGATCCAGCCGCGCGCCGGCCAGGATGAGCTTGCGCCCTTGCGCCAGATCGCGGGCCCGGCCGACGGCGAGGAGCGCGACCAGCGTGCCCTCACGCAGCCACAGCACCGACCACGCGGCGTCCGCCGGATTGCCCCGCCACACCGCCGTGTCGGCGGCCGGGTGATGGCCCGCGTACTGCACAAAGCGCCCGAACTGCTCGGACCAGAAGTACGGCACCGGGTCGTAGACCTCCAGCGGCTGCCCCAGTGTGCTCGCGACGATATTGGCGGCGACCGTGCGCGGCCCGTGCAGGGCGTTGTCCCAGTGGTGCACGAGCAGCCGCTCGCCGTAGCGGCCGGACGGGAAGGAGGCGCAGTCCCCGACGGCGTACACATCGGGCAGCGAGGTGCGCAGATGCTCGTCGGCGGTGATTGCTCCGTCCGGGCCCAGCGCGATGCCCGAGCCGGCGAGCCAGCCGGTGGCGGGGCGTGCGCCGATGCCGACGACCACCGCCCCGGCCGGGAGCTGCCGGCCGTCCGCGAGGATCACCGTGCCGGGCTCGACGTCGGCCACGCGCGCGTGGGTCAGAAGCTCGACGCCGTACTCCGCGTACCAGTCGGCCATCGGGGCGGCGACCTCTGCGGGCAGGGCGTACGCGAGGGGGCGGTCGGCGGCCTCGACGACGGTGACCGCGCAGCCCGTCTCGCGGGCGGCTGTCGCGAACTCCGCGCCGATCCAGCCCGCGCCGACGACCACGATGTCATGCTGCCGCGCGAGGACGGGGCGCAGTCGGGCGGCGTCGTCGAGGGTGCGCAGCAGATGGACGCCCGGGACGCCTTCGGCGCCGGGCAGCGTGATCGGCTCCGCGCCGCTGGCAATGACAAGGACGTCGTACGGGACGGGTCCCGCCTCGGTGTCCAGCTCGTGCGCCTGCGGGCGTACGCCGGTCACCTCGCAGCCCAGCCGCAGTTCGATGTCGAGCGCCTCGAAGTCGAGCTCGAAGGCCGACCCCTCCGCCTTGCCGAGCAGGATCGCCTTGGAGAGGGGGGGCCTGTCGTACGGCTGGTGGGGCTCGGCGCCGATCACGGTGACCGGGCCCGGGAAGCCCTGTTCGCGCAGGGCCACGGCGGTCTGCACGCCGGCCATCCCCGCGCCGACGACGACCACGCGCCGCACGCCCTGTGCTGTCTGCTGCTCGCTCACCCGACAACCTTACGCATCTGACACCCCGTCAGGTAACCGGCTGCTCGACAACGCTCGTCCCGCTGCCCTCCTGAGACTCCCACTCCCAGGTCTCCTCCAGGCGGACTCGCCCGTCCTCGAGCTCGACCACCGTCGAGACACAGTGCCCGGAGGCCGTCCGGCCGTCCGTCTTCAGCTGGACGTACCGGAAGTCCAGCCGGTCGCCCTCCCGCGTCCCCACAAGGTGGCCGCGGACCACGTCGCCGCCCTCGTACTCGGCCCAGATCCGGCCGTCCCGCTCGTGGTACGTGAACCGGGTGCGGGTCCCCACCTGGCCCGGAGCCTGGTCGGCGACCGGCGAGAGTACAAGTCCGTCGAGCGACCGTGCCACAGCTGCTGCTCCCTTACTGCGAGTTGAGGGCTGGGGTTAGGGTGGCCACCGTAAGGCACTCGCGGGAGCCCGGACGCACCGGGCTGAGAGGGAGGCTGGACGGCCTCCGACCGTACGAACCTGATCCGGGTCATGCCGGCGAAGGGAGGGGCTGGACGCCCATGTCTCGTACATCAGATGTCCTCGTCGTCGGGGGCGGAATCATCGGCCTGGTCACGGCCTGGCGTGCGGCGCAGCGCGGACTGCGCGTCGCCGTCGTCGATCCGGAGCCGGGCGGCGGGGCCGCACAGGTCGCGGCGGGCATGCTCGCCGCCGTCACCGAACTGCACTACGGCGAGCAGACGCTGCTCGGCCTCAACGTGGAGTCCGCCCGGCGCTATCCGGCGTTCGTCGCCGAGCTCGAGCAGGCGAGCGGGCAGCGTGTCGGCTACCGCGCATGCGGCACGCTGGCCGTCGCGCTCGACGCCGACGACCGCGCGCACCTGCGTGAACTGCACGCCCTGCAGCGCCGGTCCGGCCTGGAGTCGGAGTGGCTGGCCGGGCGCGAATGCCGCCGTCTGGAGCCGATGCTCGCGCCGGGCGTACGCGGGGGCCTGCGGGTCGACGGCGATCACCAGGTCGATCCGCGGCGGCTGGCCGCGGCGCTGGTGACGGCCTGCGAGCGGGCCGGGGTGGTCTTCCACCGCGGCTGGGCGGAGCGTCTCTCGGTGGTTCGGGACCGGGCGGCCGGAGCAGTGCTGAGGGATGCCGGCGAGCTCACCGCGGACCAGGTCGTCCTCGCGGGCGGCTCGCTCAGCGGCAGTCTCGACGGTGTGCCGGCGGATGTGCTGCCTCCCGTACGGCCGGTGAAGGGCCAGGTTCTGCGGCTCACCGTGCCCCCTGCGTACGCACCCTTCCTCTCCCGGACCGTACGGGCCGTGGTACGCGGCAGCCACGTCTATCTGGTGCCGCGCGAGAACGGCGAGCTGGTCGTCGGCGCGACCAGCGAAGAGCTCGGCTGGGACACCACGGTCACCGCCGGCGGGGTGTACGAGCTGCTGCGCGACGCGCACGAGCTGGTGCCCGGCATCACGGAGCTGCCGCTCACCGAGACCCGCGCGGGTCTGCGCCCCGGCTCCCCGGACAACGCCCCGCTGCTGGGCCCGACCGCCCTGTCCGGCCTGCACGTGGCCACCGGCCATCACCGCAACGGGGTGCTCCTCACGCCCGTGACCGGCGATGTGATGGCCGCCGTGCTGGTCACCGGCGAGCTGCCGGACGAGGCCCCGCCCCTTCACTCCTCGCCGCTTCTCCCCCGTGCCCCAGGAGCAGCCCGCATGAACGTCCTGAACGTCTCCGTCAACGGCGAGTCCCGTGCGCTCGCCACCGGAACCACCCTGGACACCCTGGTGGCGAACCTCACCGCGGCCGCTACCGGGGTCGCGGCCGCGGTCAACGAAGCGGTCGTCCCGCGCAGCCAGTGGTCCGGCACCCTCCTTGACGACGGCGACCGCGTCGAAGTCCTCACCGCAGTGCAGGGAGGCTGACCGGCATGGCCGACGACCGTCTCACCATCGGCGGCACCACGTTCAACTCCCGCCTGATCATGGGTACGGGCGGGGCGCCCAGCCTCGACGTACTCGAACGCTCCCTCGTCGCGAGCGGCACCGAACTCACCACCGTCGCGATGCGCCGCCTCGACCCGACCGTCCAGGGCTCCGTGCTGTCCGTCCTGGAGAAGCTGAACATCCGCGTCCTGCCCAATACGGCGGGCTGCTTCACGGCGGGCGAGGCCGTGCTGACCGCACGGCTCGCGCGCGAGGCCCTCGGAACCGACTGGATCAAGCTCGAGGTCGTCGCGGACGAGCGCACCCTGCTGCCCGATCCGATCGAGCTGCTGGAGGCGGCCGAGACGCTGGTCGACGACGGCTTCACGGTCCTGCCGTACACCAATGACGACCCGGTGCTCGCCCGGAGGCTGGAGGACGCGGGCTGCGCGGCGATCATGCCGCTGGGTTCGCCGATCGGCTCCGGTCTCGGCATCCGTAATCCGCACAACTTCCAGCTGATCGTCGAGCACGCGCGCGTGCCGGTCGTGTTGGACGCGGGCGCGGGCACGGCCTCCGACGCGGCCCTGGCGATGGAGCTGGGCTGCGCGGCGGTGATGCTGGCGTCGGCGGTCACCCGCGCGCAGGAGCCGGTGCTGATGGCGGAGGCGATGCGGCACGCGGTGGAGGCGGGGCGCCTGGCGCGTCGGGCGGGGCGTATCCCGCGCCGGCACTTCGCGGAGGCGTCGTCTCCTCACGAGGGCCGCGCGGCCCTCGACCCGGAACGCCCGGCGTTCTGACCGCTGCGCGGAGCCTCACACCACCCCGCCCCTCCCCGTTGCATCGATTTGCGGCTCCGCCGCGTGGGGGCTCCGCCCCGGACCCCGTACGGCCTTCGGCCGTGTCCTCAATCGCCGGACGGGCTGAAATTCAGCCCCTCCGGCGTTTGAGGAGCGGGGGTCCGGGGGCGGAGCCCCCGGCGTAGGCCCGCGCAGCGTTACAGCTCGGCTCCAGTCCCGCACCGAGGCGTCAGCCGTGTCACCGGTGGCTCGTAGAATCACCGTCGTGGATACGACCCTCAAGGACCCCCTCGTCGGGCAGGTGCTCGACGGCCGCTACCGCGTCGACGCGCGCATCGCCGTCGGCGGTATGGCCACGGTCTACCGGGCCGTCGACACCCGACTCGACCGTGTGCTCGCGCTCAAGGTGATGCACCCGGCCCTCGCCACCGACGCCTCCTTCGTGGAGCGCTTCATCCGCGAGGCCAAGTCCGTGGCCCGTCTCGCCCACCCCAATGTGGTGGCGGTCTTCGACCAGGGCGCCGAGGGCGCGTACGTCTATCTGGCCATGGAGTACGTCGCGGGCTGCACGCTGCGCGACGTACTGCGCGAGCGCGGGGCGCTCCAGCCGCGGGCCGCGCTCGACATCCTGGAGCCCGTGCTGGCGGCGCTCGGCGCGGCGCACCGGGCCGGGTTCGTCCACCGGGACATGAAGCCGGAGAACGTGCTGATAGGGGACGACGGCCGGGTCAAGGTCGCCGACTTCGGTCTCGTACGGGCCGTGGGCTCGGTCACCAACACCACCGGCACGGTGCTGGGCACGGTCTCCTACCTCGCCCCCGAGCAGATCGAGTACGGCACAGCCGACACCCGCGCCGATGTGTACGCCTGCGGGGTCGTCCTTTACGAGATGCTGACCGGCGGCAAGCCGCACGCCGGAGACACCCCCGCCCAGGTGCTCTTCCAGCATCTGAACGAGGACATTCCGGCGCCGTCCGCGCTGGTCCCGGGGCTCGCCGTCGAGCTCGACGAGCTGGTCGCGAGCGCCACCGCCCGCAATCCCGAGGTCCGTCCGTACGACGCGGTGGCGCTGCTGGCGCAGGTCCGCGAGGCCCGTGCTCGGCTCAGCGACGAGCAGCTGGACCTGGTGCCGCCGCAGGCGCACACCCAGGACACGGCGGAGGACGGGAGCGAGCGGGTGCGCGAGGCTCCTTCCTCCGAGGCCCCCTCCTCCGACAACGCCACAGACGTGATCCCGCGGGTGCTCGCCCGCAAGGAGCCGGTGGTCAACCACACCACCCGGCTGGCGATGCCGCCTTCCGAGCCGCCGCACCAGCCCCAGCAGTCCCGCCGGTCCATGCCCAGGCGCGGCGTCGTCGCCATACTGGTCGCGGTGTTTCTGGTGCTCGGCGTGGGTGCGGGCGTCTGGTACATCAACTCCGGGCAGTTCACCCGCGTCCCGGCCCTCATCGGCAAGACCGAGAAGGACGCGAGGCAGCAGCTGAACAGCGCCGGGCTCGATGTGAAGAAGGTCCGGTACGACTTCAGCGAGACGGTCAAGCGCGGCACGGTCATCAACAGCGATCCCGCGACCAATGAGCGCATCCGCGGCAACGGCTCGGTGATCATCATCATCTCGCGTGGCCCGGAGATCATCCGGGTCCCCGTCGTCAAGGGCCAGCCGCTCGCCAAGGCGGAGCGCGAGCTGAAGGAGCTCGGTCTGGCGCCGGGAGTGGTCACCAGGGCGTTCAGCGACGAGATCGACCAGGGCTCGGTGATCAGCACGGATCCGGAGGCCGGGACCGGGCGCAGCCCCGATTCCGCGGTCGCCATCGTCGTCAGCAAGGGCTCCCCGATCGACGTACCGGGCGTGACCGGCGAGACCCTGGCGGACGCCACCAGCGCGCTCAAGGACGCCGGGTTCAAGGTCAAGGTCGCCCCCGAGCGGATCAACTCCCCCGAGGAAGCGGGCTCCGTCGCCAAGCAGTCCGCGGCCGAGGGCGCCAAGCTGGCCCGCGGCGACACGATCACGCTGACGGTCTCCAAGGGACCGCGGATGATCGAGGTCCCTGATGTCGTCGGGGACAAGGTCGACGACGCCACCAGCGAGTTGGAGTCCGCGGGCTTCGAGGTCAAGGTCGAGAGGAACTTCCCCTTCCTCGGCGACACCGTAGAGAGCCAGTCCGTCGAGGGCGGCGGTCAGGCCCCCGAGGGCAGCACGATCACGATCAAGACCAAGGGGCTGTAGTTCAGATGCGCAACCCCGTCGGCGGCCATGTCCCCGTGGCCGGCGGCCTCGCCAGGACCGGTCTCGCCTACGCCCGTGAGCTGGAGGCGGAGACCGTCCAGGTCTTCGTGGCCAATCCGCGTGGCTGGGCGACGCCTGCCGGAAGCCCGGTGCAGGACGAGCAGTTCCGCGCCGAGTGCGCAGCCGACGGGATATCGGCGTACGTCCACGCCCCGTATCTGATCAACCTCGGCTCGCACACCGAGGCCACCGCGGAGAAGTCCGTGGAGTCCTTGCGGCACTCGCTGCGCCGCGGCCGGGAGATCGGCGCGCTGGGCGTGGTCGTGCACACGGGCTCGGCGACCGGCGGCCGGACCCGCGAGGTGGCGCTGGCGCAGGTGCGGGAGCGGATGCTGCCGCTGCTGGACGAGCTGACACACGACGACGACCCGTTCCTGCTGCTGGAGTCGACGGCAGGCCAGGGCTTCTCGCTCTGCTCACGGACCTGGGACTTCGGTCCGTACTTCGAGGCGCTCG
Source organism: Streptomyces sp. V1I1 (assembly GCF_030817355.1). Classification (NCBI taxonomy): domain Bacteria; kingdom Bacillati; phylum Actinomycetota; class Actinomycetes; order Kitasatosporales; family Streptomycetaceae; genus Streptomyces; species Streptomyces sp. V1I1. Next base: position 6,207,712 of record NZ_JAUSZH010000001.1, on the reverse strand, counting down.
ACGCCCACCCCAAGCTGGGCATCTGCCTGGACACCTGCCACGTCTTCGCGGCGGGACACGATCTGACCGGGCCGCACGGGATGGCGCAGACTCTGGATCTGCTGCTGGAGACGGTCGGTGAAGGGCGGCTGAAGCTGATCCACGCCAACGACTCCAAGGATGTGGTCGGCGCTCACAAGGACCGCCACGCGAACATCGGCGCGGGCCATATCGGCGAGGAGCCGTTCCGGGCGCTGATGCAGCACCCGGCGACCGAGGGCGTACCGCTGATCATCGAGACGCCCGGCGGCAAGGAAGGGCACGCGGCGGATGTGGCGCGGCTGAAGAAGCTCCGCTGAACAACCGGGAATACCCCTAGGGGGTATACTGTTCTTGCTGTAGGCAGGAACCGCTACCTGGTTTTGGGGGTTCTCTCATGCAGCACGACACTCACGCTCAGCACGCACACCATGAGCACCACACACAGCACGGATCCGTCAGCTGGTCCATGGCCGCCCAGGCCACGCTGCACTGCCTCACCGGCTGCGCCATCGGCGAAGTGCTCGGCATGGTCATCGGCACCGCGCTGGGCTGGGGAAACATGCCGACGATGATCCTCGCGATCGTCCTGGCCTTCTTCTTCGGCTACTCGTTCACCCTGCGAGGAGTCCTCAAGGCCGGCGTCGGCTTCAGGACCGCCATCCGGGTCGCCCTCGCCGCCGACACCCTCTCCATCGCCGTCATGGAGCTGATTGACAACGGCGTGATCGCCCTGTGGCCCGGCGCGATGGACGCCCACCTCGGTGACGCGATGTTCTGGTGGGTGCTTGCGATCGCCCTCGTCGCCGCCTTCCTGATCACCACACCCGTCAACAAGTGGATGATCGGCCGCGGCAAGGGCCACGCCGTGGTGCACCAGTACCACCACTGAACCCCCAGGGGGTCAGAGTTCCGGGCCGTCCCCCGGCTCCTCCTGATAGGAGTAGCGCTGCTCACGCCAAGGGTCGCCGAGATTGTGATAGCCGCGCTCCTCCCAGAAGCCGCGGCGGTCGGCGGTCATGTACTCCACGCCACGGACCCACTTGGGCCCCTTCCAGGCGTACAGATGCGGGACGACAAGGCGCAGCGGAAAGCCGTGCTCGGCGGTGAGCAGTTCGCCGTCCTTGTGGGTCGCGAACATCGTGCGGTCCGAGACGAAGTCGGAGAACCGCAGGTTGGCGCTGAATCCGTACTCGGCCCAGACCATGACATGGGTGACGTTCGGCGCGGGCGGCGCGAGCTCCACGACCGTACGGGCGGGCACACCGCCCCATTCGGCCCCCAGCATGCTGAACTTCGTCACGCAGTGCAGATCGGCTACGACCGTCGAGAAGGGCAGCGCCGAGAACTCCTCGTGGTTCCAGCAGCGCTTGTCGCCGTCCGCCGTGGCGCCGAAAACCCTGAACTCCCAGCGGTCCGGCCTGAACTTGGGTACGGGCCCGTAATGAGTGACCGGCCAGCCACGCTGCAGTCGCTGCCCCGGCGGAAGCTCGGACTCCTCTGATGCGCGGTATTCCCGGCTCTCCGGCTGACCCATGCCTTCAATGGTGACAGACCGGGAGGGGTGGTCATGACCAGGTCTGGCCCGATTCGGGCAACTCCTACTAAGCATGCACTTACTGGACGCCCACCTGTCGCGGTGCGAGGATTCGCGCACCTGCCCAAAGTCACACGCGCGGAAGGAGCCTCTGCGATGCAGGGCGACCCCGAGGTCATCGAGTTTCTCAATGAGCAGCTGACCGCCGAATTGACCGCGATCAATCAGTACTTCCTGCACGCGAAGATGCAGGAGAACTTCGGCTGGACGAAGCTCGCCAAGTACACCCGGTCCGAGTCGTTCGACGAGATGAAGCACGCAGAGGTGCTGACCGACCGGATCCTCTTCCTCGATGGCCTGCCGAACTACCAGCGCCTGTTCCATGTGCGCATCGGCCAGACGGTCACCGAGATGTTCCAGGCCGACCGGCAGGTCGAGGTGGAGGCGATCGACCGCCTCCGGCGCGGAATCGAAGTGATGCGCGGCAAGGGCGACATCACGTCGGCGAACATCTTCGAGTCGATCCTGGCGGACGAGGAGCACCACATCGACTATCTCGACACCCAGCTGGAGCTGGTGGAGAAGCTCGGTGAGGCGCTGTACATCGCGCAGCTGATCGAGCAGCCCGACAGTTAGGCCGCAGCTCGAGGGCCAGGTCACCGCCGGAGGGCTGGGCCACAACCCGAGGGCTAGGCCGCTTCGCCGAGCTCGGTTCCGGGGGCGGAGCCGGGGTCCGTGGCCAGCACGGCGGCGCTGTTGCCCTGCTCGAGCAGCTCCCGGCGGGGGCAGACGTCACGACCGAGGATCCCCTGGATACGGCGTACACACGATCCGCAGTCGGTTCCGGCTTTGGAGACCGACGCTATCTGGCGGGGAGTGCAGGAGCCGGCATCCGCGTGTTCCTTCACTTGCTTCTCGGTGATGCCGAAGCATGAGCAGACGTACACGCGGTTCACCTCCCGGGCGGGATCGATAGGTGGCGCCTTCCCGATGATCGGTGAGGCTAACCTAACCTTACCCGGCGGACCCGGTGCGCAAAAGCCCCGGATTTGACGGTGGGGCGCGGATCACATCGATCCGCGCCCCACCGTCGTTGATCCGTCACTACTGGTCGCGGTACATCTCGGCGACCAGGAAGGCCAGGTCCAGCGACTGGCTGCGGTTCAGGCGCGGGTCGCAGGCCGTCTCGTAGCGCTGGTGCAGATCGTCGACGAAGATCTCGTCGCCGCCGCCCACGCACTCGGTGACATCGTCACCGGTGAGCTCGACATGGATGCCGCCCGGGTGCGTGCCGAGCGCCTTGTGGACCTCGAAGAAGCCCTTGACCTCGTCGAGCACGTCGTCGAAGCGGCGGGTCTTGTGGCCGGAGGCGGCCTCGAAGGTGTTGCCGTGCATCGGGTCGGTCACCCAGGCCACCGTGGCGCCGGAGGCAGTGACCTTCTCGACGAGCTCGGGGAGCTTGTCGCGGACCTTGTCGGCGCCCATACGGACGACGAAGGTCAGCCGGCCCGGCTCGCGCTCGGGGTCGAGCTTCTCGATGTACTGCAGCGCCTCGTCGACCGTGGTCGTCGGGCCGAGCTTCACACCGATCGGGTTGCGGATCCGGGAGGCGAACTCGATGTGCGCCCCGTCCAGCTGGCGGGTGCGCTCGCCGACCCAGACCATGTGGCCCGAGGTGTTGTACAGCTGGCCGGTCCGCGAGTCGGTGCGGGTCAGCGCGCCCTCATAGTCGAGCAGCAGCGCCTCGTGGGAGGCGTAGAACTCGACCGTGCGGAACTCCGCCGGGTCGGTGCCACACGCCTTCATGAAGTTCAGCGCGTTGTCGATCTCGCGGGCGAGCTGCTCGTAGCGCTGGCCCGAGGGGGAGGACTTCACGAAGTCCTGGTTCCAGGCGTGCACCTGGCGCAGGTCGGCGTAGCCACCGGTGGTGAAGGCGCGCACCAGGTTGAGCGTCGCGGCGGAGGCGTTGTACATCCGCTTGAGGCGCTCGGGGTCCGGGATGCGGGCCGCCTCGGTGAAGTCGAAGCCGTTGACGGAGTCGCCCCGGTAGGTCGGCAGCGTCACGCCGTCGCGGGTCTCGGCCGGCTTGGAGCGCGGCTTGGAGTACTGGCCGGCGATACGGCCGACCTTCACCACGGGCACGGACGCGGCATAGGTGAGCACCGCGCCCATCTGGAGCAGGGTCTTGAGCTTGTTGCGGATTTGGTCGGCGGACACGGCGTCGAAGGCCTCGGCGCAGTCGCCGCCCTGCAGCAGGAACGCCTCGCCCTTGGCGACGGCTCCCATCCGGGCGCGCAGCTGGTCGCACTCGCCCGCGAAGACGAGCGGCGGATACGACTCGAGGTCCGCGATCACATCGCGCAGAGCCTCGGCATCGGGGTACTCGGGCTGCTGCGCCGCGGGCAGGTCTCGCCAGGTGTTGCCACCGGCAGTGGTGGTCTTAGCGTTCACGGTCACCCAGCCAACATTACGGGGTCTTTGCGGACGCCCCTTCCAGCGCCCACTGAATGAGACGCGACGTCCACCGCTCCGACATTGGCTGTTCAACGGGCCAGGCCGTCCGGTCTGCCCGATCTGTCTGCCGAGGCGATTCAAAGCCCCCTGGCCTGCTAGTCTCACGCCGATTTCCAAGTGGTTCGATATTAAAACAAGTGGAACCAGGGGTGGGCGTGAACCGGGGTCATCGCAGAGACCGCAAGAAGAAGCTGCTCATTTACGGTGTCGCCACGGCCGTGGTCGCCACCGTCACGATCGGCACCATCGCCGTGGCTTCGCCCGGCTTCCTGGACTCTTCGACAGACGGCAAGCCAAGGCCCCCGGGCGCGGTGCTGCAGTCCCAGTTCGAGGACGCGGCTCGGGAGTTCGACGTTCCGAAGAGCGTGCTGATGGCGGTCTCGTACCGGCAGACGCGGTGGGAGACCCATGACGGACTGCCGAGCACGACTGGCGCGTACAACGTCATGGGGCTGACCCAGGTCGACCCGGAGGACGTGGAGCAGCCGGACGGCAAGGAGCGCCTCGCGCACCTCAACGCGAGCGGCAACCCGGAGATCGAGAAGACTTTCGACGCCGCGAAGATGCTGCGCAGCCTGCCGGAGGAGACCGTCGACACCGACGACCCGCGGCTGCACACGCTGGACAAGGCCGCCGAGCTGATCGACGGTTCGACAGACTCCGTGAAGAACAGCACGGCCGAGAGCATCCGCGCCGGTGCGGCGCTGCTCGCGGAGTACCAGCGCCAGGCGACCGGCGAGCTGCCGGACGACCCGGGGCAGTGGTACCCGGGCGTCGCCCGTTTCAGTGAGTCGCCGGACAAGAAGGGCGCCGATCTCTTCGCGAAGCGCGTCTTCGAGTCGATCAAGACCGGCGAGCGGGAGCTCACCGCGGATGGCCAGCTCGTCACGCTGCCGGCCGATCCCTCGGTGGAGCCGGTCAAGCCGTCGAACGTCCCGCTCGCCGCGACCTTCGCGAGCACGACGGCGGTTCCGGCACCCGAGTGCCCGTCGGGCCTGAACTGCAACTACATCCCGGCCGAGGTCCCAAGCACCGGCCAGCGCAACTACACGCTCGCGGACCGCCCCGCCAACGGGTTCGGCATCCGCCAGATCGTCATCCACGACACCGAGGGCAGCTACGACGGCACCATCGCCGCATTCCAGAGCTCCGCGGCCAGGGGAAGCGCGCACTACCTGATCCGCGCCTCGGACGGTCTGGTCACCCAGATGGTCGAGAACAAGAACCTGGCATGGCACGCGGGCAACTGGACCGTCAACATGCATGCCATCGGCCTGGAGCACGAGGGCTACGCCATCAAGGCGGGCAGCTGGTACACCGAGCCGCAGTACGAGTCCTCCGCGGCCCTGGTGAAGTTCCTGGCGGCCAAATACGGCATTCCGCTGGACCGTGAGCACATCATCGGCCATGACGAGGTGCCGGGACAGCTGGACGCCAAGGTGGCCGGCATGCACTGGGACGCGGGCCCGTTCTGGGACTGGAACCACTACATGTCGCTGCTGGGGGAGCCGACGGGCGCCGGTGGCGCCGGCGGCCTGCTCAAGGCCGGTCAACTGGTCCGTGTCGTGCCGCCGTTCACCACGGCGAACCAGCCCACGATCACATACAACGGCAGCACCGTCGCCAAGCAGCCGGCGAACTTCGGATACTTGTACACGACGGCGTCGACGGCCACGCCGATCAAGGACCCATACATACCCAACGTGCTGTGGAGCGACGGCCCGAACTGGGGCAACAAGGTCCTCGCAGGAGGTACCTACGTCGTCGCCGAGGCGCAGTACAACTGGACGGCCATCTGGTACGGCGGGCAGAAGGCCTGGTTCTACAACCCCGGCGGCCAGTACACCGCGCCGGTCGCCGGTGGGACCGTAGTGAAGCTCAAGGCCGGCGCGACGGCCCGAGTCTACGGACGTTCCTTCCCCGAGGCCTCGGCCTACGAGGGAACCGGCGAGACCGCGCCGACGGACAACCCCGACTACCTGTCGAAGTACACCTTCCCCTCCGGCCAGGCCTATGTGAAGGCAGGCGAGGCGGTCCTCGGTGACGACTACTTCGGCTCCACGCAGCTCCGGGTCGAGGGCGAGACCGACCTCTACGTCCCGATCCGCTACAACCACCGCATGGCGTGGGTGAAGGCGAGCGACGTCCAGCAGCTCAGCAGCACCGTCCCGGACGCGGGCACCAGCCGGTACAACACGCTGGCCCGCGACTCCTCGGGCGTGCTGTGGCAGTACCAGGGCACCGGCAGCGCAACCGCGCCGTACCTCACCCGCTACCGCGTCGGCAGCGGCTGGCAGGGCTACAACGCGGTGACCTCGATGACGGCTCTGCGTGCCGACGCAGTCGGCGACGTGGTGGCCCGCGACACCTCGGGCGTGCTCTGGTACTACCGAGGCAGCGGCAATCCGTCGGCGCCCTTCCTTAAGCGCACCGAGGTGGGCAAGGGCTGGGGGATCTACAACCAGCTGACCGGCGCCCGGGACATCACCGCGGACGGCATCTCCGATCTGATCGCGCGCGACTCGTCCGGCGTGCTCTGGCTCTACAAGGGCACCGGCAGCGCAACCACGCCCTTCGCGGCCAGGGTCAAGGTCGGCCCCGGCTGGCAGATCTACAACGGCCTGACCGACACCGGAGACATCACCGCGGACGGCAAGGCGGACCTGATCGCCAGGGACACCTCCGGCGTGCTGTGGCTCTACAAGGGCACGGGCAATGCCGCCGCGCCGTTCGCCGCCAGGGTCAAGGTCGGTCCCGGCTGGGGGATCTACAACGTCCTCAACGGACCGAGCGACCTCTCCGGTGACGGCAGGCCGGACCTGATCGCCCGGGACTCCTCGGGCGTGCTGTGGCTGTACAGGGGCACGGGCAGCGCCACCGCCCCGTTCGCCACCAGGGCACAGATCGCCACCGGCTGGCAGATCTACAACCTGCTGGTCTGACGCACAAACCGCCACGCTCCGCCCGCGGCACCGCGGCCGTCCGCTCCCCGGACGCGCTGCGGCGCCGCGGGCGGATGCGTTATGGTCGGCGTCATGTTCGCGCACTCGACTCAGACCTGGTGGTGGACCGCTCATCCGGCGGCCCACTGACTGCGCGTACACACAGCTCGCGAAGGCCGCCCCGCAGGGGCGGCCTTTCCCGTTTCCACGGGCCGTTCCTCCCACCCGGACCACCCGGACCACTCGGAAGGAACACACCGGATGCTCATCAGCCGACTGCTGGACGACGACTGCCCGCCCTTCGCCCTGCTGCGCAGACGCACCCCCGGCCACGATCACAACACCGTCGAGGTTCTGATCGGCGCCGTGCACGAGGCCGGGTCGCTCGCCGACATCCCGGTCGCGGACCGTCCCTCACTGGCCCTGATCCCGTTCCGCCAGATCAGGGAGCGCGGCTTCGACGTACGCGACGACGGCACTCCGCTGTCCGTGCTCGTCGCCGACGAGACGTACGAACTGCCGCTCGGCAAGGCCCTGGAGGCGCTGCCGGCGCACGATGTCCGGGTCGAGGGCGGAGCCTTCGACGTCGACGACGAGGAGTACGCGGGGATCGTCCGGCGCGTCATCGAGGACGAGATCGGCCGGGGCGAGGGCGCGAACTTCGTTATCCGCCGCACTTACACCGGCCGCATCCCCGGCTTCGGCCGGGCCGACGCCCTGGCCCTGTTCCGGCGGCTGCTGGCCGGCGAGCGCGGCGCGTACTGGACCTTCGTCGTGCACACCGGCGAGCGCACCCTCGTCGGCGCCAGCCCCGAGGTCCATGTGCGGATGAGCGGCGGGACCGTCGTGATGAACCCGATCAGCGGCACCTTCCGCTATCCGCCCGAGGGCCCGACTCCTGAGACGCTGCTGAGCTTCCTCGGCGACCGCAAAGAGCGCGAGGAGCTCTCCATGGTCGTCGACGAGGAGCTGAAGATGATGTGCACCGTCGGCGACATGGGCGGCGTCGTCATCGGGCCCCGGCTCAAGGAAATGGCTCATCTCGCCCACACCGAGTACGAGTTGCGCGGCCGCTCGTCGCTCGATGTACGTGAGGTGCTGAAGGAGACGATGTTCGCGGCTACGGTCACCGGCTCGCCCGTGCAGAACGCCTGCCGGGTCATAGAGCGCCACGAGGTGGGCGGCCGCGGCTACTACGCGGGCGCGCTCGCGCTGATCGGCAAGAACGCGGGTGGCGGGCGGGAAGGACAGGTCGGCGCACAGACCCTGGACTCCCCCATCCTCATCCGTACCGCCGACATCGACGCCGATGGCTCCCTGCGGGTGCCGGTCGGGGCGACCCTGGTGCGGCACTCCGACCCGGCGGGGGAGGTGGCCGAGACGCACGCCAAGGCGGCAGGCGTACTGGCCGCGCTGGGCGTACGCCCCGGGCGGCCGCAGGAGCACACCGAGCGCCCGAACCTCGCCGACGACCCGCGGGTGCGGGCCGCCCTCGACGCCCGCCGCGCCGACCTCGCGCCGTTCTGGCTGCGGATGCAGGAACGCGGCGCCCTGCTTACCGGGCACGCGCTGGTGGTCGACGGCGAGGACACCTTCACCGCGATGCTGGCGCATCTGCTGCGCTCCACCGGCCTGGAGGTGACGGTACGTCGCTACGACGAGCCGGGCCTGCGCGAGACGGTCCTCGCGCACACCGGACCGGTGGTCCTCGGCCCGGGTCCTGGCGATCCGGCCGACGCGACCGACCCGAAGATGCGCTTCCTGCGCACGCTCGCCGGCGATCTGCTGCGCGATCACCGCCACGGTCTGCTCGGCGTCTGCCTCGGCCATGAGCTGATGGCGGCCGAGTTGGGCCTGGAGATCGTACGGAAGGACGCGCCGTACCAGGGGGCGCAGGAGCGGATCGACTTCTTCGGGCGTGACGAGACCGTGGGCTTCTACAACAGCTTCACGGCGCGCTGCGACGACGCGGCGGCGGCGGAGCTGGAGGCGCACGGGGTCGAGGTGGCCCGCGATCCCCTCTCGGCGGAGGTGCACGCCCTGCGGGGCACGGGCTTCGCGGGCATCCAGTTCCACCCGGAGTCGGTACTGACGATGCGGGGGCCGGGGGTGATCCACGGGCTCCTTGCCTCGGCCCTGCGAGCGGGCCGAGCCTGATTTCTTGACTGGGGCTCCGCCCCAGACCCCGGTACGCCCTTCTGGGGGTCCCCCCACGCCCTTCGGGCGTAGGGGGAGTGTCCTCAATCTCCCCCAGACTTCGTCCGCGGCCCCCAGCGGGCTTGATTTCCGCCGGTCGGCCTGAAATTCAGACCGACCGGCGGGAAATTCCAGCCTCGCCGGCGATTGAGGCGCGGGGTCTGGGGCGGAGCCCCAGTCCGGGAAGGGGCGGGTAGGGGCCGGCAACCGTCAGCCGAAGAAGACCCCGACCTCCTCGTACAGCTTCGGGTCCACCGTCTTCAGCTTCGCCGTCGCCTCGGCAATCGGAACACGCACGATGTCCGTCCCCTGCAGCGCGACCATCTTGCCGAAGTCCCCGTCCCGCACCGCGTCGATCGCGTGCAGCCCGAAGCGGGTGGCGAGCCAGCGGTCGAAGGCGCTCGGAGTGCCGCCGCGCTGGACATGGCCGAGGACGGTGGTGCGGGCCTCCTTGCCCGTACGCCTCTCGATCTCCTTGGCCAGCCACTCGCCGACGCCGGAGAGCCGGACATGACCGAACGAGTCGAGCGTGCCGTCCTTGAGAACCGCCTCGCCGTCCTTGGGCATTGCGCCCTCGGCGACCACCACGATCGGGGCGTAGCTAGCCTTGAAACGCGACGTCACCCAGGCGCACACCTGGTCGACGTCGAAGCGCTGCTCGGGGATGAGAATGACATTGGCGCCGCCGGCCAGACCGGAGTGCAGGGCGATCCAGCCCGCGTGCCGCCCCATCACCTCCACGACCAGGACACGCATATGCGATTCGGCGGTGGTGTGCAGCCGGTCGATGGCCTCGGTCGCGATGCCGACCGCCGTGTCGAAGCCGAAGGTGTAGTCGGTGGCGGACAGGTCGTTGTCGATGGTCTTGGGCACGCCGACGCAGTTGATGCCGTACTCGTCGTGGAGCCGCGTCGCAACGCCGAGCGTGTCCTCGCCGCCGATCACGATCAGCGCGTCCACCTCGTGCTTGGCGAGGTTCTCCTTGATGCGGCGGATGCCGCTCTCTTCCTTGAGGGGGTTGGTGCGCGAAGAGCCGAGGATGGTGCCGCCGCGGGGCAGAATGCCGCGGACGGCCGAGATGTCGAGCGGAACGGTGTCGCCTTCGAGGGGTCCGCGCCAGCCGTCGCGATAGCCGACGAATTCGTACGCGTACTCCTGCACGCCCTTGCGGACGACACCACGGATGACCGCATTGAGGCCGGGGCAGTCGCCGCCCCCGGTCAGTACTCCGACGCGCATGGAAACTTCCCTTCGCCTGGTGAGCCTTATGACCGCCACGCTAATGGTGATCCAGGTCACTGCGGGATGGGGCGAAAGGTCAATTCCTGTGCGTCATGCGGAGGTTGACGTCCGGCTTTCACTCGTACGAGGAGAGGGCGGGGGTTACGCGTCGTCCAGGCCCCGCTCGATCGCGTACCGCACGAGCTCGACGCGGTTGTGCAGTTGGAGCTTGCCGAGGGTGTTCTGCACATGGTTCTGGACGGTGCGGTGCGAGATGACGAGCCGCTCGGCGATCTGCTTGTACGAGAGCCCCTTGGCCACCAGCCGCAGCACCTCGGTCTCCCGGTCGGTCAGCTGCGGGGCCTTCGGCTCGTCCGCGCCCGCCGCGGGGACGGGCTCGGAGGCCAGGCGGCGGTACTCACCGAGCACCAGGCCCGCGAGGCCCGGCGTGAAGACCGGATCGCCGACGGCGGTGCGCCGCACGGCGTCGCTCAGCTCTTCCGTACTGGCCGACTTGAGCAGATAGCCGGTCGCACCGGACTTCACCGCTTCCAGTACGTCAGCGTGCTCACCGCTGGCGGACAGCACCAGGACCCGCAGGCCCGGGTGGGAGCCGACGAGTTCCTTGCACACCTGGACGCCCGGCATCCCGGGCAGATTGAGGTCGAGGACGAGGACGTCGGGCGCGACGGCCTTGGCGCGGCGCACGGCCTGCGGACCGTCGCCGGCCGTCGCCACCACCTCGAAACCGGCCGCGGCCAGATCGCGGGCGACCGCGTCCCGCCACATCGGGTGGTCGTCGACGACCATCACCTTGATCGTCTGCTGGTCCGTCATATGACTGCCTTCCCCCGTGGAACCTTCAATTCGACTTCTGTGCCCTGGCCCGGGACCGAGATCAGCTCGGCCGAGCCGCCCAGATCCCGCAGCCGCCCGCGGATCGAGAGGGCGACTCCCAGCCGGCCCTCGCCCTCCGCCTGGGCGAGCCTGCCCTCCGGGATGCCCGGGCCGTCGTCCCGTACCGTCACGATCACCTCGTCCGGCCAGTCCTCGACCAGGATCCAGGCGTGGGCGTCCTCGCCGGCATGTCTGCGGACATTGTCCAGGGCGGCACTGACAGCGGCGGCGAGTTCCGCCGCCGCGGCGGTGGGGAGCAGCACCGGGGCGCCCGGTTCCGAGAGGGTCACCTTCGACCCGGCGTGCCGGGCCAGCAGCGAGCGCAGGTCGTCCAGTTCGGGCCCGTCGGGCTGATCGTCGTCGACGGTGCGGACCACGGCACCGAGTGAGACGTCCTCAGAGGCGCGCGTGGTGGGTACCAGACCGCTGGAGACCAGGGTGCGCAGGGCGACCTCCTGCTCCCCCGCCATCCGGCCGAGCTCCTCGGCCTCGCCGCCCAGCGCCGTACCGCGCCGCTGCACCATCGCGAGCACCTGGAGCACGCTGTCGTGGATATCGCGGGCCAGCCGCTCCCGCTCGCGGGTCGCCGCCTCGATCTCCAGGGCGCGGGCGAGGGTGCGCTCGGAGGCGCGGGCGACCTCGACGACGTAACCGATGGCTATGGAGGCGACCCAGACCAGCAGGACGTTGTGGAAGGTGTCCCGGCTGGGCTGGCCGCGCTCGATGATGTTGGCGACGGCGACGAGTGAGGACGCGAAGCCCGCCCATCGCCAGCCGCCCTTGATGGCGAACGCGAGGACGGATCCGGCGGTCCATATCGTCGGCAGGGTCGGGCCGTCCTGCGTCTGGGCCTGGGCGTCGGCGAGCGGCGTGAGCATGATCCCGGTCAGCGCGACGGTGAGATCGGCGACCAGGAAGCGCTTGGTGCAGCGGGCAGCGTTGGCCACCTTGGGGAGCGTGACCAGCGTCCATACGGACATCACCGCGAGGAAGCCGACCGCGACCCAGGGCCGCTCGAACTTGCTGGGGGTGACGACGAAGAGAAGCACCGCGTAGACCATGGTCAGTACGCGGTAGGCCGCCAGCGCACGCCACAGCGGCAGCTCGACCGACATCCGCACGACACGCTCGCGCTTGGCCATATCCCCCACCCCAGGACGGACGGCGCGGCTAGGCGGCCGGCCGGTCCGTCTTCCCCGCCTTGTCTGTGTTCTCCGGCTTCTCCGGCTTCTCCGGCTTCTCCGGCTTCTCCGGCTTGTTCGCCTTCGCGGCCTTTTCGGCCGCCGCCTTCTCGGCCTTCTCCGCCTTCTCCGCATCCGCGATCTGGCGCTTGGCGGCCGTCGCGTAGATGTCGACGTACTCCTGGCCGGACAGCTTCATGATCTCGTACATGACCTCGTCGGTCACCGAGCGCAGGATGAAGCGGTCGCTCTCCATGCCGTGGTAACGGCTGAAGTCGAGCGGCTTGCCGATCCGGATCCCCGGGCGCATCAGCTTGGGGACCACCTTGCCGGGCGGCTGGATCTTCTCGGTGTCGATCATCGCGACCGGGATGACCGGAGCGCCGGTGGCGAGCGCCACGCGCGCGAGGCCGCCCGGCTTACCGCGGTAGAGGCGGCCGTCCGGGGAGCGGGTGCCCTCCGGGTAGATGCCGAACAGGCCACCGCCCGCGATGACATCTATCCCGGCCTTGATCGCAGCCTCACCCGCACCGCGCGCGCCCGAGCGGTCCACCGGGAGCTGCCCGACGCCCTTGAAGAAGGCGGCGGTCAGCTTGCCCTTGACCCCGGGCGATGTGAAGTACTCCGCCTTGGCGATGAAGGTGACCTTGCGGTCGAGCACCGCCGGCAGGAAGAACGAGTCCGAGAAGGACAGGTGGTTGCTCGCGAGGATCGCCGGCCCCTCGACGGGAATGTTCTCGAGGCCCTCCACCCAAGGCCTGAAGGCAAGCTTCAGTGAGCCCCCGATGGAGAACTTCATTGCGCCGTAGATCAACTCGAGTGCCTCCTGTGTGCTGTCGAACAGACCCTATCCCGAGGTGGGTCAGTCATCCCTGCGCCGGGGGGCTTGCGGACCTGGTCGGTGTCAGTCCGGTCGCGTACGGTGAAGTACACCCTTCAGACACTCATGAACAGGAGACCCAGGTGCCGGTCCTTCCTGGAGCCGAGCCGTACCGCCACGAAGGCGGCGAGGTCGGCGTCCTCCTCTGTCACGGATTCACCGGTTCTCCGCAGTCGCTGCGCCCCTGGGCCGAGTATCTGGCGGAGCGCGGACTGACCGTGTCCCTGCCGCTGCTCCCCGGACACGGCACGCGCTGGGAGGACATGCAGGTCACCGGCTGGCAGGACTGGTACGCAGAGGTGGACCGCGAGCTGCGGGTGCTGGTCGAGCGATGCAGCCAGGTCTTCGTCTTCGGGCTCTCGATGGGCGGGGCACTGACGCTGCGGCTCGCCGCGAAGCACGGGGACGCGGTCAGCGGCATCGTCGTGGTGAACCCGGCGAACAAGGTCCACGGCCTGTCGGCGTACGCCCTGCCGGTCGCGCGCCACTTTGTGCGTACGACAAAGGGGCTGACGAGCGACATCGCCAAGGAGGGCTCGGAGGAGGTCGGGTACGACCGGGTGCCGCTGCACGCCGCGCACTCGTTGCGGAACTTCTTCCGGCTGGTCGACGGCGAGCTGCCGCAGGTCACTCAGCCGATGGTGCTGCTGCACAGCCCGCAGGACCATGTGGTGCCGGCTGCCGACTCGGCGCGGATCCTGGGCCGGGTCTCGTCCACGGACGTCTCGGAGATCCTGCTGGAACAGAGCTACCACGTGGCGACGTTGGACCACGATGCGGAGCGGATTTTCGACGAGAGTTACGCGTTCATCGGCCGGCTCGCTCCGAGTATCGGGAAGAAGGGGAGCACCACCGGTGGCTGAGCAGCACGATGCGGACCGCGAGCCGCAGCCGATCGACGAGGAGGCCGCCTGGGCCGCCATCGTCGAGGGGTACGGCGAGGAGCCGACCGACCCGCCGGGCGCCAAGCCGTTCAAGTCGGTGGACGACCTCGCCCTGCTCGAGGGTGATCTGAACAAGACGCCGAAGGACGACAGGGCGGCGGAGGCCAAGACCGATCCGGAGGATCCGGACGCGGGTGACGCGGGGCCTGACGCGGACAAGCCCGCGCTGGGCAGCTCGATCACGTTCGCGCCGGGGATCGGTGGCCCGCGCGACTACCAGGTGGCCGACGCGAAGGACGACGACCTCGACGAGAGCGACGAGGGCCACTTCGTACCGCCGGAGCCGCCGCCTCTGCCGGAGTCCGATGTCACGGCCAAGTTCGCCTGGCTGGCGGTGGTCGGCGGGCCGGTGCTGATGCTGGTGGCGGTGCTGCTCCAGTGGAACATGACGTGGTGGCTGACGACGCTCTGCGTCGGCGGCTTCCTGGGCGGCTTCGGCACGCTGGTGGCCCGGATGTCGCACGGCGACGACGAGGACGACGACGATCCGGGCCGCGGCGCGGTGGTCTGACTCTCGACGCGGCGTCGGCCTCCGGCCGTCGGACGCGGCTCAGCGGGCACTCGGTCCGTCGGACGACACGGCGGGGACGCGTAGCGCCGCCAGCACCGGCAGGTGGTCCGTCGCAGCGCGAAGGTCAGCCTGGGTGATGCCCGGCAGGGTCAACGGCACCCCGCAGCCCAGCACTTCGACTCCCGGGGTGGCGAAAATCGCGTCGATCCGCTGGTGCGGGTCGTCGGGTGTCGAGGTGTGCTCGCCGCCCCAGGGCGCGACCGCCCAGCAGTCCTGCAGCTCCCCCGCGAGCCTGCGGAAGCTCCGGCCGCTGGGCCGGTCGTTCAGGTCGCCCGCCGCGATCGCGTACGGCACGTCCATCGCCTTCAGCCGGTCCAGCAGCATCCCGGTCTGCGCATAGCGCTCGTCGCTCTGCAGGCTCAGATGGCAGCTGAGCAGCCCGATCCGGGCGCCCCCGATCCGTACGACCGCCGTGGCGAAGCCGCGCCGGTGCAGGCGGGGGGTGAGCGGCAGCAGCACATCCTCCGTACGCTCCACGGTCGCCCGCAGCGAGCAGAGCAGCAGCGGGCCGGCTGCGGTGGCCCCGCCGGTCAGCACCACCAGCTCGCTCTTGGCGGCCAGCCGCGCCGCGTGCTTGCGCCAGCGGAAGAAGCGCGGGGCCTCCTGGATGAACACCAGGTCGGGCGCGCAGGCGCGGATCACCCGGGCCAGCGCGTCCTCGTCGTCGCGCATGGAGCGGATGTTGTAGCTGAGCACGCGGATCACGGCCGAACCGTCTGGTTCGGTGCGGGAGTTTGGCAGTGCGGTGATCGCCATGCGCAGCAAGATACGCGGGTGCGGGTCTTTTCCGGGGCTCCGCCCCAGGCCCGCCCCCTACGCCCTGGCGGGCGTGGGGGACCCCCAGTCCTCAATCGCCGGACGGGCTGAATTCAGCCCGCCCGGGTGCAGAAGACCGGGTGCGGGTCTTTTCTGGAGCTCCGCCCCAGACCCGGGGTCCTCAATCGCCGGACGGCTGAATTTCAGCCCGTCCGGGTGCACTTAATTCAGGCCCGCCCGGCGATAGAGGACAGACCCTCAGCCCGCCCGGGGAGACCGAAATCAAGCCCTCGGCCCTCAAGAATCAAGCCCGCCCGGCGATTGAGGGCGAACCTCCAGCCCGCCCGGGGAGGCCGAAATCAAGCCCCCGGCGCCCAAGAATCAAGCCCGCCCGGCGATTGAGGACAGACCTCCAGCCCGCCCCAGGGGGCCAAAAATCAAGCCCATCCGGCGATTGAGGACAAGGAAACTAGCCCTGGCGGGCCAGGTCCGCCGCGCCCACCAGGCCCGCCCTGCCGCCCAGTTGCGCCGCGACCACCTGCGCGTGCGGGCGGAACCTGCCGCCGATCAGCCAGCGGCGGAAGGACTTGCGGATCGGGTCGAGGACCAGCTCCCCCTCGTCGGAGAGACCGCCGCCGACGATGAAGGCTGACGGGTCGAAGAGCGATGCCAGGTCGGCCAGGCCCGCGCCCACCCAGCGGGCCAGTTCGCGGTACGAGTCGACCGCGACCGGGTCGCCCTGCCGCGCGGCCTCACTGATGTGCTTGCCCTCGATGCCGTCGACCGTGCCGTCGCCGAGGCCGAGCAGGATCTCGGCGCTCTCCGGGGTGGCGTTGGCGCGCTGCTTGCCGTAGCGGACGAGAGCGCGCCCGGAGGCGTACTGCTCCCAGCAGCCCTGGCTGCCACAGCCGCACAGCAGACCGTCCGGGACGACCCGGATGTGACCGAACTCCGCGGCCACGCCGAAGCGGCCGCGGCGCAGCTTGTTGCCGATGATGATGCCGCCACCGAGCCCGGTGCCGAGGGTGATGCAGATGACGTCTTCGTGGCCCTGGCCGGCACCGAAGCGGTACTCGCCCCAGGCCGCCGCGTTCGCGTCGTTCTCGACGACCACCGGGAGGCCGACGCGCTGCTCGACCTTGTCCTTCAGCGGCTCGTGGCGCCAGTCGATGTTGGGCGCGAACAGGACGGTGGCACGCTTGTCGTCGACGTATCCGGCGGCGCCGATGCCGACCGCCTCGATCTCGTGCCCCTCGCCGGCCCCGGCGACGGCCGAGCAGATCGCGTCGACGATGCCCTGCGGGGTCGACGGGGTGGGCACCTTGTGAGTCTCGAGGATGGTGCCCTCTTCGTCGACCACGCCCGCTGCGATCTTCGTGCCGCCGATGTCGACGCCGATGGTGAGTCCCATGTGTCCCTCAGTTTTCGGTCGAGCCCCGCTATGGCCAACCGTACCCGAGGGCGGGGCACGGCCTGGTCAGTCCAGGTCGATGTGCTCGCTCGCCCCGGGTCCCTCGTCCCGCGGGTCCTGGTCGTCCTTGGAGGCGGTGGGCCGCTGGGTCCAGCGTCGCTCATGGCCCTCGACGGCGGATCGATACGCGGCGAGCAGCTCGCCGCCCGCCGCCGTGAGGTGGTCGAAGACCTCAGGGTTGCGCTCTATGACCGGCTCTACGGCGGCCCTCGCCTGGTTGACCAGCTGCTGCACGGTGTTCTGCGCAGCCATTCCGGGCAGCGACGTCTGGAACGAGGAGACCTTGTCGGCGACCGCGTCGAGGAGCTTGCGCAACTCCTCGCCGGCCGAGCCGGGCGGCGGCCCGTACTGGGCGCGGCGGCGGGCCTTCTCCGCCTCCAGGTCCTCGGCGCACGCCGTGGCCCAGGCGTCGTCGTCGACGGCGGGACGCTCGGTGGCATCGCTCATGGCGTACTCCTAACGGAAGAACTGGCGGAAGAACTGAGGGTTTGTACGCTCGACGGTACCCGAATGGAGGCAGCGCGTTCAGCGTGCCCGCGGCCACAGATCGGGGTCGGGCTGGAAGCGGACCCGCAGCACGCCGTCCGTGAGACCCGCGCCCGCCACGGTGCAGCGGCGCAGCGCGGAGGGCAGCGGCACGATCCTGCGGAACGGTCCGACGGTGATCAGGAGTTCATCCCCTCGGCGGACGAGTGCGAGCTCCTCCTTGACGGCGCCGGGCAGCGGTAGCTCCCAGACGAAGACGCTGTCGGTGCCGTGCCCCTCCGCGACCCGCCATGGGTCCTCGCGACGCTCGCCGCGGTGCCGGTGCGGTCCGAGGGCTCCTACGGCTTCGACGGCGAGCCCGTCGCCGGTGTCGAGGAGGGCGAGGTCCTCGATGCCGCGCGGGTCCCGGCCGAGGTGGGGCGCCTCGCGGATCGAGCCTTGGGGGGCCCAGTCCTCGTACCACTCGCTCAGGCACTTCTCCTGCTGTGCGGAGAGGGTCGCGAGCCAGCTGTCGGCCGAGTCGCGCGGCAGGATCCGGTTGGGTACGAGGGTGTCGACCGGCAGTCCGTACAGCGCGAGCCCGGCACGGGCGGTGCGCAGGGCGTCGGCGGCCGCGGGTCCGGGCTCGGCGACAACCCGCAGCGTCGTACCGGCGGATTCGATCATTGCTTGGACGCCGGCCAGTTCGCTGTCCCAGCGGGCCGCGGTCTCGTACAGCCACTGCGCGGGCATCGGCACACCGGCGAGCTGGGCGAGCATCGGGCGCAGGGCCCGGGCGGCCTGCCGTTCCGGCGGCAGCAGGCGGCGCAGATAGCGGCGCAGCTGTTCGGGCAGGGCGAGCAGGGCGATGGTCTCGCGCAGCGGCGGCAGGTCGAGGACGATCACGTCCCAGCCGCCGGCGGCGGTCTTCAGCGCGCGCAGCAGGGCGAACTGCTCGCTGCCGGGGAGCTCGGTCAGCTCCTCGTCCTCGAGTCGCGCCGCGCCCAGCAGATCGAGCCCGGCGGCGGCGCGCTCCTGGAGCGAGAGGAACTCGGTGCGGAAGTCGGCGCCTGAGTCGATGCGGGCGGCCCACAGGCCGTCCGCGATCCCGTCCGGTGCGTCGGGGCGCCCGGTGACAGGCGCGCCGAACACGTCGCCGGGCTCGGCGGAGAGGAACAGGGCGCGGTTGCCGCGCCGGGCCGCGGCGAGCGCGGTGGCAGCGGCGACGGTGGTTCGGCCCGCGCCGCCGAGCCCGGTGACGAGGACCGTGCGCATCAGGCGGCGGGCCCGCTCTCGACGCGCTTCTTCAGACCGGCCAGGGCGCGGTCGATGATGACCTTCTCGGCCTTGCGCTTGATCATGCCGAGCATGGGGATCTTGACGTCGACGGTGAGCTGGTAGGTGACCTCGGTGCGGTCACCGCCGCCGACCGCCGCGAGGGTGTACGAACCGTCGATGGCGCGCAGCATCTGGGACTTCACCAGCGTCCAGCTGACCTGGTTTTCGCCGTTCCAGGTGTACGCGAGGGTGTGGTCGTCCTTGATCGCGCCGGCGTCGAGCACCAGCCGGACCTGCTCGGCGCGGCCCTTGGCGTCGGTGGCGAGCACCTCGGCCTCCTTCACCTCGCCGGTCCACTCGGGGTAGCGGGCGAAGTCGGAGATCACGCCCATCACGTCGGCCGGCGCCGCCTCGATCGTGATGCTCGAGCTGGTGTGTTCCGCCATCGCTGCGGCTCCTCAGAGTGCGGTACGGACCGGGGGTGGTGTGGGGTGCAGGCTATCGCGACCCGGCTGGTCACCACTCCAGGGCCCGGCCGGTCACCGCTCCAGGGCCCAGCGGTTCACAACTCCAAGGTCCAGGGGCGACCGGTCGAGGCGAAATGCCCGACGTTCACGCACTCCGTCGAGCCGATGCGCATCCGTTGGGCGAGCGGCTGGTGGACGTGGCCGAAAAGGGCGTACCGGGGCCGGGTGCGGCGGATCGCCTCCAGAAGGGCCCGGCTGCCGCGCTCGAAGCGGCGCGGGACGGTGTCGTACGTCAGCTCGGGGACGTCCGGGGGAATGTGCGAGCAGAGCACATCGACCTCCCCGAGCGCTTCGACCTTGGCGGCGAACTCCTCGTCTGAGATCTCGTACGGAGTGCGCATCGGGGTGCGCAACCCGCCGCCGACGAAGCCGAAGACGCGGCCGCCGATCTCGATCCGCTCGCCGTCGAGGACGGTGGTGCCCGGCCGCGCATACTCCGGCCAGAGGGTCGGCATATCGACATTGCCGTAGGTGGCGTACGTCGGGGCGGGGAACGCCGCGAACAGCTCGGCGTACTGGCGGCGCACGGCGGATTCGATGGCGGTCTCCCGGTCCGTCTCCAGCTCGGCCCAGAGTCTGCGCCCGAGCTCGCGGGCCGCGTCGTAGCGGCGGGCGGTGCGCAGTTCCACGATCAGGTCGGCGTTCTCGACGCCGAAGAGGTCGGGGAAGATGCCGCGCGAGTGGTCGGCGTAGTCGAGGAAGAGCACGAGGTCACCGAGGCAGATGAGCGCGTCCGCGCCGTCTCCCGCCATCGCGAGATCTTTGGCATTGCCGTGTACGTCACTGACCACGTTGACTCGAATGCCTCGCATGGTGATCACCCTAGGACGCCGGTTCGCGGCTCGGTAGAGCAGGGCGGACCAGCCGTTCTTCCGAGTCGTCATGTGTGTGGACTACTCTGCGCGAAGCACTGCCAACACGTGTGACGCAGCGAACATCTGGCCGGAACCCCCTATCCGGAACCGAGTACTGGTGGGTAACGTCCGGGCAGTCCAGTCGTGCTCACCCCACTGAGCACCTGCCCGATCTTGGACCGCAGCCGGTGCATCACACAGAGCCGTGGCGCCGGCGCCCGATGAGGAGCAGCAGTCTTGCGCGAGTTCAGCCTTCCGGCCCTGTACGAGGTCCCCACGGACGGCAATCTGACGGATCTCATCCGCCGCAATGCCGCTCAGCATCCCGATGTGGCGGTCATGAGCCGCAAAGAGGCGGGCGTCTGGACGGACGTCACCGCCACGCAGTTCCTCGCCGAGGTGCGCGGCGTTGCCAAGGGTTTGATCGCGGCGGGCGTAGAGCCCGGCGACCGGGTCGCCCTCCTGTCCCGTACCCGCTACGAGTGGGTGCTCCTCGACTTCGCGATCTGGAGCGCGGGCGGGGTCACCGTGCCGGTGTACGAGACCAGCTCGCCCGAGCAGATCCAGTGGATACTCGGTGACTCCGGTGCCACGCTGTGCGTCGTCGAGTCCGGGGCACACCAGGACTCAGTGGTCTCGGTTCAGTCCAATCTGTCCGCCCTGAAGGGGATTTGGCAGATCGAGGCGGACGCGATCGCCCAGCTGACGAGCACCGGCTCCGACATCTCCGACGAGCTGCTCGACGAGCGCAGCGGGAGCGCCAAGGCGGACGACGCGGCGACCATCGTCTACACCTCCGGGACCACCGGCCGCCCCAAGGGCTGTGTGCTCACCCACCGCGCCTTCTTCGCGGAGTGCGGCAACCTGGTCGAGCGCCTCAAACCGCTGTTCCGTACGGGTGAGAGCTCTGTGCTGCTCTTCCTCCCGGCCGCGCATGTCTTCGGCCGCATGGTCGAACTCGCGGCCGTGATGGCGCCGATCAAGCTCGGCTGCGTACCGGACATCAAGAACCTCACCGACGAGCTGGCCTCCTTCCGGCCGACGCTGATCCTCGGTGTGCCGCGCGTCTTCGAGAAGGTCTACAACTCGGCGCGCGCCAAGGCGCAGGCGGACGGCAAGGGCAAGATCTTCGACAAGGCCGCGCAGACGGCGATCACCTACAGCCGCGCGCTGGGGACCCCCGACGGGCCGTCGATCGGTCTCAAGTTCAAGCACAAGGTCTTCGACAGGCTCGTCTACAGCAAGCTGCGGGCGGTGCTGGGCGGGCGCGGTGAGTACGCGGTCTCCGGCGGCGCGCCGCTGGGCGAGCGGCTCGGGCACTTCTTCCGCGGCATCGGCTTCACGGTGCTGGAGGGCTACGGCCTCACCGAGTCGTGCGCGGCGACCGCGTTCAACCCGTGGGACCGGCAGAAGATCGGCACGGTCGGTCAGCCGCTGCCGGGCTCGGTGGTGCGGATCGCCGACGACGGCGAGGTGCTGCTGCACGGCGAGCATGTCTTCCAGGGGTACTGGAACAACGAGGCGGCGACCGCGGAGGCGCTGGCCGACGGCTGGTTCCACACGGGCGACATCGGCACCCTGGACGAGGACGGATACCTCGCGATCACGGGCCGCAAGAAGGAGATCCTGGTCACCGCGGGCGGCAAGAACGTCGCTCCCGCGGTGATCGAGGACCGCATCCGCGCGCACGCGCTGGTCGCGGAGTGCATGGTGGTGGGCGACGGGCGTCCGTTCGTGGGCGCGCTGGTCACCATCGACGAGGAATTCCTGGGGCGTTGGGTCTCGGACCACGGCAAGCCGACCGGTTCGACGGCGGCCTCGCTGCGGGACGATGCGGATCTGCTCGCGGAGGTCCAGCAGGCGGTGGACGACGGCAATGCGGCCGTCTCCAAGGCGGAATCGGTGCGGAAATTCCGCATTCTCTCCTCCCAGTTCACTGAAGAGGCGGGACACATCACGCCGTCGCTGAAGCTGAAGCGCAATGTGGTGGCGAAGGACTTCGCCGACGAGATCGAGGCGATCTACCGCGGCTGATCAGCCGCTGACAGCCCTTGGTGCCCCTTGGCCGGCGGTCAGCCGCTGGGGTCCTCGGCGAGGATCCGGGTCATGTTCCGTTCGGCGAGCGCCGTGATGGTGACGAACGGATTGACCCCGATCGAGCCGGGGACCAGGGCGCCGTCGGTTACGTACAGCCCTGAATACCCTTTGGCGCGGCCGTAGTTGTCGGTTGCCCGGCCCAGTACGCAGCCGCCCAGCGGGTGGTACGTGAAGTCGTCGGCAAAGGTCTTGTTGCCGCCGAAGAGGTCGTACCGGTAGATGGTGGCGTTGACCCTGTTGATGCGGTCGAAGAGCGATTTGGCCGCTTTGACGGAGGGCTGGTTCTGCGACCGGGTCCAGTTGAGCTTCGCCGAGTCGGTCGCCGCGTCGTACGAGAAGCTGCCGCGCTCCGGGTTCTTGGTGATCGCCAGATAGAGGCTGATCCAGTGCTCGAACCCCATCGGCAGCGGTGCTATCTCGGCGAAGACGGGGTTGGTGGGATTGGCCCAGTCGTCGATGCCCATGGTGGGCATGGTCGCCTGGTTCGCGCCGACGGTGTCCCAGATGTGGTTGGCGCGGCCGGTCATCACATTGCCGTTGTGGCCCCAGCCCTTGCCGACCTCGGTACTGAGTCCGGGCAGGGTGCCCTTCTCACGGGCGCGCAGCAGTAGTTCGGTGCTGCCGATACTGCCGGCGCCGAGGAAGAGCTGCCTGCAGCCGATCTCCCTGGTCTCGACGACGCGGCCGGCGGTGTCCGTGCGGTCCACGGTCAGGACGTAGCTGCCGTCAGGCTCTGTCCGGATGCCTCTGGCCCGGCTCATGGTCTGGATGGTGACGTTTCCGGTGCCGAGCGCGGCGGCGAGATAGGTCTTGTCGACGCTGCGCTTGCCGTGGTTGTTGCCGTAGATGACCTCGCCGCCGAGCGCCGACCTGGTGGCCTGGCCGGCGGCTTCGCGCTGCATGTAGCCGAAGTCGTAGACGTTCGGCACGAAGACGGTCTTCAGTCCGGCGTTCTGGGCGTGCTTGCGCGAGATCCGCGAGAAGCGGTACCACTCGGTGGACTCGAACCAGGCCGGGTCGACGGTGTTGACGCCGAGCATCTGGCGGGCCCGCGGGAAGTATGTGCCGTACATCTCCGCGGCGTCGACCTGGGGCAGCACCTCGGAGAAGTACGTACGCGGCGGGGTCACCGCCATTCCGCCGTTGACCAGCGATCCGCCGCCGACGCCCCGGCCGACGAAGACGGACATCTCGGCGTAGCGGACCCGGTCGAGGACACCGGGGTAGGGGCTGATGTCCTTGTTGACGACGTCCAGCCAGAGGAAGGTGGAGAGCGGCGCCTCGGTGCGGGTGCGGAACCACATGGAACGCTGATCGGGCGCTCCGGTGGTACAGAAGATCTTGCCGTCCGGGCCCGGGGTGTCCCAGAGCCGGCCCATCTCCAGGACGAGGGTGCGCACGCCGGCCTCGCCGAGGCGGAGGGCGGCTACGGCGGCGCCGTAGCCGGAACCGATCACGATGGCGGGGGCGTAGTCGGCGGCCGCCGGCTGGATGGCGGCTGCCGAGGAGAGACCAATGCGGGTGAAGCCGAGCGCGGCCGCTGTCTGCAGGGCGGCGATGCCCAGCAGTTGACGGCGCGTCAGATGTGATGTCATGTCCGGAGCATGGGCGGAATCTCACCTTCCGCCCATGCTCCGCGCGGCTTAAAACTGACGTACCATCAAAAAATACTTTACGCAGCTCAGAGAAGTGTCCGAAGTTTCTCGGCCAGCAGGTCCCAGCGCCACTTCTCCTCGACCCACTCCCGGCCGCGCTCCCCCATCCGCTGCCGCAGCCCGGGATCTTCGAGCAGGGCCACGATCCGCTCGGCCGACTCCTCGGCCGAGCCGCCGCGGACCACCCAGCCCGTCTCTCCCTCGAGTACGGCGTCGGGGGCGCCGCCCGAGTCGCCCGCGACGACCGGCAGACCGGTCGCCGACGCCTCCAGGTACACGATTCCGAGGCCCTCGACGTCCAGGCCGCCCCTTCGGGTACGACAGGGCATCGCGAAGACATCGCCGGCGCCGTAGTGGGCGGGCAGCTCCTCCCAGGGCACGGAACCGGTGAAGCGGACCGACCGCGCGACCCCTGTCTCGTTCGCCAGCTTCCGCAGATCCTTCTCGTACGGACCGCCGCCTACGATCAACAGCACCGCGTCCGGCACCTTCGCCAGGATCCCGGGCATCGCCAGGATCAGCGTGTCCTGGCCCTTGCGCGGCACCAGCCGCGATACGCACACCACCACCGGCCGGTCGGCGAGCCCCAGGCGTTCCCGGACCGCGTCCCCGCCCGAGCCCGGATGGAAGGTCTTCTCGTCTACGCCGGGCGGCAGTTGGACCATGCGGCCGGCCGCTTCCGGCGTCAGCGCGGCGGCTATGCGCGAGCGCGTGTACTCACCCAGATAGGTGATCGTGTCCGTGCCTTCACCGATCCGCCGCAGCAGCTGCCGGGACACGGGCAGCTGCGCCCAGCCCGCCTCATGGCCGTGCGCGGTGGCCACCAGCCGCCGCGCCCCCGCCCTGCGCAGGGCCGGTGCCATCAGACCGAGCGGGGCGGCCGCCCCGAACCACACGGATTCGCAGCCGTACTCGCGCAGCAGCTGGGTCGCCCTTCGGGTGACGCGCGGGGTCGGCAGCAGCATCGTCGTACGGTCTCGTACGACCGTGAAGGGCTGCTCGGCATCGAACGCGGCGGTCGCCTCGGCACCCTCGCGGCCGCGCTTCCAGGTGGAGGCGTAGACGACGAGCTGCTCCGGGTCCAGCCGCAGCGCCATGTTGTGCAGGAACGCCTGGATGCCGCCGGGCCTGGGCGGAAAGTCGTTGGTCACGATCAGGGTCTTGTGCATCGCCGCCGACAGTACCCAACGGCCCTGCCTCACCGCTCACGCACAGCCCTGCCCGGCATCATGGGCACCCACAATTCCCCATGAATGGGATGAGGTGCTCATGGCGGGCGCAAGCGGCAGCGGCGGTGGCACGCGGCTTCCCCTCGCGGTGCGGATCGTCCCGGTGTGGATCACCCCGGTATGCATCGTTCTGGTGTGGATCATCACCAGGACCGCACTGCTGCTATGCGTCTTCAAGCTCGTCACCTTCCCCGGCCCCGATGTGACCAGCGACATCTCGGTGATCTACCAAGGCTGGTTCGAGGTGCTGAAGACCGGCACCTTCCCGCTGGACGACGTCGCCTGGCAGTACCCGCCCGCCGCCGCGCTTGCGGTCCTCTCCCCCGCCCTGCTGCCCTTCCTCGGCTACGCGTCGGCCTTCTTCGTCCTCGCCCTGCTCTGCGACGCGCTGGTGCTGAGCCTGCTGCTGTACGCCGGCGGGCGGCCCGGCAAGTCGCAGCGCGGCAGCTGGGTGTGGGTCGCGGGCGTACCGCTGCTGGGCCCCACCGCGTACGCCCGCTACGACCTGATGGTCACGGCCGTCGCCGTCGCCGCCCTGCTGGCCGGGGCACGCCGTCCGCGCACCCTGGGCGCACTGGCAGGCTTCGGCGCCCTGCTGAAGGTCTGGCCGCTGCTGCTGATCGTGGGCACCCCGCGCGGCCGGGCCACCCGCCGTTCCTGGGCCACCGCGGCGGGCACGGCGGCCGCCCTGGCGCTGCTGCTCCACGCGACGATGCCGGGCGCGCTGGCGTTCCTCACCTTCCAGCGCGACCGGGGCACCGAGATCGAGTCGCTGGGCGCGCTGGTCTTCCAGGTGGCGCGGCACTTCGGCTGGCAGGGCGAGGTGCTGCTGAACTACGGGTCGGTGGAGTTCGTCGGCCCGTACGTCACGCTCGTCTCCACGCTCGCCCTCGCCCTCACCCTCCTCGCGTTCGGCTGGCTGGCGATGTGGCGGCTGCGGGCCCGGAAGTTCGCGCCGAGCACGCCGTGCGACGCGGCGTTCGCCGCGGCGTTGCTGTTCACCACCACAAGCCGGGTGATCAGCCCCCAGTACATGATCTGGCTGGTCGGCCTGGCCGCCGCCTGCCTGGCCTTCCGGGGCAGCCGGATGGCTCTGCCCAGTCGGCTGGTGCTGGCCGCCACGGGCGTCACGCTGCTGGAGTTCCCGGTCTGGTTCGCGCACGTGGTGGCCGGCGACCCGCTGGGCGTGGTGCTGCTGGCCGTACGCAATGGGCTGCTGGTCGCGGCGACGCTGACCGCGTGCCTGCGGCTGTGGCGGCAGACGGTGACCGAACCGCGCCGCCGCCCGCCGCTCAGCCGTCCAGCCGCTCGCGCAGATAGTCCCGCCAGCGCACCGTGAAGTCCTTCCGCGTCGTGCCCAGTACATCGGCCATCGCCTTCTCGACTGCGGCCGCCCGGTGCTTCCCCGCACCGACGGCCCGGTAGAACGACGTCAGCTTCTTCTCGCCCCAGCGCGCGGCGATCAGCTCGCAGGCCAGCCAGCCGCCCTCGTACGCGCGCGCCAGCTTGTCCCCGTCGCCGTCGAAGGCGAAGTCCTTGTCGGACGGCAGCGCGGCCGGCACATCGCCGCGCACGACCGCGCGCTGGAGTTCGGGGGCGGTCTGCCCGGCGCTGCGGCCCGTGCCGCGGTACGCCGCCCAGTCGGCGAAGCCCTCCGAGAGCCACATCGGGGTGGCCGCCGAGGTGTACGCGCGTGTGGCCACATGGGCCGCCTCATGCGTGAGCACGATGCCCTGGCTGAAGTCGCCGAGCGCTCCGTACGCCTCGGGGTTGACGATCACCCGGTCCGCGGGCGCTGTCCCGGCCGCCCCGGTCTCGCCCGTGGTGACCGCCGCGATCCCCCGGTACCCGGCCGCGGGCGCCCCCAGCAGCCCTCCCATGGCGTCCAGGGAGGCGGGGACCAGGATCACCAGGCGCCCCGCCCAGGGGGAGCGCCAGACGTCCGAGACGGCGGGCACGGCCCGGTCGGCTTTCGTGGCGAGGGCGCGCAGCCGCGCCACGTCATGGCCGACGGCGAGGACCAGGCTCCGCTTGCCCCGGACGACCTGGACGTCGCCCTGCTGCCAGAGCTGCTGGCCGCCCTGCTTGCTCGCGCGATCGGCCGTGATGTACCAGCGGCCCTCGTGTTCGGCGAGCTCCAGCGTGCGGGAAGCGGTCACCGGGGCGGTGTCGTAGCCGTCGATGCGGTAGCGCAGTTCGGCCTCGGCGACCGCCCGCTCGCCCTGCCGTCTCACATCGCTCAGCCGGTACTCCCAGGAGCGCAGCGGCACATCCGCGAGGTTCTGGAACTCCCTGCGCTCCGTCGCCCGCAGCACCGGGGCCTTGGGATCGAGCGCGGCCAGGTAGGAGCTCTCGTCATGTCCGAGGACGGCGGCCGCGCGCCCGTCCAGCGTGCGCTGGATGTCCCGCATCGTGGTGTCGGACGCCTCGGGGGCCGCGCAGCCCGACGCCAGCAGGGCGGCGGCGAGGACCAGCCCCGCCGCACGCCGTACCGCTCGGCGCACCGTGCGCCCCTGACCTGCCACGTGGACGATCGTACGGAACGCGGCGCGGAACGGAACGCGGCGCGGAACAGAACGCGGCGCGGAACAGAACGCGGCTCAGACGCGGGTGACCGACGCGATCGGCATCATGCCGACCGGGTCGTAGCGGACCGCCGCTCCCGGGTAGGGCGCGTGCACGACCTGCCCGTTGCCCATGTACATCCCGACATGACTGGCGTCGCTGCGGTACGTCACAAGGTCGCCGGGCCGCGCCTCGGACAGCGAGACCTGCCGTCCCGCATACCGCTGCGCCTGCGAGGTGCGCGGCAGCCCGACCCCCGCCTGCGCGTACGACCACTGGGTGAGCCCCGAACAGTCGAAGCCGGAGGGCCCGTTGGCGCCCCACACATAGGGGCGGCCGACGGCGCTGCGGGCCGCCATCACCGCGGCGCCCGCCCGCGAGGAGGCGGGCGCGAGGCCGGAGAGCTCGGGCAGGGAGCCGCGGCCGGAGCGGGATGCCCGGTCGAAGGCGGCGCGGTACTGGGACGGAAGGGCGTTCAGCAGCCGCTGCGCCTCGGCGAGTTTGTGCTCGACGGTGCGCTTGTGGTGGGCGACGGCGGTCCGGCTGCGCTCCAGCTCTGCGAGGTCGTGGTAGGCCTCCGTGCGCTGCTGGCCGAGTCTTCGCTGCGCCCGCCGAAGGTCCTGCAGATCGGTTGCCTGCCGCTCGCTGATCCTGTCCAGGGTCGCCGCCTTGTCGAGGTAGGTGTCCGGGTCCGCGGAGAGCAGCAGGGCGAGCGCGGGGTCCATGCCGCCCGACCGGTACTGCGCGCCCGCGACCGAACCGAGCGCTCCCCGCATCCGGTTGACGCGCTCCTGGCCGCGGGCCACGCTGTCCTGCGCCTGCGCCACCTGCTCGCGCAGCCGCTCGACCCGCTCACCGGCCTTGTTGAAGTGCTCGGTGGCCTGCTCGGCCTCCTCGTACAGCCGGTCGACCTTGGCCCGGGCACTCTCCGCGGCGTCGTGCGGGTCAGCGCTCGCCGGTGCGGCCCCGAGCGCCGCAGCGGCCGTTGCCGCCGCGGCGGACAGGACGGTGACCCGGACACTCTGAGTGAGGCCGGACTGTGAAAGCCGTCGATGGGGCGCCACGAGCCGCGCTCCCTTCCGCTGTACGAGGGATGTTGCGCGGCAGACAGTAGCCGGGCGATCACGCAGCGGCCAACGCCCCTGACATGCACAGAAAGTGACGCCCCGCCGGAGACCACAGGTCACCGGCGGGGCGCGACGTCAGTTACAGGCGCGGGAAATCCCCCGATTGGGCGTCAGATGCGTACGCCGAACTGGAACGGCATGTTGTTGATCGACTCGTAGCGCACGCTGGCACCGGGCTTCGGGGCGTGCAGCACCTGGCCGTTGCCCGCGTAGAAGCCGACGTGGTGCATGTCGCCGTAGAAGATGACCAGGTCGCCCTGCTGGAGCGCACCCTGCGAGTAGATGCGGGTGCCGGCGTTGGCCTGCGACTGGGAGGTGCGCGGTATGGAGACACCGGCCTGCGCGTACGCCCAGGAGGTCAGCCCGGAGCAGTCGAAGGAGCTGGGACCGGAGGCGCCGTAGACGTACGGCGAACCGATCTTGCTCTGGGCGGCGGAGAAGGCCGCGCCCGCGCGCTGCGAGGCGGGGACCGAGTTGCCGAGGTCCGCGCGCGAGCTGGCGCGGTTGGCGCGGGACTCGTCGGCGGAGAGCGCGGCACGCTCCTGCGCGGTGAGCGAGTTGAGAAGCTTCTGCGCGGCGGCGAGCTTGGTCTGGACTTCCTTCTTCTTCTCGCCGAGCTCCTTGCGGGTGCTGGCGAGGTCGGCAAGCTTGTCCTGGGCCTCCTGGCGCTGCTGCGCGAGGGTCCGCTGCTTGGCCTGGATCTCGGACAGCGCCTCGGACTGCTTGGCGCCCAGCTGGTCCAGCGCGGAGGCCTTCTCCAGGTAGGTGTCCGGGTCCGAGGAGAGGAAGAGCTGCACCGCGGGGTCGATGCCGCCGGAGCGGTACTGGGCGCTCGCCACCGAACCGAGGCCGTCGCGCAGGGTGTTGAGCTCGTCCTGTCCGCGGGCGACCTTGTCCTGCAGGGCGTCGACCTGCTTCTGGATCTTCCCCTGCTGCTCCTTGGCCCCGTTGTACTTCTCGGTGGCCGCCTCTGCCTCTTCGTAGAGCTTGTCGACCTTCTCCTTGACCTCGCTCTTGCTCGGCTTCGGGTCGGCCTGCGCGGCCTGGGAGGTCAGGGCAACGGCCGCGGCGGCGGTCGCGGTGAGCACGGTCACACGGGTGCGGCTCGGCTGCTTGGGACGACGGTGGGACGCCACGAAGGCGAGCTCCTTCTTCCTCGAGCCGCCTACCGGGCTGTGGGGGGTTGAATCCCCGGCGTCCGCACTTCAGGTCCTTACGGGGAAATAAAGGACTGAACTGCACGAACTCGGCGGTTCCTTCGCTGTCGCCCCGGGTGGGCGATCAACCGCGCGAAGGTTCGAGGCCCGACCCTAGTGACCTTCCTGTGATCAGTTCAAATCCTGTCGAGAAAAATCTCGGTCGCTGAGCGTTTTCTTTACCCGCATCACACGCGTAGTAATTGCCACTTGACACTACGTCCGTCAGACAAATAGCTAATTCGGGCATTTGGCACGGCAGTTAACTAGACGCGCGAAAGCCGCTTCAGCAACAAGGCGGACGCGACGGGCCTCGCGCCCGCCTTCGCCACTCCGTCGGCGACTTCACGGTCGGTGGAGACCACCACCACGGGCCGCCCCGGCGGCTCCGCCCGTACCAGCTGACGGATCAGTTCGTCGGCGGTCACGCCCGGCTTGGAGAACAGCACCCGCACTCCGCGCGGCGGCGCCAGCAGCACCGGGGCGGCCAGCTCCGCCCCGTCGAAGACACAGGTGATCTCGGCGCCGGTCTGCGCCGCGAGCACCGAGAGACCGCCGAGCAGCCGCAGCCGCTGCTTCTCCAGCGGCATCGTCGGATAGCCGGTCTTGGTGACGTTGTAACCGTCCACCACCAGATGCGCCTGCGGCAGCGCGAGCAGCTGGTCGAGGAGCGCGGGATCGGACTCGGAGAGCGCACGGGCCGCGATGTCCTTGGGCGACATCCGGCCCGGCTCGACGGCGTCGACCGTGTCGGCGGGATGGACGGCGGCGGGCGGTAGAGCCAGTTCCCGGCGCAGCCCCTGGGCCGCGTCGAGCACCGTGTCCAGCAGCAGCCGCAGCCGCATGTCCTCGATCGAGCGGCCCTCCCGGGCGGCCCGGCGGCTCGCCTCCAGCGCGGCCTCCGCCTCGCCGAGGCGGGCCTTGAGCCGGCGGCTCTCACTCTCGGCCGCCGAGACCTGGGCCGCGGCCTCCGACCTGATGGCTTCGATATCGGCGTCTCTACGGCGCAGAGCGGCCTCGCCGCGCTTCACATCGCTCTGGGCGCTGCGGAGCTTACGGCGAAGCGTTTCGGCTTCCTTACGGGCCGCCTCCAGCTCCGTGCGCAGCCGCTCGGTCTCGCTCTTGGTCAGGCCGCGGGCCTCCGTGAGCTCCTCGCGCAGCCGTTCCAGCTCGCGTCGCCCGGCCTCGTCGGCGCGCTCGGCGTCCGCGCGCTGGGCCTCCTCACCCGCAGCGGCGACAAGTTTCACCCATCCGGTGGGTCGCAGCACATAGGCGGCGGCCGCCACATCGACGGGGTCGGCGGCCGCGGGCGGCGATCCGGACTCCAGCGCCCGGGACAGCTCCGGCTGGGCCTGGCTGAGCCGCTCGCCGATGCGCTGCCGGAAAACCGGGTCGCTCTCCAGGGCGGCGGCCATCGCGTTGCCCGCGAATTTGGCTCGCCGGGTGGGGGTGAACCGGGCGTACTGCCGCAGCTGGGCCGGAAGTTCGGCAACGGTCAGGCCGCCGAAAGCGTCCGAGACCAGCGCCATGACCCTGCGCCGTACGCCGTCCGGCAACGGGCGGTCGAGCGCCTCGGCGGCGTCACCGGCCGCACCGGCCGGCTCAGCGCCGCTTGCAGGCTGCTCCACGATCCGTCACCCCACTACCCGTTCGGGCCGCTCCCTCAGGAGCCGGCGCCCGGCCTGTCCACCAGCTCGATCTGGTCCACCGCGTTGCACCAACGGCAGCGCACCGACTCGATGGTCTCACTGACCACCTCGCGCTCCTCGACCGTCGGCTCTCCGGCCAGGTCCAGATGGACGTATTCGACGACCTTGGAGGAACGGGTTACATCGAAGCGCGTGAGGTTGCCGCAGAGCGTGCAGCGCCAGCGGGTACCGGCCGTCGGCGGGGGAACCGTCGTCATCGTGCCGTCCTCTTTCGTCGTGCGTATGCAGGTGCCGCTGTGCGCCGTCGAACCGCGGATGTACTGCCCGTAACCCTACGGCCTCGCAGGGACCCGATGGCGCGGCGAGGCACTCTGTACCGTTCAGCCCCACTAGGCCATGCTCTGTCCATGATCAGTTGGCAGGGCACGGCACGGGCGGCGGTGCGGGGCGCGGTGACGGGGCCCGCGGTGACATACGGCGTGATCGCCGTCTGCTGTGCGGTATTCCTCCTCAGCCCGGTCTCGGGCCTCAACCCGGTGTACGGCACCGGTGACACACTGCTCGCCGCCCAGAGCGCGTACTTCGAACGCTGGGGCGTGATCCCTGCGGAACTGCTGAACAGCTCGCCCGGCACCCTCCACCCGCTCCTCACCCCTCTCACCGCCCTCTTCGTCCACGGCAGCTGGCTGCATCTGCTCGGCAACATGCTCTTCCTCTACGTCTTCGGGGCGATGGCCGAGGAGCGCGTGGGGCAGCTGGAGTTCGCCCTCTTCTATGTGGGCTGCGGCTATCTCGCGCTGCTCGCCTACGCGGCGGCCAACGCCGACTCCGAGCAGACCCTGGTGGGAGGATCCGGGGCGATCTCGGGCGTGCTCGGCGCGTTCCTCTTCCTCTTCCCCAAGGCCCGGGTCACCAGTCTCTTTCCGTTCCTCTTCTTCCTGCCTTTGCGCTTCCCCGCGTGGATCGTGCTGATCTTCTGGTTCGTCCTGCAGTGGCTGGCGGCACAGCAGGCGGGCAGCGGCCCCGGCGTCGCGTATCTCGCGCATCTGGTGGGGTTCGGGGCCGGGTTTCTCTACGCCTGGGGACGATTCCGGCATGCGACTAGAGTGAAGGCCCAAGCAGCGGCCACCGAGGGAGAAAGCCAACCGTGATCACCGCGATCGTGCTCATCAAGACCAGCGTGGACCGCATCCCCGAGATCGCCGAGTCGATCGCCGCGCTGGACAGCGTCAGCGAGGTCTTCTCCGTCACCGGCACGTACGACTTGATCGCGATGGTGCGGGTGGCCAAGCACGACGACCTGGCGGACGTCATCCCGGGCCGCATCAGCAAGATCCAGGGCGTCGAGGGCACGGACACGCATGTGGCGTTCCGTACGTATTCGCAGCACGACCTGGAGGCGGCGTTCGCGATCGGCCTGGACTCGTAGCGCGTCGCGGCGCGAAGCTGCCGCCCGGGTTCGGGGGCGTTCCGCCTCCGCCGCATACGCAACAAGCCCGCGCCTTCCGGCGCGGGCTTGTTCGGGTCCGGGGCGGAGCCCGGCGTCACACGGCGGGGACGCAGCGGCCGTCCTCCGTGCGGTAGTTCCACTTGGCGCCCTCGCGCACCAGCTCCTTCACCGCCCGTACGAAACGCTCCACATGCTCGTCCGGCGTACCCGCCCCGAAGCTCACGCGGATCGCGTTGAGCGAGCGTTCGCCCGGCTCGGCCTCCGGAGCGCCGCACTCGCCCGGGTCCTGCGGGTCGCTGCCCAGCAGGGTCCGCACCAGCGGGTGCGCGCAGAACAGCCCGTCCCGTACGCCGATGCCGTACTCCGCAGAGAGCGCGGCCGCGAAGTGCGAGCTGTTCCAGCCCTCGACGACGAAGGAGATGACGCCCACCCGAGGAGCGTCGTCCCCGAACAGCGAGAGCACCTTCACCTCGGCCACCTCGGCCAGGCCCGCGCGGACCTTCGCGACGAGGTGCTGCTCCCGGGCGACCAGGTTGTCGAAGCCCGCCTCGGTGAGCGCCTTGCAGGCGGAGGCGATGGAGTAGACACCGATGACGTTCGGCGAACCGGCCTCGTGGCGGGCGGCCGTGGTGTGCCAGTCGACGTCCACGCCGCCGTCCGCGCGCCTCGCGACCTTGCGCGAGGCACCGCCGCCGGCGAGGTACGGCTCCGCGTCCCGAAGCCAGTCCGCACGGCCGGCCAGCACGCCCGAGCCGAACGGCGCGTACAGCTTGTGCCCGGAGAAGGCGACCCAGTCGACGTCCAGCTCCTGTACGGACACGGGGTGGTGGGGCGCGAGCTGAGCCGCGTCGAGCACGATCCGCGCGCCGTGGGCGTGCGCGGCGGCCGCGAGCTCCTTCACCGGCCACAGCTCACCGGTGACATTGGACGCACCGGTCACGCAGACCAATGCCGGGCCGTACGAGTCACGTTCGGCGAGCGCGCGCTCCAGCGTCTGCACCGCCTCCGCCGGCGTACGCGGCGCGTTCAGATACGTCACCCGGGCATCTCTCCCCCTACGCCCTGCGGCGTGGGGGGACCCCCACGGCAGCAGCGAGGCGTGGTGCTCGGTCTCGAAGACGAAGACCTCGCAGTCGGCGGGGATCACGGCCGCCAGCAGGTTCAGCGAGTCGGTCGTGGAGCGGGTGAAGACGACCTGGTCGTCCGGGCGGCAGTCGAGGAACTCCGCGACCGTGACCCGGCTGTTCTCGAAGAGGTCGGTGGACAGCTGCGAGAGGTACCCGGCGCCGCGGTGCACGCTGCCGTAGTACGGGGCGTAGGCAGCGACGTCGTCCCACACCCGCTGCAGGGCCGGGGCGCTCGCCGCGTAGTCGAGTGCGGCGTAGGTGACTTCGCCGCCGGTGACGAGCGGGACGGTGACGTCCCGGCCGAGGACGGGCAGTGGCGCGGCACAGGCAGGGTCGGACTCGGCGGGGGCGACAGCGGTGGCGGTGGCGGTGGCAGCGGAGGCAACGGCGTTCGGGCGTGCGGACATGGCGGTATCTCCCGGCAGGACGAGGCTGGGGGTCCCCCCGACGAAGTCAGGGGGAGGCTTCGGTAGGACCTGCGCGCCTCAACGGCCGCTCGGCGCACAGGGGTTGCCTCGAACACACGGCAACTGCCGCACGGAGGCGTACTGAAGAAGGGGCGTGTAGCCCTATCGCATTCGCTTGCTCACGAGACTGCTCCCTTGAGGACCAGGACCCCAGGGCTTGCAGGGGTCCGCGCTTGCCGCAGACCTCGCTGCCTACGGCCTGGTCTTCACCCGGGGCACCCCGCCACGGACGGAGGGTTGCCGGACAGCGAGCCGGGGCCGTAATCGCTGTCACTCATGACCTTGAAGAGCATCCTGCCATACGTCCCACAGCATGCAAGGCGAGGTCCAGTTCCTGAGACAGGAACCGAACCACGCCTTGCCTCACGCCACCGCAGCCTCAGGCGTTACTCGCGGCCACCCACCGCTCGAGCACTGCTCTGGCCGCACCCGAGTCGATCGACTCGGCGGCCCTTTCGATGCCCGCCGCCAGCTGCTCGTTCAGCGTGCCGTGCGTCGGCTCCAGCGCGACGAGAGCCGCCGCCGAGTTGAGCAGCACCGCGTCCCGTACGGGCCCGGTCTCGCCGCCGAGCAGCCGACGCGCGACATCCGCGTTGAACGATGCGTCGGCGCCGCGCAGGGCCTCGACCGGCACGAGGCTGATGCCGATGTCCCGCGGGTCGAAGGCCTCCTCGCGCACCGCCCCGTCCCGTACCACCCACACCCGGGAGGTCGCCGTCGTGGTCAGCTCGTCGAGGCCGTCGTCGCCGCGGAAGACCAGCGCCGAGGAACCGCGCTCGGCCAGTACACCGGCCAGAATCGGCGCCATCCGCGCGTCCGCGACACCGGTGGCCTGCGCCTTCACCTTCGCCGGGTTGGTGAGCGGGCCGAGGAAGTTGAAAGTGGTGCGGATGCCCAGCTCCTTACGGGCGGCCGCCACATGCCGCAGGGCCGGGTGGAACTTCACCGCGAAGCAGAAGGTGATGCCCGCCTCTTCCGCGACCTGGGCGACCCGCTGCGGGGTGAGCTCGAGATTGACGCCGAGCTTCTCCAGTACGTCGGACGCACCGCTCGCCGACGACGCGGCGCGGTTGCCGTGCTTGACGACCTTCGCACCCGTCCCCGCGACCACGATCGCGGACATCGTGGAGATGTTCACGGTCTTGGCACCGTCGCCGCCGGTCCCGACGATGTCGACGCTCGGCCCGGGCACCTCGATCAGGTTCGCGTGCGCGTACATGGTCCGTACGAGACCGGAGATCTCCTCGACGGTCTCGCCCTTGGCGCGCAGGGCCACCGCGAAGCCTGCGATCTGCGCGTTCGTCGCCTCGCCGCTGAGGATGCGGTCCATGGCCCACGCGGTGGCCTCCGCGCTCTGGTCGCGGTTGTCGAGGAGAGCGTTCAGCACCTGGGGCCAGGAGAGGTCCGCCACGCTGTCGCCGCCGACCGGGGTCACAACGTTCATGGTCCACTCCTGGGTCCACAGCCGAATAGGGATGGGTCCACCCTATCCAGCCCAGCAGACAGCGAAGAGCCCCGTCCGACGAATGGACGGGGCTCCAGCTGCGGCGACCTCGCGGTCGGGTGGGATCAGTGGTGGCCGTGGCCGCTCGTGATCTCCTTGTACTCCTCGACCGTGGGCTTGGGGATCTGGCTGTCTCCCCCGTAGTAGCCCTTGCTGAGCTTGGCTCGCAGCTTCTCCGTGAGCTTCACCTTGCGCTCGACGCCGTTCTCGTCGACCGTCGGGCCGATCTCGGCCGGCTTGTACTGCTCGTGCGAGGTGAGCTTGTACAGCTCGCCCTGCGAGAGCGGCTCATGGATCTCGACGAACTCACCGTGCGGCAGGCGCTTGATGATGCCGGACTCGCGTCCGTGCAGCACCTTGTCCCGGTCGCGGCGCTGGAGACCGAGGCAGATCCGCTTGGTGATGATGAAGGCGATCACCGGGCCGACGAAGAAGGCGATCCGGGCGAACCAGGTGATGTGGTTGATCGACAGGTGGAAGAAGATGGCGACCATGTCGTTTCCACCGGCGATCAGCAGGATGACGTACCAGGTCAGCCAGGCCACACCGAAGGCCGTACGGGTCGGGGCGTTGCGCGGGCGGTCCAGGATGTGGTGCTCGCGCTTGTCCCCGGTGATCCAGGACTCGACGAAGGGGTAGACCGCGATCACCGCAAGGATCATCGGGAAGATCATCAGCGGGATGAACACGCCCAGAGCGAGGGTGTGGCCCGCGAAGTTGATCTCCCAGCCGGGCATGGCCCGGATCAGGCCCTCCGAGAAGCCCATGTACCAGTCCGGCTGAGCGCCGGTGGACACCTGGTCCGGACGGTAGGGGCCGAGAGCCCAGATCGGGTTGATCGAAGCGACCGCGGCGATGATCGAGATGATGCCGAAGACCAGGAAGAAGAAGCCTCCGGCCTTGGCCATGTAGACCGGCAGCAGCGGCATGCCGACGACGTTCTTGTTCGTACGTCCGGGGCCCGCGAACTGCGTGTGCTTGTGGTAAAAGACCAGGATCAGGTGGGCCACCAGCAGGCCCATCATGATGCCCGGCAGCAGCAGCACGTGGATCGAGTAGAACCGGCTCACGAAGTCCCCGCCGGGGAACTCCCCGCCGAAGAGGAAGAACGACAGGTACGTGCCGACGATCGGCATGGAGAGAATCGCGCCCTCCATGAACCGGACGCCCGTACCGGACAGCAGGTCGTCGGGGAGCGAGTAGCCGGTGAAGCCGGTGAACATGCCCAGGACCAGCAGCAGGAAGCCGAACAGCCAGTTGATCTCACGCGGCTTGCGGAAGGCGCCCGTGAAGAAGACGCGCATCATGTGCACGATCATGGCCGCGACGAAGATCAGCGCCGCCCAGTGGTGGATCTGCCGGATCAGCAGACCGCCGCGGACGTCGAAGCTGATGTCCAGCGTCGAGGCGTACGCCTCGGACATCCGGATGCCCTGCATGGGCACGTACGAGCCCTCGTACACGACCTCGTTCATGCTCGGGTGGAAGAACAGCGTCAGATACACACCCGTGAGGATGATGATGATGAAGCTGTAGAGGGCGATCTCACCCAGCATGAAGGACCAGTGGTCCGGGAAGATCTTCCGCATGTTGGCCTTGGCCAGGGAGTAGATCCCGAGCCGGCCGTCCGCCCAGTCGGCGACCCGCTCACCCGCGGGTGCCTTGCGGTTCGTCTCAGATGTAGTACTCATCCGCGCTCCCAGAAGGAAGGACCGACGGGCTCTTCGAAGTCGCCGAGCGCCTCAAGGTTGCCCTCGGCGTTCACGCCGATCCGCAGCTGCGGGAGGGCGTGACCGGCCGGGCCGAAGATGACGCGGGCGCCGTCGGAGAGGTCGAAGGTGGACTGGTGGCAGGGGCAGAGCACGTGGTGCGTCTGCTGCTCGTACAGGCTGATCGGGCAGCCGACGTGGGTGCAGATCTTCGAGTACGCCACGATGCCCTCGTGCGACCACTCGAGTTCGCGCTTGTCCTTGATGTCGTCCGGCTGGATTCGGACGATCATCAGGGCCGCCTTGGCGATTTCCTTCTGGAAGTCGTGGCTGTCCTCCTCCAGGCCCTCGGGCATGGCGAAGGTCAGCGAACCGACGACGATGTCCTCGGGACGCAGCGGCTCATTCGTGTTCATGTTGATGAGTTGCTTGCCCTTGGCCCACAGGGTGGACCGCAGCTTCTTCTCGGGCAGCGGGCCCAGGTCGCGCAGCAGCACCACACCGGAGAGCGGCACCAGCGCCAGCGCGCCGAACATCGTGGTGCGGATCAGCTTGCGCCGGCCGAAGCCGGACTCCTCGGCGCCCGCCGCGAAGTCGGCCATGACCTTGGCCCTGACCTCGGGCTCGGCCGCGATGGGGTGCCGCTCGTCGGCGACCTCCACATCGGACATCAGGGTGCGGGCCCAGTGGACCGCGCCCGCGCCGATACAGAAGAGCGCGACGCCGAGCGTGGTGCCCAGCGCGAAGTTGAGCGCGCTCACATGGCCGATCGGCCAGATGAACACGATCTTGTCGACCGGGAAGATGACGTACGAGGCGATGAAGGCGACGGTGGCCAGCATCGACAGCGTGAACAGGAAGGCGACCGCGCGCTCGGAGCGCTTGGCGGCCCGCTCGTCGATGTCCTGGATGCGCGGCTTGTGGGGCGGCAGCCCCGGGTCCGCGAACGGCTCGTCGGCGACCTTTACCGCGCCGTGCGCGGTGTCCTGCTCAGCAGGCAGGTTCTCTTCTGGAATCTCTTGGCTACTCATGACTTCTTGGCCTTAGCGGTGTGGGCCGCGACCCAGACGGCAACTGCGATCAGTGCACCCAGCCCGAAGACCCAGCCGAAAAGACCCTCGCTGACGGGGCCGAGGCCACCCAGCTTGAGGCCGCCGGGGCTCTCGGCCTCTCCACTGTTCACGGTGTGGAGGTACGCGATGACGTCCCGCTTCTGCTGCTCCGGCAGGATCGTGTCGGGGAAGGAGGGCATGTTCTGCGGGCCGGTCTGCATGGCCTCGTAGACATGCTTGGGGTCCACGTCCTCGAGGTTCGGGGCGTACTTGCCGTCCGTCAGGGCACCGCCCTCACCGGTGAAGTTGTGGCACTGGGCGCAGTTGGTGCGGAACAGGTCGCCACCCTTGGCGATGTCCGCACCCTCGGGGCTGTACTGCTTCTCGGTCGGCGTGATCGGACCGGCGCCGAGGGAGGCGACGTACGCCGCGAGCTGGTCGATCTCGCTCTGCGAGTAGATGACCTTCTTCTTCGGCACCTGTGCGCCGGGCTGCTGGGCCGGCATCCGGCCCGTGCCGACCTGGAAGTCGACGGCGGCGGAGCCGACGCCGACCAGGCTCGGGCCGTCAGAGGTGCCCCGACCGCCGGTTCCGTGGCAGCTGGCGCAGCCGACGGTGTAGAGCTTCTTGCCCTCCTTGATGGCGAGTGACTGGGCGGTTTCATCGGCCTGCGCCTTGTCCGCGGGTGCGAACGCGGCGTACAGCCCCCCAGTAGCCGCCAGCGCGAGGAGTAGGACGACGACCGCCGCCAGCGGATGGCGTCGTCGTGCGGAGAGCTTTTTCACGGATTACCCCGGTGTCAGGATCTTCTGCGTCGATGCTTCTGGACTGTGTCTGCTTCGGACAGCGAGCTGCCCACGCCACTACTTGATCATGTAGATCGTGGCGAAGAGGCCGATCCAGACGACATCGACGAAGTGCCAGTAGTAGGACACGACGATGGCGGCGGTTGCCTGCTCGTGAGTGAATCTCCTGGCCGCGTAGGTCCTCCCGAGAACCAGCAGGAAGGCGATGAGTCCGCCCGTCACGTGCAGGCCGTGGAAACCGGTGGTCAGGTAGAACACCGAGCCGTACGGGTCGGACGAGAGCGAGAGGCCCGCGTCCTTGACCAGCTCGGTGTACTCGAAGACCTGGCCTCCGATGAAGATCGCACCCATCACGAAGGTGATCACGAACCAGGTGCGGAGCTTCTTCACATCGCCCCGCTCAGCGGCGAAGACGCCGAGCTGGCAGGTGAGGGAGGAGAGCACCAGGATCGTGGTGTTCGTCGCCGAGAACGGGAAGTTCAGGTGATCCGCCTGCGTCTTCCAGAACTCGGCACCCGTCACCGATCGCAGGGTGAAGTACATCGCGAAGAGGGCCGCGAAGAACATCAGCTCGGAACTCAGCCAGATGATGGTTCCGACGCTGGTGAGGTTCGGCCGATTGACCGACGGGTGCGCGTGCCCGGTTTCTACTGTCGTTGCTGTCGCCACGACCGACATTATGTCGGTCGCTTATCCCGCCCTCACTCCGGGGGGTGCCGTTCGGTGTGTCAGTGGGCTTTGTCCAGCCCGAACGGCCCATCGAAGCACTGCCCGAACTGCTGTTGACAGGGAGTCGGACGGAGTAGCATCCGGCGCATCGGTTCCTGATCCAACGACGGAGGAACAATGCAGGCGACTGCCACGGTCCTGGTCTACAGCGACGACTCGGGCACCCGGGAGCAGGTCCGGTTGGCGGCGGGACGCAGGCCGGCGGCCGACGTACCGCCGGTGGAGTTCCTGGAGTGCGCGACCCTGCCCGCTGTCCTCAAGGCGCTGGACGAGGGGGGCGTCGACGTCTGCGTACTGGACGGCGAGACGGTTCCCGCGGGCGGCATGGGCGTATGCCGGCAGATCAAGGACGAGATCTTCAACTGCCCGCCGGTGCTGCTGCTGATCGGCCGCCCACAGGACGCCTGGCTGGCCACCTGGAGCCGTGCGGACGCCGCGGTGACCCTTCCGGTCGATCCGGTGGAGTTCGCGGACGCACTGGCCGCCCTGCTGCGCGGCCGGCTCGGCGTCGACGCGTAGGCCCGGGACCCGTCAGACCCGGGACCCGTCAGACCCGGGCCGGTCAGACCCGGGACCCGTCAGACCCGGGCCGGTCAGACCCGGGCCGGTCAGACCCGGGCCGGTCAGACCTGGGGACGCAGCCGCGCCGCCGCCGTGGGGTCGCTGCCGTCCCTGGTGTCGGCCACCAGGGCGCTGCCCTTGCGCCACTTGTCCCAGGCCAGGTTCCAGTCGCCGAAGCCGTTGCCGAAGGTGTCCATCTCGTTCCCGCGGCTGTTGATGACCTTGACGATGTCGCCCTCGCGGACGGTCTTGTAGAACCACGCGGCGTTGCCGGTCGACATTCCGGTGCAGCCGTGGCTGACGTTCGCGTACCCCTGTGAGCCGACGGACCAGGGCGCGGCGTGGACGTACTCCCCGCTCCAGGTGACGCGTGTCGCGTAGTAGACGGGCAGGTCGTACGATTCTGAACTGCCCTCGGCGATCCCGATGCTGGTACCGCGCATCCGTACGAAGTACTCCTTGCCGAGCACGACCTTGATTCCGTTACGGGTGGAGAAGCCGGGCTTGCCCGTGGTCACCGGAATGGTATTGATCACTTCTCCGTTGCGCATGACCGTCATGTTGTGCGCTCCGGCGTCGGTTACGGCCTCTATTCGGTCCCCGATGGTGAGCGCCAGCGGCTCCGAGGCGGTGCCGTAGATCTTGTCGGAGACCTTTACGCCCTGGAGGTTGCTGGTGGCGCTGACGGTCGCGCCGGTGGGCCAGTACTCCTTCGGGCGGAAGTGCAGCTTCTTGTCGTCGACCCAGTACCAGGAGCCCTCCACGGACGGCTCGGACTGGACCCTCAGGGCACTTTCGACCACGGCCCTGGCCTCCTTGGCCTTGACCGGAGCGCTGAGCTCCGCGGTTATGGGCTGGCCGACGCCGTACGTGCCCGCCTTCGGGCCGAACTTGACCGTCAGCAGCCGCTTGGCGGGGGATGTCTCGAAGGTGAGCGTGCGGGCGCCCGGGGCGCCGTCCTCGTCCTCCGTGGATACCTTCACG
The DNA here is from genome assembly GCF_030817355.1 of Streptomyces sp. V1I1. NCBI lineage: Bacteria > Bacillati > Actinomycetota > Actinomycetes > Kitasatosporales > Streptomycetaceae > Streptomyces > Streptomyces sp. V1I1. The sequence continues at coordinate 6,165,553 of NZ_JAUSZH010000001.1, read as the reverse complement.
GTGTACTTGACGCCGGCCGACAGCGGCGCGGTGGAGCGCCAGCGGGCGCCGTCCGCGGAGAGTTCGCCCGCCAGGTGGTGGTCCGAGTCGTCGGTGACCGTCACATCGGTGATCCGGCCGTTGCCGCCGTTGGTGGTGACCTCCAGGGGCTTGTCAGGGTCCACCTTGACCCTGCCCTTGGGCGTGTTGAAGGAGACCTGCTCCGCCGCGTCGAAGGGCTTCGCAGCGAGCGGGTGGCTGTCGGCGTCGCCGCACGCGGCCACTGCCGCCCCGAAGGACACGACCAGCAGGGTGCAGCTGAGAACGGTGCGGAAGCGCGGCGTTTGGTTCATAAGCACACGTTATGAAGACAGGTCTGCAACGGCGCGCCGGGTGACTCCAAACGAGGGGCCCGGATCCCCCTCAGGAGTGAGGGGGATCCGGGCCCGGCCCGTGTGTTGCTGACGCGGTGTTACTGGTTCTGGCTCTCACCGCGGTAGTACTCGAACACCCAGCCCCAGAGACCGACCAGGATGACCGGGGCCGAGAAGTACAGCAGCCACCAGCCGAAGACGACGCCCAGGAAAGCCAGGGCACCTCCGACGGCAAGGGAGAGCGGCTGCCAGCTGTGCGGGGAGAAGAACCCCACCTCGCCGGCCTCGTCCGCCACGTCGGCGTCCTTGTTGTCCTGCGCCATGGAGTCGACCCGCCGGGCCGTGAAGGCCAGGTAGTAGCCGATCATGATGCTCAGGCCGAAGCCCAGGAAGAGCGCGGTGGTACCGGCCGGCTCCTTCGACCACACGCCATACAGGATGGCCATGGCGAGGATGAAGACGCTCAGCCAGAGGAACATCTTGCCCTGGATCCTCACTTGCCTGCCTCCTTCTCACCGGCGATGACGCTGGCGCCGTGGCCGGCGTGCTCGAGCTGGTCGAGCGCCGCGATCTCCGGGTGGTGCAGGTCGAACGCCGGGGATTCGCTGCGAATCCGCGGCAGGGTGAGGAAGTTGTGCCGCGGCGGCGGGCACGATGTCGCCCATTCGAGCGAACGGCCGTAGCCCCACGGGTCGTCGACCTCGATCTTCTTGCCGTACTTGGCGGTCTTCCAGACGTTGTAGAAGAACGGCAGGACCGACAGACCGAGCAGGAACGAGCTGATCGTGGAGATGGTGTTCAGCGCGGTGAAGCCGTCGGCGGCGAGGTAGTCCGCGTAACGACGCGGCATGCCCTCGGCGCCCAGCCAGTGCTGCACCAGGAACGTGCCGTGGAAGCCGATGAACAGCGTCCAGAAGGTGATCTTGCCGAGCCGCTCGTCCAGCATCTTGCCCGTGAACTTCGGCCACCAGAAGTGGAAGCCGGCGAACATCGCGAAGACCACGGTGCCGAAGACGACGTAGTGGAAGTGCGCGACGACGAAGTACGAGTCGGAGACGTGGAAGTCCATCGGGGGCGAGGCCAGGATGACGCCGGTCAGTCCACCGAAGGTGAAGGTGACCAGGAAGCCGATCGTCCAGAGCATCGGTGTCTCGAAGGACAGTGAGCCCTTCCACATGGTGCCGATCCAGTTGAAGAACTTCACACCGGTCGGTACCGCGATCAGGAAGGTCATGAAGGAGAAGAACGGCAAGAGCACGCCGCCTGTGACGTACATGTGGTGCGCCCACACCGTCACGGACAGACCGGCGATCGCGATGGTCGCGCCCACCAGGCCGATGTAGCCGAACATCGGCTTGCGGCTGAAGACGGGGATCACTTCGGAGACGATCCCGAAGAACGGCAAGGCGATGATGTACACCTCTGGATGGCCGAAGAACCAGAAGAGGTGTTGCCAGAGCAACGAGCCGCCGTTGGCCGCGTCGAAGATATGGGCCCCGAACTTCCGGTCTGCCTCCAGCGCGAAGAGCGCGGCGGCCAGTACCGGGAAGGCGAGCAGGACCAGCACACCGGTCAGCAGCACGTTCCAGGTGAAGATCGGCATCCGGAACATCGTCATGCCGGGCGCGCGCATGCAGATGATCGTGGTGATGAAGTTGACCGAACCGAGGATCGTGCCGAAGCCGGAGAAGGCCAGACCCATGATCCACATATCGGCGCCGATGCCCGGCGAGCGGACCGCGTCCGACAGCGGGGAGTAGGCGAACCAGCCGAAGTCGGCCGCACCCTGCGGGGTGAGGAAGCCGGCCACCGCGATCAGCGAGCCGAAGAGGTACAGCCAGTACGCGAACATGTTCAGCCGCGGGAACGCCACATCGGGCGCGCCGATCTGCAGCGGCATGATCCAGTTCGCGAATCCGGCGAACAGCGGCGTCGCGAACATCAGCAGCATGATCGTGCCGTGCATCGTGAATGCCTGGTTGAACTGCTCGTTCGACATGATCTGCGTGCCGGGACGGGCCAGCTCGGCGCGCATGAAGAGCGCCATCAGGCCGCCGATGCAGAAGAAGGCGAACGACGTGACCAGGTAGAGCGTGCCGATCGTCTTGTGGTCGGTGGTGGTAAGCCACGTCACGACGACTTTGCCGGGCTGCTTGCGCCGTACCGGCAGCTCGTTCTCGTACGAGTCGTCAGCTGCGGCGGCACCCTGGGGTTCGTTGAGGATGCTCACAGTTGGTTCTTCTCCGCATTCCTGGCCGGGTCCGTCTGCTCAATGCCAGACGGGATGTAGCCGGTCTGCCCCTTCTCGGCCAGCTCCTTCAGGTGCTGCTGGTAGCGCTCCGGGGAGACCACCTTGACGTTGAAGAGCATCCGGGAGTGGTCGACGCCGCAGAGCTCGGCGCACTTGCCGAGGAAGGTGCCCTCCTGGTTCGGAGTCACCTCGAAGACGTTGGTGTGACCGGGGATGACGTCCTGCTTGAACAGGAAGGGGACCACCCAGAAGGAGTGAATGACGTCACGAGAGGTCAGGATGAACCGGACCTTCTCGCCCTTCGGCAGCCACAGGGTCGGGCCCGGGTTGCCGGTCTGGGGGTTCCGGGTGCCGGGGATGCCGGCGTCGTAGACGCCGCCCGCGTTCGCCGGGAAGTCCGCGCGGTACTTGTCCGGGACGGCCTTCAGTTCCTTGTTGGTCTTGGCGTCTCCCTCGGAGCCTTCCACGTTCTCGACGTAGTTGAAGCCCCAGCTCCACTGGTAGCCGACCACGTTGACCGTGTGGGCAGGCTTTTCGGAGAGGGAGAGGAGCTTCGACTCATCACGCGCGGTGAAGTAGAAGAGCACCGAAACGATGATGAGCGGAACGACCGTGTACAAGGCCTCGATGGGCATGTTGTACCGGGTCTGCGGAGGTACCTCCACCTTGGTGCGGCTGCGCCGGTGGAAGATGACACTCCAGATGATCAGACCCCACACCAGCACGCCCGTGACGAGCGCTGCCGCCCACGAGCCCTGCCAGAGGGAGAGGATCCGAGGGGCCTCTTCCGTTACCGGGGTGGGCATTCCAAGGCGGGGGAAGTCCTTGTATGTGCAACCAGAGGCGGTCGCCAGGACCACGCCCGCGGTCAGCACCTGGAGCAGCTTCCGCCGCATCGGGCGCCGCGACGAGCGGTCGGAGCCGTTGGGACTCACGTAGCGCCTTCCCGAGAGTCTCGGCCCGCGCGGCATGCCGCGGCCGTCTCACTGGTCGGTCGCCGGCCCTGACGCGGGCAGGGGTTTGGATGTTTATGCGGACCAAACCCTACTGGACGCTATTTGGGGTCGCGCGGGGAGGGTGCTTAACGCGCCGCCCGACACCCCGAAGGGGTGGAACGCCCCTGGAATCCCGGCCTCCGGCAGGCATCTGACGCCCCCTCCGCGTATGGGGGTTAGCGTGGCAGTGTGCCTTACTTCGACGTCGCGTCATCCGCTCCTCTGCACCCGGTTGCCCGGCAGGCCCTGCAGGCATCCCTGGACGAGGGCTGGGCCGACCCCGCCCGGCTCTACCGCGAGGGGCGGCGCGCCAGGCTGCTTCTGGACGCGGCGCGGGAGGCCGCGGCGGAGGCCGTGGGCTGCCGTCCGGACGAGCTCGTCTTCACTCCTTCGGGGACGCGCGCGGTTCACCTGGGAATTTCCGGCGCGCTCGCGGCCCGTCGGCGTGTCGGGCGCCACCTGGTCGTTTCCGCGGTCGAGCACTCCTCGGTACTCCATGCGGCGACCTCGTACGAGGGGGCGGACGGCGGGGCGGACTCCCGGTCGGTGACCGAGGTCCCGGTGGAGCGGTCCGGAGCGGTCTCCCCCGCCGCGTACGCCGCCGCCCTGCGGGAGGACACCGCGCTGGCCTGCCTGCAGTCGGCCAACCACGAGGTGGGGACGGAGCAGCCGGTGGCCGAGGTCGCCGAGGCATGCCGGGCGGCCGGGGTGCCGCTGCTGGTCGACGCGGCGCAGTCACTCGCGTGGGGGCCGGCGGCCGGGGCCTGGTCGCTGCTCGCGGGAAGCGCCCACAAGTGGGGCGGTCCGGCGGGGGTCGGGCTGCTCGCCGTACGCAAGGGTGTCCGGTTCGCACCCCAAGGCCCCGCCGACGAGCGGGAGTCGGGGCGGTCGGCCGGCTTCGAGAACATCCCGGGGATCGTGGCCGCGGCGGCCTCGCTGCGGGCGGTGCGGGCCGAGGCTGCGGACGAGGCGGTACGGCTGCGGGCCCTGGTGGACCGGATCCGCGCGCGGGTCCCGGAGCTGGTCCCGGATGTGGAGGTGGTGGGCGATCCGGTGCGCCGGCTCCCCCATCTCGTCACCTTCTCCTGTCTCTATGTCGACGGAGAGACTCTGCTGCACGAGCTGGACCGGGCCGGGTTCTCCGTATCGTCGGGCTCCTCCTGCACGAGCAGCACGCTTACGCCGAGCCATGTGCTGCGGGCGATGGGCGTGCTCTCGGAGGGAAATGTCCGCGTCTCACTCCCCCTCGGCACGCCGGAGGAGGACGTGGACCGCTTTCTGGAGGTCCTGCCGGGGGTGGTGGCGGAAGTACGGGAGCGGCTCGGCGCGCCGGTGACGCCTTCGGCGGCGGGCACGGCGGGATCCCTGGTCGTCGACGCCCGGGGCAAGCGCTGCCCGATTCCGGTGATCGAGCTGGCGAAGGTGATCGGTGACGTGCCGGTCGGCGAGACGGTGACGGTCCTGTCGGACGACGAGGCGGCGCGGCTGGACATCCCGGCGTGGTGCGAGATGCGGGGGCAGGAGTACGTGGGGGAGGAGCCGGCGGAGCGGGGTTCGGCGTACGTGGTGCGGCGGCTGGCGTGATGCGCGGGGCCCGACGGGGGGCCTCAATCGCCGGACGGGCTGAAATTCAGCCCCTCCGGCGATTGAGGTGGGGGTCCCCCACGCCCGCTAGGGCGTAGGGGGTGGGGGCACCTCCCATGTCCGAAGGGCTATGGGGGAGGGTCCGGGGCGGAGCCCCGGCGGCTAGCTCAGGTGGGCCTGGACCTCCGCCGCCGCCTCATGGCCGTACGCCTTGGTGAAGCGGTCCATGAAGTGAGCCCGCCGCAGCGTGTACTCCTGCGTGCCGAGCGTCTCGATGACCAGCGTCGCCAGCATGCAGCCGACCTGCGCCGCGCGCTCCAGGCTCACACCCCAGGACAGGCCGGAGAGGAAGCCCGCCCGGAACGCGTCGCCGACGCCGGTCGGGTCGACCTTCGCGTCCTCCTCCGGGCAGCCGACCTCGATCGGCTCCTCGCCCGTCTGCTCGATGCGGACGCCGTTCGAGCCGAGTGTGGTGACCCGGTGGCCGACCCTGTCCAGGATCTCTGCGTCGCTCCAGCCGGTCTTGGACTCGATGAGCCCCTTCTCGTACTCGTTGGAGAAGAGGTACGTGGCGCCGTCGAGGAGGGTGCGGATGTCGTCGCCGCTCATCCGCGCGATCTGCTGGGAGAAGTCCGCGGCGAACGGGATCGAGCGGGTCTTGCACTCCTCGGTGTGGCGGAGCATCGCCTCGGGGTCGTCCGCGCCGATCAGCACAAGGTCGAGGCCGCCGACCCGGTCGGCGACGGACTTGAGCTCGATCTGGCGCGCCTCGCTCATCGCGCCGGTGTAGAAGGAGCCGATCTGGTTGTGGTCGGAGTCCGTGGTGCAGACGAAGCGTGCGGTGTGCAGGACCTCCGAGATACGGACGGAGTCGGTGTCCACGCCGTGGCGGTCGAGCCAGGCGCGGTACTCGTCGAAGTCGGACCCGGCGGCGCCGACCAGAATCGGCCCGGTGCCGAGCTGGCCCATGCCGAAGCAGATGTTGGCGCCGACTCCGCCCCTGCGCACATCGAGGTTGTCGACGAGGAAGGAGAGGGAGACCGTGTGCAGCTGCTCCGCGACGAACTGGTCGGCGAAGCGGCCGGGGAAGGTCATGAGGTGGTCGGTGGCGATTGAGCCGGTGACTGCGATTCGCACGGCTGGGACGCTCCTGAGAAGTGGGGGCGTTGACAGTTAACGCTACCGGGTCCGAGCACCCTGGCTGCAGTGCGGAAACTACCCGATAGTAGGCCTTTTTTCCGGGACTCCCTGGTGCGTACGGTGCGGATATGACGAAGCCCATCGCCCCGCGCGAGTCGCGGGAGTCCGAGATCAGCCTGGACCTGCTGCGCGGCGACTGCGCGCGAATGGCTCCGCACTGGGTGGTGCCCGCGGCCGCCGTGCCCGCGCCGGTGCCGCCGTCCCGTATCCACGGTGTCGTCGTGCCCGCCTCGTCCGCCCGGCTGATCGACGCGATGTCCGACTACGGCGACTGACGATCGACCACTGACGGCCGAAGGCCGTCAGTGGCTGAGGGTCGACGACTGAGGGCGCACAAGGGAACCGTGCGCTCCCCCGCTCCGTCCCATCCGTGCCCCCGTACAGCGGGGACACGAGACAAGGAGCGATGCGGTGAGCAGCACGGAGAACACGCACGACAGCCCCCGCCGCCGGCGTTCCCCGCTCGCCGTCGCCTCGGTGGCGGCGGCGGTGCTGGTCGCGGGTGGCGGCGGTGCGTACTTCGCCACATCCGGCTTCGGCGGCAGCGACGGCGGCACGAACGCCAAGAGCGGCGCGCAGCGCGACGCGAAGCCGCCGCTGCTTTCCCTGGACACCTCCACCGGCAGCCCCGGCATCGCACCCGGTGAGCCCGACCCCTCGGGTGGCGGGATCGTCTACCGGGCCGAGGGCAAGCTTCCGGACGGTCCCGACAAGGCAGCCGTCCACCGTACGAGGGGTGCTGTCACCGCAGCCGAGGTGAGGGCGCTGGCGAAGGCGCTCGGGGTGCCGGGCACACCGCGGCCGGCCGGCCCGGACTGGAAGATCGGGACGGACAAGGACGGCGCAGGCCCGCTGCTGCAGGTCAACAAGCAGGCGCCGGGCACCTGGACGTTCGCCAGGTTCGGGGCTTCGCCGGGCGGTGACAACTGCAAGAAGGTCGATGTCTGTCCGTCCCGTGCCGACATGGGGACGACGGGCGAGAGCACGGCCCGCACCGCGCCGGTGAGCGAGGCGGCCGCGAAGAAGGCCGCGGCCCCCGTACTGAACGCACTCGGGCAGAGCGACGCCGAGCTGGACGCCCGCCAACTGATGGGCGCGGTACGGGTGGTGAACGCCGACCCGGTTGTCGGCGGGCTGCCGACGTACGGCTGGTCGACCGGGATCCAGGTCGGCGCGGACGGTCAAGTGGTCGGTGGCAGCGGGCAGTTGAAGAAGCCCGTGAAGAGCGACGAGTATCCGGTGCTCTCTGCGGAGGAGACGCTGAAGCAGCTGAACAAGGCCGGCCGGGACAGCGGCACGATCGGGATCGGCGGCTGCGCCACGCCGGTGCCGCTGGAGGGCGACCAGAAGCCCGAGGCGCCGTGCGAGCCCAAGGGTAAGCCGGCCGGCCCCGAGCGGCTGACTGTCAGCAAGGCGGTTTTCGGGCTGGCCGCGCAGTACGTGGACGGGCAGCAGGCGCTCGTACCGTCGTGGCTTTTCGAGGTGAAGCCCAATGGCGGCGCCCAGCCGTTCACGGTCACGCAGCCCGCGGTGGACCCGAAGTATCTGAAGGGGGCCACGCCGCAGAAGGACATCAAGCCGACCGAGCCGCCGCAGGATCCCGTGGCGCCGTCCGAGAGGCGTGTCCTGTCGTACAGCGTGGACGGGCGGGACGGACGGACGCTGAGCCTGACGTTCTGGGGCGGGGTGTGCAGCGACTACGCGGCGAAGGCGAGCGAGAGCGGGAGTCAGGTGAAGGTGACGATCACCGAGTCGAACCCGGATCCGAAGCGCGTCTGCATCATGATCGCCAAGGAGCTGACGGAGAAGGTGACGCTGGACAAGCCGCTGGGCGACCGGAAGGTCGTGGACGCGGCGACGGGTGAGGCTGTCCCGCTGAAGTAGCGCCTGGGTCATGACGAAGGCGGCGGCCCTGATTTTCAGGGGCCGCCGCCTTCGTGCGTGCGCAGCTTTAGCTGAAGGAGTCGCCGCAGGCGCAGGACCCGGTCGCATTCGGGTTGTCGATCGTGAAGCCCTGCTTCTCGATCGTGTCCACGAAGTCGATGGACGCGCCACCGAGGTACGGGGCGCTCATCCGGTCGGTGACGACCTTGACGCCTCCGAAGTCCTTGACGACATCGCCGTCGAGCGAACGCTCGTCGAAGAACAGCTGGTAACGCAGGCCGGAGCAGCCGCCGGGCTGAACGGCGACACGCAGCGCAAGGTCCTCCCGGCCTTCCTGGTCCAGCAGGGCCTTCACCTTGGCAGCGGCGGCGTCGGACAGGAGGATGCCGTCGCTCACGGTGGTGGTCTCGTCCGATACGGACATCTGCTTCTCTCCCGGGTTGTACGGAGACTGCTTGCCGACGTTTGCAACCGGCGTGGCCGCGGATTCATTCCGGACCGAGGGCATGTTGTTCCCTTTCATGCTCGCACACCGGATCGCGAAGGGACACTGACCTGTGGACGGGGGGTGCGTCACATCGACGCTATCGCCATCGTCAAAGTGACGTGAAGGGGTTATGATAGATAGCGTCAAATAGACGAGAAGGTCTGTCTGCAGAAGAGAAAGGGTGCGTGTCGTGACCACCGCCCAAGCCCGCCCGGAGCTCGACGTCCAGCCGACGCCGCTCGCCCTGCTGCTGCTCGGCCGCGAAGCCGACCCCAGGAGCGAGCGCGGTGTCGAGTGCCCCGGCGACCTGCCGTCCCCGTCCGACCCGGACCTGGTGGAGCGCGCCCGCGCAGCCAAGGAGAAGCTCGGGGACAAGGTCTTCGTCCTCGGCCACCACTACCAGCGTGACGAGGTCATCCAGTTCGCCGACGTCACCGGGGACTCCTTCAAGCTTGCCAAGGACGCCGCGGCGCGGCCGGAGGCCGAGTACATCGTCTTCTGCGGTGTGCACTTCATGGCCGAGTCCGCGGACATCCTGACCTCCGACGACCAGAAGGTAGTGCTGCCCGACCTGGCCGCCGGCTGCTCGATGGCCGACATGGCGACGGCCGAGCAGGTCGCGGAGTGCTGGGACGTGCTGACCGAGGCCGGCATAGCCGAGCAGGTCGTGCCCGTTTCGTACATGAACTCCTCCGCGGACATCAAGGCCTTCACCGGCAAGCACGGCGGGACGATCTGCACCTCGTCGAACGCGAAGCGCGCACTGGACTGGGCCTTCGAGCAGGGCGAGAAGGTGCTGTTCCTGCCTGACCAGCACCTCGGACGGAACACCGCCGTACGGGACATGGGCATGTCGCTCGACGACTGCGTCCTCTACAACCCGCACAAGCCGAATGGCGGACTGACCGTCGAGCAGCTGCGGAACGCCAAGATGATCCTGTGGCGCGGGCACTGCTCGGTGCACGGTCGCTTCTCGCTGGACTCGGTCAACGATGTGCGGGAGCGGATTGAGGGCGTGAACGTCCTGGTGCACCCGGAGTGCAAGCACGAGGTCGTGAGCGCCGCGGACTACGTCGGGTCGACGGAGTACATCATCAAGACGCTTCAGGCGGCCCCGGCCGGCTCCAAGTGGGCGATCGGCACCGAGCTCAACCTGGTCCGCCGGGTCGCGAACGCGCACCCCGACAAGGAGATCGTTTTCCTCGACAAGACGGTCTGCTTCTGCTCGACGATGAACCGCATCGACCTGCCGCACCTGGTGTGGACGCTGGAGTCGCTGGCGGAGGGCAATCTGGTGAACCGGATCCAGGTCGACAAGGAGACGGAGAGCTTCGCGAAGCTGGCGCTGGAGCGGATGCTCGCGCTGCCGTAGGACGTACCACCGAGGGGGATGGGGGGCGCCGCGGTCGTGTCGACCGGGGCGCCCCTTTGTATCGCTTCGGCCCCTACGAGACGACGCCTCCCCGGCTAGGGCGAGGCCTCGGTGCGGCAGATCAGGTCGGCCAGCTCTACCGGATGGCTCAGCGCGACAAGGTGCCCGCCGGGCAGGTCCTCGACGGGGACGCCGTCCAGGCGCTCCGCGGCGACACGCCGCTGGAACGAGAGCGGGAAGAACCGGTCGTCGCGTGCCTGGAGCAAGCGGGTGGGGACGTCCGGCCAGGTCTGGAGGGGCCACGGCTCGGTGAACAGGGCTTCCGCGGGGCCGGACGCCTCGGCAGACATCGCCTCGTCGGTGACGTCCTGCGGTACGTCGTGGAAGAAGTCGACGACCAGGTCGAATCCGGCGTTGGGGTCGCGCCCCTCCTCGGCCGCGAAGGCCCTGGCGGCCTCGGCACGGCCGGTGTTGTCCCACCACTCCCCCGCGGTCTCGCCGGGGGCCGGGATCATGGGGTTGACGAGGATCAGCTGCTCGACGGGGGTGCGCTCGCAGACCAAGGGGGCGATGAAGCCGGCGAGGGACTGGGCGACGAGGACGAGGCCGGGTGCGGAGGCCTTGTCACCGATCGCGCCGATGACGGCGTCGACGTGCTCGGCGAGGCCGGCGGTGTTGTCGCTCGGCAGGTCGACGGCGATGACAGCGTGCCCCCGTTCGCGCAGCATCGGCACGACTCGGTGCCAGTACCAGGCGCGACCGTCGGCACCGGGGATGAGCACATACGTCGCCATGCGGGGCTCCTTACAGGTGCGGCAGGCCGACAAGCCCATCGTGGCGTCTGTATACCCTGACCCGCATGTCCACGTTCTTTCTTTCCCCCCTGCGGTTCTCCCCTCGGGAGATCGCCGAGGTGGTGGACCTGTACGCGAGCAATCCGGAGTACTGGCGGGCTGCGGGTGAGTACGACCCCGAGAACATCCGCGCCGACCGGGTGGAGGCGGACCTGCGCAAGGAGGCCGGCATGGAGGGCGCCGAGATCCTGCTCGCCCGGGATCCACAGGGCCGGCTCAACGGGATCCTGTCCCTGCTCGACCGCCATCCGGTGGACGGCCTGCCCTGGATCGGCATGCTGATGATCCACGGCGACCTGCACCGCAAGGGCATCGGCCACGCGCTGGCCGACATGACGGAACAACGCTTCCGCAACGAGGGCCGAGAGGGGCTGCGCCTCGCGGTTCTGGAGAACCACGAGCCGGCGCTGCGCTTCTGGAAGTCCCAGGGCTGGCGGGAGCTGGCCCGCCGCAAGGACGTCGAGCACGGCCGCCCGTGCATCGTGCTGCACAAGTCCCTGGGCTGAGCCTGGGCACCTGCCCCGGGGCCCCGCGCCTCCGCCTCACAAACCGGCCGCCCGGCCCGGGCCCCCGAAGGGGTCCGGGCCGGGCGGCCGGCGTAAAGCGTTATGCGTTGGCCGGGGCCGGCTCCTCCGCGTCCTTCGGGGTCGCGGTGGGCTCACCTCCCGACGTCTTCAGGCGCTTCGCCGCCTTCTTCTTCGCGCGGCGCTCCTTCCGCAGCTCCACCATCGCGTACAGCGTCGGCACCAGCAGCAGGGTCAGCAGCGTCGAGGTGATCAGACCGCCGATCACCACCACCGCCAGCGGCTTGGCGATGAAGCCGCCCTCGCCCGTGACGCCCAGTGCCATCGGGAGCAGCGCGAAGATCGTCGCGAGCGCCGTCATCAGGATCGGGCGCAGCCGGTGGCGGCCGCCCTCGATGACCGCTTCCACCACACCCAGGCCCCGCGAGCGGTACTGGTTGATCAGGTCGATCAGCACGATCGCGTTGGTGACCACGATGCCGATGAGCATCAGCATGCCGATCATCGCCGGGACACCCATCGGGGTGCCGGTGGCGATGAGCAGCCCCAGGGCGCCGGTCGCGGCGAACGGGATCGAGACCAGCAGGATCAGCGGCTGGATCAGCGAGCGGAACGTCGTCACAAGCAGCATGAACACGATCGCGATCGCCGCCAGCATCGCGAGCCCCAGCGAGGCGAACGCCTCGTCCTGGTCCTCCGAGACACCGCCGATGGAGGCCGTCGCGCCCTCCGGCAGGTCGACGGACTTCAGCTTGCTCTGCAGCGAGGCGCTGACCGCGCCCGTGTTGTCGCCCGTCGGCTTCGCCGAGATCGTCGCGGCCCGCGAGCCGTCGATCCGGGTCATCGAGACCGGTCCCGGCACCAGCTTCACGTCCGCGATGTCGCCGAGCTTCACCGGGCCCAGGGGCAGCGCCCGCAGCTGCGCCAGCGTCCGCGCCGGCTCCGCCGAGGTGATCACGACGTCGCGCTCGGTGTCGTCCAGGATCGCCTTGCCCGACGGGGTGCCGCGCACTGCCTGGCCGACGGCCAGACCCAGCGTCGTCTCGTTGAAGCCCGCGTCCGCCGCCTTCGCGTTCGCCTTGACCGAGATCCGCGGGATGCTCTGCGCCAGGTCGCTCTGTACGTCGGTGACGTCGTCGAGCTTCGCCACCTCGGCCCGTACCGCCTCCGACGCCTTCTTCAGCGTGTCCGCGTCGGACGCCTTCACCACGACGCTCAGGTCCTGGCTGCCGAAGCCGTCGCCCGCCGCGATCGTCGTGTCGCCGATGCCGTCGAGCTTGCCGAGCTCCTCGTCGATGCGGTCACGGGTCTTCTCGTACGAAGCCGCGTCCTTCAGGGTCAGCTGGTACGACGCCTGGTTCGCGCCCGTACCGCCGCCGAAGGCCGCCATGAAGCCGGAGGAGCCGACGGTGACCTGGTAGTCCTTGATCTCGTCGAGGCCGTCGAGGACCTTCTCGACCTTCTTCGCGGAGGCGTCGGCCGCCTCCAGGCTGGTACCGGGGGCCAGCTCCTGCTTGACCGACATGACCTCCTGCTCGCCCTGGTCGAAGAAGTTGGTCTTGAGCAGCGGGGCCATGCCGAAGGTGCCGACCAGGATGACGATCGCGAGCGCGACACTGGTCAGGCGACGCCGGGTCGCGAAGCGCAGCACCGGGACGTACAGCCGCTGAAGCGGGCTGCGCGCCTCCTTCTCCTCCGCCTTGCGCCGGGCCTCCTCCGGGTCGATGCCCCGAACGGCCTTCGGCGCGCGCAGGAACCAGAACGACAGCACCGGCACCACGGTCAGCGACACCAGCAGCGAGGCCAGCAGGGCCGCGGTGACGGTCAGCGAGAACGAGCCGAACAGCTCGCCGATCATGCCGCCGGTCAGGCCGATCGGCAGGAAGACGGCGACCGTGGTCAGGGTGGACGAGGTGACCGCGCCCGCGACCTCCTTCACCGCGGTGATGATCGCGCTCTGCCGCTCCTCGCCGTAGCCGAGGTGCCGCTTGATGTTCTCCAGGACCACGATCGAGTCGTCGACGACCCGGCCGATCGCGATGGTCAGCGCGCCCAGCGTGAGCATGTTGAGCGACAGGTCGCGGGTCCACAGCACGATCAGCGCGAGGACGACCGACAGCGGGATGGAGACCGCGGTGACGAGGGTGGAGCGGAGCGAGGCCAGGAAGACCAGGATCACGATCACCGCGAAGAGCAGGCCGAGCGCGCCCTCGGTGGTCAGACCGGAGATCGACTTGGAGACCGCCGGGCCCTGGTCGGAGACGACGGTCAGCTCGGCGCCGGAGCCCAGGTCCTTGCGCAGTCCGGGCAGCTTGTCCCGGACCGCGTCGGAGATGGCGACGGCGCTGCCGTCGTTGTCCATGGTGGCGAGGACGGCGAGGCTCGGCTTGCCGTTCGTACGCGTCAGAGAGACCGCGGTCGACGGCGCCTGCTTGACCGTGGCGACGTCACCGAGACGTACGGGCTTGCCGTCCGCGGGCGGCGTCGGCGCGATCCGCAGGTCCTCGATCTGCTTCAGCGTGGTGAAGCCGCCGCCGACCTGGACCGTGCGGCTCTTGCCGTCCTCGGCGAAGGAGCCGGCCGGCATGGTCGCGCCGCCCGCCTTCAGCGCCTCGGCGAGCGCCATGGTGTTCAGGCCGGCCGCCGCGAGCTTCTTGTCGTCGGGGGTGACGGAGACCTGCAAGTCCTGGACGCCGTCGATGGAGACCTGGCCGACGCCGTCGATCTCCTCGAGCGCCGGTACGACGGTGCGCTCCAGCTGGTCGGCGAGTGCCTGCTGGTCCTTGCCGGAGGTGACGGCGAGGACGACGGTCGGGATGTCGTCCGTCGAACCGGCGACGACCTGCGGGTCGACATCTCCTGGGAGCTGGGTGCGGGCCCGGTTCACGGCCTGCTGCACGTCGGCGACGAGCTGCTTGGTGCCGTCCCCGTACTCGAAGCCGGCCATGATCACGGCGTTGCCCTCGCTCGCCGTGGAGGTGATGCTCTTGATTCCGTCGACGGCCTTGAGCGTGCTCTCGAGCGGTTCGACGACCTGCTTCTCGACCACATCGGGAGACGCGCCCTGGTAGGGGGCGAGCACCGACACCATCGGGAGCTCGATGGAGGGCAGCAGCTGCTGCTTGAGCTGCGGGATGGCGATCGCTCCGAAGACGATCGCGACGATGGACATCAGACCGATCAAGGCCCGTTGCGACAGGCTGAATTTGGCCAGCCAGGACATAGGGTCTCTCTTCTGTGGCTTACGAGGCAGGAGGGCATGTTCGGCGGCCCCTGCTTATACGATCAGCCATCCGAAGGGGCTCACCCCTCGACCGCAGGTCCAGTTCCTTATCTCGCGCATACCGCAGCTGGAGTACGCCGAGCCGCCGGCTCACTCCACCCTTGGGCGTACCAGGCCCGATTCGTACGCAGTGACCACGAGTTGGGCGCGGTCACGGGCGCCCAGTTTCGCCATCGCCCGGTTCACATGGGTCTTGACGGTCAGCGGGCTGACTTCGAGCCGCTCGGCGATCTCGTCGTTGGAGTGGCCGCCGGCGACCAGGACGAGGACTTCCCGCTCGCGCCCGGTGAGCGCGTCGAGCCGCTCGGAGTACGCCTGGGACTCCGGCCCTTCGTCCGAAGTGCCGCCCTGCGCAAGGAACTTGGCGATCAACCCTTTGGTCGCGACCGGGGACAGCAGCGCCTCGCCCGCCGCGGCGATACGGATGGCGTTGAGGAGCTCGTCCGGTTCGGCGCCCTTGCCGAGGAAGCCCGAGGCCCCGGCCCGCAGCGACTGCACCACGTACTCGTCCACCTCGAAGGTGGTGAGCATGACGACGCGTACATGGGTGAGCTCCGGGTCCGCGCTGATCATGCGGGTCGCGGCGAGACCGTCCGTACCGGGCATCCGGATGTCCATCAGGACGACATCGGCCTTGGCGGAGCGGGCTAGGGTGACCGCTTCGGCACCGTCCGCGGCCTCCCCGACCACTTCCATGTCGGGCTCGGAGTCCACCAGGACCCGGAACGCGCTGCGCAACAGTGTCTGGTCGTCGGCGAGCAGCACCCTGATCGTCATCTGTCCTCCCCCGAACGTGCCTTGAGGGGAAGTATCGCCTGTACACGGAAGCCGCCGCCGTGGCGGGGCCCGGCCGTGAGGGCGCCGCCGAGTGCGGTGACGCGCTCGCGCATGCCGAGCAGACCGTGGCCGCCGCCGTCCTTCGGCCCGTCCGCCTCCGCGCCGTTGTCCAGCACGGTGACCTCCAGGGTCGGGCCGACCCGGATCACGCTCACCTCGGCCTTCGCGTCCGAGCCCGCGTGCTTCTGCACATTGGTCAGCGCCTCCTGGATGATCCGGTACGCGGCGAGGTCGACGGCAGCGGGCAGCCGGACGCCGTCGTCGGCGCGGGCCACTTCGACCGGCAGACCGGCCTGCCGGAAGGTGATGACCAGCTCGTCGAGCACATCGAGGCCGGGGGCAGGTTCGGTGGGGGCCTCCGGGTCGCCGGACTGGCGGAGCAGGCCGACCGTGGCACGCAGTTCGTTCAGCGCAGAGCGGCTGGCCTCCCGTACATGCGCGAGGGCTTCCTTGGCCTGGTCGGGACGTCTGTCCATGACATGGGCGGCGACGCCTGCCTGCACATTGACCAGGGCGATGTGGTGCGCGACGACATCGTGGAGGTCGCGGGCGATCCGCAGCCGCTCCTCGGCGACCCGGCGGCGGGCCTCCTCCTCGCGGGTGCGCTCGGCGCGCTCGGCCCGCTCCCGTATCGCGTCGACGAAGGCACGGCGGCTGCGTACGGCGTCTCCCGCTGCCCCCGCCATGCCGGTCCAGGCGAAGATGCCGAGGTTCTCCTGCGTGTACCAGGGGGTCGAGCCGAAGAACGTCGCGGCGCCGGTCAGCACGGCCATGGTCAGCAGGCCGACCCGCCAGGTGGTGGGCCGGTCTGTGCGGGAGGCGACGGTGTAGAGCGCGATCACGGCGCTCATCGCGACCGGGGCGGCCGGATCGCCCGCGACCAGCTCGACGACGGAGACCGTGGTGGTGAACACGAGGACGGCCATCGGGTTGCGCCGGCGGAAGACGAGGGCGCCGGAGACCAGGACCATCAGCACCACACTGCGCAGTTCGGGGGTACGGCTCCCGAACTGCGGACCGTGCGGTCCGTTCGGGTCGGCGAAGGAGCCGACGAGCATGCAGAGCAGTACCGCCACGGCTAGGGCGCCGTCGAACGCCAGCGGATGCGCACGGAGCCAGCGCTGGGTGCGGGCGAACCCGGTGGCAGTAAAGGTCACATCCAGCAACGGTACGGCGTGTCGCGACGGCCGTGTACTTCCCAGGGAGCGGCGGACACACAACGGCGCCCCGTTCCGGACCGGCCGGAGCGGGGCGCCGCTGTCTGTTGGAGTGCGAGTGTCAGCCAGGGATCAGGCCGTCGTCGCCGAGCAACTGCCGTACGTCCTCGAGAGTCGCGTCCGGAGCCGGGAGGATCAGCTCGGACGGCTCCAGGGAGTCGTCCGGCAGCGGCTCGCCGAGCTCGCGGACCTTCTCCAGGAGCGCGTGGAGCGTCTGGCGAAAGCCGGGGCCGTCGCCGCTCTCCATCTCGGCCAGCAGCTCGTCGTCCAGCTTGTTCAGCTCGCTGAAGTGGCTGTCCGCCAGCTTCAGCTGCCCCTCCCCCATGATCCGTACGATCATGACGAGTCCCTACTGCTTGTCGAACTTGTGCGGGGTGTTCTGCTGCGGAGCAGCGTCCTGCTGATCGGTCGTGCCGCCTTCGATGGCCTGCTTCGGGGTCGAGCCGCCCGCGAGCTCGGCCTTCATCCGCTGCAGTTCCAGCTCTACATCAGTACCACCGGAGATGCGGTCCAGCTCGGCGGCGATGTCGTCCTTGGCCATCCCGGACGGGTCGTCCAGGGCGCCGGAGGCGAGCAGCTCGTCGATCGCGCCGGCCCGGGCCTGCAGCTGGGCGGTCTTGTCCTCGGCCCGCTGGATCGCCAGGCCGACGTCGCCCATCTCCTCGGAGATGCCGGAGAAGGCCTCGCCGATCCGGGTCTGGGCCTGGGCCGCGGTGTAGGTGGCCTTGATGGTCTCCTTCTTCGTACGGAAGGCGTCGACCTTGGCCTGAAGCCGCTGGGCGGCGAGAGTGAGCTTCTCCTCCTCGCCCTGCAGCGTCTGGTGCTGCGTCTCCAGGTCGGTGACCTGCTGCTGGAGCGCGGCACGGCGGGACAGCGCCTCACGGGCCAGGTCCTCGCGGCCGAGCGCCAGTGCCTTGCGGCCCTGGTCCTCCAGCTTGGTCGACTGTCCCTGCAACTGGTTCAGCTGCAGCTCGAGCCGCTTACGGGAGGTCGCCACGTCGGCGACTCCGCGGCGCACCTTCTGCAGCAGTTCCAGCTGCTTCTGGTACGAGTAATCGAGGGTCTCGCGCGGATCCTCGGCCCTGTCAAGGGCCTTGTTTGCCTTCGCGCGGAAGATCATCCCCATACGCTTCATGACACCGCTCATGGGCTTCGCGCGCCCCCTTCTGACGGACTCAGCTTCAGCACTCCAACAGAACCCACAGTACGGGCCCTGCATCTATTACCGCACTGTTCGAGCGCGGATGCGCTCCTCCCCAAGGACGAGTGCTCAGGGCTCCGATCCGGCGCAAGGAGTAGGTGGCCGTCAGGGAAACCTTGGGCAACGTCCGCTCTGTCCGGCTTCCGCCGGGCTTCTGTCCCCTACAGACGCTCGGTGTTGCGGGATCGTTCCCCACCGGCGTTGGGTCGATGCGTTCCACCCCGTACCCTTGGGCTTTGTGTTTGGTAGCCGTTCCAAGGAAGAGAAGTCCCCCACCGACAAGGTGCCGCTGGACCTCTCCAAGCAGCCCCGCGACCCCGAGGCCCCGAAGGGCCGCCCCACGCCCAAGCGGAGTGAGGCCCAGACCCAGCGCCGCCGTGCCTCCAGCGCGCCGGCCGACCGCAAGGAGGCGATGAAGCGCCAGCGGGAGGCCCGCCGCACGGATCTGGCCAGGCAGCGGGAGGCACTCGCGAGTGGCGACGAGCGCTATCTGCCGGCCCGTGACAAGGGACCTGTCCGCCGGTTCGTTCGCGACTTCGTCGACTCGCGCTTCTGCATCGCGGAGTTCTTCCTGCCGCTCGCGGTGGTGATCCTGGTCCTGAGCATGGTCCGGGTGGGCTCCCTGCAGAACATCGCTCTGCTGCTCTGGCTCGGCGTGATCGTCCTGATCATCGTCGACTCGGTCGGTCTGGTGTTCCGTCTGAAGAAGCAGCTGAACGAGCGGTTCCCGAACGAGCCCAGGCGCGGCGCCGTCGCATACGGCCTGATGCGTACGCTCCAGATGCGCCGACTGCGTCTGCCGAAGCCGCAGGTCAAGCGCGGAGAGCGGCCCTGAGCACGGTCGGTTTCCAGGGCGCTGCGGCCAGCTGGCTCAGTGGGCTCGGGGCGCTGCGCAACACCGTCCGCCAAGAGCTCGTCGCCCGTCAGCTCGATGAGCAGATAGCCGCCCGCTACCCCGTCGGGCAGCGGCTGCGGATCCTCGACGTCGGCATGGGCCAGGGCACCCAGGCGCTGCGCCTGGCGCGGGCCGGACACACGGTGACCGGTCTGGAGTCCGATGCCGAGATGCTGAAGGCGGCCCGTGAGTCGCTCATCACCGAGCCGGCCGGGATCCGTGAACGGGTCCGGCTGATCGAGGGCGACGGCCGGGACACCGGCGTGCACTTCCTGCCCGGCAGCTTCGACGTGGTGCTCTGCCACGGGGTGCTGATGTATGTCCAGGAACCGGACGCGATGCTCGCGGGACTGGCCAGGATGCTGGCGCCCGGGGGCCTGCTCTCCCTGCTCGTACGGAACGGGGACGCGCTGGCCATGCGGCCGGGGCTGGCCGGAGACTGGCCCGGGGCACTGACCGCTTTCGACTCGGGCACGTACACCAACCGGCTCGGGCTTGCGGTGCGGGCGGACCGGCTCGACGCGCTGACGGCGACGCTGGCGGGGATCGCGGCGCCGCTGCACGCCTGGTATGGGGTGCGGGTCTTCACCGACAACGTGCCGAACGAGACCGAACTGCCCGCCGCCGACGAGTTGGAGCGGCTGCTGGCCGCGGAGGACCGGGCGGGGCGCACGGATCCGTACCGCCGGGTCGCGGCCCTGCTGCATCTGTGCGGCGTGCGCGGCTGATTCGGGCAACCGCTCAGGTGTTCCGGGGGTCTTCGCGTCTTCACTGAGGTGACCACCGCAGAGGCCGCCGGGAAAACCGCAGACACCGCAGACACCACAGACACCGCAGACGCCACACAGTCCGCAGAGACCGCAGAGACCGCAGACGCCACTGGCGTCGAGAAGCCGCCCGTCAGACTGCCCGCCCGGGAGACCTGGCGGGCGTTGTACGCGCATTTCCGCCCGCACCGCTGGGTCGTCGCGCTCGGCGCCTCCCTCACCCTGGTCGGCACAGTCACCGGTCTCGCCCAGCCGCTCGCCGCCAAGACCCTGGTCGACCGGCTCGGCGACGATCAGTCCATCACCGGGATCCTGGCGCTGCTCACCGCGCTGGTGGTGCTCGGCACGGCGATCGAGGCGGTCGGCGCGTACATCCTGGAGCGCACCGCCGAGTCCGTGGTGCTGGCCGCCCGCCGCACCCTGATCGGGCGGCTGCTGCGGCTGCGGCTGCCGGAGGTGGAGCGGACCCAGCCCGGCGATCTGATGTCCCGGGTCACCTCGGACACCACGCTGCTGCGTGCGGTGACCACCCAGTCGATCGTCTCGGCGGCGACCGGCGGGCTCGCCTTTGTCGCCACGATCGTGATGATGGGCCTGATGGACCCGGTGCTGCTCGGCGTCACGCTGGGCGTGATCGTGCTGATCGGCGGCTGTGTCGGGCTGCTGATGCCGAAGATCGCGCAGGCGACGCAGCGTTCGCAGGAGGCGGTCGGCGAGATCTCCACCGTGCTGGAGCGGGCCTTCGGAGCCTTCCGTACGGTCAAGGCGTCGGGGGCCGAGGAGCGCGAGACGGCGGTCGTGTCGAAGGCTGCGCGGGAGGCGTGGCGGCACGGCATACGGTCCGCGAAGTGGCAGTCGGCGGCCTGGTCGTCGGTGGGCCTGGCCGTACAGGTGTCGTTTCTGGCGGTGCTGGGGATCGGCGGGGCGCGGGTCGCCTCCGGCGCGATCTCCGTATCCACGCTGGTGGCCTTCCTGCTCTTCCTCTTCTATCTGATCGACCCGGTGTCGAGGCTCGTGGAGGCGGCCTCGCAGTACCAGGTGGGCTCGGCGGCGATCGCGCGGATCGTGGAGGCGGAGCGGCTGGAGACGGAGACCCTGACGACGCCGCGGGGGGACGCGGGCACGGGACCGGCGTCGGTGGTCTTCGAGGACGTCACCTTCCGCTACCGCGACGATCTTCCGTACGTCCATCACGGAGTCTCCTTCGAGGTTCCCGGCGCCGGGATGACGGCCTTCGTCGGCCCGTCCGGGGCGGGCAAGACGACCGTCTTCGGACTGATCGAGCGGTTCTACGAGGCAAGTGGCGGGCGGATCCTCGTCGACGGCAGGGACGTAAGGGACTGGCCGCTGGCCGATCTGCGCGCCGCGATCGGCTATGTCGAGCAGGACGCTCCGGTGCTGGCGGGGACGGTGCGGGAGAACCTGGTCTTCGCCGCGCCGGACGCGAGCGAAGAGCAGATCCGGGACGTGCTCGTACGGACCAGGCTCGACGCGGTCGTGGAGCGGCTGCCGGACGGCCTGGAGACGGTGGTCGGGCACCGCGGCTCAAAGCTCTCGGGCGGCGAGCGGCAGCGGGTCGCGATCGCCCGTGCGCTCCTGCGGCGGCCACGGCTGCTGCTCCTGGACGAGGCGACCTCGCAGCTGGACGCGGTCAATGAGATGGCGCTGCGCGATGTGGTCGCGGAGGTGGCCCGGGATGTGACGGTGCTGGTGGTGGCACACCGGCTGTCGACGGTGACGCTGGCGGACCGGATCGTGGTGATGGACGCGGGGAAGGTACGGGCGGTGGGCACGCACGGCGAGCTGGTGGCGGCGGATCCGCTGTACGGGGAGCTGGCGGCGACACAGTTCCTGGCGTCGGCGCGGTGAGGGTGACGTATCTGCGGGGCGGGGAGAGCGGGAGGGCGGCCCCGGACACCCGGGACCGCCCACGACCCGCACCCCGCGGCCCCCGCGACGCCCAAGCCGAGGCGCCCAGGTGCCCCCTACGACTCGTTCGCCCGCAGGCTCATCGGCCCGTACACCTTCGTGCCGTCCTCCGACAGCACCACCTGTTCCGCGCCGCCCTCCAGCAAGTCCTTCCAGACCTCACCGATCCACGACTCCGCGTCGCCCTGCGTCGTGAACTCCTCCGGCTGCACCGCCGGTTGGACCTCCGATCCGTCGGACTTCTCGAACCGCCACGTCCATGCCATGTCCGCCTCCCAAGGTCCACCAGTGATCTCTTTCCTGCCCGCAGCGTAGCCGGGCGCGCACGCCCCGCGGTGACGCGGGAGGATCGTGAGCGTGGAACTCACTTTGCTCGGCACCGGCGCCCCCGCCGGACTCCCCCGGCCCGACTGTCCGTGCGCCGCCTGCGCCACCGCGCGCGGGGCGTCCGCGCGGGCCGCCACCGCGTTGCTCGTGGACGGGGCCCTGCTGCTCGACCTCACCCCGGGCGCCGCCCTCGCCGCCGCGCGGGCCGGGCATTCGCTCGTCGGCGTACGGCAGGTGCTGCTCACGCATCCGCACAACGGGCCCGCCGTGGATCTGCCCGCCGGGCTGCCCGCGGCCGGGCGGGTGCCGGACGGGCAGGAGCTGACGCTGATCAGCGGGCACCGGGTGCGGGCCGTCCCGATGGATCAGCCGGGCACGGGGTACGAGGTGACGTCCCCGGAGGGCGAGCGGCTGCTCTACCTTCCGCCGGGCGGCTCGCCCGCGGGCCTCGCGGAGGGACGCGCGGCATACGAGATGGTCGTCGCCGATGTGATCGGACGGCCCGACGCGATCGCCCGGCTGCGCGCCACCGGCGCGATCGGCGCGACCACCGACATCATTGCCGTGCACATCGACCACGACGTCACCGGCGGCCGCCCCGAGCTGGGCCGGCGGCTCGCCGCCGCGGGCGCGCGGGCCGTACCGGACGGGACGACGCTGATCGTCGGCGAGTACCACGCCGTTCCCGACATCCCCCGCCGCACCCTCGTCACCGGCGGCGCCCGCTCGGGCAAGTCCCTGGAGGCCGAGCGCAGGCTGGAGACCTTCCCCGAGGTGCTGTACGTCGCGACGAGCGGCCAGCGCGAAGGGGACGCCGAGTGGGCCGACCGGGTCTCCCTGCACCGCGAGCGGCGCCCGGCCTCCTGGCGTACGAGCGAGACCTGCGATCTCGTACCCGTCCTCGCCGAGGAGGGGCCGCCGGTGCTGATCGACTGCCTCTCGCTGTGGCTGACCGACGCGATGGACCGGGTGGGCGCCTGGGACGACGCCACCTGGGCGGCGGACGGCGAGCGCGCGCTGCACGAGCGGGTCGCCGAACTCGTCGCCTCCGTACGCCAGACCACGCGCACCGTCGTCGCGGTGACCAACGAGGTCGGCAGCGGCGTCGTGCCGGCCACCGCCTCCGGGCGCCGCTTCCGCGACGAACTGGGCCGCCTCAACGCCGCCTTCGCCGCCGAGTGCGAGCACGTTCTGCTGGTCGTCGCAGGCCAGGCCCTCGTGCTGCGCAGCTGACAGGCGCTGCCGTGCCGCGCCACCGCTGCCGGTACTGTTCAGCGAATGAGCAGGCTGAATCTCGACGACTTCTCCGACCTGATCGAGCGCCCCGACAGCGGTATGCGACGTGACGCCGAGGAACGCCGGGAGCGGCTGACCGTCCCGCCCGGCGCCCTCGGCCGGCTCGACGAGCTGGGCGAGTGGCTCTCGGCCGCGCAGGCCTCCGTGCCGGTCAAGGCGATCGAGCGGCCGCGCGTGGTGCTGTTCGCCGGTGATCACGGGGTGGCCGAACTGGGCGTCTCCGGCCGGGAGTCCGGCTCCGCGCACGAGCTGGTGCGCGCCACGCTGGAGGGCGCGAGCCCGGTCGCCGTGCTGGCCCGCCGGATGGGCGTGCCGGTGCGGATCGTCGACGCGGGGCTCGACTGCGACCCGGGGCTGCTGCCGGACGAGGTGGTACGCCACCGGGTGCGGCGCGGCAGCGGACGTATCGACATCGAGGACGCGCTGACGATCGAGGAGACCGAGGCGGCCGTACGCCTGGGCATGGCGATCGCCGACGAGGAGGCCGACTCCGGCACCGACCTGGTCGTACTCGGCGATCTGAGCGTCGGCGGCACCACGCCCGCCTCGACGCTGATCGCCGCGCTGTGCGGCACGGACGCCTCGGTGGTGACCGGCCGCGGCGGCGCGGGCATCGACGATCTGGCCTGGATGCGCAAGTGCGCGGCGGTCCGTGACGCGCTGCGGCGCGCCCGGCCGGTGCTCGGCGATCAGCTGGAGCTGCTGGCGGCGGTGGGCGGCGCGGATCTGGCCGCGACGACGGGTTTCCTGCTCCAGAGCGCCGTACGCCGGATGCCGGTGCTCCTCGACGGAGTCGTATCGGCGGCGTGTGCGCTGGTCGGGCAGCGTGCGGCGTTCCGCGCGCCGGACTGGTGGCTGGCGGGCCAGCTGAGCGGCGAACCGGCGCAGACGAAGGCGCTCGACCGCATGGCGCTCAACCCGCTGCTCGATCATGGCGTCACTGTGGGGGAAGGAACCGGGGCATTGCTCGCGCTCCCCCTCGTCCAGGCATCGGCCGCGCTCGCGGCCGAACTGCCGGAGCGTACGGAGCCGGTGGAGAGCGACACGGACTGACGGGCCGGTGCGGCCGCCCCCGACGGGGCGGCCGCATCCTCGCCCACTATGACGCGTGATGCCCCATATCATCGCGTTTCATGGGAGAGGTCCGTTTGTCCACCGAAGAGGCGAGCCCGGGTACACGTACGAGTACTGGTAGCAGTCCAAGTACGACGGGTACGGGTACGAGCCGGAGCACGGGCCGAAGCACCGTCAGCTCACGGCGCAGCGCGGCATTCGCCGTCTGGTATCTGCGCGCCGTGACGTTCGTCAATCTCCTGAGCGCCGTCTGGGTCTCCTTCGGCCAGGATCTTCGGCGGCACAACATCGATGACTACTTCACGCCGTATCTGCTCACGGCGGGCTTCGCGTCCGGCGCGTTCACCCTCTTCCTGGCGATCACCATGCGCCGCCGCAAGCGGGCCGCCTGGATCCTCAACTCCGTACTGGCCGGGCTCTTTCTGCTGCTCTTCGTCCTCGCGATCGCCGTCGACCCGGACGTCCGTGAGCACGCGCAGAACTGGATCTCGCTCGTCCTGACGTCCGCCTTCGTGCTGGCCCTGGTGCTCGGGCGGCGGGAGTTCTACGCCAAGGGCGACCGCACCAACGCCAAGCTGGCCGCGGCCGTCGCGGTCGGCGGGCTGCTCGTCACCTCGCTGCTCGCCGCGATACTCGTCACCGTCACCAACACCTCGGCCGGCCACTCCGCCTTCCTGGAGCGCTGGCGTTACGGCGTGATGCGGCTGGTGTCGCTGGCCGCCGACGACTCCCCCTTCGCCGGGATCAGCACACCCGGCTGGGTCAACGTCACCATCAACGTCCTCTCCACCCTGCTGCTGCTCGCCGTGCTGTACGCGGCGTTCCGCTCCCGCCGGGCCGTCGACCCGCTCACCGACGGCGACGAGGAGAGGCTGCGCGCGCTTCTCGCACGCCACGGCGACCGGGACTCGCTCGGCTACTTCGCGCTGCGCCGCGAGAAGAGCGTCGTCTGGTCCCCGAGCGGGAAGGCCGCCGTCGCCTACCGCGTGGTGGGCGGGGTCTCGCTCGCGTCCGGCGACCCGATCGGCGACCCGGAGGCCTGGCCCGGCGCGATCGACCTCTGGCTGGCCGAGGCGCGTGAACACGGCTGGATCCCGGCCGTGATGGGGGCGAGCGAGGAGGCGGGCACCATCTATGCGCGGCACGGCCTGGACGCGCTGGAGCTGGGCGACGAGGCGATCGTCGAGACCGACGAGTTCACCCTGGACGGGCGCGCGATGCGGACCGTGCGCCAGGCCTACAACCGGGTCAATCGCGCCGGGTACGAGGTACGGATCCGCCGCCACGAGGAGATCCCGCCGGAGGAGATGGACGTACTGCTCGGGCGCGCGGACGACTGGCGCGACGGAGCCACCGAGCGCGGCTTCTCGATGGCGCTGGGGCGGCTCGGCGATCCCGCGGACGGCCGCTGCGTGATGCTCGAATGCACGGATGGCGAGGGCGAGTTGCGGGCGGTGCTGAGCTTTGTGCCGTGGGGGCCCGAGGGGCTCTCGCTCGATCTGATGCGGCGTGACCGGGACTCCGAGAACGGCCTGATGGAGTTCATGGTCATCGAACTCCTGCAGCGCGCCGAGGAGATCGGGATCACACAGGTGTCGTTGAACTTCGCGATGTTCAGGTCGGTCTTCGAACGCGGCTCGAAGCTCGGCGCGGGACCGGTGCTGAGGCTGTGGCGCTCGCTCCTCAGCTTCTTCTCCCGCTGGTGGCAGATCGAGTCCCTCTACCGCGCGAACGCCAAGTACCGACCCATCTGGGAGCCCCGTTTCATGCTCTTCGAGAAGAGCGCCGACCTGCTGCGCATCGGCCTCGCGGCGGGCCGCGCCGAGGGCTTCCTGGAGGCGCCCGGGCTGCCCAAGTGGATGCACCGCAGACATCTGGAGACCAAGCGTTGAACACGGTGCGCGCCTTCGCGCGCCGCGAGTGGGGGCCGCTCTACGCGACCCTGCGGAAGGCGCTCGTCACCGGGAAGTGGCGGGCCGTTCCGATGACGCTCGGGGCGGTCTGCCTCACGGCGCTCTTCCAGCTGGTGCAGAACCAGTCCTGGGGCTTCCGCCCGGTCCACGACATCGGCTTCGTCAAGGCCGAGGACCCGCTCTGGGTGGCCCTGCTGCGCACCCCGCTGTCGCTGTTCGTACCGGCGCTGGATCTGCCGGTGTGGGGTGCGCTGGCGCAGGTGCTGCTGGTGTTCGGGATCGCGGAGATCACTCTGGGGCGGTGGCGGACGCTGGTGATCGCGTACGTGTCGACGCTGGCCGGGACGACGTCCGCACGGATCGGCATCGCGCTCGGCCCCGACGGCTTCTTCGGGCTGCCCGCCGCCGACGCGCAGGTCGTCGACACCGGCCCGTCCGCGGCGGTCGTCGGCCTCGCGCTCTTCGTCTGCTGGCGTTTCAGGGCCTGGCTCACGGCGGCCCTGGTGATCGTGTCGATGGTCGTCGAGGTGCTGGTCAAGGACAACCTCGCGGGCAAGGAACATCTGGCGGCGATCGCGGCGGTGCTCGTGGTGTGCGTGCTCTCGGCGCTGCGCCGGCGGCGGCTCAGGCGTCAGCGTTTGCGCGCCGGCAGCCGGTCGGGGGCGCCGCCGATCAGGTCCTGAAACCTGCGCCGTGGCCGGTCCCAGCGGCGGTCGTGGCGGAAGGAGCGCAGCCGGGCCCTGGCGCGGGCCTTGGGCCGCTTGCGGTAGAAGCGGCGGGCCCAGGGAGAACCCGGCCGGGCCAGCCGTACCGCCCCGAAGAGCGCCACGAACGGCACCAGAACGCTGATGAGGGCCATCCGTGGCTTGCCCTTGACGAGCACGACGAGCACAAGGAGGAAGTTGATCACCAGTGTCGCGATCAGCGAGACGCGGTCCTGGCGTTCGTCGGGGGTCATCTGATTGACGCCGAGCGGTGCGAAGCCGCTGAGGACCAGCAGCGCCAGGGCCGCGGCGAGCACCACGACCTCCACGCTCTGACGGCCCTGCTCGGTCCAGTAGACGTCGTCGAGATGGAGGATGAGCGCGAACTCGTCGAGTACGAGGCCCGCGCCGATCCCGAAGATGATCGCGCAGGCCGCCGCGGAGGGGCCGTGCCGGGCGCTGCCGACCGCCCCGAAGCCGCCGATCACGGTCAGGATGACGCCGGGGACCACATGGTGGATGTGCATGCCGCCGGGCGTGACGTTCTTGAACGGCCCTCTGCCCGCCCTGATCAGCCGGGTGATCGTACGGGTCGCCAGGAAGGTGATGATGAAGGAGGCCAGCGCGAGCAGCATCGGGAGCTTCCCCGGCTCGACGATGTTGCGGTAAAACCAGTGACCCATCCCATGCCACCCGCTCCCGATTTGCGCGATATGCGCAATTTACCGTCAGTCCGGCCGGGCTACCCTTCGCGCGATGATTCCTCTGGACGGCAGACGTCACGGCATACGTTTCGCTTTCGGCACCCTGACCGCGCTCCCGGTCCGCGTCACGCGCTGGGACCGTGACACGGCGCGCGCCGGAATGCTGTGCGCGCCACTGGCCGGGCTGGTCGTCGGCCTGCTCGCCGCGGGCACCGGCGGGCTGCTGACGCTGCTGGGCTCCGGCCCGCTGCTCGCCGCGACGGCCACGGTCGCCGTCCCGGCCGCGCTCACCCGCGGCCTCCATCTGGACGGCCTCGCCGACACGGCCGACGGCCTGGGCAGCGGAAAGCCCGCCGAGGACGCGCTGCGCATCATGAAGCAGTCGGACATCGGGCCGTTCGGGGTCATCACGCTGCTGTTCGTGCTCATCGCCCAGGTCGCGGCGGTGGCCCAGCTGTACGGCGAGGCCTGGACGTACGGCGCGGTGGGCGCCGCGGTCTCGGGCATGACCGCGCGCCTGGCCCTCACCCTCGCCTCACGTACGGGCATCCCGGCGGCCCGCCCCGAAGGCCTCGGCGCGGCGGTCGCACAGGTCGTTCCCGTACGCACCGGACTCGCCGTCGCCGCCCTGGTCACCGCGGCCTGCGCGGCGGCGGGCGCGCTGTTCGGCGGGTACGGCGCGGTCCACCACGCGCTGGCGGTCCTGGCAGGCCTCGGCGCGGCCCAACTGCTGCTGCGCCACTGCGTACGCCGCTTCGGCGGGGTGACGGGCGACGTGTTCGGCGCGCTGGCGGAGACGGCGGCGACGGTCTGCCTCGTCGCGCTGGTGCTCGGCCGCTAGCAGGGCTGCCGCCAGACCCCCAGGTCGTACTTCTTCAGCATCGAGCTGAGATTCAGCCGCCGCGCCCCGGGACAGAACTCATCCGTCGTCAGCTCGTACTCGACATGGAAGACCGCCTTGCCCGCGCTGATGAACGGCGCCAGCCGCTCGCACTCCTCGTGCTCCGCGCACTGTTCATTGACCGCGAAGTCGAAGTCCCCCACCAGTTGCGGGATCTGGTCGAGGTCGTTCTTCAGGCCCACGGCCAGCCCGCGGTCGTGGGCCAGGCGGGCGATCAGGCGGTTGTAGCGGAGCTGGTCGGCCGCGGAGATGGGGAAGCCGGTGGGGTTGGCGTACGCGTCCATGTTGTCGGGCTCGACCGCGTCGAAGCCCTTGGCCCGGCACATCTCGATGCGCTCGGCCATCAGGGGTTCGAGGATGTCCGTACGCCGGATGTCGAGCCAGCGCTCGCCGTCCCAGCCGTTGCCGCGGCCCAGGACGGACTTCGGGAACTTCGCCGCGTCCGGGCGGAACTCCTCCCACGCGCCGGTGGAGAGATAGCAGATGACTTTGCGGCCGCGGCGGTGCAGATCGGCGACCGCGGACTTCGGGTGCTCGAAGCCGTCGATGTCGTACACCGGCACGTCTACGGTCGGATCGAGCCTGCCGCTGAGCTGCCACTGCCAGGCCGGGCCGGGCTCCGGCCGCCAGCGCTCGGCGGGCGGTTTGCCGTCCGGCGGGGACGTGCAGCCCGCCAGTACGAGGAGGAGAGCACGAGCGGCAGTGGTACGCGTCTCACAGGGCGGGCTCCAGTGCGTGCGGGAGGGCGGTGTGCGGTGTGCGGTCGCACGGCACAGCAGAGCACAGACGAGCCCGGCGAGCCGCGAGGCGGCGCCACGGACGAGTGAACTGCCGCCGCCGTGAGCGATACATGTGACCGCGCGTAGGCTCTTGTCAGGCGTGGGGTGTCGATCCACCCCCTCTACGGCCCCGGAACTCAACGGAAGCGAGATTTCACCACCGTGACTGCTCTCACTCTCAGCACTGCCGGCGCGGCGACGCTGCGCGCCGACGCCCTCGTGGTCGGCGTCGCGAAGGGCGCAAAGGGCCCGGTCGTCGCGCCCGGCGCCGAGGCCGTGGACAAGGCGTTCGACGGAAAGCTCGCCTCCGTTCTCGACACCCTCGGCGCCACCGGTGCCGAGGGCGAGGTGACCAAGCTCCCCGCCCCCTCCGGACTCAAGGCCCCGGTCGTCCTCGCGGTCGGTCTCGGCGCGGTGCCGGAGAAGGACGAGGCGTACGACGCCGAGTCGCTGCGGCGTGCCGCGGGCGCCGCGGCCCGTGCGCTGAACGGCTCGAAGAAGGCCGCGTTCGCTCTGCCGGTCGAGGCGGCCGAGGACGCGGAGGCGATCGCCGAGGGCGCCCTCCTCGGTGCGTACTCCTTCACCGCCTACCAGGGCAGCGACAAGGACGCGAAGGACTCCAAGAACGGTGACTCCCAGGCCGGAGGCACCGGCGCGAAGCAGCCGCTCGGCGAGGTCGCCCTGCTCGGCGCCAAGCCGCGCGACAAGGCGCACAAGGCCGCGGCCGAGCGCGCGATCGCGCTGACCGAGGAGATCAACCGCGCCCGCGACCTGATCAACACCCCGCCGAACGACCTCTTCCCCGAGTCCTTCGCCGCCGTCGCCACCGCCGTCGGCAAGGAGCACGGCGTGAAGGTGCAGGTGCTCGACGAGAAAGCCCTCGTCAAGGGCGGCTTCGGCGGCATCCTCGGCGTCGGCCAGGGCTCGGCCCACGGCCCGCGCCTGGTGAAGCTCACCTACACGCACCCCAAGGCGGAGAAGACGCTGGCCCTGGTCGGCAAGGGCATCACCTACGACTCGGGCGGCATCTCGCTCAAGCCGGCCGGTCACAACGAGACGATGAAGTGCGACATGAGCGGCGCCGCCGCGGTGTTCGCCGCCGTTGTCACCGCGGCCCGCCTCGGCCTCCGGGTGAACGTCACCGGCTGGCTGGCGCTCGCCGAGAACATGCCGTCCGGCACCGCCACCCGCCCCGGCGACGTCCTGCGCATGTACAGCGGCAAGACGGTCGAGGTGCTCAACACCGACGCCGAGGGCCGTCTGGTCCTGGCCGACGCGCTGTGGAAGGCCTCCGAGGAGAAGCCGGACGCCATCGTGGACGTCGCGACGCTGACCGGCGCGATGGTGCTCGCTCTCGGCAACCGCACCTTCGGCATCATGTCCAACGACGACGCATTCCGTACCTCCATCCACGAGATCGCCGAGGAGGTGGGCGAGCAGTCCTGGCCGATGCCGCTCCCCGCCGAGCTGCGCAAGGGCATGGACTCCCCGACCGCCGACATCGCCAACATGGGTGAGCGGATGGGCGGCGGCCTGGTGGCCGGTCTGTTCCTGAAGGAGTTCGTGGGCGAGGGCATCGCCTGGGCGCACCTGGACATCGCGGGCCCTGCCTTCCACGAGGGTGCGCCGTTCGGCTACACCCCCAAGGGCGGCACCGGCTCCGCGGTCCGCACCCTGGTCAAGCTCGCCGAGCGCACCGCCGCCGGCGACCTCGGCTGAGGCTGAGGGCTGAGAGCTGAGAGCTGAGAGCTGAGGGCTGAGTCTGAGGACCGAGTCTGAGGACTGAGGCTTTTCTCTCCGTACGGCCCCGGGCATACGTCCGGGGCCGTCCGTGTTGTTAGGTTCGCCTTCAACGGAATCCGTACGTTCGTACGGGCCAGTAACCCCACGGGACGGTCGATCGGCCGTCCCAGACCCCGGCCCCGCGTCCCGCCTCCCGTCAACAAGTGCGAAGATGGGTTCTCGGCAGGACAGGGCCCCCACCACAGGGCCGAAGAAACAGCGGCCGAACACCAGCCGCCGCCCGGTCGAGGACCGGCGACCGGCGCACATGCATGGAGGACGTGACGTGGCGAACGACGCCAGCACCGTTTTCGACCTAGTGATCCTCGGCGGTGGTAGCGGCGGTTACGCTGCGGCGCTGCGTGGAGCTCAGCTGGGCCTGGACGTCGCCCTGATCGAGAAGGGCAAGGTCGGCGGCACCTGCCTGCACAACGGATGCATCCCCACGAAGGCTCTGCTGCACGCCGGCGAGATCGCCGACCAGGCTCGTGAGGCCGACCAGTTCGGTGTCAAGGCCACCTTCGAGGGCATCGACATCGAGGCCGTCCACAAGTACAAGGACGAGGTGATCTCGGGCCTGTACAAGGGTCTCCAGGGTCTGATCGCCTCCCGCAAGGTCACCTACATCGAGGGTGAGGGCCGGCTGTCCTCCCCCACCTCCGTCGACGTCAACGGCCAGCGCGTTCAGGGCCGTCATGTCCTCCTCGCCACCGGCTCCGTACCGAAGTCGCTGCCGGGCCTGGAGATCGACGGAAACCGCATCATCTCCTCGGACCACGCGCTGAAGCTGGACCGCGTCCCGCAGTCCGCGATCGTGCTGGGCGGCGGCGTCATCGGCGTCGAGTTCGCCTCGGCGTGGAAGTCCTTCGGCTCCGACGTCACCGTCATCGAGGGCCTGAAGCACCTGGTGCCGGTCGAGGACGAGAGCAGCTCGAAGCTTCTTGAGCGCGCGTTCCGCAAGCGCGGCATCAAGTTCAACCTGGGCACCTTCTTCGAGAAGGCCGAGTACACCGCCGAGGGTGTGCGGGTCACCCTCGCGGACGGCAAGGCCTTCGAGGCCGAGGTGCTGCTGGTCGCCGTCGGCCGCGGCCCCGTCTCCGACGGTCTCGGCTACGACGAGCAGGGCGTCGCGATGGACCGCGGCTATGTCCTGGTCGACGAGTACATGCGGACGAACGTGCCCACCATCTCGGCGGTCGGCGACCTCGTCCCCACGCTCCAGCTCGCGCACGTCGGCTTCGCCGAGGGCATCCTGGTGGCAGAGCGGCTGGCCGGTCTGAAGACCGTTCCGATCGACTACGACGGCGTGCCCCGGGTGACGTACTGCCACCCCGAGGTCGCCTCCGTGGGCATCACCGAGGCCAAGGCCAAGGAGATCTACGGCGCGGACAAGGTCGTCGCCCTGAAGTACAACCTCGCGGGCAATGGCAAGAGCAAGATCCTGAAGACTGCGGGCGAGATCAAGCTCGTCCAGGTCAAGGACGGTGCCGTGGTCGGCGTCCACATGGTCGGTGACCGTATGGGCGAGCAGGTCGGCGAAGCTCAGCTGATTTACAACTGGGAGGCTCTGCCGGCCGAGGTCGCGCAGCTCATCCACGCGCACCCGACGCAGAGCGAGGCGCTCGGCGAGGCCCACCTGGCACTCGCGGGCAAGCCCCTGCACTCCCACGACTGAGCCCCTCGGGCGCGACGACACTTCCGCACGTCCCCTCGCTCGGCGCTCCGCGCGAGCTGGGGAGACCCCATCCGTTAGGAGCAACTGAAACCATGCCGGTTTCCGTAACCCTTCCGGCGCTCGGCGAGAGCGTCACCGAGGGCACTGTCACGCGCTGGCTGAAGGCCGAGGGCGAGCGAGTCGAGGCCGACGAGCCCCTGCTCGAGGTGTCGACCGACAAGGTCGACACCGAGATCCCGGCCCCGGCCCGCGGGCATCCTCGCGTCCATCAAGGTCGCCGAGGACGAGACCGTCGAGGTCGGCGCCGAGCTGGCGATCATCGACGACGGCAGCGGTGCGCCCGCCGCCGCCCCGGCTCCGGCCGCGGCCGAGGCCCCCGCCGCCCCGGCCGAGGCCCCGGCCGCGCCTGCCGCCCCGGCTCCGGTCGCCGAGGCCCCCGCGGCTCCGGCCGCACCGGCTCCGGCTACCGCTCCGGCAGGCGGCGCCACCGGCACGGACGTCGTCCTCCCCGCGCTCGGCGAGAGCGTCACCGAGGGCACCGTCACCCGCTGGCTCAAGCAGGTCGGCGAAAGCGTCGAGGCCGACGAGCCGCTGCTCGAGGTCTCCACGGACAAGGTCGACACCGAGATCCCGGCCCCGGCTTCCGGTGTGCTGCTGGAGATCGTGGTCGGCGAGGACGAGACCGCCGAGGTCGGCGCCAAGCTGGCCGTGATCGGCGCTCCGGGTGCCGCTCCGGCTGCCGCCCCCGCGCCTGCCGCCCCGGCTCCGGCGCCCGCCGCCGCTGCTCCGGCTCCGGCTGCCCCTGCGGCTCCCGCGGCCCCGGCCGCGCCTGCTGCTCCGGCCGCCCCCGCTCCGGTCGCGGCTCCGGCTCCTGCTCCTGCTCCGGTCGCGGCTCCCACTCCGGCCCCGGCCGCTCCGGCGCCCGTCACCCCCGCCCCGGCTGCTCCGGCCGCCCCCGCCGCAGGTGAAGCCAGTGACGCCTACGTGACCCCCCTGGTCCGTAAGCTCGCCGCCGAGAACGGCGTGGACCTGTCCGCGGTCAAGGGCACCGGCGTCGGTGGCCGTATCCGCAAGCAGGACGTCATCGCCGCCGCGGAGGCCGCCAAGGCTGCCGCCGCCGCTCCGGCACCGGCCGCCGCCGCCCCGGCCGCCGCTTCGAAGGCCCCTGCCCTCGAGGTGTCCCCGCTGCGCGGTCAGACCGTCAAGATGACCCGGATGCGCAAGGTCATCGGCGACAACATGATGAAGGCCCTGCACAGCCAGGCCCAGCTGACCTCGGTCGTCGAGGTCGACATCACCAAGCTGATGAAGCTGCGCGCCAAGGCCAAGGACGCCTTCGCCGCCCGTGAGGGCGTCAAGCTGTCCCCGATGCCGTTCTTCGTCAAGGCCGCGGCCCAGGCGCTGAAGGCCCACCCGGTCATCAACGCCCGGATCAACGACGACGAGGGCACCATCACGTACTTCGACTCGGAGAACATCGGCATCGCCGTGGACTCCGAGAAGGGTCTGATGACGCCGGTCATCAAGGGCGCGGGCGACCTGAACCTCGCCGGCATCGCCAAGAAGACCGCGGAGCTCGCGGGAGCCGTACGCTCCAGCAAGATCACCCCGGACGACCTGGCGGGCGCGACCTTCACCATCAGCAACACCGGTTCGCGTGGTGCGCTGTTCGACACGATCATCGTGCCGCCGAACCAGGCCGCCATCCTGGGCATCGGCGCCACCGTCAAGCGCCCGGTGGTCGTCAACCACCCGGATCTCGGCGAGACCATCGCCATCCGCGACATGACGTACGTCGCGCTCTCCTACGACCACCGTCTGGTGGACGGTGCCGACGCCGCCCGCTACCTGACGCACGTCAAGGCGATCCTGGAGGCCGGCGAGTTCGAGGTCGAGCTCGGCCTGTAAGGCTCAGTAACGCAAGTGCCCCCGTCCCGGAGCGATCCAGGACGGGGGCACTTCCGTGTCCGCCGCGTTCGGGCCGCCCGGGGGTACGGATCCCGGAATCCCGCTCCTCCGTACCCACGCGCGGTTACGGTTGTGCGACACCGAGCGACGGACAACAGGGGGAGTCGCAGCGATGCCACGTCAGCCGTTGAACGATCTGGTGGTGGTCCTGCCCGGCATCATGGGCAGTCGGCTCGCCGACGCCGACGAGAACGAGGTGTGGGGTCTGTCGGGTGCGGCGCTGTGGCGAGGGATCCGTACGCTGGGGCGCTCGATCGGCGGGCTCACGCTGCCGCACGATCTCGGCGACGACCACCCGGGCGACGGCGTCCGGGCCACCGGAGTGCTGTCCGATCTGCACGCGCTGCCTGGCAGGTGGGCCCTGGTCGACGGCTACACAGGGCTCCTCGACTGGCTGGAGCGCGGCTTCACGCTCTCCCGAAGATTCCCGGGCCAGCCCGCGGCCGTGCCGACGAACCTGCTGCCCTTCCCGTACGACTGGCGGCTCTCCTGCCGCTACAACGCCGGCCTCTTGAAGGCCACCGTCGAGGAGGAGCTGGACCGCTGGCGCGCCTCCGCCGCCGCACGCAAGGACGCGCGGGTGACGTTCGTCTGCCACTCCATGGGCGGCCTGATCGCCCGGTTCTACGTCGAATGCCTCGGCGGCCACGAGATCACCCGCCGGCTCATCACTCTGGGCACCCCGCACCGCGGCTCGTTGGACGCGCTGGAGGCGCTTGTCAACGGCCACAGTGTGGGCCCCCGCCGACTGCGGGCCGCACTGACCCGCTTCGCGCGGAGTCTCCCGTCGCTGCACCAGCTCACACCGGACTACGCCTGCCTCACCACGGGCAAGGCTCTGCTGTACGCGCGGGAACTGCCAACCGCCCTGCCCGGTGTGGACGAAAAGCTGCTGCACGACGCGGGCGCATTCCACGCGGCGATACGAGAGGCCGCCGAAGCCCGCACGAAGGGCGCCGCCGACCCTGCCTTCGTGCCGTTCGTCGGCGTCCTGCAACCGACGGCGACGACCGCCACCCGCTCCGATGACGGCGAGCGGCTGATCACGTCCACAGCTGTCGGATCACGTACGGAAGGGGGCGACGGCACGGTCCCCCGCCTCTCCGCCCACCCGCCGGGCGCCACGGCGGGCCACACCCCCTGCGAGCGACACGGCTCGCTCCAGGTCAATCGTGGCGTCCGGGACGCGCTGTGGAACTTGCTGGCACCGGAACCGGCCTACCACCGGGGCCCTGAGGACGAACCGGTCCGCCTGGGCGTGGATGCACCGGACTTCGTGGCGGCCGACGGCACGTACGAACTGACGGCGACCGTTCCGCCGGACGCCCCCGGCGGGGACGAACTTGCGCTGCGGGCCACCCTACGCCCCGCCGACGGGGGCCTTGAGAGCCGGCGGACGCTGCGCAACCACGGCGAGGGGCAGTACAGCGTCACCTTCCCGGGCCCGCTCAACCCTGGGCCCTACCGGGTGACCGTGGAGGCCGCGGGTCGGCCGGACTCCGCGGTCACGGCACTCCTGTTGGCGGGGGACCACGAGAGTGATGCCTGAGTACGGCACCGGCCGCATCGGTGGCACAGCACTGGGCTTCGTGGTCGAGAACTACGAGCACAGTGCCTTCAGAACCCTTCCCGGCGCGACGGCCCAGCTGAACGCGCTGGGCGAACTGCTGCGGGAGTACGGCTACACGGCAGACGTCGTCGCCGATCCCGGCCGGGACACCGTCCGCGACACTCTGCGGGCGTGGGAGAAGGAGTGGGCGTCGGCCGGCGGGCACCGGCACGCCCTGCTTCTGTGGTCGGGCCACGCGAAGGAGCACGACGGCCGACTGCACCTGATCACCCACGACACGGAGAACTCCGCGGACGAGGAACAGGCCTACCGGACCGAGCTGCTGGCCGACGCGGCTCTGCGCTCCGGCGCGGACCAGATGCTGCTCGTCATCGACACCTGCCACTCGGGCGCCGGGGTGCTCCAGCCGATCCGCCGGGCCCTTCAGGACTTCGCCAGGAAGACGCAGCCGGAGGGCAGGGCCAAGTGGATCGGGGTGCTGGCGAGCTGCCAGGCGGATGAGCTGTCCGACGGCCGGGGCCATCTGCTGGACATGCTGACGCGGGTGTTACGTGAGGGACCGAAAGAAAACCGGTCCTACCAGCACGAATGGAGTGTGCGAAACAAGGGCGTCACCGGAGCCGCGGTGATCCAGGCGGTGCTCGGGCGCTGGGAGGTCGACGGCCAGCGGCCGACGGATGTCTCCACCGGGCACGCACTGCCGATGTTCCGCAATCCGCGATGGCGCCGCAACGCGTCGGAAGAGCTGGTCGAGCACCTGGTGCTGGCAGCCAGGGGGGCCGGACGGACCGAGGAGGGCTGGTTCTTCACCGGCCGCCGCTCCGTCCTGACCGAGATCGTCGAGTGGCTCGTTGAAAGGAAGCCAGGGCTGTTCCTGGTCACCGGCAGTGCGGGCAGCGGGAAATCGGCCGTGCTGGGGCGCATCGCCACACTGTCGCACGCAGGGCAGCGTGAGGAGGCCCGGGCGCACGATGCCCTGAGCGAAGACGATCCCGATCCCGGAGCGGGAGCTGTGGACGCGTCGCTCCATCTGCGGGGGATGGATCCGCAATGGCTCGCCAGGGCGCTCGCCGACGAACTGGGTCTGGCCGAGCCGAGGACGCCCGCGGCCCTGATCGCCGACCTGGAGACGCTGGACCTCGGCCGGCCGCCGGTGCTGCTGCTGGACGGCCTGGACGAGGCGGCACCCGAGCAGTCGTCGGCCGTCGCCGAGCAGCTCCTCGTACCGCTCAGCCGTATCGCCACCGTGCTGCTCGGGTCGCGTGACCGCCCCTTCAGGCCCTACGCGGAGCCGCAGGAGCCTCTGGCCGAGACGCTGACCAGGTGGCTGGGCACATCGGCGCGGGTGGCGGACCTGGACGCGCTGCCGGAGACCGCGCGGGACATCACGGCGTACGCGGAACGCCGGCTGCGGGCGGGAGGGCTGCCGGAAGCCGTGCAGAACGAGGCCGCCGGTGCGCTCGCCGAACGGGCGATGAGCAGCGCCGGCGGCTTTCTGTTCGCGCGGCTGGTCACGACCTCGCTGATCCGCAGGTTTCGGGAGGGCGGTGACAGCGGGCACCAGGGCATTCCGGCGTCGATCGCGGACGCGTTCGCCAAGGATCTGGCACGCGGTCCCAAGTTGACGCGTGACGGGGCCGAACTGCCCATGGCCGCAGTCGATCTGCTGACGGCGCTGGCGTGGAGCATGGGGCGGGGAATGCCCGCACACGGCGTCTGGGAGCGCGCCGCGACGGCCCTCGGGTCGGCGAGAGCAAACTTCGAGCAGGCCGACGTGGACTGGGTGCTCAATGCCTACGGCCGCTACATCGTGGAGGACTCCGACGGTACGCAGGCCGTGTACCGGCTCTACCACCGGGAGTTCGTCGACCATCTGCGCCGGATGTCGCAGTACCGGGGTGAGGAGTCGGGCGTCAGTCCCGCCCGGGCCATTGCGCAGGCGCTGGTCGGGCTGCTGCGTGAGGAAGCGGGCGGGGCCGGCGGCTTGAAAGGCGCGAACCCCTATCTGCTGCACCAGCTGCCGGGACACGCACTGCAGGCGGGCGGTGTCGGCATCACGCTGGTCAGGGAGCTGGCACAGCTGTATGCAGAGCACTTCCTGCCGCAGCTGGCGGCGGTCCTGAACGAATTCGCCTGCCAGCTCGCGACGACCGGGGAGCGTCAGGCCGCACTCGCACCCGCTCAGGAGTCAGCGGACCTCTACCGGACACTGGTCCAGGCCGACCCCACGGCTTACCTGCCCAGCCTTGCGGGCTCCCTCAACAACCTCGCGAACTGCCTGGCCGAGACCGGGGAGCACCAGGCCGCACTCGCACCCGCCCAGGACGCAGCCGAGCTCTACCGCACCCTGGCGGACGCCAACCCCACCGCCTACCTCCCCGACCTCGCCTTGTCCCTCAGCACCCTTGCCACCAGACGCAGCGGCATCGGGGAGCGTCAGGCCGCACTCGAACCCGCCCAGGAAGCCGTCACCATCCGCCGCACCCTCGCTGAGGCCAACCCCGCCGCCCACCTCCCCGACCTCGCCGGCTCCCTCAACAACCTCGCGATCTGCCTGGCCGAGATCGGAGAACGCCAGGCCGCACTCGCACCCGCCCAGGACGCAGCCGAGCTCTACCGCACCCTCGCGGACGCCAACCCCACCGCCTACCTCCCCGACCTCGCCTTGTCCCTCAACACCCTCTCCAACCGCCTGGCCGAGACCGGGGAGCGTCAGGCCGCCCTCACGCCCATCGAAGAAGCGGTCACCCTTTACCGCACTCTCGCCGACGCCGGCCCCGCCGCCTACCTCCCCGGCCTCGCGAGGTCCCTCAACACGCTCTCCAACCGCCTGGCCGAGACCGGAGACCACCAGGCCGCCCTCGAACCTGCCCAGGAAGCCGTCACCATCCGCCGCACCCTCGCGGACGCCAGCCCCGCCGCCCACCTCCCCGACCTCGCCTCGTCCCTCACCAACCTTGCCAACCGCCTCGGCGGCATCGGGGAGGGGCAGGCCGCACTCGAACTTGCCCAGGAAGCCGTCACCATCCGCCGCACCCTCGCTGAGGCCAACCCCGCCGCCCACCTCCCCGACCTCGCGGGCTCCCTCAACACGCTCTCCAACCGCCTCGCCGAGACCGGACACCACCACGCCGCACTCGAATCCGTTCAAGAAGCGGTCACCATCCGCCGCACCCTCGTCGAGGCCAACCCCGCCGCCTATCTGCCCAATCTCGCAGGCTCCCTCACCAACCTTGCCAACCGCCTCGCCGGGATCGGGGAGCGTCAGGCCGCGCTGGCCCCCGCCCGAGAAGCCGTCGCCCTCTACCGCACCCTCGCGGACGCCAACCCCGCCGCCCACCTCCCCAACCTCGCCATGTCCCTCAACAACCTCGCCGCGCGTCTCAGCAGTATGGGGGAGCGTCAGGCCGCACTCGAACCCGCCCGAGAAGCCGTCACCATCCGCCGCACCCTCGCCGACACCCACCCCGCCGCCCACCTGCCCGACCTCGCCATGTCCCTCAACAACCTCGCCAACTGCCTCGCCGAGACCGGACACCACGAAGCCGCACTGGCCCCCGCCCGAGAGGCAGGCGCCCTCTACCGCACCCTCGCCGACACCCACCCCGCCGCTTACCTCCCCAACCTCGCCACGTCCCTCAACAACCTCGCCAACTGCCTGGCCGAGACCGGTGAGCATCAGGCCGCACTCGAACCCGCCCGAGAAGCCGTCACCATCCGCCGCACCCTCGCCGACACCCACCCCGCCGCTTACCTGCCCGACCTCGCCATGTCCCTCAACAACCTCGCCGACCGCCTGGCCGCGACCGGAGACCACCAAGCCGCCTTCGAACCGGCTCATGAGGCAGCCGCCCTCTACCTCACCCTCACCGACACCAATCCCACCGCCTACCTCCCCAATCTGGCGCGCTCCCTCAACAACCTCGCCAACCGGCTGGCCGACTTCGGAGACCACCAGGCCGCGCTCGCCGTGTACGCCGAAGTCGAGCAGGGTCTTGCGAGGCATCCCCACGCGGCTCGACGGATCGTCCTGGAGCGCGCCCTGTTCCAGCTGCACCGGGGTGACGTGGAGACCGGCGTCAGGGGTCTTGTCCGGCTCGCGACGCCCGTCGAGGCCGACCGTTCCGATGCGGTCGCCTTCGTGGCCCGCCAGTCACTACGCGATCACGCCGCGGCAACCACGGACAACGCACGGCGCGTCCGGGCCGCCCACACCTCGGAACCAGAACCACCGGCATGGCTCGCCCTGCCGGACGCCGCGCTGGAGATCGCCTTCGACTGGGTCAACACGCCTGACTGGTCGGCATCGCGCGGCTACTGGGACGAGTACGCCGAAGACCTCATGTCTCACCACACGGCCCTGGCCATCGAGGAACTGGCTCTCATCGACGCCGGCATCCGCGACCACCTCGCCCTGCGCAAAGAGATCATGGAACGCGGACCCGACGCCGCCTATCGCCCACTGCTCCTCGGGGAGCTCCTCGGCGCCTGGCTCGCCACGTCGTCACTGGACGAGTCCCGCCGGTTCGTCGAGGATCACGCGGCCGAGCTGCTCCAGGACGACGCCTCTGCGGCCCTGGAGACCATCGACGGCGACGCCACGGCCACACCGCTCGCGCTCCTTCATCTCGCTCGTCTCGACGGCATCCCGGCCGCCTATCGATGTGCTGAAGACCGCTCCGCCCTCCAGGACCGTATCCACGCCGCCTGGTCCGAATCCAAGCCGGACATCGCAACGCTCCGACACTGTTCCGTCCTCGAACAAACCCTCTTTCAGGACACGTTCAGCGCTCATGTGCACGGTGCTGTCGCCGACATTTTCAGCGGCTCCGCCCACATCACGACAGCACCGCCGAACACCGTCGATCCGGGCGACCGCAATCGGTCCGCCGCCGAGATCGCGACCCTCATGGGTCGCCATCCGCAGCACGTCCAGACGCTGAGCGCCCTGTTGCAGGTCGTCCTCGCCGGGACGCCATGAGCGCGCCCTCCGGCCGTCCCGCTCCGCGCCGCGTCCTGGTCATCCAGGCCTCGTCCGTGAGCGTGACGGGAGCGCCCGACACCGGTCAGGAGTTCCGCCAGTTGTCCCAGAGCATCTCCGGCGCTCCTTACGGCCATGCCTTCGACCTCGACAGCCTTCAGGCGGCTCAGGCCCGGGACCTCCCAGAGCGCCTGATCCAAGGGGTGCCTGCCGTGCTGCACTTCTCCGGTCGTGGCACGCCGGGCGGCGGCCTGCGCTTCCTGACTGATGACGGTGGCGACGCACCGGCCAGCCATGAGGGCCTGCGCAAGCTGCTGGCCGAGTTCGCTCCGGAAGGACTGCAACTCGTCGTCCTCAGCGCCTGCTGGACGGACGAGCTCGCGCTGCTCCTCACGGAGGTGGTCCCTTGCGTGATCGGAACGGCAGGACCGATCCACGACCTGAGCTGCCTCGACTACTCCCGCGAGCTGTACCGAAGCCTCGCCTACGGGCGCTCGGTCGGCTCCTCCCACCGAATAGCCGTCGCCGCAGTGGAGTTGTACGGCGGCGATCCGTCCTGCCTTCCCGAGT
The DNA here is from genome assembly GCF_030817355.1 of Streptomyces sp. V1I1. Lineage (NCBI taxonomy): Bacteria > Bacillati > Actinomycetota > Actinomycetes > Kitasatosporales > Streptomycetaceae > Streptomyces > Streptomyces sp. V1I1. The sequence goes on along the minus strand of NZ_JAUSZH010000001.1, from coordinate 6,123,676 downwards.
TACGGACCGCGGCAGGTGTGAACGGCGACGCGGTGTTCGTCGTGGGACCGGAGTTCCGGGTGCCTCCGCCGCGCGCACCTGTCAAGCCGCTGGGCACCGCGATCCGGCAGCAGTTGCGGAAGAGGACATTCTTCCGAGAGCCGCCGACGCCCTGACCGTTGTCAGAGCGACCCCTCCCTGACGGCGTCCACGAACGCCGCCCAGCCGTCGGCACCGAAGAGGAGGGTCGGTCCCTCGGGGCGCTTGCTGTCCCGGACCGGCGTGACGGACGGGAAGCCGTCGGCGACCTCGAGGCACGCTCCGCCCTCGCCGTTTCCAGCTCGGCCGCGTCCGCGAAGTAATCGGGGTGCTTGGACCCCTGTGCCAGCCTGCACAGCCGCTGGAAGTGCTCACCCGACCCCAGGACCCCGTCCAGCAGCTTCGACATCTCGGCCTGCGGCCGCCTCGTCGCCGCCTCGAAGAGACCGATGTACGCCCCCGAGCAGAAGACCCGCTCGCCCAACTGCTCCTGCGACAGCCCCACCTCCTCCCGCAGGCGCCGCAGTTCCGCCCCGTAGAACGACCTCGGTGACGTGTAAGGGTCCAGGTCCTTGGCACCCGGCATGGGCGACTCCCCTCCGGCTCGCGGCAGTTGCCGATGCGATCCGCGCGACGATCCTAGCTGCGGAACATCACCCCATGCGTACGGTCCGTGACATTGGGTCCGCGGCGGGAGCTCGGAGGTTCCTCTCCGGTAACCTCGGCCTCGGCCATTCCGTGAGGAGCGCATCCATGACCATCCCCGTCGTCCACTCGCTGCGCGAACACATCCGCGAGCACATCGTGGAGGGGATCGTGAGCGGGCGCTGGAAGCCGGGTGAGCGGATCGTCGAGCGACGGATCGCCACGGAGCTGGAGGTCTCCCAGACCCCGGTGCGCGAGGCGCTGCGCGAGCTGGAGTCGCTCCGGCTGATCGAGTCGGCGCCCAACAAGGGCGTACGGGTACGGAATCTGACCGCGGCCGACCTCGAGGAGAGTTACCCGGTGCGGGCGGGTCTAGAGCAGATCGCCGCGGAGCTGGCCGCGGACCGGCTGGCCGAGGACTGCTCGGCGCTGGAGCCGCATGTGGCGGCCCTGTACGAGGCGGACCGGGCGGGCGACTCGGCGGCGCAGGTGCGGCACACGGTGGGCTTCCACCGCGAGCTGGTGAAGGCGGCCGGCAACGGCGTGCTGCTGCACACCTGGGAAGGGCTCGGCATCGAGGTGTTCACGGCGCTGTCGATCCGCTGGCTGGGCACGGTGCAGAAGTCGTACGCGGAGGAGCACCAGGACCTGGTGGAGGCCTTCCGCCGCCGCGACCCGGAGATCGGGCCGCTGGTGAAGGCGCACGTGCTGGGGTGCGCGCCGCGGGCGTAACGCGGCGGCGTGTTCGTACGGGCTGGCATTGTCGCCCCGAGCCGCCGGTCACCGGTTCCGTCCTCAAACGCCGGACAGGCTCGAGATGCCCCCCGAGCCGCCCGTCACCCGGCCCGTCGCCGGGCGAACTTGGCTGGCGGCCCGAGACTCCGGGCGCGTTTGGAGCCGTTGAGGGTCCCCCCGGACGGAGTCTGGGGGAGATTGAGGACGGACACACCGGGTCACCCGGCAGCCTCGGGTGACCAGCGCACCGCCCCGCCCGAAAAGCACCCCATTTCCGCGGCACCGAGTGCCCCATTTCGCGGCACCGCATGCCAATTTCCCCCAAGGCTTTGATCGATCATCGATCAGAGACTTACAGTCGACCTGGGGTTCACCAACCCCTCGCCCTGTCCTGCCAGACAAGGCCCCCTTTCTCCACCCCCCTCCTGTCCGGAAGGCGGCGACCATGACCGACCCCGTAGGCAAGCTTCCGAGCGAGCTCGACCAGCTCCCGGACCGCGACGCCGAGGAAACCGCCGAGTGGGCGGCGTCCCTCGACGCCGTCACCCGGCACGCCGGCCCGCACCGCGCCGCGTACCTGATGCGCCGCACCCTCCAGCACGCCGAGACCGCCGGGGTCCCCGTGCCCCGGCTGCTGGAGACGGACTACGTCAACACCATCCCCACCGCCGCCGAGCCCGCCTTCGACGGCGACGAGGCGATGGAGGCCCGCATCACCGCGTGGAACCGCTGGAACGCGGCCGCGATGGTCACCCGCGGCTCCCGCTTCGGCGTCGGCGGCCATATCGCCACCTTCGCCTCCGCCGCCTGGCTCTACGAGACCGGCTTCAACCACTTCTTCCGCGGCAAGGAGGGCGACGGCAGCGGCGACCAGCTCTACATCCAGGGCCACGCGTCCCCCGGCATCTACGCCCGCGCCTTCCTCGACGGCCGCCTCACCGAGGCGCACCTCGACAACTTCCGGCAGGAGGCGGGCGGCAACGGCCTCCCGTCCTACCCGCACCCGCGGCGCCTGCCCTGGCTGTGGGAGTTCCCCACCGTCTCCATGGGCCTCGGCCCGCTCTCCGCGATCTATCAGGCGCGCTTCAACCGCTATCTGCACAACCGAGGCATCAAGGACACCGCGAACTCGCACGTCTGGGCCTTCCTCGGCGACGGCGAGATGGACGAGCCCGAGTCGACCGCCGCCCTCGCCCTCGCGGCCCGTGAGCGGCTCGACAACCTGACCTTCGTCATCAACTGCAATCTGCAGCGCCTCGACGGCCCGGTCCGTGCCAACTTCAAGATCGTGCAGGAGCTGGAGGCCCAGTTCCGCGGCGCCGGCTGGAATGTCGTCAAATCGCTCTGGGGCTCCGCCTGGGACGAGCTGTTCCAGCTGGACGTCACCGGCGCGCTCGTCCGCCGCCTGCGTGAGGTCCCGGACGCGCAGTTCCAGACGTACGCCACCCGCGACGTCGCGTACATCCGCGAGCACTTCTTCGGCGCCGAGCCCGCGCTCGTCGAGCTGTCGAAGCTGATCAGCGACGCGAAGATCGCCGAGTGCTTCTTCACCTCCCGCGGCGGCCACGAGGCCCGCAAGGTGTACGCGGCGTACAGGGCGGCCGTCGAGCACAAGGGCGCGCCGACCGTGATCCTCGCGCAGACGGTGAAGGGCTACACCCTCGGCAAGGGCTTCGAGTCGAAGAACGCCAACCACCAGATGAAGAAGCTGACGATCGACGAGTTCAAGGGCATGCGCGACCTGCTCGCACTCCCGATCGCGGACAGCGCCTTCGCGGACGGCCTGGTGCCCTACGGCCACCCCGGCGCCGACTCCCCCGAGGTGCGCTACCTCAACGAGCGCCGCGCCGCCCTCGGCGGTCCCGCCCCGGCCCGCCGGGTGCACGCGGTCGCGCTGCCCGAGCCGGACGCGCGTGGCTTCAAGGCGCTCGAAAAGGGCTCCGGCAAGCAGGAGATGGCCACCACCATGGCCTTCGTACGCCTGGTGAAGGACCTGATGCGGGACAAGGAGACCGGCAGACGCTGGGTCCCGATCGTCCCGGACGAGGCCCGCACCTTCGGCATGGAGTCGCTCTTCCCGTCTGCCGGCATCTACTCCCCGCTGGGCCAGACGTACGAGCCGGTCGACCGCGACCAGTTGATGTACTACAAGGAGGCCAAGGACGGCCAGATCCTCAACGAGGGGATCACCGAGGCTGGGGCCATGGCGGACTTCATCGCCGCGTCGACGTCGTACGCGACGCACGGCGAGCCGATGATCCCGTTCTACATCTTCTACTCGATGTTCGGCTGGCAGCGCACGGCCGACCAGATGTGGCAGCTCGCCGACCAGCTCGGCAAGGGCTTCATCGTCGGCGCGACGGCCGGCCGTACGACGCTGACGGGCGAGGGCCTGCAGCACGCGGACGGCCACTCGCACCTGATCGCGTCCACGAATCCGGCGTCGCTCAACTACGACCCGGCCTTCGCATACGAGATCGCCGTCATCGTCAAGGACGGTCTGCGCCGGATGTACGGCCCGGATGCGGAGAACGTCTTCTACTACCTGACGGTCTACAACGAGCCGAAGCCGCAGCCCGCGATGCCGGAGGGCGTCGAGGAAGGCATCGTGCGTGGCCTGTACCGCTTCAAGGAGGGCGTGGCCGCCTCCGCGGACGCGCCGCGGCTCCAGCTCCTCGCCTCCGGCACGGCGATCCACTGGGCCCTTGAGGCGCAGGAACTGCTGAGCGCGGACTGGGGAGTTGCGGCCGACGTCTGGTCCGCGACGTCCTGGAGCGAGCTGCGCCGCGACGCGCTGGAGTGCGACGAGGCTCTGCTCCGCGGCGAGCAGCGCACGCCGTACGTCACCCAGGCGCTGGAAGGCGCGCCTGGCCCGGTCCTGGCGGTGTCCGACTGGATGCGCCAGGTCCCGGACCAGATCAGCCAGTGGGTCGAGCAGGACTACTCCTCGCTCGGCACGGACGGCTTCGGTCTCTCCGACACGCGTGAGGCGGCCCGTCGCCACTTCGGCGTCGACGCCCAGTCGGTCACGGTCGCGGCGCTGGCCCAGCTGGCCCGGCGCGGCGAGGTCCCGGCCTCGGCCGTGAAGGAGGCGCGCGAGCGCTACGGCCTGTAGAGGGGCCTAAGTAACCACCGGCCCTGTGGAAGGGCTTGAGTAACCCCCGGCGGCCCGACGGCCGCCGGGGGTTCGTCATCGCCGATCGGCGATGCTTGACCCTGACACCGTGTGAAGCCGTGCACTGGGAGACGTCATGTTCACCATCGGAGACTTCGCCAGGCACGGCCGTGTGTCGGCCCGCATGCTGCGTCACTACGACGCGATCGGGCTGCTGCGCCCCGCCCACACCGACCCCTACAGCGGGTACCGCTACTACACCGCGGCCCAGCTCGCCCAGCTCAACCGTGTCGTCGCCCTCAAGGATCTCGGCTTCACGCTCCAGCAGGTCCAGGAGATCCTCGAGGAGCGGGTGAGTACGGAGGAGCTGCGCGGGATGCTCAAGCTGCGGCAGGCGGAACTGGAAGAGGCGATGGCCTCGGCGGCCGCCAGACTGTCGCAGGTCGAGGCGAGGCTCCGGTCGATCGAGAGCGAGGGTCACATGCCCACCCAGGACGTCATGATCAAGAGCACACCGGCGGTACGGGTCGCCGAACTGACCGCCGTGGCCGCCAGTTACGCGCCCGAGCACATCGGCCCGGTCATCAGCCCGCTGTACGACGAGCTGTTCCGGCGGCTGAAGGCGGCCGGGGTGACCCCGACAGGGCCAGGTATCGCGTACTAGGACGCACCGGAGGGCGACGGCGCGATCATGGTGCACGCGGGGTGCACGGTCGCTGCCGGCCAGGAGCCCGGCCCGGACTTCGAGATCGCCGATCTGCCCGCCGTCGAGCGGGCGGCGACGATCGTGCACCGCGGGCCGATGGACGCGATCGTGCCCACGGCCCAGAACCTGGCTCAGTGGATCGACGCGGGCGGCCACAGCTCGGCGGGCTACGCCCGGGAGATCTACCTCGAGTGCCCGCCGGACAAGGAGAAGTGGGTGACCGAACTCCAGGAGCCACTCGCCTGAGCTGCGCAATGATGGAGGCATGCGTGCCGCCCGGCTGATCAAGATGGTGCTGCTCCTCCAGGCAAGGCCCTCCATGACCGGGGCCGAGCTGGCACGCGAGCTCGACGTGTCGGAGCGGACCATAACCCGGGACGCCCTCGCGCTGTCCGAGGCGGGCGTCCCGGTCTACGCCGACCGGGGGCGGGCCGGCGGCTACCGGCTCGTGGGCGGCTACCGGACCCGGCTGACCGGGCTCGGGCGCAGTGAGGCCGAGGCCCTCTTCCTGTCCGGGCTCCCGGGCGCGCTGCGGGAGATGGGCCTCGAGGACGCGGCGTCCGCGGCACGTCTGAAGGTGTCCGCGGCGCTGCTGCCCTCGCTCAGGGACGCCTCCCACAGCGCGGCCCAGCGCTTCCATCTCGACGCCCCCGGCTGGTACCAGGAGCCGGGGACGCCCGAGCTGCTCCCGGCCGTCGCGGAGGCGGTATGGGACGACCGCCGCATCAGGGCCCGTTACCGGCGCCAGGACGCCGAGGTCGAGCGGGAGTTGGAGCCGTACGGACTCGTACTGAAGGCGGGCGTCTGGTATTTGTGCGCCCGCGCGGATGCGGCCTTCCGGGTGTACCGGATCGACCGGTTCACGGCGGTGGACGCGGACGGGGAACTCTTTGTACGGGACGAGGAGTTCGACCTGCCCGGCTTCTGGGAGGAGCGCGCGGCCCAGTTCGCGCGCTCCATACTCCGCGCCGAAGTGGTGGTCCGGGTCACCGAGGAGGGCGCGCGTCGGCTGCCGTACGTCACGGACCGGGCGGCGGCCCGCGAGGCGCTGGCTGCGGCCGAACCCCCGGACGGGCAGGGCCGGGTGACGCTCACCCTGCCTGTCGAATCCCACAAGGTCGCGTTCGGCCAGCTCTTCGGCCTGGGTCCCCATGTGGAGCTGCTTGCGCCGCCGGATCTGCGCGCCCGTTTCGCCGAGGCCGCGGACCGGGCGGCGCGGCTGTATCAGTAACAGCCCTACCGCGCTGGACGCGGCCTTACCGCTAGTCCCTACCGGTAGTCCCCACCGCTAGTCCCTACCGGTAGTCGTCCTTGGACGGGTCCGCGCCCGCCGCCTCCTCCGCGATGTACGTCCAGACGTCCGGCCTGCTGCCGTCCGCGTCCGTGACGCCGTACACCTTCGCCAGCTGCCCGCTGGAGAGCGACTGCCCGTTCCAGCGGGCCCGCTCCGGGTCCGCTGCGAGCGCCGCGACCCCCCGGCCGACATAGACCGGCGACTCGGACAGCGCCCAGTGCGCCTGCTTGTCGATCGCCTCGCGCCAGGTCTCCTCGGTGACGCCGAAGATGTCGAGCATCTCCTCGGAGCGCAGAAAGCCCGGGGTGACGGACACCGCCGCGCCGCCGACGCTCTTCAGCTCCTCGCCCAGGATGAAGGCCATCCGGATCGGGCCGTTCTTGGCGAGGTCGTAGTAGAAGTTCTCGCGGAAGCCCTTGTTGGTCTCGGCCGTGCCATCGGTGACCTCGACGACCAGGCCGCCCGGCCGCCGTACGAGCAGGGGCAGCGCGATGCTGCTGGTGATGATGTGGCTCTTCACCCCGAGCTCGATCATCCGCAGCCCGCGGCTCAGCTCGACGTCCCACATCCGCGTGTCGAAGTCGAGCAGGTGGTTGCCGCCCCAGATGTCGTTGACCAGGATGTCGAGTCGGCCGTGGTCGCGGTCGATCCGCTCGACGACCGCCCGTACATGCTCGGGCTCCAGATGGTCGGCCGGTACGGCGATGCCTTCGCCCCCCGCCTCCGTGACCAGCTCCGCCGTCTCTTCGATGGTCTCTGTCGCCCGGCCGACCTCGCTGACGTGCTCGCGAGTGGTCCGTCCCGTCACATACACCGTCGCTCCGGCCGCGCCCAGCTGTACGGCGATGGCGCGGCCCGCGCCCCGGGTGGCCCCCGCGACCAGTGCGACTTTCCCTGTCAGTGGTGTGTCCGTCGGTGTGTCCGTCGTCATACGCCGACGGTCGCACGGATACCCGACATCTCCTGTCCGCCATTCGAAAGAGTCAGCATTTCGGTGGCTCCGCGTGCGCCGCCCCCCGCCAACCACGATGCTTGTCCCGTGATGGACGAGACGGAGTTCTGGGAGATCATCGACAGCACCCGCGAGGCCGCCGAGGGCGACCCCGAGGACCATGCCGAACTGCTGGTCGAGCGGCTGCTGCAGCTCGACCCCGACTCCGTGCTGGACTTCGCCCGGCACTTCGAGGCCCGCTACAACCGCGCGTACACCTGGGATCTGTGGGGCGCGGCCGCCGTGCTGCTCGGCGGCGCGAGCGACGACGCCTTCGACTACTTCCGCTGCTGGCTGATCGGGCAGGGCCGGGAGATCTTCGAGGGCGCGCTGCACGGCCCGGACACGCTGGCCGAGCTGCTCGATGAGTTCGACGAGGACATCGACGGGGACGGCGAGGAGCTGGGGTACGCGGCGGACGAGGCGTACGAGCAGCTCACCGGGGTCGTCGCGCCGGATCTCGGGATCGCGCCACAGACGGCCGAGCCGGCCGGGACGCCGTTCGACTTCGACGACGACGAGGCGCTGGCGCAACGTTTCCCCCGGCTCTGGGAGCGCTTCGGGAACCCGTGAGAACTCCCGCCCGGATCAAGGCCGTTGGTCACGACGCTGGCCACAACGTTGGCCACGACGTTGCTCACACGGTGAGGCTGCGGCCCATCATCACGTCGTCGACGTACTGCCCGTCCAGGTAGAACTCCCCCGGCAGCACGCCCTCGACCGCGAAGCCCTCCGACTCGTACAGCGCACGGGCCGGTTTGTTGTGGCCGAGCACCCGCAGCGTCATCCGCACCGCGCCCTGGCGTCGCGCCTCGGCGAACGCGGCTCGCAGCAGCGCCCGCCCGGTCCCCCGCCCGCGCGCGCGGTCGGCCACGGCGAGGCCCTGGATCTGCCGCACATGCTGGTTGCAGGCGAGCGGGGTGGGCGGGATCAGCCGGATGTAGCCGATGACCGTGCCGTCGGCGTCCTCGGCGACGAGGAAGTCCTCGGGCCGGTGGTTCGAGTCGAAGAAACTGTCGTACGGCGGCCTCGGCCTCGGCTGCACCGCGTGCAGCGGAGACCAGGTGTCCCGGTCGAGCTCACCGAGGACTGCCTCGTCGGTACGCAGTGCGGGGCGTATGTGCGACTCGGACATGAAGGTCACTGTGCCATGCGGCCGTACGGGGGCAGGATGTGCCCATGCGGATCGCGGTCACCGGCTCCACCGGACTCATCGGTACGGCACTTGTGCGCTCGCTGCGCTCGGACGGGCACGAGGTGGTGCGCCTGGTGCGCCGCCCCGCGCGGGCCGGGGACGAGGTGGAGTGGGACCCGCACCGGCAGTACGTCGACGTGGGCGGCCTGGTCGGCTGCGAGGGCGTCGTGCATCTCGCCGGTGCGGGGATCGGCGCGCGCCGCTGGAACGACGCGTACCGCAAGGAGATCCGGGACAGCCGGGTGCTGGGCACGGCCGCGATCGCGGAGGCGGTCGCCTCCCTGGATGCACCGCCCCGGGTGCTGATCAGCGGGAGCGCGGTCGGCTTCTACGGCGACACCGGGGACCGTGCGGTGGACGAGAGCGCACCTCCCGGCGACGGGTTTCTGCCAAAGCTGGTCGTGGAGTGGGAGGAGGCGGCGGCCCCGGCCGAGGAGGCGGGCATCCGGACCGCCTTCGCCCGCACGGGGCTTGTGGTGGCGCGCAAGGGCGGGGCGTGGGGCCGGATGTTCCCGATCTTCAAGGCGGGCGTGGGCGGGCAGCTCGGCAACGGCCGGCAGTACTGGAGCTACATCTCGCTGCACGACGAAGTGGCGGCGCTGCGGCACATCCTGGACACGGAGTCGCTGTCCGGTCCGGTGAACCTCACGGCCCCCCACCCGGTCACCAACCGCGAGGTCACCGAGGCGATGGGCCGGGCACTGCGGCGTCCCGCGTTCTTCGCGGTCCCCGCGCCGGTGCTGCGCGTCGTCCTCGGCGAGCTGGCCGAGGACGTCCTGAGCAGCCAGCGGGTACTGCCGAACCGGCTGCTGGAGTCGGACTTCTCCTTCGCGTTCCCGGGCATCGACGAGGCGATCCGCGCGGCCCTGCGGTAGCCCGGCGCCCGGGCCGCGGGGAGGGGCGCAGCCCCGGGAAAGAGCTGCGGGGTCTGGTGCGGCGCCCCCGGAAAAGAGCCGCCGGGTCTGGTGCGGCGCCCCGGGAAATGACGTGTGCGCCCCCGCGCCCCGGTGCTCCACCGCATGCGCGACTCGCGGTTCGGCCACCGCTGCCTACTCTCTGTCCGACTCGGGCATTCCGGGGGCCTGTTGGGGGCATGAGGCTCCCACCAGCCGCGCCGACCTCGGGGAGGGGCACGTGCTCAGCAGCACCGCTCATCATGCGGACGTCGTCATCGTCGGGGCCGGGATCGCCGGTCTCTCGGCGGCTCATCAACTCATCAGCGCAGGCATCAAGGTCACTGTTCTGGAGGCTGCCCCTGAGGTGGGCGGCCGGATGGCCACGGAGGAGATCGACGGATTCCGGCTCGACCGCATCGGCCAGTTGCTCAACACCTCGTATCCCGAACTGCGCCGCACGAAGGGGCTCGCGGACGTCGTCCTGCGGCCCTTCTCGCCCGGTGTGCTCGTGCACAGCGGGGGGCGGCTCCAGCGGACCGGAGAGGTGGTCAGGCGGTCCGGTGAACCAGGGGGCGCACGGTGGGGCTCCCCCCACGCCCTCCGGGGCGTAGGGGGAGCATTCACGGTCGCACGCGCCCTCGCAAGCGCCCCCAGGCCGCTCGACCAGGCCCGGCTCGGCGCGTCCCTCGCCCGTCTCGCGGCCACCCCGGTGGAGCGCCTGCTGGCCCGCCCCGAGCGGCCCACGGCGGGCTCGCTCTGCACCCGCGGCGTGCCGGTCCGTACGCTCCACGGCTTCCTGCGCCCGCTGCTGTCCGCACTGCTCTGCGACCCGGCGCTGACCACCTCGAGCCGGTGCGCCGATCTCGCCCTGCGCGGCTTCGCACGCGGCCGGTTGTGCGTACCGGAAGGGGGCGCGGCGGCTCTGCCCCGGCAGCTGGCGGCCGCGCTGCCGCCCGGCACCGTACACACGGGGATACGTGTCACCGACGCCTCCATCAACCGCGTCATGACCGACGAGTACGGCGAACTCGGCTGCCGTGCCCTGGTTCTGGCCACCGGCGCCCGCGCGGCCGCCGAGCTGCTGCCGGGCCTGCGCGTGCCGACCTTCCATCCGGTCACGGTGCTGCACCACACCGCGCCCGAGGCCCCGCTCGCCGACCCGGCCCTGGTGCTGGACGGGGATCGCGGCGGGCCCGTCTCGCACACCGCCGTGATGAGCGAGGTCGACCCGTCGCGCGCGCCGGCCGCCCGTGTGCTGATCTCGTCGACGGTGCTCGGGACTCCCCCGCCGCAGCTGGACCGGGCCGTCCGCGCCCATCTCGCCACGCTGTACGGCACGCCCACGGCCGACTGGGAGCTGCTCGCGGTTCACCACGACCCGGAGGCGGTCCCGGCGATGCCCCCGCCGCACGATCCGCGCCGCCCGGTGCGGCTGCTGTCCGGGCTGTACGTCTGCGGGGACCACCGCGATACGAGTACGGTCCAGGGCGCGCTGTTCTCGGGCCGCAGGGCGGCGGACGCGATCCTGCGGGACTTCGGCGTCCAGCAGGGCTACGAGGAGGCGGCCGCGCTGTCGGCGGTGGCGTAACCGCTCTTCTCGGGCCTCCGCCCCGAACCCCGCGCCTCAATCGACGGCGAGGCTTGAAATGCCCGGGCCCGCGTCGGGGCTCCGCCCCGAACCCCTCCCCCTACGCCCTGGCGGGCGCGGGGGGACCCCCAGAAGGGCGTACGGGGTCTGGGGCGAAGCCCCAGTTTCGGGAAGGGGCGGGGTAGGGGAACAAGCCCCGTCGGCGATTGAGGCGCCGAGATCCGGGGCTCCGGCCCAGACGGTCCGAGATCCCGGGGCTCGGCCCAGGCGTCCGGGGTCCCGGGGTCCGAGATCCCGGGCGTCCGGGGCTCCGGCCCAGGGGTCCGGGGTCCCGGGGTCCGGGGGGCGGCGGCCCCCCGGGTTCAGCCCAGCGCTGCCACCCGGTCGCGATAGTTCCGCGCCGCCGCCGCGTCCCGGTACGGCTCCAGCCGCCGCTCGAATTCCCGTACGTACTCCGTAGCCCGCGCCGATCGCATCTCCGACGCCTGCAACGCCGCCTCCGCCCCCAGCGCGCACGCCTGGTCCAGCTCCCCCAGGCCGAGCCGGGCGGAGGCCAGCACCACCCGGCAGAAGACCCGGCTGCGCGCGAACGCCGGAGCGCGCAGCTGGAGCGAGCGCTCCGCATGCTGCGCCGCCGCCCGGTACTGCTGCAGATCCCGGTGGCAGTGCCCGAACTCGTCCGCGAGCTGCGCCTCGTCGAAGAACCGCGCCCAGTGCGGCACATCGTCCCCCGGCCGCGCCGTCTCCAGCGCCCGCTCGGCCCGCACCAGCGCGGCGGTGCACGCCCGCACGTCGCTGAGCACGCCGTGCCCGCGTGCCTCGACGGCATGCAGCAGCGCCTGCACCACCGGCGGCGCCGACGAGCCCACGCCCTGCTGGGCGACGCGCGTCAGCTGCACCGCCTCCCGGCCGTGCCCGAGGTAGACCGCCTGGCGGCTCATGGTCACCAGCACATAGGAGCCGTACGCGCGGTCTCCGGCGGCCTGGGAGAGCCGTAACGCCTGGACGAAGTAGCGCTGGGCGAGGCCGTGGGCGGCGATGTCGTACGACGTCCAGCCGGCCAGCCGGGTCAGATCGGCGGCCGCGGCGAACAGCCGCCGCCCCGTGACCTCCCCATAGGTGCCGCGGAGCATCGGCTCGGCCTCGTGCTCGAGATAGCGGACCAGCGCCTGCCGGGCGTGACCGCCGCCGTAGGCGTGGTCGAGGGTGCGGAACAGCTCGCCGACCGAGCGCAGGGCCGCGATGTCGCCGCTGGAGACCTTCTGGCCGGGTCCCCGGTCGGTGGAGCGCTGCCGGGGGACGGCGACCCGGCCCTGAACGGGGACGCGGCTGGTCCCGCTGTGCCCGGCCTCGCCCCGGCCGACCCGCTCGTCGGCCCGCCCGATCAGCCAGTCCCTGCTCGGCACGACAAGCCCGGCCGGGGTGAACGCGATCTTCCGCAGCTCCGCGTGGCTGCCGGAGTCCTTGCGCCACAGCCCGCTGACGATGTCCACGGCCTCCTCGGGCGTGGCCGCGAACTCCAGACCGGCGTATACGGGCGCACAGGCGTCGAGCCCCAGGTCCTGCGCCGACAGCCGGCGGCCGAGCCGCCGGGTGAACACCTCGGCGATCAGGGCGGGAGTGGTGCCGCGGGGCTGCTGGCCGCGCAGCCAGCGGGTCACGGAGGTTTTGTCGTACCGCAGATCCAGCCCATGCTCGAGTCCGAGCTGGTCCACTCGGCGGGCAAGACCTGCGTTGGAGAATCCGGCTTCTGCGATCAGCGCGGCGAGCTGTCGGTTGGGGATGCGCTGTGGGGATCGTTCCGTCATCAGCTGTGCGGTCTCCTGCCTTCCGGGCCGCGAGCAGCCCTATGGAACGGCGTGAATTTAGCGACCCTTCGCGCCCGGACCGCCAGCTTCGCCCCACATTCATCCGATCGTGTGAGGATTGGGGAAGTCGCTGACGGGACGCACCTGCCCAGTCGGCCTCCCGCGAGCCGCCGTACAGTGGCCTGGCGTGGTGAGTGCAGGTTGAAGGTTGTGCAGGGTGAGGGTCCAGGGAGGCTCAGCCGTGAGTGAGCTGCGGTTCGTCCAACTAGGGTTCGGCGACGAAGCCGTCGAGTACCAAGAGGCGTGGCAGAAACAGCGCGAGGTCCACGCCGCCCGGTTCGCCGACGAGATCGAGGACACCTGCCTGTTCCTGGAGCACCCGCCCGTGTATACGGCGGGCCGGCGCACACAGGACAGCGAGCGCCCCCTGGACGGCACCCCCGTCGTCGACGTCGACCGCGGCGGCAAGATCACCTGGCACGGCCCGGGCCAGCTGGTGGGCTACCCGATCCTGAAGCTCCCGCGCCCGGTGGACGTCGTCGCGCATGTGCGCCGGCTCGAGGACGCGCTGATCCGCACCTGCGCGGAGTTCGGCCTGGAGACCACCCGTATCGAGGGCCGCAGCGGTGTGTGGGTGCTGGGCGACCCGGTCGAGGACCGCCCGGCGATCGGCGGTCTCTCGCTGGACTTCGACCCGCGCCTGCAGGACGAGGAGTTCGACCCGCGGCTGAACGGCCCGGAGTACGCACCCTCCAACGCCGGCCAGCGCCGCGAGGACCGCAAGCTCGCGGCGATCGGCATCCGTATCGCCAAGGGCGTCTCGATGCACGGCTTCGCGCTGAATGTGAACCCGGACAACACGTGGTTCGACCGGATCGTGCCGTGCGGGATCCGGGACGCGGGCGTGACGTCGCTGGCGTACGAGCTGGGCCGCGAGATCACGATCGCCGATGTGCTTCCGGTCACCGAGAAGCACCTGCGCGCCGTCCTGGAGAACGCGGACCTGCGACCGAGGCCCATCGAGGCCGCCGTCTAGGGAATGCACCCCTGCGGCCTGGGGTTGGCCAGACGTAGGGCCACACAAATAACGGGCGTACCCTGGTGTCCGCCGAAGAATCGAAGTCGTAGGGAGCCGGACGTGTCCGCAGTCGCACCCGACGGACGCAAGATGCTGCGCCTGGAGGTCCGGAACAGCCAGACGCCCATCGAGCGCAAGCCCGAGTGGATCAAGACCCGGGCGAAGATGGGTCCCGAGTACACGCAGATGCAGAAGCTCGTGAAGAGCGAGGGTCTGCACACCGTGTGCCAGGAGGCCGGCTGTCCGAACATCTACGAATGCTGGGAGGACCGCGAGGCGACCTTCCTCATCGGTGGCGACCAGTGCACCCGGCGATGCGACTTCTGCCAGATCGACACCGGCAAGCCCGCCGCCCTCGACCTCGACGAGCCGCGCCGCGTCGGCGAGTCCGTGGTCACCATGGACCTGAACTACGCCACCATCACCGGCGTCGCGCGCGACGACCTGGAGGACGGCGGCGCCTGGCTGTACGCCGAGACGGTGCGCCAGATCCACTCGATGACGTCGGAGCGCGAGGCGGGCCGCACCAAGGTCGAGCTCCTCATCCCCGACTTCAACGCGGTGCCGGAGCAGCTGGCCGAGGTCTTCTCGTCCCGCCCGGAGGTGCTCGCGCACAACGTCGAGACCGTGCCGCGGATCTTCAAGCGGATCCGCCCCGGCTTCCGTTACGAGCGCTCCCTCGAGGTCATCACGCGTGCCCGCGAGGCGGGCCTGGTCACCAAGTCGAACCTCATCCTGGGCATGGGCGAGGAGCGCGAGGAGGTCAGCGAGGCGCTGCGGCACCTGCACGAAGCGGGCTGTGAGGTGATCACGATCACCCAGTATCTGCGTCCTTCCGTACGCCACCACCCGGTCGAGCGCTGGGTGAAGCCGCACGAGTTCGTGGAGCTGAAGGAGGAGGCCGAGGAGATCGGCTTTTCCGGTGTGATGTCGGGTCCGCTGGTCCGTTCCTCGTACCGCGCGGGCCGGCTGTACCAGCAGGCGATCGAGCGCCGGGGCGCAGTCGCCTCGTCGCAAGCCGTGTGAATTCGGGCACAGACAACTACTGGCCAGTAATGGCGAGTTTGACGCGGCTCGTACCCTCCCCGCAGGTCGGGGGCGGCGTACGGGCCGTGTCCGCGTTCGGGCACGGCGCATAAAGGTTTCATCGGTGTTTGACCAGTCGGTCACGCCCTGGTAACACCAATCAGTGACCCTGGGCTTACGCACAGCACGCACCGCTCGCTCTGTGCACAGCACGCACCGCTCTCCGTACCGCCCCGCACCGCTCCCGCTCTTCGTCTCGCACCCCGATCTCACCCCGAGGGGGGACATCCACATGCAGGCCGCGCCGGTTCGTCCCGTACGCGCTACCGCCATCCCGTCCGTCACCGATGCCCTGCGCGCCATGGAGTCGCTGCTCCTGGGCAGCGGCCAGCGCACCGCCCGCAGGAACGCATGGACGGCGGTCCTCGAAGACCGGCGCCGGGCCAAGGACCGGGTCGAGGCGCAGCATGTACTGGAGGCCGTGGCCGACCGCACTTCCTGAGCCACGTAAACTTCTGGTTATGGCGAGGAAGGCAAACTCAGACAGCGCTGACGCTGCTGCGAACCCCGGGCGACTGAAGCAGATCGCCCTGACGTACAAGATGACCCGGAAGGCCGACTCGAAGGTCGGTCTTGTCGTCGCGGCTGTGGGAATCGTCACCTTCGGTGTCTTCCTCGCGATCGGATTCTTGATCGACCACCCCGTTTATCTGGGCATCCTCGGATTCCTGCTGGCCTTCCTCGCGATGGCGATCGTCTTCGGACGCCGCGCCGAGCGAGCGGCCTTCGGGCAGATGGAAGGCCAGCCGGGCGCGGCGGCCGCGGTGCTGGAGAACGTGGGCCGCGGCTGGAGCACGACTCCGGCGGTGGCGATGAACCGCAGCCAGGACGTGGTGCACCGGGCGGTCGGCAAGGCCGGCATCGTGCTGGTGGCGGAGGGCAACCCGAACCGGCTGAAGTCGCTGCTGGCGGCCGAGAAGAAGAAGATGGCGCGCATTGTGGTGGACGTGCCGGTGCACGACATCATCGTGGGCACCGGCGAGGGCCAGGTGCCGCTGAAGAAGCTGCGCACGACGATGCTGAAGCTGCCGCGGGTGCTCACCGGGCCGCAGGTCACGGCGGCGAACGACCGCTTGCGGGCGATGGGCGACCTGATGAGCAACATGCCGCTGCCGAAGGGTCCGATGCCGAAGGGTATGCGGATGCCGCGGGGCGGGAAGATGCGCTGACCTCGTACGAGATACGCGTACGAGACACGGAGGCGGCCCGGACGAATGCGTCCGGGCCGCCTCCGTATTTCCTCTACCGGGTCAGATCCTCACCTGTACGGCGCGGGCGAGGCGGTCGTGCAGCCCGCGCCCGTCGCGGTCCCAGATGAGGGCCGGGATCGCGAGGCAGAGGAGCACGCTGCGTACGAGAACCCGGAAGATCCCGAGCCGCCCGCCGTCCTCGGAGATGACGCGCAGCCTGAGGATCCGCTTGCCGGGCGTGAAGCCGACGGTTCCGACGGTCAGCACGCTCAGTACGAGGAAGATGCCGAGCGCCCAGTTCCCGGAGCCCTGCCGGTCACCGTTCGCGAACAGTCCGTATGCGATCAGGAGGCACAGCCCCCAGTCGATGAGGACGGCGCCGAAGCGCCGCCCGAGGGGGGCGATGGAGCCCGGTCCCGCCTCCGGCAGACCCAGCCGCTCACCCCGGTGACCGAAGTCGGCGCCCATGTCCTCGGCGGCCGCGCGGGGTCCGGAGAGCCACGATCCGATTGCTTGCCTGTTGTCCACCCGTACACGGTACTGCGCCCGGTTTCACCCACCTGAAGGCGGGGCCTTGACGCGGCTTCGACTCCCGGCCCGGTTAACTTCGGCGAAACAAATGGGTCATGCTTGAGAAATCCCGCCTGCTTAAGGTCGGGTCTCAGCGTGTGCCACCGCACTGGCCGCACGAAGAGCTACAACCCCGCCCTTCCCGGGTCGGGAGTAGGAGGAGTTGGATGTTCCAGAACGCCGACGACGCCAAGAAGTTCATCGCGGACAACGACGTCAAGATGGTCGACGTCCGGTTCTGCGATCTTCCCGGCGTGATGCAGCACTTCACGATCCCGGCGACGGCGTTCGACCCGTCCGACGAGCTGGCCTTCGACGGCTCGTCGATCCGCGGCTTCCAGGCGATCCACGAGTCCGACATGGCGCTGCGCGCGGACCTGTCGACGGCGCGGCTCGACGCGTTCCGCAAGGACAAGACGCTCAACATCAACTTCTTCATCCACGACCCGATCACGGGCGAGCAGTACAGCCGTGACCCGCGCAACATCGCCAAGAAGGCGGAGGCGTACCTCGCCTCCACCGGCATCGCCGACACGGCGTACTTCGGCCCCGAGGCCGAGTTCTACGTCTTCGACTCGGTGCGCTTCAACACCACGTCGAACGAGGGCTTCTACCACATCGACTCCGAGGCCGGCGCCTGGAACACCGGTGCGGTCGAGGACAACCGCGGCTACAAGGTCCGCTACAAGGGCGGCTACTTCCCGGCCCCGCCGGTCGACCACTTCGCCGACCTGCGTGCCGAGATCTCCCTGGAGCTGGAGGCGTCCGGCCTCCAGGTCGAGCGCCAGCACCACGAGGTGGGCACGGCCGGCCAGGCGGAGATCAACTACAAGTTCAACACGCTGCTGGCCGCGGCCGACGACCTGATGCTCTTCAAGTACATCGTGAAGAACGTCGCCTGGCGCAACGGCAAGACCGCGACCTTCATGCCGAAGCCGATCTTCGGCGACAACGGCTCGGGCATGCACGTCCACCAGTCCCTGTGGCAGGGCGGCTCCCCGCTGTTCTACGACGAGCAGGGCTACGCGGGCCTCTCGGACACCGCCCGCTACTACATCGGCGGCATCCTGAAGCACGCCCCGTCGCTGCTGGCCTTCACGAACCCGACGGTGAACTCGTACCACCGCCTGGTCCCGGGCTTCGAGGCGCCGGTCAACCTGGTCTACTCGCAGCGCAACCGTTCGGCGGCGATGCGCATCCCGATCACGGGCTCGAACCCGAAGGCGAAGCGCGTGGAGTTCCGCGCGCCGGACCCGTCGTCGAACCCGTACCTGGCGTTCTCGGCACTGCTGCTCGCGGGCCTCGACGGCGTCAAGAACAAGATCGAGCCGGCGGAGCCGATCGACAAGGACCTCTACGAGCTCGCCCCCGACGAGCACGCGAGCGTCCCGCAGGTCCCGACCTCGCTCCCGGCGGTGCTGGAGGCCCTGGAGGCGGACAACGAGTACCTGCAGGTGGGCGGGGTGTTCACGTCGGACCTGATCGAGACGTGGATCGACTACAAGCGGACGCACGAGATCGCGCCGATCCAGCTGCGGCCGCACCCGCACGAGTTCGAGCTGTACTTCGACATCTAAGAACGCCGCAGGTCGGAGCGGGTTTCCGCTCGCCTGGGCCGTCTGTGGGCCGTCGGCCGTGTTCTTCCGCTCCCGGAAGGCGCGGCCGACGGCCGTTTTCATGGGTGCCGGCCCGACGCGCGCACCTGACGGTGCCGGCCCCGCACGCCGCCACCGTCCGCCGTCTGCTGGAACACGTCGACGGTGACGCGCTGGACGTGGCGGTGGGCCGGTTCCTGTCCGCCGGGGCCGACCGTCGCCCCGGCGACGGGCGATGGCCACATGGCCGGTCCGGGCTCGACCTCAAGGCCGGTCCGAATGCGGGTGTCGACGCTCATCCCGCTCTCCACCATGTCCTGCTCAGCACAGGTGCACACCACCGTTCTCTGTGAACTCCGGACGAGTCGCGGTTCGTTTCCCCCTCCTCACACTGCGTGCCCATGGAGCTGCGAGATGTGTGATTTACGCCCTTGACATATGCGCAATTCCGCCGTCGCGGTGGACCCCTACGTTCTGGCCATGGAGAACAACCTCGGGCGCAGAGGCTTCCTGCGCCTTACTGGAACAGCCGCCCTCACTGCCTCGCTGGGCAGCGCCCTCGCCGCGTGCGGATCCGCCGACGAGAAGTCCTCATCAGCCAAGCCCGGCCGTACCGTGCGACTTGGGTTCATCGCGTTGACCGACTGTGCTCCGTTGGTGATGGCGAAGGAACTCGGGTACTTCGCCGAGCGCGACCTCAACGTCGAATTGATCAAGCAGGCCTCGTGGCCGGCCACCCGGGACAACCTGCTCAACGGGCAGATCGATGCCGCTCATGCCCTCTTCAGCCTCCCCCTGTCCGTTGCATCAAAGATCGCGGGCACGGGTTCGACCGACCTCAAGATAGCCATGGTGCTCAACAACAACGGCCAGGCCATCACCCTCAAGAAGGACTTCGCCGACGCCGGCTACGCGGACCTGGATGCCGCCCGGGCACTGCTGGAGAAGAAGTCGCCGACCCTGGCCATGACCTTCCCTGGCGGCACGCACGACACCTGGCTGCGCTACTGGCTGAAAGCCACCAAGGCCGATCTGTCGGACGTCAAGATCGTTCCGGTCCCGCCACCGCAGATGGTTGCCAATATGAAGGTCGGCAACATGGACGGCTATTGCGTCGGGGAACCCTGGAACGCCGTCGCCGTCCAGCAAGGCATCGGCTTCACTCATCTGACCACCCAGGACCTGTGGCAGCACCACCCGGAGAAGGCCCTGGTCGCGGGCGCCAAGTTCGTAACTGAGCGCAAAGGAGTCCTGGCCGACGTGATGGGGGCCATCCTCAAGGCGGCGAAGTGGCTCGATGACCTGGACAACCGCGCCAAGGCGGCGACGACGATCGGCGCCGCGAAGTACGTCAACGCGCCTGCGAAGGACATCGAAGGCCGGCTGCTGGGGACCTACGAGCTGGGAGCGGACCTCGGCGAGAAGAAGTACAGCGGCGACCAGATGATGTTCTTCCGCGACGGCAAGGCCTCCGCGCCACGGCGCGCGCACGCGATCTGGTTCCTGAGTCAGTATCAGCGCTTCGGACTGCTGAAGGAAGCGCCGCCCTACGCCAAGATCGCCGATGAGATCGTCCTGCGAGACCTCTATGAAGAGGTCGCCGGCAAGGAGGGCATCGACGTACCGGGCGACGACATGAGCCCGTTCCCCGTCAAGCTCGATGGCGCAACGTTCGACCCTGCCAAGCCCCAGGAGGAGGCGAAGCGGAAATGACCACGTCGCTGACCGGCACGGACCAGGCTGATCCTGCAGTGGCGCCGGCCACCGGGCCACAACCGTCCGGCCCGCCCGACCCCGGCGTCTGGGGGAGCCGGCTCGCCGAGATCGGCCGCGGCATCGGCTGGGCCGTGGTCGGCACTGCCGCCATCGTGCTGCTCTGGCAGCTTGCCGCGTCCCGGTCAGCTGACGTCCCGACCCCGCTCGACGGGGCCCGGGCGCTGGTTGACCTGCTCGCGGATCCGTTCTACGACAATGGCCCGAACGACAAGGGAATAGGCCGTCAACTGGGCATCTCGCTGCAGCGGGTGTTCACCGGCTTCGCGCTGGCCGCTGTGGTCGGGGTACTGGCCGGCCTGCTCATCGGCGCGAGCCGCCGGGCCTGGCTGGCGTTCAACCCGGTGGTGCAGGTGCTGCGTCCCGTGTCGCCGCTGGCCTGGTTCCCGATCTGGCTGGCCGTGTTCAAGGACGCTGACCAGGCCTCGGTATTCGTGATCTTCATTACCGCGCTCTGGCCGACGCTTCTCAACACCGCGGCCGGCGCGGCGGAGATCCCGCGGGACCACCGCAACGTTGCGCGAGTCTTCCGGTTCGGCCGCGTGGCCTACCTACGGCATGTGCTCGTGCCCAACGCTTTGCCGTCCATCATCACCGGACTGCGGCTGTCGATGGGCATCGCATGGATGGTCATCGTGGCGGTCGAGATGCTCTCCGGCAATGCGGGGATCGGGTTCTTCGTGTGGGACTCGTACAACGCCGGGAACCTCAGCACAGTCGTCGCCGCGATCGTGCTCATCGGCCTTGTCGGCCTGGTCCTTGACGTGATTCTCGTGCGGGTTTCGCGCAAGGTGGCTATCGAGGAGGTTCAGTCGTGACCGTCGAGATCCGCGGGCTGCACAAGACGTTCCGCCGAAGGGGGGCAGCCGCTCAGCATGTCCTGCGGGGTGTCGACCTGACCGTCGACGAAGGGGAGTTCGTCTCCTTCATCGGCCACTCGGGCTGCGGCAAGTCGACGCTGCTCAATCTGGTCGGTGGGCTGGTCCGCCCGGACGCGGGTGAGGTCGTGGTGGACGGTCAGACTGTCACCGGGCCGGGGCCCGAACGGGCGATGGTCTTCCAGAACTACTCACTGCTGCCCCGGCTGAGCCTTCTCTCCAATGTGCGCGAGGCCGTCCGCGCGGCACGGCCGGACTGGTCTCGGACAAAGGCCGACGACATGGTCGAGCGGTATCTGACCGCTGTCGGGCTGTGGGAGCACCGCGAAAAGCGCCCAGGTCAGGTGTCGGGCGGCATGGCTCAGCGCGCCGCGGTCGCCAGGGCCTTCGCCGTGGGACCCCGCACCCTGCTGCTGGACGAGCCGTTCGGTGCGCTGGACGCGCTCACTCGCTCGCGATTGCAGCAACAACTCGTCGAGCTGTGGGGCAACGAGTCGGAGACAGAGAAGGTACTCATGGTCACGCACGGGCTCGATGAGGCGATTCTGCTCGCCGACCGGATCGTGGTCATGTCCAACCCGCCGCAGCCGTCGGTACGCACCATCATCCCGGTGCCGATCCCGCGTCCTCGGGACCGCGCGACGATCACCAACCACCCTGCATACGCCGCTACCCAGGAGCAGTTGTCCGAGCTGCTGCTCGCCGACCAGGCGGAGGCCGCATAGCCCAGGCCGGTCCCAGGGTCGCACGGCGCGCCCGATCCCAAGTCGCTGCCGCACTGTATGAGTTCCTGCGCAACAAGCCTCAGCAATGAGTCCCGCAGGGAGCCAAACAGGGAGCCAGATGCCTCGACACCAGGTGACTCCTCCCGGACGACCACGGACACCTGATCCTCGCTTACGCCGTGAGGCGGGGCTGTACGCCCCGCCTCTTGGGCCGTCGTCTTACGCCTGAGGTAATCCTCAAGCCGGGTCCCAAGGAGGAGGGCCAGAACGGGGCCGTCTGTGGGCCGTCGGCCGTGCTCTTCCCTCACCGGAGAGCGTGGCCGACGGCCCTTCTCAGTCGGTACCAGTGGCCGGCCTGGCTCACTGCCCCGCCGGCTGGGCGGGCAGTTTGAAGATGTGTTGCGGGGTCACGATGCGGGTGATCGCCTGGCCGAAGAGCGTGCTCGGTTCAGACCCCTTGTAGTTGATGTCCGTGTTGAGGAGCACGACCAGCGTCGCCTTCGCCTCCGGCAGGTAGACGACCAGGGACTCGTACCCGGGCAGCGAGCCGTTGTGGCCGATCCAGCCCGCGACATTGAAGATGCCCAGGCCGTAACCGGTGTCCGGCAGGCCGCTGGGGGACATCTTCAGGCGCTGAGCCTGCGTGGCCGGACTGAGCAGTGTGCCGGTGGCGAGGGTGTGGGCCCAGCTACGCAGATCGTTCAGGTCGGAGATCACGGCTCCGGCGGCCCAGCCCCAGGAGGGGTTCCAGTCCGTCGCGTCCTGGACCTTGCCGGTCGCCGTCTGGTCGGTGTAGCCGTGGGCGTGCGGCGTCGGGAACTCCGCGGCCTTCGGGAAGAGTGTGTGTTTCAGGCCCGCCGGTTCGAAGACGTTCCGCTTGATGTACTCCGCGAGGGGCTGACCGCTGGCCTTCTCCACCACGAGGCCGACCAGGATCAAGTTGGTGTTGCAGTAATCGAACTTCTCACCGGGCTGGAACTGCACAGGGTGCTTGAAGGAATACGCGAGCAACTCCTGCGGCGTGAACGGCCGTCGGGGATCGCTTGTCAGTGCCTTGAAGAATCCCGGGTCCATGGAGTAGTTGAAGAGCCCGCTGCGCATCCCCGCCAGCTCGCGCAGGGTGATCCGGTCTCCGTTGGGGACACCGTCCACGTACTTCCCGATCGGGTCGTCCAGACCGACTTTGCCCTGGTCGACCAGCTTGAGAAGGGCAGTCACGGTAAACGTCTTGGTTTCGCTCCCGATCCGCATATACAGGTCCGTGGACATACGCGCGCCCGTCGCCTTGTCGGCGACCCCGAACGCGCGGACGTAACTGCCCTTGCCCGGAACCCACAGTCCAACCGTCACGCCGGGCACGTTCGCTTCGCGCATGACCTGTGTGACTGCCTTGTCCAACTGTGTGGCCACGGCGGGAGTGAGCTGCGGGAACGCGGTGGATGCGGATGCGGATGCGGTTGGTTCTGGGGTGGGTTGGGAGTACGCGGATTCCGCGGGCAAGAAGATGACCAGCAGCCCGGCCGCCACGGCGGCAGCCGCCCCCCTGCGCAGCCGTGCGTGCAAGCGCGTCATGAGCCGGCTCCCGTCACGAGAGGACAAAGCTCCAAAAGAATCGTAGGCCCAGGCCACAGACCCAGCGACTTGAGCGGCCTTCCGCGCACACCCTGGGAAAATGGTCGCTTCGACGAGAAATCGGCTGCCTCGTCGTGGTTCACCGGCCCTGATGCGGAAAGGACCGCGATCCCGACGCGGGGGGCGGCCCTCCCGGCTCTCCGTCGATCCCCTGACCGCTCGGACGTCAGGGGCTTGGCGCATGTCGGCGAGTGCGTCGACGAGCCGCTCAGGCACGCCGGGGCGCACTACAGATGCCGCGCGCAGATGAACATCCACCTGCCACCAGTCCATCGACGGCTCCCGCCATGCGTACGAACGCGCACGCGGTCACGGGGGTGAAGCGCCCTCCTGGGTGGGCTACTTCGACGAGACCAAGCTCATCGTCGACACCGGCATCGCCCTCGCCCGGCTCGGCGAGGCACCGCGTGCCGAGCCGCTCATCGCCGAGGGGCTGCGCCGGGAGAAGACCACCCAGCAGCGCGGCCGCGCCTTCCACGCCTTCTGGCTCGCCAGCACCCAGCTCCAGCAGGGCAAACTCAACGACGCCTGTCACAGCGCCGGGCTTGCTCTCGACCTGACTGCCTCCATCGACTCACCTCGCGTGGCAGGTCACGTCCAGGAGTTCCAACGACGCCTCGGGCCATACGCTCGCGAGGCGCCGGTGATCGCGTTCGAGCAACGGATGCGGGAGATGCTCGGCTAACCCTTGGCAGCCTCGTCCAAGAGCAGGTACAGCAGGCCCACCAGGCTGCCGCTGCTCACGATCTCGCGGCGGTCGATCATCCCGCGGATCTCCGGCAGCGGGATCCACTCGATGCGGTCCGACTCGTTCGCCTCCGTTGGTGGGCCTGCGTACGTGGCTCCGTCTGCGCGGAAGACGTGGTGCTCGGAGTCGGTGATTCCGTTCGCGGGCTGTGCATAGACCAGTGGCTTCATGGCCTCCACCCGCCAGCCGGTCTCCTCCTCGACCTCCCGAGCAGCCGCCTGTTCCGGGGTCTCGTCCGCCTCAATGAGGCCCATGGGGAGTTCCCAGCCCCAGGTATCGGTGATGAAGCGGTGCCGCCACATCAGGAGCACCCGCTTCTGGTCGTCGACCACGGCGGCGACCGCCAGGTGCCGCATGCGTACGACGTGGTGCTCCCAGCGGCGGCCGTCGGGCTGCTGAACATCCACGAGCCACAGGTTGACCCACGGGTTGGTGTAGATCTGCCGTTCGCCATGGACAGTCCACCGCATGAGCCCATCTCCCTTTCGCCGGTGCGGTTTCCAGCACGTCACTTCGACGAGAAATAGTCCGTCTCGTCGCGGTTTCACCTCCGTGACGCGGAAGACGCCGCCACCCCGGCTCGGGGCGGCGGCCCTCTCAGCTCTCCGTCAGTCCCCGGACCGCTCCGGCGCCAGCAGTTCCCGCAGTTCGCCCACCGCCTCCCGCAGCCGGTCGGCGAAGGTCCCCATCTGGTCCGCCACCGCCAGCGGCGTGCTCAGATAGAGGTTGAACCGCTCGGGCAGCAGCACATACGCGACGCCGATGCACCTGCTGCTGGTCGAGCCGAAGCCGAAGTACTGGATGTTGGCGGACGGCGCGGAGCTGGTGCTCAGGTAGTCGTCCCGCATCGTCAGCCAGCCCGGCGTCCGGTACAGCGCCGGCTGCTCGGTCACTCCCAGCTCCGCCCCGCGGCGCCGCTGGATCAGCTCCAGCTCCCACAGGTGCTGCTCGGGTGCCTGCCCGAGCTGGCACTCCTTCGCCCGGGCCACATGCTGCTCGGCGGCTGCCCGGAACGCGGCTCGCCGGGTGTCCTTGTCCGCTGCCGGGTTCTCCATCGCCGCGACGAAATCGCGGATCCCGGGGGTGACGACGCGCATCGCCTCGGTACGCCCGAGCCGGTACTGCCGGGTGGCGATCGACTCGTACGTGGCGCCCAGGTGTCCCTTGGCGCGCTGGTGTGCGAGTTGGTAGGCGACCTGGACGAACGCGTCCGGCGACACCCCCAGCGCCTTGGCCGCGTTGCTGCCGAAGTCCGCGAACGACACCGTGCTGGTCGCGGTGTTCTCCCCGTACGCGGCGAACGCGTCGGCGGCGGAGCGCACCTGGGCTCGCAGGGCGTCGTCCAGCTCGAACACGACCGGCTCCAGCGCCGGCAGCCCCTGGGAGCGGGCGCCGGACTGGCGGGAGTGCTCATCGGCCGGGGTGGTCAGCAGGGCGTCGGTGAAGCTGAGGATGGTGGTTCCGTCCAGCTCGCAGTGCTCCACATTGATCCCCGCCCGGCCGTCGGCGAAGACGATGAAGGAAACGGCCTTGTCGAACCAGCGGTTGCCGCGGTCGCCGTACAGCAGCTCGTCGCACGCCGCCTGGGTGTCAGCGGGTGCGAAGTCCTCCAGACAGACGCAGAACAGCGCGGTCTCGACGTCGTCCAGGGCATCCGCGTTGCGGGGGTGGCAGGCGAGCAGTGACTCCCGGGCGGCCGCCCATTCCGCGCGGGCCATGGTGGTGAGGTGGCCCACCGAGGTGTCCGCGGCGGCCGGCTCGGCAGCGGCCTTCATTACAGCGTGCAGGCCCGCCTCGAGGTCGTCCAGGCTGTGCGGGACACCGTCCGCGCCGAGCACGTCCAGCCGGAACATGCCGCCCCGGAAGAACACCACGATGTGCCGGGCCTTGGACGGGCCGGGCGACTGCTCGGAGTAGGGGGCGCGGACGGTGTCCTGCTGCGCGCCGGGGATCCGGGTGGCGGAGAACAGGAATTTGTTCTGCACCATCGACTGGGGCACGCCGCGCTGCATCACGGGCGGGATGAGCCCCTGGTCGAGCTGCCGCTTGTAGTTGACGGCCCCGGCGATGAGCCCGGCGGCCCGCTCCACCTGCGGCCGGCCGGAGTCCTTGAACAGGAAGAAGAAGTTGGCGTTGAGCGCGATCCGGTCCCGCCGGCCCAGGTAGCGGTACGGCCAGAAGGTGTCGAGCCAGCTGTGCACGCCCTCCGTGGCGTCGTACTCCTCCAGCGCCGCTTGCAGGACCCGGCCGGGGCCGTCAGGCCGGAGGAAGGCGGTCACCTCTGCCTCGGTCGCCGCTCGTTCGTCTGCGGTCAGCAGCGGCGCGCACCATGCGAGGAACCTCTCGCAGCTCGCCTCCAGCGTGGGCAGCGGCACGCGCGGCAGGCTGTCCTCCTGGGCGAAGGTCGTCATGGCTGCCATTTGCTGGCTGGTGTTCAATTCTGCTCTCGATTCGGATCGTGGTGACCTGTGGTTTCCTCGCGAGCGGCGAGTCTCCCGGCCTCAGGGGCCTGATGTGCCGTACGGCCGGGAGAGGTAGAGCTGTGCGTATAGCCAGCCTTCCGCTTCCAGGCCCCCCGCATCCACCCCGGCGGCCGACATCCTCTCCAGCACGAGCGCCTGCTCCTCCGGGGAGGCGAACCGCCGCTGTTTGAACACCTCTTCTACACGGGTGGTCCGGTACCCCAGCTCGTCCAGCGCGCGCTCGACGGGGTCGAACGGGAACATCCGCAGCACGAAGTGCGCCATCCAGGGCCGGCGGGCGCCCTGCGCCCGGACGACTCGCGTGAGCGTCCGCTCGGTTACGTAGCCGAGGCAGCCCGTCGAGATCACCAGGTCCGTCCCGGCGAACTGGGCGTGCTGCCGTGGTGTGGGCTCGTGCGCCTCCAGGTCGGCGTGCACCGTGTCGTCGAGAAACCCGGCCTCGAGCGCGTAGGACAGCGCGCTGTCCGAGGAGTCGAGGCCGACGAAGCGGATGCGCTGCGCCGGCCGGCGCGACCGGGACAGCTCCCGGTCGCGGGCCAGCAGGGCTTCGCGGCTCTCCCCCTCGCGATCCTCGCCGCAGTAGCGCGCGTACAGCTCGTCCATGGTCGCGTCGTACTTCAGCAGGGCGGCGTTGATTCCGTACGAGCACCCGATGTCCAGCACCTTCGGCACCGCGACGTGCTGGGACTCGCGGTACTCCTTGATGAGCTTCGCGAAGTAGGGCTTGGCCTGTTGCGGAACGCAGTAGCCGAGCGGGCGCAGCACACTGAAATAGCTGCGCGGATCGGGCTGGGTGTAGATGTGGTCGAGCGAGACTTTTCCGGTCGCGTCGAAACGCACAGGGCTTACTCCTCCGTGGATCGCAGAGTGGGGGGGCCTACGACAACTGCGGTCGAGCGCGCACGTCCTTGGTCGGCGCATGTCCTCGGCGCCCGCTAATCCAGCAGTTGATCGCCCCGGACGGCCCGGCCCTCGACTGCCAGATGCTCGGGCAGTACCCGGCCGAAGAGCTGCCGGGTCCGTGCCACGCTCCCGATGACGCCGGGGCGCTCGCTGTAGGCGAATATCGCGGAGTGGCGCGCCACCTCGCCCTGCACGGGGCTCACCCGGTGCAGCGAGTAGCGGCCCTTGAACAGCTGCAGGTCACCGGGTTGCAAGGGGAGGCGCCGGGTCATCCGCTCGCCCCGGCCGTCCAGTACGTCCCGGACGTCGTCGAAGCTCTCGTCGTGTGCGGACCTGATGTTCGGGCAGTACTCGAAGACGCCGCCGGCCTGCGCTTCCTGGGTGAGCATGCTCACGGTGAACTCGTTGGTATCGAAATGCCAGGGGTGCTCCATGCCTGGCGCGATGACGTTGAGAACCAGTCCGGAGAGCGGGTCCGCCAGCTCGTGCAGCTGCGGCAGTCTGAAGCAGTCGGCGACGAAGCGCTGGAACACCTTGTCGGAGTAGAGCCGGCTGATGAGGGAGCCTGCGGGGACGCGGTCCCGCGCGACAAACGCGTTGCCCCGCTGGAAGATCCTCCGGCCGGGGTGGTCCTTTGGCAGGGCCGAGTCCACCGCGATGTTGTAGACGTTGACCGTTTCGACGTCGAAGTGCGCCCGGGGGGCGATGGCCGAGCACTCCTGCCGCAGGACGTCGCGGAGCGAGGGACGGATGAAGTCCGGCAGCACGGTGCAGCCGAGAGTCAGCAGTTCGCGCCGGGCACGGGAAACCACGGCCTGCCCCTCGGCGCTCTCGAGTTCGGACAGGGGATACCGGGCCGTGTCGACCACCTGGTCGAGCGCCATCGCTTCCAAAGTGCTCATTCGATCCTCTCCACGTGCGGGCAGACCGTCCCCAGCCGGAAGCCCCGGAGCCTCGGCTCGTCATCAACTCAACTGAGGCGTAGCAGAGTTGAAGCTCCCATAGCGCCGCCGAGTTGTCTGTGACACGTCACACTGTGTAGAGGCGGCACACTCGAGCCGTGAGGAGGCCCGGACCGGACCGGGACCCGAGTCGTCACGTTGCCCAGCCGTTCAGGGATACCTCTGGCCCACCGGCCAGATACCGGCGCAGAGCTGTGGCCGACGTGGGTACGAAGTCCGCGGGAAGGGCTCTGGCGTCGGCCCAGCAGACCTGGGCGTGCTTCCCGGGTTCGAGGTTCTCGGGCTCCCCGGACCATTCCTGGGCGGCGAAGACGACGGTGAGGAATCCGTTGGGCGCCTCGACGCCCCAGGCGCCATGAATGATGTGCGCTACTCGCAGGGCGTCGGACTTGACGATCAGACCGGTCTCTTCGTGGAGTTCGCGAACCGCGGTTTCGGTGATCGGCTCGCCTGGGTCGCTCTTGCCGACGGGGAGATCCCACATGCCTGGGGCGAATTTGTTGCTCTTGCCGCGCTGCAGGAGGACCACACGGTCGGTCACCACGTCGTGGACGATTACGGCCGCGACGAGGAGGGTCATTGATTCGAGCGCGGGCGCGAGGGCGGCTTGGTGACGGTCGTCGGTCTCCGGCTGAGCCACTGTGATCCCTTCGTCGGTCAGGACAGTTGGGCACCCTAGTGCTGGATTCCGCTTTGGTTGGGTATATGTCCTGGTGGCGGGGTGGTTCGGGTACTCGGGGGCGGGTGCTGGACGGTGGTGTTACGGGCACGGCAGAGCCGTGATGAGGACGAGCAGGCGATGGTCTGCAAGCTGGCGCGGGCTCGGAAGGCGCCGCGGGACCTGGTGATGCGGGCACAGATGATCGAGTTGAGCTGGTCCGGGCTGCGGGTGCCGGGGATCGCCGCGGAGTTGGGCTGCAGTCCCAAGACGGTGCGGTGCTGGCTGCACCGGTTCAACAGGTCAGGGGTGGAAGGCCTGGAGGATCTGGGCGGTCAGGGCCGCAAGCGCAGGATCACCGAAATCGAGCGGTCGAGGATTATCGCGTTGGTCAGGACGCCGCCTCCGGGACGTTTGACAGTGCAGCCGGGTGGTGACCTGGCAGCGGCAGATCAGTCCGGTGCGCCGGAGTGGACGCTCGATGCCCTCGCGGCTGTCGCTCGCGGGATGGGGATCGAGGTCAGTCGGTCCCAGGTCCGGCGGATTCTGCTGGCCGAGGGGGTGCGGTGGCGTCGCACGAGGTCGTGGACCAGGTCGAAGGACCCGGACTTCGCGGGAAAAGGACGCGGATCATCGAGCTCTACACCTGCCCGCCCGACGACGCGACGGTCCTCTGTGCCGACGAGCTCGGGCCGGTGATCCCCCGGACGTTCCCGCCGGCGCCGGGCTGGTCGCCGGACGGACACCGCATCAAAGCCGAACTCGACTACAGCCGCGGGCCGGAGAAGACCTGGGTCTACGGAGCCCTGCGCGTCCGCGACGGGCAGCAGGTCACCATGACCGCACCGTCACGGAACAGCGTCTTCTACCAGCAGTTCCTGCAGAAAGTGGAGGACGCCAACCCCATCGGTGACATCTACGTGATCACCGACAACCTGTCCTCCCACAACAGCCTGTCCACCCGGACATGGTTGGAGGACCACCCCCGCATCCGGCACGTCTTCATCCCCGTCGGCGCCTGCTGGCTCAACCTGCAGGAAGGCTGGTGGCGGATCTTCCGCAAAGCCGCCCTGGCCGGCCAGTCCTTCGCCGGCCCGGACGAGATCACCCAAGCCACGGCCGTGGCCACCGCCCAGCTCAACGCCCGTGCCAGACCGTGGATCTGGGGCCGACCAGCCCCACCCACCCGCCAACTACGACGCCGATACGTGTACTGCCTTTGAGGAATCCAGCACTAGCCGCACTGCACGACTCTCTACGGATCCCTGATTTTGCACTAGTGCAGAACGGGATAGAAGCTAGTGCAGAAGAGAGCTACCCTTCGAGCCATGCCTGCCAAGACACCGCTTCCTGTGACGCTGACCGGCCATCATGTGCGTCTCGAACCCCTGACGACGGATCATCTCGGAGACCTCTTCGCCGCGGGCGGCGGGGACGACGAGGTCTGGCGCTGGCAGGGCGGACCCACGCCGCGCACGCAGGAGGAACTCGGGTTCAAGCTCGGTGAGCTGCTTGCCGCCACCGAGCAGGGCGAGTACCTACCGTTCGCCGTGATTCATCGCGCGACGGGCAGGGCCGTCGGCTGGACCACGTACATGGACATCGATCCGGAGAACGAGCGGCTGGAGATCGGCTGGACCTGGTACGGCCGCGCGTCCTGGCGCACGGCCGTCAACACCGAGACGAAGCTGCTCTTGCTGAGCCACGCCTTCGATGAACTGGGCATGGGGCGCGTGCAGTTGAAGACCGACCACATGAACGAGAGGTCTCAGGCCGCCATCGCCCGCCTGGGGGCGCAGCGCGAAGGAGTGCTGCGCCGACACAGGCAGCGGCCGGACGGCACCTGGCGGGACAGCGTCTACTTCTCGATCCTTGCCGATGAGTGGCCGGCCGCGAAGGCGCGCCTCAGCGCCCGGATCTGAACGCCCTCGCGCTCACCACGGCCGTCTGCCCCGCCGACGTGGGCGGGGCGAGCCCGGCGGCCGGATTGATCGCCGCCGGGCGCGACACCGGACCTGCGTCCGTCAGCAGCGTGGAGCCGGCTTGCTGTAGGTCGTGTTGCTGGGGGTGGCCACGTAGTAGTCCGCGACGTAGCGGCCATTGTCCATCCTGTCCCAGATCTTGCTGGTGCCGACCGCCGAGCCGGCCCGCTGGCAGTACACCCATGCAAGGGACCCGTTGGGCAACGTCCCCACGGCCGCGTACGAGGAGCCGGGGCCGCTGCGCTCGGTGAGCCCGCCGGGGGCGGTGGTCTGGTACGGGTACGTGCAGCGCGGCAGCGGGGCGCTGTAGGTGGCGTTGGACGGGGTGCTGACGTAGTAGTCAGTGACGTACGTGCCGTCGGAGAGCTTGTTCCATACGCGGGTGCTGCCGACGGTGGAACCGGGCGCCTGGCACACGACCTTGAGGGAGGACCCGGGCGCGTACGACTTGGCGAGGGGGTAGCCCGTCGAGGGACCAGTGCGGGCGTTGAGTGTGGTGGAGCTCGTCGCCGTGTACGTGTACGCCACGGTGGCGACCGGAGTGTCGAGCCGGTCGGTGTCGATGTTGATGGTGACGCCGCCGTAGGTCTCGTTGTGGTCGCCCTTGAACTGCTTGGCCCGCTGGCGGGAGGCCCACTTGGAGTCGGCGATGTTGGTCCACCCCTTCAGGGAGTCGACTCCGTCGTAGCGGGCGATCCACAGCGCGTCGGGACGGGCATAGGTGGTGGACGTGTAGACGTCGGAGAGTTGCTTCGCCCCGAGGTTGAGGTTCATGTAGACGCCCGAGACGTAGCCGAGCCGGTGCAGCTCTTTCGTCCAGGCGGAGACGTACGACAGCACTGCGGCCTGGCAAGTGGTATCCGTCTGGACGTAGTGCTCGATGTCGTTGTAGAAGGCGCTGCCGGGCTGCATGCCGAGCGCCTTGGCCTTGGCGATGGCGTCGGTGGCCGCCGCCGTGCCCTGGGACCTGGCGGTCGCCGCGACGGAGCTGATCTTGGCGTCGGTGGGCTTGCCGCCGCAGGGCGGTTGCAGGCCCTTGTAGATGGGCAGCAGGCGCCACTTCAGCGCCGACACGGACGCGACCCACGAGGCGGTCAGTTGCGGCTGGGCGCAGGTGCGGTTGACGCCCCCGATGTACACACCGACCGCGCGGTACGGGGACGTGCTCCACGCCTGGATGGCCGTCAGCGGCGGCGCCGTACAGGTGTCGAAGGCGAGTCCGGAGTAGCGGGTTGCGCTCGCTCCCGCGGGATAGGGGACCACCGTGGCCGGTTCGGCAGCGGCGGGCGGGGCGGAGGCGAGCGTGGTGGCGGCGCTCAGCACTCCGACGGCCGAGAGCACGAGGAATCTGCGAAGGGAACGGAGAGTGCGGTGCGGGTGCGACATGTCTGCCCCCCGGGGCGGCTCGAAGCGAGAGGGGGACAGAATGCCCTATTTCTCACCAACCGCACCCTTGGGCGCGCGGGTTGTTACCAGGGACCACCAGCTTGTTACGAGGGACCTCTTCAGCGCCTTCGCCAACAGCCCCATGACCGCACGCCGTCCGGACAATGCGGACACGCGAAGACGCAGACACGCGGACATGCGTCCCGCCGCCGTCACCTGAGGTGGCGGCGGCGGGACGTGGCGCTCAGCGGCCGTAACGGATCAGTGCCCGCACCATCCGGCACGTCGTGTCCGACGGCGGGTGGATCCCGATGCTCTCCGCCGTCGCTCGTATCTTGCGATTGTCGGCAGTCGCCGGGTGGTAGACGCCCGAGTCGAGCAGGGCGATCGCCAGGCGCATGGCCTTCAGTCGGCGGTTGTGGGAGACGTACCACTCGCGCGGCTGTCCTGCCGGGAGCGGCTTCTTCTTCAGCGGCTGGTACACGGGCTTCGTCATGAGTGTGGCAACGGCCATCGGCAACCTCCTGGCGCGGTGGCGGGACCATCCCGAACTACTGTTCAGTCTACCGGCCGCCACTGACAATCCCCCCTGGCCAGAGGGTGTTTGAGGGGCGTGTGAGCGGTACGGTGACGCCATGGAGATCTGGATCAATCCCGCCTGTTCCAAGTGCCGCAGCGCCATCAATCTGCTCGACGAGGAGGGCGCCGCGTACACCGTCCGGCGCTACCTCGACGACGTGCCGAGCGAGGACGAGATCCGGGCCGTCCTCGGGCGGCTCGGGCTGGAGCCGTGGGACATCGCGCGGACGCAGGAAGCCGTGGCGAAGGAGCTCGGACTCAAGGAGTGGGCGCGGGACGAGGGTTCGCGGGATCGGTGGGTGGCCGCCCTCGCGCAGCACCCGAAGCTGATTCAGCGGCCGATCATCACGGCTGACGACGGTACGGCTGTCGTGGCACGTACGGATGAGGCCGTACGGGACGCGCTCGGGCGGTCCTAGGACGTCACAGTGAGCGTCACCGCTCGTCCGTGCCCGCGACCTTCCCCGTGGCGAGCGCGATCCGGTTCCAGGTGTTGATCGTGAAGATCAGGGCGAGAAGCTGAGCCAGCTCCCGCTCGTCGAAGCGGGCCGCCGCCTGTGCGTACACCGCGTCCGGCACTCCCCCGTCGGCGACCAGCGTGACCGCCTCGGTCAGGGCGAGCGCCGCCTGTTCCTTCTCCGTGAAGAAGTGCTTCGCCTCCCGCCACACTGCGGTCATGTGCAGGCGCTCCTCGCTCTCGCCCGCCTTGCGGGCGTCACCGGTGTGCATGTGCAGGCAGTACGCACAGTGGTTGAGCTGCGAGGAGCGGATCTGCACCAACTCGACCAGCGCCGGGTCCAGGCCCTCGCGGGCAGCGGCGTCCAGGCCGATCACGGCACGGAATGCCTTCGGGGCCACCTTCGCGAAGTTGATACGGCTCATGTTCTGGTTGATCTCTGTCTGGTTGATCTCTGTCGTCGTCATATGTACGAATCTAGGAGAGCAAGCGACCGTCGGCGGGGTGCATTTCAATGGCAGGTTCATGGGTCAATTCGGCGGAGAGTCTCGGCGCCGATCTGCATCTGGAGTTGACGGGTCCGGGCAGTCGGCGCGCCGTACTCGGCCCTGTTCTCGTATAGCTGCGGCCAGGTGGCGTGTAGCGCTGAGTAGTTACTCAGGGCTGCGGTCGCGCTGGTGGAGGGCGGCGAAGTCGGCGTGGGCCTGGGTGACTGCTTCCGGGTACGCCTGGGTCTTCTCGTGTTCGGCCAGGGCCCGGTAGATGCTCGACAGGCTCGGGTTCTGTCCCTTGCGGCGGCCGGTGGGGATGAGCAGGTCGGGCTGGATGGTTTCGACGGTCTCGCCGTTCGCACGGCGGCGGAGCACGGTGTGCAGCATGTCGTCGGTGATGACGGGGGGCCGGCCGCCGTGTTTGCCCTTGCGGGCCGCGGTGTCCAGTCCTTCGAGAGTGGCTTCGCGGATGTTCTCCCGCTCCGTCTCGGCCATGGCAGCGAAGAACCCGAACAGTAGGCGGCCCGGGCCGGTGGGGTCGTAGATGCCGGCTAGCGGCCCGGCGAGCATCTCCAGTGCCAGGCCGTGCGCGGTGAGGTGGTCGGCGAGCGCGGTCAGCTCTGCGGCGTCCCGCCCGAGCCGCTTCATCTCGTACACCGTGAAGATCACCCGGCAGTGCGGGGCGTGGGCCTTGATCTCCCGGGCGGCGGCGAGCGCGGCCTCGAACTGGGGGCGGACCCGCACTCGGGTGCTGATCTTCTCGGAGAAGATCTTGTCCCGGGGAATGTGCTTGGCGGCGAGCGCGTCCAGCTGCGTCTGGAGTTCCTGGGTGAGCGTCGAGCAGCGGGCATACCCGATGCGGATGTCCGCGCTCGGGGTGTCGGGGTCGACGGGTGCGGGCACCGGGGTGCCAGGTCGCCAGGACTGGCCGGGGCCGCGGTCGGCGGGTGTCGGTACGCGCAGGAGTTTGGCGAGCGGGGGAACCTTGGTGAAGCGGCCAGTGTGGTAGGTCCCCGCGACCGCGCCGGAGCGCGAGCGGCACGGCGAGCCGGGCTGAGCCTGGCAGCGCGGGCAGGGATGGCGCTCGACATCGTCGGCATCGCACGCGGGTGCGGTTTGAGGGGCCGTCATGACCCCGAATGCTGTCACAAACCATTCCCAGAACAGACCCGGTTCACCTTTTGAGTGACAGCGAGTTGTGACAGCGGATCGGCGCTCCCGGCGCATTTCGCGGTCCGCGTTTGATCTTGCTCAGGGAAAGGGTCGTCGTTTCTGGGAATCGCCCCGCAGTCGTGTCACGCGGTCGGTGGTCTCTGGCAAGCAGGCGAGGCGGTGCCCGGGGCCGGATCGTACGATGACCGCATGACCTCCGCCGTCCAGTCGCCGAGCCGCCCTGCCGGGCGCGGCTTCGTGCTGCTGGTACTGGCGGTGCTGTTCGGAGTGCTGGCGATGCACGGCCTGGGCCCCGGGCCGGCGCCCACGAAGGTGCCACCAACTATCGGCGGTCACGCCATGGCGATGGCCCATGAGCAGGCCGCCCACGAGGTGGTCGGGGACTGCTCGCACACCGATGGCGGATCTGGCCACGCCCATCACGCGGATGCGACGTGTGCGACGGCCGGTGTCGGCGCCCCGTACGCGCCTCCCGTCCTGGCCGCGGCCGTTACTGCCGCGCCCGCACCTGTGGTGCTGCCCGGCAGCGCGGCGGGTACTCCTGAGGTCGGGCGGGCGCCGCCCGACCTCGCTGAGCTGCAACTCCTGCGGATATAGGACCGCGCGCACGGCACCTCCCTGCCCTGGCTTCGCCGGCGCGGGGGTGCCGCGCTCCGGCACATCCTCATTCCGCATCTGCGCGCGCCCGCTCAGGGCGGCGCATCAAGGAGTCGCACCACCATGAACACGAAGCGTTCCCTCATCCGCCGTACCGCCGCCGTCGTGGCCGCTGGCGCGGCATCGCTGGTCCTTGCCGCCTGCGGTTCGAACGGCGACAGCTCCGCCGGGCACGACGGCCACGCCTCGAAGTCGCCGACCGCCTCGGCCCCGGCCGCGCAGGGGCAGCACAACGCGGCCGACGTCGCGTTCGCCAAGGGGATGATCCCCCATCACCGCCAGGCTGTGGAGATGGCCGACCTCGCCCCCTCCCGCGCCGAGTCGGCCGAGGTGAAGAAGCTCGCCGAGGAGATCAAGAAGGCCCAGGACCCGGAGATCAAGACGCTCTCCGGGTGGCTGACCGCCTGGGGCGAGCAGGTCCCCGCCGAAGGCGCCATGGACCACTCCGCACACGGCATGGCCGGGATGATGACGCCCGAGGAGATGGACAAGCTGAAGAACTCCTCGGGCAAGGCGTTCGACACCGCCTTCATGGAGCTCATGATCAAGCACCACGAAGGCGCCGTGGCCATGGCCAGGACGGAGAAGACCGACGGCACCTTCCCCGACGCCAAGAAGATGGCGGACGCCATCATCACCTCGCAGACCGCTGAGATCACCAGGATGAACGGCCTGCTCGGCAAGAGCTGACCCACCCCGGTGGAGGGGTGTGCCCGGGCCGCGGCGGCCCGGGCACACCCCTCCGCTTTTTGCTTCACCCACCCTTTCTAAATACCCCCAGGGGGTATACTGTTGTCGTGTGGGTCCGCGAGAGCGGGGTCACACTGGACGGGATTGGGGATGACGGTCATGGACCACAGCGCACACCACACCAGCACCGCTCACGACCACGCCGCACACCAAGCGGCCGGCGGCCACGATGCGCACATGCACGGGGGCGCTTCCTGGGGAACGGCGGCAAAGGCGACGCTGCACTGCCTGACCGGGTGCGCCATCGGCGAGATCCTCGGCATGGTCATCGGCACCGCCCTGCTGTGGGGCAACGTGCCCACCATGGTCCTGGCGATCGCGCTGGCGTTCGTCTTCGGCTACTCCTTCACCCTCTTCGCGGTCATCAGGGCCGGCCTGGACTTCAAGTCCGCTCTCAAGGTGGCGCTGGCCGCCGACACCGTCTCGATCGCGGTGATGGAGCTCGTCGACAACGGCATCATCGCCCTGACACCCGGGGCGATGGACGCCCACCTGTCGGACGCGCTCTTCTGGACGGCGCTGCTGGGCGGCTTCGTCGTCGCCTTCTTCATCACCACCCCGGTGAACAAGTGGATGATCGGCCGCGGCAAGGGCCACGCCGTCGTCCACGCCTACCACTGACCGCAGCCGCTCGACACCGCGCCCGGCCGCACCTTCACGGTGCGGCCGGGCGCGTTCGCGTCGAGGGGCGTTAGCTGGAGATGTACCCGGGGGCTTCCAGGCGGCCGCCCGGTTCCGCTGGCCCCGCGGCGTGAGGAGGCACCCCGATGTCCAGCACCGTCAAGGACATGCTCGCCACCTACCCGGCCGACCTCGGCGACATCGACCAGGCCAAGCTCACCCGCTGTATCGAGGAGTGCATTGCCTGCGCGCAGGCGTGTACGGCGTGCGCGGACGCCTGCCTGTCCGAGGGCATGGTGGGCGATCTGACCAAGTGCATCCGTACCGACATGGACTGCGCCGACATCTGCACCGCCACCGCCGCGGTCCTCTCGCGGCACACCGGCTACGACGCCAACATCACGGCGGCCATCCTTCGTGCGTGCGTCATGGCCTGCAAGGCGTGCGGCGACGAGTGCGCCAAGCATGCCGACATGCACGAGCACTGCCGCATCTGCGCCGAAGCCTGCCGAAGCTGCGAGCAGGCATGCAACGAACTGTTCTCGGCCCTCGGCTGAGGCTCGCCCCGTCATCCGTCCCGGTCGGAAGCCGAAATCCCGGCCGGCAGGTCGGGAGCCACGGACCCACTCGTCCGAGGGAACACACGCCCCACAGGAGGTCCACGGCCGACGTGCCGCTATGCTCCCCGGCATGGTTGTGGCCCGGGCGACCCGTAGCGCGCCGCGGTCCCGCTCTCGTGCAGCGGGCCCGTGGCGAACGTGGGTACTCGCCGCGCTTCTCCTCACACTGATGTACAGCCACGGTGTCAGCACGGAGAGCGCCGCAGGTCACGCCCACCTCGGGGCGCCGACCAACGCGGTAGCCCTGAACGTTCAGGACCCGGATCCCGCCGGGCACAGCCACGAGGACCCGCACTCCGGCCAGTGGCACACCGACCACCAGGATGCTCCGGAGCCCGATCACGCGGCTCACCAATGTGTGTCCGGCCAGCCCCAACAGGGCACTGCGCTACCCGTCCCGTGCGAGGCCCATGCCGTTCACCGGCCTCCGTACGCGTATGCAGCCGGCGCCGCTCGACCTGTCACGGCCCTCTTGGCATCTGCCCCCGTGCCGGACTCAGCGGTCCTACGGATCTAAGCCTTCACCCCCGCCAACCGGTCGACGACCTGTCGGGCACAACCCCGCGAGCCCATCTCCGCCAGTGCACCAGCGGCGGCTCGGCCATGCCGTGCGATGCGCCTTCGCTGCCATGAGGTGGCGTGCGGCGCGGAGCCGGGCCGCTCACGTTGCGCTGCGCCCGGCGAGTCCGATCTTCGGCCCCGTCCTGCCTGCCTGTCTCGTTGAGAGCCCCAGGCCCCACTGAACTTCTTTTGAAGGGTCCGCTTTGTCCTCCTCACCCAGTCTCGCCACGACGACCCCACCCCCGACCCCGCCGCAGCCGACCCGCAGCCAACGCCGCTCCAACAGCAGACGGGAAGGCGCCTCCCTGCCGTGGCGCTATCTCGGCTACGTCGGCTACTACGTGGGGGCCGGCCTCATCAGCGGAGCCGTTGTCCACCACCCCATGTCCCCCGCCCGCTACTCGATGATCGCCGCATCCGGCGTACTGGTCTTCCTGCTCGCGACCGTCCTCAACGACATCATCCTGGCCACCGAGAAGCCTGCCCTGTCGCGCATGCTGCGCGTGCTCGGTACCTCGACGATGCTCTCGTTCGGCCTTGGCATGCTCAGCGGCGGCATGCAGCACTTCGCAGACCTCCCAGAACGCTGTGCCGTGCTGATACCGCTGGGCATCGTCCTGTCCTTCGTCGCCTACTTCCTGAAGGAGGCCAAGAGGCCGTGGCGGCGCATCTTCGGCCTCATGGGCCTGGCAATTCTCGTCGTGACGGCCCTCACCTTCCTCGGCCTTCGCCACATCGCCCCCACCATGGCCGAGGGGCCCGGCGGCGGACACAGCCACAGCGATGTCGTGCCCGAGAAGGGAAGCGACGAAGGCCAGGAGGGCGACCACGGCAGCGACACCACCAATCCGGCCTCCCAGCCCACCGCATCTCCGAAAGACACCCACCCCAGCAAGGAGCCCGGGCACGACGACGGACACCAGCATTGAGCCGACGGGCTTCCGCCATGAGAAGACAGTCAGAGCGAAATCCGGCAGTCCGAGGCAGCGCGGCCCGACTGTCTGACCAGTCATGCACGAGCACTGCCCGCGTCTGTGCCGAAACCTGCCGCTCCTGCGAGCAGGCGTGCAACGAACTGCTCGGTGCCGTTGGCTGACCGCAAGCCGGTCAGCCAGGCGGGCGGGTTCAGCGCGGCAGCGGGCTCTGCTCACGCTGGCGGCGGCGGCCGTAGCGGGTCACCCCGCGCGGCTTGAACAGAGACAGGGCGGCCGCCGTGAGCAGCACCAGCAGGGCGGCGGC
The DNA here is from genome assembly GCF_030817355.1 of Streptomyces sp. V1I1. NCBI lineage: Bacteria > Bacillati > Actinomycetota > Actinomycetes > Kitasatosporales > Streptomycetaceae > Streptomyces > Streptomyces sp. V1I1. Next base: position 6,083,888 of record NZ_JAUSZH010000001.1, on the reverse strand, counting down.
CGCGTCCGCGATCAGCTGGATACGCATGCCCTGAAGCTCGCCGCCCGCGAGCGCCGCCCGGGCGGCCGCGGCGGCCAGGTGGCCGACCGGCTGCATGTGGACCAGCAGCAGCAGGGTCGCGACCACGGTGATCAGCAGTTTCGCGATCACCCAGTAGTGCCGCAGCAGCCCCCACACCGTCCCGAGCGACTGCACCACCCCGGTCAGCAGGGAGGCGACGCTCAACGGCACGATCACGTACCAGCCCACCACGTCCATGGCCAGGTAGGCGCCCCGCACGGTCTGCGGCGCGCTGCTGGTCAGCCCGGCCACGGCGAGGGCCAGGAAGGCCGCGACCGCGCCCAGCCAGCCGACCGAGGCGGTGACGTGGAGGGTGAGGGTCAGCTTGCGCAGCCGCGGGCCGAAAGGCTTCACGGCGTATGTCCCGTCATTCCGCCGCCTGCCAGGTGCACGATGACGAACACCACGACCAGGACGACGGTGATCGCCGCGGACACCTTCACCCAGCGCGGCGCCCCCTCGCCGTCGTCGTCGGGACGGTTCGGTGAGCCTGCCATGACGCCCTCCACCCTAGTTTTTCAAGACATATTGTCTCTACCTAAAACCGAGTGTATCGCCTGTGGACGCCCGTATCCTGGGTGGGTGCCGAAGCTGTGGAACGAGACGATCGACGCGCACCGCGCCGCCGTGCGTGAGGCGATCCTGGACACCACCGCGAAGCTGGTGGCCCAGGGCGGCCTGCGGTCGGTGACCATGTCCCAGGTCGCCGAGCAGACCGGCATCGGCCGCGCGACGCTCTACAAGTACTTCTCCGACGTCGAAGCCGTCCTGCTGGCCTGGCACGAGCGCCAGGTCGCCGGCCACCTCCAGCAGCTCGCGGGCATCCGCGACCAGGCCGGCACCGCCGTGGAGCGCCTGACTGCGGTGCTGGAGGCGTACGCGGGCATCGCCCGGCAGCGGCACGGTGGCGAACTCGCCGCCCTCCTGCACCAGGGTGAGCACGTCACCCACGCCGAGCGGCACCTGCACGGCATGCTCCAGCACCTTCTCGCCGAGGCCGTCGAGGCCGGTGACCTGCGCTCCGACGTCCCGCCCGCCGAGCTCGCCCAGTACTGCCTCCATGCCCTGGCCGCCGCGGCCGCCCTGACCTCCCAGGACGCCGTGACCCGCCTGGTCGCCGTCACCTTCGACGGCCTGCGTCCGGTTCCCTGAACACTCCAAGATCCCCGGTTCGACGGCCCGGACTGCAATCAGCACCAAACGGACCCGCAGAACGGCGAGCCCGCTGCGGCTAGCTGTGGGGCGGCCACTGGCCGTGCCGGTCGGCGGCCCCCTTCCCACCGTTGTTGCTCAGGTGGGGACATGGGCTGGCGCGCCCAGCGGGCTACGGGGTCCGTGCTGGAGGACGACTACGACGGCGAGTTCCGCTACGACCGTCAGCCGGTCGGCGCGGTGCAGAGCCTCGACCCCGACCGGGTGGTGCTGATGGGGTCGGTGAGCAAGAGTCTCTCCCCCACTCTGCGGATCGGCTGGATGGTGCTGCCCGAGCAGCTGGTCGACGACATCGTGACGGCGAAGGGCGAGCGCGAGCAGTGGTCGAGCGCCACGGAGCAGCTCACGCTCGCGGACTTCATCGCCTCGGGTGCGTACGACCGTCATGTACGCAAGATGCGGCAGCGCCACCGGCGCCGGCGCGACCAGTTGACGGCCGTCCTGGCGGAGCGGGCTCCGCAGGTGCGGGTGACCGGGATCGCGGCGGGGCTGCATGCCGTGCTCCAACTCCCGCCGGGGACCGAGCGTGCCGCCCGTCGCGTCCGCCGGAAAGTCCGGGTGGCGGTAGTCGGCCAGCCCCTCCACCGCCAGCCCCTGCCAGGCCGCCGCCTTCACTCGGATACGCGACGCCGCCCGAACACACCTACGGCGGTGCGCTGGACGCTCTCTGCCGCTCACTGCCTTAAGGAAAGTTAAGGATGTTGTAGGTGGGGCGGCTGAGAAAGCCGGGATTCCTACTCGTACGTAACGGCACACGGAATCGACCCGACAGGAGTCCCATCGTGTCCCGCAAGAAGACCCTCAGCCCGAAGAAGAAGATCGCTCTGTTCGTCGGCGCCGCCGTCGCAATCGGCGGTACGGCAGTGGCGATGACCGGCACCAGCCAGGCGTCGGTAGCCTGCGACGGACTGGTCACCGCCCTGCAGAACAACGAGAACTTCATCGCCGGCCAGCGTGCGAATCCGGATGCGCAGTCCGAGGCGCGGATCGCCAACCGGCAGGCTGTGATCGAGGAGATCAAGCGGAAGCAGGCGGCTTCCGGGTGCGAAGTCGGAGGGGGTGGGGGCGAGGCCGCTCCTCCCGCCGAGCAGCCCCCGGCCGAAGGGCAGCCCCCGGCTGAAGAGCAGCCGCCGGCCGAGGGACAGCCGCCCGCCGACCCGCCCGCGGAGGAGCAGCCGCCCGCCGAAGAGCAGCCGCCGGCCGGCGACCAAGACGGCAACAATCAAGGCGGCGACCAGGGCGCCGGCGGCGAAGTCGTCTGCGCGGGCTCGACCGTGACCCTGTCCGGTGAGGGCGGCGCGCCCGCCGCCTCCAGCAACCAGTTCCCGGTCGGCACCACCCTCAAGGTGACCAACCTCGACAACAGCAAGTCCACGACCGTCAAGGTCGCCTCCGTCTCCGGCAGCTGCGCCCTGCTGAACAACGCGGCCTTCGAGCAGGTCCGCGAGCCCGGCAAGTTCCTGATCCGCAAGGCGCGGATCGAACGCGTCGGCTGATCCCTGACGGAAATCAGGACGGTGCCGTTCTCCACCCTCATGGCGACGGCACCGTCCTGGCCCGCTCCCTGCTACCCGCGCTGCAGAAGCTCCGCCTCCGCCTCAGCGAGGATTTCGGTCAGCCGCAGCCCGAACCGTACGTCGCAGTCGTGCGCCCGCCCCGTACGCGCCGACTCCAGCAGCGCGTCCACCGCCGCACCGAATGAGCTCACCGCGTCGCCCCGCTGCGGCATCGCCACCGTCCCCCGGTCGCCGACGAGCTCGATGCTCGCGCCCGCCGCCTTCACCGGCGCGCTCAGGCCCAGTGTCGCCGTGCTCGACGCCCCCGAGGTGTGCCGCAGCGCCAGATGCGCGGTGTCCACCGGGCCGCGCGCCGCCGTCACCGCCGTCACATCGCCCAGTACCGGGATCAGCACGGACAGCACATGCGGGCCGACATCCCACAGCCCGCCCTTCTCACGCCGCCACGGCGACGCGGCGTACGGGCTGTCACCGCCGGGCGCGTACAGCGAGCCGAGCCACTGCGCGTGGGCCGTGAACCAGCCGTCCATCGCCGCCTGTTCAGCGATCCAGGGCACTGTGTCCGCGGCGAAGCGCAGCGTGCAGAAGACCACCGAGGCGACCCCGGCGCGCTCCGCCGCCAACGCCGTCTCCCGCGCCGCCGCCACGCTCGTCGCGACCGGCTTGTCCAGCAGAAGATGGCAGCCGGCCGCGGCCGCCCTGGCCGCGAGCGGCGCCTGGACGTCCGGCGGCAGCGCGAAGGAGACCGCGTCACAGGCGGCGAAGAGGGCGTCGGCGCCGTCCTCGCCGGAGTAGGCCGTGGTGCCGTACGCGGCGGCGAGGGCGGCGCCCGCCTCGGGCCGCCTGGCCCACACCCCGGCGAAGTCGACATCAGGGTGGGCGGCGAGCGCGGGGGCCTGGGTGCGCTCCGCCCAGGGACCGGCGCCGAGGAGTCCGACACGCGGCTGCTTTGCGGGCTTCGTCATACCACCCAGTGTGCCAACCGCGGAAAAATCCCGGGGAAGGCAAAGCCAGCGGTGTTACGTTTTTCGTCAACCGGCCGCGGGACTCCGGTGCGACTTCCGGGACTTGCTTGTGACGCAGTGATTTCGCTGATCGCGCCCCCATTCCCCGGCCGGCCTCCGTGTGTGTACGTAGGGGGAATCAATGGCGGAGACCTACGCCGGCCCTGATCGCGGCCGAGGACGTGCCCCTCTTCGTGAACGCCGCCGTCACGGCGACCGGACAGCGCGAATTCCGCTCGCAGGCGTATGAGCAGCGGCTGTCGCTCTCCTTCTTGCACGAGTACGTACGGGTCAATTACCGTTCCGTGTCCGCGTCTTCGCTCGCCCTCGACATCAACGACCACAACGCCGCGCGGATCGTGGAGCAGCTGCTGCGCACGGCGGGCGACGCGAGCGCCGAGCAGAAGCGGGCGGAGGGGCGGCTGATCGCGGCCCGGCTTGCCGTGCTGCCGCCGCAGCGTGTCTACCGGCTGTTCCGTACGCTGCGCGCCGCCAAGGTCAACAACCGCCGTACGCGCGCGATCCTGCGCGACTGGCTGGCGGCGCGTCCCGACCTCGGCCATGACGCGGTGAAGTACCGCAGCGGGCTGAAGACCGCGGCCCGGCACGCCCATCTCCCGTTCGGCAAGGGTGAGTTCGGCGACTTCCTGTTCCGGCCGGGCAAGCGCGTGCGCTACGACCACGGCTTCCTGGAGGCCTACCGCCGCGCCCACTTCGAGCAGAGCGCGGTCTACGAGCTGCCGTTCACCGTCGCCGAGGGCTTCGCGGCGAAGCACGGCGTCGCGCGCGAGGCGTTCCTGGAGCGGATCGCGCCGCGGATGACCCGTCTTGAGCGGCTGCGTACGCAGGCGGCCGGGACGCGAACCGAGCTGAGCGTCATGCCCCTCACCCGCCTCGCCCTGTATGTCCTCTCGCTCGAGCGTGCGGAGCGGCTGCGGCGGCGGGCCGAGCTGACCGGCGCGCTGCGGGCCGCGGCGCTGCGGGCCGCGGGGCCGTACGCCGGGACGTTGGGACGGGTCGCGGCCGTGCTGGACGACAGCTATTCCTCGTCCGGCTCGGGCGTCAAGCGCCGCCGTCCGCTCGCGGTCGCGCTCGGCTGCCACTCCCTGCTGGAGGCGCTGGCCGGTTCGTACCGCGCGCACTGGACCTCGGGCTCGGCCGATCCGCTGCTGGTGCGGCCGTGGGGGCCGACTCCGCTCGGCACCCGGATCCTGACGCCCTGGAGCACTCCCCCGAGCGGCTGGTGATCGTCTCGGACGGCTGGGACAACGCGCCGCCGGGACCGGCCGGCGAGGTGCTGCGGGTCTGGCGCACCCGGCTCGACCCCGACCGGAGCACAAGTGTCGTGCATGTGAACCCTGTATACGACGCGGACGGCTTCGATGTGCGCCGCCTCGCGCCGAGCGTGCCGACGGCCGGCATCCGCGACGCGGAGGATCTGGCGGCGCTGGTGGAGATAGCGCAGTTCGCGGAAGGCCGTACCGGGGAAGCGCTGCGGATCTTCGAGATCCACCCCGGTCAGTGCGGAGTGCTGGTGTACGCCGCCGACTCACTCGCCGCGGCCTTCGTCGTACCGCATCCGGCCGACTACCGCGCCCTGCACCCGTCCCTGATCGAGGATCTGTACGGGGAACTGGTCCACCAGTACGCCTTCTACGGCGGCCCGGTGCCGGACTTCGAGGCGCGCATCCGCGACGGCGGGCACCTGAAGACGCTCGCCGACCTCCGGGCCGCGGCCCGGGCGCAGGAGCGCGCGTGGGCCGGGAACCACGACACGCTGCCGGCGGCCCGGCTGCTCGACGCGTCGTACTCCTTCGAGCGGGTCTACGCGATGGGCTCGTTCAGCCTGTGGCGTTTCCTGCCGCCCTTCAGGCGCGGGGAGTCCGAGCAGCACATCGGCGAGGCGATCACCGACCACAAGGGGCGCGTCGCCTATCTCAAGACCTTCCGGCTCTCCGAGGCGCAGATCCGGCGCGGCCATCTGCTGAACCGGCTGCACGACCACGACTGGCATCTGGGCCGGACTGCCGAGGCGCTGGGCACGAGCTACGCCGATCTTGTCCGCCGGATCCGTTCAGCGGGCTTCGAGTCCCTGCTCAAGCAGGGGGTGGAGCGGATGGCCAGAGACTAAACTCCGGGCACCACGGGGGGGCGGCGCGGCCGGGCGACGCCCGCGGCAGGTGAGCGGCAGGAGCAGCCCGCATGACGCGCGTGTTCATAGCTTCGTCCACGGAGGGCCGGCCGTATGCGCAGGCGGTGGCGGCCGTGCTGGCGCGGCAGGGTGTGGAGCCGATGCTGTGGTGGAGCCAGCAGTGTCATCAGCGGCGAGCTGCTGTGGAAATGGAACGACAAATTCCTGCTGGGCGACCGGGAAGAGACCCGCTCCAGGATTCGGGAGCTGCACCGCGTGTTCGGCGCGGCGGGCTGACCGGCTCACGACGTCGGCAGGGCCGTCACCGGCCCGGCGTAACGTGGGGTTCACAGACGGGCAACGGCCGGGAAATCACGGATTGCGAAGCTGCGCGGCATACCGCTGCACCCGCAAAGGATGAGGCCCGTGACCTTCAAGGCTGAGTACATCTGGATCGACGGCACCGAGCCGACCGCCAAGCTTCGCTCGAAGACGAAGATACTGACGGATGGTGCCGAGCTGCCCATCTGGGGCTTCGACGGATCCAGCACCAACCAGGCTGAGGGCCACGCGTCCGACCGCGTTCTCAAGCCGGTCTTCTCCTGCCCGGACCCGATCCGCGGCGGCAGCGACGTCCTCGTCATGTGCGAGGTCCTCAACACGGACATGACCCCGCACGAGTCCAACACGCGTTCCGCGCTCGCCGAGGTCGCCGAGAAGTTCGCCGCCCAGGAGCCGATTTTCGGCATCGAGCAGGAGTACACCTTCTTCAAGGGCGCCCGCCCCCTCGGCTTCCCCGAGGGCGGCTTCCCGGCCGCGCAGGGTGGCTACTACTGCGGCGTCGGCGCGGACGAGATCTTCGGCCGTGACGTCGTCGAGGCGCACCTGGAGAACTGCCTCAAGGCGGGCCTCGGCATCTCCGGCATCAACGCCGAGGTCATGCCGGGCCAGTGGGAGTTCCAGGTCGGCCCGCTCGCCCCGCTGGAGGTCTCCGACCAGCTGTGGATCGCGCGCTGGCTGCTCTACCGCACCGCCGAGGACTTCCAGGTCTCCGCGACGCTCGACCCCAAGCCGGTGAAGGGCGACTGGAACGGCGCGGGCGCGCACACCAACTTCTCGACCAAGGCGATGCGCGAGGGCTACGACGCGATCATCACCGCAAGCGAGTCGCTGGGCGAGGGCTCCAAGCCGCTCGACCACGTCAAGAACTACGGCGCGGGCATCGACGACCGGCTGACCGGTCTGCACGAGACCGCCCCGTGGAACGAGTACAGCTACGGCGTCTCCGACCGCGGCGCCTCGGTCCGTATCCCGTGGCAGGTCGAGCAGGACGGCAAGGGCTACATCGAGGACCGCCGCCCGAACGCCAACGTCGACCCGTACGTGGTGACGCGGCTGCTCGTCGACACCTGCTGCACCGCTCTGGAGAAGGCCGGCCAGGTCTGATCCCCGCCGTGAGCACGAAAGGGCGCCCACCGGTCCGGCCGGTGGGCGCCCTTTGGCGCGCGTCGCGCCAAAGGACCGTCAGGCAGGCTTTCAGGCAAGCTTTCGGTCGGGCTTTCAGGCAGGCTTTCGGCCGACGGTCCGGGGTTGCGCGACTCGCCCCGGAAATACCGGCAACGTGCGGAAGGCCACTGCTGCCGCGCGCCGCCATCTGGTTCAATAGGGGCATGGCCAGCTTCCAGCACATCGCGACAGGTCGCAGCGACCTTGAGCCGTTCTGGCCGTCCCGGCAGCACCATGACTTCGACCGGGTGTGTTGCCGCGCGGTGAACGCGCAGGCCCTCTAAAGCCGCTCACCCCGGTCTTCGGCCAGCGCGCACGAAGTACGTCCGTCCTACCGACTCGACGACTCCTCCGCGCGAAAGAGCTGAGCCCTCATGGCGAACTCCCGTTCCTTCTCCGCCGTATCCGCTGCGACCGCTGTCAACCCCAAACCCGTGAATCCGGGCCGCCACCGGCTGCGTGCCGTCGACCGCGACGAAATCGTCGCGCCGGGCAGCCTCGTCGATGTGGCGGACTTCCTGCCGCCGGGGGCCACCTGGCTGCCCGCACCCCAGCACACCCTGCCCACCCTGCCGGGCCAGCCGCCGATGGTCGGCTACCTCGTCCTCGTACCGGCCGATCAGCAGCGGCCCCCGCTGGTACCGACGGCCGCTCCGGTCGACGGCGCGGAGGACGCGGGGCCGGTGACGATCGACAGCTCCCAGCGCACCGCCCACGTGGACGGGCGGACGCTGGATCTGACCTACCTCGAGTTCGAGCTGCTGGCGCATCTGGTGGCGCACCCCCACCGGGTGCACACCCGCGACCAGTTGGTGACCACCGTGTGGGGCTACGGGCATGTGGGCGACGGCCGGACGGTCGACGTCCATGTGGCCCGGCTGCGCCGCAAGCTGGGCGCCGAGCACCGCCGCACGATCCAGACCGTGCGGCGGGTCGGCTACAAGTACGCTCCGTGAGCTGAGCCCTGGGCCCGGTTTCCGCTACGCCCTAGGCGCGGGACCGGGCCCTCGCCACGCCTGCCATTGCGAGGTCGACCACCAGGAAGACCAGCAGGCTGATGCCCAGCATCGGGACGAACCAGCCGATCGCCGCGGTCACGGCGGCGATCGGCAGGAGCAGGGTGATCGGCACCTTGCGCCACGCGCCGCGCGGCATCGGGCGGCCCGCGCTCAGCTTCCGTTCCTTCGTGGGCCTGCGCAGCCACCACATCCGGTAGCCCCACAGGATCAGCAGGATGAGCGCCAGCGCGAGCCCGGCCAGGGCCAGCTGGTTGACCAGGCCGAGGAAGACGCCGGTGTGGGCGTCGATACCGAAGCGGGTCAGCTTGGCGAGCAGCGGGTAGTCGGCGAACCGCAGTTCGTCGATGACCTTGCCGTCCTTCGGGTCGACCGCCACCGAATCCAGATGGACCGGGAACTTGGTGTCGGTCTCCTTGACGATGTAGCCGCTGCCCTCGGCCGGCAGGATGACCGACATCTTTCCGTCGATGCCGGCGGCACGGGCCGATGCGAGTGCCTTGTCCACGCCGACGTCGGCACCCTGGTGGGCTCCTGTGTTCCCGCTGCCGTGGCCTTCGTGGCCGCCGTCGCGGCCGCCGCCTTCGAGGGTCGCGGAGACGGTGGGCGTGGCCCCGCCGAGCTGGTCCTGGACCGCGCCGATGTTCTCGCCCGCGTACCGCGACCAGGTCAGTCCGGTGGCGGAGAGCAGGACCAGTCCGGTCACCGCCCACAGGCCGACCGAGCCGTGCCAGGAGAGCGTTCTGCGGCGGCCCTTGACGCCGCGCTCGGGGACGAGCAGGGCGCGCTTCGCGGTGCGCCGCCGGCCGAGCCAGAGCAGCAGGCCGCCGAGGGCGACGACCCACAGCCAGCTGGCGGCCAGCTCGCTGTAGTTGCGGCCGAGGTCGCCCAGGTGCAGATCGCGATGGAGCTCGTCGAGCCAGGTGCGCAGCGGGAGGGCGCCCGAGCCGCCGTAGGAGGTCAGCTCGCCGCGTACATCTGCGGTGAACGGGTCGACGAAGACGGCGACGGACTTGCCCTCCTCGACATCGGGGGTGGTCATCAGTACGCGGGTGGTCGCGCCGTCCTCGTACGAAGGCCAGACGGCGGTCACCGTGCCGTCGGGGTGGGCCTTACGGGCGGCGTCGACCTGGGCGGAGAGCGGGACGGCGCGGTCGCCGACGGGGACGGTCAGCTCATCGCTGTAGAGGATCTTCTCTGCCTGGAAGGAGAGGGAGTAGAGCAGTCCGCTGGTCGCGGCGACGAGCAGCAGGGGGGCGATGAGCAGCCCTGCGTAGAAGTGGATACGCAGGACGAGGGGCCGCAGTGCACTCCAGGTGGAGCCTGGCGCGGTCGCTGTCTCGGATTCGTCGGTCTGCGTGGGGACGTCAATGGCCATGGTGGTCCTAGGGAGTTGACGCTGACATGGGGGACGGGCCCCAGGTCAGGCGGCTGCTCCGGGGGCCGTGGCGAGGGGGGCGTGGGACGCGGGCGGGCCGCGCCGGGTCAGCGCGTGCGCGAGGTGTACGCCGTGCAGTCGCCGGGGCCGCGGGCTCTGCGGGACCGGGCGTGGGGCTGCGGGCAGCCGGACGAGAGTGAGCAGCAGGCGCAGCGGGGTGAAGGCGAGATGCCCGACGGCGTGGGCGAGCCGGAAGAAGGCGGCCTCACCGCGGGCCAGCCAGAGCGCGCAGACGGCGGCGGCGACGAGGTGGGCGGCGAGCATGCCGGCGTCCACGTCCAGGGGTCCCACCGTTGTGGTGACGGGCTCGGCGTGATGGTGGTGTCGGGACGGGTATCCGCCGGCTCCGGAGAAGAGCAGATGCAGGGCGCCCTGGACGGCGAGGAGGCCGGTACCGATGGCCCGGACACCGCGGCGTCGTCCGCCGGCGAGCCAGCCGACGGCCGCGGTCGCGGCGAAGGCGGTGAGCAGCGCGGGGAGGGGGATGTCATGCGCAGATATGAACGAATGCCCCGTGGCAGCCAGTGCGATGCACACCGCCGCGAAGAGTGCGGCCCGCAACGCGCGTATCGGCGACCGGGCATCCGTCATTGTCATGGTCTGCACATGCTGTCATCCCTGCGGCGGTTGCGGGAGAGGGCTCCTTCCGCGGGCAGCGGAATCCCTGTGCCTGGCCCCTCCCCACCAGGCAGAGTCGCCGTTATGAGACTTCTGATTCTGGGGGGCACGGAGTTCGTCGGCCGTGCGGTTGTCGAGTCGGCGCTGGGACGTGGCTGGGAGGTCACGGTCTTCCACCGCGGGCGGCACAAAGCGCCGGCCGGCGTCACCACGCTGCTCGGCGACCGGACCGCGCCGGACGGGCTCGCGGCGCTGGCCGACGGGGAGTGGGACGTCGTCGTCGACACGTGGTCGGCCGCGCCGTCCGTCGTGCGGGACGCGGCGCGGCTGTTGGCGGGGCGGGTCGGTCGCTATGTCTATGTGTCGAGCTGTTCGGTGTACGCCTGGCCCCCGGCGCTGGGCCACGACGAGACCAGCCCGGTGGTGGAGGGCTCGCCCCACGCGGGCGAGGTGCCGTACGCGGAGGCCAAGCGGGGCGGCGAGTTGGCCGCGCTCGACGCTTTCGGCGACGACCGCGCGCTGCTGGTGCGCGCGGGCCTGATCATCGGCCCCTGGGAGAACATCGGCCGCCTGCCGTGGTGGCTGCGCCGGATCGCCCGTGGCGGCGCAGTGCTCGCGCCGGGTCCGCGGGACACGCCGCTGCAGTACATCGACGTACGCGACCTCGCGGAGTGGGTCGTACTGGCGGCGGAGCGGGGCCTGAGCGGCCCGTACAACGTGGTGAGCGAGTCGGGGCACACGACGATGGGCGACCTGCTGGAGGCCTGCGCGAGGGCCACGGGCTCGTCGGCGGAGCTCCGCTGGACGCCGCCGGAGGTGATCCTGGCGGCGGGCATCGAGCCCTGGACGGAGCTCCCGATCTGGATCCCGCGGGCGGAACAGCCGGAACTGCATAACGCGATCCATGGCGTGAACGTCGCCAAGGCCCTTGCGGCGGGCCTGAGTTGTCGCTCGGTCGCGTCGACGGCGACGGACACGTGGAGGTGGCTGGAGTCCATCGGCGGGGCGCCGCCGCAGCGGGAGGACCGTCCGGTGGTGGGGCTGGCGGCTGAGGTGGAGGCGGGCGTGCTGGGCGGCTGAGCGGGACGCCTGCGGCGGGCTTGTTCCCCTCCCCGCCCCTTCCCGAACTGGGGCTTCGCCCCAGACCCCGTACGGCCTTCGGCCGTGTCCTTTCGCACACGGACGAGGGCCTGCAGTGCGCACTGGCGGCGCGGCGGGCGAGGCCCGGGCTGCCGGTGCTGGTTCTCTCCCAGCATGTGGAGCAGTTGTACGCGCGCGAGCTGCTGGCCGACGGCAACGGCGGGGTGGGCTATCTCCTCAAGGACCGGGTCTTCGACGCTGAGCAGTTCATCGACTCGGTACGGCGGGTGGCAGCGGGCGGTACGGCGATGGATCCACAGGTGATCTCCCAGCTGCTGTCGCGGCGGACCCAGGACAAGCCGATGGGCGGGCTGACGCCGCGTGAGCTGGAGGTCATGGAGCTGATGGCGCAGGGCCGTTCCAATGCGGCGATCGCCGGGCAGCTCGTGGTCACGGAGCGGGCGGTGGCGAAGCACACCTCGAACATCTTCGGGAAGCTGGGGCTGCCGGTGTCGGACGACGACAACCGACGGGTGCTGGCGGTGCTGGCGTATCTCGACCGCGGCTAGAGCCGCAGTGGACAACCCCGGCAGCTTCAGGCCTGGTACTCCGTGAGGTCGATCGCGTAGATGTGCAGCGGGAAGCCGAACTCCGGGTGCGTCGTCTCGCGCTCCAGCACCATGCCGAGCTTGCGCATCACGTTCTCGGACGCGTCGTTGCCGAGCCGCGCGATGCTGATCACCCGGTCCAGGCCGCGGTCCTGGAGCGCGAACTCCAGTGAGGCGTGGGCGGCTTCGGAGGCGTACCCCTGGCCCCAGAACTGCCGCCCGAGCCGCCAGCCGATCTCCACGGCGGGAAGTACCTCCGGCAGAAAGTGCGGCACGGACAGACCCACGAAGCCGGCCAGTTCGCCGGAGGCGAGCAGTTCGACGGCGAAGAGGCCGAAGCCCTCCTCGTCCCACTCCTCCTCCCAGCGCTCGATGGCCTCCGCCGTCTGCTCCAGGTCGTGGACCGAGCCGTCACCGATCCATTGCATGACCTCCGGGTCGGCGTTGATCTCGGCCATGGGGACGAGGTCGTCGTCGTGCCAGCGGCGCAGGAGGAGTCGGGGGGTCTGGATCTCGGTCATGGCGTCCATCCTGCCACCCCCGGCCGCCGTCCGACTTCAGCGCAATGCGCCGGGTTTACTCATGGAGATTTCTACGAATTCAAACGGCGACTGAACACCCCATGAGCCACACCCGTATTGAACGTCGCGCTTCTCCCTCTGCCGGGACCCCCCAAACCCACCCCGGCAACGAAGCAGAGGAGTTCCATGGGACGCACAAGAAAACGCTCGACGCTTGCGAACCGGGCGATCGTCGCCTCGGCCGCATTGATCCTGGGCGGGGGTGGACTGGTCGCGGTCAATACGTATGCCTCCGCAGGCGAAGGCTGGTCCTGGTCCGGCCAGCAAAACGAGCAGACGCAGAATCAGACGAAGGGCGCCGGACAGACGGCCTCCACCATCGACTGCCCCGAGGTCGCGAACGATTTGCCCGACGTGCCCGAACAGGCGCGTCCGGAAGTCGACCGGGAACTGGCAACGATGGACAGCCAGATCACCGACGCGTACCAGAAGTTCGCAGAACAGAAGGAGCAGATCGAACAGGATCCCCAACTGGCCCAGAACGCCATTCTGAATCCGCTGAAGGCCAAGCGGGTGGCGAGCATCGACCGTATTTCAGTCGCCATCGGCCGGGCCGGCCAGCAGCCGCAGGGGCTTGAATCCCTCGCCCCCTGCGTCATGCGCGCCGACGACAGCGACAACGCCGGCGAAGGTGACAACGGCGGCGACGGACAAGGAGACGGACAGAACGGCGACGGACAGGGAGACGGCCAGGGCGACGGTCAGGATGACGGCCAGGACAATGGTCAGGATGGTGGCCAGGATGGCGGCCAGGACGACGGTCAAGGCGATGACCAGGGCGGACAGGCCGGAAACGGCCCCGAAGCCTCCGACTTCGTCGACATCCAGTCCGTGGAGCCGAACGTCCAGCAGCCCCAGCAGCAGGGCGGCGGATCCAAAGGCACCTTCACCACCGAATGCGGGAAGAACGAGAACGGAAAGTTCAACCCGGACAATGTCATCGTCGCCCCAGGTGTGAGCAACGGCGCGCACCATATGCACGATTACGTCGGCAATCAGGCCAATGACGCGTTCGCCAGCGACGACGATCTCGCAGGAGGTGACACCACCTGCCAGAACCAGGGCGACAAGTCCACGTATTACTGGCCTGTCCTGCGACTTCAGAACGGGCAGGACGAGAACGACGCCAACGCCGACGGCGGCGGCAATGACAAGAACGTCGGAGAGATCCAGACTCCGTCCCAGGTCACGCTGAATTTCGTCGGCAGTCCGGTCAGCAAGGTCACCGCAATGCCCCGCTTCCTGCGGATCATCACCGGTGACGCCAAGGCATTCACCAATGGTGACGCGAATGCCAATGCCTCCTGGAGCTGCACCGGTTTCGAGGACCGGCAGCTGAAGGACAAGTATCCGATCTGCCCCGAGGGCAGCCAGGTGGTACGGAGCTTCAAGTTCCAGAGCTGCTGGGACGGCCAGAACACCGACAGTGCGAATCACCGCACACACGTGGCCTTCGCGGACGACAACGGCAACTGCGGCGATGGATTCCAGGCGATCCCGCAGCTGGTCCAGCGGATCGTTTACGACGTCCCGCCGGGTCCCGGCTTCGCGGTCGACTCCTTCCCGGAGCAGTTGCACAAGCCGATCACCGACCACGGTGACTTCATCAACGTCTTCGACGAGGACCTGATGGACGAGGTGGTGAACTGCATCAACAGCGGCGAGAAGTGCCAGTGACCCGCTGGCACTGATCCCCTGACACGACCCGGATCGGCTCCCCTGAACGGGGGGCCGATCCGGCTGTCACGGCCCCCCACCCAATACCTGCGCGGTCAGCTCCCGTGGTGTTCCGAGTGGTCCTGCTCGCTCCCCCCACTGCCACCACTACTCCCCGAGTGGTGCTGCGAGCCGGTCTCCACAGTCCCACCGAGCCGGCCGCGCAGCGCCGTGACCACCTTCGCCTCACCGACCGCGACCCATTTGCGGCCGACGAGATACGAGCCGCCGTAGTCATTGGCCGAGTTGATCCATTCGCGCTGCCCTCTGTCGGTGGCGAAGGTGGCCAGCACATACTTGCCGTCGCCGGTCGTGCAGTTGGCCTGCCGCAGCTCGTCCGCATCCGTCTGGATGTTCGGTTTGCACTCCGCCTTCTCGGCCAGCTGCTCCAGGGTGCCCGTCGCCGTCGTCGGGGGCTTGGAATCCTTGTCTCCGCCACGCCCGTCGCCGTCGTCGCCCGATCCGCAGGCCGTGGCAAGGGTCAGCGCCAGAACTGCCAGTGCTGCGCGGGCCGTCCGCCTCGCGCCCGTGTTCGTACTCGTCCGCATCCGGCCATCGTGCCCTGCCAGCCACCTTTCGCGCGAGGGAACTCCAGATAACCTGCGCTCCGCACGCACCTGTTGTCACGTGAGCAACACGGAGGAGCGCTGATGATCGAGCTGTCGAGACGTGCGGTGCTGGGCACAGCGGGAGCGATCGGCGTGGGAACGGCATTAGCCGGACACAACCCCGCCGCCGCGGCCCAGTCAGGAGTGGCCCACTCCGCGGCCGCCCAGCCTGGAGCGGCAAACCCCGCGGGCGCCGCGCCCGCGGCCCAATTCGCCACCGCACCCGCGCAGGCCGCACTCCTGCGGCTGCTGCCCCGGCACGCCGGCCAGTTCCGGCTCCGGGCGCTGGACGGACCCGAGCGTTTCCGGGTCACCGGCTCGACCGGCCGTATCGAGGTCGCGGCCACCAGTCCCGCCGTACTCCTCACCGGAGTGCACTGGTACCTCAAGTACGTCTGCCGGGCTCACATCTCATGGTCCGGGAGCCAGCTGGACCTGCCGAGGCGGCTGCCCGCGCCCCGCACGGCGCTCGAGCGGTCGGCGACCGTCCCGCACCGGTTCGCGTACAACGACACGCACGACGGCTACACCGCCCCGTACGCCGACTGGGCCCGCTGGGAGCGGCTGCTCGACGTCCTCGCCCTGCACGGCTGCAACGAGGTGCTGGTGACTCCCGGCCAGGAGGCCGTCTACCACCGGCTCCTGATGGACTTCGGGTACTCCGACACAGAGGCCCGCACCTGGCTGCCCGCGCCATCCCACCAGCCGTGGTGGCTGCTGCAGAACATGAGCGAGTACGGCGGCCCCCTCTCCCCCGGGCTCATCGACAGACGTACCGACCTCGGCAGACGGATCTGCGACCGGATGCGCGAACTCGGTATGCACCCGGTCCTGCCCGGCTACTTCGGCACCGTCCCGGACGGTTTCGTCGCCCGCAATCCAGGCGACGCCCGCGTCATCCCGCAGGGCAGCTGGAACGGGCTGCGCCGCCCCGACTGGCTCGACCCCCGCACCCAGAGCTTCGCCGACTTCGCCGCCGCCTTCTACCGGCACCAGTCGGAACTGTTCGGCGAGGTCGGCCACTTCAAGATGGACCTGCTGCACGAGGGGGGCACCGCCGGGGACGTCCCGGTGGCGGACGCCGCACGCGCCGTCGAGAAGTCCCTGCACACCGCCCGACCCGGGGCCACCTGGGTGATCCTCGGCTGGCAGTCCAACCCGCGGCCCGCGCTCCTCGACGCCATCGACACCGACCGGGTGCTGATCGTCGACGGCCTGTCCGACCTGGACACGGTCACCGACCGCGAGGCGTCCTGGGGCGGGGCTCCGTACGCGTTCGGCACCATCCCGAACTTCGGCGGGCGTACGTACCTCGGGGCGAACACCGACCGGTGGACTCAGAAGTTCACCGCCTGGCGCGACAAGCCGGGCAGCGCGCTGGCGGGTACGGCCTACATGCCGGAGGCCGCCGAGCGCGACCCCGCCGCCCTGGAGCTGTTCAGCGAGCTCGCCTGGCGCGAGGAGCGGATCGACCGGGAGGCGTGGTTCGCCGAGTACGCCGAGATCCGCTACGGCGGCGAGGACAGCTCGGCGCGCACCGCCTTCGCCGCGCTCGCCGCCACCGCGTACAAGCTCACCAGCACCGACGGCCGCCCGTACGACTCGCTGTTCTGCCGCCGCCCCAGCTTGACCGCGTCCATCGGCACCGCCTTCGACCCGGCTGCCTTCGACCGGGCGTTCGCGGCGCTGCTAGGCGTACGGCTTTCGCTGCGCGACAGTGACGCCTACCGCCACGATGTGACCGACCTGGCTCGCCAGGCCCTCGCCAACCGCTCCCGTACGCTCCAGCTCCCGCTGCGCGTCGCCTATCTGAGCAAGGACGTGGACACCTTCCGCGCCCTCACCGCGCTGTGGCTGAAGCTGATGCGGCTGAGCGACACGATGGCCGGCTGCCATCGCGCCTTCCTTCTCGGCCCCTGGCTGGAGGACGCCAAACGGCTGGCCACCAGCGCGGACGAGGCGGTGGAGCTGGAGCGCACCGCCCGGGCGCTGATCACGACCTGGGCTGACCGGGCGGCGGCCAACGAGCTCAGCAATTATGCCAACCGCGACTGGCACGGGCTGATCAACGACGTCCATGTGCCGCAGTGGGAGGCGTATCTGGACGAGCAGGCCGCCGCGATGGCCGAGGGCCGCGCGCCCAAGTCCTTCGACTGGTATCCGTCGGAGGAGGCCTGGACGAAGGACCGGCGCGCCTATCCGGTGCGGGCGACGGGTGACGCGTACCGCACGGCCCGGCGGGTGTACGACACCCTCGCGACCGCCCCCTACCAGGGCTTCGTCGACGTCACCGTGGACCCGCCGGCCTTCACGCCCGGCAGCATCGGGATCGCCACGGCCTCCTTCCGCAATCTGAACGGGCTGCGCTCGACCGGGCGCGTCGACTTCGTCCTGACGGGCCTTGCCGCCGAGCCACAGGGCGAGCCGTTCCTGACGAGCGTCCCGGCGGGCGGCACCGGCGCGGTCGGCTGGCGGGTGACGGCCCCGGCCGAACCTCTCACCGAGCCGCTGGTCCCGATGCCGTACGAACTGCGCACGCAGTACGGCCCGCGCGGCGAGGAGCGGAGCGAGATGGGGGTCCCCCCGGCCGAAGGCTGGGGGAGGGTGACCGTGACCCACAAGGACGCCCTCTGGATGGCGTCGCCGCTCGATCCCGAGTGGCGCACGTTCACCAGTAACAGGGCCGTCTTCGGACAGCTCGGCGACCGCTTCGCGCTCAACGGCGCGGGCAACGACCTGTGGCGGGGCACCACCCACTTCGGCACCGCCTATCGTGAAGGCGCACTCACTGTGGGCACGGGCGTCGTCCTGCGGGTGGACTCCCAGGAGAACAGCAGCAGTTGGGCCCGGGCGGGCATCGTCGTACGCAACAGCCTGGCCACCCCCGGCGCCGCCGGCTTCCTGAATCTGGCCGCGACACCCGGCCAGGGCATCGTGCTGTCGTACGACACGAACGGCGACGGCACCCTGGACACGTACAGGCGCATCACCGGCATCAAGGCCCCGGTACTGCTGAGGCTCACCCGCAACGCGGGGGCCTCCTTCACCGGCGCCTGCTCGACGGACGGCGGCGCCACCTGGCGCACGATCGCCACGGTGTCCGTGCCGAGAGCCGCCGCCGCTCAGGACGTGGGGCTGTTCATGAGCGCCGCCAGCGGCGGCAGCGGGGCCCGGGGCACGGTGCGGTTCAGCGGGTGGTCGATCACGGCGCCGCCGTCGACTACCGTTCCGTAAGAAAAGGATCTTTCCGGTAGATCCAGCAGATATCGATGTGCTGAGTCAGGGAGCCGCCCGCCATGACCGCGATCCCCGCCACCACCGTCGCCAACCTCCGCGACCTCGGCGGCACTCCCCTGCGCTGCGGCCGTTCCGTACGTTCCGGTCTGCTCTTCCGCTCCGGGTCGCTCGACCGGCTCGACCCCGCCGCCGATCCGGCCGTCGCCGCGCTCGGAATCCGTACGGTCGTCGACTTCCGCACCACGGCCGAGCGCCTCGCCCGCCCGGACCACATCCCGCCGGGCGGGCGGCTGCTGCTCGCCGATGTGCTCGCCGACCAGGTGGCGTCCGGCAAGATGCCGGCCGCCGCGCAGCTCAAGCGGGTGCTGGCCGATCCGGTGCTTGCCGAGGGAGAGTTGGGCGGCGGCCGGGCGCAGGCGCTGTTCGCCGACACCTACCGCGGCTTCGTCAGCACCGGCTCGGCGCGCGCCGCATACGGCGCCTTTCTCAATGAAGTCGCCGACCCCGAGTCCGGCCCGCTGCTCTTCCACTGCACGGCGGGAAAGGACCGCACCGGCTGGGCCGCGACGATCATCCTCACCCTGCTCGGCGCGGAGCCGGAGACCGTCGAGGCGGAGTATCTGGCCGTCAACCCGGCGGTACGGCAGGCCTACGCTCCGCTCGCCGAGGGATACATCGCGCAGGGCGGCGACCCCGAGACCGCCCTCGCGATCATCGGTGTGGTGCCCGAGTACCTGGCCGCGGCGCTGGACGAGGTCGATGCCCGCTACGGCACGATGGAGAAGTACGTATGCGAAGGGCTCGGCGTCCCCGCGGCTGCGATCGAGCGCATCCACGAGCGACTGGCCGGCTGAGCGCGGCACGGTCGACAGGGGCACGGTCGACGGCGGCACGGTCGGCGACGGCGCGGTCGAGACGGCGCGGTCGACGGCGGCACCGCCCGCTGCCCCGATCGGGGTGTGCCGGTGACCATAGGACCATTCGCTCGTTCTGCTGAACGTGCGCCCACAGGATGTCGTCACCACACCCGCCCCGTCGGCCCCCGCTCCCGCCCCCGGCCCTGTCTCGGTCGAGCAGGCCGAGGCGGCCCTAGTCGAGCACTATCCCCGGCTCGTGCGGATCGCGTATCTAGTACTGCCGCCGTCCCTCGGGCGCAACCGCCGTGTGCTGACCGCGCACGCCCTCGTGCAGCGCTCGCTCCCGCGCGGCCGCACTACTCCAGCGGGAGCCGCGGACGCCGCGATTCCGCCCTCCCGCCGCGCGCAGGGCGACGCCGACCCCGGGTACGCGTATGTACGGGGACGGGTGCTGCGCCAGGCCCTGGACGCCGGGCTTCCGCTGATGCGGGCGGCCTGGCCGAAGCGCGCCCAGCTGCCGCCGCTGCTGCCGCACGTCTGGGGCCTGCGGGTCTTCCCGCGCTCCGGCGGCGCCGATGAACTCGCCCTGGACCAGCGGCTCTCCGCGCTCTCCGGGCCCGCCAGGGCGGCGTATGTACTGCGCGGTCTGGAGGAGCTGCCCGACACCGATGTACGTCACGCCCTCACCGCCGCCGGGGTGGCGGACCCGCACGCGGCGCTCGCCGAGGCGGACCGGATGGACACGGCGGGGGATGTCGCGCTGCTCGAATCCCCGGAGTTCGACCCGTGTTCGCTGCAGGCCCGCCCCACCGATCTGATGCGCCGCCGCCAGCACGTCAAGGCTGCGCTGGTGGCGGCCGCGGCCCTCGCCGTGTGCGGCGCGCTGCTCGGGCTGCCGGGCGACGGCTGGGGTCCGGACGGTGCGGCCGCGCCGCCGTACGCACGTAATCCCGCCGCCGAATCCGCCCTGGATCCGGCCCGGTTGACGCGGGTCTCCCCCACGGCGTGGCAGCGCTTGTCCCGTACGGACTTCTCCGTCTGGCCGGCCCGCGGCGGTCTCACCGACGACCATGCCCTGCTGCGCCGCGCGCTCGCCGTCTGGGCCAGGCCCGGCAGCGCGGTCCAGGTCTCCGCGACCCCCGGCACACCGCCCGGCCCGCCGATGGGTCCGCCGCAGCTGCTGTACGCGGGCGAGGTCGACCAGGCGCGCGTGGTGCTTCTGCACGACGGGCTGCGCGTCGTGCGGTACGCCGAGCCGAAGTACGGCACCGGCGGCGTGGCGCTCGACTTCGCGCGTACGGACGGGGCCGACGCCGCCTCGGCGGGCGCGCTGGTGGCAGGCCGCACCGACGGCAATGTCCGCTATCTGACCGCGCCCTGGGTGCGGAAGGCCTCCGTACGGAACCTGCTCGACCCGGCTTCGGAGCCGCGGCCCCTGTCCCGCGGCGACGACGGGCTCACGGCCCCGCTGGCGAGCCCGGCGCAGGCGCGCGACTGCAAGGCCTGGGACGTGCTGGAGCTGCGCGACGACACTGCCGACCGGCTGCTGACCGACCTCGGTGAACTGACCCCCGCCCGGCTCACCTCGGGCCCGCCGTCCGCCCCGCGGGACGTCACCGGCAAGGCGGAGCGCGCTTTCTGGGCCCGCACGGCCTGTCTGCTGCCCGGGGTGCGGGCGCACGGTGTGCGCAGCGTCAACTCGTGGCAGTACGCGAAGCAGCCGCTGCCCGATTCGAACGGCACGGCTCACTGGCTGTGCACCCGCGCGGAGACCTGGCGGGGCACCGGGAGCCGGGTCATGGCCCAGTTCCAGGCCCCGGCCGCGCGGGCCGGCGCTCCCGCGGCGATCGCGGCGCGGGCCGAGGACTCGCCAGCCTGCGGGGTGCGGGATCCGAAGGTGCTGGCCGGCGTGCTCTGGAAGTCGCGGGCGGGACGGTGGTACGTACTCGCGGCGGGCAGCGGGCAGTTCACGTCACTCGCGACATCGGGCGGGGTCGACGGCAGCGCGAAGGGCAAGCTGCTGGCGGTACCCGCCCGGGAGGGCGCGCGGGCGGAGCTGAACGGCCGTCTGGCGGACGGCAGTCGCGTGGGCGCGCTGCACTGAACCGCTCCGTGACCCTCCCGAGTCCGCTCTCGGCCATCCGCTGCCGGGACGGGCGGCTGGTCCTGGACCTGTGAACGACGCCCGTTAGGGTGTTCGTATGACGACCGGGGTACGCCGCAGGATGGGCGTCGAGGAGCGCAGGCAGCAGCTGATCGGTGTAGCGCTGGAGCTGTTCAGCCACCGCTCCCCCGACGAGGTGTCGATCGACGAGATAGCGGCGGCCGCGGGCATCTCGCGGCCGCTCGTCTACCACTACTTTCCCGGCAAGCAGAGCCTGTACGAGGCGGCGCTGAGGCGGGCCGCCGACGAGCTGGCCGGGCGGTTCCAGGAGCCGCCGGAGGGTCCGCTCGGGGCGCGGCTGCTGCGGGTCATGGGCCGGTTCTTCGACTTCGTGGACGAGCACGGGCCGGGGTTCTCGGCGCTGATGCGGGGCGGTCCCGCCGTTGGATCATCGACGACGAACGCGATGATCGACGAGGTCAGGCAGGCAGCGTACGAGCAGATCCTGGCCCATCTGGGGATCGAGACGCCGCCTTCGCGGCTGGAGTTGGTCGTACGGTCCTGGGTGTCGCTCGCCGAGTCGACCGCGCTGATCTGGCTGGACGGGCGGCGGGTTCCGCGCGGCGAGCTGGAGTTGCAGCTGGTGCACGACTTCGCGGCGCTGTGCGCGGTGAGTGCGGCGTACGACGAGGAGATGGCGGGCATCCTGCTGCGCATCCTGGCGGACGAGCCGGCCGAAGGACCGTTCGGCGATCTGGTCGGCCGGCTCATGTCGCTGGCGCCCGCGCTGGCCAAGGTGCCGGCTCAGCGCTTGCGGTAGGACGGATCCAGACTCGTCAGCTGAAGGGCCAGCAGGGCAACGTCGTCCTCGCGGGTGCCGAAGCAGTCCAGCAGTGTGTCGCAGAGCGCCGAAACGCCCGGCGGTGCGTGCGCCGCTGTGTGGCGGAGACGTTCGAGGGAGACCGTGAGGTCTGTGCCGCGGGTCTCGATCAGGCCGTCGGTGACCATCAACAGCCGGTCCGATTCAGCCAGTTGGGCCTCGGACGGACAGGGACGGTCCAAACCCAGACCCAGTAGCGGGCCCGAGCTGCGGACGTAGGCCGCGCTGCCGTCGCCGGTCACGATCAGCGGGCGGATATGGCCGGCGTTCGCGATCCGGGTGCGGCCGGTGCGCGGGTCGATCAGGGCGAGGCAGACCGTGGCCGTTGCCTCCGGGTGGTAGCGCTGGAGCATCCGGTCGAGGCGGCGCAGCAGGGCGGCCGGGTCGCTCTCGTCGGTGGCGTACGCGCGCAGGGCGTGCCGCAGTTCGACCATGACTGTCGCCGCGTCCAGGGAGTGGCCGACGACGTCGCCGACGCCGACCAGCAGTCCGGCCGCCGTGGTCAGGGCGACATAGAAGTCGCCGCCGATCTCGGCGTTGCGGGAGGCGGGCACATAGCGCAGGGCGAGTTCCGCGCCGGGCAGGGTGGGCGGCTGCTGCGGCAGGAAGCTGTGTTGGAGGGTGAGCGCGACATGGCGTTCCTCGGCGGCGGTGCGCAGGGTCTGGGCGGTGAGGGCGGTGGCATGGGCGAGCCGGCCGAGCAGCGACGCGGTGTCCGGGCCGCAGGGTGTGTACGCGGGGTGCGCCAGGCAGACCGGCGGCTGGTCGGGGCGGTCGCCGGCGAGCAGCAGGGCCGCGCCGCCGGGGACTTCGGGCCGGAAGAACCCGGCCGGCCACAGCGGCGGGGGCGCGATCAGCGGATGTACGCCCGTACGGCCGGCCATGCACCGCCGCAGCAGCCCGGCCACGGCCGTCCGCGCTTCGGCGTCCGGCGGGCAGTCGTACCGCCGGGGGCTGCCCGCGTACAGCGTGTCCTCCGCGCCGAAGACGAAGGCCGCGGCCGGACCGCCGGTGAGCTGGGCGGTGGCGGCCGCGGCCAGATCGGCCAGTTCCTGCGGGCCGTGCGCACCGTGCAGTTCCGTGGTCGCGGCGGCGAGCCGGGTCAGCCGGTCGGCCTGCGCCTCGGCGTCATGGCGGGAGCGGGCCCCGCGCAGGGCGGCCCTGATGACCGCCTCGATCTCCTCCGGCTCGACGGGGATCGTCAGATACGCGTCCGCGCCCGCGTCGAGTCCGCGGCTGCGGTCGCGCGGGGAGATCGCCGCGGCGCTGAAGTGCACCACCGGCATCGCGGCGATCTCCGGATGGGCCTTGATCCGGCGGCACAGTTCGAAGCCGTTCATGTCGGGCAGGCCGATGTCGACCAGCGCGGCGTCCGGCAACGCACCCGACCTGAGTCTCGTGTCGAGCTCGATCAGTGCGTCGCCGGCGCACGCGGTGGTCACCACCCGGTGACCGGCCCGGCGCAGCACCGCGCCCATGGCGTAGCGATTGGCCTCGAGGTCGTCGACGACCAGCACCGTGGCGCCGCCGGCTCCGCTCATGTCCCAGCTTCCCCTCGGATCGGGGACACTCCGCTCCGTAGTCGGTCCACACGTTATCGCGCGATGGTCAGCCCCGGGTGAAGACCGCGACGGTGCGCGCCGGGACGGTGAAGCTGCCTGAACTCCCCTCGTACGACGATGCCTTGGTGGTAGTGTCCGCGCCCGCGGCCTGGACGGGGTGCAGGGCGTACGGCTTCCCGGCCAGTTCCGGGACCCGCTGGGTCTGCTGCTCGGGCGTCGCGTTGAAGACGACGATCAGGTCCCCGGCCCGCATGGTGATCACGCCCGGTGTCTCGTCCTTCCCGGAGAGCGGGAAGGAGACCGCGGACTGCACCTCGCCCGCCGTGCCCAGGCTGAAGGCCTGCTCAGTGGCGCGGATGGTGAGCAGATCACGGTAGGCGGCCGACGCGCCGTTGATCTGCGGACAGCCCACCGTGAGCGATGCGGCCGTCAACAGGGGCTTGGCGTAAGGCCACTTGGCCTTGTTGTCGGCCTCCGGCGGCAGCCCGCGGCCGAAGCCGTTGCCGTCCCGGCAGTCCCAGTGGACCGCGTTGAACCAGTCGCCGCTGTCGTACGAATTGCGGTCGAGCGATTTGGAGCGGAGCAGGTCCGTCCCGGCCTGGGAGAGCGCGGGGCCCTGGGAGAGCGTCGCGGTCGCCATCGCCAGCACCTGCATACGCGCGCGGTCGGCCGGGGACGTACCCCTTGGCAGCTTGAAGGCGAGAGCGTCGTAGAGGGGTTCGTTGTCGTGGGCGTCCGCGTAGGCGAGAGCGTCGCCGGGAGCGGCGGCGTACCCGGCCGGGGCGCCGTTGTAGTCGACCTCGGAGCCCTTGACGGTGCGCCCGGAGCTGTCGGTGAAGGAGTACGCGGCGAGGTTGCCCGTAAGACCGACCTTGATCAGGTCCTGATAGTGCAGGAGGCGGGCCTTCTGCTGGGCCTCGGTGCCGTTCGACGACGAGGAGTTGGGGTCGGTGTAGAGCCCAGAGGCGAAGCCCTGGATGCCCGGGTCCTCGTCGAAGGGGCCGCCGCCGCGCACCGCGTCACGAGCCCGGTCGGAGAAGGTCGCCACTCCTGTTTTGGCCATGTTCTTCTGGGTGGCCTGGACGAAGCGGGCGTCGTCCGCGATCTCCCCGAAGTTCCAGCCCTCCCCGTAGAGAATGATCTTCTTGCCGTCGACGCCGTCACGGGCGGGGGTCAGCTCGTCCAGGGCCGCGCGCACCGCGAGAATGTTGGCCTTCGGGTGGTGGCCCATCAGGTCGAAGCGGAAGCCGTCGACGTTGTACTCCCTGGCCCAGGTGACGATCGAGTCGACGACGAGCTTGCCCATCATGGCGTTCTCGGGCGCGGTGTTGGCGCAGCAGGTGGAGGTCGCGACGGTGCCGTCGGCGAGCAGCCGCTGGTAGTAGCCGGGCACGATCTTGTCGAGTACGGACTTCTCGGCCTGGCCGCTCGCCACGGTGTGGTTGTAGACGACGTCCATGACGGTACGCAGACCGCTGGAGTTCAGGGCCTGGACCATCTGCCGGAATTCGACCGTACGCCGGGTCCCTTCCGGGTCTGAGGCGTACGAACCCTCGGGGACGGTGTAGTGCAGCGGGTCGTAGCCCCAGTTGTACGCGTCCTTCGCGGCGGCCTTGGCGATACAGGCCTGCTGCTCGTCGGAGTCGGGGGCGTACACCTTCAAGTCGCAGGCGGGTGTGGCCTGGTCGGACTTCCTCTCCGGGATGGTGCCGATGTCGAAGGCCGGCAGGAGATGGACGTAGGAGGTGCCGGAGGCGGCGAGCGCGCGCAGATGCTTCATGCCCCGCGAGTCGCGGTCGGTGAAGGCGAGGTACTGGCCGGGGTGGTTCGATGTGCCGTCCGCGACGGAGAAGTCACGGATGTGCAGCTCCTGGATCTGCGCGTCGCGCAGCGCCAAGGCCGTGGGCTTCTTGGTCGAGGCCCAGCCCGCGGGTGCGAGCTTGGGGTCGGCGAGGTCGACGACCAGGCTGCGGGCGGAGTCGGTGGTCAGGGCGGTGGAGTACGGGTCGGTGACCTTGTTGGTGACGACCTTCTGCACGGTGGGTGCCCAGACCCTCACCGTGTAGCGGTACGGCTTCTGGGCCCAGCTCTTCGGCCCGGTGACCGACCAGACGCCGCTCGCGCCGTCCCGCCGCATCGCGACCGTCTTCCCGTCGAGATCGAGGGAGACGGACTGAGCGGTGGGGGCCCAGAGGGATAGCGTGGGGCGGTCGCGGTTGTCGAAGACGGGCCCGAGCTCCGCTCCGGTCGCGTCGTACAGGTCGTCGAGTACACCCGGGATCTGTACGCCGGTGGCGGCGAGCAGCGCGCCTCCCCCAGAGCCTCCGGCCTGGGAGGTGCCCCCAGCCGCCCGCTGGGTCGCGATCAGCTGGCCGCGCAGGGACTCACGGACCCTGTCCCGGTCGCGGGGGTCGACGGTGAAGGCCGGGTAGTCCTTCAGATGGGGGTACTTGGCCTTCTGCGCGTCGCTGAGTGGGGACGGCGTGAGCCGCAGCCAGCGGCCCTCGTCCGACAGCGCCCCGTCGACGACGGAGATGCCGCCGTCCTTCGCGTACACCAGCTGCTGGCTGGTGGCAGCGGTGGCCTTCACCTTCCAGACGACGGTGTCCCGGTCGATCCACTGGGCCTCCGCCTTGGCCAGGTCGAGGGAGGGCGCGCCGCCGGTCTGCGGCAGCAGATACTTCGGCTGCCCGGCCAGCAGCCAGACCTCGTGTCCGTACGTCGCGAGGTCCAGTGACTGGTCGGTCGGCAGGTCCTTCTGGTCGCCCTTGTGGACGATGTAGCTGAGCGAGGTCGCGCCCGCGGCGAGCGGCACCTCGAAGGTCACTCCGTAAGCGTCCTTGCGCACCGGCTGGAGCGGCTTGGACCAGTCGGTGGGCGATGCGGCGCCCGTCCAGGTGTGCAGACCCCAGCCGTCGTAGTCGCCGTCGGCACGGTGGTAGTGGAGGACGGCCCTGGTCTTGTCCTGCGGCGGGTAGGCGCCGTCGGGCGCGCGGTCCGCCTGGCCGTCCTTGCCCTGCTCGATCCACACCTCGCCGGTGCGGGCGAGGTCGACGGTGCGCTGCGGACCGTCCGCGGTGCCGTTCTTCTCGACGGTGTACGGGACGGTCGCGGCGCCCTCGGGGAGCTTGACCCAGGCGAAGGCGCCGTAGGCGTCCCGCCCGGTGAAGGAAGCCGCGGTGTCACCGGACTCGAGCCGCCAGCCGTCGTAGTCGCCGCCGGTCCGCTTGTAGTGGACGACGGCGTAGTCGCGCTCGACGGCCACCGGCTTCTCGGGCGGCGGCGCCTGACCGGTGGTTGTCGAGGCGAGAGCGCTCGCGGTACGTCCCGCGCTGTCCATAGCAACAGCCTTGTAGCGCAGGGGCGTTCCGGCCTTCACCTTCTGGTCGATGTACTGCGTGACCTTGTACGGGGCGTGGTCGGCCGAGCCGAGGGTGCGCCACTTGCCGTTGCCGCTCTGGGCGGCGAAGACGACGCGGTTCAGCTGTCCGCCGGTGACGTCCGCCGTGATCTCGACGGTGCCGGTGGCCCCGGCGGCCGGGGCCTTGAGGGTCACGGTCGGCCTGGCGGCGGGCTCGGCCAGGGGCTTCGCGGCACGGAGCACCACCGACGACAGGGCGGGCACGGTGACCGTGATCTTGCCTTCGGTGGCGCGGACGGTGCCCGAACCGCCGTACAGGACACGGAAGTCCACGGCGTCCACCGGCAGGGTCACCGTCTTGGGCGCGGTCCCGTTGTTGGCGGCGACGAGATACTCGACGGGCCCGGTGCGCGCCTTTGCGTCCGTACGGGAGAAGGCGTACACCGAGTCCTTGGCGTACCGCTCCTGCTGGACGCCGTTCCGCAGCGCCGGGTGGTCCTTGGTGAGCTTCGACAGCGCGGCGATCGACCGGTAGACGGGGTGCGCCGGGTCGTACGCGTCAGAGGCGTGGGTGCGGTCCGCGCCCAGCTGGTCGTCGTCCAGATAGTCGGCGGTCTTCGAGGCGAAGAGGCTCTGGCGGGCGTCCTTGTCGCCGCCCGCGCCGGTGAAGCCCTGCTCGTCGCCGTAGTAGATCACCGGGTTGCCGCGGCCCAGGAACATCAGCTCGTTGGCGAGCCGTGCGCGCTTCAGCAGCTCGGTGTCGTCGGCCTTCGGGTTGTCCTGCTTGAGGAAGGTGCCGATGCGGCCCATGTCGTGGTTGCCGAGGAAGGTCACCTGCTCATAGGCGTTGGCCTTGTCGGTGGTGTAGCGGTAGTCGTTGCCGAAGACGGCGGCGAGCTTGTCGGCGGGCGCACCCTGCGAGGCGTAGGCGCGGGCGGCGTCCTGGAAGGGGAAGTCGAGCGTGGCGTCCAGCCGGCCGCGGGTCACATAGGGCGAGGTGATCGCCGTGTCCGCGGCGAAGACCTCGCCGAACATGAAGAAGTCGTCCCGGCCGCGCTCGGCCGCGTACGCGTCCAGCGCGGTCGCCCACTGGGTCCAGAAGTCCATGTCGACATGTTTGACGGTGTCGATGCGGAAGCCGTCGATGTCGAAGTCCTGGACCCACTTCTCGTAGATCTGGCGCATACCCTTCACGACCTCGGGACGCTCGGTCCACAGGTCGTCGAGGCCGGAGAAGTCGCCGTACTCGGAGCTCTCGCCTGCGAAGGTGGAGTCGCCGCGGTTGTGGTACATCGTCGGGTCGTTGAGCCAGGCGGGGACCTTCTGGCCGCCGGCCGTCGGGGTGTACGGGAAGGAGTCCGCGTCGACCTTCTTGATGCCGTCGCGGTCGTCGAAGGGACGGCCGTCCTTGTCGAGATAGGGATAGGCGCCCTTGGGCCGGTATCCGTACGCCTTCTCGGCGTAGTCGACGGTGTCGGCCGTGTGGTTGGTGATGACGTCGAAGAAGACCTTCATGCCCTTGCCGTGGGCCTTGTCGATCAGCTTCGCCAGGTCGGCGTTGGTGCCGAAGTGGGGGTCGACCTGGGTGAAGTCGGTGATCCAGTACCCGTGGTAGGCGGCGGACGCGTCCTTGCCGGTGCCCTGGACGGGCCGGTTCTTGAAGATGGGCGCCATCCAGATGGCGGTGGTGCCGAGGCCCTTGATGTAGTCCAGCTTCTGGGTGAGGCCCTTGAGGTCGCCGCCCTGGTAGAAGCCCTTGTCGGCGGGGTCGTATCCGGTCTCGAGGCGCGAACCGGTGAGACCTCCGCGGTCGTTGGAGGTGTCGCCGTTGGCGAACCGGTCGGGCAGGACGAAGTAGAACTGCTCCCGCGTCAGATCGTGCCGCGCGGGCGTGGCTGCGAGCGCGCGGTCGGAGGGCGGGGAGGGGGGTCTGGGCGTGCCGGCGGCCGGCCCGGCGGATATGAGCGCCACGAGGAGGGCGGCGGCGGTGCCTATGGCGGTGCCGGCCGCGCTGACGCGGGGGGTGGTGGTCACCGGTTGGTTCTCCTTGGGTGGGGCGGAGGTGTTGGTGTCGAGGGGCGGGGTGCGAGTGCGGAGCCGCTGCGCGGGGCGTTCCCCCACCCCGCCCCTTCCCGTAACTGGGGGCTAGCCCCCAGACCCCCGTATGCGACCTTCGGCCGCATGTCCTCAATCGCCGGACGGGCTGAAAATTCAGCCCCTCCGGCGATTGAGGAGCGGGGCGCGGGGCGGAGCCCCGGAAATCAGCCTCGCCGGCGATTGAGGCGCGGGGTTCGGGGCGGAGCCCCAGGTCAGGGCCGAATATTCAGCCCCGCCGGCGATTGAGGCGCGGGGTTCGGGGCGGAGCCCCGACAAGGGCCCGGGCTGGCGGAGCCCGGGTTCGAAGTCAGGCCGCGGCTAACTCGACCCGCAGCCAAGCGCGTTCACATGCAGCGCCACCGCCGTGTTCGCGCCGAGTGTCGTCGTGAACTGGCCCGAGCCGTTCACCTTCACGCCCCTGCCCGACTGCACGTCGCAGTAGTCGCCCGCCGACAGCGACGTCTGAAAGGTGCGGGTCAGCGACGAAGCCTCGTGGTTGATCGCGACGTACGCCTTCGAGCCCCGCCCGAAGGCGATCTGGTCGCCGCCGTTGTCCCACCAGTTCACGACGCCCTGACCGCGCGCCGTGTTCCGGAAGGCCACCATGGACGCGATCTCGCGCCAGGCGTGCTGGCACTTCCAGCCGTCGGTGTAACAGGCGTTCACGGTGCCACCGTTCGGCGGTCCGGCGTCCTTGTCGGTCCACTCGTAGCCGGAGTGGACGTCCGGCGACCCGTACGGCCACGCCAGCATGAAGACATTCGCCAGCGTGTAGTTCGCGCCGTCCTTGTAGTTGAGGGTGTCCCCGCCGCGCTCGGTGTCGTGGTTGTCGACGAAGACCGCCGACTTCCCCGACTCCATGTACCCCCAGCCCTCGCCGTAGTTCTTCAGATACGCGAGGTTCTCGTTGTTGAAGACCCGCTTGAGGTCACGGGCGTACCGGAACTCCTGAACATCCCCCGACCCCAGGTACTCGCTCGGCGAGACCGCCTCACCCGCCCCGTAGATCGCCTCCAGCTTCCAGTAGACGCCGGGGTTCGACAGACGTGACTTGATGTTGGCGAGGTCGGCGGCCGGCATGTGCTTGGCCGCGTCGATGCGGAAGCCGTCGACGCCGAGCGAGAGAAGGTCGTTCAGATAGGCCGCGATGCGTCCGCGTACGTAGTCCTCACCGGTGTCCAGGTCCGCGAGCTGGACCAGCTCGCAGTTCTGGACGTTCGCCCGGTCCTGGTAGTTGGTGATCTGCGACCGGCAGTCGTCCATGTCGGCGCCGGAGTAGATCCCCGGGTAGCCGTACTTCGTATACGACGAGCCTCCGGTGCCGGTCCCGTCCGCCGAGGCCATGTGGTTGATCACCGAGTCGGCGACGACCTTGACGCCCGCCGCGTGACAGGCGCTCACCATGCTGCTGAACGCGGCGCGGTCGCCGAGCCGTCCGGCGATCTTGTAGCTGACGGGCTGGTACGAGGTCCACCACTGGCTGCCCTGGACGTGCTCCTGGGGCGGGGAGACCTGGACATAGCCGTAACCGGCCGGGCCCAGGGTGTCGGTGCACGCCTTGGCGACCGACGCGAACTTCCACTCGAAAAGGACTGCCGTGACGTCCTTGTCCCCCGGCGGGGCCGCCTGCGCGGGGCCCACCGGTGCAATCACACTCACCGCCGCGCCCGCCACAAGGGCGAGCGCCGCGGCAAGAGATCTGCCGGCCATGTTTCCTCCTGCATGGGGGGAGGTGCGGGTGACGGTGCAGCCTTGTCCGGCAACGCGCCGTGCCCGTAAGGCCTTTGATGGTTCCGGTGATGCCTGCTGCGCCACTTGACGTTTCTTGCTGCAAGAACGCAGAAAGTTATTGCGGTCGCGACCGTACGAGCCTCCCCACCCAGGGTCAACCCTTTGGACACACTCTCGTCGCGCCGCAGAAATCTTGCCGTTTCCCAACTGCAAGACCTTTCGCAAGTCTTGCAGTGGTGTTACGTTCAACCATGACTCCGGGCCGGTCGGCCGGGGGCCCGGCAGGTCCGGGCCCCACGCGCCCGGCCGGCCGGTCCGGTCACGCGCCTACCGGCGTGCCTGCGCGGTGGTGCCCCGGACCACGAGCTCGGGCTGGAACACATATTCCGTGCTCTGTACGGGACTTCCCTGCAACTCCTCCAGCAGCGCGCCGACCGCCGCGGCCGCCATCGCCTTCACCGGCTGGCGCAGCGTGGTCAGCGGCGGATCCGTGAACGCCACCAGCTGCGAGTCGTCGAACCCGACCACCGAGAGGTCGTACGGCACATCGAGGCCGCGCTCCCGGGCCGCCCGGATGACGCCGAGAGCCATCATGTCGCTGCCGCAGACGATGGCGGTGCACCCCTTGTCCAGCAGCGCACCGGCCGCCGCGTGGCCACCCTCGACGCTGAACAGCGAGCGCTGGACCAACTGTTCGGCCGCCGCGGCGGTGTAGCCCAGGATGGAGCGGAGACCGTCGGTGAAGCCCTCGGCCTTGCGGTGGGCCGGCACATAGCGGAGGGGGCCGATCGCGAGGCCGATCCGCTCGTGCCCCAGCTCGGCCAGATGGTGCACGGCCGTGCGCATCGCCGCCCGGTCGTCGCAGGAGACACACGGCGCGCTGACGCGCTCGCTGTAGCCGTTGATGAGGACGAACGGGACTCCCCGGTCCACGAGTTCGGCGTACCGTGCGTGATCGGCCGAGGTGTCGGAGTGCTGCCCGGACAGGAACACGATGCCGTTGACACCGCTCTCCTGGAGCTGTTCGACCAGCTCCTCCTCGGTTGCGCCGCCCGGCAGCTGGGTGCAGAGCACCGGGGTGTAGCCGTGCCCGGCCAGGACCTGCTCGACGGCCTGGGCGAAGGCGGGGAAGATCGGGTTGGTGAGCTCGGGGGTCAGCAGGCCGATGAGGCCCGCGCTGCGCTGCCGCAGCCGCACCGGCCTCTCGTATCCGAGCACGTCGAGCGCCGCGAGCACCCGCTGACGGGTGCCGCTCGCCACCCCCGGTTTGCCGTTCATGACCCGGCTGGCGGTCGCCTCACTGACAGACGCCTGGGCCGCGATGTCCGCGAGCCGCGGGGCGGCGCCGGACTGGACGGCGCCGACCCGCGACGGGGAGATCGTCACACCGTCCACCACACAGCGCTGTCCGCGGGCAGTTCGGTCTCGCCGTCGGCCGGCTCCGCGGCACCGCTGGCCAGCAGGACACGGCCCGGTGCCGGTATCCGTACGGCCGCGCCCGTCGTGTTGACCGTGCAGACGAAGCCGCCCGGGCGCCGCAGGGCGAGCACGCCCTCGGGGGCGTCCAGCCACTCGACCGCGTCGCCCGCGCCCAGCGCGGGGTGCTCACGGCGGGCCGCGAGGGCGCTGCGGTACAGCTCCAGTGTCGAGTCCGGGTCGCCGGTCTGCGCCTCGACGCTGAGCCCGGCCCAGCTCTCCGGCTGGGGCAGCCAGCTGCCGCCCGCGCCGAAGCCGTACGAACTTCCCTCGGCGGTCCACGGGATCGGCACCCGGCAGCCGTCGCGGAAGCCGTCCTGGCCCTCGGTGCGGCCGAACGCCGGGTCCTGGCGGACCTCGTCGGGCAGGTCGGTGACGTCGGGGAGTCCGAGCTCCTCGCCCTGGTAGAGGTAGGCGGAGCCGGGCAGCGCCAGCATCAGCAGGGTGGCGGCGCGGGCCCGTCGCAGACCCAGTTCACGGTCGCCGGCCTCGCGGATCTGGGTTCCGGCCGCCGGGCCCGCGAAGCGGGTGGCGTGCCGGGTCACATCGTGGTTGGAGAGCACCCAGGTGGCCGGGGCGCCGACGGGCCGCATGGCGTCAAGCGACGTATCGATGACCCGGCGCAGCTCGGCCGCGTCCCAGTGGGTGCCCAGGTACTGGAAGTTGAAGGCCTGGTGCAGCTCGTCGGGGCGCACGTAGTTGGCGGTGCGCTCGACGGTGGGGGTCCATGCCTCGGCCACCGCGATGCGGTCGCCGGGGTACTCGTCCAGGATCGTGCGCCAGGCGCGGTAGATCTCGTGGACACCGTCCTGGTCGAAGAACGGCGTGCCATCGTTACCGCTGCCCAGCAGTTTGAGCTGGTCGCCGGAGCCCAGGTCGGGCAGACCCGCCGCCTTGACCAGGCCGTGGGCGACGTCGATGCGGAAGCCGTCGACGCCCATGTCGAGCCAGAAGCGCAGGATCGAGCGGAACTCGTCGGCGACGGCCGGGTGTTCCCAGTTGAAGTCGGGCTGCTCGGGGGCGAAGAGATGCAGGTACCAGTCGCCCAGGGTGCCGTCCGGGTTCCGCGTACGGGTCCAGGCCGGGCCGCCGAAGATGGACTCCCAGTCGTTGGGCGGCAGTTCACCGTCGGCGCCCTTGCCGGGACGGAAGTGGTAGCGGTCGCGCAGCGGGGATCCCGGGCCCTCCTTCAGCGCGCGCTTGAACCATTCGTGGGCGTCGGAGGAGTGGTTGGGCACCAGGTCGACGATGATGCGCAGCCCGAGGTCGTGCGCGTCCCGGATCAGTGCGTCGGCGTCCAGGAGCGTGCCGAACATCGGGTCGATGGCCCGGTAGTCGGCGACGTCGTAGCCGGCGTCGGCCTGCGGCGATGCGTAGAAGGGGCTCAGCCACACGGCGTCGACGCCGAGTTCCTTGAGGTACGGCAGTCGGCTGCGGATGCCCGGAAGGTCGCCCATGCCGTCGCCGTTCCCGTCGGCGAAGCTGCGGGGGTACACCTGGTAGATGACGGCGTCTCTCCACCAGTCCGCGCAATCCGCGGGCAGGTCGGCGTGATGGGCGTCAGCCAGGTACTGGGTCATTCTCGATCCCTCTGAGGCTCGGTGCAGCGATTCGGGCGAAACATCAGGCAGCAGGGGCACCCGGCCGGTCAGGCGGCCGGGTGCCCCGGTTCGTGGGGTCAGGACTTGGCGGCGCCGGCGGTGAGGCCGGTGACCAGGTGGCGCTGGACCAGGTAGAAGAACAGCGACGCGGGGATGGCGATGAGCACAGAGGTCGCGGCCATCAGGTCCCACTGGGTGTCGTGCTCGCTGATGAAGGTGGTCAGGCCGATGGCGAGGGTGTACTTGTCGTCGCTGAGCATGAACACCGACGCATAGGCGACCTCGGCCCAGGCGGTGAGGAAGGTGTAGAACGCGGCCACCGCCAGGCCCGGCCGGGCGAGCGGCAGGATCAGCCGGTAGAAGGTGCCGAACGGGGTGAGCCCGTCGATCCGGCCGGCTTCGTCGATCTCCGCGGGGATGGTGTCGAAGTACCCCTTGAGCAGCCAGGCGCAGTACGGGATCGCCGTGGTGCAGTAGACCAGGATCAGGGCCCAGTAGGTGTCCAGCAGACCCAGGTTGGCCAGGATGTTGTAGAGCGGCACCATGAGGATGGCGACCGGGAACATCTGGGTGACCAGGAAGGTCCACATCAGCTGGCGGTGGCCGGGGAAGCGCATCCGGGAGACCGCGTAGCCGGAGCTGGCGGCGATGAAGACGCCGAGCAGGCAGGTACCGAGCGCGACGATCAGCGAGTTGACGAACCACTGGAGGAACGACGTGTCGTTCAGGACCGTCGTGTAGTTCTCGAAGCTGATCTTGTCGGCGATCTCGCCGGGGTGGAGGAAGTCGGTCTTGTCCGGGCCGAGCGAGATCCAGGCGATCCAGCCGATCGGGAAGGCCGCGATGAAGCTCGCGATGATCAGCACGGTGTGGATCAGCACGGATGCGGAACGGGGACGCTCTCCGCGCTTCACCTGCCGCTTGCTCGCGGGGCGCTTGCGGGGCGGGACGGCGGTGGCCGCTTCGGCCGCTCCCGCGACCGGGAGACCTGCTGTGGTGCTCATGGGGTTGGCTGCCCTCTCTTTCGTCATGGCTGGTGCTGTTGCTCGACGGCCTGGGCGGCCGTCAGGCGGCCTTCTCGTTGCGGGCCAGCCAGCGCCGGTAGAAGGAGGCGAAGACGATGAGCATCGACAGGATGA
Organism: Streptomyces sp. V1I1; assembly: GCF_030817355.1. Classification (NCBI taxonomy): domain Bacteria; kingdom Bacillati; phylum Actinomycetota; class Actinomycetes; order Kitasatosporales; family Streptomycetaceae; genus Streptomyces; species Streptomyces sp. V1I1. The sequence goes on along the minus strand of NZ_JAUSZH010000001.1, from coordinate 6,048,748 downwards.
TGACGCCGTATGCGGCGGAGCCGGCGTAGTCGCGCGGGTCCTGTCCGAAGCCGAGGCGGTACGCCCAGGTGACGAGGATCTGGGCTTCGGTGCCCGAGTTGTTGCCGAACAGCAGGAAGATGACGACGAACTGGTTGAAGGTCCAGATGACTCCGAGCAGGACGACCGTGCTGCTGACCGAGCGCAGGCCGGGCAGCGTCACATAGCGGAAGCGCTGCCAGGGGGTTGCGCCGTCCACCTCGGCGGCCTCGTAGAGCTCGGGCGGGATCGACTGCAGGCCGCCGAGGAGAGAGACCATCATGAAGGGGACGCCGACCCAGGTGTTGACCATGATGGCGGCGGTCTTCTGCCAGAAGGGGTCGCTGAGCCAGGCCGGGGTGGGCAAGTGGGCCCATTCCAGAGCCATGTTGAGGACGCCGCCGTCGTCGGCGAGGATCAGCCGCCAGGCGAAGACGGTGACAAAGGTCGGCACCGCCCACGGCAGGATCAGGACCATCCGGTAGAAGGTGCGGCCGCGCATCTTGCGGTTCAGCAGCTGGGCGAGCCCCAGGCCGATCCCGTAGTGCAGGGCCACACAGACGATCGTCCAGACGATGGTCCAGGTGAAGTGGGGCCAGAACTGGTGGTCGCCGCCGGAGAGGATCTCCGTGTAGTTGTCGAAGCCCACCCACGAGAAGCTGTCGGGGATCTTGTTGACGCCGATGGTCCGGCCCACGTTGGTGCTGTCGGCATCGGTCAGCGACAGGTAGATGCCGCGGCCCAGGGGGTAGAGCACCAGCACGCCGATGACCGCGACGACCGGGGCCACCATCGCCCAGGCATACCAATTCCGGTTGTACGACTGCCTGATACGGCTCATCGGCCCGGGGCGCGGTGCATTGCCAGGCTGGGTCTTTCGGCTTCCGCCCTCGACGGCGACGGTCATCTTCGACACCTTTACGACAGATTCTTAAGCGGGTGTACGGCGTGGCGGTACGGACCGCTCCCGAACGGGGACGGGGCCGTACCACCACGGGCGACCGTCCGTCCCGTCCCTGTGCGGGAGCGGTCCGGACGGCCGGTGGGTGCCTTAGGAGAAGTCCTTGAGCAGCTTCTTGTAGGACTCGGCGGTGGTGTCGAGGCCCTTCTGGGTGCTCACCTTGCCCTGAAGGATCGCGGTGAGGTTGGTGCCGAGGTCGGCGAAGAGCGAGCTGTATTCGGGCAGTTCCGGACGGGGCCGGGCGGAGCCGGAGAGGATGCTCTGGAACTCGGCGATGCCCGGGGTGGCCTTGACCTCGGCGGTGTAGGCGGAGGTCCGGGTCGGCAGGGTGCCGTTCTTCAGCGCGATCTTGGCCTGGGTCTCACCCGAGGTCATGAAGCCGACGAACTTCTGGGCCGCGACCTGGTGCGCCTTGTCGGAGCCGGCGTAGACGGCGAGGTTGTGGCCGCCGGTCGGGGCGCCGGCCTTGCCGGTGGAGCCGGCCGGGACGCCGGAGATGCCGAGGTTGGCCTTGTCCTTGAAGGCGGCGCCCTTGTAGATGTTCGTCAGCTCCCACGGGCCCTGGACGATCATCGCGACCTTGCCGGTGTTGAACGCGTCCATCATGTGGGCGTAGGAGTCGGCGGTCACATCGAGCTTGGCGACACCCGGCGAGGCGAGCAGAGCCTTGCTCTGGTCGACGGCCTTGACGGCCTCGGGCGAGTTGACCGTGATCTTCTTCCCGGCGGCGTCGACCATGTCGGTGCCCTCGCCGAAGAGGAAGGGCAGCTCGAAGTAGGCGTCGGCGCGGAGCTGGAAGCCGTCGACTCCGGCCTTCTCCTTGACCGCCTTGGAGACCTTCTTGACCTCGTCCCAGGTGGTCGGCGCCTTGTCGTAGCCGGCCTTCTTCAGAATCTCCTTGTTCCACATCAGGCCGAGGGAGTCGGTGACGAACGGGGCACCGTAGGTCTTGCCCTGGTACTGGGCCTGCTTGAGCAGCGAGGGAGTGATGTCCCCGGTGTCCTTGAGCGCGTCCGTGCCGTCCAGCGGGGCCAGGAACTGCGACTTCGCCCACGAGGCGGTCCAGCCGACCTCGGCGCGGATGATGTCGGGAGCGCCCTTGCTGCCGGCCGCGGTCTGGAACTTGTTCTGCGCCTGGTCGAACGGGACGTTGACGTACTTGACCTTGATGTCCTTGTTCGCCTTCTCGAACTCGGCGATCATCGCCTTGTACGTCGGCGCCTCGTTCGTCGCGTTGGACGTGTCCCACCAGGTCAGGGTGACCGGGCCGGCGGCCTTGTCACCGCTGTCGCCCCCACCGCACGCCGTCGCTGCCAGTGCCAGTGCCGCTACCAGCGCGGTGGCCGCTATGCCACGCCGCATGTGAACTCCTTCAGAGATGCCCGAGATGGCGGAGGCGACCAGGCCCCCTGCCGACCGCTCCCTCGCGGCGCCGGGTTCGGCAGGAACGTAACAAGGATGAAAGGGAGCCGAAAGACCTTGCGGCAATTTTCTGCAAGAGCGGGGGATCGTTACATCCACGTGTCCTGAGGGTTGCCATTGCATCGCTTGACGGCGGTCCACTTGCGCTACTCGGGGCACCCCGAAGAGGGTTGCAAAGACCTTCGCAAGCCCTTGCAGAGACTGTTATTTTGGTCCTCAGCCCACCGTCACTACGGGCCCGCACCCACGTTGACCTCGTGAGATGTACGTCCCCCCGCCCCGGACAGTAACGAGAGGGACCCCCTTATGACCCACGAGCTCGCTGCCGCCATCGGCCTTCCGGCCCCCACGGCCGCCGAAGGGCCGCACCCTGCAAGCTCTTCCACCGAGGGCCCGGGCTGGTGGCGAGATGCCGTCATCTACCAGGTGTACGTGCGCTCCTTCGCCGACAGTGACGGTGACGGCATCGGCGATCTGCGCGGGGCCACCCAGCGTCTGCCGTATCTCGCACAGCTGGGCATCGACGCCGTCTGGCTCACGCCCTTCTACGCCTCCCCGCAGGCCGACGGCGGCTACGACGTCGCCGACTACCGGGCCGTCGACCCGCTCTTCGGGGATCTCGCCGACGCGGACGATCTCGTGCGCACCGCCCACGAGTTGGGCCTGAGGGTGATCGTGGACGTCGTCCCCAACCACACGTCGGACCAGCACCCGTGGTTCCGGGCCGCGCTCGCGGACCATGCCGGAGGAGCGGCCCGCGCGCGCTACCACTTCCGGCCCGGCAAGGGCCCTGCCGGCGAGCTGCCACCCAACGACTGGGAGTCGGTCTTCGGCGGCCCCGCCTGGACCCGGACCCCGGACGGTGAGTGGTACCTCCACCTCTTCGCGCCCGAGCAGCCCGACCTCGACTGGCAGAACGAGGAGGTGCACGAGGAGTTCGACTCGGTGCTGCGTTTCTGGCTGGACCTCGGCGTGGACGGCTTCCGCGTCGATGTCGCGCACGGCATGGTCAAGGCGGCCGGACTGCCGGACATCGGCCACAAGGAACAGGCCAGGCTCATCGGCGCACAGACACTGCCCTTCTTCGACCAGGACGGGGTGCACGAGATCCACCGCTCCTGGCGCAGGCTCCTCGACTCCTACCCGGGGGACCGGATCGGCGTCGCCGAGGCCTGGGCCCCAAGCCCGGACCGGCTCGCGCTTTACGTACGCCCCGACGAGCTGCACCAGGCCTTCAACTTCCAGTTTCTGCGGTGCCCTTGGGACCCCGAGGCGATGCGCAGTGTGATCGACGAGTCACTGGCCGCCACCGCCTCGGTGGGGGCGCCGACCACCTGGGTGCTCTCCAACCACGACGTGGTTCGCCACACCACCCGCTACGGCGGCGGCCGGCAGGGGCTGCGCCGGGCCCGCGCGGCCGCGCTGCTCATGCTCGCGCTGCCCGGTTCGACATACATCTACCAGGGCGAGGAGCTCGGACTGCCCGAGGTCACCGACCTGCCGGACGAGGTGCGCCAGGACCCCGCCTTCTTCCGGGCGGCGGGGCAGGACGGCTTCCGCGACGGCTGCCGGGTGCCGATCCCGTGGTCGGGCCAGGAGCCGCCGTACGGCTTCGGCCCCGGAACGAGCTGGCTGCCCCAGCCCCGGACCTGGCGGGAGCTGTCCGTGGCGGCACAGACCGGCGACCCGTACTCGACGCTCGAGCTCTACCGCTCGGCGCTGGCGCTGCGCCGTACGCTGCCGGGCGGCCCGATGCGGTGGCTGCCGGGGCCCGAAGGGCTGCTCGCGCTGTCCCGCACGGGCCTGGTCTGCACCCTCAACACCACGGGATCGGAGATCGAACTGCCCCTGCCGGGACGGCTGCTGATCTCCTCCGCGGCCATGGAGCCGGTGGGTGACACAGCCCGTATTCCGGCTGATTGCTGTGCGTGGTGGGCAATCTGACGTGCGACCGGTAAGGTCCAGTCCTGTGACCGCACGGCTTGCCGACATCGCAGCCCAGGCGGGGGTCAGCGAAGCCACAGTCAGCCGCGTGCTCAACGGCAAGCCCGGTGTGGCCGCGGCCACCCGCGAATCCGTACTCGCAGCGCTCGACGTGCTCGGATACGAGCGCCCCGTGCGGCTGAAGCAGCGCAGCGCCGGCCTGGTCGGCCTGATAACGCCGGAGCTCGACAACCCGATCTTCCCGGCGCTCGCCCAGGTCATCGGCCAGGCCCTGACCCGGCAGGGCTACACCCCGGTCCTTGCCACCCAGACCCCGGGCGGCTCCACCGAGGACGAGCTCACCGAAATGCTGGTGGACCGCGGGGTCTCGGGAATCATCTTCGTCTCGGGCCTGCACGCGGACACCACCGCCGACATGCAGCGCTACGACCAGCTGCGCGGACAGGGCGTGCCCTATGTCCTCCTCGGCGGCTTCTCGCCCAAGGTGAAGGCCCCCTTCGTCTCGCCCGACGACCGGGCCGCGATGCATCTCGCCGTGACCCATCTCGTCTCACTCGGCCACACCCGGATCGGCCTGGCGGTCGGCCCGAAGCGTTTCGTTCCCGTACTGCGGAAGATCGAGGGCTTCCAGCAGGCCATGGAGGCCCGACTCGGTCTCGCCCCCGAGGAGTCCGAGGAGCTGATCCAGCACTCCCTCTACACCCTCGAAGGCGGCCAGGCCGCGGCGGGCGCCCTGATCGGGCTCGGGTGCACCGCAGTGGTGTGCGCGAGCGACATGATGGCGCTCGGCGCGATCCGGGCCGCGCGTGGGCGGGGCCTGAAGGTGCCGGGCGACGTCTCTGTGGTGGGCTTCGACGACTCCCCCCTCATAGCGTTCACGGACCCGCCGCTGACCACCATCCGGCAGCCGGTGCAGGCCATGGGACAGGCCGCTGTCCGCACCCTCCTGGAGGAGATCGGCGGGACTCCCGCTCCGCACAGCGAATTCGTCTTCATGCCGGAGCTGGTGGTACGGGGATCGACCGCCTCGGGGCCCGTACAGCGTCCCTCACAGGGACCCGGTGGAGACAGTCGTCCCTAGGGCGTAGACAATGCAAACAGGACCAGACCGGGGGATGATCAGTGTGGAGGCAGCATCTGGCAGACTCTCGTCCCATGGGTGAATCGACCGTGAAGACTATGGAAGGCCGGACGGCCACCCCGTCACCCATGGCGGACGAGGTCACCGAAGCGCCTTCGCGCAGCCGGCTGCAACAGCTACGGTCGCCGAGCCGCCCGCGAATCTGGTTCGAAATCCTGCTGATCGCGGTGAGTTACTGGACGTATTCGCTGGTCCGCAATGCCGTTCCGGAGCAGAAGGCACAGGCACTGCGCAACGCGGACTGGATCTGGGATACCGAGCAGTCACTCGGCATGGCAGTGGAGCAGTCGGTCAACCACGCCGTGAATTCGGTGACATGGCTGATCGTCTCGATGAACTACTACTACGCCACGCTGCATTTCATTGTGACGATCGGCGTGCTGGTGTGGCTCTACCGCAGCCATCCGGGCCGCTATGCGGCTGCCCGTCTTGTCCTGTTCGCCACGACAGGCGTGGCGCTGGTCGGTTACTACCTGTATCCACTCGCGCCGCCCCGGCTGATGAACGGCAACGACTTCATCGACACGGTCCTGGTCCACCACACCTGGGGCTCGATGGCCTCGGGCAACCTGAAGAACATGTCGAACCAGTACGCCGCGATGCCGTCGATGCACATCGGCTGGTCGCTCTGGTGCGGCATCATCATTTTCGCGCTGGCGTCGGCGCCGTGGGCGAAGATCCTCGGTCTGCTCTATCCGACGCTGACGCTGGTCGTCATCGTGGCCACCGCGAACCACTTCTGGCTGGACGCGGTTGGCGGCATGATCTGCCTGGCCTTCGGCTTCGTGTTGTCGTACGCGTGGTTCCAGGCGTATCCGCACCAGCTGTCGCGGCGGGTCCCGGCGGTGGAAGAGGAGGCGAGCCGCCCGCGGGTGGTTCGCGCGCTGGGGTTCTCACGCCGCTAGGGGGCGATGCCCGGCTGGGGGATGCCCAGACCAGCCCGCACCCTGGCACCCCCTAAGCCCTACCCCCCTACGCCCCGTAGAACAACTCCTCCACGACCGCCCGCGCCCTCCGCGTAATCCGCCGGTAGTCGTCAAGCATGTCCCCCACATGCCCCGGCCCGTACCCCAAGTACCGCCCCACCGCGCCCAGTTCGCGCCCGTCCGACGGGAACGTGTCCCCCGCGCGGCCACGGACCAGCATCACGCCGTTGCGCACCCGTGTCGCCAGCACCCACGCCTCGTCCAGGATCTGCGCGTCCTCCGTCGCGATCAGGCCCGCCGCGTGGGCAGCCGCCAGCGCCTCGCGGGTCCGCGTCGTACGCAGGCCAGGTTCCGCCCAGCCGTGGCGCATCTGGAACAGCTGGACCGTCCACTCGACGTCGCTCAGCCCGCCCCGGCCCAGCTTGGTGTGGAGCGTCGGGTCCGCGCCCCGCGGAAGGCGTTCGGACTCCATCCGGGCCTTCAGCCGGCGGATCTCGCGTACGGCGTCGTCGCCCAGACCCTCGGCGGGGTAGCGCAACGGATCGACCAGGTCCACGAAGCGCCGGCCCAGCTCCATGTCGCCCGCCATCGGCTCCGCCCTCAGCAGCGCCTGGCTCTCCCACACCAGCGCCCACCGGCGGTAGTACGCCTCGTACGAGGCAAGCGTGCGCACCAGCGGGCCGCTCTTGCCCTCCGGCCGCAGATCCGCGTCGATCAGCAGCGGCGGGTCCGCCGTCGGCACCTGCAGCAGCCTGCGCATCTCTGTGACGACGGTGTTCGCGGCGCGGGCCGCCTCCTGCTCGTCCACCCCCTCGCGCGGCTCGTGCACGAAGAGCACATCCGCGTCGGAGCCGTAACTCTGCTCGCGCCCCCCGAAGCGGCCCATGCCGATGACCGCGAACCGCGTCGGCAGCGTGTCGCCCCAATGCTCCCGTACCGCCGCCCTGAGCGCGCCCGCGAGCGTCGCCGCGTTCAGGTCGGTGACCGCGTTCCCGACCCGGTCCACCAGCGCCCCCGGGTCCGCCTCGGCCGGGCTGTCCTCGGTGCCGTACGAGCCGATCAGATCGGCCGCGGCGGTACGGAACAGCTCGCGACGCCGTACGCCACGGGCCACGGCGACCGCCGCCTCCGCCGTGTCCGCGCGCCCGACAGCCGCAAGGATCTCTTGTTCCAGATGGTCCCGGCCGCGCAGTTTGAGGCCCTCCGGGTCGCCGAGCAGTGCCACCGCCTCGGGCGCCCGCAGCAGCAGATCGGGGGCGAGCCGCCCGGCGGACAGCACCCGGGCCAGGTTCTCCGCGGCCGCGCCCTCGTCCCGCAGCAGCCGCAGATACCAGGGCGTCTTGCCGAGCGCGTCGGACACCTTGCGGAAGCCCAGCAGCCCGGCGTCCGGGTCGGCCGAGTCGGCGAACCAGCCGAGCAGCACGGGCAGCAGGGTCCGCTGGATCGCGGCCTTGCGGGTCACGCCTGACGACAGGGCCTCCAGATGGCGCAGGGCGGCGCCGGGGTCGGCGTAGCCCAGCGCCTCGAGCCGCTGCCGCGCCGCCTCCGGGCTGAGCCGCGTTTCGCCGGGCGTGAGCTGTGCGACGGCGTCGAGCAGCGGCCGGTAGAACAGCTTCTCGTGCAGCCGCCGCACCACCGACGCGTGGCGCTTCCACTCCTTGTTGAGCTCGGCGACCGGGTCCGTACGCAGTCCGAGTGAGCGGCCGATACGGCGCAGATCGGCCTCGTCCTCCGGCACCAGATGCGTACGCCGCAGCCGGAACAGCTGGATGCGGTGCTCCATGGCGCGCAGGAAGCGGTATGCGGAGTCCAGCTGCGCCGCGTCCGCCCGCCCCACATACCCGCCTGCCGCCAGCGCCCGCAGCGCGTCGAGCGTGCTGCCGCTGTGCAGGGTCGCGTCGCCGCGCCCGTGCACCAACTGCAGCAGCTGTACGGCGAACTCGACGTCCCGCAGCCCGCCGGGGCCCAGCTTGAGCTCGCGCTCGACCTCCGCGACCGGGATGTTGTCGACGACGCGGCGGCGCATCTTCTGCACGTCAGCGACGAAGTTCTCGCGCTCGGCGGCCTGCCACACCAGCGGTGAGACGGCCTCGATGTACTCCTCGCCGAGCGCGGGGTCCCCGGCCACCGCCCGGGCCTTCAGCAGCGCCTGGAACTCCCAGGTCTTGGCCCAGCGCTGGTAGTACGCGAGGTGGCTGGAGAGGGTGCGCACCAGCGGGCCGTTGCGCCCCTCGGGCCGCAGATTGGCGTCGACGGGCCAGATCGTGCCCTCGACCGTCGTCTCGGAGCAGATCCGCATCAGGTGGGAGGCCAGCCGGGTCGCGGCCTGCATGGCCTTGCTCTCGTCGGCGTCCTCGGCCGGCTCGCCGACGAAGATGACGTCCACGTCGGACACGTAATTGAGCTCGTGGCCACCGCACTTGCCCATGGCGATGACGGCCAGCCGGCACAGCGCGGCGTCGCCGGGCGCGGCGGTCCGGGCGATGGCGAGGGCGGCCCGCAGCGTGGCCGTCGCGAGGTCGGCCAGTTCGGCGGCGGTCTCGGCGACATCCGTCGTGCCGCACACATCGCGGGCCGCGATGGAGAGCAGGCACCGCCGGTAGGCGATCCGCAGCGTGACCGGGTCGGTCGCGTCGGCCAGGCCGCGCTCGAACTCCTCGACGCCCGGGTGCAGATCGGCCGCCTCGTAGGTGACGAGGGCCTTCCAGTCGCTCGGGTGGCGGGCCAGATGGTCGCCGAGCGCCTCGGATGCGCCGAGCGCTCCGAGCAGCCGGTCTCGCAGGGGCTTCGCGCTGACCAGGGTGTCGAGGAGGCTCTGCCGGCCCGCCGGTTTCTGCGCCTCCACGAGCCGTACGAGGCTGCGGAGCGCGAGGTCGGGATCGGCGACCGCGCCGAGCGCGTCGAGGAGCACCGGGTCGCTCCGTACGGATGCCATGTCCGGGAGGCCGAGGAGCCGCTCGGCGGCGGAGGGATCGGTGAAGCCGTGCCGCAGCAGTCGCGTGAAGGTACTGCTTCTGCGCCCCGGCACCGTCATTCCGCCGTCTCCCGTCCTGCCCGATCAAGGTATGTCCGGCTCGATCCCGATCAAGGTACGGAGTCGAGCCTAGCCGCAGGGGCCCGCGGGGGACCCCGGTGATCCTCGCCGTTGTGCGCAGCCCGGCATCCGGCGGGATGACCGCCGGCCGATGAGTACGGGAGCCGGGCGCGGTCAACACATTCGGTGACCCCGAATGCGATAGGACCGCGCCATGCCTGAAAGCACGCACCTGCCCGAGCGGACCCCGGTGGCCGAGCTGGACGCCCGCTACAGCGACCCGAAGGCCACGGCCGCCGACTGGGACCTGGCGGTCGCGCTCCTGGAGGCCGCCGAGATCTTCTGGCTGTCGACGGTCCGCCCCGACGGCCGCCCGCACGTCACCCCGCTGATCGCCGTGTGGCTGGACGGCGGGCTGCATTTTTGCACCGGCGCCGACGAGCGCAAGGCCAAGAACCTCCGCGACAATCAGGAGGTGGTCCTCACCACCGGCGCCAACAGCCTCACGGAGGGCTATGACCTGGTGATCGAGGGCGCGGCGGTGCGCGTGAGTGACGAGACACGACTGCGCTCGCTGGCCGCCGCGTACACCGAGAAGTACGGTGCGGACTGGCAGTTCGACGTCCGCGACGGCACCTTCGTGGGCGACGGCGGCCCCGCCCTGGTCTTCCGCGTGGAGCCACGGACGGCCTTCGGCTTCGGCAAGGGCGATCCGTACGCCCAGACCCGCTGGCGGTTCACTCAGTTCGCCCAGTAATTCGCACGGTGATTCGAACAGGGAGAGGGAGCAGCACCGATGGAATGGACGCTCGAAGTCGTCACCGTTCCGGTTTCGGACCTGGACCAGGCGAAAAGCTTCTACGAGGACAACTGCGGATTCAAGGTCGACACCGACACCCGCATCACCGACGACACCCGCATCATCCAGCTGACCCCACCGGGCTCCCGCTGTTCGATCGCCCTTATCGCGGGCATGCCCCCCGCCCCGGGCCAGCACGAAATGGAGCCCGGCTCGCTCCAGGGCCTCCAGCTGTGCGTGACGGACATCCACACGGCCCACGCCGAACTGTCCGACCGCGGCGTGGAGGTCAGCAACGTCCAGCACCTGGGCGCGAACGGCTGGGAGGACGGCAGCGGCGACACCTGGAACTCGTTCATGTTCTTCAGGGACCCCGACGGCAACGGCTGGGTGGTCCAGCAGGCCCCGGCACCACTGGCCGACCGCTGAGCGGGTGCCGGGCGATTCAGCCGAGCGGCATGTCCAGCACAGCCTTGCGGTGGCTGAACGTCTCCAGCGAGTAGCGGCCGTGGTAGTTGCCCATGCCGCTCTCGCCGACACCTCCGAAAGGCAGATCGGACACCGTGAGATGAGCCAGCGGGAGGCCGAACCCGACGCCGCCCGAGGAGGTCTCCGCCAGCAACCGGTCGCGGGTTGTGGCGGATTCCGTGAACGCGTACAGCGCCAGCGGCTTGTCCCGATCGTTGATGAACGCGATGGCCTCGTCGAGGCCGGCGATCTCCACGATCGGCAGAATCGGGCCGAAGATCTCCTCGGACATGACCGGGGAGTCCGGCGCCACTCCCGCCAGTACGGTCGGGGCGAGGTAGCGGCTCGCGCGGTCGTGCTCGCCCCCGACGACCGGACGGCCCGAGCCGAGGAGGCCGGTCAGCCGGTCGAAGTGCCGTTCGTTGACGATCCGGCCGTATTCGGGCGAGGCAGCCGGATCGTCGCCGTACGTCTGCTGCACAGCCGTCTCCAAGGCGTCCTCGAGCTTGCTCGCGGTCACCGGGTCGGTGAGCACATAGTCCGGGGCTACGCAGGTCTGCCCCGCGTTGAGGAACTTCGTGGCCACGAGCCGGGAGGCCACCGTCTGCAGGTCCGTGCCCTGGTCGACGAATGCGGGCGACTTCCCGCCGAGTTCCAGCGTCACCGGGGTGAGGTGCTCGGCGGCCGCGCGCATCACGATGCGGCCCACGGTTCCGTTGCCGGTGTAGAAGATGTGGTCGAGGTGCTGCTCCAGCAGGGCGGTGGTCTCCGGGACGGCACCTTCCACCACGGCCAGCGCGTCGCTGTCGACGAACTGCGGCAGGAGCTCGGCGATGACCCGGGAGGTGGCCGGAGCCAGCTCGCTCGGCTTGGCGACGACGCAGTTGCCCGCGGCGAGCGCGCCGACCACCGGCGCCAGCAGCAGGTGCGCCGGATAGTTCCACGGCGCGATGACCAGTACGACACCCAACGGGTCATGCACCGTCCATGCCGTCGCCGTACGGAGACGTTCGGGAACCTTGGCGGGCTCGGGCCGCAGCCACTCCTCCAGGTGTTCCAGGGTGTTGTCGATCTCGCCCACGGTGGAGCCGATCTCGGTACGGAACACCTCGCGCTCGCTCTTGCCCAGGTCCGCACGGAGCGCGGCGGCGAATTCCTGACTGTGCTCGGTCAGCATGGTCCGCAGGCCGATCAGCTGCTCCCTACGCCAGGAGAGCGGCTTGGTACGCCCGGTGCGGAAGGTGGCACGCAGCCGGGCGACGACATCGGCGGGGTGTTCAGCGTTTGAGTGCACCATGGCTCCTCGATACGGATGTAGGTGTATCCACCAACAATACGATGCGGCCAGGACTTCCCTCGTCGCCGAACAGATTTCGGCAGCCCTCGCCGGCTCGGCATCCGTGGCGTCGCGCCTCAGTGGGCCCTCGTCTGTGCGGGAAAGTCCTGCTGGAGCCACCTTGCCGGTTCCCCAGCGGGGCGGCATCCGGTGAGCCGCCGGCCGGGCTACGGCCCCGCCGAGGTCCCTGAACCAGGAGATGGGGCTGATCTGCCCCCGTGGCCTTCGGGGATCTTGACTGCACTCAAGGACCCCGACGGCAACGGCTGGGTGGTCCACCAGGCCCCGGCACCACTGGCCGACCGCTGAGCCCAACGACTGGGCACGCTATGCGTCGTCGGGCAGGATCCGGAAGTGGGAGTATCTGCCGCCCAGCGGCCTGACGGTCCGGAAGTCGCGAATGTCCCGGGTCAGGACGGCATCCGTGTCGTACTCGGCGGCCAGGCCGACGTTCACCGCGTCCACCAGGTCGAGGTCGAGAGTTTCGTACCGGGCACGTACCGACAGAGCGGCTTCGAGGATCTCGGGGGTCGTCGCGGCCAAAACCAGCCGCATCCGCCGGACGCGAGAGGTCAGTGAGCGAAGGATTCCATCGGCGGCGGCACGCCCGGCGCGGCTGGTGGCCACCTGATGCACCTCAGTCAGGGCCAGGGGGGTGGCGACGAGGAAGCCGCACCGATCAGCGGCCTTCCTGGCCTCCTGGTGGGCCGGGTCGGAGCGGTTGAAGAGGGTGAGGAGCCCAGAGGTGTCGGCGATGGCGATCACGCCGCGTGCCCCCGGTTGCGGCGTTCCCGTGCCTCGCGGCCGTCGGTCACTGCCGCGCGAATGTCGTCCCTGGTGACGGGCTCACCCAGGTCAAAGGTCTCCTCGTCGGTGACGAAGGGCTCGTCCCAGACGCGATGGGCCAGGGCGATGCGATGGATGCCCTCGCGGATGATCTCGGCCTCCGGGACACCCAGGCGGGCGGCAGCGTCCTTGATCAGAGCAAGGTCGCTGTCGTCGGCGTAGACGTTGGTGCGCTTCAAAGCCATACCTTCAAGGTACAGGTTGTGTACCTGCTAGGCCGCAGCAACGCGTGCGGTGCAGGCGGGGCAGCATCCCGGGTCCGGGGCGCGGAAGGCGCGGTCGCAGCGGTCGCAGTTCTGGAGCGGGTCCGGGCGCGGAGGCTCGACGCTCGCGGGGAGCGGTGGGGGAAGCAGTTCGGTGAGGCGGTGGGCCAGCAACGCCGCCGGGTGGTGGATCGGGCCCACGGGGAGCGCGGCGGTGAGGGTGCGGCGTACGAGGTGTCGGGCTCGATGCCGCGCTCCAGCCAGGCGGCGACGTACGGGGCGAGGCGGCGGATGTCTCGTTCCGCGAGGAGGAGGCGGGGTCTTCGCCCCGTAAGGCTGCGAGAAGGTCGCCGGCGACCGGCGAGGGCAGCGGCAGTACGGGAGCAGCCCGCGCGGGGAGCGGTGGCTCCGGCTCCGGCTCCGGCTCCGGCGGGGATGAACTCGGGCCCGCAGCAAGGGGGTTGTTGTACGAGACCGTACGCGTAATCACCTGGCCCGACGGCAGGCGCTCCCGCGTACGAACGAGATAGCCGTGCGCCTCCAGCTCACGGAGGGGGGCGGCGATGCGGACCTCGCCCTCGGGGCAGCGTTCGGCGAGCGCCTTGATGGAGACCTTCGCCCCGGTGGGCAGCGACTGGATGTGCACGGCCAACCCGATGGCGGCGAGGGAGAGTTCGCCGTGCTGGGCGAGGTGGTTTCCGACCACGGTGAAGCGGTCCGGGTGGCGGCGGTTGATGTGCCGGATGCCGGACGTGGGGACGAGGGACTGGGCGCACGAAGGCGCGTTATCGCGCGCCCCGGCGCGTGGGCGAGAGCAGCACGGTGAAGTGGCGTACAGATGTCGCAGTTCGGGTGATTTCTTGGTTCACATCACTCAGCGTGGCCACCCGCACCTACTCTGAACAGCAACGACGTCGGTACGCAGCGTTACTGTCCGGGCCGGGTCAGGGTCGGCCCGGGCAGTGCGGGAGCGCGGAGGAGGGCGGCATGGACGACGGTACGGAGCAGCAGAGTTGGGACGACGAGAGCGGGGCGGTCCTCAGGGCGGTCGGCCGCCAGCTCAAGGCGTGGCGGGAGGCGGCGGGGCTTCGGCAGGCGGAACTGGGAACGGCCATCGGGTACAGCGAGGAACAGGTCTCGTCGGTGGAGCGCGGACGCCAGGCACCGAAGGAGGCGTTCCTGGTCAGGACGGATGACGTCCTGGGGGCGGGCGGCAAGATCGCCGCGATGCAGAGGGACGTGGAGGAGGCCAGGTATCCGAAGAAGATCCGGGACCTGGCGAAGGTGGAGTCGGAGGCGGTCGAGCTCGGCGCGTTCAACAGCGGGGTGATCCACGGGCTGTTGCAGACCGAGGACTACGCGCGAGCTCTGTTCCGCATGAGACGGCCCTTGTACACCGAGGACGTCATCGAACGCGAGGTAGGTGCCCGGATGGCACGCCAGGACATCATCGACAAGACGAAGACCCTGCCTGTCTTCAGCTTCGTTCAGGACGAGGTGACGCTACGCCGACCCGTCGGCGGCAGAATGGTGCAGCGACGCCAGCTCGAACGACTGTTGGAGGTCGGGCAGTTCCGGAACGTCGAGATCCAGGTGATGCCGACCGACCGCGAGGAACATGCCGGTCTGACCGGCGGGTTCCGGATCTTCAAGCTCCGGAGCGGTGCGACGCTGGGGTATGCGGAGGTGCTGCACTTCACGCGCCTGATCTCCGAGCCGAGGGAGGTGCAGTTCCTGGAGATGCAGTATGGAAGCATCCGAGCGCAGGCTCTCACGCCACGGGAGTCGCTGGCCCTCATCGAGAAAGTGCGGGGAGAGACATGAACATCGAGCCCGAGTTGGCTTGGTTCAAGAGCAGCTACAGCACAGGCGAAGCCGGGTCCGACTGCGTCGAGGTAGCAGGCACCCCCAGCACCATCCACGTACGCGACTCCAAGAACACAACCGGCCCACAGCTCGCCTTCGCCCCGGAGGCATGGGCAGACTTCGTGACGCACACAGTCAACCGCTGACCGCCCAGGAGGCACCGGCATGGACTGGACGCTCGAAGTGGTCGTGGTCCCCGTCTCGGACGTGGACCGGGCCAGGGACTTCTACCGCGACAAGCTCGGCTTCAAGGTCGACGTCGACAAACGGGTCACCGCAGACATGCGCATCGTCCAGCTGACGCCTCCCGGCTCCGGGTGCTCGATCGTCATCGGTGAGGGCATCGGAGGCCCGGACGGCGGCCCGAAGCCCGGCTCCTACGCCGGACTTCAGCTCGTCGTCGCGGACATCAAGGCTGCCCACGCCGAGCTCGTCGAACGCGGCGTGGACGTCTCCGACCCCGTCGAGATCGCACCGGGCGACGGCGGGACCTTCATGCATTTCGCGGACCCGGACGGCAATGCCTGGGCGGTGCAGGAGTATCGCGTACGCGCCACAAAGCCGCTGTACGAGGTGCTGCGCCCCAGTCAGAGCGGCTAGAGCGGCTGAAGATCGGCGGGCGTAGGCATGGCGCACCCCCGGCCACACAGACACCGGCGGCCGGGAACGCGGGACCAACGCGTCCGCGCCCTCAGCCGCCGCATGAGGTGATCCGAGACCGCATCACGGTCAGGGTTGGGGCGGCTCTTCCCGGCGGTCCGAGCCGTACTGCTCCTTGAGCTTGTCCTGGCCGGTGTCGACCTGACCGGTGTACTTGCTCTGGGTCTTGTCGTCGACATAGTCACCACCCTTGTCGACGCCCTTGTCGGCGTGCGACTCGTGGCCCTTGAGCATGCTCTTGAGCTTGTCCATCATGGACATTCGGTCATCCTCCTCGCGCATGGGCCCCCACACCTCCAGGGTCACCGCACACCACGCGCTTCGCATCCGCACGGACGGCCGGGCCCCTGTCGGGCCCGGCCGTCCGCTGCGTACGCCCGGTTACAGCACCGGCAGGTTCTTCCGCAGCTCGAAGGCCGTGACCTCGCTGCGGTACTCCTCCCACTCCTGCTTCTTGTTGCGCAGGAAGAAGTCGAAGACATGCTCGCCGAGCGTCTCGGCCACCAGCTCGCTGCGCTCCATCAGCGCGATCGCCTCGCCGAGGTTCTGCGGCAGAGGCTCGATCCCCATCGCCCGGCGTTCGGCGTCCGAGAGCGCCCACACGTCGTCGTCCGCGCCGGCCGGGAGTTCGTAGCCCTCCTCGATGCCCTTCAGGCCCGCCGCCAGCAGCACCGCGTACGTCAGATACGGGTTGGCGCCGGAGTCGATCGAGCGGACCTCGACGCGCGCGGAGCCCGTCTTGCCCGGCTTGTACATCGGGACGCGGATCAGCGCCGAGCGGTTGTTGTGGCCCCAGCAGATGTACGAAGGGGCCTCGCCGCCCGCGCCCGCGCTGCGGGCCGAGCCGCCCCAGATGCGCTTGTAGGAGTTGACCCACTGGTTCGTCACGGCCGAGATCTCCGCGGCGTGGGTGAGCAGGCCCGCGATGAAGGAGCGGCCGACCTTGGAGAGCTGGTACTCCGCGCCCGACTCGTAGAAGGCGTTCCGGTCGCCCTCGAAGAGGGAGAGGTGGGTGTGCATCCCGGAGCCGGGGTGCTCGCTGAAGGGCTTCGGCATGAACGTCGCCTGGACACCCTGTTCCAGCGCGACCTGCTTCATCACCAGGCGGAACGTCATGATGTTGTCGGCCGTGGAGAGCGCGTCCGCGTACCGCAGGTCGATCTCCTGCTGGCCCGGCGCGCCCTCGTGGTGGCTGAACTCCACCGAGATGCCCATCGATTCGAGCATGGTGATCGCCTGCCGGCGGAAGTCCATGCCGACGTTCTGCGGGGTGTGATCGAAGTAGCCGGAGTTGTCCGCGGGGGTGGGGCGTGTGCCGTCCAGCGGCTTGTTCTTCAGCAGGAAGAACTCGATCTCGGGGTGGGTGTAGAAGGTGAAGCCCAGGTCCGAGGTCTTGGCCAGGATGCGCTTGAGGACGAAGCGCGGGTCCGCGAAGGACGGGGAGCCGTCGGGCATGAGGATGTCGCAGAACATCCGGGCCGTGCCGGGGGCCTCCGCTCGCCACGGCAGGATCTGGAAGGTGCTGGGATCCGGCTTGGCGATCATGTCGGATTCGTAGACCCGCGCGAAGCCCTCGATCGCGGAGCCGTCGAAGCCGATCCCTTCGTCGAAAGCCTGCTCCAGCTCGGCGGGAGCCACCGCGACCGACTTCAGGAAGCCGAGCACATCGGTGAACCACAGGCGCACGAAGCGGATGTCGCGCTCCTCGAGCGTACGGAGCACAAACTCCTGCTGCTTATCCATTTCCACCCATCCTTGCTGGTCAAGCCGCCTGCTTCGTACGAGCATGCCACCCACGAGTTTCAGGCGCGTTGCGTGCCCCGTCCAATGGCCGCTGTACCGGCTGAGCCCATTGTGGGTCAGGTCGTGCCCTGAGACGACCCTGAGGTCCCCAGATAGCTTGCTTACGGGCGTTTCCCAGCGATTACCGGCCCCGTATGAGGTGCCGGGCGCACCCGCACACTACGATCTGCGGCCATGGGGGGTTCGCGGCTCAACCACATCGCGCGCACCGCGCGTCCTATGGCGCTGCTCAGTGCCGTGGCGACGCTCCTCGGCGCGCTCTTCCTCTGTACGAGCCCGGCCGCGACCCCGTCCGGCCCGCACCACATACGCGCGACCTACGCGGTCTCAGCGACATCCGCGACCTCCGCCTCGGACGTCGAGACCGCGTACTCCTGCCCGTACGACAGGGGCGCCTGCGGGCTGCTGCCGCTGGTCAGGCCCGCTGTGCTCACCGCGCCGCCGCTGGACGCCCCGCTCGATGCGTGGGCGCAGCCCCCGCACCTCGGCCCCCCGCCGCCCGCCTCCCGGCTGCCCCGCTCGGAGGCGCTGCCGCGCGCCCCGGGCCTTCACGTTCTTCAAGTGCTGCGGACGTAGCAGGCCCCGCCTCCCCCCAGCCCCTTGATCACCGCAGACTTCACGAAGGACGACACCACCATGGCTTCCCGCAACAACGACCGCCGGGCCCGAATAGAGCAGATGCGCCGCGCCGAACAGGCCCGTGAGCGCCGCGGCCGCATCATCACGATCGCCGTCAGCGGTGTCGTCGTGGCCGGTCTCGTCGGCTTCGGCGTCTTCGTACTCAACAAGGAGTCGGAAAAGAAGGAGCAGAAGGTCGCCGAGGCCAAGGCTCCCGTCACCGGTGAGAAGACCTGGGACGCGAAGAAGCTCGGCCGCAAACACGTCGACAAGGCGGTCAGCTACCCGATGAAGCCGCCGGTCGGCGGCGACCACAACCAGGTGTGGATGAACTGCAACGGCGACGTCTACAAGGAGCCGGTCCCCGACATGAACGCCGTGCACTCGCTGGAGCACGGCGCGGTCTGGGTGACGTACAACGACAAGGCTCCGGCCGCAGACGTGACCAAGCTGAGCGAGAAGGTGAAGAAGACGACGTACTCGCTGATGAGCCCGGTCAAGGACCAAGCCGGCGCGATCATGCTGAGTGCCTGGGGCAAGCAGCTCACCGTCGACAGCGCGGACGACCCGCGCGTGAGCCAGTTCTTCACCAAGTACGTGCAGGGCGCGCAGACGCCGGAGCCGGGTGCGGCGTGCACGGGCGGGCTGGGCGCTCAGTGACCCGTCCGACCCGTACGCACTGGGCGGCGATCACGGCGGTCGTGCTCGCTCTGCTCTTCGCGGGCGCCGCCACGGTGGCCTCCGCGGGCGGCGGCGAAGACGCCAAGTCCCGTCCGCCGACGCCGACGGCGGCTTCGGCGGACGCGGGCTTCGCGCGCGACATGGCGGTCCACCATCAGCAGGCGGTGGAGATGTCCTTCATCGTGCGGGACCGTACGCAGGACGACGAGGTGCGACGGCTCGCGTACGACATCGCCAACACCCAGGCCAACCAGCGCGGCATGATGCTGGGCTGGCTTGATCTGTGGGGTCTGCCCAAGGTCTCCGCGGACAGCGAGCCGATGGCCTGGATACAGAAGGACGAGCACGGCGCGCACTCCGGACACAGCGCCGGGCATCAGGCCAAGGACGGCTCGCTGATGCCGGGCATGGCGACAAAAGCGGACCTTCAGCGGCTCGGCAAAGCCAGTGGCAAGCAGGCCGAGATCGAGTATCTCCAGCTGATGATCAGCCACCACAACGGCGGGATCACCATGGCCGAGGGCTGTGTGAAGCTCTGCACCGTCGATACGGAGCGGAGTCTCGCCCAGGGGATGGTGGACGCCCAGCGCTCGGAGGTCGGTCTGATGGTCGACCTGCTGCGCAAGCGGGGCGCTGAAGCCCGCACCTGAGCACCTGAGCACCAGAGCACCTCGCCTGATCTCGTATCAGGCGTCCGCCCCGGTCGGCCGCCAGCTGATCCGGGGCGGACGGACGGCCGCGCAGAGCGGCATGCCCTGCCCGTCCGTCAGCCCGAGCCCGGTCTCGACCGCACCGCCGGACAGGGCATCGTCGGGCAGGTCTGCGAGGAAGAGCTTGGCCCGCCGGAACATCGTGAACTCACCGCCCGGCGGCAGCTCGCCCCAGGTCAGATAGACGAAGCGCTCACCCCGCCGCCCCTGGACGTACGGGCCGCGGAAGTCGGCCGTGCCGTCGGACGCGGTGATCGTCTCGACGGGGATCTCGAAGACCGCCTCGGCCGCGTCGGCCGGCACCAGCTGGTCGGGCTCCCTGCCGCGCTGCGTACCTACGTGAATGTGGCGGTATTCGCCGCACGCGCTGCCGGGCAGCTCGCGGCCGGTGATCCTCAGGGTCAGCAGTGCCACTCTCAGGGCTCCTTCCACGTCTTCGGGCCGTCTTCGCGTCGGCCCCCCGTCGTCCTCGCCTCGTCCTCGGCTCGTCCTCGCGTCGCAGCGGTCGCGTACTCCGAACGGCCCAACGACAATGGGTGCGCTGGGGGGCATACCGGACGCAGGAGGTAGAACCCATGACCACCGCCAAAGACATCATGCACCCCGGGGCTCAGTGGATCCCCGCGCACGAGACCCTCGACCGTGCGGCGCAGCTGATGCGCGAACTGAATGTGGGCGCGCTGCCCATAGCCGACGCCGACGAACGGCTCTGCGGCATACTCACCGACCGCGACATCGTGGTCGGCTGTGTGGCCGTGGGACACGACCCCGCACAGATCACCGCGGGCGAAATGGCCAAGGGCACGCCGCGCTGGATCGAGGCGGGCGCCGACGTGGACTTGGTGCTGAATGAGATGGAGGGCCACCAGATCCGCCGGCTCCCGGTGATCGAGAACAAGCGGCTGGTAGGCATGATCAGCGAGGCCGATCTGGCCCAGCATCTGAGCGACGAGCAGATCGCCGAGTGGGTCGAGCGGGTCTACGCCCACCGCTGAGGAGTACCGGAGCCTGCCCGGACCTCTCGTAGTGCTTGCCCGTCACCGCCGGCCCCTGGCAGGTCGAGAATCGCCCGGGCCACCGCGTCCGGGCGGTCCAGCATCATCAGATGGCCCGCCGGCGCGACCGCCTCGAAGCGGGCGCCGAGCTGCCAGGCCAGTGCGCGCTGCCGTTCGATCCAGCGTTCTCCGCCGGCTGCCGCGGCGAGCACCGCGACGGGGGTATCCGGCAGGGCGTGGCGCTCACGCAGGGCGAGGAGTTCGGCGGCGACCGCGACGTAGTGGGTGTTCTCCAGGAGCGCGCCCTGCAGCACCCGGGACGTGGCGTAGCAGCGGCGTACGAGGGCGGCGGGGGCCGGGTCGCCGCCGGCGGTGCGGGAGAGGCGGACCACGGCGCGACGGGTGAGCGGTCCGAGCGCGGCGGGCACGCCCACGGCGGACAGGGCGGCACCGACACCGCGTGCCACCGCCGTACGGACCGCGGGCGCGGCGGGCACGCGCGCGTGCTCCTCGACGCTGGAGTCGACGAGCACGACAGCCGCGGTACGGGCGGGGTGCAGGCGGGCGAATGCCTCCGCGTGGAACCCGGCGATCGAGTGCCCGACGACGACGGCCGGCCCGTCCAGGCCGAGCGCGTCCAGTACGCCCGCGATGCGATGGCCCTCCCCGGCGGCGGACGGCGGCACGGCGCCCGGGCCACTCAGCCCGTGACCCGGGCGGTCGAAGCGGACGACGGTGAGGTGCGGGGCGAGCAGCGGCACCACGGGGTCCCAGTCGAACCAGCTCATCGCGAGCCCGGCGCTCAGTACGCAGACCGGGCCGCTGCCTTCGACGACCACATGGTGCGGCACGCCTCCCACTCGTACAAAGGTCACCCGTCGCTCCTTCGCCCCCTCCCGCGCCAGGGACAGCGCGAGCACCGGCGGTCAGCCTGCCACGAAGAGCACTTGGAGCCGTTGCCCGGCCCCCCAGTGACCAGATGGCGCGGGGGCGGCGCGGACACTTCCGCACATTGTGGGCTCATAAGGGCGGGTCGCATGTCGACATATACCGGGTGTGGGTAGTCTGCGGGCCATGGTCATCGGTCGGCGTGCGCGGTTCGGACAGCTGCTGCTGTTCGTGGCGCTGCTGTTCGGGATCGCCACGATGCACACGGTGGGACTCCCGGTGCCGGGTCACGGTGGCGGTGCGCAGGAGCACGGTGCGCGGGAGCACATAGTGCCGTCCTCCGCGGTGGAGCACACCGTCTCGACTTCGGCGGTGGACATGACGCCCCCTGGGGGCGACCACACCGCCGGCCCCGCGGGCCTGCCGAACACCGGACCGGAGTTGCCGGGCATTGGCGCGGACCGGATGACCCTGTACCTCGCCGTGCTGGACACCTTCACCCTCGTCCTGCTGACCGCGGGGCTACTGCGGACCGACCCCGTCGCTCTGCTCGCGGCCTGGCACGCCCGGATACTCCGTGCGCTCTGGCCCAACCCGCTTCCCCGCAAGACCCTCCTCGCCAGGCTGTCGGTGCTGCGGATCTAGAAGTGCGCCCCGGCTGCCTGGGAACCTCCCCGCTCCGAGCGGTGTACCAGAAGCAGCAGACGCGCCCATCTGCCACGCATCACCACACACCACGAGGTGCATTCAGCCATGCGCGCTCACCACACGCGTCGCGCCGTGCTCGGCGCAGCAATCGCCGCCGCCGGTGCGGGAGTTCTGGCCGCCTGCTCCGACTCGTCGGGCACCGGCCACGGATCGATGAACCACGGGGGCAGCACTCCGACGGCGACGCCGCAGGACTATGTCGCCCCCGACACCCCGGAGGGCTATGTCGCCCCCGACGGCCCGGAAGTCCTCGGGTACGAGGAGGCGCGAGGCTCCGGCCCTGTCCGCAGCTTCAAGCTGACCGCCACGGCCACCCCGCTGGAGCTCGGCGGCGGCCGGACGGTCAAGTCGTGGGCGTACGGAGACCGGCTGCCGGGCCAGGAGGTGCGGCTCACGGCCGGTGAAACCCTCGCGCTCACCCTCGCCAACAACCTGCCGCAGGACACCTCGCTGCACTGCCACGGCATCTCAATGCGCAACGACATGGACGGGGTGCCGGGTGTCACGCAGCAGCCGATCCGCCCGGGCGCGGAGTTCACGTACCGCTTCGTGGCCGCCCACCCCGGCACGTACTGGTTCCATCCGCACTCGGGTGTGCAGCTGGACCGCGGTATGTACGCCCCGCTGATCGTGGAGGACCCGAAGGAGCCGCTGTCGTACGACAAGGAGTGGGTAGTCCTCCTGGACGACTGGGTGGACGGGATCGACGGCTCCACGCCGGACTCGGTGCTCGCCGAACTCCGCAAAGGCATGGGCCACGGCAGCGGGCACCACGGCCACGGAAGTAGCACACCGTCCGGGTCGGCAACGGCGACGGCATCGGGATCGCCGTCGCCGGAGTCCCGCCCGTCCGGCCCGCCCCGGTTGCTGAGGGGCACCAAGAGCAACCTGCTCGGCGGTGAGGCGGGCGATGTCGCCTACCCGCACTACCTGATCAACGGGCGTACGCCGGACGACCCTTCACAGTTCATCGCCAAGCCCGGCGACCGCATCCGGCTGCGCATCATCAACGCCGGGGGTGAGACGGCCTTCCGGGTGGCGCTCGGCGGCCACAGGCTGACGGTCACCCACACCGACGGCTTCCCCGTCCTCCCCACCGAGACCGATGCCCTGCTCGTGGCCATGGGCGAGCGGTACGACGTGCTGGTCACGGCCGAGGACGGAGTCTTTCCGCTCACCGCGCTCGCCGAGGGCAAGAAGGCCTCGTCGATGGCCGTCCTGCGCACCGGCGGAGGGGAGCTCCCCGCGCCGTCCGTGCGTCCGGCGGAGCTGGACCGGAAAGTGCTGAAGTCGGCCGCCCGCCTCGAACCCGACGAGTCCG
Source organism: Streptomyces sp. V1I1 (assembly GCF_030817355.1). Lineage (NCBI taxonomy): Bacteria > Bacillati > Actinomycetota > Actinomycetes > Kitasatosporales > Streptomycetaceae > Streptomyces > Streptomyces sp. V1I1. The sequence goes on along the minus strand of NZ_JAUSZH010000001.1, from coordinate 6,025,400 downwards.
TGGCCTTCTCCCGGCGCAGGCCGGACCGCATCATGCGCATCAAGCTGACCGGTGGGATGGAGAAGTACGACTGGGCCTTCGACGACGAGCCCTACTCCCCGGACCGGCTCTATTCGGTCCGCGACGGCGAGCGGGTCCGCATGGTGTTCATCAACGCCACGGATATGTGGCATCCCATCCATCTGCACGGCCACACCTTCGCCCTGGCGGGCATCAACGGGTCCGGCGCCCGCAAGGACACGGCGGCCGTCCTGCCGCACCGCAAAGTGACCGTGGACTTCGACGCGGACAATCCGGGCCTGTGGATGCTGCACTGCCACAACATCTACCACTCGGAGTCCGGGATGATGACGACCGTCGCCTACCGCGAGTAGTCCCTGGGGACGTGGGGCGCCCCACACCTCCCCGCCAGGACATCGCGTCAGACAGACGATTACACTGGGCCGCGTGCCTCAACTACGCCTCGCTCTGAATCAGATCGACTCGACCGTCGGCGATCTCTCCGGCAACGCCGAGGCGATCGTGCACTGGACCCGGCACTCCGCCGAGCAGGGGGCGCATCTCGTCGCCTTCCCCGAGATGGTGCTGACCGGCTACCCCGTGGAAGACCTGGCACTGCGGTCGTCCTTCGTGGACGCGTCCCGGGCCGCCCTGCGCGCGCTCGCCGTGCGGCTGGACGACGAAGGGTTCGGCGAGCTGCCGGTCATCGTCGGCTACCTCGACCGTTCCGAGCGGGCCCAGCCCCGCTACGGCCAGCCCGCCGGCGCGCCGCAGAACGCAGCCGCCGTGCTGCACCGCGGCGAGGTGGTGCTGAGCTTCGCCAAGCACCATCTGCCCAACTACGGCGTCTTCGACGAGTTCCGCTACTTCGTGCCGGGCGACACCCTGCCGGTGATCCGCGTGCACGGCGTCGACGTGGCGCTGGCGATCTGCGAGGACCTCTGGCAGGACGGCGGCCGCGTCCCGGCCACCCGGTCCGCCGGGGCCGGACTGCTCGTCTCCATCAACGCCTCGCCGTACGAGCGCGAGAAGGACGACACCCGCCTGGACCTGGTTCGCAAGCGCGCCCAGGAGGCCGGCTGCACCACCGCGTACCTCGCGATGATCGGCGGACAGGACGAGCTGGTCTTCGACGGCGACTCGATCGTCGTCGACTCCGCCGGTGAAGTCGTCGCGCGCGCCCCGCAGTTCGCGGAGGGCAGCGTCGTCCTCGACCTGGAGCTGCCCGCGGCTTCCGCCGAGCCGCCGACCGGAGTGGTCGACGACGGGCTGCGCATCGAGCGCGTCGTCATCTCCGAGGAGCCGCTGCCCGCGTACGAGGCCGAGCTGTCCGGCGGCTACGCCGACCGGCTCGACGACGACGAGGAGGTCTACTCCGCGCTGGTCGTGGGCCTGCGCGCGTACGCCGCCAAGAACGGCTTCCGTTCGGTGCTGATAGGGCTGTCCGGCGGCATCGACTCCGCGCTCGTCGCCGCGATCGCCTGCGACGCGCTGGGCGCGCAGAACGTGTACGGCGTCTCCATGCCGTCGAAGTATTCGTCCGACCACTCCAAGGGCGACGCGGCCGAGCTGGCCCGGCGTACCGGGCTCAACTTCCGTACCGTGCCGATCGAGCCGATGTTCGACGCGTACATGAGCTCGCTCGGCCTGACCGGTCTCGCCGAGGAGAACCTCCAGTCGCGGCTGCGCGGCACCACGCTGATGGCGCTCTCCAACCAGGAGGGCCACATCGTGCTCGCGCCGGGCAACAAGTCCGAGCTGGCGGTGGGCTATTCGACGCTGTACGGCGACTCCGTCGGCGCGTACGGGCCGATCAAGGACGTCTACAAGACGACGGTCTTCCGGCTTGCGAAGTGGCGCAACCGCGCCGCCGATGAGCGCGGCCAGACCCCGCCGATCCCGGAGGCGTCCATCACCAAGCCGCCGAGCGCGGAGCTTCGCCCCGGCCAGGTCGACACCGACTCGCTGCCGGACTACGACGTACTGGACCGGATCCTGGAGCTGTACGTCGACCAGGACCGGGGCAAGGACGCGATCGTCGCGGCCGGCTTCGACGAGGAGCTGGTGGCGAAGACGCTGCGGATGGTGGACACGGCGGAGTACAAGCGGCGCCAGTACCCGCCGGGCACCAAGATCTCGGCGAAGGGCTTCGGCAAGGACCGGCGGCTGCCGATCACGAACCGCTGGCGGGAGACGACGACGCACTGACCTGCTGCTCCGCGGTACGGGGGCTTCCTGCGGCGATCACGCGGGAGGCCCCCGTTCCCGTACGGTCCAGCAGGCCCGCCGTCACCGCGATCGCCAGACCGGCGGCCGCGAGGACCGCGCCGACCAGAGCCGGGGAGCTCCAGCCCCAGCCGGCCGCGATGGCCGCGCCGCCGAGCCAGGCGCCGCCCGCGTTGGCGAGGTTGAAGGCCGAGTGGTTGGAGGCGGAGGCCAGCGTCGGGGCGTCCTGCGCCTTCTTCATGACCAGCATCTGGAGCGGTGTGGTGGTCATGAAGCCGACCGCGCCGAGCACCACGACCGTCAGCAGGGCCGCCCACTGGATGTGCACGGTGAACCGGAAGGCCACCAGCACCAGCGCGAGCGCGGCCAGTGAGCCGTACAGCGTGGGGCGCAGCGCCCGGTCGGTCAGCGGGCCGGCGGCGAGCGCGCCGAGCGTCATGCCGATGCCGAAGAGGGCGAGGACCAGGGTCACGGAGGATTCGCCGAAGCCCATCACCTCGGTCGTCATGGAGGCGAGGTAGGAGTACACCGCGAAGACGCCGGCGAAGCCGAAGACCGCGGTGAGCAGGCCGAGGAGGACCTGTCGGTTGCCGAGTGCGCGCAACTCGCGGCCCACGCTCTGGTGCGCGTCGACGGGTACGTACGGAATGAGCCGGGCGAGCGCGGCCATGGCGACCAGGCCGATCACCGTGACGACGAGGAAGGTGGCGCGCCAGCCGAGGTGCTGGCCGAGGAGAGTGGCGGCCGGTACGCCGACGATGTTGGCGACCGTGAGGCCGAGGAACATCGTGGCCACCGCGCGCGCCTGCCGCCCGTCCGCGACCAGCCGCGCCGCGACGACCGCGCCGACACCGAAGAAGGCGCCGTGCGGCAGCCCGGCGAGCACGCGGCCCGCGATCAGCCAGCCGAAGCCGGGAGCGAGGGCGGATGCGAGGTTGCCGACCGTGAACAGCGCCATCAGCAGCAGGAGCATCCGCTTGCGCGGGACGCGGGAGCCGAGGGCGGTGAGCAGCGGGGCGCCGATGACGACGCCGATCGCGTACGCCGATACGAGGTGGCCGGCCGTGGGGACGGAGGTGTTCAGGTCGTCGGCGACATTGGGCAGCAGGCCCATCATCACGAACTCGGTGGTGCCGATGCCGAAGGCGGATACGGCGCAGCGCGAGCAGCGCGAGGGGCATGGAGGTGCCTTTCGAAGTTAGTTCTCCTTCGAAACAAATGCTCGCACGCGGATTGTTCCCACGGGTGAACGGGTGGTTGCCGTCACATAACTGGGGGCTCCGCCCCCAGACCCCCGCTCCTCAATCGCCGGAGGGGCTTGATTTGCCCGGCACCCCCAGTTCGGGAAGGGGAGGGTCGGGGAAAGGTCACATCCTGATGCGCGCCGCGATCGGCAAGTGGTCGCTGTCCGTCTGCGGCAGCGTCCAGGACGAGACCGGCTCGACGCCCCTCACCATGATCTGGTCAATGCGCGCCATCGGGAACGACGCGGGCCAGCTGAAGCCGAAGCCGTCGCCCGCCGCGCCCTGCGTGGAGCGCATCTGGGAGGTGACCGCGTTCAGGGAGCGGTCGTTCATCGTGCCGTTGAGGTCGCCGAGCAGCACGACCTTGCCGACCCGCTCGCGGGCGATGGCCTCGCCCAGCGCGTCGGCGCTGTTGTCGCGCTGGCTGGCGGTGAAGCCGGCGTTGAGCTTGACGCGTACGGACGGCATGTGCGCGACGTAGAACGCGACCGCACCCTTCGGCGTCTGCACGGTGGAGCGCAGGGCGCGTGTCCAGCCCAACTGGATGTCCACCGGCGCGGTGTCGGTCATCGGGTACTTGCTCCAGAGCCCGACCGTGCCCTCCACCGCGTGGTACTTGTACGTCCCTGCCAGTGCCTGTTCGTACGTGGAGACCTGACCGACCGGCAGCTCCTGCAACGCGACCACGTCCGCGCCCGAGGCGGCGACCTGCTTGGCGGTGCCCACCGGGTCGGGGTTGCCGGCGTTGACGTTGTGCGTGGCGACGGTCAGATCGCCGCCTACGCCCGACTTGTCGTTGAACAACAGCCCGCCGAAGAGGTTGAGCCATACAACGGCAGGGAGCAGCAGGGCGACCAGCGCGGTGGCCGAGCGCCGCAGCACGGCGACGACGAGGATCACCGGGATGAACACGCCGAGCCACGGCAGGAACGTCTCGGTGAGGCTGCCCAAGTTGCCGATCCGGTTGGGGATCTGCGCGTGCAGGATCATCAACAGGGCGATGAAGACGGCGAAGCAGGCGAGGACGACGCCGCGCCGCCAGATGCCGCGGTCGCCGCGGTCGCCTCGCCAGCGCTGGAGCAGGCTCCGGACCCGTGCTCCGGTCCGCCCGGCCTCGGGGCTGCCGTTGGTGCCGTTGGCGGTCTCCGTCTTGTACGCCTGCGCCATGGAGCTGTCCTCACTGCCTTGCCGTCACGCCTCGCCGTCGACACTAGGCGATGGGAGGTGTTTCCTCGCCGTCGCCGGACGGCCGTTCTGCCTCGATGACGACAGGGCTGCGCACGGGGTTCCTCGTAACGGGCCAGGTGGGGACGCTGTGACAGAACACGCACACTTCGGACTGCCCCTCGCCGGACGTCAGCCGGACGTCGGCGGAGCATCAGCGGGGCGCGCCTTCTGCGGGGCGTACGCCCTCCAGTACGGCGTCGACGATCCGTTCCGCGCTGCCCTCTTCCGGCGTGCCCCCGGGGCGCAGCACGGTCCGTACGAGCATCGGGCCGACGAAGAGGTCGCCGAGCAGACCGAAGTCGATGTCGGCGCGGATCTCGCCGTTCGCGATGCCGCGGCGCAGCACTTCGTCCATCCGCTCGCGGCGGGGGGCGATGGCGGTGTGGTGGTACATGTTCCACAACTGGGGATAGCTCTGCATCTGGGCGAAGACGTTGTGCAGGAGGGCGGAGGAACGTTTGGCGAGGCCGCGCTGCCGCAGCATCTCGACCATCGCGACGAGATCGTCACGTACGGAGGTGCCGGGCAGCGGCGGGTCCACGGGCTCCATGGAGCGGACGACATCGACGAAGAGGGCCTCTTTGCCGTCCCAGCGGCGGTAGATGGTGGCTTTGCCGACGCCGGCGGTGCGGGCGATGCGCTCGATGGAGAGCTCGGAGAACGGCACGCCGTCTTCGAGAAGCCGCACAACGGCCCCGACGATGGCCCGCTCGACGGCCTCGCTCCGGGGCCGCCCGCGCCGTCCCGTGGTTGGGGTGCCGCGCCGCGCGGGGGGCTCGCCGCTCTGGCCGCCGTTGTCCTGGTGGTCCTTCACCGGCACGTCCGGTCCCCCTCTCACCCTCGTCATCGCCGGCAATTCTCGCCGACGGGCCCCGGGCCACCGGGCAGTACCCGCTCCGGCCGGCGTTCTGCGCTCTTCAGCTCCGGCTCGAGGTCCGGCGCCGGCTCCTTCTTCCGGCCGTCCGGCATGAAGAACACCACCACCAGCGCGCCGATCAGCGCCACACCCGCCGAGGCCAGCGCCGTCAGATGCATCGCGTGCAAGAACGCCTCGTTCGCCGGGACGATCAGCGCCTTGCCCGCCGGGCCGAGTCTCTCCGCGGCCGCGAGCGTCGCCTCGATCGATTCACCCGCGGCCTGCCGGGCGCCGCTCGGGACCACCGAGAGGTGCCCCTCGATCGCACCCCGGTACTGCGTGGACAGCAGCGAACCGAGCACCGCGACACCCAGTGCCCCACCGACCTGGCGGAAGGTGTTGCTGACCGCGGAGCCGGACCCCGCCTTCTCGCGGGGCAGCGACTGCATCACCGAGACCGTCACCGGGGGCGTGATGAGCGCCATCGCCACGCCCTGCACGAAGAGAACCACTTCGATCACCCACAGCGGGGTCGAGGCATCGAACATCACGAAAGCCCCCAGCACCATGGCGACCAGCAGCATGCCGACAGTGCACACTGTCCGCGCCCCGAACCGGTCGACGATCAGCCGCGCGCGCAGTGATACGACCATCTGCGCCACGGCCAGCGGCAGGATGAGCAGGCCCGCTTCCAGCGCGCCGTAGCCGCGCACGCTCTGCAGGTAGAACGCGGAGAAGAAGGTCACGCCCGTCAGCGCGAAGAAGACCAGCGCGATCGCGGTGACCGCCGCCGCGAAGGCGGGCCTCTTGAAGTACGTGAGGTCGATGGCCGGATGGTCGCTGCGTCTCTCGTGGAGTACGAACCAGACGAGTACCACCAGACCGCCCAGCATCGGCAGCAGCACGGACGGCGCCGAGAAGTCCGCCAGCTCGCCGCCGCGGATGATTCCGTACACCAGCAGGATCAGCCCGATGACGGACAGCACTACGCCGAGCGGGTCCATACGCCCCGGGTTCGGGTCCCTGGAGTCCGGCAGGAGCAGGGCCACAGCGATCAGCGCGACGACCACGACCGGCACGTTGACCAGGAAGATCGAGCCCCACCAGAAGTGCTCGATGAGCAGCCCGCCGGTGACCGGGCCGATGGCCATGCCGACGCCGACGCTGCCCGCCCAGATGCCGATGGCCCTGGGCTGCTCCTGGGGCTCGAACACGTCCATCAGTACGGCGAGGGTGGCCGGCATCACGAAGGCCCCGCCGATGCCCATCACCGCGCGGTACGCGATGAGCTCGCCGGGCGAGCCGGAGAACGCCGCGAGGGCCGAGCCCACGCCGAAGACGGCGACTCCGAAGAACAGCACCTTCTTGCGGCCGATACGGTCGCCGAACAGGCCCGCGGTGAACAGCAGCCCCGCGAAGACGAGGGTGTAGGAGTTGAGCGCCCACTCCAGCTCGCTCTGGGTCGCGCCGATGCCCTCGGGCTCGGGGCTGGCGAGCGTCCTGACCGCCACGTTCAGGATCGAGTTGTCCAGTACGACGATGAGCAGGCTGAACATCAGGACGGTGAGGATCGCCCAGCGCCGCCGGTGGACGGCCTCGGGTATGCGGGGAGGGGCAGGTGGGCCGGACGGAGTCGACATGATCCCCTGCCTAGCCTAATTTCGATACGAGACCGTCTCGTATCGAACACCTTACCCAACGTACGGGTCCCCTTCCGCCGGAGCGGCACGAGGTGCCACCATGGGGGTGATCCGGGGACGCCGTGAGGGCGCCTCGAGATGACGAAGGAGCCGTTGGCCATGACGCTTCAGGCTGCCCAGAAGCCCACCGACAGCAGCAAGGCGCTGTACGGCGGCAAGGGCACTCGCCGTATCACCGTCCACGACATCGCCGCCGCCAAGGAGCGCGGCGAGAAGTGGCCGATGCTCACCGCATACGACGCGATGACCGCGTCCGTCTTCGACGAGGCCGGCATCCCGGTCATGCTCGTCGGCGACTCCATGGGCAACGTCCATCTCGGCTACGAGACCACCGTGCCGGTCACGATGGACGAGATGACGCTGCTGTCCGCCGCCGTCGTACGGGGCACCAGGCGGGCCCTCATCGTCGGCGACCTTCCCTTCGGCTCGTACCAGGAAGGCCCCGTCCAGGCCCTGCGCAACGCCACCCGGCTGGTCAAGGACGCGGGCGTCGGCGCGGTCAAGCTGGAGGGCGGCGAGCGCTCGCTCGGACAGACCGAACTGCTCGTCCAGGCAGGCATCCCGGTCATGTCGCACCTCGGCCTGACCCCGCAGTCCGTCAACACCATGGGCTACCGCGTCCAGGGCCGCAGCGACGAGGCCGCCCACGGGCTGGTCCGCGACGCCAAGGCGGCACAGGACGCGGGCGCGTTCGCCGTCGTCCTGGAGCTCGTCCCGGCCGAGGTCGCCGCCGAGATCACCCGCAGCCTGCACATCCCGACCATCGGCATCGGCGCGGGCCCCGACACGGACGCCCAGGTCCTCGTCTGGACCGACATGGCGGGCCTGACGGGCGGCAAGGTGCCGCGCTTCACCAAGCAGTACGCCAACCTGCGCCAGACGCTCGGCGACGCCGCGAAGGCCTTCGCCGACGACGTCGCCGGCGGTGCGTTCCCGCAGGAGGAGCACACCTTCCACTGAGCACCACCCACCGGCCACCCCCGGCACAGACGACAGCCCGCCGACATCCCCCATCGGCGGGCTGTCGGCGTGCGGGAGACTCCCCGAGGGGCCGCGGCGTAGCCTGGAATTGACACTCGGGGCCGCTTTCTCTCCGCCGGGAGGCGGATGACCATGACCGGAATCGTTTCCAGGAACTTCGACTCGGCCGACGAAACCCGGCCATTCGAGGACGGCAAGGGGAAGGTCGCCCTTCTCAACACCGACCAGGGTCCCGTCGGCAGGGCCGTATTCGAGCCGGGCTGGCAGTGGTCCAAGCACGTCAAGCCCATTGCGGGCACCGAGAGTTGCGAGGCCGCTCACGCCGGATACATCATCAGCGGGCGGATGAAGATCGTCATGAACGACGGCGAGTCCGTGGACACGGGACCCGGCGACTTCATCTCCGTCGCGCCCGGTCATGACGCATGGGTGGTGGGGGACGAGCCGTGCGTCGTGCTCGACTGGGCCGGCTTCGGGGACTACGCCAAGCCCGCGTAGTACCGCCCTCCGCGTAGCTTCACGGGGCATGACCTGCCCCTCCCCTGTTGTCGGTGCGGCTGTCACCGGCTTGTCGGTGATCTGTCGGCGGTCTGTCGGTGGCGGCTGGAACCGTGTACGGCATGACGCGAATCGACAACAACGCCGTCGAGGTACGAGGCCTCGTTAAGAATTACGGCGAGACGAAGGCGCTGGACGGGGTGGACCTCGACGTGCGCGAGGGCACGGTCGTCGGTGTCCTCGGCCCCAACGGCGCCGGCAAGACCACACTCGTACGCTGCCTCTCCACCCTCGTCGTCCCGGACGCCGGCCATGCCGTCGTCGCCGGCTACGACGTGGTGAGGCAGCCGAGACAGCTGCGCCGCACCATCGGCCTCACCGGGCAGTACGCCTCGGTCGACGAGAAGCTGTCCGGTTGGGAGAACCTCTACATGATCGGGCGGCTGCTCGACCTGTCGCGCAAGGACGCCCGCCGCCGCGCCGACGAGATGCTGGAGCGCTTCTCGCTCACCGAAGCCGCGAAACGGCCCGCAATGCAGTACTCCGGCGGCATGCGGCGGCGGCTCGACCTGGCCGCCTCGATGATCGGCAGCCCTGCGGTGCTCTTTCTGGACGAGCCGACGACGGGCCTGGACCCGCGGACCCGAAACGAGGTCTGGGACGAGGTGCGGCGGATGGTCGCTGACGGGGCGACCGTCCTGCTCACCACCCAGTACATGGAGGAGGCCGAGCAGCTGGCGAGCGAGCTGACGGTCATCGACCGCGGGCGGGTCATCGCCAACGGCCGGGTGGACGAGCTCAAGGCGAAGGTCGGCGGCCGCACCCTGCAGATACGGCCCAGCGATCCGGCGCAGCTGTCGGCTATGGCGGCGGCGGTCGCCGACGCCGGCCTGGACGGGCTCGCGGGGGCGCATGCCGTCCCGGACGAGGGACTGCTGTACGTGCCGATCCTCAGCGACGAGCAATTGACCGCGGTGGTCGGCCTGCTGGGCGTCCGCGGATTCGGCATCGCGCACATCGGCACCCATCTGCCCAGCCTGGACGAGGTGTTCCTGGCGATCACCAGCGAGAAGACCCTGTCGTCGGAGATCTCCGACGCGATTCCCGAGGAGGTCGCGGCATGAGCGCGGCAACGATCAACGCTGCGCCGGCCAAGGCGCTTCCCGGCGAGGGCCGGATCGGCCTGCGGGCCAATGTGCGGCACATCGGCGCGCTGGTGCGCCGCAACGCCCTGCAGATCAAGCAGGATCCGGAGTCGATGTTCGACGTACTGCTGATGCCGGTCATCTTCACGCTGCTGTTCGTGTACGTCTTCGGCGGCGCGATCTCCGGCAAGGGCAACCAGCAGGAGTACGTGAACTATGTGATCCCCGGCCTGATGGCAATGATGGGCATGAACATCGCCATGGCCGTCGGCACCGGCGTGAACGACGACTTCAAGAAGGGCGTCATGGACCGCTTCCGGTCCATGCCGATCGCCCGGTCCTCCGTCCTCATCGCGAAGATCGTGGTCGAGATCGGCCGGATGCTGGTCGCCACCACCATCCTGCTCGCCATGGGCTTCCTGCTCGGCCTGCAGATCCACACCTCGGTCCTCGGACTGGCCGCGGCGGTCGGCCTGTCCATGGCCTTCGGCGCCTCGCTGATGTGGATCTTCATTCTGCTCGGTCTCACCATGAAGACGGCCCAGGCCGTCCAGGGAGTGGCCATGCTCGTACTGATGCCGTTGCAGTTCGGGTCGTCGATCTTCGCCCCACCGACCACGATGCCCGGCTGGCTGCAGAGCTTCACCGACTACAACCCGCTCTCCAACCTCGCGGACGCCGCACGGAATCTGATCAACGGTGGCCCGGTCGCCGAATCCGTATGGATGACGCTCGGCTGGGCTGCGGCCATCACGGCGGTCACCGCGCCGCTCGCGGTCGCCAAGTTCCGTAAGAAGACCTGATCCGACGCATGGTCACACGGCCACAGGGTTACACAGTCACACCAGGGCGGTGGCCTCATCGAGAGTGAGGCCGCCGCCCTCGGCGTACGCGGCCTCGTAGGCGGCCTCGCCGAGCACTGCGCGCACCGCGGCCTCGGAAGAGGCTCTGTTCTCCCGCTCGTGCCGGGTCGCGAAGTGGCCGGGCGGCAGCAGGGCGTCGGACGCGCCGAGCAGCCGGGCCGCGTCCGGCGCGCGCTCCGGGCGGCCCCGGGCCAGCGCCCCGGCGGCGGTCACCAGGTGCACGGAGGGCGTCTGTGGGGCGACCATCCGGGTCAGCGGATCCTGCGCCTTGACCAGTGCGGTACGCACCCGGTCCAGCGACAGCTCGTACTGGCCGTCCAGGACGTCCAGCCAGGCGAGGCAGCCGAACACCATTCCCTCGAAGATCGCGAAGGCGTTGTACCGGAACTGCTCGAGCAGCAGCCCGATCTCGGCGCGCGCCTCCTGGCTGCGCCCGGTGCGGCCCAGCCACACGGCGAGCAGCAGCCGGGCGATGGCCGTCGACTCGTGTCCCACACTCGTGCCCGTGGCCAGCACCTCGCGGACGAGCGCCTCGCCGCGCTCGCCCTCGCCCGTCTCCATCAGATTGCCGCCGAGGCGGGAGCGCAGCACCGCCGTCTGGGCCTGGGCACCGATCTGCTCCGCGTACTCGATGGCGGCCGTGAAGTCCTCGGCGGCGAGCAGGTATTCACCGCGCCGCTCGCGCGCCTCGCCGCGCGCGGACAGGGCCTCGGCGGCGCCCCAGGCGTCGCCGAGCCGGGTGAAGACTTCCAGCGCCTCGTCGGCGTCGGCGGCCGCGTCGCCCGCCCACTCGCTGCGGTTGGCCAGGACATTGGCCCGCGCCTGGAGGGATGCGGCGAGCTCCCACTCATATCCGTAGGCACGGCAGGCGTCGACGGTCTCGTTCAGCACCTCCTTGAGCTGCTGGGTGTCTCCGGTGATCACGACGGCGAAGAACCAGAAAGATCCCGGGGGCTGACAGGTCTGCGGCAGTCCAGGCCGGTAGACCTGGGTGATCCTGCGCAGCCGCTCCATGTTCTCCGGCGAGGTCCACCCCTCGATGTCGTAGTCCATGAAGACCATGCGGATCAGCGCTGCGCCACGCCGGGCCTCCTGCAGCAGCTCGGGCGACATGGGCCGCGGCGCGTCGGTGAAGCGCTCGAAGACCGGCGGGGCGGGCTCGACTGGCGATGCGAAGGGGTCGGGGCCGAGCTCGCCCGCGGCGGTGGCCCACTGCCTGGCCTCGGTGCGCAGATCCTTCATCTGCCAGTACCAGACCAGCGAGAGGACAAGGCGGAGTGCCTCCTGCTCGTCGCGGGCGGCGACGGCGCGGCGGAGCGCGGTACGCAGATTCTCGTACTCCAACTGCAGCAGGTCGATGGCGGCGCGCTGGCCGGGGCCGCGCAGGAGGGGGTCGGTGGTGCGGGCCAACTCCCGGTAGTGGAGCAGGTGCTGCCACTCGACGGCGGTGCGCTCGGCGGCCTCGTCGAGCCGCTCGGCCGCGTACTCGCCGACGGTTTCGAGGAGGCGGTAGCGCATCTGCCCGTCGGGCGTCGGGGCGGCGACGACAAGGGACTTGTCGATGAGCGAGCCGAGCGCGTCGGCGACGTCCAGACTGCCGCGGTCCTCGCCGGCGTCCGCGCAGACCGCCTCCGCGGCGGGGAGGTCGCAGCCGCCCGCGAAGACGGACAGCCGCCGCAGGACAGCGCGTTCGGCGTCGTCGAGCAGGTCCCAGGACCAGTCGACGACGGCACGCAGTGTCTGCTGGCGCGGCAGTACGGTACGGCTTCCGCTGGTCAGCAGGCGGAAGCGGTCGTCGAGACGGTCGGCGATCTGGCGCGGGCCGAGCATCCGGAGGCGGGCGGCGGCGAGTTCGATCGCGAGCGGCAGTCCGTCGAGGCGGTGGCAGATCTCGGCGGACGCGGCGGCGGTGGCCTCGTCGGCGTCGATACGGAAACCGGGCCGGGCGGCGGCGCCGCGGTCGGCGAGCAGCTTCAGCGCCATCGGGTCGGGCAGCGGGTCGACCGGCCGCACCAACTCGCCCGGCACGCCCAGCGGTTCACGGCTGGTCGCCAGCACCGTGACCCCCGGGCAGCTCTCCAGCAGCCGCTCTGCGAGCGTGGCGGCGGCGCCGACGACATGCTCGCAGTTGTCGAGGAGCAGCAGCATGCGACGGCGTAAGCAGTGCTCGGCCAGCCGTACGAGTGGGTCGTCGCCGTGCCGCTCGGCGGCCCGCAGCTCCTCGGCGCCGGCGCCGCGCAGCACGGTCTCGCGGGCGCCGAGGGCGGTGAGGACGGCCTCGGGCACGGTCTCGGGGTCGTCCACGGGCGCGAGTTCGGCCAGCCAGACGCCGTCGGGCCAGGGGTTCTCCCGCTCCCCCGCCCCGTCGACGGCCCGCTCGGCGGCCTCCTGCGACAACCGGGTCTTCCCCGCCCCGCCGGGGCCGAGCAGGGTGACGAGCCGGGCGCGGCGGAGGTCGTCGTGGATGGCGTGGATGTCGGCGTCGCGCCCGACAAAGGAGGTGAGCCGCGCGCGGAGGTTACCGGGAACGTCCCCGGGGCTCCGCTTCGGACCCCGCGCCTCAATCGCCGGCGAGGCTTGAGTTTCCGCCCGTCCGGCGGAACTCAAGCCCGTGGGGGTCCCCCCGGACGAAGTCTGGGGGAGATTGAGGACGGGCGGGGTGGGGGAAAGCAACTCCGCATGCAGCGCGCGCAGTTCGCGGCCCGGGTCCGCGCCCAAGCGGTCCGCGAGGGCCGCACGTACCTCCTCGTACGCCGCGAGCGCCTCCGCCGTACGCCCCGCGTCCCGCAGCGCCCGCAGCCGCAGCACCTGTAGCCGCTCGTCCATCGGGTGCTCCTCGCACAGCGCGGCGAGCCCCGGCAGCGCCTCCTCAGCCCTGCCGAGCGCCAGCGCCGCCGCGAGGCGTGCGCGGCGGGCGTCCAGCCGGCGGGCCTCCCAGCGCGCGGCCTCGGCCGTACGGTCGGGCAGATCGGCCAGCACCGGCCCCTGCCACAGCGCGAGCGCGTCGTCCAAAAGCGCCGCCGCCTTCACCGCGTCGCCCTGCTCCAGCGCCCGCGCCCCCTCCCCCGCGCGCCGGTCGAAACGGTACAGGTCCACATCGTCGCCGTCGGCACACAGCCGGTAACCGCCGCCGTCCGCCGACGCCACCGCCGCATGCCCCAGCGCCCGCCGCAGCCGCCCGACGAGCGCCTGCACCGCGCCCACCGCGTCCGCCGGCGGATCGCCTGCCCACACCTCGTCGACGAGGACGCCGACCGGGACCGTACGCCCCGGCCGTAGTGCCAGTACCGCCAGCAGCGCGCGCAGCCGCGCACCGCCGAGCGCGACGGGTGTGCCGTCGTCGTGGAGAGCCTGAGTGGTGCCGAGTACCCGATAGTGCACCCGCCCATTGTCACCGGTAGGGAACCGGACCCGCGCAGCAATATCCAGCGGGAACCAGGGCAGCAGGAACCTCGCCGCATCCGTGGGACGTTCACCCCACGCCACCGGTACGGTCGATCCGCACATCCCTCCCCCTACGCCCTGGCGGGCGTGGGGGGACCCCCAGTCTTCAGGAGCCGCGCCCATGACCACCGCCACAAGCCGCCACAGCGACCGGAGGATCAGCCCGGTCTTCCTCGGAATAGTCGCCGTGATGGCGGTGACCGGCTGGGCGGTGTGGACGGACTTCGCGGCAAGCCCGGGGATCGCCGTGTTCCTGTTCGTCACCTCGGCGTGGATCGTCTCGCTCTGTCTGCACGAGTACGCGCACGCCCGCACCGCGCTGCACAGCGGCGACATCTCGATTGGCACCAAGGGGTACTTGACGCTCAACCCCCTCGTCTACACCCATGCGATGCTCAGCATCGTGCTGCCCGTGCTGTTCGTGATCCTGGGTGGCATCGGTCTGCCGGGCGGCGCGGTCTTCATCGAGCGCGGCCGCATCACGGGGCGCTGGAAGCACAGCCTGATCTCGGCGGCGGGGCCCCTGACGAATCTGCTGTTCGCGGTCGTGTGCACCGCGCCGTTCTGGCTGGACGCGCTGGACGGGGTGCCGTGGGTGTTCCGGTTCGCGCTCGCGTTCCTCGCGCTGCTCCAGATCACGGCCGCGATTCTGAACTCTTTGCCGGTGCCGGGTCTTGACGGCTACGGCGTGATCGAGCCCTGGCTCTCGTACAAGATCCGCCGCCAGGTCGAGCCGTACGCACCGTTCGGGCTGCTCGCCGTCTTCGGCATCCTGTTCATCCCCGAGGTGAACTACGCGTTCTTCGGCGTGATCGACGCGGTGCTGAGCGGGCTCGGCGTGCATGAGGACTACAGCTACTGCGGCCAGGACTTCTACCGGTTCTGGAGCGACCGGAACCCCGGCTGCGAGGCGGTCGTCAGCCGGTAGTGGTCTTCGCCCGGCGCAGGTAGTACCAGGTCATGTTGGAGGCCAGCCCCGCGAGCAGCACCCAGACGATGCCGAGCCGGCTGCCCTGCGCGAAGGAGACCACGGCCGCGACGACGGCGAGGGTGCAGACGATCAGGGAGTAGAGAGCGAGGCGGGGCATGGGGTACGGCTCCTGTCGGGTGTTGTACGTCCCGCCCAGTGTCCCCCATGCCCCGTCGGCGGCCGCACCACCTGCGCGTCGGTGACGCGCTACACGTCGGTGACGCGCAGACCCGCGTGCGCCTTGTAGCGGCGGTTCACCGAGATCAGATTGGCGACCAGCGACTCGACCTGGTGGGCACCACGCAGCCGGCCCGCGAAGACTCCGCGCATACCGGGGATGCGGCCCGCCAGCGCCTGCACGATGTCAGTGTCCGCGCGCGCCTCGCCCAGCACCAGCACATCGGTGTCGATCTCCTCGATCGAGGCGTCCTGCAGCAGCACGGCGGAGAGGTGGTGGAAGGCGGCGGTCACCCTCGAGTCGGGCAGCAGGACGGCGGCCTGCTCGGCGGCGCTGCCCTCCTCCGGCTTGAGTGCGTACGCGCCCTTCTTGTCGAAGCCGAGCGGGTTGACGCAGTCGACGACAAGCTTGCCCGCGAGCTCCTTCTGCAGCGTCTCGAGGGTCTTGGCGTGCCCCTCCCACGGCACGGCCACGATCACCACGTCGCTGCGCCGCGCGCACTCGGCGTTGTCGGCGCCCTCGATGCCGAGGCCCAGCTCGGCAGCCGCGGTCTCGGCGCGCTCCACGGCCCGGGATCCGATGATCACCTTCTGCCCGGCCCTGGCCAGCCGGTACGCGAGCCCGCGGCCCTGGTCACCGGTACCGCCGAGGACGCCGACGACCAGGCCGGACACGTCGGGGAGGTCCCAGGGGTCCTTGGCCGGGGCCTTCGGCGCGGTGCCTGCACTGTCAGTAGAAGTCATGGGCCCGACCTTACTTCCTGGTATCGGCACCCGAACGGGTGAGCTGGTGGCAACCCGCCCCGCCCGGCGCGGCTGTGGTGCAGGATGCGGGGCCATGGATGCGGTACGCGTCGCGCTGCTGCGCGAAGTCCTGGCTGGCACGGGCTGGCCCGCGGCGACCAGGCGGTTCGCGGGGGTGCTGCGGTCGTCCGTCGTGCCGCAGGGCGGCGGGCTGCTGCTGGTGGGGACCGAGGAGTACGAGCCGTGGCATCTGGCCGCGCATCTCGTGGACGAGTCGGCCTGGTCCGGGCAGCCGGAGCTGACACCGACGCTCGTACGGCACCGGGTGCGGCCCGGCGACCCTGCGCAGCTGGCGGTCGGCCTCGGCAGGCTGGAGGCGGCGCGTCGGGGCGAGACCCTGCTGGTGGTGGCACCGGCGCGGCCGGACGCGGGGCTGCTCGAGCGGGTGCACGACGCGCGGCGGGCCGGGGCGACGGTGCTGGCGCTGGACGGCGGGGACCCGGAAGTGCACGGTCTGGCGCACGAGGCGCTGACGGTGGCGGAGCGGGCGGACGAGGTGGACATCGACACGGTGCAGCATCTGGTCAGCGCGGCGGCCGGGGAGAACAGCCTGCCGGTGGCACGGGGACGGCGGAGGTTCCGGGACCGGCTGTCGCGCCTCGCGGACCAGCTGACATCGCCGCCGCCGGCGCGCTGGTAACCCCCGCCAGGCCGGTAAACCGGTTGCTCGTGGCCACGACAGGCACGGACCATGCTTTGTGACCATGGCCTCCAAGCTCTCCGCGATCCTGCCCGACCTGTCGCCCTGGCGTTCGTCCCGCGACTTCCGGCTGCTGTGGATCCAGGGCCTGGTCACCTACTTCGGCAGCTTCATGGCGATGGTCGCGCTGCCGCTCCAGATCAAGGACCTCACCGGATCCCCGCTAGCGGTCGGCGTGATGGGCGCGGTGGAGCTGGTGCCGCTGGTGGTCTTCGGCCTGTACGGCGGGGCGCTGGCCGACGCGGTCGACCGCCGCAAGCTGATCCTCGGTACCGAGGCGGGCCTTTGCCTGCTGGCCGTGATCCTGCTGGTGAACGCGCTGCTCCCGGACCCGATGCTGTGGCCGCTGTACCTGGTCGCGGCCGGGGTCTCCGCGCTGGTCGGCATGCAACGCCCGGCGCTGGACTCACTGATGGCCCGCATCGTCCCGCACGACCAGCTCACGGCTGCGGCCGCGCTCAACGCGCTGCGCTGGCAGCTGGGCGCGATCGTGGGGCCGGCGCTGGCGGGTCTGGTGGTGGCTTACGCGGGTCATGCGCCGGCGTACGCGATCACGGTCGGCGGCTTCGTCGCGTCCGTGCTGCTGTGCCTGCGTCTGGCTTCGGCCCCGCCGGCGCACGACGCGGAGAAGCCGTCGCTGCGCGGCATCGCGGAGGGGGCGCGTTACGCCTGGTCCCGTCCGGTGCTCCTGGGGACATACGCGATCGACCTGGCGGCGATGTTCTTCGCCTTCCCGAACACGATCTTCCCGTTCCTCGCGGACGACCTGGACGCGGAGTGGGCGCTGGGCCTGATGTACGCGGCGGGCTCGGTCGGCTCGGTACTGCTCAGCCTGACCAGCGGCTGGACGTCCCGGGTGCGGCGGCACGGCCTGTTCGTGGTCTTCGGCGCGGCGGGCTGGGGCATGGCGATCGCGGCGGCGGGCTGGTTCTCGAACGTCTGGCTGGTGCTGCTGTGCCTGGCGTTCGCGGGCGCGGGCGACATGCTGAGCGGCCTGGGCCGCTCGACGATCTGGAACCAGACGATCCCGGAGGAGCTACGCGGCCGTCTGGCGGGCATCGAGGTGCTTTCGTACAGCGTCGGCCCGCAGCTGGGCCAGGTCCGCGCGGGCGCACTGGCGGGCTGGACGGGCACGCGCCCGGCGATCTGGAGCGGGGGTGTGGCGTGCGTGGCGTCGGTGGGGCTGCTGGCGGTGGCGCTGCCGAAGCTGCTCACGTACGACGCGGAGACGGACGAGGACGCGGTGCGGAGGCGTGCGCAGCGGGAGGAGATGGCGGAGCGGGCCTGACCGCCCGCGGCGGGCCTTCCTGAACTGGGGGCAAGCCCCCAGACCCCCGTACGGCCTTCGGCCGTGTCCTCAATCGCCGGACGGGCTGGATTTTCCAGCCCGTCCGGCGATTGAGGCGCGGGGCCCGGGGCAGAGCCCCGAAACCAAGCCCCGCCGGCGTTTGAGGCGCGGGGTCTGGGGCGGAGCCCCAGTTCAGGGAAGCGGGCGGGGCGGGGGAAAGCGCCGCAGGCCACCCGCAGCACGGACCCGGTACCCGGACCCGGTTACGCGGGGTCGTCGTCGGACGGCCGGGCGGCGTCGTGCCACCGCGGATCGTTCTCCCACTCCAGGTTCCGCTCCCGCGCCGTCTCCATCGCGTGTTCCGCCTCCTCGCGCGACGCGTACGGACCGAAGCGGTTCTTCGCCGGACACTCCGGGCCCTCTTCGACCTTCTTGTGCTCGAGGCAGTAGTACCACTCGCCCGGCTTTCCGACCGTGCGCTTCTTGAACAGGGCCATCGTCGGCTCCTTCCTCTGGAGCCATGCTGCCCCATGGCCCCTGGTTAGACTCGCTGGCATGTCTGGCCAGTCGCTGCTCGTCCCAGGGGAGCTCTCTCCCATCCGCTCCGTCCCCGGAGCCATCCCGCGCCCCGAGTACGTCGGGAAGCCCGCGCCCACCCCGTACACCGGGCCGGAGGTCCAGGACTCCGACACCGTGGAGCGGATGCGCATCGCGGGTCGCATCGCCGCGCAGGCGATGGAGGAGGCCGCCAAGCACATCTCGCCCGGGGTGACCACCGACGAACTCGACCGGGTCGCGCACGAGTTCATGTGCGACCACGGCGCGTACCCCTCCACGCTCGGCTACCGCGGCTTCCCCAAGTCCCTCTGCTCCTCGGTCAACGAGGTCATCTGTCACGGAATCCCGGACTCCACCGTCCTGCGCGACGGCGACATCGTGAACCTCGACGTCACCGCGTACATCAACGGCGTCCACGGCGACAACAACGCCACCTACCTCTGCGGTGACGTCGACGAGGAGTCGCGGCTGCTGGTGGAGCGGACCCGGGAGTCCCTCAACCGCGCCATCAAGGCCGTCAAGCCCGGCCGCCAGGTCAATGTCATCGGCCGGGTCATCGAGTCGTACGCCAAGCGTTTCGGCTACGGCGTGGTCCGCGACTTCACCGGGCACGGGATCAACTCGTCGTTCCACTCCGGGCTGATCATCCCGCACTACGACGCCGCGCACGCGACCACCGTGATGCAGCCGGGTATGACCTTCACGATCGAGCCGATGCTCACCCTCGGCACGCATGAGTACGACATGTGGGACGACGGCTGGACCGTGGTGACGAAGGACCGGAGGCGGACCGCGCAGTTCGAGCACACGCTGGTGGTGACGGAGAGCGGGGCCGAGATTCTCACGTTGCCCTGACCGTCAAAAGGGGTACGTTTTTACCGACAGGTCGTCGGGAACACATTGACTTAGGTAAGCCTAAGCAGGAACATCGGTGCTGGCAACCGTGAGTGCCGTCGCCGCTTCCGTTCCCGTACCCATCGGTCCCAGGAGGCCCGCCTTGGACACGTCCTTCTCGACACTCATCCGTGTTGCCTCGCACGAGCAGCACACCGAGGCGGAGACGTCGACCTTCATGAGCGACCTGCTCGGCGGCCGGCTCGGCGTGGCGGCGTACGCGCGCTACACCGAGCAGCTCTGGTTCGTGTACCGGGCGCTGGAGGAGGCCGCGGGGTCACTGAAGGACGACCCGGTGGCCGGGCCGTTCATCCGGCCGGAGCTGATGCGCACCGCCGAGCTGGAGCGCGACCTCGCGCATCTGCGCGGTGCGGACTGGCGCGAGGGGCTCGCGCCGCTGCCCGCGACCGCCGCGTACGCCGCACGGATCGCCGAGTGCGCGCGCGGCTGGCCCGCGGGGTATGTGGCGCACCACTACACCCGCTACCTCGGCGACCTCTCCGGCGGCCAGATCATCCGCGCCAAGGCGGAGCGGACGTGGGGCTTCGCACGCAACGGCGACGGGGTGCGGTTCTACGTATTCGAGCAGATCCCGAACCCGGCGGCGTTCAAGCGGGGCTATCGCGAGCTGCTGGACGCGGTGAACGCGGACGACCTGGAGAAGAAGCGGATCGTCGACGAGTGCAAGCGGGCGTTCGAGTTCAACGGGGCGGTGTTCCGCGAGCTGGGGGCGGAGTTCCCGCTCAGCGCGTAGCAGGTACGGGAAGGGGAACGGGGGCCGCGAGGCGTACGCGGCCGCCGATCTCGATGGTGCCGTCGGGGCCGGGGGCGGTCAGGATCTGCGACCCGCGGCCCTGAGTGATGTTCAGGGCCCGCCCCAGCTCGGCGGTGAGCAGCAGCGCGGCGGCGCCGGTCGCCTCGTCCTCGACGATGCCGTCGTCGCGCCGCGGGAAGGCGCGGGCGCGCACGCGTCCGGCGGCCTCGTCCTGCCAGGCCCAGGCGTAGAGCCAGCCCTCCCCGGGCGGCGGCGCGGGCAGTGCGTCGACCTCGGCCGGGGATGCGTACCGCTCCAGCCGCCGCGGCGGCGCCCACTCGGCGCGCGCGGTGATCCAGGTGAACTCCCCGTCCTGCCGGGCCCATACCTCGCCCGCGATAGGGGTCTCCCCGCCGAAGGCAGGGGAAGGATGAAGCGCCTCCAGATCCAGCAGCCAGGCGGCGCCGACGAGGGGGTGCCCGGCGAAGGGAAGCCCCAGGCCGGGGGCGTAGATGTCGACGACGCCGCGCTCGGGGTCGTCGACGAAGACGGTCTCGCTGAACCCGAGTTGGGCGGCGAGGGTCTGCCGGGACGCCGTGTCGGGGCATGTGCGGCCGTCGCGTACGACTCCGAGCGTGTTCCCGTGGCGGCCGTCGGGGCCGCAGAAGACGCTCAGTACGTCCAGTTCATTCACCCCGGCATTCAAGCATCAACGAGTCCTGGCCCGCGGCGCCCCCGGCCATCGGCCGAAGAGGACGATTTGACGTTCGTTTGACCTTGCCGTGACGGTGCCGTACCCCGGGCCCGGATTTGAGAGCTACATCACTGGACCCGTGGGCATTGGTGAGGTAAGCCTCGGTTAAGTTAGGTCCGCCTCACCCCCGTACCCCCGGTACTCGTCCTTTGTGGAGCCCGTATGCGAGCCGTCCGTCTGTCCGTCGTCACCGCCGCCGCAACCGCCGCTGCCCTGACCGCCGTCACGGGCTGCGCCGAGAAGAGCGATGCCAAGGGCGGCGACGGTGGCATCAGCGTCACGGCGAAGGACGACTCCTGCGAGGTGTCGAAGAAGGAGTTCCCGGCCGGCCATGTCGAGCTGGCCATCGAGAACAAGGGCTCCAAGGTCACCGAGGTCTACATCCTCTTCCCCGACGACCGCATCGTCTCCGAGCGAGAGAACATCGGCCCCGGCACGAAGCAGAAGCTCACCGCCGAGGTGAAGGCCGGTTCGTACGAGATCGCCTGCAAGCCCGGCATGAAGGGCGACGGCATCCGCCAGCAGGTCACCGCCACCGGCGGTGGCAAGGCCGCCAAGCGCAGCCCGGAGATGGACGCAGCCGTCGCCGCGTACCGCAAGTACGTGCAGACGCAGGCCGACGAGACGCTGCCCAAGGCGAAGGTCTTCGCGGACGCCGTGAAGGCCGGCGACATCGAGGCCGCCAAGAAGGCGTACGCCGACTCCCGTATCGGCTGGGAGCGCACCGAGCCGGTCGCCGAGTCCTTCGGCAACATCGACCCGAAGGTCGACCTGCGCGAGGACGGCCTGGAGAAGGGCCAGAAGTGGACCGGCTGGCACACCCTCGAGAAGGCGCTGTGGCAGACCAAGAAGATCGGCCCCGCGGAGAAGGCCCTCGCCGACACCCTCATCAAGGACCTGACGGTCTGGCAGAAGAAGGTCGGCACGGCCGAGATCACCCCGACCTCCATGGCCAACGGCGCCAAGGAGCTGCTCGACGAGGTCGCCACCGGCAAGGTCACCGGTGAGGAGGAGCGCTACAGCCACACCGACCTCGTCGACTTCAAGGCGAACGTCGAGGGTGCGCAGAAGTCGTACGAGCTGCTCAAGCCGGTCGCGTCGAAGAACGACCCGAAGCTCGTCGCCGAGCTCGACAAGCAGTTCGCGGCGCTGAACAAGCTGCTCGACAAGTACCGCAAGGACACCACCTCGTACGAGTTCACGTCGTACGACAAGGTCGGCAAGGCGGAGCGCAAGGAGCTCAGCGACGCGGTCAACGCGCTCGCCGAGCCGCTGTCCAAGCTCGCCGCCGCGGTTGTGAAGTAGAGGGGGGCCACCTCATGTCCGAGAAGACCGCAAGCGTGCGCGAAGAGACCACAGGTGCGTCCGAGGAGACCGGCAGGTCCGCGGAGACCGAAGGCACGGCTGCGGAGACCGTCGGCATAGCCGAGGAGACCGGCGGCAAGGCTCCGTCCCGCCGTTCGCTGCTCGGCTGGGGCGGTGCGGGCCTCGCGCTCGGCGCCGCCGCGGCCGGCGGCACGGCGCTCGCCATCGGCCGCGAGGACACGACAGTGCCCGCGGCCGCGAGCGGCGCGGCCGTCCCCTTCCACGGCGCGCACCAGGCGGGCATCGCAACCGCCGTCCAGGACCGGCTGCACTTCGCGTCCTTCGACGTGAAGACGAAGGACCGCGCCGAGCTGATCCAGTTGCTCAAGGACTGGACGCGGGCGGCCGAGCGTATGACGGCCGGGCAGGCCGTCGGCGAGGGCGCGTACGGCGGTCTCGCGGAGGCCCCGCCGGACGACACCGGCGAGGCGCTCGGCCTCAAGCCGTCCCGGCTCACGCTGACCATCGGCTTCGGCCCGTCCCTGTTCGCCAAGGGCCGATTCGGTCTTGAGGGCAAGCGCCCAGGCGCCCTGGTCGATCTGCCGAAGTTCCCCGGCGACAACCTCGATCCGGCGCGCAGCGACGGCGACTTGTGCGTACAGGCCTGCGCGGACGACCCGCAGGTCGCGGTGCACGCGATCCGCAACCTCGCCCGGATCGGCTTCGGCAAGGTCGCGGTCCGCTGGTCGCAGCTGGGCTTCGGCAAGACCTCGTCGACGACGCCCGACGCGCAGACCCCGCGCAACATGATGGGCTTCAAGGACGGCACCCGGAACATCGCCGGGACGGACACGGCGGCGCTCGGCAAGCATGTCTGGGTTTCTCAGAAGGACGGTCCGGCCTGGATGACGGGCGGCTCGTATCTCGTCGCGCGCCGGATCCGGATGAACATCGAGACCTGGGACCGTACTTCGCTGAAGGAGCAGGAGGACATCTTCGGCCGGGACAAGGGCGAGGGCGCCCCGGTCGGCAAGGCCAAGGAGCGCGACGAGCCGTTCCTGCCGGCGATGCTGCCGACCGCGCATGTGCGGCTCGCGCACCCGGACACCAACGGCGGCGCGAAGTTGCTGCGCCGCGGCTACTCCTTCACCGACGGCACGGACGGCCTGGGCCGCCTGGACGCGGGGCTGTTCTTCCTCGCGTACCAGCGCGACGTCCACAAGGGCTTCATCCCGGTGCAGCGCTCCCTCGCGGCGAGCGACGACCTCAACGAGTACATCCAGCACGTGGGTTCGGCGCTGTTCGCGATCCCGCCGGGAGTCAGGGACAAGGACGACTGGTGGGGCCGGGCGCTGTTCTCCTGACCCGCCCGCACGGAAAGGACCCGACGTGTTCGGCAACTATCTCATCGGCCTG
This sequence comes from Streptomyces sp. V1I1, assembly GCF_030817355.1. NCBI lineage: Bacteria > Bacillati > Actinomycetota > Actinomycetes > Kitasatosporales > Streptomycetaceae > Streptomyces > Streptomyces sp. V1I1. The sequence continues at coordinate 6,001,596 of NZ_JAUSZH010000001.1, read as the reverse complement.
CGCGAGGGCCTCGAAGCCAGCCTGGTCGTCTGCATCCTGATCGCCTATCTGGTCAAGACCGGGCGTCGGGACGCGCTGCGTCCGATCTGGATCGGCATCGGGGTCGCCGTCGCGATCTCGCTCGGGTTCGGCTTCGCGCTCGAATACGGCTCGCAGGAGCTGACGTTCGAGGCGCAGGAGCTGCTCGGCGGCTCGCTGTCGATCCTCGCGGTGTGCCTGGTGACCTGGATGGTCTTCTGGATGCGGCGCACCGCGCGGCATCTGAAGTCCGAACTGCACGACAAGCTGGACGCCGCGCTGCAGATGGGTACGGGAGCGCTCGTCGCGACCGCCTTCCTGGCGGTGGGGCGCGAGGGCCTGGAGACGGCGCTGTTCGTCTGGGCGTCGGTCCGGGCGGCCACCGACGAGAGCCACAGCACGCAGGCGCCGCTGATCGGCGTCCTGCTCGGCATCGCCACCGCGATGCTGCTGGGCTGGCTGTTCTACCGGGGCGCGCTGCGGATCAACCTGGCCAAGTTCTTCACCTGGACCGGCGGCATGCTGGTCGTCGTGGCGGCCGGTGTGCTGGCGTACGGCGTCCACGACCTCCAGGAGGCCCGCTTCCTGGGCGGTCTGGCGGACAAGGCCTTCAACATCAGCACGACGATCCCGCCGGACACCTGGTACGGCACGCTGCTGAAGGGCGTCTTCAACTTCCAGCCCGACCCGACCGTCCTCCAGGTCACGGTGTGGGCGCTGTATCTGGTCCCGACGCTCGGGCTGTTCCTGGCCCCGGTAGGGTTCGGACGGTCAGTGGGGGTCAAGGAGCAGAAGGCAACCGATGAGAAGGCTGAGTCGGGCGGCGACAGGGCTCGCGGCGATGACGGTGCTGTGCCTGACGGCGAGCGGGTGCGTGACGGTGCACGGGGAGCGGGAGGTCGTACCTTCGGCGACGAAGTCTGAGGCCGCGCAGGCGCTCAAGGACTTCACCGACGCCTACAACAAGGCCGACAAGGCCTACGATCCGGCCCTGGACGCGGCCCATGTCACCGGTGCGCTCGGCGCGATCAACCAGGCCGGTCTCAAGGCGCGCAGCGTCAACTACCCGGACGGCAACCCGCAGCATGTTCCGCTGGAGCTGACGGACGCGAAGTTCACCATTCCGAAGAAGGCGGGCTGGCCGCGGTTCTTCCTCGCGGACGTCGACTCCAACCGGGATCAGGACAAGGGCGCTCTGGACAACCGCTGGGTGCTGGTCTTCGTGCGCAACGGCGCGGACCAGTTGTGGCAGGCGGCGTATCTGACGATCCTGTCCCCCGGCCGGATACCTGCCCTGAAGACCGACAAGGACGGCTGGGCCGAGCCGGTCGCGCCGGACAGCGCCGCGCTGGCGGTCGCTCCGCGCGATCTGAGCGAGGAGTACTCCTCGTACATGCAGAACGGCAAGCCGGAGCACTTCAAGGACGGTCCGCACACCTCGGGCTGGCGCGCGTCCCGCAAGAAGGACTCGAATCTGCCGGGGATGTCCACGCAGTACATCGACCAGCCGCTGGACTCCGACGACTTCGCGCCGCTCGGCCTTGTCACCGAGGACGGCAACGCGCTGGTCTTCTTCGCCGTGCGCAACTACGAGCGGCAGACCGCCGCGAAGGGTGTACGGCTGAAGGTCCACCCGGATGTGAAGGCGCTGCTGACGGGCGAGGTGAAGTCCACGGTCACCAAGGAGCGGGTCTCCAGCCAGGCGGTGACGGTGCCGACGGGCGGCGCGGACAGCGGGGCGGTCGATGTGCTGGGCCGGCTGACGGGGCTGACGGCGGCGAAGGGGTCGTAGCGGTACGCGAGTTGACCGCGCGTCCCGTACCGGGGCTCCGCCCCGGCCCCCTCCCCCTACGCCCCTGGCGGGCGTGGGGGGACCCCCCCACCTCAATCGCCGGAGGGGCTTAATATTCGGCCCGACCGGCGGAATTCAAGCCCGTTGGGGGTCCCCCCGGACGAAGTCTGGGGGAGATTGAGGACACTCCCCCTACGCCCGGAGGGCGTGGGGGACCCCCAGAAGGGCGTACGGGGGTCTGGGGGCTTGCCCCCAGTTCGGGAAGGCGCGGCCTAACGCCCCAGCGGCCACGCCACCTCGTGCCGGTCCAGGCCCTCCACCCCGCCCGCCCACTTCGCGCACGCGTCCGTCAGCGTCTCCAGCAGCGTCAGCGGATCCGGCAGCGGATACTCAAGCCCGCGCACCCAGGCCACCTCGAGCTCACCGGGCAACCGCGCCGGCGGTACGAGGACATAGCTGCCGCGGCAGTGCCAGCGCAGCCCCGGATGCTCGTCCATCGTCTCGGGGTGGCAGTCCAGCTCGCAGGGCCACCACTCGTCCTCGTCCTCCGGGGTGCCGCGCGTGGCGGTGAAGAACAGCATCCGGTCGCTGCCGGACTCGGCGACGGGGCCGACCTCGATGCCCCGTTCCAGCAGCCGGGCAAGCGCGTTGTGGCCGACTTCCAGGGGGACGTCGAGTACGTCGTGGACCATGCCGGTCGCGGTGATGAAGTTCGCCTGCGGCTGGCCCGTTGCCCAGCGCTCGATCTGGGCGGGGTCGGTCGTGGACTGCGTCTGCCAGGCGAAGGAGACGGGGTGCCTGCCGGGCGTGGGACAGCCGATGCGCTCACAGGAACATCGGTACGACACGGGGTACGCGGCGGGCGCGAGCGGCAGTCCCGCGGCGGCGGCAGCCAGCAGCAGAGTCTCGCGGCGGGAGTCGTCGGCGTCGGTGTTCTTGGGGCGTCGGCGCAGCCACTGGGGCAGCCGGCTCTCCCGGGACAGCCTGTTCTCCGTGCCGCGGTAGCGGCCGATACCGTCGCCCATCTATCCCCTCACACCTCGCGCTCGCCCCTGGCGGACTCTGCCATCGTCCCACCTTCCCGGGCGCGGGGTGGCCGCACCCCCCGATCCGGTGGTCAGGACCGTGGTGCGAGGCCGTGCAGTGCGTACTCGACGATCGCGTCCGCGTAGTCGTGGGTGAGCGGGAGCGTACGCAGCAGCCAGCGGTGGGTGAGCGGTCCGGTGAACAGTTCCAGGGCGATACGGAGGTCGATGTCGGCGCGTACGCCCCCGGTGTCCTGGGCGGCCCGCAGCCGCTTCACGTACAGCTGGAGCTGCGGTTCGAGCAGCTTCTGGACGAACTGCGCGGCGAGCTCGGGGTTGACCACGCTCTCGGCGGCGAGCGCACGGGAAGGGCCGTCGTAGGCAGGGCTGTTCAGCTCGTCGACCGTGGCCCGCAGCACCAACTTGAGGTCGGCTTCGAGGTCGCCGGTGTCGGGGATCTCACTCTCGCCCTCGGACGCCTGCCCGGCGAGGCCGAGGAATGCCTCGAGCAGGACGGCGGCCTTGGAGGGCCACCAGCGGTAGATCGTCTGCTTGCCGACGCCGGCGCGGGCGGCGATGCCCTCGATGGTGGTCTTGGCGTAGCCGACCTCGCCGACGAGGGCGAGGGCGGCGTCGTAGATGGCGCGGCGGGAGCGTTCGCTGCGGCGGCTGGAGTCGGGGGACTTCGTCTCGGTCATTGCGTCAATCTAGCAACGGGAGGAGCCGAGACGTATCGTCTCGTACGTGATGAAGTCGCCGGTCAGCCGCCGGAGGCGTCGTCCCGCGGCCAGGCGTCGCCCCACTCCGTGTCCCGCGCCGCCTTGTACAGCGGGCCGTGCCGCTTGGTCACCGTTTCGCGGCGGAGTTCCTGCGGCTTTGTACAGAGGTCGAGCAGGACCAGCCCCTTGCGGATCTGGGGTTTGCGGGTGACCCGGGCGGGGGCCGGTGTGGCCGGGAAGCGGACCGCCGCGACGTAGCTGAACTTCTCGTCCTCGTACGGCAGTGAGCCGCCCTTCACCTGGCGGTGCAGCGAGGAGCGGCTGACCCGGGCCGCGAAGTGGCACCAGTCCGAGCCAGGCTCGATGGGGCAGGCGGCGCTGTGCGGGCAGGGCGCGGCGACCGTCAGGCCCGCCTCGATCAGGCGGTCGCGGGCCTCGATCACGCGGGCGTAGCCGTCTGGAGTGCCGGGTTCGACGATCACGACGGCCTGGGCGGCGCGGGCCGCCTCCGTGACGACGGCCGCGCGGTCCTTGGCGGTGAGCTCCTTGAGTACGTACGACACCGTGACGAGATCAGTGCTCTCGATACGGAGCGCCGCGCTGATCCGCGAGCGCTGCCACTGGGCCGCGCGCAGCGCGGGCACCCCGGATGCGGCGGCCAGTTCACGGCCCAGCGCCAGCGCGGGCTCGGCCCAGTCCAGCACGGTCGTGCGCGGGGCGTCCTCCTCCCAGGCCTCCGCGACCGCCCAGCTCGCCGCGCCCGTCCCGCCGCCGATGTCCGTGTGCGTGGCCGGGGCCCACTCGGGGGCCGCGGCCCGCAGAGCGGCGAGCGCGGACCGTACCGCCTCGAAGGTCGCGGGCATCCGGTACGCGGCGTACGCGGCGACGTCGGAGCGGTCCCGCAGCACGGGCGCGTCGGTCGGGGTGGTCCCCCGGTAGTTGGCGATCAGCCGCTCGACGGCCTGCGCCGCCTGCGTGGGCGGCAGGTCGGCCAGCTGCGCGGCCAGGGCGCTGCGCAGGACTTCCGCGGTGGGGAGGGTGGCGTTCACCGACAAATTCTAGGCACGGAATCGGGACGGAACAGCTACGGATTCGAACTCCTGGCGGTGCGAAGGCGGTTGCTACGCTGACGGCCGTCGCCGCTCACGGAACGTGGCGCACCGCTCACGGGGGGACCATGAGACAGAGGGTCGTGCGCGTGTCCCTGGTGGCCGGGGTGATCGTGCTGGCACTGCTGCTCCTGCTGAGCATGTGCGGCGGCGGCGAGGGCGGCCGGGCCGCCGACGACAAGCCCCGCAAGCTGTCCCGGCACAGCGCGGCGCCCCTGACCCGGCTCCCCGTCCCGTCCGCGTACGACACCTCGCAGGGCTTGGAGATCTCCAACGCGGAGATCTCCAACGCGTCTCCGCAGTACGCGATCGCCCAGGACAGCGGCCGCATCGGCTATCTGGAGCGGGTCGACGACGAACGGTTCCGGCTGCGCACCCTGAACGCCGCGACCGGGGTGTGCGGCTGCCGGGCGCGGAGACCGCGGGGGTGGGGATCTTCAGCTGGACTGACACGAAGGACCGGCTGCATCTGATCGGTTTCCCGCGCCGCGAGCAGTAGCCGGGATCCGTGAGAGGCCCGTGAGGGGACCGTGAGCGGCCCGTGTCAGACGGCCTCGGCGCGCCGCTGCCAGGGACGGCACAGCCCGATGAAGCAGCCCACCGAGGCCAGCGCGCAGGTCAGTTGGACCACGGCCATCGGAACGGCCGTCGCCTCGCCCGCGATCCCGACGAGCGGTGAGGCGACCGCCCCGATGAGGAACGAGGACGTGCCGATCAGCGCGGACGCGGAGCCCGCGGCGTGCGGGGTGCGCATCAGGGCCAGGGCGTTGGTGTTCGGCATGGCCAGGCCCATCGCGGACATCAGCACGAAGAGGCCGGTCGCGACGGGAAGCAGGCCCACCTTCCCGAACACCCCCGCCGTCATCAGCAGCAGCGCGGTCGCGGCCAGCGTGATCACGCCGAGCCCGAAGCCGAGCGCCTTGTCCAGACTGACCCGGCCCACCAGCACCTTGCCGTTGATCTGGCCGACGGCGATCAGGCCGACGGAGTTGGCGCCGAAGAGCAGGCTGAAGGTCTGCGGCGATGCGCCATAGATCTCCTGGACGACGAACGGCGACGCGGAGATGTACGCGAAGAGCGCGGCGAAGGCGAGCCCGCCGGTGAGCGTGTAGCCGGTGAAGACCCGGTCGGACAACAGTCCGCGCATGGTGCGCAGGGCCCCGCCGACGCCGCCGCTGTGCCGCTTCTCCCGCGGCAGCGTCTCGTGCAGCCACTTCGCCACCACGAGCGTGAGCACGATGCCGACGCCGGTGAGAACGACGAAGATGCCGCGCCAGTCGGTGATCCGCAGCACCTGTCCGCCGATCAGCGGCGCGATGATCGGCGCGACACCGGAGATGAGCATCAGCGTGGAGAAGAACCGGGCCATCTCCACGCCGTCGTACAGATCACGGACCACGGCCCGCGCGATGACGATGCCGGCCGCGCCCGCGAGTCCCTGGAGCAGCCGGAAGCCGATCAGCAGCTCGGCGGTGGGGGCAAGCGCGCAGATCGCGGTGGCGGCGACGTACACGATCATGCCGATGAGCAGCGGACGGCGGCGTCCCCATCGGTCGCTCATCGGGCCGACGACGAGCTGGCCGAGCGCCATGCCCGCCAGGCATGCGGTCAGCGTGAGCTGGACGGTCGCGGCGGGCGAGCCGAGCGACTTGGTGACCGCGGGCAGCGCCGGGAGGTACATGTCCATGGAGAGCGGCGGCAGGGCGGTGAGGCCGCCCAGGACAAGGGTGACCAGGAAGCCGGCGCGGCGCGCTGCCGCCAAAGGCGCCGGGTCGGCCGCCGCCAGAGGTACTGGGTCGGTCGTCGCCAGGGGTGCGGGGCCGCCCGACGTCAAGAGAGCCGGGTCGGCGGCCGGTATGTGTCCTTCTGTGCTGGTCTGGCCGCTGTCCGGCTTCGGCATTGCGTCTCCATGTCCTTGAATCCCTCCCTATGCTCTCAGCTCGTCCGTTGTGGTCGAGACCTATTTTCGAGGCGGGCTGGGATGAGCGGGATCGTGCGGTGGGGTGTCCTGGCGACCGGCGGCATAGCCGCGTCATTCACGGCGGAGCTGCAGGCGATGCCTGACGCCGAGGTGGTGGCGGTGGCGTCGCGTACGGAAGCGTCCGCCAAGGCGTTCGCGGATCGGTTCGGCATCGCTCGGGCGTACGGCGACTGGGTCTCGCTCGCCGCCGACGAGGACGTCGATGTGGTGTACGTCGCAACGCCGCACTCCGCGCACCGGGCAGCGGCCGGGCTCTGCCTGGAGGCCGGAAAGGCGGTGCTGTGCGAGAAGGCGTTCACGCTGAACACGCGGGAGGCCGAAGAGCTGGTCTCTCTGTCCCGCGAGCGCGAGCTCTTCCTCATGGAGGCCATGTGGATGTACTGCAACCCCCTCGTGCGACGGCTCACCGCGCTCGTCGGGGACGGCGCGATCGGTGAAGTCCGTACCGTGCAGGCCGACTTCGGTCTCGCAGGCCCCTTCGCGCCGGACCACCGGCTGCGCGACCCGGCACTCGGCGGCGGCGCGCTGCTCGACCTCGGCGTCTACCCGGTCTCGTTCGCACAGCTGCTGCTCGGCGAGCCCGACCGCATACAGGCCGATGCGCTGCTCTCCCCCGAGGGCGTGGACCTGAACACCGGCATGCTGCTGGGCTGGTCACAGTCGGGGGCGACAGCGCTGCTGTCCTGCTCGGTCACGGCGGGCACCCCGGTGACGGCTTCGGTGACCGGCACGGCAGGCCGGATAGATCTTCCGCAGGGCTTCTTCTTCCCGGACCGTTTCGTACTGCACCGCGAAGGCGGCCACGAGCCGGAGGAGTTCACCGCCGAGGGGCGGCGGGACAGCCTCCGGCACGAGGCCGCCGAGGTGATGCGGTGTCTGCGGGCGGGCGAGACGGAGTCGCCACTGGTACCCCTGGACGGCAGCCTCGCCGTGATGCGGACGCTCGACGCGGTACGGGACCGCATCGGCGTCCGCTACCCGAGCGATCGGGTCACACAGGCTTGAGCCCCGGGTCGCCGGCCTCGGTCACGAACGACGCGGCCGTGATGATCGGCGCGCCCGGCGTCGTGACGGCGCTGACCGTCTTGAAGTCGGCGCGCGCCTGCTGCTCGCCGAGGGTGACGGTCACATAGCCGCGGCGGCCGTTGTAGAACTTCATGTGCGGATTGGCGGCCCTCAGGGTGTCGTAGTTGGCGGGCCGCTCCTCGCCGTCCTTGCCACTGGAGATGGAGGTGGCGACGATCTCGGTACCGACGACGGGCGAGGCGGAATCGTTGAAGTCCCGCCTCAGGTCGTACGCGTAGCCGCGGTGCACATCGCCGGTGAGGACCATCAGGTTCTCGATGCCGGCCGCCGCGGCGCCGTCCAGAACGCGCCCGCGGGAGGCCGCGTACCCGTCCCAGGCGTCCATGCTCACCTTGTACGGCGTGGTCGGGACGTCGCGCCGCTGCGCGAAGGTGACCTGCTGCGGCACCACGTTCCAGCGGGCGCGGGAGCTCTTCCAGCCGTCGAGCAGCCAGCGCTCCTGGGTCGCGCCGGTCAGGGTGCGTGACGGGGCATCGGACTCCGGTCCCGGGACCTGCCAGCCGTCGCCGTACGCCTGGTCGGAGCGGTACTGGCGGGTGTCGAGGATGTCGAACTGCGCGAGCCGCCCGAAGTGCAGCCGGCGGTACAGCTGCATGTCGGGGCCCTCAGGCTGCTGGGGCCTGCGCAGCGGCTGGTTCTCCCAGTACGCGCGGTAGGCGGCGGCCCTGCGCAGCAGGAACTCCTCCGGCGGGACGTTGTTCTCTGGGATGTCGCCCGCGTAGTTGTTCTCGGTCTCGTGGTCGTCCCAGGTGAGGACATAGGGGTGCGCGGCGTGCGCGGCCTTGAGGTCGGGGTCCGACTTGTAGAGGCCGTAGCGCATCCGGTAGTCATCGAGCGTGACGGTCTCGCGGTTGAAGTGGGCGGGGAGGACCCGGTCGGTGTACTTCCGGGCGCCGCCGACGGCGTTCACGGCGTACTCGTAGAGATAGTCGCCGAGGTGGAAGACGGCGTCGAGGTCCTCTTCGGCGAGGTGCTTGTACGCGGTGAAGTAGCCGTCGTGGTACGCCTGGCAGGACACGGCTGCGAGCTTCAGCTCACTGATCCGCGCGGCCCGGGCGGGCGCGGTCCTGGTGCGCCCAGTCGGGCTGATCCAGTTCCCGGCGCGGAAGCGGTAGTAGTACGGGCGGTCGTTGCCGAGGCCGGCGACTTCGACGTGGACGCTGTGGTGGAACTCCGGGTGGGCGATGACGGATCCGCGCCTGGCGATACGGCTGAAGCGGGAGTCGTGGGCGACCTCCCAGAGCAACGGGACCTTGGCGCGGGGCAGTCCGCTGTCGGGCTCGTAGGGGCGGGTCGCGAGGCGGGTCCACAGCAGTACGGAACCGGGCTGCGGGTCTCCGGAGGCGACACCCGAGCGTGAAGGGGTCCTCGTTGATCTTCTTGGCGTCGAGCTCGGCGGCGTGGGCGGTGCCGGGCAGATTGACGGCGAAAGCGAGTGCGGCGGCGGCGCCGGTGACGGTGAGAAACCGGCGGCGGCCGATGTGCCGGGCGGCGGCGCGGAGCTCGGGTGCGTGCGGTGCGGGTCTCATGTGCCCCTCCCCAGACGACTGTTGTCCCTTCGCATTGGAGTGGGGGCCGACGACTCTGCGTTGTCGAGTACACAACATCCGTGTGTCGGTCGGATGAGTTCCGCGTACAAGTAGGCGACTACGCTGCGCGTCCATGAACGCAGTTGCGAAGATTGCCGTGGTGACGGGAGCGGGCTCGGGCATCGGCCGGAGCGTGGCGCTGGCGCTGGCGGGGGCGGGCTGGTCGGTGGCCCTGGCGGGCCGACGCGCCGAGGCGCTGGAGGAGACGGCGTCGCTGGCGGGTGGGGACGTGCTGTGCGTCCCCACTGATGTGACGTCACCGGCGGATGTGACCACGCTGTTTGCCACCGTGCGCGAACGCCACGGGGGTGTTGGCCTGCTGTTCAACAACGCGGGAACGTCGGGCCCCCGGGTCCCCTTCGAGGACATCTCCTACGAGGACTGGCGCTCGGTGGTGGACGTCAATCTGACAGGCGCTTTCCTGTGCGCGCAGGCGGCCTTCCGCATGATGAAGGACCAGTCCCCCCAGGGCGGCCGGATCATCAACAACGGCTCGATCTCGGCGCATGTGCCCCGCCCGCACTCGGCGCCGTACACGTCGACGAAGCACGCGATGACGGGCCTGACGAAGTCGCTGTCACTGGACGGGAGGGCGTACCGGATCGCGTGCGGCCAGATCGACATCGGCAACGCGGCGACGGAGATGACGCAGCACATGCGTGCGGGGATCCTGCAGGCGAACGGGGAGGTGGTGGTGGAGCCGGTGATGGACGCGGCGGATGTGGCGCGGACGGTGCTCCATATGGCGGAGCTGCCGCTGGAGGCGAATGTGCAGTTCGCGACGGTGATGGCGACGGGGATGCCGTACATCGGGCGCGGCTGAGGCCAAGGCCCGTGGCTCCGCCCCGGACCCCGCGCCTCACCCCCCCAGACTTCGTCCGGGGGACCCACGAGGCTTGAGGTCAATCCGTCTCGCGGGAGAGGACCTTGTCTATCTCGGCGAGCTGCTCACCCCGCAGCGGACCGTGGTTCACCGCCCCCGCGTTCTCCTCCGCCTGTGCCACGCTGCGGAAGCCCGGGATCGGGATCGTCCGCGGGCTGCGCGCCCACAGCCAGGCCAGCGCCCCCTGCGCATGGGTGCGGCCGCCTGAGGTGAGGATGTCGCGTACGGCTTCGACCCGCGCCGACCACTCGGGCGCCGGCGCCCCGCCCTCGCCGAACCAGCGCAGCCCGCCGCACCATTGGCGTAAACATCAGCTTCCCCTAGATTTGCGCCATGGCACTTCGTGTGGCGGTGACCCTGCTGGAGGAGACCTCCCTGTTCGAGCTGGCCGTGCCGTGCGCGGTGTTCGCGGGCGAGGGGTACGACCTGGTGCTGTGCGCCACCGCCCCTGGCGGTGCACAGCGCGCGCCCGGCGGTCTGCAACTGGCCGCCGAGCACGGCCTCGACGCCCTGCGCGAGGCGGATCTGATCGTGGTCCCGGCCTGCATGATGGACGGCTACGAGCCGCCCGCCGCGCTCCTCGACGCCCTGCGCGAGGCGCACGCCCGCGGGGCGCGGATCGCCTCGCTCTGCTCGGGCGCGTTCGTGCTGGCCGCGGCGGGCCTGCTGGACGGCCGTCCGGCGGCGACCCACTGGATGTACGCGGAGGAGCTGCGCCGTCGCTACCCGTATGTGCGGGTCGACGACCGTTCCCTGTACGTCGACGACGGCTCGATCCTCACCAGCGCGGGTACCGCAGCCGCGATCGACCTGTGCCTGCACATCGTGCGCGGCGACTACGGCACGGCAGCGGCGGCGGAGGTCGGCCGCCGGATGGTGGTGGCCCCGCACCGGGAGGGCGACCAGACGCAGTACGCCCCGCCCCGCACCCCTGCGCCGCCGCGGGCGGAGGGCCTCGCGCCGGTGCTGGACTGGGCGGTGGCGAGGCTCCACCGGCCGCTCACGATCGCGGAGTTGGCGTCACGGGCCGGGATGAGTACACGTACGTTCGGCCGTCACTTCGCGCTGGAGGTCGGCCTGACCCCGCTGAAGTGGCTCAACCAGCAGCGTCTGGCGCGGGCGCGCGAACTGCTGGAGACGACGGACCTGCCGGTGGACACGGTGGCACAGCGAAGCGGCCTGGGCAGTGCGGACAGCCTGCGGCAGCACTTCCACCGCGCACTGGCCACAACCCCGGCCGCGTACCGCCGCACGTTCCGGGCCGGCTAGGAAGGAGCCGACTGGCTTTACCGAAGTGATTCGCCGTCAACCTTGCAGCGTCACAATGATGCGGACACTGTTGTTGTCGAAGCGGTTGTCGAAGCGGTTGTCGAAGCGGTTGTCGCGGAAGTCGCGGTTGTCGAAGCGGTTGTCGCGGAAGTCGCGGTTGTCGAAGCGGTTGTCGCGGAAGTCGCGGTTCCCGCGGTTGTCATGGCACCAGTAGACGTAGGAGCGACCGTCCCAGTAATAGTCGCAATAGCCGGACGAAACCGGGGTGGACGTGCTGGTGGCACTGGCTACGCCGGCTCCGCCAAAGACCAGAGACAGAGCAGCGAACAGGCCGGCGAGCAGCCGGAAGGTCCTGGATGTCGTTACCCGCATGATGCTTTCCCTTCCCGGGAGCGTAGACGGGCCCGAGCCCTGCACGGCCGTGGTGGCGTCAGCGCCAGGCAGTGATGCGTTCGCGAAGGGGTCCGGTACATCGGCCTTGAATATGGCGGGAGTTGCCATCGCCGACTCACACGCTGACATGCGCGGCATCGGGCCCACCTGGGCTGCTGAGTACAGCAGACCCCACGGCGGAGCATCCGTCCGTCGGACAACCAACGACCACGTGGTCGTCGATCGGGATGTTGAGATTGTTCGTCTTCTCGCCAGAAATGAAGACGAATATATCGTTCAATCTGAATCCAACGTAGACATGTACGCATATAGAAGTCAAACGGAACGCATAGGCCCCAGACGCAGGGAGTCGGCGCCGGCGCCATGCGCAATTCCCTTTTCACCGTTACGCAATCGGCGGAGAAGCCCTTAGGCCTGCCCGGTCTCGAAGCGGCCGACCTTCCCGCCTTCGACGATGAACTTCCAGGCGGTACGCATCTCGCCCCAGGGGTCGTTGCGGTACCGGGCGACCGGGTTCGGTGAGCCGGTCCACAGGGATGGTCATGCCGGTCTCCACGGCCTTTCGGTACGGGTCGGGGATACGGGATGGAGGCCCTCCATCCCTACACCGCACATGGCAGGCTTCCCGCATGGAACACACCCTGGACACCACCATGGACCCCATCTGGGACACGGTAGGCCACCTGCACGCCTGGCTCGACGCGGAGAGCGACCTGCCGCCCCAACAGGAGACGTTGCTACGGATGTTGAAGCTGTCGGAAGAGGTCGGCGAGGTCGCCCAGGCCATCATCGGCGCGACGGGCCAGAACCCGCGGAAGGGCTATACGCACAGCTGGCAGGACGTCGAGTCGGAGCTGTGCGACGTGATCATCACGGCGATGGTGGCCCTGCGCACGCTCACGCCGGACGCGTCGGAGGTCTTCGAGGCGCACCTGGGTGGTGTCGCCGAGCGCTCGCTGGAGCGGTCACCGGAGTGATCCGCCCAGGAGGGCACTGATCGGCGCGGTCCACTCCATTGGATGATCGTACGAAAAACTGGTAGCCCAAGGTGGAGCCGAACCCCCACTAAGAATGAGAAGCCGTGCCCGAGCCGGCGTACTGAAGGTGGACGGGAACCAACCCACGAAGCCCTGCCATTCCGGAGGTACCTCACCCGTGACCACCACCAAGGCAGCCCCGACTCGGGTTGACCACCGTGACGCGGACGATCCGGAGGGTTGGCAGTTCAACTCATCCCTTGTCCTGACCATGCTGCTGCTCCTGGTGGTTGCGCTGCAGGGGCCGATCCGCCGGGCGTTATCCGAGCCGGTGATGCAGGGCTGGATGACCGTGTTCGTAGCGGTGTTCGTCCAGGCCCTGCCCTTCCTCGTGCTCGGTGTGCTGCTGTCGGCGATCATCGCGGTGTTCGTCCCACCATCGTTTTTCGCCCGCGCGCTGCCGAGACAGCCCGCCCTCGCGGTGCCGGTCGCCGGGATGGCCGGGGCGGTCCTGCCCGGCTGTGAGTGCGCCTCCGTGCCGGTGGCCGGGGCGCTTGTGCGCCGGGGCGTCACCCCCGCGGCAGCATTGGCGTTCCTGCTGTCCGCCCCGGCGATCAACCCGATCGTGCTGACCGCCACCGCCGTGGCTTTTCCCCGCAACCCCGAGATGGTCCTCGCCCGGTTCGTGGCGAGTCTGCTCGTGGCGTGCGCGATGGGCTGGTTGTGGCAGCGGCTGGGCCGCACGGACTGGTTGCGCCCACCGGATCACCCGTCGTCGGACGGCCTCAGCAAGGGGGCGGCGTTCTGGGGGTCCGTACGGCACGACGTGATGCACGCCGGCGGTTTCCTCGTCGTCGGCGCGATGGCCGCGGCCACCCTCAAAGCCGTGGTACCGGCAAGCTGGCTGCACAGCGCTGCCAGTAACCCTGTGGTGTCGATCCTCGCCCTGGCGATCCTCGCGGTGCTGTTGTCGATCTGCTCCGAGGCCGACGCGTTCGTGGCCGCGTCGCTGTCCCAGTTCTCGCTCACCGCCCGGCTGGCATTCCTCGTCGTCGGACCGATGATCGACCTGAAACTGTTCGCCATGCAGGCCGCCACGTTCGGCCGCGGGTTCGCGCTGCGGTTCGCCCCCGCCACCTTCACCCTGGCCGTCCTCATGTCCGCCCTGGTCGGGGCGGTCCTGCTGTGAACCGGCAGGCGCAAGCAGCCGTGCTGTTCCTCGTCGGCGGGGCGGTGTTGCACGCCGGCTTCACCGATCTCTACCTGCGCTACGTCAAGGCCGGATTGCGCCCGTTACTGCTCGTGGCCGGCATCGTCCTGATCGTCGCGGCCATCGCCACCGTCTGGTACGAACTACGGCCGCGCGCGACCCAGGAGAACCAGCCCGAGCGCGAGCCCCACGACCAGCGCAGCCACGCCCACCGCGAACCACGCATCTCCTGGCTCCTCGTCCTGCCCCTGCTCGCTCTCATCCTGGTCGCCCCACCCGCACTTGGCTCCTACAGCGCCATGCGCACCGGCACGGCCCTGCAACAACCCTGGGGCTTCCCCACACTCTCCGCCGGCGACCCCCTCCGGCTCAGCGTCGCCGACTACGCCGGCCGCGCCGTCTACGACCACGGACGCTCCCTCGGCGACCGGCGGATCAGAATTACCGGCTTCATCACCCTCGACCGCAACGGCGCGCCCTACCTCACCCGCATGGTCCTCAACTGCTGCGCCGCCGACGCCCAACCCGTCAAGATCGGCCTTTCCGGACAGATTCCCGCCGTCCTGCAGCCCGACACGTGGCTCGAAGTCACCGGCACCTACACCGGCAAACAGACCAGAGATCCCGTCAACGACGGCGCCATCCCGTTCATCGACGTCAGCCAGGCCAGACCGGTCCCTGCCCCACACAACGAGTACGAAAACTGGAGTAGTTGACCGGCGAATGCGCCAATTCGAGCACCTGCTGCGCCGGTCCCTGCTCGATGAGCTCACCGGCTTCCAGTACGGCGATCCGAGCGGCAGCCGCTGCCGCGTCGAGGTCGTGGGTAATCAGGACCAGGGCCAGTTCGGGTCGGTCGCGCAGCAGGCCGGCGAGCGTGTTCAGGATGCTGCGTCGGGTGACCGTGTCGAGGCCGGAGGTGATCTCGTCGCAGATCAGCACCCGTGGCCGGGCGAGCAGGGCCCGTGCGAGCGCGGTCCGTTGGAGTTCGCCGCCGGAGAGCTGGCCCGGCCTGCGACGTACCAGCGCCTCCGTGAGGCCGAGGCCGGTCAGGGTGTCCAGGGCTTCGGTCAGTGCCACTCGCGGATCCGCTCCGCGCAGCCGGACCGCGGTGCGAGCCACCTGGTCCAGAACCGGGCGGTGTTCGTCGAACGAGGCCTTCGCGTCCTGGAAGACGTACTGAACCGCGGCCAGTTGCTCACGGGTCCGCCCGCGCAGGCTGCGCGGGAGCGGGGTGCCGTCGAGCAGGACATCGCCTGCGTAGTCCCGGTGGAGTCCGGCCAGGCAGCGGGCGAGCGTGGTCTTGCCGCTGCCGGAGCGGCCGACGACGGCCAGGCACTCGCCGGCGCGGAGGGTGAGGTCGGGGATGCGCACCGCCTCCGTGGTGCTGCGGGCGCCGTCGCGGTGCCGCGCCGTGAGGCCACGCACCTGGAGTGCCGCGTGTCCTTCACCCGCGGGCGGACTGTCACCCGTCTTCCCTTCTGCCGCCAGGAGTTCGGCGGTCCAGGGATGCCGCGGTGCGAGCCACAGCTGCTCCGCGGGAGCCGCCTCCACCACTCGGCCGCGGCGCATGACCAGAACCTCGTCGGCCAGCGCCCGGACGACGTCCAGGTCGTGGCTCAGCAGGACCACGGCGATGCCCTGCCGGGCGACCGCCGCGAGCTGGTCGACGATGCGCCGCTTCGTCAGCACGTCCTGCCCCGTGGTCGGCTCGTCCGCCACCACCACCCTGGCACCGAGCAGCAGTGCCTGTGCCAGGACGAAGCGCTGCTGCTGGCCACCCGAGAGCTGGTGCGGATAGCGGCGAAGCAGGGACTCGCCGTCCGGGAGCTGCGCGACGGAGAGTGCGTGCAGGATGCGCGTCCGGGCGGCGGCCCGGCGCTCGGGCCTGGGCAGGCTCCGCACCTGGTCGCGGGCGATGTCCCGCAGCAGTGCGCCGACCCGGCGTGCGGGGTTGAGGACGGCGCCGGGGTGCTGGGGTACGTATCCGACGAGGCCACCCGATACGCGTACGTCTCCGGTCACCCGGGCACCCGCCGGGTACTCGCCGAGCAGCGCGAGGCCCGTGGTCGTCTTGCCGCTGCCGGACGCGCCGACGAGCGCGGTGACCTTCCCCGGCCGGACCTGAAAGCTGACCCCGTCGACGATCGGCCGGCCGTGGATCTCGACTCGTAGGTCCGTGACCTCAGCGACCGTGTTCACGCCCGTTTCCTCTCTTCCGGTGAGGCTTTTCCAGTACGGCGTCGAAGAGCAGGTTGCTCCCCATGGTCAGGGCGACGATCAGCAGGGCAGGCACCACCACGGCCCAGGGCTGTACGAACAGCCCCGTACGGTTGCGGTCCACCATCACCGCCCAGTCGGAGGCGTCCGGCGCGATTCCGACGCCGAGGAAGGCCGCCGTGGCCACGAGGTAGAGCACGCCCGTCAGCCGTACGCCCGCGTCGGCGGCGAGTGTGCGCGCGATCGACCTGCCGACGTAGCCGACGGCCATGCGCCACCAGGTCTCCCCCTGCATGCGCAGAGCCTCGACGGCCGGGCGTGAGGCCGACTCGGCCGCGGCCGCGCGGACAATCCGCGCGGCGTCCGGGATGTTCACCAGGGCGACCAGCAGTGAAAGGCCCACCGCCCCTGGCGAGAAGGCGGCGGCGACGAGCAGGATCATCAGAAGCGACGGCACGGCGAGCAGCACGTCCAAGGGCCGCATCAGCAGCTCTTCGAGCCAAGTCCGGTGGGTGAGCGCGCTGATGAGCCCGAGTGGCAGGGCCACCAGATAGGCCAGGGCCGTCGCGGCCAGGGCGACGAGGACCACGGACCGTCCGCCGAGCAGCACTTGCCGCCAGACGTCCCGTCCGACGAAGTCGGTGCCGAGCCAGTGTCCGCCGCCGAGGGTGAAGGAGGCGGCCCGTGGGCCAGGGGCTCCGGCGAACAGCGGTCCGAGCAGGGCGAGGGCCAGCGGTACGCCGACGATCAGCGCACCGAGCGTGACGCGTTGCCTCATGCCTCCGCCCCCGCCCGCGGCGCGAAGCGGTGGGCGACCAGGTCGGCGCCGAGGTTGAGGACGACGGTGGTCAGTCCGAAAACCACAGCGAGGCCCTGCACCACGGGGATGTCGCGTTCCGCGACAGCGTTCATCAGCACCGTTCCCAGTCCGGGGATCACATACAGCGCCTCCACCACGATGACCCCGCACAGCAACCAGTCGATGGTCCGGGCGAGTTGCTGGGCGGCAGGCGCGATGGCGTTGGGCAGCGCGTGGGCGTACCGGATGCGGGCGCCGGAGATGCCGTAGCGGCAGGCCTGGGCGGCGTACGGCGAGGCCAGCGCGTCGATCATGCCGGCTCGTACCAGGCGGGCCAGTGAGCACACCGGCCGGGACAGCAGGACGAGGACGGGGAGGACCAGCGCCGCGGGGTGGGCGAGCAGATCGGTGCCGTATCCGACGGCGGTCGGCGGCAGCCAGCCAAGACGCAGGGCGAATACGGTGACCAGCAGCACGCCGAAGGCGAACTCCGGGACCGCGTACACGCCGAGCGTCACCGAGCTGACGAGCCGGTCCGCGAGCCGCCCCTCATGGCGGGCGGCCAGCACACCGAGGCCGACTCCGACCGGCACCAGCAGCACCATCGTGAGCACGGCGAGCAGCACGGTCGGCCCGAATCCGTCGGCGATGTAGGTGCTGACGGGCCGCCCCGAGGCCAGGGACGTGCCGAAGTCTGCGTACAGCAGCCCGGCCGCCCAGTCCGCCAGGCGTTCGTACGCCGGCCGGTCCAGGTGCATCGCCTCGCGGATGGCCGCGATCCGCTCCGGGTCCGGCTGGTCGCCGGCGAGCGCCACGGCGGCGTCGCCCGGCAGCGCCTCGGTGAGGACGAAGACGAGCAGCACGACGGCTGCCGTCTGCGCCACGCCGAGCAGCAGCCGCCGGGCGACCCAGGAACGTAGTCCGATCACGCCAGCCAGACCTTGTCGAAGCGCGCCCAGTCGAGGGAGTTGGCGGGTGCCTTCTGCTCGACGCCCCGGACGCTGCGGGCGGTGCCGAGGATCCAGTCGGCGAAGCCCCAGATCAGGAAGCCCCCCTCGGCGTGCAGCCGGCGCTGCATGCGCTCGTAGACGGCGGCGCGGTCCTTCTTGTCCTTGGTGGACTGTGCCTGCTGATACAGGGCGTCGAAGTCCTTGTGCCGCCAGTGGGTTGCGTTGGTGGTCGATCCGGTGAGCAGGCGCTGGGAGATGTGGGACTCGATGGGCATGGCGCCGGAGCGGTAGGAGGCCAGGGTCCCGGAGTCGAGAATGTCCTTCCAGTAGCTGTCCTTGCTGCCGGTCCTGATCTGGATGGTCACTCCGGCCTTGGCCGCCTGGTCGCGGAAGATCGCCGCGGCCTCGGTGAATCCTGCGGCCACGGGGGAGGTGTCGAGGGTGACCTTGAGTTTCTCGGCTCCGGCCTCCTTCAGCAGCTTGCGGGCCCGGTCGAGGTCCTGTTCGCGCTGCGGCAGGCTTCCGGCGTAGTACTCGTAGCCCTTGCCGAAGAGGTCGTTGCCGATCTCGCCCGCGCCGGACAGGGCGCCGTCGACCAGTTCCTTGCGGTCGGCGATCAGGAAGAAGGCCTCACGGACCCGCTTGTCGTCGAACGGCGGCCGGTCGGTCTTCATGACGAAGCCCTGCATGGCGCTGCCCTGAAGCCGGACGATCTGGATCTGCCCCTTGTTCTCGTGGGCGCGGGCCGTGGCGGGGCCCAGCTCGTGGGCGTACTCGACCTGCCCGCCGAGCAGGGCGTTGGCGCGTGCCGATTCCTCGTTGGCGACGACGAACTCCAGCTCGTCGAGGTAGGGGGCGCCGTCCCAGTAGGCGTCGTTGCGCTTGAAGACGGCGGACTTGCCGGGAGCGAAGGACACGAAGCGGAACGGGCCGCTGCCGACCGGCTTCTTGTCGAAGTCCTTGAGCCCGTCGGGGACGATGTACGCGCCGAACGCGGCGAGCACATTGGGGAATTCGGCGGTCGGGCGCTTGAGGACGAACTCGATGGTCCGCTCGTCCAGGGCTCTGGTCGCCTTGAGGTCGATGGGCTCCAGCGACGCCTTGGCCCGGAACGCCTTCGCCGGATCGGCGATGCGGCGGTAGCTGTAGAGGACGTCCTGGGCGGTCACCGCCTTGCCGTTGTGGAAGGCGGCCTTGCGCAGGGTGACCTTCCAGCGGTCCAGACCCGCGTTCGGTTCCCATGCCGAGGCCAGCCGGGGCTGTGCGGAGAGGTCGGGTCCGTAGTCGGCGAGCTTGTCGAAGAGGGCCTTGGCGCGGGCGGCATCGGCGAAGAGGTTGGCCAGATGCGGGTCGAGTGTCTCGCTCGCACCGCCACCGGCGAAGGCGGCGCGCAGCCGTCCGCCGCGCTTGGGCTTGCCATCGCCCTTGGCGGGGTCGGCGGCGGTGCCGGAGCCGGCGCAGCCGGCGAGGGCGAGCGCACCGAGTCCGGCCGCGCCTCCGGCTGCGGCGAGGAAGCCCCGGCGGCGCAGGCCGGGGAAGCGGGAGTCGTTGACGGGGACGTCGTTCATGGCGGTGTCCTTGCTGTGCGAGCGGATATCGGCGTGTGGGGTTCAGTGGGCGCGCGTGAGGCGGGCGACGAGATGGAGCCGGTCGGCATCGGCCGTAGCGGCCGGCAGGTCGCCCTCACGCCACGGCGGCTCCGTACGAGGACCGGGCCCGTCGTACAGCGCGAGCACCTCGAAGCCGTGAACGGCGAGGAGATGGCGCAGCTCCTGGGGGAAGAGCAGCCGCCACGCGGAGCGCTGCTCGACGGGCGGCGATCCGTCGTCGGCGGTCCATACACGGGTGCGGCGCAGCAGTTGCGCGGTCCGGTCGACGCGCAGGGTGGTGGTGGACCGGTAGGTGATGCCCTGCCAGCTCAATTCACTGACGGACGAGGTGACGAGCAGTTCGGTACGGCCGAGGAAGAAGGCCCCGTTGCGCATCTCGGCGACGAGCAGCCCGCCGGGCGCCAGCGAGCGGCCGCAGGAGCCCAGGAAGCCGTCGAGTTCGTCGTTGGTGTGGCAGTACAACAGGGCGCTGTCCAGGCACACGACAGCGTCGAAGGACCGTTCTGCGAGGTCGAATCCGCGCAGGTCTGCCTGCAAGTACTCCGGACCGGGGTGGTGCACGCCGGCGTGCTCCAGCATCGCCTCGGACAGATCCGCGCCGACGACCATGCGGCCGGCCGCGTGCAGATACGCGGCGTCGCGGCCGGTGCCGCAGCCGATGTCCAGGACCCGCGGACCGGCCCCGTACCGCCGCAGACAGTCCTCCGCCCAGCGCCCCGCCAGCCGTGCCTCATCGGGGAAACGGGCCTCGTACAGGGCCGGGTTGTCGGTCAGCAGGTTTGCGTTTCTCATCTCGGTCTCCTCACACCGGCACCGGTACGGGCGCCACTTGGGCGGGAAGCACTCCCCGGCGGTGCAGCCAGGCGACGCCGGCGGCGGAAGCGAGTCCGAAGGCCAGACAGCACGCCCAGGGCAGCCACTGCGCCCCCGCGCGCTCACCGGCGTCCATGGCCCAGCCGACGACCGTGTTGCCCACGGCCGCGGCGATGCCCGAGACCACGTAGAACAGCCCGAAGTACGTGCCGGTGAGCTCCGGGCGGCCGAAGCGGGGGATGAGCTCCATCACGAAAGGCTGGGCGATCATGACGCCCAGGTAGAGCAGCAGCGTCCCGGCAAGGACAGGCAGCGCGCCGAGCACCGCGTAGCCGACGCCGCCGTGCGCTGGTCCGGCCCCCGCCGCCGTCATCGGCGGTATGAAGGCCAGCCCCATCAGCGTGAGCCCCCCGCTGATCCATCTCGCCCGGCTGCCCCGGCTCTTCAGCGCCCGCGTGATGCGCAGTTGCAGCCAGAGGTTGGTGAGGGTGCCGACGAGGAAGACGATGCCTGCCGCGCCGTCCCAGCCGGTGGCCCGGCGCGCGCCGTCCGGCAGCAGCAGATACAGCTGGTTCTCCATGGTGAACATGCCGACCATGGCAACGGCGAACGCCACGAAACCGCGGTTGCCGATCACCTCGCGCCAGTCCCCGAGGAAGCTGTTCGCGGACGGTGTGACCTCGCGTGCCGGAAGCACCACGGCCTGAGCGATCGTGAGCACCGCGAAGATCCCGGCCGCGGTGAGCGCGGAGGCGCGGAAGTCGACCAACAGCAGGGCGCTGCCGAGCAGCGGCCCTATCAGGGCGCCGGTGGTCGCGAAGACGTTGAACAGGGCGAACGCCTCGGCCTTGCGCTCCCCTGCCTCCTGGGCGAGATACGCCCGTACGGCCGGGTTGAACAGCGCCCCGGCCAGCCCGCTGAGCACGGACGCGGCCAGCAGCACCGTCAGTCCGTCGCCGAGTGCGAAGAGCCCGAAGCCGACGGTGCGCAGCGCGCAGCCGGCGATGATGACTCCGCGCGCTCCCAGCCGGTCCGATGCCGATCCGCCGATGAGGAACAGGCCCTGCTGGCTGAGGTTGCGTACGCCGAGCACGATGCCGACGACAGCGGCCGACAGCCCGAGGTCCTCGCTCAGATGCACGGCGAGGTACGGGATGAGCAGGTAGAAGCCCGTGTTGACGCCGAGCTGGTTGACCAGGAGCAGCCGTATCGCGAGGGGGAAGCCGCGTATCTCGTGCCACGTCTTCACCCGAGGTCCCCCTTGGTGCGCGCGTGCACGCCAAGCCCCGGGCGCAGGCTCGTCCGTACGATGCCGTCGGCGCCGCCGATACCCGTCCACGGGTCGTGGGCGAGCAGCAGATGCCCGTCGAGGTCGATCCACCGGGCGCGATCGGCGAGATGTACGGCGGGGGCGATGCCGAGCGTGCTGGCGGTCAGACAGCCGAGCATCAGCTCGGTACCAGTGCCGGCGATCAGTTCGGCGATCCGCAGTGCCGCAGTGACTCCGCCGCACTTGGCGAGCTTGACGTTGATGCCCTGCACCCGTCCGGCGAGACGGCGGGCGTCCTCGTAACCGACCGCGTCCTCGTCGGCGATGACCGGCAGCGGCGAGCGTTCGGCGAGGTTCGCCAGCGCCTCGGGGTCGCCGGGTGCGATCGGCTGCTCCACGGCCTCGATTCCCAGCTCCGCGAGGCGGGGCAGCAGCCTCTCCGTCGTGGAGACGGTCCAGGCTCCATTGGGGTCCAGGAGCAGCCGAGCGTGGGGAGCCGCGGCACGCACGGCCCGTACACGCTTCAGGTCGTCCTCGGGGTCCGGGGCCCCTGCCTTGATCTTGAGGACCGAAAAACCGTCCTGTACCAGGCGGAGGGCCTGGGCTTCGGCCTGCCCCGGCGACGTGATGCCGATGGTGCGGGCTGTCGCTGCGGAGGGCGGGGCGGTGGTACCGAGCAGTTCGTGGACCGGAACCCCTGCGCGCTTTCCGGCCAGGTCGAGCAGCGCCGACTCGACGGCAGCGGTCACGGCGGGGGGCATGCCGTTCGTCGGCAGCGCGCCGGTACGCAGGGCTCCCAGGGCGGTCTCGGGATCCCCGAACCGGACCAGATCCAGGGCCACTTCATTCAGAAGCCGCACGATGGTGCGTGCGTCGAGGCCGTAGTACACGCTGGTGACGACCTCCCCGCGGCCGAGCTGCCCTTCGTATTCGATGAACAGCCAGACGGCGTCGCGGGCCGCCATCGTCGAGCGGAATATGCGCAGCGGCTCGGTGAGTTCGAGGTGCACGGTGCGCTGACTGACCTTCACGGGCTCTCTTCCAGAGGTGGGGTTCGGCTGTCCAGCGGGTCGGTGACGACGCGGCACCGGGCCCAGCCGGTGGCCTCCACGGCCCGCGGATGAGGGATCTCGACGGGGCGCCTGGCCGCGGTGGCCGGGTCGAGCCCGTGGGCGGCGGCGAAGTCGTCGTCGTAGACGGTGCCGAGGTAGCGATGCGGTCCGTCGGGGAAGACGGTGGCGACGACGGCTCCCGGGTGGACGCGAGCGGCCCAGGCCGACACAAGGGCTACGGCCCCGGTGCTCCAGCCGCCGCTGACGAAGTTGCCGACAGCGAGCCTTCGGCAGGCGTCCGCGGCCTCGGACGGGCCGACCCAATGGACCTCGTCGAAGGCGCCGTAGGCGACGTTGCGTGGATGGATGCTGCTGCCCAGGCCGCGCATCAGGCGGGGCCTGGCGGGCTGGCCGAAGATCGTCGAGCCGGTGGCGTCCACCCCGATCAGCCGGAGCCCGGGCCAGTGCCGCCGCAGCGGTCCGACCACACCGGCGCTGTGGCCGCCGGTGCCAACGCTGCACACGAGCACGTCGAGGTGGTCCAGTTGAGCGGCGAGCTCGGCAGCGAGGGAGGCGTAACCGACGATGTTGTCGGGGTTGTTGTACTGGTCGGGCCAGTAGGCGTCCGGCAGCTTCGACAGCAGTTCGCGCAACCGGCCCAGTCGGGCGGCCTGCCATCCGCCCTCGGCCGCCGGGCGGTCGACCAGCTCCAGCCTGGCGCCGTACGCGCGCAGCAGCTGTCGCATCGACGGCTCCAGCTCCGTGTCGCCGACCAGCACGATCGGATGCCCGAGAGCCTGACCGGCGAAGGCCAGCCCGATGCCGAGCGTGCCGGAGGTGGACTCCACCACCGGGGCGCCGGGCCGCAGTTCGCCGCGCTCCTTGGCCCCGAGCAGCATGGATACGGCTGCTCGCGCCTTCATGCCGCCGACGCCGAGACCTTCGAGCTTCGCCCAGAAGCCGGGCTGCGGGCAGGGCAGGTCGACGGTGATGCGGGCGAGGGGGGTCCGTCCGAGCAGGGAGAGCAGTGCGCGGTTGCCCGCGGGGCTGAGGACGGCGGTGGTCACAGGGCGGCTCCGGGGCGCTCGCTGCTGCCGTAGCGGTGAATGGTCCCGGGCCCGCCGTCGAGCCAGAAGAAGGGATACGGCTCGGCGCACACCGCGCTGACTCCGGCGCCGATGAGGCGCGGCAGCACCGCACTTCCGGTCTGGGCGAACATCACCAGCGGCTTGCCGTGCAGCAGTGCGTGTTTGCGCAGCGGCTCGAAGCTGCCGTTGCCGAGCGTCATGCCCGAGGCGAGGACCGCGTCACAGCGCTCCAGTTCGGGCAGCGCGTCGGTGCGTACCGGCTCGCCCCACTCCGTGGTGCCGCCCTTGAGGTCGCAGGGTATGTACGCCAGACCACGGGTGCGCAGCGCCTCCAGCAGCGAGTTGACCACGCCCACGACGAGCACGGTGCGTACGGTGGCGGCAGCGAGCAGATCGACGACTGCCGCGGCCCTGGCCCGGGACTTCTCCAGAGAACTCCCGGCGGGCAGTGGACAGGGGCGTGCGCCGCTCGCGGGACCGTGGGGCCGGACGTGCATCAGGTAGGCGTCGAGCGCAGCCACCCGCACCGGGAGCAGCTCGTGCTCCAACAGCCGGGCGACGTCAGCGCCGACGCAGTCGTCGACCGCACTGTCAGGGAGTCCACCGGGCTCGACCGCGCAGGAGCCCACGGCTTCTGCCAGACGCAGGCTCAGCACTTCGTTGCGGTAGCCGGCGCTGCGCCCGTCGTGCCGTACGGCCTGGCGCGTGGTGAACGCCACGGCGATCCGCTGAGTCCTCGGGTCGGGTCCGAAGCCACCGCCGAGTACCCGGTCGACGAGTTCGTCGTACGAGGCGGCGGTGACGGCCGTGTCGGTGATGGTGGTCATCGGCCGACCACCTTCGGACAGAGCGTCGAGAGCAGTGTCTCGGCCCGGTCGCGGGCTCCGAGGCCCACGGCGTCGCCGGCCATGACGTGGCCCAGGTACTCGTTGTTGCTGCCCGCTGCCTTGACGGCTTTGCCCGGCTCGGCGATCTGGAGCTCCAGTAGTCCCGCCGCCGTGCGCACGTCGTCGGCGCCGTCGACGGACTCCAGCACTCCCTCGGTGTCCGGCACCAGGAACCCGATGGCGGCGCTGCGCAGACCGGTGGCTCGTCGGCGCAGGTCCGGTTCGCGGCCGAGGGCCACGTCGACGCATGCCGCTGCGAGGTCGATCCCCGTCACGTGACGGATGAGTTCGGTGATGCGGTTGCCGGCGGGGCGGGGGTTGACCTCGACCACACGTGGCCCGTCGGCTGTCAGTTTGATCTCGGTGTGTGCCACGAGCCCGTCCAGGCCGAGGGCTTTCAGTGCTTGAAGTGCTGTCTCCGCGGCCGCCTCGGCGTCAGCGGCAGCAAGTGCCGCGGGGAACATGTGGCCGGTCTCGATGAAGGCCGGTGCCCCGCCGATGCTCTTGTCGGTCACCCCGATCACGTGTGAGGCGGCGGCGAACGACACGGTCTCGACGCTGACTTCGGGGCCGTGAAGGAGCTCTTCGAGCAGGACGACAGGCTCGCGGCGCTGGCCTCGCGCGTTGACGGGGAAGTCCGCGAGCGCCCTGTAGGCGCGGGCCAGCTCCGACTCGTCGTCGACGCGTCGTACGAACATCCCGGCGCACAGGTCCACGGGCTTGAGCACGAGCGGGTAGCCGATCTCCCGCGCCGCATCGGCGGCCTCGGCCCAGTCCGCGCAGACCGCGAAGCGCGGCCCCGGCACTCCGGCGTCGGCGAGGACACGGCGGGTCGCGTCCTTGCGGCAGGCGTTCTCGACCGCCGCGGAAGCGGGGCCTGGCAGCCCCAGGCGGCCGGCGATCCGCGCGGCTGTCGGGAGGTAGTAGTCGCACGAGGTAATCACCCCGTCGAAGCCCAGCGCTCCGTGGGCGCGTTCGACGAAGGGCAGCAGTGCCTCGATGTCGTTGGTGCCGGCGGTCAGCACGTTGTGCGCCGCGAGCAGTGGGTGTGCGGTGCCCTCAGGGGCGGAGCGCAGGTAGTGGTGCAGGTCACGGGTGAGGAAGGTGAACTCGTGCCCGCCCTCGCGGATCGCTCGTGGCAGCAGTCTGCTCATCGATCCGACCCAGCTCTCGACCATCAGCAGATGGGCCACGGCTTCCTCTTCTCAGAACGCGGGTTGGACGCATGACGCGTCGGCGGCACCCGTCCGGGACGGTCCGCCTTGACGCGACGACACGTTATCGACAATCGTTTTCATTGTCATCTGATCCGTCGTCGATTCTCTGAATGCGAGACCCGTGACTCCCGCTGTACGCCACCGAGGCGCGCTGTGCGCCCTTGCGGCCACCGTCGCGGCCCTGGTCCCGGCCGCCCCCGTCCACGCCACCGCCCCGGCTCCATCGCTGCGTTTCGGCGCGTGCCCGGAGTCCATGCCGGTCCCGGCCGCTCCCGCGCGGGTGGAGTGCGGATGGCTGAGCGTCCCGCTCGACTGGGAAAACGCGGACGGCGAGCACATCCGCATCGCCGTCTCGCGCGTACGCGCCTCGGGGCCACCCGAGGAGCGGCGCGGCATCCTGCTGGTGAACCCGGGCGGGCCCGGCGGGCCAGGGCTGGCCTACGCCGTCACCAAACGGGCCAAGCTGCCCGAGAGCGTGCGCCGCTCGTACGACGTCATCGGCTTCGACCCGCGCGGCACCGGGCAGAGCGCGCCCGCGGACTGCGGCTCGATGGGCGGCCTCTTCGACAGCCCCGGACCCGAGCCCGTGCCGTCCGGCCGCACTGCCGAAAAGGCGTACCTCCACTCGTTGAGGCGCACGGCCGACGACTGTGCCGCCGGTGTCGGTGACGCCCTGGCGCATCTGTCGACCACCCAGACCGCGCGGGACATGGACGCTGTTCGCTCCGCACTCGGCGAACGGCGGATCGGTTTCCTGGGCGTCTCGTACGGCAGCTACCTCGGAGCCGCCTATGCCGCCCTGTTCCGGCAGCACGTCGGCCGCATGGTGCTCGACAGCGTCGTCGGCCCCTGGGAGTGGTACGACTTCGACCTGCGGCAGAGCCGGGCACTGCTGCGCCAACGCGAGGTGTTCTTCGCCTGGGTCGCGCAGCACGAAGAGCACTTCAGCCTCGGCAGCAGCGCCGGCCAGGTCCGCGACGCCTATCGGCGGGCGCGCCAAGGACTCGGCGGCAACCCCGTGAACGGCTTCGGCCCGGCCGAGTTCGACCGTGCCGTCTACCGAGACCTTGGCCGCACCGAACGCTGGGAGGGCCTCGCCGCAGGCATCCACGCGTACCTGCACTACGGCAGCACCGAACTCCTGCGCCCCACCGACCGCTTCGACGGCGCAGCGTCACGCACCTACGAGTCCGCGAACCGCGTCGTGAAGTGCGCGGACGGGCCCGGCCCCAAGCCGGGACGAGTCACGGCCGACATCCGGCGCCTGCGACGACTCGACCCACAGCCGGTCGTCACCGGAATCGAAGCCTCGGCCTGCGCGTACTGGCACCACATACCCGCCCATCGCACCCGGCTCGGCAGCCCCAAAGCTCCCCCGGTGCTGCTGATCGCCTCCGAACACGATCCCGTCACACCCATCGAGGGCGCCCGGCAGCTTCGACAGCGGCTGCCCGGCTCGCGACTGGTCACGCTCCACGACGACTACTCGCACGGCGTGTTCGCCAGCCGGGGCAACGCGTGCGTGGACAGCGCCGCCGCCGCGTATCTGGTCGACGGGACCGTCCCCGCGGCGGATGTGCACTGCTCCGGCCCCGGCCTGCCGACACCTCGAGTCCCCAGTAAATGAGTCCTCAGCGAAAAGGAGATGCGCGATGACCGACACCCATCAGGACCCCCCGCACCCTTCGTACACCCTGCGCCCAGCCACGATGGCTGACGTAGAAGGAGCGCGCCGCGTGATGCTCGATACCTTCTACCGGGAATTCGGCTACGGCTACGTACCCGAATGGCACCGGGATGTCGTCGACATCGTGGGCACCTACCTGGACGACCCCCGGCATCTGCTGCTGGTGGCCGTGTGCGACGGCGAGGTGGTGGCCACGACCGGCGTGCGATCGGTGGGTCCGGCCCATCCGCCGCACCCGCGCTGGCTCGCCGAGCGCTACCCGCCGGGCACGACCGCTCAGCTTGTCCGGGTCTACGTCACGGCCGAGCACCGGCGGCACGGCCTCGCGCGGACCATGGTGCGCATGGCATGCCACTTCGCCGCCACGACCCCCGGCTACGACAGCATCTATCTGCACACCAATGTCCATGTGGAGGGCGCCGAAGCCTTCTGGCGGAGCATGGCCAAGGAGGTCTTCGACGCCCGGACGACCGGCGAGCACGGTCCCGGTGTCGGCACGGTGCACTTCGAGATCCCGCTGCCTCACTGAGGAGCCGTTTTGGAAATGGGATCCATTTCCATATAGCCTCTGTCCTGCACCATCCAGAGAGGACCGAAGAAGCCATGGCCGTACCCAAGCGGAAGATGTCCCGCAGCAACACCCGTCACCGCCGCGCCCAGTGGAAGGCCAGCACGCCACAGCTGGTGCCGATAACGGTCGACGGCGCCGCCTATATGGTGCCGCAGCGCCTGGCCAAGGCGTACGAGCGCGGTCTGCTGCGCCCCGAAGGCTGACGCGCATGACCGAACGACTGCCCGTCACCGTCCTGTCCGGCTTCCTCGGCGCGGGCAAGACCACTCTGCTCAACCATGTGCTGAGCAACCGCGAGGGCCTGCGCGTCGCGGTCATCGTCAACGACATGAGCGAGATCAACATCGACGCCGCACTGGTGCGCGGCGGCGAGGCCGCCCTGTCGCGGACTGAGGAACGTCTGGTCGAGATGACCAACGGGTGCATTTGCTGCACCCTGCGCGACGACCTGCTCGAGGAGGTCGACCGGCTCGCCCGGGAGGACCGCTTCGACTATCTCCTCATCGAGTGCAGCGGCATCTCCGAACCGATGCCCGTCGCAGCCACCTTCGCCTTCCCCCGCGACGACGGCGCCACCCTCGGCGACCTGGCTCGCCTCGACACCATGGTCACGGTCGTCGACGCCGCCAGCTTCCTGCCGGAACTGGAAGGCGGGGACGGGCTCGCCGAGCGCGGACTCGACCAGTACGAGGACGACGAACGCACGGTCAGCGACCTGTTGATGGACCAGATCGAATTCGCCGACGTCATCGTGCTCAACAAGCTCGACCTCGTCGATGCGGAGAGCGCCGACCGGCTGCGCGCAACGCTCACGCGTCTCAACCCGGTGGCCCGGATCGTGGCCGCCACCCACGGGCGCGTGAACCTCGGCGATGTGCTCGGTACCGGGCTGTTCGACCTGGAGCGTGCGCAACAGGCCCCGGGTTGGGTCATGGAGCTCAACGCCGATCACACGCCGGAGACCGAGGAGTTCGGCATCTCCAGCACGGTCTTCCGCTCACAGGTGCCGTTCCATCCGGGCCGGCTGTGGACGTTCGTCACCGAAGGAGTCGGCAGTGGAGCCTTCGGACAGATCCTTCGCTCCAAGGGGTTCTTCTGGCTGGCGAGCCGCTCCCACGTGACCGGCCTGTGGTCGCAGGCGGGCTCCGTCGCCCGCTTCGAACCCTCCGGCGCCCGGGAGGCAGACAGCCCACAGGGCCAGGAACTGGTCTTCATCGGCACCGGCCTGCGCGCCGAGGCTCTTCAGGCCGCCCTCGCCCGCTGTCTCATGAAGGATGGCGACAGTCTCCCGGCCGTCGATCTGTTCCCCGCGTGGGACACCTACGGAATCGACGACGCCTGCGAGCACGAGCACCCTGAACTCGTACCGCAGACGTGAGGACTCCGGGTTGGGCAGTGGTCGCAGCCACGGCACTGCCCAACCCGGTACGCTCACCCGCCCCACGAGGGCGGTGGACCATGCCGGCCCTCCGTGCGGTGGACGACGCGAAGTGACGGCGAGATTGTCCAAGTGATAACCGTTTCGGTCCAAAGCGGGTCCGTGCACCCCGCGCTGCGAACGGGGCTCCCCAACGACCGCCGAGCCGAACTTGGGCGAGCCCCCGACAACATCGATCTTCTGCCGAGCCCTGGCTGCGGAGGTTCCGTCCGGCTCGCGAGCAGACGTTTCTGACGCCGCCGCCTCCCCGCCCCTTCACGCTCCGGGCGCTTCCAGCGCAACCGAAGACAAGTCAGCATCCACGCGGCCGACTCGAAGAGGAAACTTTGGCAGCGATGCGGATCCGTTCTTGCCCGCCCCTTCAGCGCACGATTCCAGAACTACTGGACCCGGCCGAAGTCCTAACAGGCGGCGCTGCTCGGCAACGACTTGTAGGGATGGAACAACAACCGAGCGGTCGTCGGCATGTACCCAGCAGCGCTCTTGGCCACCGCCGCTGCACGCCCTTTGCACGTTTGGCCACCGGTCGGCCACCAGAGAGCTCGTGGCCGAGCTTCTGGGCTGACGCACCAACAGAAGCAAGGTCACAGAAAAGCAAAAGCCCCAGGTCACGGCGAGTGAGTCCTGAGGCTTCCACAGAGCCGCCTTCGGGATTCGAACCCGAGACCTACGCATTACGAGACCACGGGGATTCGTGACGGCTGGTTCCGGCTCGTGCCGCCCAGTGCTGTTCTGCCTGATCAGGGCACGTACGGAAGGTTCTGCGGTGACACCCTGTGTTACCTCGTCCAAAGGCGTCCGGCCACACTCTGGCCGCACATAGCCACACCTTCGGGTGGCCCAGACCATTAGCGCCTGAGAACGGCGGTAACGAGAGGCTCCGGCCAGCGGGTATCTGACCGGAGTGTCCCCTTTTCGCTCATGCGCTCTTGCCCGGCGTGATCACTCTCCGCCGAGATTGAACAGCACGGCGCCGGCGACGCGCTCGTAGGGAGGCTCGGTCCGACGATCGGCGATCATGTCACGCACGCGTGGGGGCAGGGGAAGAACCGGCCGGTGGGCGATCTCGCTCAGACTCCGGTGGACCGGGGTTTCGAGCACATCGGGCTCAACACTGTCGGTGATGCCCCAATGCGCGGTCTCCCGCGCCAACGGTCTGCCATCGTCCCGGGAAGGTTCTTGGGGGTAACGTGTCGAACCCGCCTCACTGGACGACCGTGCCCCCGACTCCGGCGTCGGAGCACGAACGGGCATGCGCAGGTCATCCAGTCCTCTGCGGTGCAGGCTTTGGACCTCCGCCCATGCCGCCCGCAGTGCGTCACCGCGCACCGATTCGGCATCGCACAGGAGGCGGTGCCACGGCACGCTGAGGCCGCCTTCTGTGCAGCGTTGCTCAAACCCGCCGCCCGGATCCTCGACGCCGGCTGCGGTACCGGTCGGATCGCGATCCGGCTTGCCGAATTGGGCCACCACTGCACAGGCGTGGACGTCGACTCCTCGATGCTCGCGGTCGCCCGCCGCGATGCCCCCGTACAGGACTGGCTCCTAGGCGACCTGGCAGGCCTGGACGCCCTCGACCTGAATCCGGGCTTCGACCTGGCGCTCGCCGCCGGAAACGTCATCCCCCTGCTGGCCCCCGGCACCGAACCAACCGTCATCCGGCAGCTGGCCGCCACACTGCGGCCCGGAGGTCTGCTGGTCACAGGAACGGGACTCGATGCCGCGCACCTGCCGCTGCCGGAAGCCCCGTTCACCCTTGAGGTTCGACGAGTACGTGCGCCGGCCTGAGCCCGTCCGCTCCTAAGCCCGTCCCGCCCGGCGGCAGGCATCGACTCCGGACATCCCGCGCGCCGGCCGGTACTTCCCCGCCGAGGAGACGGCCCGCTGCACCTTCGGAGTCGTACTCGACACCTCCGGCTCGATGAGCAGCACCCTGCTCGGCAAGGCACTCGGCGCCATCGCCTCGTATGCGGAGGCACGCGATGTACCGGCAGTGCGTGTGGTGTTCTGCGACGCGGCGGCGTACGACGCGGGGTTCCTGCCCCCGGGTGAGATCGCGGGCCGGGTCCGGGTGCGCGGTCGTGGCGGCACCGAACTGCTACCGGGCATCGACCTGTTGCGCAGAGCCGATGACTTTCCGCCGACGGCTCCGGTGCTGGTCATCACTGACGGGTGGTGCGATACGTTGCGAATCCGGCGCGAGCACGCCTTCCTGATCCCGCGAGGCGCCACACTGCCGTTCACACCGCGCGGGCCGATGTTCCGGTTGAGCTGAGGGCTGGACCTCGGCCGTACCGGACGGTCGCTGGAGGTCCGGTCCGCCCGGCTCGGCGGAGCCATGCGCCCGGTCCGTGGCGCCGTCGGCAGCATGTTGCGCAGATGCCGATAGCGCCTGACTTCGCGCTTTCCCGTGTGGTCGTGCCGGCGGTCCTGCGACAGCTCCTCGCCTGACCACTCCACCTCGGACGGCGCGTACACCTCCGGTCGGAGGATGCTCGGAATGAGGGGCGTCGGGAGCGGGCGCGGCTCCCACGTCAGGCCTCCAGGCTTGGACCCAAGGTGCCTGACAGGTGAAGCACCCGGTCAGGCACCCTCAGCCATCGGCCGCCTGTGCCTGCGCCGATGAGCCCTGATGGAACTGCCCGTGCCGGCCGGGGGAGGTGTGTCGCGTGCTGGTGACGCGAGGCAGCCGTCACATCTGCTGCAACCTCCGTGGTTCGTGAAGCAGCGTCCTTTATCTGACGGATGGCTCGAAACTGACCGCGCCACAGCTCCTCGGAGAAGATGCGCCGCCGACGCGCGCTGTCCGTCGCAAGGTTCTGACAGCCGCTCCTGAGGGAGGCCGGCAAGCCATCGACCGCATCAGGGCATGCTCAACGATCATTTCGCGACAATGTGCATAGGTCAGTTCGCGACATGGTGTGACGGCCGCGACCCCCGACGTGAACATCTCCGCGACTGTCCTGGCGCCCACCCCACCCGGCTCCGGAGCGGCGTCTCCCCGGCGGGACCGGACGTGATCCGTGGGTCTGCCCGCCCGCACCTGACCAGCAGGCCCACCCGATCGCCTTCGTGGCATTCGAGGGCGTGGGCGCCACCTCGGCCGGCCGTGATCACGCAGGAGAATCGAGGTTAATTCTGTGTGTCGAAGTCGTTCCGGTCTCGAAGTGCCGGGAGCGTGGATACATCGGACCATGCGTTACCCTGTCCGCCACTTTCGCTCCCCGGCGCCGGCTGATACGCGCCGCTCGTGCCGCCTTGAAAAGGCTGGGAATGATGGGTACAGGTATCGCGGGGCGTATCCAGATGGTTTCAGCAAAACGGGCATAGGGGTACCAATCTCCGTTAGACGAATTGGGTTCCAGGGATTCGTTGACCTCGAACCCGGCTGGTGCGTAGGGTGACGATCGACATGGGGGAAACTTGCCATGTGGCAACGTACGGGGGCTTGAATGATTATGTTGTTCCTTCTACCTTGGGATTTGCTGTGCCCGGTGGGCACTGCCTGAGGTGAACTTCTACGGTTGAACCGACCCGCGGACCCTGCGGAAGTTCATCCGTCAACTTCTATTGATTACTGCGACATGCACGACGCTTCCCGGCATTTTGGCATGACTCGCGCCCTGGCGCAGGGCTGACTTTGCCATGCCGCGATGCGGTCGGAGTGCTGTCCGGATGAACCAACGCCGACCTCAGAGCGAGATTTCGAGGAACTTCTGTGTCTTATCGCGTCCTAGTGGTGCAGCCTGCTTTCTCGGCGAACGCCTATATTGCACACGCCCATTCTCTCGGCTGGGATGTCGTCGTGGCCTCCTACGAGAAAGAAGGCCGCGTAATCGCCGACGCGGTGCGCTCCCTTACCGCCGAGATAATCGCGGTGGATACCAATGACAATGTCGCACTCGAGGCCGCCGTCGTGGAATCCGATGAGCGAAACGCGATTCACGCCGTGGTGGCCGGCGGTGAATACTACGTACCCGGTGCCGCCAAATTGTCGGCGCGTCTCGGACTCCCCGCCCTGACCCATACTGCCGTTGATCAGGTCCGGCACAAGGGGAAAATGCGCCAAGCGGTGGCCAAGGCTGGCCTGGAAGTGCCGAAGTTCGTTGTGGTGAGTGACCCGGCGGACCTCGAAGAGGCTTGTGTGCACGTCGGATTTCCCGCGGTCATCAAGCCGGTCGACTCCGGCGGCAGCGTGCACGTATCGCGCGTCGACAGCATCGAGGAGGCGCGCGCCGCACTGGCCGCGATGCACGCCGAGGAAGGCCGCGAATTCGACCGAGCGCTCACCCGTGAAGCGATTCTCGAACAGTACGTACCCGGCACGGAGTACAGCGCCGACGGATATGTCCACGACGGAGAAGCGGTCGTGGTGGCGGTGACCCGGAAGCTGCTCGGCCCCGAGCCCCGGTTCCTGGAACTCGGACACCTCACGCCCGCCCCGCTGGACGAGGTCACGCGCCATGAGCTGGCCACGTACGCGCAGGGTGTCGTCGAGGCCGTGGGCATCACGACCGGTCCGTTCCACTGCGAACTGCGCCTCAGCGAGGGCCGTCCGATCCTCATGGAGGTTGCCGCGCGGCTGCCCGGCGACAAGATCACCGAGCTGATGGAGATGGCCACCGGCCTCATGCTGCCGGGCAAGGTCCTCGCGGACATCACCGGCGCCGACCCGGAGCGCTCGGGGGCCTTCGGCAAGCCCGTCGCCAAGGCGGCCGGCATCCGCTTCCTGACCGCAGACGGCGCGGGGTCGTACGAGAAGCTCGAAGGCTGGGACGAACTCGCCGCCGAGCCTTGGGTGGTGGCGAGCCACGTCCTCGTCGCGCCCGGTGCCGGGATCAAGACGGACGAGGCCGACTACAGCTGCCGGATCGCTGCGGTCGTCTTCACCGCTGACTCTCCCGAAGAGGCCCACGAGCGCTGGTCCGAGATCGGCCGCCGAGTTCACGTGCTCGGCGCCTGAAACACAAACGTGAGCCCGGCGCCTGGGACGCGACCGCATACCCGGTGCCTGGTGCCCGCAACGGAAGGAAGAAACACGATGGACCCCCTCCGTCTCCACTGGTGCTCGCCGCCCGACACGGGTCAGGCGACACCCACGGACACGTACAAGATCGGCAAGCTGGACATGGGCGAGGTCAAGGACTTCGTCCAGGAAGCCGAAGAACTCGGCGTCGACAGCCTGTTGTTCGGCATTTCCAACTACCTGCCCGACCCGTTGCCGGTGCTCGGTGCCCTCTCGCAGGTGACGGACCGCGTCAAGTTCATGCTGGCCTACCGGCCGGGTCTGATGTCGCCGACCCTGTTCGCACAGGTCGTCAACACCCTTTCGTGGATGACCGACGGACGTATGTCCCTCAACATCGTCTCCGGCATCTCACCGGCGGAGCAGGCCGGATACGGCGACTTCCTCAGCCACGACGAGCGCTATGCCCGGTGCAACGAGTTCCTCGAGGTGATCCGCGGCCTCTGGGAGGGAGAGTCGCCGATGAGCTACGACGGGCAGCACTACACGGTGAAGGACGCCTCGCTCGGCCTCGGCCACAAGGACGGCGGCCGCCCGGAGATCTACATCAGCGGAGCCTCCGCCGTCGCCCAGCAGACGGCGATCGCCTCGGGTGACTGCTGGCTGCGCTACGGCGACACCCCCGAGGGTATGGCCAGGGCGAGCAAGCCGCTCCTCGACGCCGGCCGCCGCGTGGGCACCCGTATGCACGTGCTGTCCCGCGACACGCGTGAGGAAGCCGTGGCAGAGCTCGCCAACCTCATGCGTGACCCGGACGAGGACCACACGGCGTGGATCCGCCAGTGGGTGAACACCACCGACTCCGAGGCGGTCAAGTCCTCCTACCAGTTGGCGGAGAGCGCCAAGGACGAGTGGCTCTCGCCCTACATCTGGACCGGTGCCGTCGCCTACCGAGGGGGCCCGGCGCTGTGCATCGTCGGCAGTCACGAGGAAGTCGCCCGCTACATCCACAGCTACAAGGCCGCGGGCATCAGTGAGTTCATCTTCTCCGGCTGGCCGACCCGTGACGAGATGCGGAACTTCTTCACCCACGTCGCCCCCCTGATCCGTCGTCTCGAAGGGCAGGAGTCATGAGCGAGCGGGAAGAGCGCGAGGTACTGCTCGTCGGCGTCGGGATCATGGGCCGCCCATACGTTGCGGCCGCCCGCCGGCTCGGCCTGCGGGTGCGCGGCATCGAGTCGCAGGACTGGGCCGCGGGCATCGAGGGTCTGGTCGACAGTGTCGAGCCGAGCCAGGGCCAGTACGGCTCGCTGGACGAGCTGTGGGCGGAGACCGCCCACGACGCCGCCCTGCGCAGCCGCCCGGCCGGGGTCTTCGGATTCACCGAGTGCCACGTCCTGGGGGCCGCCCTGGCGCAGGACACCCAGGGGCTGCCGGGACCGTCCCTGCGGGCGGCCGTGGTCTCCCGGAACAAGGCACTCCAGCGCGGGCGCTTCCGCGCCCACGGGATCGGCCAGCCCGACTACCTCCTCACCAACGACCTGGCCGGGGCGGCCGAGTGGGCCAAGTCCCGCCTCCCCGTGGTGATCAAGCCGCTGTCGTCGGCCGGCAGCGACGGCGTCGAACTCGTCGCCGATGCCGCCGCTTTCGACGCAGCGGCGGTACGGCGCACATCGGAGCGGCCGCTCCTGGTGGAGACCGCTGTCGAGGGTCCCGAGTACAGCTGGGAGGCCCTGGTCCGCGACGGCGAGGTCTGGTTCGCCAACCTGACCGCCAAGACCACCACAGGCGCACCCAACTTCGTCGAGCTGGAGCACCGGGCCGCGGTGTCCCTGCCGCCCTCCGAGGCCGAACAGGTCGCCGAGCTGGGCCGGTCTGTCATCGCCGCCATAGGGATGCGTACCGGCATCGTGCACCTGGAATTCAGGATGACGAGTTCGGGCCCCTCGGTGATGGAGGTCGCGGTCCGCACACCCGGCGACTACATCATGGAGCTCTGCTCCCTGGCGTACGGGATGGACTGGTTCGAACTGGTGCTGCGGCTCGTCGTCGGTGACGAGCTCCCGCCGCCGCCGGAGGGGCCCGTGAAGTTCTCGGCCAGCCTATTCGTGGTCTCCGACCCTGGCGAGGTGATCGCCGTCGACGGGCTCGACGAGGTCCGCGCGCACCCCGCCGTCGTGGACGTCGCCACCAAGGTGAAGGCCGGCGACACCGTCCAGCCGACCGCCTCCTCCCTGCAGCGCACCGGGTATGCGGTACTCGCCGCGGACTCGCGCGAGGAGCTGGAAGAAGCCATCGAGTTCGTCCGGCGAACCCTGTCGATCAAGACGGTTCCCGCGGCCACGGAGGAGTGAGCTGTGCACATAGTCGTCGTCAACCGCTGGCCTCGGTTCACCGAAGGGCCGCGCTGGGACTTCTCCATGGGCCGCTTCGAGGACCTCATCGACCATGAGCGGCACCGCGTCAGTTACGTCGTCGACGCGGTCGGCGCCACCGGAATCCTCGCCGATCCCGACCGGATCGCGAGCACCGTCCAGATAGAGGACGTCAACGACTTCGAGGCGCTGCGCGACGCGGTCCGCAGGACGGCGGACGAAGTCAGCCCCGTCGACCGCCTGATCGCCGTTTCGGAGTTCACCCTCGGCGTCGCGGCCGAGGTCCGCGAGGCGCTCGACATCCCCGGGCCCCGCCCGGAGGACGTCGCCGTCTACCGCAACAAGCTGCGGATGAAGGAGCTCATCGCCAAGGCGGGCGTCCGCGTGCCCCGCTTCGACGCCTGCGAAAGCGTCGAGTCCGCGCTGGAGTTCGCCCGCGACATCGGGTTCCCGCTGATCCTCAAGCCCGTGTCCGGAGCAGCGAGCATGGGCGTGCACCGCGTCGAGGACGAAGCCGCGCTCACCGCCCTGCTGTCCGAGGTCGACCTCGCCGATCACGAGCTCGAGGAGTTCGTCGAAGGCGCGATCTACCACGTCGACGGATTCGCGGACGAGGACGCCGGGATACCGTTCATGGCGGTGTCCCGCTACATCAACGACTGCCTCGCCTTCGAGGCCGGCGGGCAGCCGCTCGGCTCAGTCGTCGTCCAGGACTCCCCGCTCCGCACCCGTGTGCACGAGTTCGCCCGGCGCTGTATCTCGGGCCTGGGGATCACCTCCATGCCGTTCCACCTGGAGCTCTTCGTCACCCCCGACGGGGACCTGGTGTTCCTGGAGATCGCCGGCCGCATCGGCGGGGCCGAGGTGCCCTACCTCACGGACAAGCTCTTCGGTGTCAACCTCTTCGAGCTCTGGCTGGATGCCCTGTGCGAGGGCCGGGCGACGGTCCCGCCGCAGACGGGCGACCCGTCCGGCGGCTGGCTGATCATCCCGAAGCCCGCCGGACTGCCGGCGGAGGTCGTCTCGGTGACCTCCATGCGGGACCAATTCACCACCATCTGGCGAGAGCTGGTGCCGGCTCCGGGCGAGCTGATGGAGGCCGGCGGCAGCTACGACGCCGTGCACAGCGGCCGGTTCATCCTGACCGGTGACGAGCAGGCCGTCGAGGAGGACATCCGGAAGATCATCGCCGGATTCCGCCTCGAAACCGCTCCGGTGCCGAA
Organism: Streptomyces sp. V1I1; assembly: GCF_030817355.1. Lineage (NCBI taxonomy): Bacteria > Bacillati > Actinomycetota > Actinomycetes > Kitasatosporales > Streptomycetaceae > Streptomyces > Streptomyces sp. V1I1. Next base: position 5,963,379 of record NZ_JAUSZH010000001.1, on the reverse strand, counting down.
GTGAGGGGTCCCGGGCCGGGCAGCGACCGGCCGAGCGCAAGGGAGCGATCGAGCTCATGACCACGCGATCCGTTGTGCACCAAAGGCTGTTCGCCTGTGGCGTCCTCCTCGGGGTGGTGGCCGAGCAGATGGTGCTGTTCGCCATTCCGCTGCTCATCTTCCAGGACACCAAGGAGGTGTCGGCCCTCGGTCTGGCATACGCGATCGAGTGGCTGCCGGCCCTCCTCGCGTACCCCTTCGCCGGACTTCTCGCCGACCGTGACGGCGGGGCACGGCTGTTCTCCGTCGTCACGGCCGGCCGTGCCGTCGTCCTCGGCGGCGCCCTCATCGGCTGTCTGGCCGCGCCCTCACTGCTGACGCCCATCCTGATGACGGCCGCGCCCTTGCTGTCGCTGTTCATGGCGCCGGCGCGCATGTCCGTCGAGAAGGTCGTGCCGCAGCTGGCCAAGGGCACCGAAGTGGCCAAGATGCAGGGCCTGGTGCAGAGCATGGAGGTCTCGGCGATGGCCATCGGCCCCGCCCTGGCATTGCTGGGCCTGGCGGTCATCGACAAGACGTGGCTCCTCGGCGCCGCCGCGGTGATCTTCGCCGCCGCCGCTGCCTGCTGGCTGCCGTTGCCGCGCGGGCTGCGCACCTCCAGCAAAGGCGGAGCCGCGCAGATCGTCGTCGAACTCCGGCTGGGCTGGACGCTGCTGGTCCGGAGCAGACCTCTTGTCCTGCTGGCCTCGCTCAACTTCTCGATCAACCTGGTCTTCGCCGTGGTGCTCGCCGCCAACGCCGCACTCGTCACAGGTGTGTTCCACGCCCCCGAGTCGTCGTTCGCCCTGCTGAACATCTGTATCGGCGTGCTGGGGATCGTCAACCTCCTGGTTATCCCGTTCCTGCTCCGGCACGTCAACGTGCGGATACTCGGGATCTTCGGTCTCGCACTGCTCTGCTCCTGCCTGCTGCTCATCGGCTTCGCCTCGTCCATGCTGCTGTACGCCCCGGCGTTCGTGGCGGCCATGCTCGGAGTGACGTACTTCAACGTCTTCAACCGGACGCAGCGCATCAAGGTCCTTCCCGAGGAACACCTCGGAAAGGTGATGGGCCCCTTCTATCTGCTCAATATGATGTCCATGCCCATCGCGGGACTTCTGCTGGCCGGCTCCGGAAACAATCTGGGTCCGCAACGACTCGTCCTGGTGCTGGCCGTGGCGCTCACCGCTTTCGGTGCGCTCATGCTGCCGCTGATCATCCAGGCTTTCGGCCGGGCGATTGCCGCACGGGAGGCGACTCTCGTGGGCGCCACCGCGGAATAGCCACTGCCGCGAAGAGGCGGCGAAGGTTACACAAATGCCATCACGGGCCCTTGGTCGCTTCGGCCTGCCCGAAAACGATTCACGAGATGCTCCGAGGAGGAACTTGATGGATGTAGGTTCTGTACGCTTCAGTGAGCTCCTTGGCTCGTTCCCGACCCCGATCGCCATCGTGACGGCAACGGACGGAGAAGGTGAGCCGTACGGCTTCACCAGCAACGCCGTCTGTTCGGTGTCGGCGGCGACGTCGACGCTGCTGGTCTCCGTCGGCAGGGGATCCCGCACACTGCCGGCGATCATGTCGTCGCAGGCGTTCGCGGTGAACTTCCTCTCGTTGTCCGGGCGCACTGCGTCCCAGATATTCGCGAGCAAGGCCACGGATAAATTCGCGCACGTCGAATGGCGCCCCTCGGTTGTTGCCGAAGGTGCGCCCCTGCTCACCGAAATCGCACTCGGCTTTGCGGAATGCAGGGTTGAAAAAGCGATCGAGGTGAGTGACCATTGGCTTTTCATAGGCCGGGTGAAAGGCGCCGAAGTCTTTCCCCGTGAGCCACTTCTCTACCGCCGAGGCGACTACGGAGCCTGGTCACCGTTGGACCAGTTCTCCACCCTCTAGAGACCCTCTGGAGCACGGCCGGATCGATTCTCTCGGACCGCCCGTCCACTCGGTGAAAACATCTCGATCTTTCTCGTGTCGATTATGGAAACAGAAGGGTTTCGCATGGATATCGGGGCCGTAGACCACGTCGAGTTCTACGTCGGAGATGCCCAGCAGTCCGCGTTCTACCTCTGCACCGCTTTCGGCTTCCGCATCTGCGGCCAGGCCGGTCCCGAGACCGGACAGGCCGACTACCGCTCGCTGCTGCTGCGCCAGGGCGGCATCGAGGTCGTCCTCACCTCCGCTCTCAACTCGTCCCACCCGGCCGCGTCCTACGTGATGGAGCACGGCGACGGCGTCGCCAACATCGCTTTCGAGGTCAGCGACGCCGCCAAGGCCTTCGAGCTCGCCGTCGAGCGCGGTGCCACGGCCGTCGAGCAGCCCACCGCGCACAGCAAGGACGGCACCGAGGTGGTCACCGCCGCGGTCCTGGGTTTCGGTGACGTCGCGCACCGGTTCGTCCAGCGCAGCGGCGACCGCGAGCAGTTCCTGCCGGGCGTGATGGACATCATCGCCGCCGACCCCGAGGCGGGCGAGGAACTGCTCAGCACCGTGGACCACGCGGCGATCTGCCTGCCCGCGGGCCAGTTGCGTCCCACGGTCGCCTTCTACGAGAAGGTCTTCGGCTTCTCCCAGATCTTCGAGGAGTTCATCGAGGTCGGTACCCAGGCCATGGACTCCAAGGTCGTCCAGAGCCCGTCCGGCAAGGTGACCTTCACCCTGATCGAGCCGGTCACCGACCGTGAGCCCGGGCAGATCGACACCTTCCTGGCCCGCCACGGCGGCGCCGGCGTGCAGCACCTGGCGCTGCTCTGCGACGACATCGTGAGCACCGTGCAGACCCTGGAGAAGCGGGGCACCAACTTCCTCCAGACGCCCGGCTCGTACTACGACGAGCTGCAGGACCGCTTCGAGCACCTCAACCTCGAGGTCGGGGACCTGCGCCGGACCAACGTCCTGATCGACGAGGACCACTGGGGCCAGGTGTTCCAGATCTTCACCCAGTCCCAGCACGTACGGAAGACGTACTTCTGGGAGGTCATCGACCGGCACGGCGCCCGCACCTTCGGCAGCGGCAACATCAAGGCGCTCTACGAGGCGGTCGCCCGCGAGAAGGCCGTCTCCTGACCCGGCTCCGCGCGCCGTCCCTTCACCGAACCACGCACCTGTAAGGAACACCATGTCAGTCCAGGACACCCAGGGCTTCACCCTCACCGACGAGGAGCTCACACTGCTCCCGACCGAGGAGGACGTCGCCTTCTACGCCGAGCACGGCTGGTACCTCTCGAAGAAGCTGTTCACCGACGAGGAGGTCGAGCAGCTGGAAGCCGCCAGCGAGCTGTTCTACGCCGGCCACCGCGACCGCACCCTGCCGGTACGCCCGCCCAAGCTGGCCTACTGGGAGCCGGAAAAGGGCGACGTCCAGCGGCACAACGACTACATCCACTACGAGGACGACACCATAGGCCGCATCCTGCGCAAGCCTCTGCTGGGCGCCGTCGCCGCGCGCCTCGCCCAGGCCGAGCAGATCCGGGTGTTCCAGTCGACGCTCATCTACAAGCCCCCGGTGGCCCAGGAGCAGTCGAACATCGTGCCCTGGCACTTCGACCGCCACTACTGGTCCACCTCCACCTCCGAGCGGATGCTGACCGCGTTCATCCCCTTCCACGACTGCGGTGAGGAGGCGGGCACCATCACGATGGTCGACGGCAGCCACCTGTGGAAGGAGACCGCGGAGAACGACGCCACGTCCCTGCACTTCGCCGAGCGGGACGGCTCCGAGCTGGACCAGATGCTGGAGGACAACGCGGCCTTCAACGGGGTCGAGGTCAAGAAGGTGCCTGTCTTCATCTCCAAGGGCCACGTCAACTTCCACCACTGCCGCACGTATCACGGCAGCGGCGCCAACCTCAGCGACCGTCCGCGCCGCGCCGTTTCCTACCATCTACAGGACGGCGAGAACCGCTACCAGGACTTCCGCCGCTCCGACGGCACCCAGGTCAGCTACAACCACGACGTGCTCGTGCGGCGTACCGCCGAGGGAACCCCCGACTACCACGACCCCGAGTACCTCCCACTCCTGTGGAGCGACCACTGATGCAGAGTGCCGCAGTGGTCGGAACCGGCCTGATCGGTACATCGATCGCCCTGGCCCTTCGGGGCCGGGGCGTGACCACCTACCTGATCGACGCGAACCCGGAGGCGGCGCGCATCGCCGCGGACCTCGGGGCCGGTATCGCAGGAACACCTCGTGGACCGGTCGACCTGGCTGTCATCGCGGTACCACCGCGGCACGTCGCGGCGGCCCTGAAGGAACACCAACTGCTCGAGTTAGCACACGACTTCACGGATGCCGCAAGCATCAAGGAACTGCCCCAACGGGAAGCGGCCCAGGCCGGCTGCGACCTGACCCGCTTCATCGGCGGGCACCCCATGGGCGGCCGGGAGCAGTCCGGCCCGCTCGCCGCCCGGGACGACCTCTTCCACGGCCGGCCCTGGGTGCTCACCCCCTCCGCACACACCCGGGCGCAGACCGCCGAACGTGCCTGGCACCTGGCCGAGCTGTGCGGCGCCCGGCCGGTCGTGATGGCCCACGCCGAGCACGACCGTGCGGTCGCGCTCACCTCGCACGCCCCGCACCTGGTGTCGAGCCTCCTCGCGGGGCGACTACTGCACGGCGACCCAGCCCAACTGGGCCTCGCTGGGCAGGGACTGCAGGACATCACCCGCCTCGCCGCGGGCAGCGCCGAGCTGTGGACCGACATCCTAGGGTCCAACGCCGTTGCCGTCGCCGATGTCCTCGCGGGCTTCACCCAGGACCTGCACCAGGTGGTCGACGCCCTGCAGGGCCTGGGCGCCGCCGAGGAGCCGGAGCAGCAGCGCGTCCACACGGACCGGCTCGCCACCGCCCTGGTCCGCGGGGTGCGAGGCCGGGCCCGTATCCCCGCCCGCAACCCGGCACCCACCCTGAGCGTGGCCTACACGGCCGCGCCGAGAGGAGTCTGAGCGGTGACACAAGCCGCCCCACCATCATCGCCGGTGCTGGCACGCGACGAGCTCCACGGGTCGCTCAGCGACCCGGTCCTCGACGCCATGAACTTCCTCAACGAAGTCGTCGGCCGGTTCCCACAGGCCATCTCCTTCGCGCCGGGACGGCCCACCGAGGGTGACTTCCAGCCCGAAGACCTCGCGCACCACCTGCACACGTACACCAGCTACCTGCGGGATAGACTGGGCTGGTCGCGCGACCAGGTGCGCACCCAGCTTTTCCAGTACGGCCGCACCAACGGGATCATCCACGAGCTGATCGCCCGGACAGTCGCCAACGACGAGGGGATCGAGGTACCCCCGGAAGCCGTCGTGGTGACGACCGGCTGCCAGGAGGCCATGCTCCTCACCCTGCGGGCGCTCTTCGCCGCCCCCGAGGACACGCTGCTCGTCAGCTCCCCGTGTTACGTGGGCATCACCGGCATCGCCCGGCTGCTGGGCATCCGGGTACGGCCCGTGCCCGAGGGCCCCGCCGGCCCCGCACCGGAAGCCGTGCTGGCGGCCGCGCGTGCCGCCCGGGCGGCCGGTGAACGCCCCCGGGCCTTCTACGTCGTGCCGGACTTCGCCAACCCGTCCGGCACCAGCATGAGCCTCCCGGACCGCGAGCGCCTGCTGCGAGTGGCCGAGGAGGAGGACCTCCTCGTCCTGGAGGACGCCCCCTACGGCTTCTTCGTGCGCACCGGCTCGGCCCGCCCCACGCTCAAAGCCCTCGATACGGGCCGCCGCGTGGTGCACCTGGGATCGTTCGCCAAGACGGCGCTGCCCGGCGCCCGGGTGGGCTACGTCATCGCCGACCAGGAAGTCATCGGCCCGGACGGCCGGCGCTCGCTGCTCGCCGACGAGCTGTCCAAGATCAAGAGCATGACGACCGTCAACACCTCGGCCGTGAGCCAGGCCGTCATCGGTGGACTGCTCATCGAGAGCGGCTTCCGGCTGCGCGAGGCGAACGCCGGGGCGATCGCGTACTACCGCACGAACATGGACACGCTCCTCGACGAGTTGGAGCGGCACTTTCCCGCAGAGCGCAGGGCCGAGCTCGGCCTCTCCTGGAATCGCCCGGACGGCGGCTTCTTCGCCGTCGTCACCGTGCCCTTCGCCGCCGACTACAAGGCCCTGGAGCTGTCCGCGCGCACCTACGGCGTGCTGTGGACGCCGATGAGCGACTTCCACCTGGGCGGTGGCGGTGTCCACCAACTACGCCTGTCGTGCAGTTCACAGAGCCCGGAGACCATCGCCGAGGGCGTGGCCAGGCTGGCCGCCTTCATCACCGCGCAGACCACAGGCACCGCCGTCTGATGGCCGGCGCCCCGAACCCCCTGAACAGCACGGCGAACGGAGGAGATGTGGTGCCGGCATTGCGTGCCTACGAGGCGGCGGCCAAGGAGCGGTTGCCGGGACCGGTGTGGGACTTCTTCGCGGGCGGCAGCGGCACCGAGTCGATGCTGACGGCGGGGCGGGAGGCCCTGGACAGGATCCGGCTGCGGCCGCGCTGCCTCGTCGACGTCTCCCACTGCGACCCCCGCACCGAGCTGCTCGGTGCGGACCTCGCCGCCCCCCTTGCCATCGCCCCGATGGCGTACCACCAACTCGCCCACCCGGAGGGTGAGACAGCGACGGCACGGGCCGCGGGTGAGGCCGGTGCCCTGTTCACGGTCAGCATGTTCGCGAGCCGGACACTGGAGGAGATCGCCGCCGAGGCGACCGGCCCGCTGTGGCTGCAGCTGTACTGGCTCAAGCGCCGGGACCTCCTGGTGGACCTGATCCGCCGGGCCGAGGCCGCCGGATTCCGTGCGCTGGTGCTCACCGTCGACGCGCCCAGGGTGGCGTTCCGTCCCCGGGACGCCGCCAACGGCTTCGCCGTGCCCCCGGGCATCCGGGCGGTCAACCTGGCGCACGACGTCATGGCCGCCTCGCACGGCAGCAGGGACGGGGAATCGGCTATCGCCCGGCACTCCAAGGAGCAGTTCGACGCCTCGATTACCTGGGACGATCTCGTCTGGCTCCGCGAAGTGACCTCGCTGCCCCTGGTACTGAAGGGCGTGCTCACCGCCGAGGACGCCGAACTGGCGGTCAAGCACGGCGTCTCGGGACTGGTCGTCTCCAACCACGGCGGCCGCCAGCTGGACTTCTCCCGCAGCGCCCCCGACACCCTCGCCGAGATCGTGGACGCCGTCGCCGGGCGGTGCGCGGTCGTCCTGGACGGCGGTGTCCGGTACGGCGCCGACATCGCCAAGGCCCTGTGTCTGGGCGCGGACGCGGTAATGGTCGGACGCCCGGTCCTCTGGGGGCTCGCCCGCTCCGGCGCGGAGGGCGTCGCGGACGTCCTGCGGATACTCATGGGCGAGTTCGAGGAGGTCATGGCCCTGATGGGGGCGCCCGCCGTGGCCGACTTCGAGCGGTCGGGGGTGCTCCTCCCCGGGTGCGCCCACCTCTCCGCCTGAGCGCGCGTCCACCCCGAGGCCCGAAGGCGCCGTCGGCCCGCACCGCGTGGTGAGCGGCGGGGGCCGACGGCGCCATCTGTTCGGAGGTCGGGAGGGCCGCGTCAGCCGGTCTGCCCGGCCGGCCGCACGGTGATGTGGTTGATGTCCACGCCCTCGGGCTGGTCGACGGCGAAGACGATCGTGTCCGCGATCTGCTCGGCTGTCATCGCCGGCGCCGCCTCGGGGGTGCCACCGCGCTTGTCCCAGAACGGGGTGTCCACCACGCCGGGGGCGACGACGGTCACTCCGATCCCGTCCTTGCCGACCAGCAGCCGGGTGTTCTCGGCCAAGGCGTGCGCGGCCCACTTGGTGACCGAGTACAGGTTGCCGGGCGTGTTGCGCACTCCGGCGACCGAGCCGATGATCACGATCCGGCCCTTGGACTCCCTGAGGTGCGGCAGGGTCTCCCGCACCAGCAGGGCGGGGCCCAGGACATTGGTGAGGACCATGGCGCGCATGTCCGCGGGAGCGTGGCTCTCCAGGTTGCCGGGCAACGAGAAACCGGCGTTGGCAATGACGTTGTCCAGCCGCCCCCACGCGTCCACCACTTGGCGCACGGCGGCGGCTACATCGTGCTCGTCGCTGGTGTCGCCGGTGATCGGCAGGAGCCGCTCGCCCGCTCCGGCCGAAGCGACGAAGGCGGCCAGCTTGTCCGTGTCGCGTCCGGTGACGGTCACGCGGTGCCCCCGCTTGAGCAGGGCGCGGGCGGTGGCGGCGCCGATTCCGGTCGAGCCACCGGTGATCAGCGTGACGGGTTCCATGGGACGGCCTCCTCAGTGACGGGGTCATCGGGGTCCGCCGGAGTTCCGGACGTCGATGAACGCAAGGTGGCGCCTGAGGCCGACCGACTCCGGGCCGCCGCCGGTTCCCCGGAACGCCTGCACTATATCCAGAGATCTCAGCGGGCCCAGGCCGGGAAAGCTGGTGATGATCTCGGCATCGTCATGGGCTTCGAACGCCTGCACCGAGGCTTCGGCGAGATCATCGGCGCTCACGCACGCCGCCTCCAGCTGCCGCAGCAGCGCAAGTGCCTGCCGGCCCATGGCCTCCTCGACCAGGGAGAGATGGCGCATCTGCGGAGATCGGAGCGTGCTGTGTAGACGCTCGACCTCCCTGTCGATGGTGTTCTTGCGGCCGGCCTTCTTCAGCACGGCCCGCAGCTGGGGCCGGGTGAGTTTGGCTGCCTGGCGTGGGGTGGGCGCCGCGGCCAGGAGAGCCCGGGCTATGGGGTGGTAGATGCCCTCACGTCGGTGGCCAGCGGCGGCCAGGTAGCTGGGGAAGTACTCGCGCAGGTGCGAGGTCAGCTTGTTGCCGGCCTGGGTTCGGTCCCAGACGGCGTCCTGCTGGGCACGGGCAAGGACCGCGACGGCCTGGGCCACTTCGGAGGCGGCGGGAAGCGTGCGGTGAGCTGCGGCATCGGTGCGAAGGATGTTCGCCAGCACCATGGCGTCCAGGTGGTCGGACTTCTTACGGGACACAGTGTGCCGGTCCCGGTACCGGGTGGCGGCCATCGGATTGATGGCGTAGACCGGGCGACCCGTCGCCCGCAGACAGGCGACCAGAAGACCGCGGGAGGTTTCAATGGCCACCGGGACTGGATCCTGCGGACCATCGCCGAGCTCAGCGAGCATCCGAAGCAGCTGGTCAAGCCCTTCCGCCGTGTCGTCGATGCGAGCCCGGGCCAGCGCGCCTGTCTCGTCGACGACGGCTATGTCGTGGTGGTCACTGGCCCAGTCGATGCCGCAGAACGCTCTCACTCGCCTCACGCTTTCTCATCAGACTTGTGTTGTGGCTGGTCACAGCCGTGCAGGGCATGCGTCTCTCTAATGGAAGGGCTCCGTGGCCCGACATCCGATTAGCCGTTCATGACCCCAGCGACCCGCGGGGTCCTCGGTCTTGACCGGAGCTGGTGGCTCACGAGCACGTAAGAGGTAGCCCCCGCAGGGGGCTTGGACCACGATCATCATCGGTGATCACGTGACAGCTCTCGACGCCGACTGCGAGCGTCAGTCTTCTTTGAGGGCTCAAAGGCCCGGATCAACGGAGGACGTCGTGCTGACGCCGGCGGCCGACGTCGCGCAGGTGCCTTCAGCGGTTCCATCTACTGCCCATTAGATCAACGGCAGGCGTCGGCACCTGATCTGCGACACGATCGGTCTGCTGCTGATGATCAATGTGACCGCGGGCGACGTGACCGACCGTCAGGCGGCCACCGACATGCTGCCCGCCCTGCGGACCCGTTTCCCCACGATCACCAAACTGGGGGCCGACGGCGGCTACACCGGCACCCTGATCACCTGGGCCCTGCAGGTTCTGCAGCTGGTCGTCACCGTCATCAAGCGCAGCGACGACGTCTCCGGCTTCGTCGTCCTGCCCCGTCGCTGGGTCGTGGAACGCACCTTGTGCGCCACGAGGCGCTCTGTTTGTATCCCCGGCTCAGCCACCGGCGTTGGAGTGGGCACCGGCACCGGCACCGGGGTGACGCTCTCCGCAGCAGGCGCGGCGGCCTCCTCGACGGCGGCAGCACGGCCAACGCCGGCGAGAACCTCGGCCAGGACTTCCCGAGCGGTCACGAACCGCTCCCACTGCAACTCCGCGGCATGCAACCGGGCAAGCACCCGGTCCGCCTCCTCCCGCACCACTTCCACCTGCTGACGAGCCACCCGCTCTTGTTCCTCCAACATCCCGACGATCGACGGCATCCCGCACCTCCATGACCACGACGACACGACACGTCCTGTCTGCCACGGAACCCACAACACCATGCCTGACCAGCGCAAAGTCAGCGATCAAGTACGGAAAAGCAACAGCCTCTTACTGAGCGAAGCGGCAGTGGGGGCCCAGTCGCCCACCCGACGCTCGATCTCTGAGAAGACCGCCTCTGCCGCCTCCAGCGTCTTCTCGAACGCCACTCCTCGTAGGCGGTCGACAGCGTGGCTGCGGTCCTGTCCATCGCCGTCTTCCAGCCGCAGATGCTTCACTCTCAGGCTCGACAGCAACCGCCAAGACAGCTCTTCAGCGCTCACGACGCCAGTGTCGAGATCGTACAGAGCCGCCGCTTCGGCTACGACTTGGTCAAACTGATGCAGACGAGCCCGCAGTTCGGCGTTCGTGGGCCCTGAGCGGGAGGTTGCGTCTCGGAATGCCGCCATCCCTTCCCGTTGGCGATCCGCGTGAGCGCCCCCACCTGAAAGGCGTGGGCACTACGGTCCACGGCCGCCAGCACCAGTTTCCGATGTCCGGACTCGACCTCTCCCCAGTGCTCGGTGACCTCTCTGAGGTAGCTGCCAACAAGCTTGACCATCGGCTCGTGCGAGGGCACGAAGCTGGGATCACGCCGGACACCGACGCACACGGTGAATTCGTCGCCACCACGCTGACGACGCCCGATGATCATGATGTCGTCGACCGGGCTGAACTGGCTCGCCTGCAGACGGATCTCGACGGGTTCGATCAACGCATCACCGAGCTCATCAAGTGAACTGCCGGTCAGCAGCGTCGAGAGCAGAACAGCCGCATAGCGGTGCTCCAGCACCGTCCCCCCACCGCCCATCGAGTACGGCGACACCCCCATAAACGCCCCTCACGAAGCTGTCCAGAACTTGTCACTCAGACCCTAACCTCGCCGCATCACCTGCCCGGCCTGCACGAGACCGGGCCAGTACCCGGGCCAGCACAGAGGCGTCAGCACCCCTTGCCCCCCAGGGACTTTTCAGGGACTTTCAGCGCTGCCCGAGGGACTTCCGAGGGACTTTTCGCTGCCTAACGCGGCAAGTCGCCGAAAGATCAGAAAGGGCCTCCGACGCAGGTCAGAGGCCCTTTTTGATACAAAACCGCAGGTGACGGCAGACGAGTCAGGCTGTACGCCGGGTTCTGTCACCCGGTCACCTCGCGGCGGCCGGGGAGACGGCCATCCATCTAGGACCGACGTTGCCGCCGGCCTCGTGCGGTCTACCCGCGGACTCGGGCGGGCAGCCCTCGAACGTCCGCGCAGGGCCGCGTTCTACCGCGACCCCTCTTGACCTTGCTCCAGGTGGGGTTTACCTAGCCGCCTGGGTCACCCCAGGCGCTGGTGGTCTCTTACACCACCGTTTCACCCTTACCGAGGACCGAGGTCCCCGGCGGTCTGTTTTCTGTGGCACTGTCCCGCGGGTCACCCCGGGTGGGCGTTACCCACCACCTTGCCCTGTGGAGCCCGGACGTTCCTCGAGGAGATCGGAAGATCTCCACGCGGCCGTCCGCCCGGCTCGTCTGCCGTGGTGACCATGCTACCTGGCAGGCCTGGGCCAAGCTCACGGTGCCGGTCGACCAGGCTCCGCCCCCGAGCGGATCCGTCCCGGCCCGGCCGAGCTCACGCAGGCGCGAACAGCACCTTCGCCGACCCCGGGTCCGCCTGCGTGAGCCGGACCCGCAGCCGCTCCCCCAGGGGCAGCTTCGCCTCGCCGCCCTCGATCCTCGCCACCACCGCCGGGTCCTCCAAATGGACCGTGCCGACGGCCGGTTCGTGCTCCTTCACGTCCACCACGAACGCGTCGAAGACATCGCCGATCCGCTCCTTCAGCAACGCAGCCTCTGCGATGTCGACACACTCCCGCTCCACCGTGTTGGCGCGCTTCGAGCCCTCCGCCATCTCCTTCGGCAGCACGTCGAGCGCGGCCACGGCCCAGTCCGGCGGCTCCTGACCCGCCACCGCCGCCACGCACAGTTCGCCCGCGTACCGGTCGACGAGCCGTCGCAGCGGCGCGGTGCAGTGCGTGTACTCGTCGGCCACAGCCGCATGGACCGCGGGCGAGGGCAGCTCGCCGCCTGTGAAGGCGCTGTAGCCCGCGCCCCGCAGCAGGGTGGTGCAGTCCTGCAGGAAGGCGGCATGGCGGGGGTTGTTCGGGTCGAGGGAGCGGACCAGCTCCGCGTACGAGACGTGGTGCGGCCAGTCGATCCGCAGGGCCTCGGCCGAGCGGCGCAGTCGCGCCACCGCGCCGCCCGGCGCGGTGGGCAGGGTACGCAGGATGCCGGTGCCGGCCGCGATCATGATGTCGGCCGCGGCCATGCCCGTAAGCAGGGAGATCTGGGCGTTCCAGCCGTCGGCGGGAAGCGGGGCACGGTATGTGAGGGCGTACGTGCCGTCCCGCTTCACGATCTCCTGCTCGGGGACTTTGAGCGAGATCCCGCCGCGCTCGATCTCCAGCCGTTCCCTCAGCAGTCCGATGTCCTTGAGCAGCGCCACCGGCTCCTCCGCGGTACCCGCGTCGATCTGCCGCTGGACCGTGGCGTAGTCGAGCTTGGCCCGGCTGCGTACGAGGGCCCGCCGCAGCTCGGTCGCGATCCCGCGGCCCTCTGCGTCGAGGTCGAACTGCCAGAGCAGCGCGGGTGCGTTGTGACCGGGCAGCAGACTGGCCGCGCCCTCGGAGAGCACGGCCGGATGAAGCGGGATCTTCTCGTCCGGAAAGTAGAGGGTCTGCACGCGGCGGTGCGCCTCGGCGTCCAGCGCGCCGCCGGGCGCGACGAAGGCGGCGACGTCGGCGATCGCGTAGTGGATCCGGAAGCCGTTGCCCCGGCGGGCGAGGTGCATCGCCTGGTCGAGATCGACGGAAGCCGGCGGGTCGACGGTGAAGAACGGGATGTCGGTGGCGTCGTGATCGGGCAGGCGCGGGGCCCTGGCGGCCGACTCCGCTTCCCCGAGGACCTCGGGCGGGAAGCCCTCCGGCATGCCGAGCGTCGTACGCAGCTCCCGGAGGGCGACCCGCAGGGGATCCTCGGCTGCGCCGGTGGTGTGCACATGACGGCGGGGCATGGACCGAGCCTAGGACGGGGTGGGGACCTTGGCACCCCGTACGCTGGCGCGGGGGCGCCGCACCCCCCGCCCCCGTACGTACGAAGGAGACTTGCCGTGCTCGTGCTGTTGCCGCCGTCGGAGGGTAAGGCCGCTTCCGGGCGCGGGGCTCCGCTGAAGTCGGAGTCGCTGTCGCTGCCGGGCCTTGCCGGGGCGCGCGCCGCGGTGCTGGACGAACTGGTCGAACTGTGCGCCGCCGACGAGGAGAAGGCGCGGGAAGTACTCGGCCTGAGCGAGGGCCTGCGCGGCGAGATCGCGAAGAACGTGGAGCTGCGGACCGCGGGGACCCGGCCGGCCGGGGAGATCTACACGGGTGTGCTCTACGACGCGCTGGGCCTCGCGACCCTGGAGCCGGACGCGCGGCGCCGGGCCCGGAAGTCGCTGCTGGTCTTCTCGGGGCTGTGGGGCGCGGTGCGGGTCGGCGACCGGATTCCGTCGTACCGCTGCTCGATGGGGGTGAAGCTGCCGGGGCTGGGCGCGCTCGGGGCGTACTGGCGCGAGCCCATGGCGTCCGCCATGCCGGAGGCCGCCGGTGACGGGCTCGTACTCGATCTGCGGTCCTCCGCGTATGCGGCGGCGTGGAAGCCGAAGGGCGAGGTGGCGGGGCGTACGGCGACGGTGCGGGTGATGCACTCGCAGATGGTCGACGGGGTGGAGAAGCGGTCGGTGGTCAGCCACTTCAACAAGGCGACGAAGGGTCGGCTGGTACGGGACCTGCTGACCGCGGGCGCCAAGCCGGCGGGTGCTGGCGAGCTGGTGGAGGCGCTGCGGGATCTGGGGTACGTGGTGGAGGCGCAGGCGCCGGGCAGGGCCGGGAAGGCATGGGCGCTGGATGTGGTGGTGAACCAGATCCACTGAGCGATACGGCGGCGTTGCAGCATACGCAATGACCTTTGCGCATACTGCGCGCGACGGGCAGGATGACGGCATGACCACCTCCGCCCTGCCCACCGTGCTCGACCTCGCGCCGGTCGTCCCCGTCGTCGTCATCGACGACGCCGCCGATGCCGTACCGCTCGCGCGTGCCCTGGTCGCGGGCGGTCTGCCCGCGATCGAGGTGACGCTGCGGACACCGGCCGCGCTGGACGCGATCCGCGCGATCGCGGCCGAGGTGCCGGACGCGGTGGTGGGCGCGGGCACGGTGATCTCGGCGGACGGTGTCGATGCCGCGGTGACGGCCGGGGCGCGGTTTCTGGTGAGCCCCGGGTGGACGGACCGGCTGCTGGACGCGATGAAGGCGTCGGGGGTGCCGTTCCTGCCCGGGGTCTCGACGACCTCGGAGGTCGTGGCGCTGCTGGAGCGCGGCGTGAGCGAGATGAAGTTCTTCCCGGCCGAGGCGGCGGGCGGCACGGCGTACCTCAAGTCCCTTGCGGGTCCGCTGCCTCAGGCCCGCTTCTGCCCGACGGGCGGGATCTCGCTCGCCTCCGCGCCCTCGTATCTGGCGCTGAGGAACGTGGGCTGCGTCGGCGGTACGTGGATGCTGCCGGCGGACGCGATCGCGGCCAAGGACTGGGCGGGGGTCGAGACACTGGCGGCCGGGGCCGCCGCGCTGCGCGGCCGGGTCAGCTGAAGTCGAGGTCCACGAAGCCCGCGAGCGGGCGGTAACCGAGGCGCTGGTACAGGGCGTTGCTGGTGGGGTTGGCCAAGTCCGCGAAGAGCAGGACCTGTTCGGCCCCGGCGTCGAGCGCGTCGCGGCTCACGGCGGCGGTGACCGCACCGGCGTATCCCCGTCCGCGCAGCTCGGACGGGGTGTAGACGGGCGAGACCCGGGACTGCCCGGCCAGCAGCGGGGAACGGGCGGCCATGGACACGGGCTGCCCGTCCGTCTCCCACAGGTACAGGCAGCCGTCGGCGATGCGGCGGGAGACGTTCTCGGTCTGGTCCGCGCCGGAGGAATCACCGATGTCGGCGGCGAAGGCGCGCATCCAGGCGGCGGCCAGCGGCACGTCGGCGGCGTCGGCCCGGCGCGCGACACCCTGCGGCGCCGGCTGCCGCGGCGTCAGGCCGCCGAGCCGGAATAGCCGCAGCCGTACGTCGACGCTCCAGCCGTGCGCGCCCGCCCACTCGTCGGCGAAGGCGTACGCGTGTGCCTCACCGCCCTTCACACCGCTGAGCCCGATCCCGGCGGCCCGCAGCATCCGCGCCAGCTCGCGGGCGAGCGGCTCGGCCATCGGCCCGAGCAGGGGCGGCCGCGGCGGCGTCTGCACGAACGCACCCGCCACGTCGCCCCCGTCCCCGTCCCGCCACCATCCGAACCGGGCGGGTGACGCGTCCCCGTACGCATGCGGCCCGTGCCGCCGCACGGTCTCACTGACGGTGAGCAGGGCGGTGCTGCCGACGGGGTCGCGCGCCAGGTAGGCGCCGACGGCCCGGCGGAACTCCTCGACGTCTTCGGTCAGCTGCCAGGTCATCGCGTCAGCGCAGGTGCGACGTGTCGTTCAGCAGGCGCAGCGATGCGTTGCCGTCCCCGTAGTACGCCACCGCCGAGACCGAGGCGGTGGCGAGTTCCATCCGGAACAGCGACTCCGGCGGGGCTCCCAGCGCCAGTCGGACCAGGGTCTTGATGGGCGTGACATGGGTGACCAGCAGGACCGTGCGGCCCTCGTACCGGGCGATCAGCTTGTCGCGGGTCGCCGCGACCCGGCGCGCCACCGTCGCAAAGCTCTCTCCGCCACCCGTCGGGGCGAACTTCGCCGAGGCGAGCCAGGCGGTGAGGTCGTCGCCGTACCGCTCGCGGACCTCCGCGAACGTCAGGCCCTCCCAGGCGCCGAAGTCCGTCTCGCGCAGGCCGTCCTCGATGCGGACGTCGAGGCTCAGCCGGGCCGCAACGGTCTCCGCGGTCTCGCGGCAGCGCTTGAGGGGGGAGCTGACGATCTCCTGGATGGTGCCGCGCGCCGCGAGGGCGGCCGCGACCGCCTCGGCCTGGCGCAGGCCCGCGGGGGAGAGCGAAGGGTCGCTGCCGCCGCTGCCCGAGAAACGCTTCTCGGGGGTCAGGGGGGTCTCGCCGTGGCGGAGCAGCACAAAGGTGGCGGGTGCGCCGAGGTCGGCGGGGCCCCACCCGACGGGCGGTGCGGTCGGCGCGGCTTCGCCGACCCCCGAGGCTCCGGCCACCGGCTCGGAACGGACCGTGACCGCCGCAACGCCGGATTCACCCTCGGCCGCACCCGTCGCCCCGCTCAGCGCCGCCCTCGCCCGCGCCGCGCCCGCCGTCGCGTCGCCGACCACCCTCGCCGCCTGCGCGTCGCGTGCGTCGAGCTCCGCCGTGGAGCGCGAGGGCTCCCACTGCTTGCCCTTCTTGCCCGCGTCCATCGCCTCGTTGGCCAGCCGGTCCGCGTGCTTGTTCCTCTCGCGCGGGATCCACTCGTACGTGACCTGAGAAGCAGGAAAGACGCGCGCCGCCTCCGCCGCCAGCGGCTTCATGTCCGGGTGCTTGATCTTCCAGCGGCCCGACATCTGCTCGACGACCAGCTTGGAGTCCATCCGGACCCGGATCGACGCATCGGGGTCGAGGGCCTTCGCCGCCTTCAGCCCCGCCACCAGGCCCTTGTACTCGGCGACGTTGTTCGTCGCGACGCCGATGTACTCCGCGGTCTCGGCGAGCGTCTCCCCCGTCTTCGGGTCGAGCACGACCGCACCGTATCCGGCGGGGCCCGGATTTCCCCGCGAGCCGCCGTCCGCCTCGACGACGAACTCCCGCACTACAGCCCCGATTCAGCGGTACGGATCAGGATCCGGCGGCAGTTCTCGCAGCGCAGCACCGTGTCCGGAGACGCCGCCTTGACCTCGTTCACCTCGGTGATGTTCAGCTCCAGCTGGCAGCCCTCGCAGCGGCGCTGGTAGAGGCGTGCCGCGCCCACCCCGCCCTGCTGGACGCGCAGCTTCTCGTACAGCTTGAGGAGATCCGCCGGCACGGAGCCCGACACGACTTCGCGCTCCTTGGTGATCGAGGCGACCTCGCCGTCGATCTCCTCCTGCGCGGCGTCGCGGCGCGCGATCGCGTCGTCGAGCTTGGCCTGGACCGAGGAGACCCGTCCGGTCAGCTCGGCGACACGTTCCTGCACGGACTCACGGCGCTCCATGACCTCGAGGACGACGTCCTCCAGGTCGCCCTGGCGCTTGGCGAGCGAGACGATCTCGCGCTGCAGGTTCTCCAGGTCCTTGGGCGAGGTGGCCGCGCCCGAGTCGAGGCGCTGCTGGTCGCGGACGGCGCGCTGGCGCACCTGGTCGACGTCCTGCTCCGCCTTGGTCTGCTCGCGGGCGGTGTCGCTCTCCTCGGTCTGCGCGGCGACCAGCAGGTCGCGCAGCTGCGTGAGGTCCTTGCTGAGCGACTCGATCTCGGCGTGCTCGGGCAGCGACTTGCGCTTGTGGGCGAGCTGCGACAGTCGTACGTCCAGGGCCTGGACGTCGAGAAGTCTGATCTGGTCGGCGGGCGAGGCGTTCAGTTGGGGGCTCCAGAAGAATGGTGGGAGGACCAGGGGTCGGTGACCGTGTGCGAGACGTGGACCCGAAGGCCCCAGCCGTGCCGGTCGGAAATCTCGTCGAGCTGGGCCGCGGCCTGCTCGCACCAGGGCCACTCGGTGGCCCAGTGGGCGGCGTCGACCAGTCCCAGCGGTGATTGCTGCACCGCCTCGGACGCGGGGTGGTGGCGCAGATCGGCGGTGAGGAACGCGTCCACGCCCGCGGCCCGTACGACGTCGAAGAGGCTGTCGCCGGAGCCGCCGCTGACCGCGACCGTACGGACCACGGCGTCCGGGTCGCCCGCGATGCGGATGCCCTGCGCGGTGACGGGCAGGCGCTTGGCGGCGCGCGCGGCGAACTCGCCGAGCGTCTCGGGGTGGTCGAGTTCACAGATCCGGCCGAGGCCGCGGCGACCGTGCGGGTCCGTCGTATCCGGCACCAGCGGGCGTACGACCCGCAGGTCGAGCGCGCCCGCGAGGGCGTCGGAGACTCCGGGGTCGGCGGTGTCGGCGTTGGTGTGCGCGACATGCAGGGCGATGTCGTGCTTGATCAGGGTGTGCACGACGCGGCCCTTGAAGGTGGAGGCCGCGACGGTCGTCGTACCGCGCAGATAGAGCGGGTGGTGCGTGATGATCAGCTGGGCGCCGAGTTCGATCGCCTCGTCGGCGATCTCCTGAACGGGGTCGACGGCGAACAGCACACGGCTGATCCCGGCGTCCGGGTCGCCGCACACCGTGCCGACGGCGTCCCACTGTTCGGCCCGCTCGGCGGGCCACAGGGCGTCGAGCGCGGCGAGTACTTCAGACAGACGGGGCACGAGGGAAAGGCTACCTGTCCTCCGTGCCCCTGCGGCCTGCGCTGGTCACTTGGCCAGGAAGCCCCGGAGGTCGTCGAGCACCTTGTCCGCGGCGGTGACGCCAAGGCCGAGGTACCAGGTCTCGTCCGGGACGTCCTTGGCCTGGCCGGCCTTGACCGCCTTGAGGTTCTTCCACAGCGGGTTGGACCGGGCGGAGTCGCGCTTGGTTGTCTTGGGGTCGCCGTAGACACCGGTGAAGATCCAGTCGGCGTCCGCGGAGTCGATCTTCTCGGGGCTGATCTCCACGGCGAGGTCCTCGACCTGCTGGTTCGCGGGCCGCGGCAGGCCGGAGTCCTTGAGGATGGTGCCGATGAAGGACGCCTGGGCGTAGAGACGGATCTTGCCCGGCATGTAGCGGACCATCGAGACGGTCGGCTTCCTGGCGTTCTTGGCGCCGACGTCCGTGCCGAGCTGCCTGGCCTTCTTCTCGTACGCGTCGAGCTTCGCCTTCGCCTCGGCGGTCTTGTCCAGGGCCGCGGCGTTGAGGAGGTAGTTCTCCTTCCAGGTGAAGCCCGGACGGATGGAGAAGACGGTCGGAGCGATCGTGGACAGCTCCTTGTACTTGTCGGCGGCGCGCAGCTGGCTGCCGAGGATCAGGTCGGGCTTGAGGGCGGCGATCGCCTCGAGGTTGAGGTTGTTGATCGTGCCGACGTTCTTGGGACTGCCGGCTTCCTGCTTCAGGTAGCCGGGGACGCCCTCGTCGCCCTCGGTGGGGGCGTAGCCGACGGGCTTGACGCCCAGCGAGGCGACGTTGTCCAGCTCGCCGACGTCGAGGACCACGACCCGCTTGGGCGCGGTCTTGAGCTCCGTCTTGCCCAGCGCGTGGGTGACGGTGCGCGGGAACTGGCCGGGCTTGGCGTCGGTGCCCATCGCCGCGGTCTTCGCCGCCGCGTCGCCGAAGCCCTTGCCGCCCTGCGCGACGGCCTTCTTGCCGCCGTCGTCAGCCTTGCCGGCGGAGCCCTTGTCCCCGCCGTCCTGGCTGCCGCAGGCGGTGAGGGAGAGCGCGGCGGCAAGGGCGACTGCGGCGGCGGTGCCGCGGCGGCGTAGGGACATGACGTGCTCCTGATCCAGTACTTAGGGGGCCCTAACTTTATCCACTGCCATCCCGCTGAGCACACTCGCCCCCTCCCTCTCAGGAGAATCCGGGCAGGGCCACCCATATGTGTGAAGTGGTGAGTCACGTGTTGTTCGGCAGGAAGTGCGATACCTAGCTTCGGTTACCGGAGGTGATGCGCCGATGACAGCCTGTGCCATCGAGACCGCCACGGAGGACGGGGCGGTGGGGCGTACGGGGATCACGATCACCGCGGACGGCGCATACGCGGCCCGGCTGGCGGGGGGCCGTGAGGCCCTGTTCCCGGAGCGGTGGACGCTCGGGCCCGAGCCGTACGCCGTGCCGCTGCCGCTGGACCAGCCCGAGGAGCGCGAAGCCGAGGTGCTGCCGCTGGCCGACGGACGGGTGCTGATCCGGCGGCGGGTGGCGGGACGGCACGCCTTCTCGCTGCTGTATCCGACCGGGCCGGGGACGGGTGAACTGCCGCTCGGCGCCGTCGAGTCGGCGGAGCTGCGGCTGCTTCCGCCCGCGCCGGACGGCAGGAGGGCGTACGCCCTGGCACCCGGCGCCGAGTCGACCGTGGTCTGGCTGGTGGCGGGCGGGGCGTTCGGCCCCGAGCCTGTCGCCGAGGTGCCGGGCCGCTGCTCCGGCGGGGTCTGGCTGGACCGTGAGGGGCGGATACTGGCCCTGGACCGACAGCTGGCCGGCGGCCCGGTGAAGGCGGTGGTGGTCAATCTGGAGCGGGGCGGGGAGGTGACGCCGCTGCTTCAGATCACGGATGACAGCGACGACCGGCTGCTGCTGGCCGACACGGACAGCGGCCTGCTGCTGATCCGCTCGAACGCGCCGGGCCACGACCGGCTCGGCTGGGGCGTGCTGGGGAGCCTGCGGCCGGTCCGCTTCCCCGAGTGCCTGCGGCTGGCGGACTGCGCGGTGACGCCGTTCGCCGTACAGCCCGGGCAGGTGCTGATGCCGGAGAGCTGCGCGGTGGCGCTGCGCATCGACGGCGCGGCGGGGACCTGGCTGGGGGTGTGGCGCCCGTCAGGACGGCGGCTGCATCAACTGGCCGCGCCCGAGGGATGGTTGGCGGGAGCCGGCCTGTGGAGCCGGGAGGGCGTGCTGCAACTCCCGTACGCGACCAGGGCGGTGCCGTGCGGGATGGCGCGGATCGACGGGCCGGCGGACGCGCTCGTACCGGATGCGATCACGGATACGAAGGTGATCACAGGACCAGCACAATCGGAATGGCCTGGTGGGGAACCGTCCTGGGATACCGGGACTCCTATCGTGTACAAGCCTGTTCCTTTGCAGCAGGCGCCTCTCACCGGCGGCGGGGCCCCTGGTTAAACTCTCGGGCCGGGGCTACGCAGCCGCACCGACCGGACGCCGACGGTGACGGGGTTCGCAGGTGCGGCCGGGGTGCCCTGCGACACGTAATCAGCGATCACAACGGGGTGACTTCCCACATGTCTGAAGCCCGAACCGACACGGCCCAGGAGCGCCCGCGGCCTGCGGCCGCAGGCCGGGCCGAAGCCGGCGGCGCCGGAAAGCACCGGGGCGGTGCGGCGACGACGGAGGAGTCCGCGACGCCGGGGCACGGCAGGCACCGGCGTCCGGAGGGGATGCGCGGCGCCTGACGCGGGTTCCTGGGGCTCCGCCCCAGACCCCGCTCCTCAAACTCCCCCAGACTTCGTCCGGGGGGACCCCCAAGGGGCCAGGGAATCCAGCCCGTCCGGCGTTTGAGGACAAACCGGCTAACCGGACGGCCCCGGTCAGCCCCGCTTCAGGCCCAGTACCTCCGCCGCCGCGAACGTCTCGTTCCCCGGGCGGTCCGCGTAATGCGGGGTCAGCACCGCATCCAGTTCGTCGTACGAGAACGCCTCCTTCGACGTGTCGAACTTCACCGCCACCCTGGGGCGTTCGACGATCGCCACCATCCCGCCGTGCACGACCAGCAGCTGCCCGTTGACCTTCGATGCCGCGGGCGAGGCCAGATAGCCCACCAGCGGCGACACATGCTCCGGCGCCAGCGGGTCGAGCCCGCCGTCCGCCGGTTCCGCGAAGCCGGCGAACACGTCCTGCGTCATCCGGGTCCTGGCGCGCGGGCAGATCACATTGGCCGTGACCCCGTACTTGGCGAGCGCCAGCGCCGTGGAGGTGGTCAGGCCGACGATGCCGCCCTTGGCCGCCGCGTAGTTCGGCTGACCCGCCGAGCCCGCGAGGAACGCCTCCGAGGAGGTGTTGACGATCCGCCCGTAGACCGGCGCTCCGGATGCCTTGGAACGCTCGCGCCAGTGCACCGACGCGAAGTGGGTGGTGTTGAAGTGCCCCTTGAGGTGGACCCGGATCACCGAGTCCCACTCGCTCTCGCTCATCGAGAAGACCATCCGGTCGCGCAGGATGCCCGCGTTGTTGACCAGGATGTCCAGCTTTCCGTACGTGGAGACGGCCAGCCCGACCAGGCCGCGGGCCTGGGCGAAGTCGGAGACGTCGCCATGGTGGGCAGTGGCGGAGCCGCCCGTCGTACGGATCTCCTCGGCGACCTCCTCCGCCGGGGTCGCCGACGCCTCGCCCGAGCCGTCCCGGCCCGGCCGGCCGTAGTCGTTGACGACGACGCTCGCGCCGAGGCGGGCGAGTTCGAGTGCTTCGGCGCGCCCGAGGCCGCGGCCTGCCCCGGTGACGATCGCGGACAGGCCCTCAAGTGGCAGTGACATCAAAGCCCTTTCAGATCTCGATGCAGGTGCGCAGCGCCTCGCCCGTACGCATCTGGGCCAGGGCGTCATTGATCTCGGCGAGCCGCACCCGGTGGGTGATCAGCCCTTCGAGGTCGATACGGCCCGCCCGCCACAGGGCGATGGCCCGTTCGTACGAGGTGAGCACGTCGCCGCCCCCGTACATCGACGGCAGGATCCGCTTCTCGTCGAAGAACAGCTCGAACATGTTGAGCTGGAGGAAGTCGTCCATGGCACCCGCGCCGACGACGCACAGGGTGCCGCCGCGCCGGGTCGTCTCGTACGCCGTGCGCGCGGTGGCGGACTTGCCGACGACCTCGAAGACGTAGTCGAAACCCTCGCCGGCGGTGACGCGCTGCTTGGCGTCGGCCAGTTCGTCGGGCGAGACGGCCTCGGTGGCGCCGAACCTGAGCGCGGCTTCGCGCCGCGAGGCGACCGGGTCGACGGCGACGATCTGGGCCGCGCCCTTGAGCCGCGCGCCCTGGATCGCCGAGATGCCGACCCCGCCGCAGCCGATGACGGCGACCGAGGAACCGGCCGCCACATCAGCGGTGTTGATGGCGGCGCCGAGGCCCGTGGTGACGCCACAGCCGATCAGCGCGGCGATGTCGAAGGGAACATCGTCGGGGATCGGCACGGCGCAGCCCGCGTCGACGACGACCTCCTCGGCGAAGGTTCCGGTGCCGGCGAAGCCGAATACATCAGAGGGGCTGCCGCCGGGGCGCTTGAAGTTGGGGGTGCCGGCGTTCATGAAGCCCGCGAGACAGAGCTGGGTCTGGCCTCGCTTGCAGGCGGGACAGACACCGCAGGCGGGCAGCCAGCACAGCAGCACCCGGTCGCCCTGGCTCAGGCCGCTCACACCGTCGCCGATGTCGATGATCTCGCCTGCGCCCTCGTGCCCGGGGATGAAGGGCGCGGGCTGCGGCAGCACGCCGTTCATCGCGGAGATGTCCGAGTGGCACAGCCCGGTGGCCCGGACCCGGATCTTGACCTTGCCGGGGCCGAAGCCCACCGCCTCGACGTCGTCGAGGACTTCGAGTTTGTCCTGACCTATCTCGTGCAGTACGGCTGCGCGCACGGTGCGGCTCCTCTCGTACGGATGGCTATGCGTGTTCGACGATGGTGTCGGCGAGGACCGGCGCGTCGTCCCGCTCGACGGCCGTCACCGATACGTGCACCCGGCTGCCTCCGGCCCACATCCGGATACGCAGGGTCTCGCCGGGGAAGACCACCCCGGCGAAGCGTGTGGTGTACGAGCGGACACGGCCGACGTCCCCGCCGAGCACCGTGTGGACGACCGTCTTGAGCGCCATTCCGTACGAGCAGAGCCCGTGCAGGATGGGCCGGTCGAAGCCGGCGAGCTTGGCGAACTCGGGGTCGGCGTGCAGCGGGTTCCAGTCGCCGGAGAGCCGGTAGAGGAGCGCCTGGTCCTCGCGGATGGCCTTCTCCACCACCTTGTCCGGCTCGCGGGGCGGGAGTTCGAGGCGGACGGATGGGCCGCGGTCGCCGCCGAAGCCGCCTTCTCCGCGTACGAAGATCTGGGCGTCGCTCGTCCACAGCGGGCCCTCGTCGTCGGCCGCTTCGGTGCGCAGGACGAGGATCGCGGCCTTGCCCTTGTCGTAGACGGCCGCGATCCGCGAGGTCGACACGGCTCTGCCCGTGACCGGGATCGCCCGGTGGACCCGGATGGTCTGCCCGCCGTGCAGTACGGATGCCGGATTGATGTCGAGGCCGGGTCCGGTGAGCCCGCCGATGACGCCCTTGCCCGCGCCCGCGACGGTGGCGAAGCTGGGCAGCACATGCAGCTTCGACTCGAGGGTGTAGCGCAGCTCGTCGGGGTCGGTGGCGGGGATGCCCGCGCCGAGGCCGAGGTGGTAGAGCTGGATGTCCTTGTGGTCCCAGCCGATCTCGGCGCTGCGGGGCTCGGCGGCGACGGCCTTGGCGGCATCAATGGGCATGAGGATGCTGCTCCTTGATGAGTGGAAGACCTCGGCGCGGCCGTCCGCACCGTCGGCCGCACCGAGGTCGTACGGGACCGGCCCCTGGCCCGTTCTAGAACGCGTTCTAGGAGTCGGTGGCCCTATGTATAACGCAGCCCCCATTACTTGTGAAGACTGCTGACGCCATGTCAGAAGTGGCTGTGCAGGCGGGACATTTGTCACTGCCGAGTGCGTACATGCGCATCTGCCGGAGCCCTGTGCCCGCTCCGTAGCGTGATCCACATGACGCAGACGCAGACGCAGACAGCGCAGGTCTCGTACCGTCGGTCCGCGAGGACCGGTGAGCCATGGAGCGGAGCGGTGCTGAAACTTAAGAAGACCGCACGGCCGCCGGAGGGGGTGGGCCCGCCCGGCTACGCCCTGCTGCCGTGGCTGCTGATGGGCATGGGCGCCTTCGCCAACCTGGTGCAGGGCAAGACCCCGAACCCGTGGGTCGGCGGCATCGGCCTGCTGGCCTTCAACTCCCTCTACATCAGCGTGGTTTTCCGCGCCTTCGTGAAGGAGAAGCGGGAAGCGCCCGCCACGATCTGGCTGCTGGTCGCGATGACCGCGATCACCTGCGCTCTGGCGATCGGCTACCCGGCAGCGGGCTGAAAGGTCTTCGCGAGCGCCTCTCGGCGGCCAGCGGCTCACTGGTGGCGGGCCCGTCGCCCGGGGCGGCTTCCGGCTGAGCGCGGAACTCCCGGTGGAGGCGGTGCGGGACGCGGAGCCGGTGCGCCCGGCTGAGCAGTGCCTGGGCGATCGGTCCGCCATACCCTTGCGCCGTGGAAGAGATGCCCCGTGACCACCGGCCCGCCAAGTCCGTACGCGTCCTTCTCGCCGAGGACCAGGGCATGATGCGCGGCGCGCTCGCGCTGCTGCTCGGCCTTGAGGCGGACATCGAGGTGGTCGCCCAGGTCGGCAGGGGCGACGCCGTTGTCGATGCGGCGCTCACCTCACGGCCCGATGTGGCCCTGCTGGACATCGAACTTCCCGGCCGCAGCGGGCTGGACGCAGCCGCCGATCTGCGGGACGAAGTGCCCGACTGCCGGGTGCTGATCCTCACCACCTTCGGGCGGCCGGGCTATCTGCGCCGGGCGATGGAAGCGGGGGCCGCGGGGTTTCTGGTCAAGGACGGGCCGGTGGAGGAGCTGGCCTCGGCGATCCGGCGGGTGCTGACGGGTGAGACCGTGATCGACCCGGCGCTCGCCGCCGCACTGAGCGCCGGGCCGAGTCCGCTCACCGCCCGCGAGCGGGATGTGCTGAACGCGTCGGTGGACGGTGCGACGGTCTCCGACATCGCGGCGGCGCTGCATCTGTCCGAGTCGACCGTACGGAACTATCTGTCGTCG
This sequence comes from Streptomyces sp. V1I1, assembly GCF_030817355.1. Lineage (NCBI taxonomy): Bacteria > Bacillati > Actinomycetota > Actinomycetes > Kitasatosporales > Streptomycetaceae > Streptomyces > Streptomyces sp. V1I1. The sequence goes on along the minus strand of NZ_JAUSZH010000001.1, from coordinate 5,937,634 downwards.
GCGATCGGCAAGACGGGCACACGCAACCGCATGGAGGCGGTGCGGGCGGCGCGTCAGCAGGGCTGGCTGTAGGCGCCCGCGGCGGGCTTGTTCCCCACCCCGCCCTCCCCCTACGGCCTGGCGGCCGTGGGAGGTACCCCCATCCCGAATCGGGGTTCCGCCCCGGCCCGCGCGCCTCAATCGCCGGCGAGGCTTGAGAATCAAGCCCGTTGGGGGTCCCCCCGGACGAAGTCCGGGGGGACTGAAGACACGGCCGAAGGCCGTACCGGGGGCCTGGGGCGGAGCCCCAGTTACGGCTCCACCCTCCGCGGCAACCACAACAGCATCAGCACCGCCGCCACCAGCAGCAGCCCCGTCCCCGTACGGAACGCCAGCGCGTAACCGGCGGTCAGCGCCTCCGGGTCGGTGCCGCCCGCGGTGCGGGCCGCCGCGACCGTGGAGAGGACCGCCAGGCCCAGCGCGCCGCCCATCGTGCGGGAGGTGTTGACCAGGCCCGAGACGAGGCCCGCGTCACCCGGCGCAGCGCCCGAGGTGGCGAGCGAGGCGAGCGGGGTCGCGGCCAGTCCGGCGCCGGCCATCATGAGGATGCCGGGGCCGAGGATCGTGGTGAGGTAGGTGCCTTCGGCGGTCATTGTGGACTGCCAGCCGAACCCGGTCGCGGCGACCAGGGCGCCGATGGCCGCGACATTCCTGGCGTCGGCCCGCACCATCAGGCGGGGCGCGAGCTTCGAGCCGACGATGACGCTGACCGAGCTGGGGATGACCGCCAGGCCCGCCTCCAACGGCGTGTAGCCCAGCACGTTCTGCGCGTACACCGTCATGAAGAACCACATGGCGAACGACGCCGAACCGCAGACGAACATGGCCACATTCGCCGCGGACACCGCACGCGAGCGGAACACCTTCAGGGGCATCAGCGGCGCGCCGGTCCGCGCCTCCACGACCACGAAGAGCGCCAGCACCGCGAGCCCGCCGAGCAGCGGCAGCAGCGTGCCGGGCGCGGTCCAGCCCGACTCCTCGGTCTGCACGATGCCGTACGCGACCGCCGCGAGGCCGCCCGTGACCAGCACCGCGCCCGGCAGGTCGAGCCGGCGGCCTCCCCCACGGCCTTCGGCGTGGGAGGTACCCCCACCGGCCCTGCTCTCGGTGAGCCAGATGGCCGCGCAGACCAGGACCAGCGCACCGACCGGCACGTTGATCAGCAGCACCCAGCGCCAGGACAGCAGGTCGGTGAGGACGCCGCCGACGAGTCCGCCGGCCGCGCCGCCCGCCGCGCCCACAGCCGTCCAGGTACCGATCGCCCGGGTGCGGGCCCGGCCCGGCGGCACGGCCGCCGTCACGATGGTCAATGTCGCCGGCGCGAGCACCGCCGCGCCCAGGCCCTGCACGGCCCGCGCCGCGAGCAGCTGCCAGCCCTCCTGGGCGAGCCCGCCCGCGACGGACGCGGCGGTGAACAGCCCGAGCCCGGTGAGGAACATCAGCTTGCGGCCGAAGATGTCCGCGGCCCGCCCGCCGAGCAGCATGAACCCGGCGAAGGCGATGGAGTACGCGTTGAGGACCCATTGCAGACCCGTGGTGGAGAGCCCGAGATCGGCGCGCATCGAGGGCAGTGCGACGTTGACGACGGATACGTCGAGGACGACGAGGAACTGGCCGGCGCACGCGGCGAGGATCACCGCCCAGGTACGCATCGGGCGAGAGGCGCGGGTGGACATCGCTGTCTGTGCGGCGGGCTCTGCGGTGCCTTCGGCGTCCGGGGCGTGAACCATGACCGTCATGGTCTCAGGCGTCGTGCGGCCCATACATCCGGACATCGATGTACTGGCCACGGCCCCGTGGACCTAGGACCTTCGCAGCAGCGTGACCACCGCCGCCCCACCGAGCCCGATGTTGTGCGCCAGCCCCACCCGCGCGGCCGCCACCTGCCGCGCGCCCGCCTCCCCCCTCAACTGCCACACCAGCTCGGCGGCCTGGGCCAGCCCGGTCGCGCCCAGCGGATGCCCCTTGGAGATCAGGCCGCCCGAGGGGTTGACCACCCACCGGCCGCCGTAGGTCGTCGCCCCGCTCTCCACCAGCTTCCCGGACTCGCCGTCCGCGCACATGCCCAGCGCCTCGTAGGTGAGGAGCTCGTTGACGGAGAAGCAGTCGTGCAGCTCGATGACGTCGACGTCCTCGATGCCGAGCCCCGAGTCCTCGAATACCTGCCGGGCGGCCGCCCGCGACATCGGCCTGCCGACGACGTCGATGCAGGAGCCGGAGGCGAAGGACTCCTCGGTGTCGGTGGTCATCGCCTGGGCCGCGATCTCCACGGCATTCTCGTGCAGCCCGTGCTGGACGAGGAACCGCTCGGAGACGACGACCGCGGCGGCCGACCCGTCGGAGGTGGGCGAACACTGGAGCTTGGTGAGCGGCCGGTGGATCGTCTTCGCGGCGAGGATCTCGTCGACCGAGTAGGCGTCCTGGAACTGGGCGTTGGGGTTGCTCGCAGAGTGCCTGTGGTTCTTGGCGCCGACGGCGGCGAGCTGCGCCTCCGTCGTGCCGTACCGCTCCATGTGCTCGCGCGCCGCGTTCCCGAAGATCTGCGCGGTGGGCGGGGACATCTCGAAGCCGTGCCCGGCCGCCATCACGCCGTAGTGGCGCGCGACCGGCGAGGTCTCGAACGCCCCGCCGTCGGAGCCCTCCCCCAGGGCCCCGCGCGTCATCTTCTCGAAGCCGAGCGCCAGTACGCAGTCGCTGATGCCGCCCTCGACGAACTGCCGCGCCATCATCAACGCGGTCGCGCCGGTCGCGCAGTTGTTGTTCACGTTGTAGACGGGGACGCCGGTCAGACCGAGTTCGTACGCCGCCCGCTGGCCTGCCGTCGAGGTCTGGAAGCAGTAGCCGACCGGGACCTGCTGCACCTGCTCGTAGGAGATCCCGGCGTCCGCGAGCGCCTGGCCGCCCGCTTCCCTCGCCATGTCCCAGTACTGCCAGTCCCTCGACTCGGGCTTCTCGAACTTCGTCATCCCGACGCCGACGATGTACGCCTTCATGCTGTCCCCTTCAGTCTTGTGCAGTCTCGTTCAGTCCCGCGGGAGGCCGAGGATGCGCTCGGCGACGACATTCAGCTGGACCTGCGTGGTACCGCCGGCGATGGTGAGGCAGCGCGACATGAGGAAGCCGTGCACGGCCCGCTCCCCCGCGCCTTCGCGCAACGCGCCCTCGGGACCGAGCAGTTCGAGGGCGAGCTCCGCGATCTTCTGCTGGTGGACGGTCTGGACGAGCTTGCGCACGGACGCGCCCGCGCCCGGTTCGAGTCCGGACACCTGCTGCATGGTGGTCCGCAGACCGATGCAGGCGAGGGCGTGCGCCTCGGCGGCCAGCGCCCCGATGCGCACGCGGTACGCGCCGTCCAGACCGGGCGCCCGCGCGAGCAGCGCTTCGAGACCCGTGTCGAAGGTCAACTGATCGGCCATGTGGACGCGTTCATTGCCAAGGGTGTTGCGGGCGACTTTCCAGCCGTCGTCGACCTGCCCGACCACGGCGTCGTGCGGGAGCAGCGCCCCGTCGAAGTACACCTCGTTGAAGAGGGATTCCCCGGTGATCTCCTTGAGCGGCCGGATGTCGATGCCGTCCGTCCGCTTCATGTCGACGACGAAGTAGGTGAGCCCTTTGTGCTTGGGCGCGCCAGGGTCGGTGCGGGCGAGCAGGATCCCGTAGTCGGCCTGGAGCGCGGCGCTCGTCCACACCTTCTGCCCGGTGATCCGCCAGCCGTCCTCGGTCCGCTCGGCCTTCGTGCTCAGGCTCGCCAGGTCCGATCCGGCGCCGGGTTCGGAGAAGAGCTGGCACCACAGCACCTCGCCGCGCAGGGTCGGCCGCAGGAAGCGTTCCTGCTGGGCCGGGGTCCCGTACGCGATGAGCGAAGGCACCACCCAGGTCGCGATCCCGAGGTCGCTCACCTTCACCCCGGCGGCCAGTAACTCCTCCTGCACGACGAGCTGTTGGACCGCCGTGGCGTCCAGGCCGTACGGTTTCGGGAGGTGCGGGGCGGCGTACCCGGTGGGGGCGAGGGCACGGCGGGCGGCGGCCGGGTCGAGACCCCGGACCCCCTCTACGGCCGTCCGGGCCGGTGTCCGGTACGTCTCCGCCTCCGCCGGCAACTCCAGCCGCAGCTCGCGCCGCGCCCCGCCCGCCGCGAGCCGGACCGCCCGCAGCCGGTGGCTGTCGCCGGGCCCCAGCAGCTGCCGCGCGACCAGGGCCCGGCGCAGATACAGATGCGCGTCGTGCTCCCAGGTGAAGCCGATCCCGCCGAGCACCTGGATGCAGTCCTTGGCGCAGGTGTACGCGGCGTCCAGCGCGGTTCCCGCGGCGAGCGAGGCCACCAGGCCGCGTACGCCGGCACCGGCGTCCACCGCGCGTGCCGCGTCCCACGCCAGTGCCCGCGCCTGCTCGAGGCGCACCAGCATGTCGGCGCACAGATGCTTGACCGCCTGGAACTGCCCGATGGGCCGCCCGAACTGTTCGCGCACCTTCGCGTACTCGGTGGCGGTGTGCAGCGCCCAGGCAGCCGTGCCGCACGCTTCGGCCGCGTACAGCACGCAGGCGAGGTCCCGTACGAGAGCGGTGTCGATGTCCAGCACACGGTCCCGGGGCACGGTCACGCCGTGCGCGGTGACCTCGGCGGTGGGCCGGGTCGGGTCGGCGCTCTCGTGCACGCGGACGGTGAACGCATCCGCGTCGACCGCGAGCCAACCTGTCGGGGTTTCGAGTACGAGCAGATCGGCGTGCCCGGCGCCGAGGACGGGCGGGGCGGTGCCGTCGAGCCGGTAGCCGTCCTGAGTCCGGGTGGCGGTGAGCGTCCCGGGACCGAGCGCGACGGCCGCGATGCGCTCCCCTCCCGCGAGCGCGGCCGCCAGATCGGCCCGGCCGGCGCGGGCCAGCACGGCGGATGCGAGCACGCTGCTCAGATACGGCCCCGGCAGCGCGGCCCGGCCCGTCTCCTCCAGGACGACGACGAGATCGAGGATCGCCCCGCCCCCGCCGCCGTGCTCCTCGGCCAGATGCACCCCGAGCAGCCCCTGCTCGGCCGCACCGTCCCAGTAGCCGGGCCGTCCCCCGGCCCCGCCGTTGGTCGCGTCGAGCACCTTTCGTACGGCCGCGGGGGGCACGGCACGCCCGAGCCAGCCGCGGACGGACCGGGCCAACTCCCGCTGCTCTTGCGTAATTCCGATGCCCATGGGCGGCAGACTAGAACACGTTTCAATCTGACGGTAGGTCAGATCAGGAGGTTCTTGGGGTAGGCCCGCACCGGATTGGTTGCCGCGGGGGCCGCTCTCCGGCGTTCGATGGTCGCGGCTGCGGGCCGGGCACCAGGACGACCACGACCGGAAGAGCTCCCCCTCACCCATTCGGTCCCGCGCAATGGCAAATCGGCCATATACGCCTTTAGCTACACACTAGGTGATCGATCCGCTACAGATTGCGGATCGGGTATCGACCCCTGACAGGAGGTCTGGAGTTGAAGCGCTCCATAGTTCTCGCTCTGGCGAGCGTCCCGATGATGCTCGCGACTGGCATGGCGTCCACGGCCTACGCGGCCGACGATCCGGATACGGACGGATCCGACAAGAACGGCAAGGTGGTCGCGAAAACCTACGTCGGCGAACCCATGACCCTGGTTCCGAACCAGAATGTGACCGCATGGGTCCAGTGCCCGACCGACGCGACCGCGGTTGGCGGCGGCGGCCTCACCAACTTCACCGATGCTGCCACCGCCTACCTCACGGACTCGTACCCCATCGACGCCAACGGCGACCCCGCCGCCAACGGAACCAGCGCGACCGGCTGGGCCGTCTCGGCGACACACCAGGAAAACAACTCCAGCCTGACGGCGTATGTGGTCTGCCTGGAGAAGAAGAAGTGATTTAGGACAGCGGAGGGCGTGCACAGCGCGCCCTCCGCAGAGTCCAACGCCGGATCAGGCCTCTCAGAGGCCGCCCTCGGCGGCGGCCGTGACGAAGGCCGCGAAGGCGGCGGGGGTGACGGCAAGGGCGGGGCCGTCGGGGTTCTTGGAGTCGCGGACGGCGATACGGCAGGGCTGGGGGGCGACCTCGACGCACTGGCCGCCGGTGTCGCCGCTGTACGTCGACTTACGCCAGGTGGTCGCACCGAGCGGCGCGCACTCGATGCAGGCGCCGCCGGTGTCGGAGCTGTACGACGACTTACGCCACCGTGCGCCCGTCAGGTCCTGGATGGTGTCCATAACGTTCCTCCATTACGCGGGCGATCAGTGCCGCCGAATCCTCCTCGGAGAGCGCGGCGGCCTGCAAGTGATCGTAACGGAGCGAACCCTCCCTGAGAGCTTGCGGATTGGCCGTCATATGGCCCTGGACGAAGTCCTCGGTATAGACGAGATCCGGGTCGCCCTCGAATCGCAGGACGGTGAACGAGCCCGGCAGCCCGGCATGGGCGCCCGCCTCAAAGGGCAGGATCTGCACCTGCACCCACTCCCGCCCACGCAGACCCAACAAGTGGGCGAGTTGATTCCGCATGACGTCCCGGCCGCCGATCTCCTGATGCAGTACGGCCTCGCTCAGCACCACCCAGCTCAGTGGCGGGTTCTCGCGCTCCAGAATGCGCTGCCGCTCCATCCGAGCAGCCACCTTCGCGTCGAGATTCTCGTCGGTCCGGACGCCCAGCACCGCCCGCGCGTACGCCTCCGTCTGCAACAGCCCATCCACTAGCTGAGCCTGGAACGACCGACGCCGCCGAGCTGGCCCTGACCGAGCTGGTCGCCAATGTCGTACAGCATGTGCCCGGCAGGCGCTGCACGCTGCTCATCCTGCGACGGCCGGACGGACTGCGGGTCGAGGTCTCCGACGAGCACCCGCACTGTCCCCGGCCGGTGCGCCCCGAGTGCAGAGGCGACGAGCTCGACGAGGGCGGGCGGGGGCTGCTCCTTGTCGAGGCCGTGACCGACCGCTGGGGCACGGTGCCGCTCCCCGGAGGCAAGACGATGTGGTTCGAGTGCGACGTGTGAGGCACGATGGCGGCCGGACACCCCGTACGACCAGGAGGAACCATGGCCGCCGCCCCCAAGCCGGAGACCCTCGCCGCCTTCGAGGCGGCCAAGGGCTTCATGCCCGTAGGGGAAGGGCTCGCCCTGTACGCGGCCGCGGCGGAGGCGGGCGCGCTCGGGCTGCCGCTGCTCGAGGTCGGCACGTACTGCGGGCGCTCGACGATCCTGCTCGCCGACGCCGCCCGCGAGGCGGGCACGACGGCCGTCACGGTCGACCACCACCGGGGCAGCGAGGAGCAGCAGCCGGGCTGGGACTACCACGACCCGGAGACCGTGGACCCCGAGATCGGCCGCATGGACACGCTGCCCACCTTCCGCCGGACCCTGCACAAGGCCGGTCTGGAGGAGCACGTCATCGCGGTCGTCGGCCGCTCCCCGCAGGTGGCGCGGGTCTGGGGCACACCGCTCAGCCTGGTGTTCATAGACGGCGGCCACACCGACGAGCACGCGGGCGGCGACTATGAGGGCTGGGCGCCGCACGTCGCCGACGGCGGCCTGCTGGTGATCCACGACGTCTTCCCCGACCCGGTCGACGAGTGGACCGGCCAGGCCCCGTACCGCGTCTACCTCCGGGCACTCGCGTCCGGCGCGTTCACCGAGGTCTCGGCGACCGACTCGCTGCGCGTCCTGCGGCGTACAGGGCCGGGGATCTGAGCCGTCCCGCTAGCATCGCGAGGGTGTCGTACGACGAGAACCAGCCCTCCACCCGTCCGCGCCGCACCGGCCGCGGCAATCTGACCATCGCGATCGCCGCGCTGGTGCCGACCGCCCTGGCGGGGTGGCTGGTCTGGAAGGCGATTGGCGGCCCGGAGGACAACGAGCCTCCGAAGGTGCCGCCGGTGCCGAGCCGGCAGACCACCGCCGGCAAGCCGGGACCTGGCCCATTGCCTTCGCCGTCCGCCCCCTCCCCCGCCGCTTCGGCCGCGCCCTCACCCACGCCCTCGAAAGGGAGCACGTCGGGGCCACTGGCCGGCAAGGTCGTGGTCGTCGACCCGGGGCACAACCCCGGAAATTTCCGGCACACGAGCGAAATCAATAAACTCGTGGATATCGGAACCAATCGCAAGGAATGCGACACGACGGGCACTGCCACCAACGGCGGCTACACCGAAGCCGAATTCACCTTCGATGTTTCACAACGTCTTCGCATGCTGCTCGAGAAGCAGGGTGCAACGGTCAAATTCACCCATACCAACGATCGTCCGTTCGGTCCTTGCGTGGACGAACGGGCGCGGATCGGCAACAAGGCCGGGGCCGACGCGGTCGTCTCCGTCCACGCGGACGGCTCGGGCGTCGGCAACCGCGGCTTCCACGTCATCCTTCCCGCCCTGGTCAAGGGCGGTGCGGCGGACACCGCGAAGATTGTCGCCCCGTCCCGCGACCTCGGCGAGCGGATCGCCGGAAAGTTCGTACGCGCGACCGGCAGCGCCCCCTCCAACTACGTCGGCGGCGGCACCGGGTTGGACGTACGCGAGGATCTCGGCGGCCTGAATCTGTCCACCGTGCCCAAGGTGTTCATCGAATGCGGCAATATGCGTGACCCGAAAGACGCCGTCCTGCTGAAGAGTTCGAGCTGGCGGCAGAAAGCGGCGCAGGGAATCGCGGACGGGATCGGCAGTTACCTCCAGAGGTAACAGTGCGATACCCGGCAGACGGCCGGAGCGGGCAGACGATAGATTCACCTCTACGATGGGGAGTCACCCCCGAGCTCCGCGCCGTGAACACCGCCACACCGGCGGCAGCGACGACCGCCCCCGATGAGACGACCGACGAAGGACTTTTACGTGAACATCCGCTCCCTGACCCGAGGTGACGGCGTGGTGATCGGAGCAGCGGTCCTGCTGTTCATCGCCTCGTTCCTCAACACGAGCGACTGCTCCGGCTCCCTCTGCGACGCTGTCCCGAACACCTGGGAGTTCTCGCCGATGGGGTGGGGCAGCTACTTCCCCGGCGTGGTCGGCGCAGCGCTGATCGTGGTCAACCGCGGGCTGCCCCAGCCCCGCAAGGTCGCGGGTCTGGACCTCGGACAGCTCGGTGTCGCGCTCACCGCCGCTTCCGCCTGGGTCATCCTCATGTGGATGTTCGAGGCGGAGGACGCGGGCGGTGCGCTCATCCTCGGCTTGATCGCGAGCCTGTTGCTGGTCGGCGCCGCGGTCGCCACTCCGCTCGTCCCGGCCCTCCAGGCCGCCCTCATCGGCGCCCCGAAGCCCGCGGCGACCCCGTACGGCGCGCAGCCGGGCGTCCCCGGAGCCGGCTACGGCTACCCGGGCGCCCAGCAGCAGCCCTACGGTGCGCAGCCGGGTCAGCCCCAGCCGTACGGCGCCCAGCCGCAGCCGGGTCAGCAGCAGGCACCGGCGGCGCCGCAGCAGGCCGGCGGCGCCGCCGACTTCACGCCGTTCTGGTTCGCGGTTCCGGTGGCCCGTCCGCTGTACGGCGAGGACGGTTCACCGACCCCGATCGCCGAACTCGCGCCGGGCACCTGGTACCTCGCGGTCGAGCAGCGCGGTCCGGGCCTCATCGCCCAGACGCAGGACGGCCGCCGTGGCGTCCTGCAGGACACCTCGGGTATCCAGCGCGGCTGACGCGCGCGACTGACGCACACGGTCGTTCAACGGCCCCTCGCCCTTCCGGGCGGGGGGCCGTTGCCGTACCCTGACGCCCCGTCAGAAACGTACCGCTGGAGGGGACCCGGTATGCGACTCGGCCTTGCTCTCGGCTACTGGGGCCGCGGCCCCGACCCCGGCCATCTGGAACTCGCCCGCGAGGCCGAACGGCTCGGCTACGACTCCGTGTGGACCGCGGAGGCCTGGGGCTCCGACGCCTTCACCCCCCTCACCTGGATCGCGGCGCACACCTCCCGTATCCGGCTCGGCACAGCGGTGGCCCAGATGGCCGCCCGCACACCCACCGCCACCGCGATGCACGCGCTCACCCTGGACCATCTCTCCGGCGGCCGGATGATGCTCGGGCTCGGCCTGTCGGGACCGCAGGTGGTGGAGGGCTGGTACGGCCGCCCCTTCCCGAAGAGCCCGCTGACGGCGACCCGCGAGTACGTGGACGTGATCCGCCAAGTCCTCAGGCGCGAGGCCCCTGTTGAGCTGGCGGGCCGCTTCCACTCACATCCGTACGCCGGTGAGGACGGCAGCGGTCTGGGCAAACCGCTCAAGCCCATCACGCATCCGCTGCGTGCCTCACTGCCCGTCCTGCTGGGCGCCGAAGGGCCGAAGAACATCTCCCAGACGACGCGCATCGCCGACGGCTGGCTCCCGTTGTACTGGTCGCCACTGCGCACGGACGTGTACGAGGCCTCCCTCACCGAGCTGCCCGATGGCTTCCTGATCGCGCCGATGGCCCGCGCCAAGGTCTGCGACGACGTCGCCGAGGGGCTGCTCCCGGTCAAGGCGATGCTCGGCTTCTACATCGGCGGCATGGGCCACGCGGCCCGTAACTTCCACGCCGACCTGATGGCGCGCATGGGATACGCGTCCGAGGCCGGGCGCATCCAGCAACTGTTCGCCGACGGCCGCCGCGAGGAGGCCGTACTCGCCGTCCCCGACGCCTTCGCCGACGAGATCTCACTCGTCGGACCGCGGCAGCGGATCGCCGAACGCCTGGAGCTGTGGCGCAAGGGCCCGGTCACCGACCTGCTGGTGACCGCCTCGGACCCGCACACCCTCCGGGTCCTGGCCGAGCTCAACTCGTAGACCCAAAAGACCCGGGGACTCCGGGACTCGGCCCTCGGGCGGGACCGAAAGGGTTTCACAGGCTCACAAGCGGCAACCCGGAGTGTATGAGCCTCAGTCAACGCAAGGGAACGAATCAGGCCGCGACGGTCGTCACGATCGTTGCCGATGTCATGGCCGTCATCATCGGCCTCTGGATCCTGATGTATCTGCTGGACGCCAACCGCGCCAACGACCTGGTGGGCTTCGTCCAGGATGCCGCCCGCTGGCTCGCCGGCTGGTCCTACGACCTGTTCACCTTCGACGAAGCATGGGCACGAGTCGTCGCCGGCTACGGCCTCGCCGCCGTGGTGTACCTCTTCGTCGGCCACGCGGTGGCGGGGCGCCTGCGGAGGCACTAGGGGGTGACCGGGGGCCCCACCCCGCCCGTTCCCGTAACCGGGGGCAAGCCCCCGGACCCGCCCCCCTACGCCCTGCGGGCGTGGGGAACCCCCAGTACGCCCTTCGGGCGTGTCCTCAATCGCCGGAGGGGCTGAAAATTCAGCCCCTCCGGCGATTGAGGAGCGGGGTCCGGGGCGGAGCCCCGGTTACGGGATGGGGGTACCTCCCAGGCGAAGCTCTGGGGGAGGGCGGGGTGGGGAACAGGCCCGCCGCAGGCGCACCCCTAGCAGCACTCCGGCGCCAGCCCCCGCGGCAGCCGCTCCCCGCCGAAGACCGCGGTGGTCGCCTCGTCCCCCCCGAGCGCGGCCACCGCCAGCAGCAGCGATCCCGCCGTCCAGGTGGTGAGCTCCTCCGGCCAGACGGCCCGGTTGCCCTCGAAGACGTAACCCGTCCAGTACAGGCCGCCGTCGGCCCGCAGATGCTGGACGGACTGGAGGATCTCCAGCGCCCGGTCGGACTCGCCCATCACCCATAGGGCCAGGGCCAGTTCGCAGCTCTCACCGCCGGTCACCCAGGGGTTGGGCAGCACGCACCGCACCCCGAGGCCGGGGACCACGAAGTCGTCCCAGCTCTGCTCGATACGGGACTTGGCCTCCACGCCCGTCAGCGCGCCGCCGAGGATCGGGTAGTACCAGTCCATGGAGTAGTGGCTCTTGTCGAGGAAGCGCTCGGGGTGCCTGCATATCGCGTGCGCGAGCGCGCCCGCCGCCAGCTCCCAGTCGGGCTGCGGCTCTTCGCGCTCCTCGGCGATCGCCAGCGCGCAGCGCAGCGCCTGGTGGACCGACGAACTGCCGGTCAGCAGCGCGTCGTTCACCGCGGTGCCGTCCGCCTCCCGCTTCCAGCCGATCTGGCCGCCGGGCTGTTGCAGCTCCAGTACGAACTCGATCGCGGCGAACACGGCCGGCCACATCCGGTCGAGGAACATCTCGTCGCCGGTGGCGAGGTAGTGGTGCCAGACGCCGACGGCGATGTACGCGCAGAAGTTCGTCTCACGGCCGCGGTCGGTGGGGCGGTCCACGTCGCCGTCGTGATACGCGGCGTACCAGGACCCGTCCTGGTTCTGGTGCCGCGCCAGCCACTCGTACGCACGGGCCGCGGCGTCGTGCTCGCCCGCCGCGTCCAGCGCCATGGCGGTCTCGGTGTGGTCCCACGGGTCGAGGTGATGCCCGCGGAACCACGGGATCGCGCCGTCCTCGCGCTGCGCGGCGAGTATTCCCGCGACTGTCTCGGCGGCTTCCTGCGCGGTGAGCACGCCGGGCAGGACGAGGTGTTCCGTACGGCCAGGAGAGGTCACTTGGCGGCCGCCGCAGGCAGATGCGGCTTGGTCGCGTACGCCACGAAACTCTTGCCGATCAGCGGGTTGAGCGCCTGCTCGGCGAGGCGGGTGGCCAGTGGCTTCTTCATGATGTCCCAGACGAGCAGTTGGTGGTACGCCTTGACCGGCAGGGCCTTGTCGTTGTCCACGCCGAAGGCGCACTTGAGCCACCAGTAGGGCGAGTGCAGCGCGTGGGCGTGGTGCGTGCCGTACGGCTTGAGTCCGGCCTCCTGCATCCTGCCGAGCAGCTCGTCGGCCTTGTAGATGCGGATGTGGCCGCCCTCTACCTCGTGGTACGCGTCGCTGAGCGCCCAGCAGATCTTCTCGGGGCCGTAGCGGGGGACGGTGACGGCGATGCGCCCGCCGGGCTTGAGGACCCTCACCATCTCGGCGAGCACGCCCTTGTCGTCCGGGATGTGCTCCATCACCTCGGAGATGATCACGACGTCGAACGACTCGTCGGGGAAGGGGAGGTTGAGGGCGTCGCCCTCCATTGCGGTGGCGGTCGCGCCCTCGGGCGCCTCCCCGGCGTCCTTCATCGCGGCGAACCACTTGGCGACCTCGCGGATCTCCTCGCCGTTCTGGTCGAGCGCCACGACCTGCGCACCGCGCCGGTAACACTCGAACGCGTGCCGCCCGGCGCCGCACCCGAGGTCGAGCACGCGGTCGCCTGCGGCAAGCGGAAAGCGGGAGAAGTCGACGGTCAGCACGTGATCCTGCTTTCGCAGTCGAGGGAACCAGTACGTGTTGCGGTGCGCGGCAATTGTGGACCGCGTCCACAACTGGGGCCGCGGAGCGGTCGGGAAACGCGGACCGCTGAGCGGTCACAGCCCCGCCGCGCGGATCGCCGGGACACCGGGACCGTGGACCCGTGTCCACTCATCGGGCCGCGGTACGCACGACGGGCCGTGACCTCGGGGTGCCGGGCCACCAGGCACCCCATCGGGCCGCGGAGCGGCCGGGAAACCGGGGGCACGGAGCATGCCGCCGTCACCGGGGCACCCCGGAACGCGTCGCGATCGCCTCGCGGTAGTGCTCCGCCGTGCCGATCGCAGCCTGGCGCCAGGTGAACCGGGCCAGCACCCGCTGCCGGCCCGCCGCCCCCAGCCGTACACGCAGCTCGGGATCGCCCAGCAACCGCCCGAGCGCCGCCGCCAGCGCCCCCGCATCACCCGGCGGCACCGCCAGGCACGTCTCCCCGTCCGGCCCGGCCACCTCCGGAATCGCACCCCCGGTCGTGGCGACGAGCGGCGTCCCCGTCGCCATCGCCTCCGCCGCCGGCAGCGAGAAGCCCTCGTACAGCGACGGCACACACGCGATCTGCGCGCCCCGTACCAGGTCGACCAGTTCCGCGTCCGTGATCCCCTTGACGAACTCGACCGCGTCCTCGAGCCCGTACCGCTCGATGAGCTGTGCGACCGGCCCGTCCTCCGCGCGCTTGCCGACGACGACGAGATGCGCGGCGGGGTTCTCCGTACGGAGCTTCGCCAGCGCCTCAACCAGGTGCACGAGGCCCTTCAGCGGGACGTCCGCGCTGGACGTGGTGACGATCCGGCCGGGGACCTCCGCGACCGCCGGGTTGGGCGACCACAGGTCCGTGTCGGCCCCGATGTGCACGACATGGACGCGATCGCTCCGCACCCCGAGGTGGTCCACGATCTCCTGCTGCGAGGAGCCGGAGACGGTCAGCACGGACGGCAGCCGCCGGGCCACCCGCTTCTGCATCCGCGTAAAGCCGTACCAGCGCCGCACCGAGGCCCGCCGCCGCCAGCCGTCCGCGGCGTCCAGCTCCAACTGGCGGTCGACCGTGATCGGGTGGTGGATGGTGGTGACCAGCGGCGCACCGAGGTCGGCCAGCAGCCCGTACCCGAGCGTCTGGTTGTCGTGGATGACGTCGAACTGCCCGCGCCGCGCCGCCAGATGACGCCGGGCGCGCAGCGAGAAGCTCAGCGGTTCGGGGAAGCCACCGGTCCACATCGTCGCGACCTCGACCGCGTCGATCCAGTCGCGGTACTCGCCGAGCTTCGGCGTACGGAACGGGTCCGGGCTCCGGTAAAGGTCCAGGCTGCCCAGCTCGGTGAGCGGCACGCCTTCGTCCAGTACGGGATAGGGCTGCGCGCCGATCACCTCGACGCTGTGGCCGAGCCGGGCGAGCTCGCGCGAAAGGTGCCGCACATAGACGCCCTGGCCGCCGCAGAAGGGGTTGCCCTTGTAGGTGAGGAGCGCGATTCGCAGCGGATCGTCACCACCGGACGGACGCCCGGACGACCCCCCGGACAGGCCCGGACGAGGGCCGGCCTCTATGGCCTCAGCGGTCACTCACGGCCCCCTTCTCACTGCGTTTTCGCCGGAGCGTAACCGCTCGCGCTAATCTAGAACAAGTTACAGACTTGATCGTTCAAGGAGCTTCGAATCTACCGGCAGGTAGTGCCGCTGTGAGGGCCGGATCAGGTGATTCGCGCCACGACGGGCACGCTGCCATGCTGTGCGATCCGGACTCGTGCGTGGAACGGGACATATGAGAGCGGAAGCCAAGTCTGCGGGGTCGGCGTCGCCACCCCTGACAGAACGCCAGGAGGCGCGTCGGCGCCGCATCCTGCACGCCAGTGCGCAGCTGGCCAGCCGGGGCGGATTCGACGCCGTGCAGATGCGCGAGGTCGCCGAGTCCTCGTCCGTCGCGCTCGGCACGCTCTACCGTTACTTCCCCTCCAAGATCCACCTGCTGGTCGCCACCATGCAGGACCAGCTCCAGCACATGCACACGACGCTGCGCAAGCGGCCCCCGGCCGGGGACACCGCGGCGGAACGGGTCGCCGAGACGCTGATGCGGGCGTTCCGCGCGCTCCAGCGGGAGCCGCATCTCGCGGACGCGATGGTGCGGGCGCTGACCTTCGCGGACCGCAGCGTGAGCCCCGAGGTGGACACGGTGTCCCGGCAGACGACGGCGATCATCCTGGACGCGATGGGTCTGGAGAACCCGACGCCGGAACAGCTCTCCGCGGTCCGCGTGATCGAGCACACCTGGCACTCGGCGCTGATCACCTGGCTCTCGGGCCGGGCGTCGATCGCCCAGGTGAAGATCGACATCGAGACGGTGTGCCGTCTGATCGACCTGACGGAAAAACCCGGCTCGTCCGGCGTTTGAGGAGCGGGGTCCGGGGCGGGGGAAACGGCCTTGACGCGCGGCCGTTCTCATCCGTCGAGTGCCGCCGCCATGTGGTCGAGGTCGGCGAGGAGATGGGCGAGACGTTGCTCCGGGACGGCGTCGGTCATGCGCTGGTCGATGGCGTAGACGGCTGAGCGTGCCGCCGCGAGGCGACGGTGGCCCTCCTCGGTGAGGTGGGCGGGCAGAGCGCGACCGCGGTCGGTGGTGGCCGGCCGGGTGATGAGGCCGGCGTCCTGCAGTCCGCGAAGGACGACGTTCATGGACTGCCGCGTGACGAAGGTGCCGCGGGCCAGCTCGGCGTTGGACAGGCCGGGTTGCTGGTCGAGGAGTTCGAGGCAGGCGTACTGCGGCACCGTCAGGCCGTACTCACGCAGCGCTCTGTCCATCGCGCCGCGCAGCGCCGCGGCGGCGCGCTTGAGGCGGTATCCCAGGCGCTCGGTCACGTCGGCGGCCGGCGAGGCCTGGCTGGAAGCAGTCCCATCATGCATGTCAGGAGTTTGACATGTAAGCGCGGCGCCGTCTATCTTCTGCATATGTCAAAGTCCTGACATGCAACACGATCGAGGAGTACTCATGACTGTCACCGCCGGCGGGCCGGACTTCATCGCTCTGCAGGTGCGCGATGTCGAAGCGGCTGCCGCCTTCTACGAGAAGCATCTCGGGCTGCGCCGGGCGCCTGCCTCGCCGCCCGGCGCCGTGGTGTTCGCCACCCCCTCGGACGGCAGGGTGCTGCGCCTGGCGTTTCCCGCCGACGACGGCCACTCGACGGTGAGCGCGGAGGTGAGGCAGGCGGAGGACTCGGAGGGCACCGTGCAGGCGGATGTCACCGTGCACACCGGGAATCCGGGCGAGGACGGGATGGGCACGGCATCTGCGGAATCGGATGGGATGAGCGCGGTGCGGGCGCAACTGGCCCGCATCCTCTCGCTCGACGTCGACGGCAGCGGGTTCCCACGGCTCGCCGAGGACGATCCCGTCGTGGCCGAGCTCATCGCGGCGTACCCGGGGTTGCGGCCGGTGTGTTTCTACTCGCCGTACGAGGCCGCGGCCTGGGCGGTCATCGGCCACCGCATCCGGATGGTCCAGGCCGCCGCGATCAAGGCCCGCATCGCCGAGCGCCATGGACAGCGCTTCGCCGTTGCCGGGGGGTCGCTGCACGCCTTCCCCACCCCGCCGGCGCTGCGCGGACTCAGCCGTGTCCCGGGCCTGCCCGAGACGAAGGTGAAACGGCTGCGCGTCCTCGCCGACGCGGCTCTCGCCGGTGATCTCGACGCCGCCCGGCTGCGCGCGATGCCAGTGGAAGACGCCCTCGCCCATCTGCGGACCCTGCCCGGCATCGGCCCCTTCTCCGCGGAGCTCATCCTCATCCGCGGCGCCGGACACCCCGACGTCTTCCCCCGCCATGAACGCCGGCTCCACGCTTCGATGGCCGAGGCCTACGGCGTCGGCGATCCCGACGCCTCCGATGCGCGCCAACTCGCCGGGATCAGCGACCACTGGGCGCCCTACCGCAGTTGGGTCGCACTCCTGCTGCGCACCCGCCGCGAGGAGAAGGCCGGGCCGGCCCGCGGTCGCTCGGCGCGGTAGTGCCCGCGGCGGTCAAGTCCGCCGGCACCGCAACGGGTCGTGTGACGGGCAGCGGCGACCCGCTTCGACAGACGGGCCTACGTCTTTCACGGCACCGTTACCGTTGCCGCGATCCGGCTCCGGCTCCGGCTCCGCCCGCAACCCGTCGGACAGTGATCAGTCCTTCGGCTGGGTGAAGCGGATGTGGTTGCCGAAGGGGTCGCGGAGGCCGCAGTCGGTTCCGTACGGGCGATCGGTGGGTTCCTCGGTGAACTCGACGCCCCGGCCCAGCAGCGTCTCGTACGTCTTGCGGCAGTCGTCCGTGCTGAAGATGAGATGGCCACCCATCACGCCCTTGGTCACCAGCTCGCGGACCTGCTGCGCCGTCTCCTGCGCGTGAAGTGCGCCTGCGACACATGGGCGATCCGGGCCAGGGCCGGGACGTCCAGAGGCTGTGCGTAGGCGCGGTCCATCGCATCCCGTGCCCGAAGCATGCGGCGGTTGGACTCTTCAACAGCGCGGCTCACGACGCCATCCCACCACGGCTCTCCGCCGTCCGCGACAGTCCGGTGCCCGATCCGCTCCGCCCCGTCCCAGCGCAAGGCGGTGCACCACGACGGCCCGCGCCCAGCAGTACTGCCAACCAGAGCGTGTCCGGCGAGTCACCTACGACCCACCGGACAGCCCCTAGTCCTCCGGCGGAAAGACCGGCTCCCCGCTCTCGAGCACTTTGATCGCGATCGCCTCCACCGGGCAGTTCTCCGCCGCCGCAAGGAGCTGCTCATTGGCATCGGTGTCCGCGGTCTGCGGATGCGACTGCCGTGCCGAGTCCAGCGCGAACCCGTCCGGCGCGTGGCTCACGCACATGCCCGAGCCGATGCACACGCTCCGGTCGACCTCGACGTGCCAGCGGTCACCCATCACTTACTCCCGTACTCGGCCGGCAGATGGATCATCTTGTGCTCCAGGTACGAGCCGTAGCCCTCGGGCCCGAACTCTCGCCCCAGGCCTGAGTTCTTGTAGCCACCGAACGGCCCGAGCATATCGAGGCTGAACGTATTGACGTTGTATGTCCCGGTTCTGACTCGCCGAGCGAAATCGACGCCGCGCTCGACGTCCGCGGTCCAGACGCTGCCGCTGAGCCCGTAGTCGGAGTCGTTCGCGATCTTCGCCGCCTCGCTCTCGTCCCCGTACGGCAGCAGACAGATCACCGGCCCGAAGATCTCTTCGCGGGCGATGCGCATCGAGTTGTCGACCCCGCCGAAGAGCGTCGGCTCGACGTACCAGCCCCGCTCCACTCCGGCCGGGCGCCCGCCGCCGGTGAGGATCTTGGCGCCTTCCTCCTGGCCGATCCTGATGAAGTCGAGCGAACGCTGCTGCTGGCGCCTCGCCACCAGCGGCCCGACCTGCGTCGCCGCGTCGAGCGGGTCGCCCACCACCAGCGCGGAGGCCGCCGCCCCGAACGCCTCGGCGATCTCGTCGTAACGGGTGCGCGGCGCGAGGATACGGGTCTGGGCCACACACGCCTGCCCGTTGTTCATCCACGCCGCGGGCACGATCCCGGCGACAGTCGACTCCAGGTCCGCGTCCGGCAGGATCACCGCCGCCGACTTGCCGCCGAGCTCCAGGGTGACGCGGGTGAGATTGCGCGAGGCGACCTCCATGACCCGCTTGCCCGCGACGACCGAACCGGTGAAGGACACCTTGTCGACGCCGGGGTGCCCGACCAGGTACTCGCTCACCTCCCGGTCTGCGGGCAGGATCGACAGGACGCCTTCCGGGAGCCCGGCCTCCTTGGCGATCTCGCCGAGGATGTACGAGTCGAGGGGTGACTCGGGCGAGGGCTTGAGCACCACGGTGCAGCCGGCCAGCAGCGCCGGGCCCAGCTTGGCGGCGGCCGTGAACTGCGGGACGTTCCACGGTATGACGGCCGCGACGACGCCCACCGGCTCCCGTCGTACGAGGATCGGCCCGAGCACTCCGGCCCGCCGCTCCTCGTGCGGATAGTCCCGCGCGACCGTGATCGCCGCGTCCCAAACCATCATCGCGCCGAGCGCCTGGGCGAGGACGCTCCAGGAGTACGGGGAGCCGTTCTGCGAGCTGATGGAGCGGGCGATCTCCTCGTGCCGTACGGCGATCGCGTCCTTGATCCGGCTCACCACCGCGATCCGCTCATCCAGCGTCGCCCGCGGCCAGGGCCCTTCGTCGAATGCCTTGCGAGCGGCGGCCACCGCCCGGTCGACGTCCGCGCGGGAGGCGTGCGGAACGCGCCCGATGACCTGCTCGGTGTGGGGCGAGACGACCTCGATGACGTCGCCGCCGAGGGGATCGGTCAACTCCCCGCCGATGAACAGTTTTCCGTGTTCCACAAGCTCGGTCATGGCTGCTGCCTCCCGCTGCCCGGCGCTTTCTGACACTGTTTCAGAACTGATATCAGTTCTAGTTATAGGGAGCAATGGCCACGACGAAAGAGCCCTCGACCAGCAGTTTCCCACCGGGCGGGCTTGAGCTGCGCAGGCCGTCATGGACCCGTGGGGCGGGCGCTTCCGGGCAGCGCCACGGCGGCGGACTCATTCGCGACAGGCGTTCACGCCGACAAACCAACTGACTAGCCGCGGACACATTGGCAGCGGCGGGCGACGGCCTGGTGTCGTCAGAGCCCTTCGTCAGCTCTCTTGAGCGAATAGGGCCTGCACGAAATCCCCAAGGATCTCGTTGAAGGCATCCGGTCGTTCCATGTTGGGGTAGTGCGCGGTGCCTTCGACGGTTGCCGCACGGCCGTTGGCGACGGTGTGTACGAGGCGTTCGGCCATGCCGATGAGGTCGTCTCCATCGATGCCGCCATTGATGGCCAGCACCGGGATCGTGATCTTCGCTGCTCGTGCCCAGGTATCGGTCACGGGCACGCTCCAGTCGCGTTCGGTGCTGGTGTGTTTGGCGATCGTCCGTATGGTCATCTCGCGCAGCCGTCGCACGACCTTCTGGTCGACGTCGCCGAGCGTGCGGTGCGGGCCGGCCGCGGACAGCAGTGCGGCGTTGATCCAGCCGTCGGTGTCGCCGGCGGCCAGGGCGCGGGCTTGCTCGGCGAAGATGCCCTTGGTCCAGGAGTCGTGGAACTCGCGCTCACTGGTTCCACCGCCGCTGACGACCAGAGCATGGACCAGATCGGGGTGCTCCAGTGCGGTGTCGACCGCGATGCTCGCGCCCATCGACAGTCCGACGAGGACCGCGGGGCCGACGTCGAGGTGGCGTAGCAGAGCGGCGAGGTCGTCGGTCTGACGGAATGGTCTGCTTGCGTTGGAGGATCCGCCGTGTCCGCGGGCGTCCGGTGCGATCACCCGGTAGTTCTGCGCGAGGACCGGCGTCTGGTCATCCCACATGCTGTGGTCCAGGTAGCCGCCGTGCAGTAGCACCAGCGGCCGGCCTACCCCGACGTCGCGGTAGGCGAGGTGGCCGTCCTCGGTCTCGAACGAGAACATGTCAGAAGCAGCAGTCATGACAACCAAGGTGCCATCTTCTTTGGGAGATTGGCAACCAAGGTGTCATCCTGGTGGGGTGACCGACGCCGACCCGCCCCTCACACCCGATGACCTCGCCCACCGGCTCACGGAGGTGTTCGACCTCGTGGGTCCGCTGTACCGACGCGTGCAGCGCAAAGTCGAACAGGCCGCACCGATCGAGGAGCTGTCCGTCGGCGTGCGCGCCGTCCTGGACCTGCTCCGCGAGAACGGGCCCATGACCGTCCCGCAGATGGGCCGCGCACAGGCGCTGAGCCGGCAGTTCGTGCAGCGCATGGTCAACGACGCCGCGGCGGGGCAGCTGGTCGAGATCACCCCGAACCCCGCTCACCAGCGGTCTTCGCTGATTCGGCTGACCGACCGGGGCAGGGCGGCTATCACCGCTGTGATTGCCCGCGAGCATGCTTTGCTGCGTGAGGTGGACGGGGACCTGACCGACGCCGACGTGACGGCTTGCGTACGGGTACTCACGAGGATGCTTGAGCTCTTCGACAACGTCGACGTGAACTGACTCGCATGCTGCGCTTCGGGACGGCGCTGCACGAACAACTGCGGCAGACCTCATCGACGCCGGGGAACCGGCGGCCGTGTGCTCGGTCGGCTCAGGCGTTGGGGCGCTTGCCGTGATTGGCCTTCTTCTTCTTGCGGCCGCGTCGCTTGTTCCCTCGCTTAGCCATGGCGCACATCTCCCTAATTCAGGACTTTCCACACCTCCGCCAGTCTAGATTCGGCCTGAGGTGTCCGCATCAGCGGTTTCGCGGCCACAGCGCCTACCGGCCGGCCCCTCTCCGGGCCGTGCGAGGTTGACCAACGCCGACAGCCCATGACAGTCAGCCGAGGCATCGCCGCAGGTCAGCCAACTCCCCAGGAACAACAGTCGACTTGGGCGACCATTGGAACCAGTTCTAGTTATAGTGAGCAATGGCCGTGCCGCCGAAGAGAGATGAGAGCCTCATGACGCAGGTGACCGACCACGGCGGGGGCGTCTGGTCCATCGAGGTGCCCATCCCGGACAACCCCCTCGGCCACACCCTGGTCCACCTGCTCGACACCGACCGCGGCCCCGTCCTCATCGACACCGGCTGGGACGACCCGACGTCCTGGGACACCCTCACCGCCGGCCTCGGCTCGCTCGGCGTCTCCGTCGCCGAGATCCACGGCGTCGTCATCACCCACCACCACCCCGACCACCATGGCCTGTCCGGGCAGGTCCGCGACGCGTCCGGCGCGTGGATCGCGATGCATGCCGCCGACAGCACGGTGGTACGCCGCACCCGCGAGGCCGAACCCGGGCTCTGGCTCGACTACTTGGCGGACAAACTCACCAGGGCGGGCGCCCCCGACGCGCACATCGAGCCGCTGCGCGCGGCCCGCGCCTCGGGCCGGATGCGTACCCTGCCGGGGCTGCGCGCGGCCCTGCCCGACCGGGAGATCGTCCCCGGCGAGCTCCTCGACCTGGTGGGCCGGCGGCTGCGCGCCATCTGGACCCCGGGCCACACCCCCGGCCATGTCTGCCTCCACCTGGAGGAGAGCCACCCGGCGAACCGGCCGGGCAACGGCCGACTCTTCTCCGGCGACCATCTCCTGCCCGAGATCACCCCGCACATCGGCCTGTACGAGGACCCGGACGACACCACCGTCACCGACCCCCTCGGCGACTACCTCGACTCGCTGGAGCGGGTGGGCCGCCTCGACCCCGCCGAGGTGCTCCCGGCGCACCAGTACGCCTTCCCCGACGCGGCCTCCCGGGTACGGGAGTTGCTCGCCCACCACGAGGAGCGCCTCACCGGCCTGCTCGCCCTGCTGGCCGAGCCGCTCACACCCTGGCAGGTCGCCGAGCGCATGGAGTGGAACCGGCCCTGGGAGCAGATTCCGTACGGATCACGGAACATCGCGGTCTCGGAGGCGGAGGCGCATCTGCGGCGGCTGGTGAAGCTGGGACGCGCGGAGGCGCTGTCGGGCAGTGTCCCGACGAAATACGTGGCGGCGTAGGCGTATCGGAGAGCAGGCGTTCCCAACGGTCCCGCGGAGCGCCGTACGGACGGCCGCCGGGGGGCCGCGGGACCGGCCTCGGTTGTTACTAGACAGACAGTGGCACGGGGTGGATTTCGCTGGCCGGGTGACCGGTTCGCTCGTGTATGCGCTTCACCGCTTCCGCGGAGGGCGCCTCGGACAGGCAGTACACGACTCCCGCGTCGGGGTCGGCCCACGCCCGCTCGAAGTGCACTCCTTCCTCCGCCTCGATCTCCAGGTCCGCCCGGTGTGCCGCCGAGAGCTGCTCAGCCGTGATGCCCTCCATGCCGTGGTGGACGTCCATAAACGTGGTCATCGCCCGCCACCTCCAGTTGTGTCGTCGGTCATGGGCTTCGGCACGGATGAGGAGGCGCGTCGTCCCGCCCTGGTGCCGGAGCCCTCCTCCCACCATCGTGCGCCCGCCACCTCCATGAGGCGACCCGGGTCGCCGCCTCATCCGTACTCGGGTATCCGCCCCACTCCCAGCCGGCGACCGGCCGGTAGATACAGTGGCCGAGTCGTCATCATGCCCGTACGGGGGGAAGCCGGTGCAAATCCGGCACTGACCCGCAGCCGTGAGCCGCCGTCGCAGGCGGTGAGTCGGAATGCCCCGTACGCGGTCGTGACCGGCTCGTTGCCACCGGAACCGCCGGTGGCAGGCACCGTCGAGGCATACGGAGCCGAGCCCTGGTGCCTCAGCGTGCCTGTGCCCGGCTCCCGCAGGAGAGGCCCAGCCCGCCATGACCACCGTTCGCCGCAGCGCCGCAGCGCTCGCCGCCTCCGCCGTACTCGGCATGGCCATCGCCTCGGCCGCCGCACCGGCCGCGATCGCAGCGCCGACCCCGACGCCCTCCACCGTGCCGCCGTCCGGCCTGTACGGCACGGGCGATCCGACCTACGACGGCGTCTGGCGGCAGTCGCTCGCGCTGCTCGCGCAGGACACGGTGGGCGTCAAGCCCGCCGCGAAGGCCGTGGACTGGCTGGCCGGGCAGCAGTGCGACAGCGGGGCCTTCCCCTCGTACCGCGCCGACGCGACCAAGCCGTGCGACGCGAAGCTGCCGCTGAACTCCAACGCGAGCGCGGCCGCCGTGCAGGCGCTCGCCGCGCTCGGCGGGCAGGAAGCCACCGTGAAGAAGACGGTCGGCTGGCTGAAGTCCGTCCAGAACGCGGACGGCGGCTGGGGCTACAACCCGGGCGGGGCCAGCGACGCGAACTCCACCTCCATAGTGATCGGCGCGCTCGCGGCGGCAGGTGAGAAGCCGGACGCAGTGAAGTCGAAGGGCGGCAAGACGCCGTACGAAGCGCTGCTGACGTTCGCGCAGCCGTGCGGCGGGAAGGACGGCGGCGCGTTCCTCTTCCAGCCGAAGCAGCCGGGGATCGTCGCCGACTCCACCGCGGCCGCGGTGCTCGGCGCGCACGGCAAGGGCTTTGTCGTGACCGCAGGCGCGAAGGACGCGAAGGGCACGGTCTGCGAGAAGTCGACGACCGTCGAGGGCGCGGCGCACAACGGCGCGGCGTATCTCGCGACCGCGCTCGCCAAGACCGGCCATCTCAACACCCCGCCGATGCCGGGCGCGACGGACCCGGCCGAGAAGCCGGACTTCGGCAACACGGCGGACGCGGTCATCGCGCTGACCGCACAGGGCCTGGGCGACCAGGCGAAGAAGCCGCTCGCGTGGCTGCAGCAGAACTCCGCGGCCTGGGCGAAGGAGTCGGGCCCGGCGGCGTACGCGCAGCTGATCCTGGCGGCGCACGCGGCCGGCGCGGACCCCAAGATCTTCGGCGGTACGGACCTGGTGGCGGCCTTGAACGCGACGGGCCCGGCACCGGAGAAGTCCGCGACTTCCGAGAAGCCTGAGAAGTCCGAGAAGTCCGACTCCGGCTCGGACGCCGGGGTGTGGTGGATCGTCGGCGCGTTCTTCGTCGCCAGCATCGGCGCGGGCATCCTGATCAGCGGCCGCCGCAAGAACCAGCAGCACTGATGCGTACGCGACTGCTCGCCCTGGTCCTCGCGCTCGGCACCGCACTGACGGTGCTGGGCGCGGGGCCGGCGCAGGCGGCCGGCTACCGCTACTGGTCGTTCTGGCAGAGCAGCGGCGGCACATGGACGTACGCGACGCAGGGCCCGGCGACGGCGAAGCCCGCGGACGGCTCGGTGAGCGGCTTCCGGTTCTCGGTGAGCGAGGACAGCGGGGATTCGGCGCAGCCGCGTACGACTGCGGACTTCGAGGCGATCTGCGGCGGTACGCGGCCGAAACCGGGCGCGAAGCGGATCGCGCTCGTCATCGACTCCGGCACGCAGGCGGACGCCCCGTCGGGCGAGGCGCCCCCGGCGTCACGGGTGGCGTGCGCGCAGGTGCGGCCGGACGCGACGACCGCGGAGGCGCTGGCGGAGGTGGCGAAGCCGCTGCGGTACAACAGCCAGGCGCTGCTCTGCGCGATCTCGGGCTATCCGAAGACGGGCTGCGGCGAGCAGGTCGCGGCAACGGAGCCGAAGGCCTCGGCCGCGCCCAAGGCAGACGCCGACGACGACAGCGGCCCGTCGGTGGGCCTGCTGGCCGGCTTCGGGGCGATCCTCGCGCTGGGCGCGGCGGCTGTGTGGCAGTCCCGCCGCCGCAGGTACCCCGGTCCGCGGTGAGCGGGCGTTGATGGTTGCTCTCCGGTGGGTGGCTTCGCGGGCGAACCCCGACAGGACCGCGCCCCGTACCCCCGCGCCGCAGGTACCCCGGTCCGCGGTGAGCGTGGGCCAGGGGGCGTTGACGGTTGCTCTCCGGTGGGTGGCTTCGCGGGCGAACCCCGACAGGACCGCGCCCCGTACCCCCGCGCCGCAGGTACCCCGGTCCGCGGTGAGCGTGGGCCAGGGGGCGTTGATGGTTGCTCTCCGGTGGACGGCTTCGCGGGCGAACCCCGACAAGACCGCGCCCCGTACCCCCGCGCCGCAGGTAGCCCGGTCCGCGGTGAGCGTGGGCCAGGGGGCGTTGGCGGCCGTTGTCCGGGGCTCATTTCTCGGGAAAGCCCCGAAGGCCCCGGCGGCAAGCTCCGACGCGCCCGCGGCCGTCCCGTCCCGGTGGGGAGGGGCCGTGCAGGGTGGTTCCCGCAGGGGATCGGCGGCAATCACCGGGTCACTGGACAACGGCCCGTACGCCGCCGACCCCGAGGAGTCCAGCCCGACGGGGCCGGTACCGGGTCCGACGTTGGCGTGGGCCAGAGGGCGTTGGCGGCCGCTGTCCGGTGGGTGGACTCGCGGGCGAACCCGGCCACCGGCCCCGGCGACCACCCCGGAACCCGCGCCCCGTACCCCCGCGCCGGAGGCGACCCGCGTACACCCCCGCAGGCTCCGGCTCCGGGTGCCCGAGGCGAATCGGAGCAACGCCGTTCACGCCGGGGCCTGGTGGCTGTGGGCCCTCGGGCTTGCCACCGCCGCGTCCCGGACCACCAACCCCCTCCTCCTCGGCCTCCTCGTCGGCGTCGCCGGATACGTCGTCGCCGCCCGCCGCACCGACGCCCCCTGGGCCCGCTCCTACGGCGCCTTCGTCAAGCTCGGCCTCGCCGTACTCGTCATTCGGCTGCTCTTCTCGGTCTTCCTCGGATCCCCGATCCCGGGTACGCACACCCTGTTCACGCTGCCCGAAGTACCGCTGCCCGACTGGGCGAAAGGCGTCCGCGTCGGTGGCCGGGTCACGGCCGAGCAGTTGATCTTCGCTCTGTACGACGGTGCCAAGCTGGCGACCCTGCTGATCTGCGTGGGCGCCGCGAATGCGCTCGCGAATCCGGCGCGGCTGCTCAAGTCGCTGCCGGGTGCCCTGTACGAAGTCGGCGTCGCCGTCGTCGTCGCCATGACGTTCGCGCCGAACATGGTCGCCGACGTCGTACGCCTGCGTACCGCCCGGCGTCTGCGCGGCCGGCCCACCGGCGGCATCAAGGCGATCGCCCAGATCGGACTGCCCGTCCTGGAGGGCGCGTTGGAGCGCTCCGTCGCGCTCGCCGCCTCGATGGACGCGCGCGGATACGGTCGTACCGCCCAGGTCCCGCCCGCCGTACGCCGGACGACGACCGTCCTCACCCTCGGCGGGCTCCTCGGCGTCTGTGCCGGCTCCTACGGACTGCTGGCCGCCGCGGGCGCGTCGTACGGTCTGCCGCTCCTCGTCGCCGGGCTGCTCGCCGCTCTCGCGGGCCTGCGGCTCGGCGGCCGCCGCTCCGTACGCACCCGCTACCGCCCCGACCGCTTCGGCCCGCGCTCCTGGCTGGTCGCGGGATCCGGCGCGGCCGTCGCCGCGCTGCTGATCAGGGCGGGTACATACGCCCCGGAGGCGCTGCACCCCGGCGTCGTACCGCTGACCGCGCCGACGCTGCCGCTGTGGCCCGCCGCGAGCGTACTGATCGGCCTGCTCCCCGCCTTCGTGGCCCCGCTCCCCTCGAAGGAGACCCCGTGATCCGTTTCGAAGACGTATCGGTGACGTACGGCAACGGCGACAGCGACGGTGACACCGACGCGCCCGCGATCCGTGGCGTCGATCTGACCGTCCCCGAAGGCGAGTTGGTGCTCCTCGTCGGCCCGTCCGGTGTCGGCAAGTCGACACTGCTCGGCGCCGTGTCCGGGCTCGTCCCGCACTTCACCGGTGGCACTCTCCGCGGCCGCGTCACCGTCGACGGCCGCGACACCCGCACCCACAAGCCCCGCGAACTCGCCGACCTCGTCGGCACGGTGGGCCAGGACCCGCTCGCCCACTTCGTCACCGACACGGTCGAGGACGAGCTGGCGTACGGCATGGAGTCGCTGGGCCTCGCCCCCGAGGTGATGCGCCGCCGCGTCGAGGAGACCCTCGACCTGCTCGGCCTGGCCGAGCTGCGAGACCGCCCGATCGCCACGCTCTCCGGCGGTCAGCAGCAGCGCGTCGCGATCGGCTCGGTGCTCACGCCGCACCCGAAGGTGCTCGTCCTCGACGAGCCGACGTCCGCGCTGGACCCGGCGGCGGCGGAGGAGGTGCTGGCGGTGCTGCAGCGTCTGGTCCACGACCTCGGTACGACGGTCCTGATGGCCGAGCACCGCCTGGAGCGGGTCGTGCAGTACGCGGACCAGGTCATCCTGCTGCCCGCGCCCGGGGAGCGCCCGGTGATCGGGGCGCCGGCGGAGGTCATGGCAGTGTCGCCGGTGCATCCGCCGGTGGTGGCGCTGGGTCGGCTGGCGGGGTGGGACCCGCTGCCGTTGTCGGTACGGGATGCGCGGCGTCGGGCCGGTGCGTTGCGGGAGCGCCTGGCGGATCTTGCCCCCACCCCGCCCCATCCCGTAACTGGGGCTCCGCCCCAGACCCCCGTACGGCCTTCGGCCGTGTCCTCAATCGCCGGACGGGCTGGATTTCCCGTCTGGCGATTGAGGCGCGGGGTCTGGGGCGGAGCCCCGGCAACGGCGCGGCGCAATCCAGCCCCGCCGGCGATTGATGCGCGGGGTCCGGGGCGGAGCCCCGGCTCGGGCGGACCGCTCGCCGAGGTTCGCGCGCTCGGCGTTCGGCGCGGGCGCATCGAGGCTCTCCGCCGCGTCGCCCTCACCGTCGCCCCCGGCGAGACCATCGCCCTCATGGGCCGCAACGGCGCCGGAAAGTCCACCCTCCTCGCCGCCCTCGTCGGCATGCTGGAGCCCACCTCCGGCACCGTCCTCGTCGGCGGCCGCACCCCCCACCGCACCGACCCCCGCGAGCTCATCCGCCAGGTCGGCCTCGTCCCGCAGGAGCCTCGCGATCTGCTGTACGCGGACACGGTGGCCGCCGAGTGCGCGGCCGCCGACGCCGACGCGCACGCCGCCCCCGGCTCCTGCCGTGCCCTGGTCGGCGAGCTGCTGCCCGGCGTGCCGGACGCGACCCACCCGCGCGACCTCTCCGAGGGGCAGCGCCTCGCCCTGGCGCTGGCCGTCGTGCTCACCGGCCGGCCGCCGCTGCTCCTCCTCGACGAGCCGACCCGCGGTCTGGACTACGCGGCGAAGGCCCGCCTCGTCGGCATCCTCAAGGCCCTGGCCGCCGAAGGGCACGCCATCGTCCTGGCCACCCACGACGTGGAACTGGCGGCCGAGCTCGCGCACCGGGTGGTGATCCTCGCCGACGGCGAGATCCTCGCGGACGGCCCGACCCCCGAGGTCGTCGTCTCCTCCCCCGCCTTCGCGCCGCAGGTCGCCAAGGTCCTGGCCCCGCAGCAGTGGCTGACCGTCGCCCAGGTACGGGAGGCGCTATGACCACGCCCCAGGCCCGCGCCGTACGCCTCGGCCCCCGCTCCATCGCCGCCCTCGCCCTGATCAGCGCGATCGGCGTCATCGCCTTCGGCTGGCCGCTGCTCGCCGACGCCGACTCCGGGCTCGCCCACTCCTCAGACGCCCCCTGGCTCTTCGCCGCGCTGCTCCCGCTCCTCGTGGCCGTCGTCGTCGCGACGATCGCCGACACCGGGATGGACGCCAAGGCGGTGGCGATGCTCGGCGTACTGGCCGCGGTCGGGGCGGCCCTGCGCCCCCTCGGCGCGGGCACCGCGGGCCTGGAGCCCATGTTCTTCCTGATGGTGCTGAGCGGCCGGGTCCTCGGCCCGGGCTTCGGCTTCGTACTCGGCTCGGTCACGATGTTCGCGTCCGCCCTGCTCACTGGCGGTGTGGGCCCGTGGATGCCGTTCCAGATGCTGTCGATGGGCTGGTTCACGATGGGCGCGGGGCTCCTGCCGGGACCGGACCGGCTGCGCGGCCGTGCAGAGCTGCTGATGCTGGGCGCATACGGAGCCGTCGCCGCGTTCGCCTACGGCACCGTGATGAACCTCCAGGGCTGGACGTACATCGGCGGCCTCTCCTCCGGCATCTCCTTCCACCCCGGCGATCCCGTCCACGAGAACCTGGTCCGCTTCCTCACCTACTGCGCGGCGACGTCGTTCGGCTGGGACCTGGGCCGCGCGGTGCTCACGGTCGTACTGACCCTCACCATCGGCCAGACCCTCCTCAAGGCGCTGCGCCGAGCCACCCGACGCGCCAACTTCGAGGCGCAGGTCACATTTCAGACCCCTGAGAGGGTCCCTCCGGGGTGAGCCGCCCCACACGGCTTTGGCCAGTACCAAGCGGGATAGTAGACACCATAAACCCGAACAAACCCGCCCATCTATTCCCTGACCTGCACGAATAGCACCTGTCAAGCCCCAGCGCCTTTCACCCCAGGTGCGAGCTCGGCTAGTAACAAGGGTCGTTGCGGCGGCGCGAGCAGCTCGCTAAAACTGGTCCAGTCGCAAGGCGCCCCGTGCTCGCCCCCGAGCCCAACGCGCCTTTCAGGCGGCCGGGTTCCCCCTCGTACACACGAGATTCCGGCATGCCCGCGTGACCGCCCTGTACCCGACGTTAGGTCTCTCTGTGTCTCGCTCGATCATCCGCCGCATCGCCAACCGTCCGAAGGCCGCCTTTGTCGGCTCCGCGCTCGTGGTGAGCTCCGCCGCCATGGTGCTCGGCGCCAACCCGGCCACCGCCGCTGAGGCTCCCGCCTCGCCGTCCGGGTCCCCCAAGGCGATCGCCCAGAAGATGATTGGCGACGAGGCGCAGTTCCAGTGCTTCAGCAAGATCGTGTCGCACGAGAGCGGCTGGGACGTGAACGCGTCCAACCCGTCCAGCGGCGCGTACGGCCTGGTCCAGGCGCTGCCGGGCGGCAAGATGGCCTCCGCCGGCGCGGACTGGAAGACCAACCCCGCGACGCAGATCGAGTGGGGCCTGGACTACATGAAGTCGCGCTACGGCAGCCCGTGCGGCGCGTGGGCGTCCTGGCAGGCCAAGGGCTGGTACTGATCCAGCCCGCCCCCTGGGGCTTCGCCCCGGACCCCGCGCCTCAAACTCCCCCAGACTTCGTCCGGGGGGACCCCCCACGAGGCTGAAATTCTCCGGCGATTGAGGACGCAGGGGGTCGTAGGGGGACGGCAGTCCCCCTACAGCCGCTGAATGATCGTGCCCGTCGACAGCGCCCCGCCCGCACACATCGTCACCAGCGCAAACTCCTTGTCCCTGCGCTCCAGTTCATACAGCGCCGTCGTGATCAGCCGCGCCCCCGTCGCCCCCACCGGATGCCCGATCGCGATCGCGCCCCCATTGACGTTGACCTTCTCCAGGTCCTGCTCGAAGACCTGCGCCCAGCTCAACACCACCGACGCGAACGCCTCGTTGATCTCGACCAGGTCGATGTCCTTCAGCGACATCCCCGCCTTGCCCAGCACCGCGCGCGTCGCGTCGATCGGCCCGTCCAGGTGGTAGTGCGGGTCCGCTCCGACCAGCGCCTGCGCGACGATCCGCGCCCGCGGCTTCAGCTTCAGCGCCCGCGCCATCCGCTTCGACGCCCACATGATCGCCGCCGAACCGTCGGAGATCTGCGACGAGTTCCCGGCCGTGTGCACCGCCGTCGGCATGACCGGCTTCAGCTTCGCCAGCGCCTCCATGCTCGTGTCCCGCAGACCTTCGTCCCGGTCTACGAGCCGCCACATGCCCTGCCCCGCCGCCTGCTCCTCCT
This sequence comes from Streptomyces sp. V1I1, assembly GCF_030817355.1. Lineage (NCBI taxonomy): Bacteria > Bacillati > Actinomycetota > Actinomycetes > Kitasatosporales > Streptomycetaceae > Streptomyces > Streptomyces sp. V1I1. The sequence continues at coordinate 5,906,371 of NZ_JAUSZH010000001.1, read as the reverse complement.
CCGTCGTCGGCACCTGCACCGCGAACGTCTCGCGTTTGAAGCGCTCCTCCGCCCACGCCACCGCCGCCCGCTCCTGCGACAACAGTCCCAGCGAGTCGACCCGTTCCCGGGAAAGACCGCGGTTGCGCGCGATGCGCTCCGCCGCCTCGAACTGGTTCGGCAGGTCCACATTCCACTCGTCGGGGAACGGCTTGCCCGGCCCGTGCTTGGACCCGCTCCCCAGCGGCACCCGCGACATCGCCTCGACGCCGCAGCTGATCCCGACGTCGATGACCCCGGCCGAGATCATGTTCGCGACCATATGACTCGCCTGCTGCGACGACCCGCACTGGCAGTCCACCGTCGTCGCCGCCGTCTCGTACGGCAGCCCCATCGCCAGCCACGCGTTCCGCGCGGGGTTCATGGACTGTTCGCCGGCGTGGGTGACCGTGCCACCCACCACCTGCTCGACGCAGTCGGCGTGGATGCCGGTGCGGCCGAGGAGTTCACGGTAGGTCTCGCCCAGCAGATAGGCGGGATGCAGATTGGCGAGCGCGCCTCCGCGCTTGCCGATGGGGGTGCGTACGGCTTCGACGATGACGGGTTCCGCGGCCATGAGCTCGTCCTCTCCTCACACAGCCGCTGAGCGTCCCGGCACCCCGCGGCCGAACTAGTACGCGTTCTAGTTCTCTGTGCAGTCTGATAAGTGCTACCCCCGGTACGCAAGGGTCTTGCACGCCCCTGCTGCGGCCCTCACCCGCAACAGATCCCGCCGTGGCCCTTGCCACTTGTAGAACTCGTTACTACCTTTCGGTCAACTTCTGATGGGTCGTCAGACAAGCCGCTGTCACCGACACCACCGCCAGACCTGGAGTTGACCTTGAAGCTGCCGAAGGACTGCCCCCATCTGCCAAAAGGGTTCGACTTCACCGATCCCGATCTGCTCCAAGCCCGCATCCCCCACCCGGAGTTCGCCCAGATGCGGCAGACCGCCCCGGTCTGGTGGTGCGCACAGCCGGCCGGTATCTCCGGCTTCCAGGACGAGGGCTACTGGGTCGTTACCCGTCACGCCGACGTCAAGCACGTCTCCACACATCCCGAACTCTTCTCCTCCAACACCAACACCGCCGTCATTCGCTTCAACGAGTCCATCAGCCGTGACCAGATCGAGGTCCAGAAGATGATCATGCTCAACATGGACCCGCCCGAGCACACCCGCGTCCGCCAGATCGTGCAGCGCGGCTTCACCCCGCGGGCAGTCCGGTCCCTGGAGGACGCACTCCGCTCCCGTGCCCGCACCATCGTCGAGACCGCGCTCGCCGGCGCGAAGGACGACGGCAGCTTCGACTTCGTCACCAACATCGCCGTAGAGCTCCCCCTCCAGGCCATCGCCGAACTCATCGGCGTACCGCAGGAGGACCGCGCCAAGATCTTCGACTGGTCCAACAAGATGGCGGCGTACGACGACCCCGAGTACGCCATCACCGAAGAGATCGGCGCCGAGGCGGCGATGGAGATCGTCTCGTACTCGATGAACCTCGCCGCCGCCCGCAAGGAGTGTCCGGCCAAGGACATCGTCAGCCAGCTCGTCGCGGCCGAGGACGAAGGCAACCTCTCGAACGACGAGTTCGGCTTCTTCGTGATTCTGCTGGCGGTCGCGGGCAATGAGACGACGAGAAACGCCATCAGCCACGGCATGCACGCGTTTCTCACGCACCCCGAGCAGTGGGAAATCTACAAGCGGGATCGGCCGGAGACCGCGGCGGAGGAGATCGTGCGCTGGGCGACGCCCGTCGTCTCCTTCCAGCGCACGGCAACCCAGGACGTGGAGCTGGGCGGTCAGCAGATCAAGAAGGGCGACCGGGTGGGCCTCTTCTACTCATCCGCCAACAACGACCCCGAAGTCTTCGACGCGCCCGAGCAGTTCAACGCCACCCGCGACCCGAACCCCCACCTCGGCTTCGGCGGCGGAGGCCCGCACTTCTGCCTCGGCAAGTCCCTTGCCGTGATGGAGATCAACCTGATCTTCAACGCGATAGCCGACGTCCTGCCCGACCTGCGCCTCGCGGGCGACCCGCGCCGGCTGCGCTCGGCCTGGCTGAACGGCATCAAGGAACTCCAGGTCACGCACGGCTGACCTGCGATGCCGTGGGAGGCAGGGGCCATCCACCCACGTCAGGCCCTTGCCTCCCGCCGGGACGCCCGGGCTGACGGTGACGGTCTGAGCCGCCTCATGGCTCACCGCCCCACGCCAGACGCCGGCCGCGCCCTTCGCGCGGCTTACGCAACTGACCTCGACGCCTCCCCGAGCCTGCCGCCGTGCTGATCGGCTGGAGGGACCGGACCGGTCAGCGCGCTGGGGCCTGCTGACCGGTCCGGTCCTTCAGGTCTCGCTCTTGCAGCAGTCGTGCGGTCTGCTCGGACACCGGTGCGGCCACCAGTGCGGTGACCAGGTCGACCAGCCGGCTCGTGAACAGCCGGTCGTCCCTGCGCGGGCGGGCGGCGGCACGGGCGGCGAGTTCGGCGTGGCAGAAGCGCAGGGCGGTGAAGCGGGTGTGGAGCACCGTGGTCGACTCGGGACGCAGCAGAGGCTCCACCAGGCGCCGCCAGGCGTAGATGCTTGACCCCTCGTTCGGCACGACGAGCTCTACCAGGGGTTCGGGCCGGTTGAGCAGTTCGGCCACGATCTGCAGGAACTCACGGCCGCCGTCGGGATCGGCGAGTTTCGCGGCGGCCGGCAGCACCAGGGCAGCGGCGAGGGAGCGAAGATCGACGGTGCCACTGTCCTCGTACTGCTGCAGCAGTACCTCCCGGCGGGCATCCACCGCAGGGAGGTGTTTGTCGAGTACGGCCCGCAGCAGACCCGCCCGGTCGCCGAAGTGGTACTGCAGGGCCATCGCATTGCGCTGGTCGGCGGCCCGTTTGATCTCGCTGAGCGAGACACCGTCGACGCCCTTCGCCGCGAACAGCTGCTCGGCGGCGCGGATGAGTGTGCCGCGGGTGTCACGGGGCTTCCGGCTCCGGGGCGGCGTGGCCGGTTCGGGCGTCTCATGTGCTGTCACGGGTGCCCATCGTAGCGTCATCACGCCAGAGTGATACGGTCGCATTAAATGTTAATTCAAGCACCTTGATGCGCGTGGGAGACCCATCCATGTCCTCGGACTTCGAGACCGACCCCGACTTCCAGCGGCGACCCGACCGGATCGATGCCACCGGCGCCACCCTGCGCCTGGATGGAGGAATCCAGTGAAGGCACTGACTTTCCACGGCCGCCACGACATCCGTTACGGGGACGTTCCCGACCCGGCGGTCACCAGCCCCACCGACGCGGTCGTCCAGGTCACCACGGCCGGTATCTGCGGCAGCGACCTGCACATCTACGACGGCAACGGGTTCAGTCCGGAGATCGGCTACACCCCGGGACACGAGTGCGTCGGCGTGGTCGTCGACACCGGCGACCAGGTCACCCGCTTCAAGCCCGGCGACCGTGTCCTGGTTCCCGCCTCGGTCGGCTGCACCCTGTGCAGAACGTGTGCGAGGGGGCTCACCGGCAGGTGCGAGCGCGCCCAGGCCCCGACGGACCTGTGCTACGGAGTGAGCCCGCAGCTTCCGGGCAGTCAGGCCCAGGCCCTGGCGGTGCCCCACGCCGAGGTCAACCTGGTGCACTTGCCCGAAGGCATCTCCGACGATGCCGCCGTCGTCCTGACGGACAACGCCCCTACGGCCTGGTACGGCTGCCGCCGCGCCCGCATCCAGCCCGGCGAAACGGTCCTGGTCATCGGTCTCGGGCCGGTCGGCCTCATGGCCGCCCAATCCGCCTTCGCCATGGGCGCCGCCCGCGTGCTGGGCGCAGACCTGGTCGCGGAGCGCCGCGCCTTCGCCGCAACCCTGGGCGTCGAGCCGGTCGAGGGCGAGGACGCACGGACGGCCGTACGGGAGATGACCGCAGGACGCGGACCGGACGCCGTGATAGAGGCCGTGGGCTCGGACGCCACCATCCAGCTCGCCCTCAAAGCCGTCCGGCAGGCCGGCCGGGTCAGCGTCATCGGGGTCAGCCATAACAAGGCGTTTCCCATCCACATGGGAATGGCCCAGGTCAAGGAGTTGGAGTTCGCCATCGGACTGTGCTCGACTCATTACGAACTCCCTGCCCTGATCGCCCTCACCCAGGCCGGACGGATAACGCCGGAGGTCGTGGTCTCCCACCGCCTCGCCCTCTCCGAGGGCACCGCGGCGTACGAACTGTTCGACAGCCGCGCCGACGGTGTCCGCAAGGTCCTTCTCGACCCTGCCTGCTGATCCATCTCGGTGCTGCCGCCGCGTCACGCACCCCCGTGCCGGCGGCAGCGCCACACCTCCGACCGCCCGTCACACGCCGGGAAGCAGCCGCCTGCGCTGCTCACCCCGCCCACACGCGGCGACCACTAGAGCGCGTCGACGAATGTCGCGAAGACGGCGGGGGCGAGGGTGAGGGCGGGGCCGGAAGGATTCTTCGAGTCGCGTACGGCGACGGTGTGGAGGGTCTCGGCGATCTCGACGCAGTCGCCGCCCTGGTCACTGCTGTAGGTCGACTTGCGCCACGCCGCACCGCCGAGCGGGGCGCACTCCACGCAGGACCCGCCGGTGTCGGTGCTGTAGCTGGACTTACGCCACCTCGTGCTGCTCCCCATAGCGTTCCTCCATCGTGCGCCGGATCAGCTCCGCCGAATCCTGGATGGACAGGGCGGCGGCCTGGAGGTGATCGTAACGGCGCGAACGGGCCCCGAACTCATCCGGGTTAGCGCTTGGATGCCCGGCCTCATAGCCCTCGCTATAGACGATGGCCGGGTCGCTTGCGAATCGGAAGAGGTCGAAGGAACCCGGCAATCCAGCGTGCGCCCCGACCTTGAACGGCAGTACCTGAATGTGCACCCGGGAGTTGGACTCGAAGCTCAACAAGTGGGCCAGTTGGTTCCGCATGACCTCCGTGCCTCCAATCTCCTGACGCAGCACCGTCTCGCCGAGAACCACCCAGAGCACCGGCGGCTTTTCCTTCTCCAAGATGCGCTGCCGCGCCATCCGGGCGGCTGTTCGGTTGTCCAGATCACTCTGGTCCACGACGCCGAGCACATCCCGCGCGTACCCCTCGGTCTGCAGCAGCCCGTGCACCAGCTGCGGTTGGAAGACATAGATCTCACTGGCCCGCGCCTCAAGCTCCGCCACCTGCTGGAACCACGCCGGGAGTTGGCTCCGCAGTACCAGCCCCAGCAGGCGCGTCAATAACCCGCCCGCACCCAGCGCAACGTCCACCGCTCGCTGAACTCCGCCGTCGGCAACTTCCGCGCCGTCTCGATCTGGCCGACCAACGACCCCGTGTAGTTGATGATCGCGCCCAGCTGCTTCTGCGTAAGCTCCGCCGCCTCGCGGTATCGCCGCAGCTCGTAACCGTAGTAGTCCAGCGGCGACGCGCTCGGGTCGAGGACGTTGATATGGGTCATGGCGGCATCCCCTCGTTCAACTCCGCCAACGGCAGGGCACGTTGTATCCGGCCCGTAGCCGAGAGGAGTCAACACAGCTCACGCTCGTACCGTGAACGAAGAACTTTCCCAGTACGGCATGCGCTTCACCGTCGGCGAGCACTCCGCGCGGCACGTCCGGCGGATCGTCCGCAGCTACCTCGGCGTGTGGGGCATGCCCGAACTGACCGACGCCGCCGAGCTAACCGTGACCGAGCTGCTCGCCAATGTCGTACGCCATGTGCCCGACCGGCACTGTGGGTTGCTGATCCTGCGGCATCCGGAAGGCCTACGGGTCGAGGTCTCCGACCGCGCGCTGGAGCTGCCGCTGGCCCGCGACGCGGGCGGCGACGAGGAGTCGGGCAGAGGGCTTGCTCTGCTGGATGCCGTCGTGGACAAGTGGGGCGTGGAAACAAGACGCGGACCAGGCAAGACGGTGTGGTTCGAGGTGGGACAGTAGCGCCCAAGTGGCGGAACCGGCGCCGCGGGCGGATGCTGGCTTGAACGCGACGATCCACCCCAGGGGGTGCGGGCACAACCCGTACTCCCTGGGCCGCGCGTGCTACTTCGGCGCGGCCGGGACCGGGGTTTCGACACGCGCCCGTGCGGGCGGCACCGCGCCCTGTGGCACCAGGAGATCGCGCCGACCGGCCAGTACGTACGTGAGGCCGAAGCCCGCACCCACCACCGCTGCTCCGCCCGCCGCGTCGAGTACCCAGTGGTTCGCGGTGGCGACGATCGCGCAGACGGTGAAGAGCGGGTGGAGCAGGCCGAGGAGCTTCATCCACAGCTTGGGCGCGAGGATGAAGACGACCAGGCCGCACCAGAGGGACCAGCCGAAGTGCAGCGAGGGCATGGCCGCGTACTGGTTGGTGACGGCGGTCATCGCGCCGTAGTCCGGGTTGGCGAGGTCCTGCGGGCCGTGGACCGTGTCGATGAAGCCCATGCCGGGCATCAGGCGCGGCGGGGCCAGCGGGTAGAGCCAGAAGCCGAGGAGCGCGAGGACCGTCGCGAAGGCGAGCGAGGAGCGTGCCCAGCGGTAGTCGGCGGGGCGGCGGACGTACAGGACGCCGAGGATGGCGAGCGGGACCACGAAGTGGAAGGACGTGTAGTAGAAGTCGAAGAAGGCTTCGGCCCACTTCGCGTTCACCACCGCGTGGTTGACCCAGTGCTCGATGTCGAGGCCGAGGGCTCGCTCGACGGAGATGATCTGACGGCCGTGCTCCTCGGCTGCGGCGACGCCGCCGGTCGCGGCGGCGCGTATGTGCGAGTAGACGGAGTAGCCGACCCGGATCACCAGGAGTTCGAGGAGCAGGTTGGGGCGGCTGAGGACGCGCCGCCAGAAGGGCAGCAGCGGTACCTGAGCCCAGCGGGCCGGGGCGGGCGTTGCGTACTCGGTGGGGACGGGCCTGCGGAAGTACGGCGAGGTGCGCGGCAGGAAGGGCACGGCGCAGGCCGCGGCGAGGGCGGCGATCAGCAGGACGTTGTCGCGTACGGGGTAGAGCACCGCCATGTTGGGCAGCAGCATCTTCCCGGGCAGGGTCATCGCCAGGATGATCAGGACCGGCCAGAGCATGCGGTCGGAGGCGCGCTTTCCGACGCGGCCGACGACGGCGAGGAGCACCCACAGGAGCTGGTGCTGCCAGGCGGTGGGCGAGACGGCGACGGCGGCGCAGCCGGTGAGGGCGACGGCGAGGAGAAGCTGGCCGTCCTGGGCGTACCGGACGGCGCGGCGCAGGCCGAACCAGCAGACGACCGCGGCGAGGGCGACGTACAGGGCTATCTCGAGCGGGCCCTCGAGGCCGAAGCGGAGCAGCGCGCCGTGCAGGGACTGGTTGGCGAGGCTGTCCGGGCGGGCGCCGAGGCCCGCGCCCGCGACATGGTGCACCCAGTAGGTCCAGGAGTCGCTGGGCAGCGCGGCCCAGGCGAGCGCGGAGAGGGCGGCGAAGGTGCCTGCTGAGCTGACGGCGGCGCTTCTGCGGCCGGTGAACCAGAGCAGTGGCGCGAAGAGGAGGACGGTCGGCTGAAGGGCCGCGCCGAGGCCGATCAGTACGCCCGAGGATCTCTCCCCCCGCGCGGCGAAGCAGCCGAGGAGGACGAGCAGGACCGGGATGATGCTGGTCTGGCCGAGGTAGAAGCTGTTGCGTACGGGCAGCGACAGCATCAGCAGGCTGATGGCGATGGGCGCGGCGAGCAGGCCGCTGCGGCGCGAGACCGGGCCGGGCAGGGCGCGGGCGACGACCAGGCCTATGCCGACGACGAGCAGGAGAGTGCCGAAGGTCCAGGCGACGCCGAGGCTCTGCTCGGCGGAGCGGGCCAGTGGTTTGAGCACGAGTCCGGCGAAGGGCGTGCCGGCGAACTTGTCGGCGTCGTACAGCGAGCCCTTCACATGCAGGACGCCGTGCTGGCCGATCCAGGTCTCCAGGTCGGCCAGCCGCTCACCGGGCGGCTGCCGGAGCACCGCCGCCGTCTGGCGTATCGCAAGTACGGCGGCTACGAGCCAGAGGGCGGCCCTGGCCGCGCCCATCCTCGTGTCCGTCGTCGCACTCCCGCGCACGCTGTGCTCCGCGTTCGCCACGTCGCGCCGCGCCTCCCCTACGTTCCGCGTTTACGTTCCGCTACGTTCCGCGTTTCTGGTTCATAGAGCCTCGCATTGCTCCATGAAGGAGACTCAGGCAACCCCCTCTTCGCCTGACTGTCACCCCGTTTTGGCTGAATATCTCTCGGGACATCTTCCGGGACGGCACCGGAACTGCGAGTTCCGCAGCGCCGACGGCGCAGGCCAGTCCTGCCACCGCCGCTGATTCCCGTGCCGCCGCCGGTCGACTGAAATAGGTTGGGGCGTATGACCAAGGAGCAGCCCCAGGACCAGTGGAACGCCGTCGACAACTACGTCACCCACCACCTCGCGCCCGCCGACGAAGCCCTCACCGCGGCCCTCGCGGCGAGCGAAGCGGCCGGTCTCCCACCCATCCAGGTCGCGCCGAACCAGGGCAAGTTGCTGTATCTGCTGGCACAGATGCAGGGCGCGCACACGATCCTCGAAATCGGCACGCTGGGCGGCTACAGCACGATCTGGCTGGCCAGAGCGCTGCCGGAGAACGGCAGGCTGATCTCCCTGGAATACAACCCGGCCCACGCGGAGGTGGCCCGCGCGAACATCGCCCACGCGGGCCTCGACAAGATCGCCGAGGTCAGGACGGGCCCGGCGCTGGAGACGCTGCCGAAGCTGGCGACGGAGCCGGGCGCGGGCCCGTTCGACCTGGTCTTCATCGACGCGGACAAGCAGAACAATCCGCAGTACGTGGAGTGGGCGCTGAAGCTCAGCCGGCCCGGCAGCGTGATCATCGTCGACAACGCGATCCGGGGCGGCGCGGTGGTGGACGCGGACAGCACGGACCCGGCGATCGTCGGCACACGGCGGATGTACGAGCTGCTGGCACAGGAGCCACGGCTGGACGCGACGGCGGTCCAGACCGTGGGCGCGAAGGGGTACGACGGGTTCCTGCTGGGGCGTGTGGTGGCCTGAGGGGCCGTCGGCGGGCGTCTGCCGTACGGCAGGATGGGCTCATGAGCATCGTGAAGATCAACGTCCTGACCGTTCCCGAGGAGCAGCGCGAGGTGCTGGAGAAGCGCTTCGCGTCCCGTGCGGGCTCGGTGGAGAACTCCGACGGCTTCGAGTGGTTCGAGCTGCTGCGCCCGCTCGAAGGGACCGACCAGTACCTCGTCTACACGCGCTGGGCCGACGAGGCGTCCTTCCAGGCCTGGATGGAAGGCTCGATGCGCGCCTCGCACGGGGGTGGGGGCGGAGGCGGCGAGGGTGGCGAGCGGCCGAAGCCCGCCGCCAGCGACTCCACACTGTGGTCGTTCGAGGTCGTGCAGCAGGCCGCACCGAAGCAGGGCTGACATTCGCGGTCATCACGCGCCTCCGGCCAGCGGCGCCGGGGGCGCGTCGCTGTCCGCCCGCGGGCGGGCGACGACGGTGACCGCATGGGGTACTTGACTCCTCCGTACGGCCCTCATTCACGGGGTTCGAGCAGACGCGAGCTGATCACGGCGCTTAGCGTCGGCTGCGGCGATCATCAGCGCCGCGGCGATCCCGGACGTCCATGACAGGGCATCGATCGCCGCCTTCGTTCGGAGCACGGGAAAACACTTCGGTGTCGTGCACTGCAGGAGGTCTTCATGTCGGGTATCGCAGTATGGGGGGCGCCGGAACGGGGAAGCCCGGGGCGAAGTCGTGGGGGCGGGGGTTCGTGGTGGGTCATGGTGCGGGCCTGGGTGGCGGGAGTGGCGGTCCTGGCCGGCCTGGCCGTCCCGATCACCCTGGCCACGCCCGCCGCCGCGCAGACCAGAACCGTCGTCTACGTCGCCAACTCCGGCTCGAACGACGTGTCGGTGATCGACACCGCCACCAACACCGTCACCGCCACCGTCCCCGTCGGCACCGGCCCCGATGGGGTGGCGGTCACCCCGGACGGCTCCCGCGTATACGTGACCAACACCGGCGCGGACAGCGTGTCGGTGATCGACACCGCCACCAACACCGTCACCGCCACCGTCACCGTCGGCCCCGTCCCCCGAGGCGTGGCGGTCTCCCCGGACGGCTCCCTCGTCTACGTCACCATCGGCGGCGCGAACAGCGTGTCAGTGATCGACACCGCCACCAACACCGTCATCGGGGACCCCATCCCCGTCGGCGCCGGCCCCGATGGGGTGGCGGTCTCCCCGGACGGCTCCCGTGTGTACGTCGCCAACCTCGGCGCGGACAGCGTGTCGGTGATCGACACCGCCACCAACACCGTCATTGCCAACGTCATCGTCGGCCTCGTCCCCCGAGCCTTGGCGGTCTCCCCAGACGGCTCCCTCGTCTACGTCACCATCGGCGGCGCGAACAGCGTGTCAGTGATCGACACCGCCACCAACACCGTCATCGGGGACCCCATCCCCGTCGGCCCCGTCCCCCGAGGCGTGGCGGTCTCCCCGGACGGCTCCCGCGTCTACGTCACCAACAGCGGCGCGAACAGCGTGTCGGTGATCGATACGGCCACCAACACCGTCACCGCCACCGTCACCGTCGGCACCGGCCCCCTTGGTGTGGCGGTCTCCCCGGACGGCTCCCGCGTCTACGTCGCCAGCACCGCCACGGAGGACGTGTCGGTGATCGACACCGCCACCAATACCGTCATCGGGGACCCCATCCCCGTCGGTGACCGCCCCGATGGTGTGGCGATCGGGACCATCACTACTGAGCGGACCCCGACCAAGCTGACACTCAAGGCGGAGAAGAAGAAGGGGAAGGACACCCGGGGCAACGACGGCCTCACGCTGAAGGCCAAGCTGACCGCCGAGGGCCAGCCTCTGGAAGGCAAGACCATCGACTTCACCACCAACTCCACCTCGCTGTGCACCGACACGACCGACAGCAGGGGCAAGGCCACTTGTAAGGTCCCAGGCAAGCAGGACAAGGAGACCTGCTACACCGCCACCTTCTCCGGCGACGACACCAACGAGCCCTCCACCGCCACCGTCTGCAAGAAGGGCGACAACGGCAAGCCCGACCCCGGGTCAGGACTGCTCGACCAGAGCAGCGTCCGTGACCAGGTGCAGGCCGCCATGGCCTCGGCGGGCTTGCAGGGCTGAGACCTCGCCCGATGGCGTACGGATCAGGTATAGAGAGTCGCATGACGACCTGGTCCGTACGCCATCGGGCGCTTCGACACCGCAACCGCCCTGGCGGCAGGGCCCTGGACGGCACTTCGTAGAGTGAGCGACCCTGTATGCGGGTCCCGCAACCACGACTGGTCCGGGAGCCGCTTGACGCGCGGGAGGGGGCTCCTCTGCTGCGCCTGCTACTCGTCGTCGTCGGCGCTGCTCGCCACGATGCAGACCAGCTCCGCCATCCACACCGAGCACGCAGCCCGCCGGCACGTGGCACGTGGCACGTGGCACGTGGCACGGGTTGAGCGGCGGAAATCGTTGGCCGCGGGGGCTGTCCGTCCGGTACAGAGACCGGTATGACCACCTGGACGCTGGCCCCCGAGGCCTTCGACTCCCCCGACGCGAGCGCCCTGCGGCGTGACTACTACGACGAGGTCGCGAGCCGCTACTGGAAGCGGCCCGCGACCCCCCGGGAGATCGACGAGGGGCTCGCCGGGGACGGCGTCGAGCAACTCACGCCGCCCACCGGCCAGTTCGTCGTCGGACGGTACGGCGGCAAGGCGGCGGCCTGCGGCGGCATCCTGCTGCTGGACGCCGAGCGCGCCGAGCTCACGCGGGTGTATCTGCGGCTGGCCTTCCGCGGCAAGATGGGCGCCGGGCTGCTGCTGCGGACGCTGGAGGACGAGGCGCGCGGGCTGGGCGCGCGGCGCATGGTTCTCAATACGCGGCTCGACCTGATCGAGGCACGCACGCTGTACGTCCGGCACGGCTACGCCGAGATCCCGGCGTACTGCTCGGGTCCGTACATGGAAATCTGGTACGGCAAGGAGCTGTGAGGCGGCAGGGCGGAGTTCACGCCGAGTGGTCGCGCCTGGGCTGCGGGCCGTTCGGCCGCTCCTGGTCCGAGCCGCACAGCTCCGCGGTCAACTCCCGGACCAGTTGCACCAGATCGGTCGGCCGCTCCGGTCCCCACCAGTCGCCAAGCAGCTCCGCGAGCGAGTCTTCGCGGGCCTTCGCCAGCCGTACGGCCGTCTCCATGCCCCGGTCGGTGAGCATCAGATCCAGGCCCTCGCGGCGGGCGAGGCCGCGTTCCTCCAGCTGGCGGGCGGCCTCGGTGATGACGCGCAGCGGCACGAGCGTGGAGTCGGCGAGCAGCGCGGGCTCGACGATGCCGTGGCGGCGGATGCGCAGCAGCAGCCAACTGGCCGCGGGCAGCAGGTCGTACCCCGCCCTCTCGGTGATCTTCTCGTAGATCTTGCGCCGGCCCTCGCGCGAGCCGAGGACCGACAGGGCCCGCGCCACCTCCTCGTGGGAGGAGCGGTGGACCGGGTTGGACGCCAGGGTCTCGGTGGGATCGGGCGCGGTGACCGAGCCGCGCAGCTTGTCCTCCTTGAGGAAACAGGAGACGAGGAAGGCGACGACGACCACGGGCACGGCGTACAGGAAGACGTCGGTGATGGACGACGAGTACGCGTGGAGCACCGACGGACGCAGCGCGGGCGGCAGTTCGGCGATCAAGCGCGGGTCGGCGGCCAGCTGGCCGGGGCCGACGCCGGAGGGCACGGACCGTCCGGCGAGCGCGTCGGTCAACATGTCCTCCAGCCGGCTGGTGAAGATCGAGCCGAAGATGGCTACCCCGAACGAGGCCCCGATGGAGCGGAAGAAGGTCGCGCCCGAGGTGGCGACGCCAAGGTCCTCGTAGCTGACGGCGTTCTGGACGACGAGTACGAGCACCTGCATGACCAGGCCGAGACCGGCGCCGAAGACGAAGAAGTACGCGCTCATCTCGCCGGTGGAGCTGGACTCGTCGAGCCGGTGGAGCAGCAGCAGGCCCACGGCGGTGATGGCGGTGCCCGCGATGGGGAAGACCTTCCAGCGTCCGGTGCGGCTGACGAGCTGCCCGGACAACGTCGAGGTCAGCAGCAGGCCGAGGACCATCGGCAGCATGTGCACACCGGAGATGGTCGGTGAGATGCCGTGCACGATCTGCAGGAACGTCGGCAGATAGGTCAACGCGCCGAACATCGCGAAGCCGACGATGAAGCTGATGACGGCGACGAGCGTGAAGGTGCGGATCCGGAACAGCTTGAGCGGCAGCACCGGTTCGGCGGCGCGCTGCTCGACGTACACGAAAACCACGAGGAGCACGGCGGCGAGTACGGCGAGGCCGATGATCTGCGCCGAGCCCCAGGCCCAGGTGATGCCGCCGAGGGAGGCGACGAGGACCAGGCAGGTGGTGACGGAGGCGATGAGGAAGGTGCCGAGGTAGTCAATGGTGTGGCGGGTCCGGCTGGCCGGGATGTGCAGCACGGCGGCGATGACGAGCAGCGCGACGATGCCGATGGGGAGGTTGATGTAGAACACCCAGCGCCAGCTGAGGTGTTGGGTGAAGAACCCGCCGAGCAGCGGGCCGAGGACGCTGGTCGTGCCGAAGACCGCGCCGAACAGGCCCTGGTACCTTCCGCGTTCGCGTGGCGAGACGATGTCGCCGACGATCGCCATGGACAGCACCATGAGGCCGCCGCCGCCCAGGCCCTGGAGCGCGCGGAAGCCGATGAGCTGCGGCATGTTCTGGGCGACGCCGCACAGCGCGGAGGCGATCAGGAAGATGACGATGGCGGCCTGGAAGAGCTTTTTGCGGCCGTACTGGTCGCCGAGCTTGCCCCACAGAGGGGTGGCCGCGGTCGAGGCGAGCAGGTACGCGGTGACGACCCAGGACAGATGGTCCATGCCGCCGAGATCGCTGACGATGGTCGGCAGGGCGGTGGAGACGATGGTCTGGTCGAGGGCGGCGAGCAGCATGCCGAGGAGCAGTGCGCCGATGGCTGCCAGGACGGCCTGCCGGTTCTGGCCCTCGCCCGGGGCCGGATTCACGGCCTGAGTGCTCACTTCCTGAGCCATGCCGATCTCCTCGGTTACGCGGCCCTCCATCACTCTCCTCCCCATCCTGGGCGTTGCGACCGGTTACGGCCTGGCGAGCGGGCGGTGCCGGGCGGCACCGGGCTGCCGGGCGCCGTTGGGAGTCGCGAGGGGGCTCTGCATAATCGCTCGCAGCGCAAGGGGAGGGAATCAGCAATGACCGGACAACTGTGTCCTGAATGCGGTACGCCGCGAGATACCGAGGGCAGAGCCGGGCCCGGCTGCGCCTGCGCGGAGGGGGCTGCGGACGCGGTACGGGCGGAGAGGGATACGGAGAGGGAGGCGGGGAGGGATGCGGAGGTCGCGGCGGCCGAGGATTTCGATCCGCTGCGCGTACGGCCATACGTAACGCTGCAGAACGTGGCCGAGAGCGGTCCCGCGCCGGACGGGGCGACGGTGCCGCTGCCATTGCCAGTGCCAGTGTCGCTGCCGCTGCCGGACGCGGTGGATGTGGCGCCGCACGACGAGCCGGCGGCTCTCGACCCCGTGGACCTCACCCCAGTGCGGCACCGCGGGCGCCGGCGGTCGCACAAGGGGTTCATGGTGGTCGCGGCGGCGGTGACGGTGGCCGGGACCGCGGCGTTCGCCGGAGGGCTCTTCTCCGGGGACGACGAACGCGAAAAGGCCCTGCCGGACAGGGGGACGAGCGCGCCGACCGTGAGCGCACTGCCGGACACACCCACGTCATCGCCATCCGGGTCCGCGTCCGCGTCCGCGTCGGCCGACGCCTCGGCCTCGCCGTCCGGTGCGGCGTCGGCGGGGCAGTCCTCGGCGAGTACGTCCGCCGACTCCTCCGCAGCTGCAAACCCGTCGGCCCCACCGCCCTCGACGGCGCAGGCCACGGGTTCGGTGTCCGAGGAGCCACAGACGCCGGGGTCGGGCACGCTGCGCAGCGGGGACAGCGGACCGGAGGTCGTGGAGCTCCAGCAGCGGCTGGCCAAGGTGCTGCTGTACGTGGGCCCGATGGACGGACAGTACGGACAGTCGGTCGAGGACGCGGTGCGGTCGTATCAGGACAGCCGGAACGTCAAGGGTGATCCCAAGGGGGTCTACGGACCGAAGACGCGCCGGGCGCTGGAGGCGGAGACGAGCGAGCCGTGAGTCTCCGGTCGCTTCGGGCGGGAAGCGAGGCGGGGTAGCGCCGACCGGTCTGTTTTTGTATCGTGGTTGAACAAAGTGGTTCCGCCCGCACTCCCTGACCGGCGGGCGGAACCGCCTTGTCTCTCTTCTCCCGCGCCTTGGAGTACGCCGATGCCGGCAACCGTCCTGCCGCCCGTTCTGACCGCCCGTGCCCTCATGCTCGACATGGACGGCACCATCGTCAACTCGGACGCGGTGGTGGAGCGCTGCTGGCGCGTCTGGGCGGCCGAGCACGGCCTGGACCCGGACGAGGCACTGAAGGTCGTCCACGGCCGGCAGGGGTACGCGACCATGGCGGCGCTTCTCCCGGACCGGCCGATGGAGCAGAACCACGCCGACAACCGCGTGATGCTCGCCCAGGAGACCGCGGACACCGAAGGCGTCGTCTCCGTCGCGGGCGCCCCGGCCTTCATGGCGGCGATCGCCGCGCTCCCGCACGCCCTGGTGACCTCGGCGGACGAGGCGCTCGCCCAGGCCCGGATGACCGCGGCCGGCCTGCCGATGCCGCGAACCCGGGTCACCGCCGAACGCGTCGGCGTGAGCAAGCCGGACCCGGAGGGCTTCCTCAAGGGCGCGGCGGAGCTGGGCTTCGCCCCGGCGGACTGCGTGGCCTTCGAGGACTCGGAGGCGGGCATCGAGGCAGCGAGGTCGGCGGGGATGCGGGTGGTGGGGGTGGGCCCGCGCGCGTCGGCACTGGCCCCGGACGTCCACGTCCAGGACCTGACGGTGCTGCGCGTGGAGTCGACACCCGACGGCACTATCCGCCTCCACGTCACGAAGTAACCGGGGCTCCGGCCCCGGACCCCGGACGCCCTTCGGGCGCTGTCCTCAATCGCCGGACGGGCTGAAAAGTTCTGCCCGTCCGACGGGCCCCGGCCGGACGGGCCGGCAAATCCAGCCCCGTCGGCGATTGAGGCGAGGGGTCTGGGACGGAGCCCCAGTTCGGGAAGGGGCGGGGCGGGGAACAAGCCCGCCGCAGGCGCCCCGCCCCGCCCGCACCCCAGCCGCACCCCCAGCCGCCCCGCGCAGCCCTACCCCGCCAGCGCCTCATAAAGGCTGAACCCCGCCAGCGCCAGCATCACCCCCGCCGCCACCCTCGTAATCAGCCGCAGCGGCACGTACTTCATCAGCGTCCGCCCGCCCAGGATCCCGATCCCCGCCACCGCCCACAGCGCCAGCACCGCACCGATCCCCACCGAGAGCGGGTTGTCGTAGCGGGCCGCGAGGTTCGCCGTCATGATCTGGGTCAGATCGCCGAACTCCGCGACCAGGATCAGCATGAAGCCCGCCCCGGACACCTTCCAGAAGGACTGGTCGGCCGGGGCCTTGACCTGCTCCTCCTCGCCGTCGTCCTTCTTCATCAGCAGCATCAGCGCGCCTGCGAGGAAGAGCAGGCCGACCACCGCCTGCACCAGCCGGTGCGGCAGCAGGGTCAGCACGCTGCCCGCCGCGACGGCGAGCGTGACATGGACGGCGAAGGCGGCGGCGACACCCGCGAAGACGTACGAGGCGCGGTAGCGGGTGCCGAGCATCAGACCGGCGAGGGCAGTCTTGTCGGGGAGTTCGGCGAGGAAGACGACACCGAAGGTGACCGCCATGACGGTGAAGCTGATCACGGTTGGGATTCCTCAATCGGTCGGGCGCGGCCCTGCCGAGAGTCCTGAGCGTTTCAGGGGTCGCTTCGGCACGGCAGCACCATGAATGGATACATGGGCACTGCGGCCGAAGGTCTCGCTGACGGGCCTCACCGAGGTCTCGAAACCGAGGTCTCAACAAACCGAGGTCTCGAAACCGCCGAGTTCTCGAAACTCGAAAAGGTCCGCCTCCGGGCGCCGGCCGGGCACGTGGCCCAGCAGTATGTCGACGATCCGGCGAAGAGCTACTCCCCTTCTGCTCCGTCAAGGGTACGGCACCCCGGCCGTCAGGCCGGATCGCGGTAGAGCCGCCCCCGCGCCACCAGCTCCAGCACCAGCGACACCGCCACCGCCTGCACCGCCATCAGCGCGACCAGTACAAACAGCTGCACCGCGCCCGCCAACAGCGGTGACGCCCCGCCGAGCAGCATGCCGACGAACGCGCCCGGCAGTGTGACCAGACCCACGGTCCTGGTCTGATCGAGCCCCGGCAGCAGCGCGTCGGACGCGGCCTCGCGCGCCACCTCCATCCGGGCGTCCCGGTCGAGCAACCCGAGCGCCATCCCCGCCTCCACCTCGCCGTGCCGCAGCTTCAGCTCGTCCAGGGCCCGCCGCCCGCCGAGCACGGTCGCGGTGAGCGCGCCGCCGATGAGGATGCCGGTCACCGGGATCAGTGCGATGCCCTTCAGCGGGACCATGCCCGTGAGCAGCAGGGCACAGACGACGGGCACGACGCCCGCGGCGATCGGCAGCCAGGCCCACAACCAGGTCTTGTTCGCGGTGATGCGCCGGCCTGCCGTGCGTACCGCGACCGCGTACATCAGCAGCAGAAACGCCAGCAGCAGCGGTACGGAGCGGACCACCCAGCCGATCACCAGGGAGACGGCCCCGAGTTGGACCGCGGCCCGCACGCCGGCCACGGCGATCTCGCGCCCCCGTCCCAGCTGAGCGACGGCTGCCACCGTCGCCGCGACGGCCAGCAGCACGGCCAGCACGACTCCGAACGTGACATTGACCGACAGCAGCACCCGGCAACCCTACGCCGCCGCATGCCATCTGCCGGGGCGTCATAACCCTTGATATCCGGAGAATTTCATGGGTGTCCAGGTCGGCCCGGGGAGTTCCGGGGCGTCAGAACACTTGATGTGACGTGCCCATGTCGCCACCCTGTTACCTGGCGCCCACCCCCAAGAAACCTGGCGCCGCCAACATGGCCACGCCCGAACGGCCAAGTTCCCCCCACATCAAAGGAGTTCGCATGCCTGGTGTCTACGCGCGTCGCTTCCGCCGTATAGCCGTACTCGCCGCAACCTCCGCCCTCGCCGCCACCGGTCTGCTCGCCACCGCCCCCACCGCGCAGGCCTCCCCGCCCACCCCGATCAGCGCCGCCACCGCCCGTACCTACCTCGGCCAGCTGACGGTGCAGGCGGAAGGCTCCTCCACCGGCTACAGCCGCGACAAGTTCCCGCACTGGATCACCCAGTCGGGCGCGTGCAACACCCGTGAGGTCGTCCTCAAGCGCGACGGCCAGAACGTCCAGCAGGACTCCAGCTGTGCGGCGGTCAGCGGCACTTGGTACTCCGAGTACGACGGCGCCACCTGGTCCCTCGCCTCCGACCTGGACATCGATCACGTCGTGGCGCTCGCCGAAGCCTGGCGCTCCGGCGCGAGCAGCTGGACCACGGCCCAGCGGCAGTCCTTCGCCAACGACCTCACCCGCCCGCAGCTGATCGCCGTCACCGACAACGTCAACCAGGCCAAGAGCGACCTCGACCCGGCGGAGTGGCTGCCGCCGCGGACCGCGTACCGCTGCACGTACGCCCGGATGTGGGTGCACGTGAAGCACCACTGGAACCTGACCGTGGACTCGGCCGAGAAGAGCGCGCTGCAGTCGGTGCTGAACGGCTGCTGACCAGCGGCTTACACTCCGGCCACGATCCGGCCGGAACCTGTTCGCCCCCCTCTGTCGTTCCGTACCGTACGGTGCGGTGCGACAGAGGAGGGCACACATGACCGGGCTGCGCCTGGGACCACTGCTGCGGTACGTCGACTGGGAATCCGGCGGGAGCGCGACCGTCTGGGTCGAGGCCGACCGGCCGTGCACGGCCGAGGTCCGGTGCGCGGACGGCGCAATGGGGACTTCGCACACATTCCAGATCGAGGGCCACCACTATGCGCTGGTCCCCGTCACCGGACTGACGCCCGGCACGGCGACGGAGTACGAGGTGCTGCTCGACGGCCACCGGGTCTGGCCGCTCGAAGACTCCCCATTCCCGGCGAGCACGATCCGTATGCCCGACGTCCCCTCCCCCGGCGTCACCGTGTCCTTCGGCTCGTGCCGCTGGTCGTCAGCGCCCGCCGACGAGCACGACCCGATCGGCCCTGACGCGCTCGACACCCTCGCCGCGAAGCTCGCCGCCGAGCCCGATGCCGTACGGCCCGATGTGCTGCTCCTGCTGGGCGACCAGGTGTACGCCGACGAGACGTCCCAGGCGACCAAGGAATGGATCGCCACCCGCAGGGATCTGAGCGAGCCTCCCGGCGCGGAGGTCACGGACTACGAGGAGTACACCCGCCTCTACGACGAGTCCTGGCTGGACCCCGAGGTGCGCTGGCTGCTCTCCACCGTCCCCAGCTGCATGATCTTCGACGACCACGACGTGATCGACGACTGGAACACCAGCGCCTCCTGGCTGGCGGAGATGCGGGCCACCCCGTGGTGGCAGAAGCGGCTGCTCAGCGCCCTGATGTCGTACTGGGTCTACCAGCACCTCGGCAATCTCTCCCCGGCGGCGCTGGAGTCGGACGAGCTGTACGCGGCGGTACGGGCGTCCGACGACGGGACCGACCGGCTCAGACGCTTCGCCGAGGAGGCCGACGCCGACCCCGCCCGTGTGCGCTGGAGTTACCGCCGCGACTTCGGCCGGACTCGGCTGCTGATGGTGGACACGCGCGCGGGCCGCGTCCTGGACGAGCAGCAACGGTCGATGCTGGACCGGGGCGAGGCCCGCTGGCTGCGCGACCAGGCGCTGGCCGGGCGGGGGTCGTACGACCACCTGCTCATCGGCGCCTCGCTGCCGTGGCTGCTGCCGCCGCTGATACACGACGCGGAGAGCTGGAACGCCGCGCTGTGCCGCGGCGAGCGGGGCGAGAGATGGGCACGGATCGGCGAGGACCTGCGCAGACGGGCCGACTTGGAGCACTGGGCCGCCTTCCCCGACTCCTTCGAGAAGCTGGCGGCCCTGATCGCGGAGGTCGGCAGCGGGGAGGACGCACCGGCGACGGTATGTGTGCTGTCGGGCGATGTGCACCATGCGTACGTCGCCGAGCCCGAGTGGCCGGACGCCGCGCAGCCCGACTCCCGGGTGCTGCAGCTGACCTGCTCGCCCGTGCACAACTCAATACCGCGCTCGATACAGCTCGGATTCCGCTTCGGCTGGAGCCGGTTGGGGCGGCGGCTCGGCCATGCGCTGGCCCGCCACGGCCGCCTGCGCAGGCCGGCGGTGGACTGGGGACGGACGGGCGGTCCGTGGTTCGGCAACCAGCTGATGACGCTGACGCTCCGGGGCCGTTCGGCGACCCTGCGGCTGGACCAGGCGCGGGTGGTGGGGGCGGGCTCCGACTCTCGCGCGCGGCTGGTGACGGCGGACGAGCGGGAGCTGACTGCGAGCCGTGATCCTTCCCACAGCGGAGGGTGATCCTCGGCCCCAGGGGTTCGACTCCCGGCGCACCCCCGGCATGATGAGCCGGACGCTCAGCTTCCATGCAGCCCCACTTGCCCCGGGAGTCACCGCTTTGTCCGACGTACGCGACGTTTGGTCCGCAGTTCCGCGCACCGGTGCCTCCGCCCGTGCCCGCGCCATCGCGGTCGTCGGCGTGGGCCCGCGCGGCACGTCCGTGCTCGAACGGCTCTGTGCGTCGGCCCCCGAACTGACCCCGGACACGCAGCTGACGATCCACCTCGTCGACCCGGCGCCCCCGGGCCCGGGCCGCGTCTGGCGCACGGACCAGTCCGCGGAGCTGCTGATGAACACGGTGGCGTCGCAGGTCACGCTGTTCACGGACGACAGCGTTGCCTGCGAGGGCCCGATCCGCCCGGGCCCGAGCCTGTACGAGTGGGCGACGGGGATCGCGGGGGAGAAGCTCGGCCCGGACGAGTATCCGACGCGGGCTTGCTACGGACGCTACCTGGAATGGGCATTCAGCAGGTCGGTGGCGTCGGCCCCGCAGTCGGTGACGGTGGAGGTACACCGGGCACGGGCGGTACGGCTTGAGGACGACCGGGAGGGGGCTGTGGGGGACGGGGCACCGGCGGCAGCCGCGCGGACCTGGCCGGAGGCGCAGGCGGGAGCCGCGCGGACGCGGCCGGAGGCGCAGACGGCTGCCGCGCGGACGCGGGCGGAGGCGCAGGCCACGGCAGCCGGGACGCGGGCGGGCGCACGCGGCACCGTGCCACAACCCCGCACCGCAGGCGACGCCACTGCGCCCGGGGCCACGGCACCTGACGCGCCCGCGGCGACCGCACTCGACGAGCTCGCGGCCACGGGAACGGACGCGCCCGCGGCCACCACCCCGCTCCAGACCCTCACGCTCGATGACAGCACCACCATCACCGGGCTCTCCGCCGTGATCCTCGCGCAGGGGCATCTGCCCGTCGTCTCCCGGCAGACCCAGGCGCACCTCACCGAGTACGCCGCCCGCCACCCCCGCCTGCGCTACTTCGGGCCCGCCAACCCCGCGGACCTCGACCTTTCCCCCATAGCCCCGGGAGAATCGGTCCTGCTGCGCGGCCTCGGTCTCAACTTCTTCGACCACATGGCGCTGTTGACGACCGGCCGCGGCGGCGCGTTCGTACGCGGTGACGACGGCACGCTCACCTACACCCCCTCCGGCCGCGAACCGCGGCTCTACGCGGGATCGCGGCGCGGCGTCCCGTACCAGGCACGCGGCGACAACGCGAAGGGCTCGTCCGGGCGGCACGAGCCGCTGGTGCTCACGCCCGACGTGATCGCCGTCTTCCGCAAGCGCGCGGACGAGGGCGACCCGCCCGACTTCCTCACCGAGATATGGCCGCTCGTGGCCAAGGAAGTGGAGACGGTCCACTACGAGGCGCTCCTCGCGGCACGCGAACCGGAACCCGAACGTGGCCCGGAACGCGGCCCCGGACCCGGCCCCGGCCCCGGCCCCGACGGCCTCGCCCTCCGCGGCTTCCGGGACCGCTACCTCGACGCCCCCCACGGCAGCCCCCAAGAGACCGCCGTACTCGACGAGTTCAGCATCGCGCACCAGGACCGCTGGTCCTGGGACCGGATTTCGCGTCCGTACGCCGACGAGCGCTTCGCCTCCCCCGCCGAGCACCGCGCCTGGCTCCTCACCCATCTGCGCCAGGACGCCGCCGCGGCCGCGCTCGGCAATGTCGAGGGCCCCCTGAAGGCCGCCCTCGACGTACTGCGCGATCTCCGCAACGAGCTGCGCCTGATCGTGGACCACGCCGGCCTCTCCGGCAGCTCCCGCCGCGACCACCTGGACCGCTGGTACACCCCGCTGAACGCGTTCCTCTCCATCGGCCCGCCGCGCCGCCGTATCGAGGAGATGACGGCCCTGATCGAGGCGGGCGTACTGGACGTGATCGGCCCGCGCACCACCATCGGGATGTCCGACGAGGTCCTGGACGGAGCCTTCACCGCCGAGTCGCCGGACGTGCCCGGATCTTTCGTCACGGCGACCACGCTGATCGAGGCGCGGCTGCCGGAACCGGACCTCAGGCGGACCTGCGACGAGTTGCTGGGACGGCTGCTGAAGACGGGCCAGTGCCGGCCGCACACGATCGACGGTTACGAAACCGGAGGGCTGGACGTAACGCAGCGCCCGTACCGTCTGATCAACCGTCAGGGCCGCCCGCACCCACGGCGCTTCGCGATCGGGGTGCCCACCGAGGGCGTGCACTGGGTGACCGCGGCCGGGGCCAGGCCGGGCGTGGACTCGGTGACGCTCTCGGACGCGGACGCCGTGGCGCGCGCTGCCCTGCGCACCCTCGGACCGTCGCGCAGGAGCACAGAAGCGGAATCCGTGGTGGAAATCGGCCGCCGAGCAACTGTTGAACTTGCAAGTATTGATTAGGCCCGCCTAACCTGGGGCCTCCCTCGTCGGTTCACGTCCCCAGACCGAAGGAGTCCCCATGCCCAACCCCTCCCCCACCCCGTCGCTGTCCGGCCGTCTGAACAAGGCCCAGCCGTACGCCCTCAGCCTGTTCCGGATCGTCGTCGGCCTGCTCTTCGCCTGCCACGGCGCCGCCGCGCTGTTCGGCGTCCTCGGCGGCGCGGCGGGCGGCGGCGGCACCATCCCGGCCGGCACCTGGCCCGGCTGGTACGCCGCGGTGATCGAACTGGTCGGCGGCACCCTGGTGCTGCTCGGCCTGGGCACCCGTACCGCCGCGCTCATCGCGTCGGGCTCTATGGCGTACGCGTACTTCACGGTCCACCAGCCCAAGGCACTCTTCCCGCTGCAGAACAGCGGCGAGGGCTCCGCGCTCTACTGCTGGGCCTTCCTGCTGCTGGTCTTCACCGGACCGGGCGCACTCGCGCTGGACCGGGTGTTCGCCCCGCGCGGCGAGAGCCGGCCCGCGGACGAGGAGCGCAAGGAGCAGACCACGGCGGTCGCGCCCTGACGGTCCCCGCCTGACCGTACCGGCCTGACGGTCGCGGCCTGACGGTCCCGGCCTGACGGTCCATCAGCACGTCGAGCGCCCGGCCCCGCACGACGAGGGACCGGGCGCTTCGTGCCTCCCGCGTCCGCCGGTGGAAGTGAGGCGGACAACATCTTCGACCCCTGGCGATCTCGAGGTGAACCCCAGGCGTACGCTGTACAGCTGTACTGCCGCCCCTGCCGCTCCCCTGCGACGTCGCGGCGTATTTTACGAAACTGGGGAGTTCGGGTGCTCGAGAGTGTGGGGTCGCTGACCGGCAGCCCATGGATCTACGCGGTGGTGGCCCTTTCCGTACTTCTCGACGTCTTCCTGCCCGTGCTGCCCCAGCGGAGTCCTGGTGATCACGGCGGCGACCGCGGCCGCGGCGGGCTCGACCACCGCCACGGCCACCGCGTCCGTCGAGGCCGCGGCCGGCCGGGTCCCGCAAGAAGTGCCCTCGCTCCTCGTCCTGGTCCTGTGCGCGGCCACCGCGTCCGTGCTCGGCGACCTCGTCGCGTACCGCCTCGCCTGGCGCGGCGGTGACCGCCTGGACCGGGCGATCGCCCGCTCGCGCAAGCTGACCAACGCGCAGGAACGTCTTGGCACGGCCCTCAGCCGCGGCGGCGGCGCGCTTGTCGTGATCGCACGCTTCGCCCCGGCCGGCCGCTCGGTCGTCTCCCTGGGCGCGGGCGCGGCACACCGCAAGGTGAAGGAGTTCCTGCCCTGGTCGGCCCTGGCGGGCGTGGCCTGGGCGGGCTACAGCGTGGGCCTCGGCTACTTCGGCGGCGCATGGCTGGGCGCAAGCTGGATCGGCGCGGCCATCTCGGTCCTCGCGCTGTTCGCGGCGGGCGCGCTGGCGGCCTACGTCATGCGGCGCCCGACACAGACGCCGGCTCACGAACCGGCCTCTTAGCGGCCCCTCCGGACCCTCCGGACCCGCGCACTTCGAGCCCGTCGAGCAGCTTGCGGGTCGCCTCGGCTATCTCGTCGACGGCCTGCTCGAAGACTTCGCGATTGTGCGCGGCGGGGGCACGGAAGCCGGACACCTTGCGTACGTACTGCAGGGCGGCGGCGTGGATGTCGTCCTCGGTGGCCTCTTCGGGGAGGACGGGCGGGCGGAGAGTCTTAATGCTGCGGCACATGTATTCAGTGTGCCTCGCGGGTCTGACAGTGCCGCCGGAAACGGGCGGGACCGCACGCTGACCTGCGGAGACGGCGGGACCGCGCTCTGTGAGTGCGGCCCCGCCCGCCGCCGCGGGACACCACCGCCGCCTACACCCCCGCCGCGGCCCGCACGAGCGCCGCCGCCAGCCGCTCGTTCTCCGGTGCCGCGCCGCCCGGGAAGGCGAACCGGCGCCGGACGTAGCCGTACGCGATCCCGCTGCCCGGATCGGCGAACGCCTGGGCCCCCGCCGCGCCGCTGTGGCCGAACGCGTCCGCGCCCAGGAACGGGTACCGCATCCCCAGCGCCTGGAAGCCGAGGCCGAAGTGTTCCGCCTCCCCCGTGACCACATCGGCGCCCACCGTGTGCGGCCGGGCGAACTCCGCGATCGTCTCCGGCGTGAGCAGCGGAGCCCGGCCGTCGACCTCGTTGATCGCCGCCGCGTACATCGCCGCCACCCCGCGCGCGTTCCCGACGCCGCCGGCCGAGGCCTGGCCAAGCTCGCGCACGGCACGCGTGTTGATGAAGTCCAGCAGGTCCGTGGGCGGCTCGGCGTGGGAGTTGAAGGCGATCGCAACAAGGCTCTTCGGATTCGGCGCATTGGCTTCCAGTTCGGCGCGCTGCTCCGGCGTGGGCTGCATCGGCAGGACGTCCAGGTACCGCGATTCGAGCGCCTCGGGCAGACCGAGGTGGAAGTCCAGCCCGTACGGAGCCCTGATCCGCTCCTCGAACAGCTCCTGGATCGACAGCCCGGTGACCCGGCGCACCACCTCGCCGGTGAGGGCGGCGATCACAAGGGCGTGGTAGCCGTACGCCGTGCCCGGCTCCCAGAACGGACGCTGCCCCGCGAGCCGTTCGGCAAGAACCCGGTCGTCGGCCAGCTCCGCCGAGCTGAAGCCGCCCTCGACGCCGATCACCCCGGCGCTGTGCGCGAGCAGCTGCCGCAGGGTGATTCGGCCCTTGCCTTCGGCCGCGAACTCCGGCCAGTAGTGGGCGACTTCGCGGTCGAGTTCGAGCACACCGTCCTGCACGAGCAGCGCGACGACAAGGTGCGCCGCGCCCTTGCTGACGGAGAAGACGCCGGTGAGCGAATCGCCCGCCATCCCGTCCCCGGCCCACAGATCGACAACCTGCCGCCCGTTCAGGTACGCCACGAGCTGCGCGCCGGATGTGGTGATCCCTTCGGCGAGTACGGCGGCGAACTCCTCCCGTACGGCCTCGAATCCGTCCGCGACGGTCCCCTGCACTCCTGCCCCAAACACCTCGGACACCTCAGGCACCTCGGACACCTCGGTCATTGACCCTCCCCAGTGATCACCAACAGTCATCGGACGCCAACCCGCGAGGAGTCCGCAGAAATTCCCCCCAGCCCCCTCCACGGCCGCCGGACGACGCCGGCACAAGGGGCACTCCGGCCTCTTGAGCCACTAATACCGCCCATGGCGTCTTCTAGACATCTAAGGAGGAAGCGGTTGCCCCGTTCTCCCGGCGCCCTGAAAACTCGTTGGCATGCCCGGCCGCAACAGCGCGGGCATCAGCTCGAGAATCCGCTGGGGGAAAGTCACATGGCATTGCGCAAGCTGACCACTTCGCTGTTCGCGGTCCTGGCTCTCATCGCAGCAACGGTGCTCGGCCTCACCGGCCCGGCCACCGCCGCCACCGCCGCCACCGCCGCCACCTCCGCCGCCACCTCCGCCACCTCCGCCACCTCCGCCACCGGCCAGGAATTCGCCGCCCAGGCGAAGCGCGCGGGACTGACCGGTGCCGAGACGAAGCAACTGCAGACGACAGTCGACGGCTACCTCGCCACCCAGGGCGGGACGCAGGTCGCCGCCAACAAGATCGCACTGCCGGGCAAGGGCGAGATCGTGGTCGCCCTGCCCGGAGAACGCCAGGCCCGCGACCTGACCGGCGCGAAGAGTGCCAGGGCCTGTCCGTACGAGAACTTCTGCATGTACACCGGCACCAACTACACCGGTACGCAGTTCAACCTGTGGAAGTGCCAGACGTACGACCTGTCGAACTGGAACTACCCCGGCTCCTGGATCAACAACCAGACCCCGGGCACCAGGGCCAGGTTCCTGGACCGCAACTACAACACCATCTACACGACTCCCGGCGCCTACTCCTACAGCAGCTACTACGACTGGGCTCCGGTCTGGCACGTCATCCCGTGCTAGGCAACGCTCGATGAGTCCGGCCCGGTCCTGGCGCGCGGACGCCGCCAGGACCGGGCCACAGCTGTCGCGGAGTCAGACCCTCCACGGCGGCAGCGGGCAGAGGCCGCGTCGCCGGACGACCGGCGGGCGGCCGAGGCGAGTCATACGCCAGACCGTGCGCGCCAGCGCATCTAGCATCATCAGCACCCTCGCTCGCCGGCTACTGGAGTACCGCTATGTCGTTGCCACGCATCGGAGTCGTCATCGTGACCATGGGCACTCGCCCGCGGGAACTGGACGCTCTGATCGCCTCAGTGGCCAAGCAGGACGTGCCTCCAGCACGTGTTGCGCTGGTCGGCAATGCGACTCCACTCACTGACGTGTCAGCTGACGTGACCAAGATCCCGCTCGAAGAGAACCTGGGCTGTCCCGGCGGGCGCAACGTCGGACTGCAGGCCCTGCTCGAGTCAGGCGACGTGGACGTCATCATCGAGCTGGACGACGACGGACTGCTCATTGCCGACGACGTGTTCCGCAAAGTGCAGCGCCTGTATGCGGCTGATCCCGCGCTCGGGATCACGTCGTTCCGCGTTGCCGATGAGCACGGGGAGACTCAACGGCGCCACGTGCCGCGGCTGCGCGCCGACGACCCGATGCGCCGCGGGCTGGTGACCGCCTTCCTCGGAGGTGGCCATGCCCTGTCGGTGCCGATGCTCAACGAAATCGGCACCTGGCCGGGGCACTTCTTCTTCGGGCATGAAGAGACGGACCTGGCCTGGAGGGCCCTCGACGCCGGCTGGAAGATCCTCTACGAACCCGAACTGGTCCTCCAGCACCCCAAGACCTCCCCGGCCAGGCATCCGGTGTACTACCGCTTCACCGCTCGCAACCGGGTCTGGCTCGCTAGTAGGGCTTTGTTAGGTGGGTCTTGTCGCGTTGGGTGTCTGGTAGTTCGCTGTTGGTATGAGGGTCGGGGAACTCGCTTCGTGTCGTGTCCGGTTGGAGGAGTTCGGTGGGGAGGTGTTCGCGCCGCTGGTGCGGCGGGATCAGCGTGAGAAGGGTGCCCTGTATCTGCGGGGGCTGCTGCTGGACGGCCGGCGTAAGTCGATGCAGCCGATGGCCGGGCGCCTGGGGGTGGACCACCAGCAGCTTCAGCAGTTCATCACGTCCTCCACCTGGGCCTTTGACGCGGTGCGGGCCCGGTTGGCGTGGCGGGCCGTGCGGGTGGTCCGTCCTCAGGCGTGGGTGGTGGACGACACCGGGTTCCCGAAGGACGGCATCTCGTCGCCCGGGGTGGCCCGGCAGTACTCGGGCACCCTGGGCAAGGTCGGTAACTGCCAGATCGGCGTCAGCGTCCACGCCGCTTCCGACACCGCCTCGTGTCCGCTGTCCTGGCGTTTGTTCCTTCCCGAGAGCTGGGACACGCCAGAAGCGGCCAGCCGTCGGGAACGCTGTCGCATCCCTGATGACGAGCATCACCGCCCGAAGTGGCAGCTGGCGCTGGAGATGCTCGACGACCTGGCCGGCACCGGGCTGAAGCCGGCGGTGCTGGTCGCGGACACCGGATACGGCGCCAACGCCGACTTCCGCCGCGGCCTGGAAGACCGCGGCCTGGCCTACGTCCTGCAGGCCAAGGCCGAAATGACCGCCCACAGTGAGGATGCCGAACCCCACCAGCCTGCCTATGGCGGCCTGGGGCCCAGGCCCCTTCCGCGTTACCGCACCCGCCCGGTGTCCTTACGGGATCACGTGCTGGCCGCCGGACGACGCCAGGGACGAACCCTGACCTGGCGCAGGGGCTCCAAAGCCGCGATGAGCTCGCACTTCGTTCTTGTGAGGATCCGTCTCGCGGGGCGGCGGCCCAAGCCCGCCACCGACGGCACGATCCCGCTGACCTGGCTCATCGCCCAGTGGCCCGAAGGCGAGGACGAGCCGGTCAAGTACTGGATCTCGAACCTGCCCGCAGACATCCCCGCCCGCGACCTTGTCCGCATCGCGAAACTGCGGTGGCGCATCGAGCACGACTACCGCGAGCTGAAGACCACCCTCGGCCTCGACCACTTCGAGGGCCGCTCGTTCACCGGCTGGCACCGGCACGTCACCCTCGTCACCGCCGCCCACCTGTTCCTGACCGAACAGCGGACCTGCCCAAAAGCCCCTGCCAGGGCCTGACCCTCTACCAGGCCCTGGATCTCCTCCAACACCTCCTGGCCACCTGGACCGGCACCTGCCCCACCTGCCGACAACCCACCCCCTGGCAGCCCTACGACACCACCTAACAAAGCCCTACTAGGCGCCGGCTTCCCTTCCCCCTGATCCCGGTCTATCTGGGCGTGTGGATTCTGCTCAACTTGGCCCGCATCCGTTCCGTTTCCGGGCTGAAGGCATGGGCCGCCGGGTTTCTGGAGGGGACTCGCACTCCGTGCGGCCCCCGCAAGCCGATGAAGTGGGGGACTGTGTGGCGTATGACCCGGTTGGGCCGGCCTCCGCTCATCTGACTGATCATTTCTCGATGAGGAGTCGTCGCCGGAGGCTCTCGATCTGCTCGTGGGAGGGCTGAGCGCTACGGGCGGAGGGACGTCAGGAACGGGGAGTCGGTGGCTGGCCCGCCGGCAGCGGACCCTGTCCCGGAAGACGGCGGGCGCAGGGCTGCTGCTGATTCCCTCGGCTTTCACCGGACCGGGCCTCCTCACCCGGGTGACGCTGCCGGAGCCGCCGCAACTGGCCTACCCGGCGCGCGGCGTCGGCTCACTGTGGGAACCCCGGCCCATCACCAGGACCGACGCCATCGCCGCCGTACTCGGCCGCTCGCGGACCCTGCTGCTGGCCGAACTGGAAACTCCGGCCTCCACCACCGAACTGGCCCACCGTACGGGGCTCTCCCCGGCCGGGGTGTCCCAGTACCTCACCGCGCTGCGCGACGCGGGTCTGGTCAGCGCCCACCGAGCCGGCCGCTCAGTGCTCTACGCCCGCACCTCTGCCGCCGAAGCGATCCTCGCCGCCGCCTGCCCATAGGACTCTGTCGGGGTTCCCCTCGCTGATAGTGCCGACTGTCGCCTCGGGGGTGCCGCATAGTCGCCGCTGGATGAGACGCTCTGGCGCACGCCCGGTGACCAGGGTTGGCGGCGCCCGGCACTGTGACGGGCGTCACGGGGAACTCGCAGCCGTCTGGGTGGCGGAGATAGGCATGGATCCAGGATTTCGGGCCCGCATCCGGGCGGGAGACGAGGGGGCCTTCGGCGCGCTGTTCCGCGAGCACGGCCGGGCGGTGTACAACCACTGCTTTCGCCTGACCGGGGACTGGTCGGTCGCCGAGGACTGCACCTCGCTGGTGTTCCTCGAGGCGTGGCGGCTGCGCGAGAAAGTCGAGCCGCAGGGCGGCGGCCTGTTGCCCTGGCTGCTGGGGATCGCCACCCACGTGATCCACCGCCGACGGCGGGTCGCCCGGCGGTACCGGGCGCTCATGGAGCGGATGCCCGCTCCCGGCCTGCTGCCGGACTTCGCCGATGAGGTGGTCGGCCGGCTGGAGGACCAGGACAAGATCGCGGCGGTGCGCGCCGCACTGGAGAGGCTGTCCCGCGCCGATCGTGAGGTCCTGGCGCTGTGCGTATGGGCCGGCCTGGACTATGCCGCGGTCGCCGAGTCCCTGGGCGTGCCGGTGGGCACAGTCCGCTCCCGCCTGTCCCGTGCCCGTAGACGGCTGGAGAAGCTGGCCGGCAACAACTTCGGCCCGGACAGGGAACCGGCCGCCGCCGATTGGCAGCACGCAGGTGACCGCACCGAGGCGGTCCCGCCGAGCGGAGGAGAACCACGGTGACCCGGGACCAGAACGACGATGTGCAGGTGCTGCGTCGGACGCTGACCGTGCCCGCCGATCGGGACTTCCCCGCCGGCCGTCAGCAGCAGCGTGAGGAACACCTGATGAGCAGCTGGCTGGAGATGGCCCGCCAGCAGGGCAAGGACAGACGCCGGCGTCTGGCGGTGCGGGTAGCCGCCGCCGTGGCAGTGGTCGCCGCCGTGGCCGGCATCGCGGTGACGATCGGCCAGGCGCCCGGCACCTCGGCGGGCCATGGCACCACGGCCCAACACACGGCCCCTGGGGCCGGATACTTCCCAGAAAGGATCACCGCGGTGGCCTACACCCTCGACCGTGAACCGCACGGAGTCGTCAAGGTGACTATTCGCGATACCGGAGAGACCAGGCCCGCCCTTGAGCGCCTCCAGCGCGATCTGGCTCGCATGGGAGTGCGGGCCCGGGTTTACCAGGGCGACCCCTACTGCCCGGTCAACGAAGAGAAGAACACCTCGGGCGACGATGACATCGCCCTGAAGGTGGTGAGGTTCACGCACGAGGACGGCAAGTTCATCGGGTCCATCCACCCGGAGAAGATCCCCGCGGATCACTCCCTCGTCATCGTCTTCCCTGTCATCGGGGACGACGGCGTCTACCACGACGACCTTGCCTTTGACGTTATTGAGGGTGACGGACCGGACTGCTGGCACATGCCTTCTCCGGGAGCCCTTGCAGAGGACCACGTAGTTGGGGAGGACGGCCGCATGAGGTGGGTCCCGCCGACCGATGAGGCCAAACGCTGACGGACACAATGTGTCCGGGCACCACGTGTCCGCGAGCCGGTGCCACGGCGAGCTGGGTCTCCGATCCGGACGAGGAGTTCCGGGCCGCGGTCGCCGCCGGGGACAGCGGACGCCGCTCTCTACTGCCTCCTCCCAGTCGACAGCACCTCGCACCGCCCCTGGCCGGAGGGCGTCACTCATTTGACTGCGGGCCCGAACCACATCTCGTGCATCCCGGTTCCGGCGCTCAATGGGGTCACCTGGCCGCTGCGCTGGTACCGCCCGCGGACGCGCGGGGCACACCCTGCTGCTCCGCGGCACCTCGGTCGCCCTCCAGGGGTACTACGCGACCAGGCACTACGGCACTGGCGCGAAGGCCCGTTACTCGATGGGCATGTGGCAGGGCGTCGGACACGTCGACGACAAGGACGGACGCGTTCCCTCCTGACCTGGATCAGAGTCGATGTCCCAGGAAGACGGCCCGCATTCTTCACGACATGGGGTGGTTCCAGCTCGATCAAGGTGCGGTGAAGCGTGCCATCGAGTGCCTCCGACGGGCTCAGGCCGGTTGTGTCCGGGTACTTGGGGAGGACCATCCGGACACGCTCATGACGCAGGGGCATCTTGCCGAGGCGTACCGGACGGCGGGTGAAGCGGGACGGGCGATCGCGCAGGGCGAGCGGGCACTGGCCGGTTGTATCCGCGCGCTCGGCGAGGACCATCTGCAGACACTCACCCTGCGTGGCTATCTCGCCGACGCGTATCGGGCGGCAGGCGATGCGGGGCGGGCGGTCGCGTTGTTCGAGCGGGTCCTTGCCGACTGCCTCAGACTGCTGGGTGAGGACCATCAGGGAACGCTCGACGCGCGGCTCGGCCTCGCCTTCGCATGCCGGGCCGCGGGTGATGCGCGACGGGCCATTCCGCTGGGCGAGCGGGTCCTCGCCGACTGCATACGGGTGCTGGGGGAGGATCATGCGGACGCGCTGATCGCGCGCAGCTATCTCGCTGATGCGTATCGCGCGGCGGGTGAGGTCAAGCGGGCCATCCCGCTGTACGACGAGGCGTACGCCGATTGTGTTCGGGTCCTGGGCGAGCACCACCCGGTGACGCGGATCGTGCGGGGCAACCGCGACGCGGCAAAGCGGCGCAGACTTCCGTATGAGCAGGCAACTTTCCGGAGGGTCCTGCTCCGGTGACGGCGGGATGTCCGCCAGGCCGCCGGCCCGACGTGAGGCCGTAGGATCCTGCCGCCATCAATGATTCATCGACAGTACTGGGGGATCAGTCATGTCCAACCACCGTCTCAGCCGCCGGGGGCTCCTGGCCGGTACGGCCGGAGCGGCGCTCGTCACCGCCGCAGCCGGCACGAGCCGGGCCGCCGCGGCAGAGGTTCCGCCGCCGGACCCGCAATGGGCCAGACCGCCGCACCAGGTTGAGGCAGAAATGTTGGTCGATTACCTGCGTACGCTCCCCTGGAGCGAGCAGGCGACGGTGAACCGCTACAAGACGGCAGGGGAGTTCCCGGACGAGAACTCCTCGGCCAAGTGGGGCGCGGCCGGGCACCCCGAGCAGTTCTCCGTCTTCGCGCAATGCTCGTCGTTCCTCACGATGGTCCTCGAGCGCACCTACGGCGCGGACTCGGCGTACGGATGGGCGACGAAGGAGTACTTCAGCCAGTACTTCCACACCGAGCCCGGCAAGCTCTTCCCCACCGCGGAGAAGTTCCGTACGGGCTTCGCCATCTCGGCGGACATACCGCACTTCACCGGGGTCACCAAGCCGGTCAACCTGCGCCCGGGCGATCTGGTGGCCTTCGACTACGACCCGGAGAACACCACGGAGCCGTACACCGGTCACATCGTGATGGTGAAGGAGCGCAAGGGGACCTGGGCGTCCTCCGTGGACAGCCAGGTGGGCGGCAATGTCGTCCCGTACGTCTTCGAGATCGTCGACTGCACCAGCAATCCGCACGGCGACCCGGCCGCATCCGATTCCGCCGAGGCGATCTATCGCGCCTTCCCGGACACCCGGATCGAAGAGCACGTGGGCGCGACGCCGGAGTGGACCGAGCACAATGGTGCCGGCTACGGCCACATCGTGTTCTACGCGGACGCGGCCACCAAGCTCTTCGCCGGCTACCGATGGGGCGTCAACTCGTCCACGGCCCACACCGTGGCCGAACGCCCCATTGCCGCCGCGCGCGTCTACCCTGGCTGACCAGCTGACCAGCTGACTGGCCGCGCGGCCGCCCCGACGGCCCGACGGCCCGACGGCCTGACGCCTGCCAGTGCCACGAGCTCGATCGTCATGCTGACTGCGAAGGCCCCCGGCCGTGATCGGCTGGGGGCCTTCGCACTGGTGGGCGCGTACGGTTTCGAACCGCCGACCTCTGCTTTGTACGACTGATGTCAGCGAACGCCTGGTCACCAAGCCGTTGAATCAGCCCTGCCGGCCCAGCAGCCTTCATAGGAGGCCGGGACGGCCGGTAGCCGGGGGAGCCTTGAGGTCGTGGTGGATGGCCTTTGCCACGGCCTCAACCGTTTCCATGCCATAGTCCCACCCCACCTCCGGCGACTCGTCTTCAGGGACCCTGTTGTTTTCGGTGAGGACCACGAGGCCATAGTCGTAGGCATGACCGGTGACCGCACTCATGCTGTTGACCTTCCAATCTCCGCGGTCCCAGGGGTTCTTGAGCCTGTTCTGGGAACGCTGAAGCCACCCGTTCTTGACCTGTACGGCAGCGTCCGAGGGAGCCCCGGCGGGCGTTCCCCACCGCTGATCCTCCTGCACGTCACGCATGAGGTCCAGGATGTAGGTGCGCTCTTCGGCGTTCAGGACCGAGTTGTCCTCAGCGGTGAGCAGCTCAAGCAGTTTGGCCTGGTCCCTTGCAGTGACCTGAGTCAGGCCCATGAAGCCTGCGTCGTTGAGGATGGTGTTCTTCATTCCGGCCTTGTCCAGGAAATTCTGGATATTTTTGTGGCCCAGGCTTTCCCACAGGGCGTACGTCGCGTCGTTGTCCGAGCTCACGATCATCTGTCTGGCCAGGTCCTGCTCCTCCTCGGACAGGTCGACTCCTCTGTCCAGGAGCAGAGCCCCCAATATTATCGGCTTGACTGTGCTCGCGGAGTCGTAGTGCTTGTCCGCGCCGTACGTGCAGGAGGTACGGGTGTTTCGGTCATACAGCACCACCGAGGCCTGACTGGCGCGATTTTCCAGCGACTTCGCTATGTCTCGAGTGAGAAACTGTGCCAGTCCGGGGTTTTCGGACGTGCACTCAATCAGCCTGCCCTTGAGTCGCTGGGATGTGAATTTTATGCTCCGGGTCTCATGGGAGACGGTTGCCCTGGAATCAGGAGCGACGGTTGCCGTGGAGGCGGGAGCGACGGTTGCCGTGGAAGCGGGAGCGACGGCCGAAGTGGAGACCGCAACGACAACTACTCCTAAAGTCACCTTTGAAGCTATCTCACTGAATGCCAATTCTTTCCCTTTCCGTATTTTCCGGCCCACCAGTGTGGACACGGAAGTAGACCCGGCCCGATTTGATCCGCAGCAAGGTTTGGTAAGTATCGGTTTGGCAATTCGGTGTAGTTCGGCGCCTGTGGACTGACATTACAAGCTTGGGATGGGTCTGGCCTGTGGGGTAAGCCGATAGGCCTACCGATAGGCCCCCATGGCAGCCGATGAGGTGAAAGTGGTCCGCCGATTGGACCCTATTCGCTGGGTGAGTGACCGCCGCCGTTGATGCCAGAACTGGATGCCAAAGGCCCCCAGCCGTGATCGGCTGGGGGCCTTTGTCCTGGTGGGCACGCTCGACCTCGGCACCACCGGCGCGCCACTGATCGGTGACCTTGTCCTATGAGCCCGACCAGCGCAAGGAACTGTGCCAGTGGTGGAGGCTGTCAGGAGCTGGCCCTGGCTGGGCGTGTGTCCGCCGGCCGGTTCAGATATCAGGAGGAGCGAGGAAGACGGGGCGCCCTCAGGTGCATGGACGGCTGGGCCTCAGCGGACCGTCACACGGTGATGACGACCTTCGCACGCGCGTGCTCAACTTCGAGGTACCGGATGGCCTCGGGTACTTCGCTCAACGGGTAGGTCCGGTCAATGACCGGGGTAATTCTTCCGGACTCGGCGAGTTCCCTCAGCGTCGCCAGGTTCTCCTTGCTCGGCGTCGCCGTAAGTACGAGCAGCCGATGGCGGACGAAACGTGACAGCGCCTGCCCCCTGAGGATGAGACCCATCGGCCCGACAAGACTGCCGCCGTCGGACACGCCCCCACCGGACAGAACGAGCGTCCCCGCGGGGGTCAGCGCGCGCCGGCACTCGGTCAACGAACGGTTCCCCACCAGGTCGAGAACGACGTCGTACCGCTGTCCGTTCCGAGTGAAGTCTTCCCCCGTGTAGTCGATGACGTGGTCCGCGCCGAGCGACCGGACCAGGTCCACGTTTCGCGTACTGCACACGCCGGTCACCTCCGCGCCGAACGACTTGGCCATCTGCACGGCGAAGGTCCCCACACCACCTGACGCACCGTTGACCAGGACCTTCTGTCCCGGCTGCACTCCCCCCAGATCACGAAGGCCCATGAGGGCGGTGTTCCCCGCCAGCGGCACCACGGCCGCCTGCTCGAACGTCAGGCTGGCCGGTTTCGGCTCCACCACGTCGTCCGAGGCACACACATACTCGGCAAATGCTCCGTCGGCTTCGCCGAATACCGCGTCACCGGGACGGAACCGTTTCACGTCCTTGCCCACCGCTTCCACCCGACCCGCGAAGTCCGTGCCCCGGATCTTCGCCTTCGGCCTGCCGAACCCGAGCACCAGGCGTGCCATGTACGGGTCGCCCCGCATGACGTGCCAGTCGCGCGCGTTGACCGCCGCCGCCT
The DNA here is from genome assembly GCF_030817355.1 of Streptomyces sp. V1I1. NCBI lineage: Bacteria > Bacillati > Actinomycetota > Actinomycetes > Kitasatosporales > Streptomycetaceae > Streptomyces > Streptomyces sp. V1I1. The sequence goes on along the minus strand of NZ_JAUSZH010000001.1, from coordinate 5,870,080 downwards.
GGACCCGTATCAGCACCTCGTGGCCGGCGACCACCGGCTTGTCGACCTCCCTGAGCTCCAGAACGTCAGGTGAGCCGTACCGGTCCTGGACGATCGCCTTCATCAAGCCTCCGTAACGCACGAGTTCGGTGCGAATGGATCGGCTGACCGGAAGATCAGCACTACTCACGACGGTAGGCGAGCGACATCGATGCGGGCATCAGGGACAAACCCTAGGGTCCTCACCGGACCGGGGGTCCGGCCGGCCGAGCCCGCTGGGGAAGATCCAGAAGCAGCATCCGGCACGTAGGTGGCACGACGCCACTCCCCCGCCGCAAGGGCGGAGGAACGATCAAGGCCCAGGCTTCCGGTTTGTCGCCGGTGGCCTGGGCCTTTGTCTTGAAGCAAGTGGGCGCGGACGGTTTCGAACCGCCGACATCTGCTTTGTAAGAGCAGCGCTCTACCCCTGAGCTACGCACCCGTGGATGAGGGAACAGCGTACATGGCGCAGGGGGCCGCCCTGCAAACCTGTTCCCCCCGCCTCCCCCTCCTCCTCCTGGGTACGGGGGCTACCCCCACCCCCGAGGCGGTGGTCGCCCGGATCGTTCCCCCACCTGCGAACTCCTACCTTGGGGGCACATCGGCAGAACTGCTCTGCCGAACTACCTGAGGGAACGATCACCGTGCCCGCATTCCGCACCCGCACCCGCACCCGCACCCATCGCACCACCCGTACTCGGACTCGCGCTCGCGCGCTCGTCGCCGCCGGCGTCGCCCTTGCCGCGGGCGCCCTCACCGGGTGTGGCAGTGCCGATGCCGGAGACGCCCCCGTCGAGAGCAAGTCGTTCCCCCTCGCCGGGAAGGCCCTAACCATCAACTCCGACGACTCCGCCATCGAGCTCGTGACCGCCGACGTCAAAGAGGTGCAGGTGACCCGGCAGGTCGACGGGTGGGTGTTCATGGGGAACGGGCCCGAGGCCTCCTGGAAGATGAAGGACGGGACGCTGACCCTGCGGGTGAAGTGTGATGCCGTGGCCAGCGACTGCGAAGCGCGGCACACCGTCAAGGTGCCGCGCGGGGTTGCCGTGACCGTGGAGGACGACAACGGGAGCGTCACCGCCAGTGGGTTCGACACCGCGCTGAAGATCCGGTCCGACAATGGCGGGGTGACCGTGCGGGACTCCAGCGGACCGCTCCGGGTCGACAGCGACAACGGCGCCGTCGTCACCGAGCGCGTCAGCTCCAAGACCGTGAGCGTCCGGTCGGACAACGGGTCCGTGCGGCTCGGGCTCGTCGCCGTGCCCGATCGGGTGGAGACCGTCAGTGACAACGGCGGGATCACCATCGAGTTGCCGGGCGCCGGGGCTCCATACGCCGTGACGGCCAAGAGCGACAACGGCGGTGTGGACGTCGACGTGCCGACCGACGACAGCAGCTCTCACGTCGTCAAGGCCCGCAGTGACAACGGCAAAGTCACTGTGCGAAGCGCGAACTAACAGGCCCGTGTGTTCGTCACTACCTGGTGGGAGAATGAACCGGGCAGGGCGACACGGCACGGGAGAGGGATGTGACGGCGACACACGCGCGGCCTCATGCAAGAGGGCAGGCGAGTGCCGTCCGGGATGTCCTCGCGCTGATGCTGCTGCCCGTGCCGTTGATCGTCGCTGCGCTGCCGGGCGCGTTCGCCGGCGGCGGGACGCGGCGCTGGTTCGGCGGGCGCGGGGAGAGCCAGCGCGCGGATGCGCAGGCCGCGAAGGACGCCGCCGCCGCTGCCTTCTACGAGCTGGACACCGCCCAGCGCGATCTGCGGATCTCGATCGAGACGATCTCGGCGGTGGACAGTTCGCCGGGGGCGCGCCGGGCCGTGGACGACTTCGCCGCGCTGGGGCGGCGGATCGACGAGGTGAGCCATCGGTACATCACCGCCGTGGACGCGCACGACCTCGACCGGGACGGCCTCGAAGCCTCCGTCGCCGCGCACGCGCGGGGTGAGCTCACCAGTGCCAAGGACGAGCTCGTACGGGTCAAGGGGGACCTCGACCGGTTTGCGCAGGGGCTCGGGCCGCTGCTCGACAAGGCGGAGACGCAGCTCGCCCGGCTCGCTCCCGCCGTGGAGCGGGCGCGACAGGCGCTACTTTCCGCGAGCAACGCTCTCGATTCGGCGCGGGGCTCCGGTTTGCGAGCGGACGATCTCGCGGCTCGCCTCGCCGCCCTCGCCCCCGAGCTGACCATGCTCAATCAGGGCGCCGGGCGGCACGGCGTGGCCGAGACCCTCCAGCGCGCCGACCGCGTGCTGCGCGACGCCGAAGCCGTACGGGCCGAGGCCGAGCGGCTGCCCGAGCGCGCCGCCGAGACCGACAAGCGCCTGGTGTCCCTCCGTACACGCGCGGAGGCCCTCACCAACCGCGCCGGATCCGTCGAGCCCGTCCTGAGCGAGCTGCGGCGGCGCTTCTCCGCCGCCTGCTGGCAGGATCTCCAGCCCGTCCCCGAGCAGGCGGCGATCAGCGTCCGCCAGGCCGAGGAGAAGCTCCGGGAGGCGGCCAAGGCGCGCGACGAACAGCGGTGGGCGGATGCGACGGCCCTGCTCAGTACGGTACGGGCGCTGCTGAACACCACCGATGAGGCGGTCTCCGCGGCCGGCGACCGGCTGCGGCGGCTCAATGCCGTGGCCAAGGATCCGCAGCAGGAGATCGACCGGACCCGATTCGCCATCCGCGACGCGCAGCGCCTCGCCATGGCTGGGCGCAACACCCCGGATCCGCGTCATGCGCGGCCGCTGGATGACTCGGTGGCCCGGCTGGAGCGGGCCGTCGCCGGGCTCGAGGGCCGGCATCCCGACTACTGGCACTTCCTGATGGAGACCGAGGCGGTACGGCGCGCGGTCGCGCGTGTGGTCGAGCAGATCCGCGAGGAGCGCGGCGCGGGCGGCACCGCCGGCGCCTGAGACCCCGCGCCGCCTGGGTCCCGGGACACGCGGCCCTCCGGGCGGGCCCGAGGCTTCCCGCCGCCGGGCACCCGGGACGCGGCCCTCCGCGTGGCGCCCCCAGGACGCGGACCTCCGCGCGGCACCCCCTGCCCGGCCGCCCCGGACGCGGCAGACCCCCCGCGCGGCACCCCCTGCCCGGCCACCCCGGGACGTCCCCCTGGTTGTCCGGCTCCGCCCTCGGGCGGATCCTTGGGGGTACGAGTACGTACAAAGGGAGCCCAGACATGGCAACACACGTACCGCACCCCGAAACCACCCGCCGCATCAGGCTCGACGAACATCTCCCCGTCGACCATCGCCTCAGCCAGGTCTACCGCGTGGGCGCAGGTCTGATGGGTCTTGTGCTGCTCGCCTTCGGCATTCTCGGGCTGATCAACAAGATCGGCTTCTTCGACATCAGCGGTGACACCGTCGCGGGGCTCAACACCAACGGCGCACTGAGCGTCCTCTCCATCTGCGTAGGGGCGCTGCTCTTCGTCGGGATGATCATCGGTGGCAACTTCGCCTCGACCGTGAACATGATCCTCGGCGTCGCCTTCATCCTCAGCGGCTTCCTCAATCTCGCCCTGCTGGAGACCGACTACAACTTCCTCGCCTTCCACATCCAGAACGTGCTGTTCAGCTTTGTGGTGGGCGTGATGCTGATGTTCTTCGGGATGTACGGGAGGGTCAGCGCGACGCTGCCGCACGACAACCCGTACTGGAAGGCCCGCCACCCCGACCAGGCGGACCAGGAGCAGCGCGCCCAGCGGCGCGAACGGGGTGAGGTGCTACGAAAGGGAGCAGGCGAGTAAAGGCCGGCACGAGCAACACCGGCTACGCCGCCTACGCGGGCCGCGGGGTGCACGGGGCCGCCGTGGAGGCTCTCGCCCGCCGGATCTTCGACGGCACCTACGCCGAGGGCGACCCACTCGTTCTGCCGCAGCTGATGGCCGAGCTGGACGTCAGCCAGGCTGTACTGCGCGAAGCGATCAAGGTACTGACGACGAAGGGCCTGATCGACGCCCGTCGGCGGCGCGGCACGTCCGTACGGCCCCGGGACGACTGGAACCTCCTGGACACCGACGTGCTGCGCTGGACGCTCGCCGCCGGTGCGTCGGCCGGCTTCTTCGCGGACATGCTGGAACTGCGCCGCTCCATCGAACCGGCCGCCGCCTCGCTCGCCGCCGAGCACCGCAGCGAACAGGACCTCGCGGCGCTCGACGCGGCGCTCGACGCGATGAGGGCGGCCGGGGACGATCCGGTGCTCGGCGTGCGCTCGGACGCGTCGTTCCACACCGCCCTGCTGGCCGCCTCACGCAACCGGTTCTTCGCGCAGATGCGCCGGGTGATCATCCCCGTGCTCATCGAGCGCGATCGGCGCGTGCACCTGGCGGGTACGCCTGAGGACCCGGTCGGCGTGCACGCGGCGGTGGTGGAGCGGGTACGGGAGGGGGACGTGGACGGCGCGTACATGGCCACGCTCGAACTGCTCGACCTCGCGATGCGCGAGCATCCGTAGCGCGAGCATCTGTAGGGCGACCACCTGTAGCGCGAGCACCCGGCAGCCGCCGCACTGCCGATAACCTGAGGCCATGCCTCGTTACGAATACCGCTGCCGCAGCTGCGGTGACACCTTCGAAGTGAACCGGCCGATGGCCCAGTCCTCCGACCCGGCGAGCTGCCCGGCCGGCCACGAGGACACCGTCAAGCTGCTCTCGGCCGTCGCCGTCGGCGGTACGAAGTCCGCGTCCGCGCCCGGCGCAGGAAGCGGCGGCGGTGGCGGCGGGGGTTGCTGCGGAGGCGGCTGCTGCGGCTGAGGCGGCTCGCCCTGGCCGCCCCGACCGCCCCTACCGCCCGGCGGCGGCGAGGCTGAACCGGCGCAGGATCTCCTCGCCCGCAACGACACCCGTCTCGCCGAGCACCTCTACGTTCGGGGCGATCCAGCCGCTGTCGGCGAGCTCTCCGTGGCCCGGCCGCCAGGCGCGGTCCGCGTCGAGCAGGAGATCGGCGTCGAGGAGGGAGTCCCCGGCGGCGAGGATCTGCGTGGCATCCGTACGGCGGGCCACTTCGCGGACCGCCGCGCTCTTGGTGAGCGGCTGGGGCACGGCGTAGATCTTGCGGCCCTGGAGCGAGACGGTCCAGCCGCGGCCCTCCGCCCACTCGGCGAGCTCCTTGACCCAGCCTTCGGGCAGCAGGCTGCGCTCGACGACGAGATACACGAAGAGGCCTTCGGCGATCCGCTCCTTGAGCAACCATGCGGGGTCGGCGGCCGCGAGGAGGTGGTCGCGTACTTCGGCGAGCGAGGCGCACTCGTCGGCGAGGCGTGCGGCGACCTGCCGATGCCATTCGAGGTCGGACACTCCGTCGACGAGGAGGTGCCCGCCGTTGGCGCAGATCGCGAACTCGGGGGCGGGGCCCGGGAGATGGATGCGGTGGTACTGCTCGCGGGTGCGGGTGGTGGTCGGTACGAAGACGGTGTCGGCGGCGAGCTGGGTCAGCAGCCCGGCCGCGGTCTCCGTGAGATACGACAGCGGCTTGTGTTCGTACACCTCGACGCAGAGCAGGCGGGGTGCGTCCGCGTCCGGCATGGGGAGCTGGAGGGCGGGGGCGGAGTAGATGAGTGTGCGGTCGAGGTCGCTGGCGACGAGCGTCTTCCTCTGCGTACGGGTCTGCGGCTGCGTACGCGGCTGCGGCTGCCTCTGCGCTGCGGTGCTCACAGGGCCGACACCGCCTTGCCGTCCGCGCCGGTCGCGCCGCGGGTGTACTGGGGGTGGATCAACCCGACGCAGGTGTAAGGAAGTTCGTCGACCTCCTCGACCGGTACGCCGCGCTGCTCGGCCAGCAGTCGCACATGGTCGAGGTCGGCGCCCGCGCCGCGCTTGGCGAGGATCTTCCAGGGGACGCGGCGCAGCAGTACGCGCGTCGTCTCGCCGACGCCCGGCTTGACCAGGTTCACATCGTGGATGCCGTACTCCTCGCTGATCCGCTCGACAGCGGCCCAGCCTTCCCAGGTGGGCGCGCGGTCCGCCGACAGAAGCTCCTTGACGTCGGCGTCGACGGCGGTCGCGACCTCGTCGAAACGGGCGGCGACGGTGTCCAGGAAGTGTTCCGAGACATCGCTGCCGGCGAGCTCGCGGTAGAACTTCGCGCCGTGGAAGTCGTTCGGGCCGACCAGGTCGGCGCGGAGCACCGTACGCGATATCAGGCCGGAGACCGTGGAGTTGAGGCAGGCGGAGGGGATGAGGAAGTCCTCGCGAGTGCCGTAGGTGCGGACACAGCCGCCGGGGTCGGCCAAGACGGCGATCTCGGGGTTGAAGCCCCCGAACTCGGCGAGCGCGTCGGCCAGTTCGCGGGTGATCGCGCCCTTGCCGGTCCAGCCGTCGACGAACACGACGTCGGCCGGGTCGTGGTGCTGCTGGAGCCAGCGCAGGGCGTTGGTGTCGATGCCGCGGCCGCGGACGATGGACACGGCGTAGTGCGGCAGGTCCAGGCCGTGCCGGTGCTGGGCCCAGCGGCGCATCAGCACGCCGATGGGGGTGCCGGCGCGGGCCAGCGATACGAGTACGGGACGCGGGGACCTCTCGGCGATGACGGTCTCGGTGACGGTTCCGACGGCGCGGGCGATTCGGGCCGCGGAGGTCTCCAGCGCGGCCTTGAACAGCGCCTGGTACTGGGCGCTGGGCTGGTACTCGACCGGCAGCGACTCCGCGTAGTGCGCGCCGCTCTGTATGGCCTCCTCGCGCTCCTCCGTCGGGGCCTCCAGCTCGGTCTCGGACAGATCCTGGAGCAGCCAGCCGACCTCGTCCGCCGCGTAGGAGGAGAACTCGGGGCCGCGGAGGGGCTCGGGCAGCATGGCAGCTCTTTCGGATACGTATTCGGGTACGTAACTGGGGACATAGCTCGGCACGACGGCCAGCACGACGTTCGGGGTGTGTGCGGCGAGCTGGGCCAGCAGGCCGTCGGGGGCGTGCAGTTGGGGGGTGTCGGCGGCCGAGTCGACGACGGCTACGACGGCGTCGAAGCCGGCGCCGGCGACGTTGTAGGCGTACCGCTCGCCGGGTCCGTCGGCGGGGTTGTCGTGGGCCGGGAAGACGAGGCGGCTGCGTATGGCATAGCCGGGGTCGTCGACGGCGAGGACGGGCGAGCGGGTGGTGGTGGAGTACCGCACGTCGGCGTCGATGACCTGCTCAAGGGCGGTCCCGAGGCGGAGAGGCACGTACATCAGCTCCTCGAACCCGAGCACGAGGACGCGACGCGAGCGGCCCGTGGCCGCGTCGCCGAGCGCGTCGGCGATGCGCGCGGCCATGCCCGGCAGCGCGTGCTCCAGCTGCTCCCGGTGCCGGGGCGTAAACCCGTGCCGTCCCCCGTCGGGCACCTCACGGGGCCACCCGAGCTCGACGCGCACGGCGCGGCGGGGGGTGGCTTGCGCGGCGGCCTGTCCCGCCGTGCCCGGCGGGACACCCGCCGCCCCGCCGACCGCCTCATGCTCCGCCACCAGCGCCTGGCCCTTCTCCAGCACGCCCTCCGGGAGCCGTAGCGTGCCCGACGCCAGTGCCACCAGGTCCACCCGCGCGCCCAGTTCCCGCGCGAGGGCCGACAGACGGTCGCGGTCGTCGTCCGAGCGCATATCGACCAGCGCCACGATCACGTACCGGTCGCGCGGGTACCGCTCGTGCAGGTCGCGGATCGTGTTGAGCACGGTGTTGCCCGTCGAGAACTCGTCGTCCACGAGCACCAGTGGGCCGTCCCCCGCCAGCAGCCGCGGGTCCTCCGGCAGCAGCAGGTGTGACGTCGCGTGCGAGTGGGACTCCTCGAAGCCGCCCGCCCGTTCCACGCCCTCGACCGGGCGGCGTGTGGAGTGCAGATACGGCGCGAGGCCCAACCCGTCCGCCACCGAGTGGCCAAGGCCGGTCGCCGTCTCCGCGTAGCCCAGGACCACTGCGCGTGACGCCGCGTCGGGGCCGAGCAGCTCCCGCACCCGCTCACCGAGCCCGTACCCCGCGCCGTACACCACCGCAGGTGACTGCGGCACATGCTTGCCCAGCACGTTCGATACGAGCAGATGCGCGCGCTTGGGATTGCGGCGCAGCGCAAGCCCCAGCAGGCCGCTCAGCGTCTCGTCTCCCACGAGCCCGACGCCGAGCCGCTCAGCGACCCACGTTCCCGACCACACCACGGTATCTGTCTCTCCCCTCGTCATTCAGCCGAGATTCCGGCCGTGAGCAGCTCCACGAAGCCGACCTCCTCCTTGGCCACCCCGAAGACCTCCGCACGCATCAGCGTGCGCTCGGCCCAGGCCCGGTGCGGCTTCACTTCATTCATTTTGTTCGTGTACGCGGAACGCATCACGCCTCCGCCGCCCCGCTCCGGCCGCAGGATGTCCTGCGCGTCGCTGAACTCTTCGTGACTGACGACTGACAGTGCGTGCACGGGCAGCACATGCGAGGGGTGAATGCAGGTCTTGCCCTGCAGCCCGTTCGCCCGGTCCAGCCCGATCTCGCGGAGCAGGCCGTCCAGGTCGTGCTCGATGAGCGCGGTGCGCAGTTCCTCCGCCCGGCCCTCCATGAAGGGGCTTCGGCGCAGCTGGGGCTTGAACATGCGCTCCTGGAGCCGGAAGTACTCCCAGACAGGGCCGGTCACGGTGTAGCCGGTGCCGTCCGCCCGTCCGAGGACGTTCACCACGTCGGCGATGACCGCGGCGACGATCTGGACGTCGTACGCGGTCATGTCGGGCGACCGGCGCAGCCCGTACGCCGAGCAGAAGTCCGTGACGCCGAGTCGCAGCGCCAGCACCCGCTCGCGGTACTTGTTCAGCGTGCGGGCGATCCCCGCGAGCGTCTCCGTCCTCGTCTCCAGGTGGAGCAGCTCCGGAGATTCCAGCACGGGCATCGCGAAAAGCCGCTGCCCGCTCGCCGATTCCGCGAAGGTGAGGGCCTCCAGAAACGGAACACCCCGCTCCTCCGTGAACTTCGGTAGTACGAATCCGGACAGTCTCCGGACCGAGGGGCCGAGCCGCTTCACCAGGCTCTGAATCTGCCCGGGCTCACGGACCCGGATGAAGAGCAGTGGCAGCTCCACGCCGCGCGAATCGAGGTCGGCGAACTGCCGGACCAGGTTGTCCTCGGCGGCGGCGACATCCGCGTCGTCGATGGAATCCTCCAGGCAGAGGACCATGGAGACGACTCCGCGGCCCACCTGCTTGAGCGCGTCGTCAGCGAGCTTCGGCCGGGTGGCCGGGCTGTAGAGGGTGGCGCCGAGCGCGGTGGCGAGCGTACGGGCAGGAGACGCGGCAGTGAATTCGCACGGCTCCTGGTGGAACAAGCTGTCGCGGACGGCAGGCGAAAGATGCCCGAAGTGACGCATTTGTTTCCCCCGTACTGCCTTGGCGGCCCGACTGACGTGGCCGGTAATAGTACGTACGACTCTGTGTCAAGAGTTCCCCAAGCCCATGAATTCCAGGTAACCCGCTTGCACCATGCCCATGTCCCGGCCGGAGAACAAGGGCCCCCGCGTTGTCCGCACGGCCACTGGGAAGGCAGGATGACGCTCATGACGCACGCGATGCTGAAGGGCTCGAACGTCCCTCTCGATGCCACGGCCGTACGGGCCGTGCTGCGCTGGACCCCGGGCGCCGGGGTCCCCGATGTGGACGCCTCCGCCCTGTTGCTCGGCCCCGACGGCCGCGTGCGCTCGGACGAGGACTTTGTCTTCTACAACCAGCCGCGCCATCCGTCGGGCCTGGTGCGGCGGCTGCCCAAGAAGCGTGTCGCCGAGCATCTGACGGACACGGTCGAGGCGGATCTCTCCTCACTCGACGCGTCGGTCGATCAGGTGGTGCTCGCCGCGTCCTCGGACGGCGACACCTTCCAGCATGTACGGGATCTGCGGATATTGCTCTACGACGCCGCCCTGGCCGACAGCGAGCCGCTGACCGTCTTCGATGTGAAGCCGGAGACGGGTGAGGAGACGGCGATCATCTGCGGCGAGCTGTACCGGCGCGGGGAGGGCTGGAAGTTCCGCGCGGTGGGGCAGGGCTACCCGACCGGTCTGGTGGGTCTGGCGACGGAGTTCGGCATCTCGGTGGACGAGGCGGAGGCGGCCGCGGAACCGTCGCCCCAGCCCGAGCCCCAGCCGGCCGCGCACACGGCACAGCCCGGGTACGGTTTTCCACACCCAACCGCACCTCAGCCACCAACGCCCCCGGCCCACGGCACGCCGGACGGCCCGCAGCCGGCATACGGGTACCCCCAGCCCGCGACCCAGCCGGCCGCGGCCCCGGCTGCCTACGGATACCCGCAGCCCGCCGCGACCCAGCCCGCCGCGTCGTCGGCCTACGGCTACCCCCAGCCCGCCGCCGCGGCGGCGTACGCGCCCGACCCGAACTTCCGGCTGCCCCCGATGGGCCCCCAGTTCGTACGGCCGTAAGCGCGGCTAGACCCGGTTCTTGTACCCGCGTCCCCACTGCAGGCCCCACCCGTACAACCGGTCCAGCTCCGCCTGGAAGCCGTACACGAACTTCACCTCACGGCGCACGACCAGCTCGCCCTTCACGTTCTCCATGGAGAACACGGCACAGGAGCGGGCCTGCGGCGCGCGTTCGTCGAGCTCTATCTCGACCCGCGGGCCGTTGCTCGGGTAGAGCGTCACATGCGCGTGCGTACGGTCGAAGGCCGGCGTCTGGTCGTAGATGTAGGCGAAGAACAGCAGCCGCTTGATCGACTCGCGGTGGTCGAGATTGACGTAGATCGTCTCGCCGGATGGGGAGCCGAACCGGTCGTCGCCGCTGAGCTTCACATACGGCGGCTCGTTGATGCTGCCGAAGAAGCTGCCCAGCGGCTGCACCACGCCCTTGCTGCCGTCCACCAGCTCATACAGACAGCCGAGGTCGAGGTCGACATTGACCACACCTTGGGTGTGTGCCTGGACCACATCGGGCTGGAAGAGCTTGAAGGGGTGCCGCAGCAGCCTGCCGCTCTGTTTGGACCTGCCCTCGATGTCGGACGTACGCATCCGCCAGGAGAGGTTGACGCGCAGATTGCCGGTGGCCGCGCCCTGTTTGGTGAGCGAGACCGTCGGGTGCCGTTTGGTCAGCTCGATGGAGTTCGTCGCGGCGCTGCCCGAGTCGAACTGCGGTGCCCTGCCCCGCCACAGGCTGTCCCAGAAAGCCATGCCCCACCCCCACATACATCGGTGAACCCCGCAGTGAACCCCGCGGGGCGGCACCGAGGCCGTGCCTCGGAACCGCCCCGCTCAGAGCGTTCCTCAATCCCCGCAGGGTCACACCTTCGCGGAGTCGCCCTGTGGTTCGATCGATTTCGCCTCGGCCTCCGCGATCGCCCTGTTGCGCCGCACCGATGACCAGAACGACCAGGCGATCAGCACGACGCCGACCAGGCCGGTGATGATCTCGCTGATCTGGTACTGGATGGTGACGAGGAGGATCACCGCGAGCGCGCCGATCGCGTAGTGCGCGCCGTGCTCCAGGTAGACGTAGTCGTCCAGGGTGCCCTGGCGGACCAGGTAGACCGTGAGCGACCGCACGTACATGGCGCCGATGCCGAGGCCGAGCGCCATCAGCACGATGTCGTTGGTGATGGCGAAGGCGCCGATGACACCGTCGAACGAGAACGAGGCGTCCAGGACCTCGAGGTACAGGAACATGAAGAACGCGGCCTTGCCGACCAGCTGGGTCGCGGAAACCTTCTTGCCGCGCTTCTTGGCCTCTTCCTCGGCCTCGTGCTCGCGCTCCTCCTCTTCCTCGATCCTGTTCTCGAAGTAGCCGGAGAGACCACCGACGACCAGATACGTGATCAGGCCTGCGACGCCGGAGAGCAGCACCGTCGCCGCCTTGTCGGCGTGCCCGGCGTGCTGGTGCGCCTGGGTCGCGAAGGTCATGGCGCTGACGAGCAGCACGATGAGCGCGATGCAGACCGACAGCATGTCGATCTTGCCGAGCTTGGCCAGCGGCCGCTCCAGCCAGCCGAGCCACTTGATGTCACGGTCCTCGAAGATGAAGTCGAGGAAGATCATCAGCAGGAACATGCCACCGAACGCGGCAATCGACGGGTGAGCGTCGGTGACCAGCTGCTCGTAGCGCTCAGCGTCGTTGAACGCCAGGTCGACCGCCTCGATGGGGCCGATCTTGGCGCTGATGGCAACGATCACGACGGGGAAGACCAGTCGCATGCCGAACACGGCGATGAGCACACCGATCGTGAGGAAGATCTTCTGCCAGAAGGCACTCATCTTCTTCAGGATTCCGGCGTTGACCACCGCGTTGTCGAAGGACAGCGAGATCTCAAGGACGGACAGGATCGCAACGATGCCGAACGCGGTCCACCCGCCGAACAAGACTGCTGCGACCAAGCCGAGCGCGGTGACCGCGAACGACCAGCCGAAGGTTTTCAGAACCACTGGAACCCAATCGTGTAATGGGGGCGCCCCCGGACGGAGTCTGGGAGAGGGCCTCCCCTCGCGCCGTACGCGGCTTTACGAAACATTGACCCCGAAGTCTAGAGCGATGCCTCGCAGCCCCGACGCGTACCCCTGCCCCACCGCTCGGAATTTCCATTCGCCGCCATAGCGGTAGAGCTCGCCGAAGATCATCGCGGTCTCGGTCGAGGCGTCCTCGCTCAGGTCGTAGCGCGCGAGCTCCTGGCCGTCCGCCTGGTTCGCCACCCGGATGAAGGCATTGCTGACCTGGCCGAACGTCTGGCCGCGGTTGTCCGCCTCGTGGATGGAGACCGGGAAGACGATCTTGTCGACGTTGGCCGGCACCTTGGAGAGGTCCACCAGCAGCGACTCGTCGTCCCCCTCCCCCTCACCCGTGAGGTTGTCACCGGTGTGCTCGACGGAGCCCTCGGGGCTCTTGAGGTTGTTGTAGAAGACGAAGTACTCGTCGCCGAGCACCCTGCCCGACTCGCACAGCAGCGCGCTGGCGTCGAGGTCGAAGGGCGCTCCGGTGGTGGAGCGTGCGTCCCAGCCGAGTCCGACCAACACCTGTATGAGGTTCGGTGCGGCCTTGGAGAGGGAGACATTGCCTCCCTTGGCGAGCGTGACGCCCATGTTCTTGGTCCTCCCCGGATGGCGGTGATGGTGAGACAGGCACGTCCGGCGCCGCACGGAGAATGTGCGGCGCCGGAAGCGGAAATGCTGCTGGTGCTGCTGGCTCAGACGTTCACGCCGAAGTCCTGCGCGATGCCGCGCAGGCCCGAGGCATAACCCTGGCCGATGGCTCGGAACTTCCACTCCGCGCCATTGCGGTAGAGCTCGCCGAAGACCATCGCGGTCTCGGTCGAGGCGTCCTCGCTCAGGTCGTAGCGCGCGAGCTCATTGTTGTCGGCCTGGTTGACGACGCGAATGAACGCGTTGCGCACCTGACCGAAGGACTGCTGGCGGCCCTCGGCCTCGTAGATCGAGACCGGGAAGACGATCTTCTCGACGTCGGCCGGGACCGATGCGAGATTGACCTTGATCTGCTCGTCGTCGCCCTCGCCCTCACCCGTGATGTTGTCACCGGTGTGCTCGACGGAGCCGTCGGCGCTCTTGAGGTTGTTGAAGAAGACGAAGTTGCCGTCGGTGGCGACCTTGCCCTCGGCATTGGTCAGCAGGGCGCTGGCGTCGAGGTCGAAGTCGGTGCCGGTGGTGGTCCTGACGTCCCAGCCCAGGCCCACGGTGACCGCGGTCAGGTTGGGCGCGGCCTTGGTCAGCGAGACGTTGCCGCCCTTGCTGAGGCTGACTCCCACGAGTCCCTCCAGGTGTTGTCAGGGGCAGCGCCCCCGTCGTGCGTTCGATGTCGGATCAACGAATGGATCCTAGTGACCGGTTCCCACTCAAACAGCCTTTAGCGCAGGGATCGCCCGAAGAATCAGAGGGTGTCCAGCGCCTTGACGTAGTCGTTCAGGTCGCGGGCGTCCGGCAGGCCGTTGACGACCGTCCAGCGGACCACGCCCTCCTTGTCGATGATGAAGGTTCCGCGTACCGCGCATCCCTTCTCCTCGTCGAAGACGCCGTACGCGCGCGAGGTCTCGCCGTGCGGCCAGAAGTCCGAGAGCAGCGGATACTCCAGGCCCTCCTGCTCGGCGAAGACGCGCAGCGTGTGGATCGAGTCGGTGGAGACGGCGAGCAGCTGGGTGTCGTCGTTGACGAACGCCGGCAGCTCGTCACGGAGCGCGCACAGCTCGCCCGTGCACACGCCGGTGAAGGCGAAGGGGTAGAAGAGGAGCACCACGTTCTTCTCGCCGCGGAATTCGGCGAGGCTCACGGTGCGGCCGTGGTTGTCCCTCAGCTCGAAATCCGGCGCCTTGGTGCCGACCTCGATCGCCATAGCGTGCATCCCTTCGACTCGGACAGTCCGTTTCCAGTGGTCTCTCACCCTACGCAGAAGGCCCCCGCCGACCTACGTCGGTGGGGGCCACGGGCCTGCTGCTGCGGCTCAGCGCTTCGACTTCGCCGCCTTGGGAGTCACCAGCCTGCTGCCGGTCCAGTCCTTGCCGGCGTTGATGCTCTTGGTCTGGGAGAGTCCCGCGGTCTGTGCGGCCTCGTTGATGTCGCTGGGTTCGACGTACCCGTCACGGCCGGTCTTGGGCGTCAACAGCCAGACGGCTCCGCCCTCGTCGATCAGACCGATGGCGTCAACCAGTGCGTCCGTAAGGTCGCCGTCCTCGTCCCGGAACCACAGCAACACGACGTCTGCGACGTCGTCGTAGTCCTCGTCGACGATTTCCTGGCCCGTCACGGCCTCGATGCCCTCACGGAGCTCCTGCTCGACGTCGTCGTCGTAGCCGATCTCCTGGACCACCTGTCCGGGCTCGAACCCCAGCCTTGCGGCTGGGTTGGTCCGCTCCTCCGCGTGGTCCGCGGTCGCGCTCACGGCTTGCCTCCTGATCGTTTTCGGAAAATGCTGCGGCCTCGCGCGTACGCGTGGCATTGGCCGTAGTCCACACGGGCGGGACGGATCGCGCAAGTACCCGGCCGTCCAGACCGCCGAAACGGTGACGTTTGCGGCCGTCTCGACGCAACTCCAGGCACGCTCGACGCCTTCTCCTGATTCATGGGACACCATTCGGCCGTCTTTGCGGCATTCTGCCCCTTCGGTGTGCCAATCGGAACCGAACAGTGAAACGAAACGCATTGACGGGTTGGGCGTAAGGTTGCGATTTGACCGGACCCGGAACAGCGGTTCGGGCCGCATCTCCCGGAGAACGGGGGTTACCCCTCGGTAGAGATGACGTTTGCCTTCCCGCGGTACACGATGGGAGGCGGCGCGACACCGAGCAGACATCCCGTACGTCCCGTAGACGCACAACCCATCGAACAGCGAAGGAATAGCGTGGCTTCCGGATCCGATCGCAACCCGATCATCATTGGCGGCCTTCCCAGCCAGGTCCCGGACTTCGATCCTGAAGAGACCCAGGAGTGGCTGGACTCCCTCGACGCCGCCGTCGACGAGCGGGGCCGGGAGCGCGCCCGCTACCTGATGCTCCGACTGATCGAGCGGGCCCGCGAGAAGCGCGTGGCCGTGCCCGAGATGCGCAGCACGGACTACATCAACACTATCGCCACCAAGAACGAGCCGTTCTTCCCCGGCAACGAGGAGATCGAGCGCAAGATCCTCAACGCGACCCGCTGGAACGCCGCGGTGATGGTCTCCCGCGCCCAGCGCCCGGGCATCGGCGTCGGCGGCCACATCGCCACGTTCGCATCTTCCGCCTCCCTCTACGACGTGGGCTTCAACCACTTCTTCCGCGGCAAGGACCAGGGCGACGGCGGCGACCAGATCTTCTTCCAGGGGCACGCCTCCCCCGGCATCTACGCCCGCGCCTTCCTGCTCGACCGCCTCAGCGAGGCCCGGCTCGACGCCTTCCGCCAGGAGAAGTCCAAGGCCCCCGACGGCCTGTCCAGCTACCCGCACCCGCGGCTGATGCCGGACTTCTGGGAGTTCCCGACCGTGTCCATGGGCCTCGGCCCCCTCGGCGCGATCTACCAGGCCCGGATGAACCGCTACATGGAGGCGCGCGGCATCGCCGACACCTCCCAGTCGCATGTCTGGGCATACCTCGGCGACGGCGAGATGGACGAGCCCGAGTCGCTCGGACAGCTCTCCATCGCCGCCCGCGAGGGCCTGGACAACCTGACCTTCGTCGTCAACTGCAACCTGCAGCGCCTCGACGGCCCGGTGCGCGGCAACGGCAAGATCATCCAGGAGCTGGAGTCGCAGTTCCGCGGCGCCGGCTGGAATGTCATCAAGCTGGTCTGGGACCGCTCCTGGGACCCGCTGCTCGCGCAGGACCGCGACGGCGTGCTGGTCAACAAGCTGAACACGACGCCCGACGGCCAGTTCCAGACGTACGCCACCGAGACCGGCGCGTACATCCGCGAGCACTTCTTCGGCGACGACCACCGGCTGCGCGCCATGGTCGAGAACATGACCGACGACCAGATCCTGCACCTGGGCCGCGGCGGCCACGACCACAAGAAGGTCTACGCGGCGTACGCGGCGGCCAAGGCCCACAAGGGCCAGCCGACCGTGATCCTCGCCCAGACCGTCAAGGGCTGGACGCTCGGCCCGAACTTCGAGGGCCGCAACGCGACCCACCAGATGAAGAAGCTGACGGTCGACGACCTCAAGCGCTTCCGGGACCGGCTGCACATCCCCATCACCGACAAGCAGCTCGAGGACGGCGCGCCGCCGTACTACCACCCGGGCCGCGAGTCGGAGGAGATCCAGTACATGCACGACCGCCGCAAGTCACTGGGCGGGTATGTCCCGACCCGGGTCGTGCGGTCCAAGCCGCTGGTCCTGCCCGAGGACAAGACGTACGCGGCGGTCAAGAAGGGCTCCGGGCAGCAGTCGATCGCCACCACCATGGCGTTCGTACGGCTGCTCAAGGACCTGATGCGGGACAAGGAGATCGGCAGGCGCTTCGTGCTGATCGCGCCGGACGAGTACCGCACCTTCGGTATGGACTCGTTCTTCCCGAGCGCCAAGATCTACAACCCGCTGGGCCAGCAGTACGAAGCGGTGGACCGCGACCTGCTGCTCGCGTACAAGGAGTCGCCGACCGGGCAGATGCTGCACGACGGCATCTCCGAGGCCGGCTGCACGGCATCGCTGATCGCGGCCGGCTCTGCGTACGCCACGCACGGCGAGCCGCTGATCCCGGTGTACGTCTTCTACTCGATGTTCGGTTTCCAGCGCACCGGCGATCAGTTCTGGCAGATGGCCGACCAGCTCGCACGCGGCTTTGTGCTGGGTGCGACCGCGGGACGCACCACCCTGACCGGTGAGGGTCTGCAGCACGCGGACGGCCACTCGCACCTGCTCGCCTCGACGAACCCGGGCTGTGTCGCGTACGACCCGGCCTTCGGCTTCGAGATCGCGCACATCGTCCAGGACGGTCTGCGCAGGATGTACGGCCCGGACGCCGAGGACATCTTCTACTACCTCACCGTCTACAACGAGCCGATCCAGCACCCGGCCGAGCCGGCCGACGTGGACGCCGAGGGCATCCTCAAGGGCATCTACCGCTACCAGGCGGGCGAGGCAGGCGCGATCCCCGCGCAGATCATGGCGTCCGGTGTGGCCGTGCCGTGGGCGGTCGAGGCGCAGCGGATCCTCGCCGAGGAGTGGAATGTGCGCGCCGATGTGTGGTCGGCGACGTCCTGGAACGAGCTGCGGCGCGAGGCCGTCGACGTGGAGCGGTACAACCTGCTCCACCCGGAGGAGGAGCAGCGCGTCCCGTATGTGACGCGGAAGCTGTCCGGCTCCGAGGGCCCGTTCGTCGCGGTCTCGGACTGGATGCGCTCGGTCCCGGACCAGATCTCGCGCTGGGTGCCCGGCACGTACCAGTCGCTGGGCGCGGACGGCTTCGGCTTCGCCGACACGCGCGGCGCCGCCCGTCGCTACTTCCACATCGACGCACAGTCGATCGTGCTCGCGGTGCTCACGGAGCTGGCGCGGGAGGGCAAGGTCGACCGCTCGGTGCTGAAGCAGGCGGTGGACCGCTACCAGCTGCTGGATGTGGCTGCGGCGGACCCGGGCGCTGCCGGCGGCGACGCGTAGTTTTCGTAGCGCTGTGAAGGGCGGCGGGACCCAGGCGGGTCCCGCCGCCCTTCGGCTTCCATACGATGCGTGGCATGACGATGGGTGGCATGAAGCAGCGAACAGCGCAGGTCCGGTGGGAACAGCGCATGCAGAAACCCCTGCTGGCGCTCGCCGTGGCGTTCGGCGTCGCGTACGCCGTGCCGATCGTCGCGCCCGACGCGGGCCGCTTGGTGCACACCGTCTGCACGGTCACAGAATGGGTGGTGTGGGGCGCGTTCGCCTTCGACTACCTCGTACGGCTGGTGCTGGCGCCGGGCAAGCGGCTGTTCGTACGCAGCCATCCGCTGGACCTGGTCGCGGTGGTGCTGCCGCTGGTGCAGCCGCTGCGGCTGCTGCGGGTCGTCTCCACACTGCTGCTGGTGGGCCGGCGGGCCAGGATGGCGCCGCAGGTCACGCTGACGACGTATGTCGGGGGCGCGGTGGTCGGGCTGATGATGTTCGGCTCGCTGGCCGTGCTGCATGTGGAGCGGGACGCGCCCGGCGGGAACATCAAGACGCTGGGTGACGCGGTGTGGTGGTCGTTCACGACGATGACGACGGTCGGATACGGCGATCACGCGCCGACGACGGGACTCGGGCGGGTGCTCGCGATCGGGCTGATGCTCTCGGGGATCGCGCTGCTCGGTGTCGTCACCGCCAATATCGCGGCGTGGTTCATCTCCCGCTTCGAGCGGGACGACGCGGAGGAGCGCCGGCAGACGGCGCTCCTCGAAGCGCTCATGCAGGAGGTCAAGGACCTGCGGGCGGAGGTCGGGCGGCTGTCGGGAGCGGACGCCGGGGCCACCGCTCCCGTACCGGCGCCGGGCCCTGTGCCCGAGCAGTCCGTCGGCTAGCTCTCCCCTGGTTCTCCCCCAGCTTCTCCCTTGGCTCTCCCTAGCGCTCCCAGATCTTGAACGCCCTTACCCCGTACGGCGATTGGGGCACCCAGGTGCCGCCACCCGGGTAGGTGTCGAACTCCCCCGTCTCCTCGCACTCCGCCGACTGGTACGTGGTGACGGGCCGCCCGGTCCGGTTGGCGAGCGCCTGCGCGGTGGTGCCCGGCGGCAGCGGCACACAGCTCTCGATGTCCGTGCCGGACAGTTCATGGGCCTGGCGGGCGCCCTTGAAGTTCCCCTTCTCCCAGAGGCAGAGCTCGCCCGCCGCGCACTCCCCGAGGCGGGGCTGCGCGGCGGTCGCCGTCTGCGGCGCCAGTACTGCTGCGGCCAGGACTCCGGCCGTGACTCCGGCCGTGACGATCTTGCGCATATCGTTCAACCCCCGTGTCGTACTGATCACTTGCTGATCACTTGACCGCACCCTGACCTGCGGCGGACGGGGCGGGGAAGGGGGTACGGCGCACATCACCCGGATAGGTGACAGCCCCGCCGGGCGGGCCGGGCGGGGCTGTCGTACGCACGCGGTTGACGTCAGGCCGACGTCAGATGTGGACGTCAGACATGGCCGTCAGATGTGGGCCGCACCCGCCTCGGCGTTCGCGCCGCGCTTGGTCAGCAGGGCGACGAACACCGCGACGGCCGCGACACCGGCGGCCACCAGGCAGGCCAGGCCCATGCCCGACATGAAGGTGTCGTGGGCGACGCCGACGATCTTCTCGGCGATGGCGGGCGGGGTCCCGGGCGCCACCGGCGGCACACCCACCTGAACGGCTTCCGACGCCTGGTCCAGCTGGGCGGGGGTGAGCGGCGGAAGCTTGGCATCGATCCAGTTCCCCGCGAGGTCGTTGTCGACCTTGGAGGCCATGACCGCGCCGAGCACCGCCGTACCGAGGCTGCCGCCGATCTGCATGGCGGCCTGCTGCAGACCGCCCGCGACGCCGGAGAGCTCCATCGGGGCATTGCCGACGATGACCTCGGTGGCGCCGACCATGACCGGAGCGAGGCCGAGGCCGAGCAGGGCGAACCAGACGGACATCGGCAGGCTGCCCGTGTCCGTGGACAGGGTCGACATGCCGAACATGGCGACCGCCGTGAGCACCATGCCGCCGGCCAGCGGGATGCGGGGGCCCGACTTGGTGATCAGCGCGCCCGCCAGCGGGGAGCCGACGATCATCATGCCGGTGAGCGGCAACAGGTGCAGACCGCTGTCGACGGGGCTCATGCCGTGCACGTTCTGCAGATAGAAGGTGACGAAGAACAGGCCGCCCATGAAGGCGATCGCCATCAGCACCATCAGGACCGTGCCCGCCGCGAGCGGCACGGAGCGGAACAGCTTCAGCGGGATGAGCGGCTCCCTGACCTTCGTCTCCCAGAAGGCGAAGAGAGCGAAGCAGACGACGGATACTGCGATGAAGCCCCACGTCTGCCCGTCGCCCCAGCCCCACGCCGGGGCCTTGATCAGCGCCCAGACCAGGCAGAACATGGCCGCCGACAGCAGCGCGATACCGAGGATGTCGAAGGACTTCGGCGCGTTCTTCGCGCGGTGGTCCTTGAGGATCAGCGCGCCGAGCACGACCGCGAGGATGCCGACCGGGACGTTGATGAAGAAGACCGACTGCCAGCTGACGTGCTGGACGAGCAGGCCGCCGAGGATCGGGCCGCCCGCGGTGGAGGCACCGATGACCATGCCCCAGATGCCGATCGCCATGTTCAGCTTCTCGGCGGGGAAGGTGGCGCGCAGCAGGCCGAGCGCGGCGGGCATCAGCAGCGCGCCGAACAGGCCTTGGAGCACACGGAAGGTGACCACCAGGGCGATGCTGTCGGACAATCCGATGGCCCCCGACGCGGCGGCGAATCCGACGACACCGATGAGGAACGTCTGCCGGTGGCCGAAGCGGTCACCGAGCTTGCCGGCGGTGATCAGGGTCACGGCGAGGGCGAGGAAGTAGCCGTTGGTGATCCACTGGACGTCGGCGAACGTGGCACCGAGGTCCTTCTGGATCGCCGGGTTGGCGATCGCGACGATGGTGCCGTCCAGCGCGACCATCATCACGCCGATGGCCACGGCGAAAAGCGTCAGCCAGGGGTGGCCGCGCAACCCCTTGACCGGTGCCGGGGCGGCGTCCTGGGGATCCTTCTGCGCCTTTTCGACGGCGGTCTGACTAGTCATGTCCGGAGGCTAATGTCAGCGACTGACAGTTGACAAACCAATTCACAAGTCGGTAACTGTCACGTAGCTCACAGGTAGGCTGAGCCGGCCGAAGCGTCGAGAAGAGGACCATGAAGTGACGGTCGAGCGGACAGGGCTGCGGGAGCGCAAGAAGCAGCGGACCCGTGACGCGCTGGTGCGCGCCGCGCTGGAGCTCTTCACGACCAAGGGGTACGAGCAGACGACCGTCGACGAAATCGCGGACGCGGTCGAGGTCTCCCAGCGCACTTTCTTCCGGTACTTCGCCAATAAGGAGGAGGCCGCGTTCGCCGTCCAGCAGCTCGCCGAGTCCCACTTCATCGCGGCGGTGCGCGAACGGCCCGCGCAGGAGGGGCCGTTCGAGGCACTGCGGAACGCGGTGCTGGGGGCATGGGACACGATCGGCGAGGCGATCGAGGCGATCATCCCCCTCGAACTGCATATGCGCAGCTACCAGCTGATCGAGTCGACGCCCGTGCTGCTCGCCGTCCATCTGCGGCGCTCCATGGAGGTCGAGGAGGAGATCGCCCGCCTGATCGCGGACCGCGAGGGCCTGGACGTGAACACGGACCCGAGGCCACGGGTCGCGGTGGCGGCGTTCAGCGGGGTGATGCGCGTGACGGGCCGGCTGTGGGGCCAGGGCGAGGACGCGAGTATGGAGGCGCTCAGGAGCCTGACGGAGACGTACCTGGATCGCCTGGGCCCGGCGCTGGCGGAGAACTGGGGGGCGCGGGCTGCCCGTTCGGGCAACACGTAGGCACCGGCCGCGGTCCGCGCCGGAGCGTACGCCTCGCGCGCACGGAACGTGACGGTCTTCCCCTCATTCCACCCAGGAACACGTGATCTGTCTCACGGTCTTCGTGAGGCCCCTCACGCGTCTCCTAGGGTGTCCCGCAGTGACTTCCTTCGACTCCTCCCCCACCTTGACCGCCTGGCGCGCCCTCCTCGCCCTCGCGGTCGTGTTCATCATGCTGGCGACCACCGGCTGGACCGCCGTACGACATCAGGGCGGTCCTCGTAACGCTCTCGAGGCCGAACTGGCCGGCTGGGCCAAGGGCCGGATAGGGGAGCGGGCGCTGCCCGGGGCCGACTCGGCACCGCATCGGCTGGCCGCCTTCTTCGGCTCGCTCGGCAGTGCCCAGCGGGCCCGACTCGCCGACCGGTACCCGCTCGTCGTCGGCAATCTCAACGGCGCCCCGGTCACCCTGCGCTACCGCGCCAACCGCAAGGCCCTCGCGCACTCGCACGCGCTGGAGCGCAAGCGCGTGAACGACCCCAACCTCACCGCGGACGGCCACCGCGAGGCCATCCGCCGTATGCACCGCTTCAAGGCGCTGATGAGCGCCGACCGGCAGATCCTCGCCTTCGACCCGTCCGGGCCCGGCAAGGTCGCCGAAGTGCTCGGCGACCTCGACCACGCCCAGCGCGTCTCGGTGATCGTCCCCGGCGTCGACACCAATCTGCTCACTTTCCAGAAGACGACCCGCAAGTACACCGCGCCGGTCGGCATGGCACAGTCGCTGTACGCGGCCCAGCGGG
Source organism: Streptomyces sp. V1I1 (assembly GCF_030817355.1). Lineage (NCBI taxonomy): Bacteria > Bacillati > Actinomycetota > Actinomycetes > Kitasatosporales > Streptomycetaceae > Streptomyces > Streptomyces sp. V1I1. Next base: position 5,847,425 of record NZ_JAUSZH010000001.1, on the reverse strand, counting down.
CCGCGTCCCCTCGTACGCGTACCGCCGTCATCGCCTGGGCCGACTACACCGCGCCCGTCGGCGTCGGCATGGACTCGGCCATCGGCCGGCTCGCCGCGGGCGGCGCGATCCGGCTGACCGCGCTTGCGAACGCACTGCCCGGCGACTCCAGGGTCGCGCTGTTCTGCCACAGTTACGGCTCCGTCGTCTGCGGGGTCGCGGCCCGCGAACTGCCCGACCGGGTGGACGACATAGCGGTGGCCGGCAGCCCCGGCATGCGCGCCCAGAACGTCGCCGGACTGCACTCGAACGCCCGGGTCTGGGCGATGCGGGACAGCGACGACTGGATCCAGGAAGTACCGCATCTCGAAGTCGGCGGCCTCGGGCACGGCGAGGACCCGGTGACACCGGCGTTCGGCGCCCGGGTGCTGTCCGCGGCCGGCGCGGTCGGCCACGCAGGCTATTTCGAGCCGGGTACGGAGAGCGTCAGCAACTTCGCGGAGATAGGGGTCGGTTCGTACGCCAGCGTGAGCTGCGCGAGCGAAGATGACACATGCCGCAGTGGTATTTACGGCAACAAGGTGGCCTGACGCGCGTAGAGCGTCGCGGATCGGGCCTCGCACCGATGCAGACGCGCGGGCGCACGCCGCCTACGATGAGGCGTATGGGTGATGTGCTGGCCGGAATTCAAGCCACCTGGGAGTTCGAGACCGACTCCGTGCTCATCCGCTTCGAACGGGGGCTCCGCACGCCGAAGCTGTTCCAGACGCTTCGCGAACGCCGTATCCCCCACGAGGCGTTGGCGTCGGTGACACTCTCCCCGGGCAAGCGCGGCACGGTGGTGCTGCACGCTGTGCCCAGACCCGGCGCGGATCCGCTGATGGAGGCCGCGGCCGGGCAGCTGAAAGAGGGCTGCGACCCGTACCGTCTTGTGCTGCCCGCGGAGCGGGAGACGCTCGCCGAGTACTACGCCGACGAACTGCGGGGCCTGCTCCCCGCGGACGCGGACAAGCCCGCCGAGCGGTACGCCGTAGCCGCGCCCGAGGCCCCGCTGGGCTTCAAGGCGTACGACGGAAAGGCCTCCTTCGACGGCTCGCACGTCGCATTCCGCTGGTCCTGGACGGGCGCGTCGTCCGCCAAGTGGAAGGCGGGCGACCAGAGTTACCCGGTCGGGGAGCTGAGCGGGGTCGAGTGGCGCTCGCCGGAGGCGTTCGACGGGTATCTGCGGCTGCTGCTGCGCGGCGACGAACCCGGCGACGAGGGGGCCAGGCCCGCGCAGGTGGACCAGGACCCGGCCGCGGTGCTGTTCGGGCTGAGGTACGGACCGGTGCACGAGTCGCTGCCGTTCGCGGCCGCGGTGCTCGAATCCGTACGGAATACCGGCTCGGCGCCTGCGCCGGCGCTGCGGGCGGGGCGGAGAGACCCGGCCGACATCGCGGAGCGGATACGGCACCTCGGGGAGCTGCACCAGGCGGGTCTGGTGACGGACGAGGAGTTCAGCACGAAGAAGGCGGAGCTGCTCGCGCAGTTGTGAGGGCCACCGGGGGCGGGCCGGCGGGGCGTTGCCCGTATTCGCCGGCCCGTTCTCGGTGTCACCGCCTTCTTCACGCCCGGGCCGTCCTCGGTGTCACCGCCTTCTTCACGCCCCGCCCGTCCTCGGCGTACGGGCTACTCGCGGGCCGCCCGTCCTCGGCGTACGGGCTACTCGCGGGCCGCCCGTCCTCGGCGTACGGGCTACTCGCGGGCCGCCGAAGTCGACGACATGTCCGGGTACCTGTCCCCCGCCACCAGCCCGGCGATCGGCTCCAGCACCGCCAGCTCGTCGGCGGTCAGGGTGAGCCGGGTCGCGCCGACGTTCTCGAGCAGCCGGCTGGTCTTGCGGGTGCCGGGGATCGGGACCACGGCGAGCGAGTGCACATCGGCCCGCTGGTGCACCCAGGCGAGGGCGACCTGCGCGGCCGTCGCCCCGTGCGCCGCCGCGATCTTGTGGACCGGTTCCAGCAGCGCCGCGTTCGTCTTGGCGTTGTCGCCGGTGAAGCGCGGCTGGTACTGGCGGAAGTCGTCCTGAGACAGGTCCTTGCCGGCGTCCGTGAACGCGCCGGTCAGAAAGCCCCGGCCGAGCGGCGAGTACGGCACGAAGGCGACACCGAGTTCCGCCGCCGCGCCCACCGCGCTGTGTTCCACGTCCCGGCTGAACAGCGACCACTCCGACTGCAGCGCGGCGATGGGGTGCACGGCGTGCGCCTCGCGCAGTTCCGCGCCGGTGACCTCGCTCAGCCCGAGGTGCCTGACCTTGCCCTGCTCGACCAGCTCGGCCATCGCGCCGACGGACTCGGCGAACGGCACGGCCGGGTCGCGTCGGTGCATGTAGTACACGTCGATGACGTCGGTCTTCAGCCGCCGCAGGCTGTCCTCGACGGCCTGCCGGATGTACGCGCCGTCGTTGCGGACACCCCGGTAGTGCGGGTCGTCGGTCCGCTCTATGGCGAACTTCGTCGCCAGCGTGATCTCGTCGCGGTGCGCTCCGACGAACGGCGCGAGGAACTCCTCGTTCGCCCCGCGTCCGTACACGTCCGCGGTGTCGAAGAGCGTGACGCCCGCCTCCAGCGCCGCCTCCAAGGTGTCCCGGGCGGCCGCCAGGTCGGTCTCTCCGTAGAACTCGCTCATGCCCATGCAGCCAAGGCCCTGCACGCCGACCAGGGGTCCGCCGCTCCCGAGCCGCGCCTGTGCGATCTTGCTGTTGCTCATCAGATTCAGAGCCTCTCCGACGCCCGCCGGGCGTCCGCGTAAAAGCCGATCTTGTGGTCCAGCACGGCGAGCGTGTCCTGGAGCTCCGCGATACGCGACCGGACATCGCGCCGCGTCTGTTCCAGCAGCTCCTGCCGTGCCTCGAAGGTGTGCTCGCCCTCCCGCACCAGCTCCGCGTAGCGGACCATGTCCGCGACCGGCATCCCGGTCAGCCGCAGCTTGCCGACAAAGGCGAGCCAGTCCAGGTCGCGGTTGGTGAAGCGCCGCTGTCCGGTGTGCGACCTGTCGACGTGCGGCATCAGCCCGATCCGCTCGTACCAGCGCAGGGTGTGCGCGGTGAGGCCGGTGAAGGCGACGACCTCGCTGATCGTGTAGCGGTCCTGCCCCTCGGGGCGGGGATGCGCACGTGGCGCAGAGGCGCAGATGTCCGTCCGGTCCGGCTTGGTCTCGATCAGCGTCATGCCTTCAACGCTAGAACCCTGGAGTGCACTCCAAGCAAGCAGAAACCGATGGCAGTTTTCGTGTGCCCCCGATTAGCCTCCGGTCGCATGAGCCTCGCCCGCCGCGCCACCCCAGCGGACGCCGAAGAGCTGGTCCGCCTCCGCAAGGTCATGCAGGACTCGCATATCGGACCGAATCCCGACGTCAGCTGGCAGCCCGCCGCCGTCGACACCCTGCGCAAGAAGCTCGCCGACCCGGCCGGCGACCTGACGGCGTTCGTCGTCGAGCGCCCCGGCGGCCTGGCGGCGTGCGCGGTCGGCACGATCGAATACCGGCTCGGCGGTCCGGGCAATCCGCATGGCATGTCCGGCTATGTGTTCAGCGTGGCAACCGACCCGGACATGCGGCGCCGCGGCTACTCCCGCGCCTGCATGGAGGCGCTGCTGGCCTGGTTCCGCGAGCGCGGCGTATCCAAGATCGACCTGCGCGCCTCCTCCGACGGCGAGCCGCTGTACTCCTCGCTCGGCTTCGTCCGCACCCCCGATCCCGCGATGAGACTGACCCTCTAGGCTCGTACACATGCAGAGCCTGGCGATGATCGAGAACTGGCCGGTACCGACCGCGGCGGCCGCCGTCGTACGAGCGGACGGCACGGTCGCCGGTTCGTACGGCCCCACCTCGCACCGCTTCCCGCTCGCCTCCGTCACCAAGCCGCTCGCGGCCTACGCGGCGCTCGTGGCGTACGAGGAGGGGGCGGTCGAACTCGACGAACCGGCGGGCCCCGAGGGCTCGACGGTCCGTCATCTGCTCGCCCACACCTCGGGCCTGGCCTTCGACGAACACCGCATGACGGCCCCGCCCGGCACCCGCCGGCTGTACTCCAACGCGGGCTTCGAGGTGCTCGCCGACCACATCGCCAAGGCGACGGAGATCCCGTTCGCGGAGTATCTGCACCAGGCGGTGCTCGAGCCGCTGGGCATGACGGCGACCACCCTGGACGGCTCGCCGGCGAAGGACGGCGTCTCGACGGTCGATGACCTGGTGCGCTTCGCCGCGGAGGTGCAGGCACCGCGTCTCCTTGACGCCCGCACCGTGCTGGAGGCGATGACGGTTGTGCACCCCGGCCTGTCCGGGATCCTCCCCGGCTACGGGCACCAGAAGCCCAACGACTGGGGGCTCGGCTTCGAGATCCGGGATGCCAAGTCCCCGCACTGGACGGGCAGTTCGTCCTCGCCGCACACCTTCGGGCACTTCGGCCAGTCGGGCACGTTCCTGTGGATCGACCCGGACGCGCGGGCCGCGTGCGTGGCGCTCACCGACCGGGCGTTCGGACCGTGGGCCATCGAGGCGTGGCCTTCGTTCACGGATGCGGTGCTGGCCCAGCTGCGCCGAGGGTGAACCGGGGCTCCGCCCCGGACCCCTTCCCCCACGCCTCAAACGCCGGCTGGGCTTGAATTCGCTTCGTTCAGCTCCCAGAGCAGGACCTCGGCAGCCTCCGCCGCAGCCAGCACCAAGCCGTCCGCGTCCGTGATACGCGCCGCGTCACCCGGCCCCAACTCCGCGTCCCCCAGCCGTACTTCGCCCCGCACCACATGGACGTACACAGCCGCCGCGTCCGGGACCGCCGTGCGTTCGCCCGGGGCGAGGCGGCGGACATGGAGCATCGCGCCCGCCTCGGGCAGCGCGTACGGCGTCGAGTCCGCGATGCCGGGCACGATCTCGTACGAAGGGTCGCCGCCCGGTGACAGTGGCGCGAGCCACGTCTGTACGAAGACCAGCGGCGCGTCCCGGTCGTTGCGCTCCACATGCCGCACCCCGCCCGCCGAGCTGAGCCGCTGGACGTCCCCGGGCCCGACCACCGTCGCATGGCCCGCCGAGTCGCGGTGGGTGAGCTCGCCCTCGACGACCCAGGTGACGATCTCGGTGTGGCTGTGCGGATGCTCGTCGAAGCCCGCGCCCGGCTCGAGACGCTCCTCGTTGCAGGCGAGGATCGCGCCGAAGCGGAGGTTGTCGGGGTCGTAATGGCGGCCGAAGGAAAAGGCGTGCAGGGACTCGATACCCGAGGCGGGGTCGCCGCCGCGGAAGCGGTCGGCGGAGCGCCGTACGTCAATCACGGGTCCACCGTAGACCCGTGCGGCGTCTGCCAGGGAGCGAAGAAGGAGGCCCCGCCACTCCGTGCACCCGTCCCGATAAGGCAGTCTTGTCCCGTGCCCGAACCTGCAGCGAATGTCCCCCACCCGCATCCCGCGACCCTGCGCCGCCTGGAGCAGTCCTCCGGTCGGCTCGCCGCGAACGCCATCGCACGCATGGACGCGACGCTGCCCTGGTACCGGGCGATGCCCCCGGAGAACCGGTCGTGGATCGGCCTGGTCGCCCAGGCCGGCATCGCCGCGTTCACCGAGTGGTTCCGGCATCCGGAGACCCCGCAGGCGATCTCGACCGATGTCTTCGGTACGGCTCCGCGCGAGCTGACCCGAGCGATCACCCTGCGCCAGACCGTCGAGATGGTGCGTACCACCATCGAGGTCATGGAGTCGGCGATCGAGGAAGTGGCCGCCCCCGGCGACGAGTCCGTGCTGCGCGAGGCCCTCCTCGTCTACGCGCGCGAGATCGCCTTCGCGACCGCCCAGGTGTACGCACAGGCCGCCGAGGCACGCGGCGCCTGGGACGCCCGCCTGGAATCCCTCGTCGTGAACGCCGTACTGTCCGGCGAGGCCGACGAGGGCGCGGTCTCCCGCGCCGCCGCGCTCGGCTGGAACTCGCCGGAGCATGTCTGCGTCATCCTCGGCACCGCGCCCGACGGGGACAGCGAGCTGACCGTCGAGGCGATCCGCCGGGCCGCCCGGCACGCCAAGCTGCAGGTCCTCACCGGAGTCCTCGGCGACCGGCTCGTCGTCATCGCGGGCGGCAGCGACAACCCGCTGCACGTCGCCAAGGGGCTGATCGGGCCTTATGCGGCCGGACCCGTGGTCGCGGGCCCCGTCGTCCCCGACCTGCTCGCCGCGACCAGGTCCGCGCAGGCCGCAGCGGCCGGGCTCAAGGCGTGCTCGGCCTGGCAGGACGCGCCCCGCCCGGTCCTGGCGGACGATCTGCTGCCGGAGCGCGCGATCGCGTCAGACCCTGCCGCGCGTGAGCAATTGGTGGAGGAGATCTACAGACCGCTGGAAGAAGCGGGGTCGGCGCTACTGGAAACACTGAGCGTCTATCTGGAGCAGGCGAGCAGTCTCGAGGGCGCCGCCCGGATGCTCTTCGTCCACCCCAACACCGTGCGCTACCGGCTGCGACGTGTGACCGACGTCACCGGCTGGTCACCCTCCGATGTGCGCTCCGCGTTCACTCTGCGAATCGCGCTGATCCTGGGGCGTCTGGCCGACGGGGATTCGCAGTCCTAGACTTTTGTCGAAGACTAACAATTCCCCTGACGGTTCTTGGTCCCTGTCCCCACGGGCGGTTTGAGCCGTCCACAAGAGAGAGTGTGAGGGTGCTCGTACTCGTCGCTCCCGGCCAAGGCGCTCAGACGCCCGGCTTCCTTACTCCCTGGCTCGACCTCCCCGGCGCCGCCGACCGCATCACGGCCTGGTCGGACGCCATCGGGCTCGACCTTGCCCACTACGGCACGAAGGCCGACGCGGACGAGATCCGCGACACCGCGGTGGCACAGCCGCTCCTGGTTGCCGCCGGCCTGCTGTCGGCCGACGCGCTGGGTGCTGTGCGGCCCGGCGCCGTCGCGGGCCACAGCGTCGGCGAGATCACCGCGGCCGTGTTCGCGGGTGTCATCGACGACGCCGCCGCGCTCGGTTTCGTACGCACGCGCGGAATGGCGATGGCCGAGGCCGCCGCGGTCACCGAGACCGGCATGGCGGCCGTCCTCGGCGGCGACCCCGAGCAGGTCGTCGCCCATCTCGAAAAGCTCGGTCTGACGCCGGCGAATGTGAACGGCGCCGGTCAGATCGTCGCCGCCGGCACCGCCGAGCAACTCGCCGCGCTGGCCGAGGACAAGCCGGAGAAGGCGCGCGTGATCGCTCTGAAGGTGGCCGGCGCGTTCCACACGCACCACATGGCGCCCGCGGTCGCGACCCTCCAGGAAGCCGCCGCGGACCTCACGGTCTCCGACCCGGTCCTGCCGTACGTCTCGAACAAGGACGGCCGCACGGTCTCCACCGGCGACGAGGTCATCGCCCGGCTGGTCGGCCAGGTCGCCAACCCGGTCCGCTGGGACCTGTGCATGGAGACCTTCAAGGAGCAGGGCGTCACCGGTCTGATCGAGGTCTGCCCCGGCGGCACGCTCACCGGCCTCGCCAAGCGCGCCATGCCGGGCGTGCAGACGCTCGCGCTCAAGACCCCCGACGACCTCGACGCGGCCCGCACGCTCGTCGCCGAGCACTCTTCCTGACAAGGAGCCGTAAGAGCATGTCGAAGATCAAGCCCAGCCAGGGCGCCCCGTACGCACGCATCATGGGTGTCGGCGGCTACCGCCCGACCCGGGTCGTGCCCAACGAGGTGATCCTCGAGACGATCGACTCCTCCGACGAGTGGATCCGCTCCCGTTCGGGCATCGCCACCCGCCACTGGGCCTCCCCCGAGGAGACCGTGAGCGCGATGTCCGTCGAGGCGGCCGGCAAGGCGATCGCCGACGCCGGGATCAGCCCGCAGCAGATCGGCGGCGTGATCGTCTCCACCGTCTCGCACTTCAAGCAGACCCCGGCCATCGCCACCGAGATCGCGGACAAGATCGGCGCGATCAAGCCGGCCGCGTTCGACATCTCCGCGGGCTGCGCGGGCTTCGGCTACGGACTGACCCTCGCCAAGGGCATGGTCGTCGAGGGCTCCGCCGAGTACGTGCTCGTCATCGGCGTCGAGCGGCTGAGCGATCTGACCGACCTGGAGGACCGCGCGACGGCCTTCCTGTTCGGCGACGGCGCGGGCGCGGTCGTCGTGGGCCCCGCCAAGGAGCCGCAGATCGGCCCGACCGTGTGGGGTTCCGAGGGCGACAAGTCCGACACCATCAAGCAGACCGTGCCGTGGGACGACTACCGCAACGGCACCGTCGAGAAGTTTCCGGCGATCACGCAGGAGGGCCAGGCGGTCTTCCGCTGGGCCGTGTTCGAGATGGCGAAGGTCGCCCAGCAGGCGCTGGACGCGGCCGGAATCAGCGCGGACGACCTGGACGTCTTCATTCCGCACCAGGCCAATATGCGGATCATCGATTCGATGGTGAAGACTCTGAAGCTGCCGGAGCACGTCACGGTCGCCCGTGACGTGGAGACCACCGGCAACACTTCGGCCGCCTCGATCCCGCTCGCGATGGAGCGGCTCTTGGCGACCGGACAGGCGAAGAGCGGTGACACCGCGCTCGTCATCGGCTTCGGGGCGGGTCTCGTCTACGCCGCGACGGTCGTTACCCTCCCCTAAGCAACCGGATCTTCCGGACGCCACACCCTCTGATACAAACCGAAGGAGCGCCACATGGCCGCCACTCAGGAAGAGATCGTCACCGGTCTCGCGGAGATCGTCAACGAGATCGCCGGCATCCCGGTCGAGGACGTCCAGCTGGACAAGTCCTTCACCGACGACCTGGACGTCGACTCGCTGTCCATGGTCGAGGTCGTCGTCGCCGCCGAAGAGCGCTTCGACGTCAAGATCCCGGACGACGACGTCAAGAACCTGAAGACCGTCGGCGACGCCGCGGACTACATCGCGAAGCACCAGGCCTGAGCCTGAATGCGTTTGTCGCCACCTGACGGTGGCGCCGTGACAATTCAGCACCCCCTACACGTGGAGAAAGAATTCCTGTGAGCTCGACCAATCGCACCGTGGTCGTCACCGGTATCGGCGCAACCACACCGTTGGGTGGCGACAGCGCATCGACCTGGGAGGGTCTGCTCGCCGGGCGTTCCGGAGTGAAGCCCCTCGACAGCGAGCGCTTCGCCGACCTCCCGGTCCGGATCGCCGCGCCCGCGGCGGTCGACCCGGGCGAGGTACTGCCGCGCCCGCTGGCCCGCAAGCTGGACCGCTCGGCGCAGTTCGCGCTGATCGCCGCGCGCGAGGCCTGGGCCGACGCCGGCTACACCGCTCCCGCGGGCGAGGACGAGAAGATCCTGCCCGAGCGTCTGGGCACGGTCATCGCCTCCGGCATCGGTGGCGTAACGACACTGCTCGACCAGTACGACGTGCTCAAGGAGAAGGGCGTACGCCGCGTCTCCCCGCACACCGTTCCGATGCTGATGCCGAACGGCCCGTCCGCCAACGTCGGCCTTGAGGTGAACGCCCAGGCGGGCGTGCACACTCCGGTCTCCGCGTGCGCGTCCGGCGCCGAGGCCATCGGTTACGCCGTCGAGATGATCCGCACCGGCCGTGCCGATGTGGTCGTCGCGGGCGGCACCGAGGCGGCGATCCACCCGCTGCCCGTCGCGGCGTTCGCCAACATGATGGCGATGTCCAAGAACAACGACGAGCCCGAGAAGGCTTCTCGCCCGTACGACAAGGCCCGTGACGGCTTTGTGCTCGGCGAGGGCGCGGGCGTCGTCATCCTCGAGTCGGCCGAGCACGCCGCGCGGCGCGGCGCGAAGGTCTACTGCGAGGTGCTGGGCCAGGGCCTGTCCGCGGACAGCCACCACATCGCGCAGCCCGAGCCGAGCGGCCGCGGCATCGCGTCCGCGCTGCAGAACCTGCTCGACTCGACGGACCTCAAGCCGTCCGAGGTGGTACACCTCAACGCGCACGCGACGTCCACCCCACAAGGTGACGTCGCCGAGATCAAGGCCCTGCGCAAGGTTCTGGGCGACGAGCTCGACCATGTCGCGGTCTCCGCCACGAAGTCGATGACGGGCCATCTGCTGGGCGGTGCGGGCGGCATCGAGACGGTCGCGACAGTGCTGGCGCTGTACCACCGCACGGCCCCGCCGACCATCAACGTCGACGACCTCGACGAGGAGGTCGACGCGGACGTCGTGCGCGACGAGCCCCGCAAGCTCCCTCAGGGCACGATCGCGGCGATCAACAACTCGTTCGGCTTCGGCGGCCACAACGTGGTCCTGGCGTTCCGGACAGTCTGAGTCTGCGGCTGATCTCCGGCTGACTCCGACTGACTCCGGCTGAGCTTCTGTTCGTACGCGAAAGGGCCCCCACCGCGCGGTGGAGGCCCTTTCGCGTGTGTCCTCTCGCGTCCGGTCAGACGACCTGGTGGAGCCAGCGGACCGGCGCGCCCTCCCCCGCGTACCGGAAGGGCTCCAGTTCGTCGTCCCACGGCTTGCCCAGCAGCTTCGCGATCTCCGCCTCGAGCTCCGTCTCACCCTGCGCCGAGCGCGCCAGCGCGGCGCGCAGCCGGTCCTCCGGGATCAGGATGTCGCCGTGGATCCCGGTGACGGCGTGAAAGATGCCGAGCCCGGGCGTGGCGCTGTAGCGCTCGCCCTCCGCCGTGGGGCAGGGCTCGGCGGTCACCTCGAAGCGCAGCATCTGCCAGCCGCGCAGCGCCGAGGCGAGTTTGGAGGCCGTGCCCACCTCGCCCTGCCAGGAGAACTCGGCTCTCCAGGTGCCGGGCGACGCGGGCTGGCGGATCCAGTCGAGCTGGACCCGCACACCAAGAACACCCGCCACCGCCCATTCGACGTGCGGGCACAGCGCGCGCGGCGCGGAGTGAACGTACAGAACGCCACGTGTCGTCACCGGGACCTCCAGTGTGGGACGAGGATCGCCTTTCCCAGCGGCCTCAGTAAACAGCATCGGGAGTCAAACTCCACAAAAGGGACAGTATGTGACGTGATGTAATTTACCGGAGCCGATGGGCACGATGCCTCTGGGTCGACGGGAAAAAGCTACCGTGAGCAGGTGGCCAAGAGGTGACGTAATGTCGGTCCGGGAGCCCGTACGCACCAAGCTTTCACTCGGCAGGACGTCACGGACCGGTGATACGGAGGGGATCTGGGCATGCGGGAGACGAGCCGGAAGCGCCGTTCGCGCAGCGCGGCGGCAGCGCTGACGGCGGCGGTCCTCCTCGCGACCGGCGTCCTGGCCGGATGTGACTCCGCGTCGGATACGCGAGGCAACGGCTCCCCCGCCAAGCGGCGGCCGTCGCCCAGCCCCACCCCCGTATGGGACCGCAGCCCCGACTCCATCGCCGCCGTCGGCGACTCCATCACCCGCGGCTTCGACGCCTGCGTGGTGCTCTCCGACTGCCCGGAGGTGTCCTGGGCGACCGGCACGGACGCCACGGTGCGCAGCCTGGCGATGCGGCTGATCGGGCAGCCCGCGGTTACGGAGCGCAGTTGGAACTTCGCCCGCTCCGGGGCCGATGTGGCGGACCTGGCCGAGCAGATGACGCAGGCGGCGGCCAAGAAGCCCGAGCTGGTGACGGTGATGGTCGGCGCGAACGACGCCTGCGCGGACACGGCGGACCGGATGACTCCGGTCGAGGAGTTCCGGAGTTCCTTCACGGCGGCACTGCGGCAGTTACGGCGCAGTGCACCGAAGGCTCAGGTGTACGTGTCGAGCGTGCCGGATCTCAAGCGGCTCTGGTCGACCGGGCGCGGCAATCCACTGGGCCGGCAGATCTGGAAGCTGGGCATCTGCGCCTCCATGCTGGGCAACGCGGAGGACGAGAGCGTGAAGGCCCAGCAGCGGCGGGACCGGGTGCATGAGCGGGTCGTGGCGTACAACGAGGTGCTCAAGGACCTCTGCGGGAAGGATCTGCGCTGCCGGTACGACGGCGGCGCGGTCTTCGACTACCGGTTCAAGGGTGAGCAGTTGAGCCGCTGGGACTGGTTCCACCCGAGCAAGAACGGGCAGGGGCGGCTCGCGGAGATCGCCTACCGCAACGTCACGGCGGCGAAGCCACCACGGTCGTGAACCGGGGCTTTGCCCCGGCCCCCGCGTACCGGACCCCGCGTACCGGGCTGCTTCGCCGGGCAGCCGCCGGGCGGTGGCTGCTGGGGGCGGAGCGGCCGGAGCGGCGGGAGTGACGCGGTAGCCAGGGGCACGGCACGGACGCGATACTTCCGCCACCCGACGGAAGGATTCCCGTGTCCCGAATACGCGTGCGCCTGGACGTAGTTGGCGTCGCCCTCCTCGTACTCGCCCTCACCGGCTCACCGCTCGCCGCGGCCGATCCGGCGCCTGCGCCCGCTTCGCCGTTCACCGTCGAGGAGCAGCGGCTCGACAAGGCCGTGCCCCAGGAGATCCTGCGGCGCAGCGGATTCGACACCGTGGCGCCGCGGTTCGCGCAGGCGCTGGAGGGGACGCGGTCCTTCCGGCAGGCCGAGCGGGCTGTCGTACGGCAGGGCGCGCAGCTGTGGGACCGGGCGGTGGACCGGGCGCAGGGCCGCGGCCCGGCGCGGGGCGATCTGAGCCGGGACGACGACCGGCCGCTGTACTGGGCGCGGCTCGGGATGACCCGCGAACTGCGGCAGTGGCAGCCGGAGTTCGGCCTGACGGACACGGAACGGGCGCGGCTCCTTGACCGCCTCGAGCGCTCGTCACGCGGCCAGGACTCGATGGACCTCCCCGCGGGGAGGGGCTTCAAGCGGATCGTGATGACGGGCTTCGACCCCTTCACGCTGGACCGCGACATACGAATAAGCAACCCGTCCGGGGCGACTGCGCTGGCGCTGGACGGCACCTGGATCCGCACGGCGGACGGGCCCGCCCGGATCGAGACGGCTGTCTTCCCCGTCCGCTGGCAGGACTTCGCGGACGGCACGGTGGAGCGGACGTTGCGCACGCAGCTGCCGAAGGCCGACCTGTTCACGACGGTGAGCCAGGGGCGGGTGGGCCGTATCGACATCGAGCGCTCCAATGGCGCGTGGCGGGGCGGGTTCGGGGACAACGAGAACGTCTCGCGCACGGAGACGGTGCCGGTGACCGATCCGGCGTCGCAGCCGCAGTGGACGACGACGACGCTTCCGTACAAGGCGATTGTGGCGGCGCAGACGGGGCGCTTCCCGGTGTACGACAACACGACGGTGACGGAGATCCCGCAGGGCGGCACGACACCGGTGGTCAGCCCCGGGGGCCCGACACCCGGCTCGACGGCGCGCGCGGGCGGCGGCGGCAACTACCTCTCGAACGAGATCGCGTACCGGGCGACGCTGCTGCGGGACCGGTTGGGGCTGGAGATTCCGGGGGGCCATGTGCATACGCCGGTGCTGCAGTTCGGGACGGGGAACACGACGGAGATCACGGACCCGGAGTTCGTGCGGAACCGGGTGGACATCATCGGGCAGGTCCGGGCGATTATCCGCGTGGCGGCGGAGACGTCGGGCTGAGGGGGCCGGGGGCCGCCTGCGGCGGGGCTTGTCCCCACCCACCCGCCCTTTGAAGTGGGGGCGGCCCCACACCCCGGGCGCGGCAGCTTCGCGCCGCGTGAGGACGGCGGCGGCCCGCCCGCGCCAAGCACGGCCGGTCGGTCCGCTCGCCCGCTCGCCCGCTCGCCCGCTCGCCCGTCGCAGACTTGCCCACTGACATGGGGCGGCCCCACACCCGAGGGCGGCAGCTTCGCGCCGCAGGAGACGCGGCAGTAGCTTCCGCCGCCCGCGCCAAGCGGGCCGGGGACCCGCGCCCTTGAAGTGGGGGCGGCCCGGGGGTGGCAGCGCCGAGCGGGCCCGGGTTCGCCTGCGGCGGGCTGGTGTTGGGGTGGAGCCCCGCACCCCGGGCCCCGCGGTGGCGACGCCGGCTGCGAGCGCTTCGGCCCGGGGAACCGGCCAACGGGGTGTGGCTGAGCTCCCGTATCCCCGGAGGCGGCAGCTTCGCGCCGCCCGGACACAGCCCCGGCTGCGCGGGCGGGGTGAAGCAGGCTCAGCGGGCGAAGCCCAGAGTGACTCCCAGGCCCACCAGGACCGAGCCGATCGCTCGGTTCAGGGTCTTTTGCCAGCGCAGCATCGCCGTGCGCAAGCGGGAGTTGGAGAAGAACAGCGCCACCGCGCCGAACCACGCCAGGTGGGCGAAGGACATGAACAGGCCGTAGCCCGCCTGTTGCCACAGGTGGGTGTCCGGGCCCACCACCTGGGTGAACGTGGAGACCACGAAGAGCGTCGTCTTCGGGTTGAGCGCATTCGTGAGGAAGCCGGTGCGCAGCGCGCCCAGGCGCGTCAGGCCCGGCTTGGACTCCAGGTCCACCGCCAGATCGGGGCGCGCCCTGAAGGTGCGTACGCCGATGTAGACCAGGTACGCCGCGCCGACCAGTTTGATCGCCGTGAACAACTCCGTCGACGACGCGATCAGCAGGCCGACGCCGAGCATCGTGTACGTGACATGGACCAGGACGCCCGCGGCCACACCCACCGCCCCGAGCAGCCCCGTCGTACGGCCGTACAGATAGCTGTTGCGCACCACCATCGCGAAGTCGGCGCCCGGGCTGATGACGGCGAGGACGGTGATGACGGCGACTGCGATCACTTCGGTCATGCGCCGATGCTCGCCAGCGCCGCCCCCACGAGCAATCGACTACGGCTTTCTCCCGGATGGTGAGACGGCGATGATGGGACGCATGAAGATCGCAGCTGCGCAATTCGCGTCCGTGCCGGGCGATGTCGACGCCAATGTCCACGCCATGCACGGCCTCATCCGCGCGGCGTCCGTTCAGGGCGCGGATCTGGTCGTGTTCGCCGAGCTGGCCGTGACGGGGTACGAGCTGGAGCTCATCGCCAAGGACCCGGCGCTCTGGGTCGAGGAGGACGATCCGCGGCTCGACCCCATACGCGAGGCGTGCCGCGAGGAGCGCATCGCCGCCGTGGTGAACTGCGTCGCCGCCCGCACCGGCGGCGCGCGGCCCGCCATCGCCTCGCTCGTCGTCGGCCCGCGCGGTGAGCTCCTCACCCGCTACGACAAGCAGCATCTGCACGGCCCTGAGCTCGACATCTTCGAGGCGGGCACGGCCGACGGCCGGTTCACCCTCGACGGCGTCCGTTTCGCACTGGCGATCTGCTACGACAACCGTTTCCCGGAGCTCGCCGAGCGAGCGAAACAGGACAACTGCCAGGTGTACGTGGCCAGTTCGGCGCTCGATGTGGAGAACGACTCCTTCGAGGCGGTCTACCCGGTCCGGGCCAGGGACAACGGCCTGTACGTGGTTCTCGGCAACGCCGTGGGGCTCAGCGACGCCGGTGACTGCCGCGGCGGCAGCGCCGTCTGGGGCCCGGACGGTGCGATGACCGCCGACGCGGGCACCGCGGCCCCCGGCCTCGCGGTGGCGGAGCTTCCCGTCCAGTCCTAGTACGGCAACGGTCTTTGCCTCAACGGTTGGGTAGTTTCTGGCGAGGGGGACTGGAGTTTCGTGGGCTGTGGCCTCGTTGTCGGTGCTGCCTTGGCGTGCCCGAGCGTTCGTGGCGCAGCGAACCGGGCGCGGCGCGTCAGCACGCTGCGCCCTGCCCCGTGAACCCGGGCAGGGCGCAGCGTGACGGCCACGACGGCCGCGGCGTGTTCGGCTGCGTGCTCTAGTGCACGAGCTTCACGCGTTCCGTCTGCGCGTAGTCGATGCGCGTCTCGGCTCCGGTCGTCAGCGGGTATCTGACGAAAGCGGACCCCTCTCCTGTGAACGGCCCGCCGGGCGCGTTGCTGAGCAGGCCCAAGGGCGAGCCCCTGCGCACGATCAGCGTGTCGCCCTGCGGCGGCGCGGCCGTGTTCGGGGGACCCGAGTCGACGGACAGCAGGGCGCTGACCGTGTTCTTGGCGGTGAGGTCCACCGTGTCCTTGCCGCCGCGCGCGGTGACGCCGATCCGCTCGGTCTCGCCGGTGGTGATCTCGAGGCCCAGCAGCCCCTCGACCCGGAGCAGGGTCAGCAGGTCCACGGTCCCGAGGATCGAATCGGCCCCTGTAGTGCCCACGATGGTGACCTCGTCGTCGCCGCCCTCGGGGTTGATCGCCACGTCGCCCGTCACTCCGGAGAGGTTCAGCACCTGCGGCGAGTTCGTCCGGGTCAGACGCCCTCCATTCGCGCTCGTCGGTGTGAACGTCAGCGACTCGTCGCCTTCTCCGCCCTGAATGGCCAGACCGTTGCCGGCCGCGTCGAGGTTCACCACTGGGATCCCGCGGATACCGACGAAGCCGCCCGGGATATCGGGGTAACCCGTCACGGTGCCCTGGTCGACGTCGACGAGAACGTCCGCGGTCGCGCCCGACAGCGTGAGCGACTGGTTGGCGATGGTCACCGGCAGGGACGGTGACGCCGGGCTCACATTGCCGGCGAGGTCCTCGAACCGCACGGCCATGTCGTATGTCCCGTCGTCGAGCGGATCGCTGACGATCTCGTACTCACCGCCCGAGGTGACGGTGTCCTTCCCGACCACGGACGGTCCCCCCGCCGGCGGATCGGCCGTCAGCCGCACCAATGCGTTCGGCTCGACCGACGAGCCCTGGAAGGCGGGCTTGGTGATCGTCGTGATGTTGTCGATGTCGTTGCCACCGGTGTCGCTCGACGACAACAGGTCGGGGGCACTGAGCGGTGCGGCCGGTGCGGTCGTGTCGAGCGTGATCGCCAGCGCGTGCGCGCTCTCCTTGCCCGAGCCGGTGTCGTGGAGGATGCCGGCGCTGTCCGGGTCGTCCGACGGGTCGACGATCAGTACCTCGGCGGTGATCAGATGCTCCCCCTCCACCAGGACGGGGTCCAGGTCGATCTCGTACACCCCTGGCTTGAGAGTCGGGTCCACCGGCTGTGCGAGGCCGACGCGCTGTCCGTCACGCTCCACGGCCACCTTGTAGCCGGGGACGTCGTCCTCGAGAGCGGCTGTGCCGTTCTCCGGCGACAGCTCGATGCCCGCGGCCTGCAGCTCCGAGTCGTCGACTCTGAGGAGGATCTCCGGTCCGGCGACATTGGTGACGTCGTCGTTGTCGATCCGGCCCGAGTCCGACTCGCGCTTGAGGTCGAGGCCAAAGGGTTCGGGGGCCGCGCGGTTGACGATGGTGAGGTCGTAGGTCGCTTCCGGCGGATCGGTCGGTGATGCCTGACCCGGCTCGGTCGGGTCGCTGATGCCGCTGTCGCTGACCGCGATGAAGTACGGCTGGTCCTTGACGACCGGGATCGCGAGCTTGCTGGTCGAGCTGCCCGGCCTGGTCTCCGCGATGGTTCCGGTGCCGACCTCGTTGCCGAACCTGTCGTACGCGCGCACCTGGAGCTCGGAGATCACCTCGTTGAAGGCGATTCCGGCGTGCAGGTGTCCGGTGTGGCGGGCCTCGACCCTGAAGAAGTCGACGTCGGTCGCGCTGTGCAGGGTGAGCCGGCCCTGGTTGAACCTGTCGTTCGAGCCGAGTGCGGCGGCGACGGCGGTGTCGGTCGCCTCGTTCGGTTCGAATGTGTCGGGGAAGGCTCCGAGCATCGAGAACGTGTCGTAGTAGGTGGTCTGCGCTCCCGCGGCCGGGTTACCGCCCGCCGGTGGGGTGGCGTTACCGGTCCAGGTCGCGTAGCCGATCCCGTCGACCGTCCACACGCCGTTGTACTCGCCGATGCGCAGGGTCTGCTGGGTGGAGCCGGCGGCGCAGCTGAAGCGGCAGGGGGCATTGAGGTCGGGGTCGAAGGGGGAGTCGCTGACCCGGAAGTCCTGCGCCCAGGTCTGCCCGCCGTCCCGGCTCGTAGTGCCGTAGAGCTCCAGCAGAAAGTTGTTGCTCCCGTTCGGCCCGGTGCCGCCGTTGGTCTCGCCGCTGCGGTTGTCGTACCAGGTGACGACCGCGTTGCCGTCCTGGTCGATGTGGGCGGTGGGCATCACGGCGAAGGTCTGGCCCGGCCCGTGGTCGACCCTGCCCCGGGTGAAGGTCTGCCCGTTGTCCGTGGAGCGGGCGATGACGACGTCGGCGTCGTCGCCGTTCCCGAAGGCGTCGTTGGGGTCGTCGTTGGCGACGACGTAGACGTTCCCCGGCCGGGCCGGGTCGGGGAGGATCCAGGGTTGCATGCTGCCCTGGAGCCAGAAGTCGGCCCCCGGGATGTCACCGCCCGGGGTGTCCTGCACGTTGCAGGTGACGGTGGCCTGCCCCGCCCCGAACGCCGCGGTCTTCTGCGGGACCGTACCGGCGGCGAAATCGGCCCCGCCGGAGCCGTCGCGGAGGAGCTGTGTGGTGCCCTGGCCGGGCGCCCCGTCGGCCCCCTCGTTGCACCCGTTGGCGTGGTAGGCAACGTAGAGGTCGCCGTTCGGGCCGACGGCCGCGTGGGAGGGCCAGACGTTCCCCTCTCCGGCCGTGGAGAGGACGCTCGGCGGCGACCAGATCGTGCTGCCGTTCTCCAAGCGGGAGAACTGGATCTGCCATGGGGCGCCGAGGTGTGTCCAGACGATGTAGAGGTTGTCCCGGTATGGGCTGGTGGGGTTGGCGTCGGCCACCAGCCACTGCTTGTCGTGGTTGTTCGGGCTGTTCCCGCTCACCTGGTCGGGGGTGTAATTCTGGTTCCCCGTCGTCGTCAGGTCGGTGATCTGAGCGACCCCCACCCCGAAGCGATTGGCGGTGGTGTTCAGATCGTCCGAGAGATGAGTGACGAACAGGCGCCCCTGTGAGTCGAAGGCGAGGGACGGGTCCCCGGAACACGCGAGGGTCGACGACCGCGTGATCGGGAAGCCGTCTTTACCGAAGTTGTTGTCGATGCGGACGGTACATCCCCGCATGACGGCGACCTGTGACGGCTTCCGGGGATTGGCCGTCGCGTTGTGCGGCTCGAAGCCGGTGTCGACTGCTTGGTCTTCGCCCGCCCATGCGTGCGCGGGTCCGAGGAACACAAGCGTCTGCAGCACCAGGAGAATGCTGCTGACGATGGTGAGGGCACGCCGTTGAATGTGGTTGTTCAGCATGCGTACCGCTCTCTGATTCTGCTCATCCCTCTCCTTCTGGCCCGGCCGCCGCGCCTGCACCCTGACGGCCTGTGTATCTCGCCAGAGGACTGTGGCACCGCGCTGCCGCTCGCCGGGAGAACCCGCGACCGAGTCACGGGAATTGGCCAAGATCCCCGCCAGAACCACCCGTACGGAGCACCCCGCTGGCCGGTGCGGGAGCGACGCCGGCACGAGGCCGCCGACGAGGCGGTGTTCGATGCGGAGGGGCGCCCACGCGCGCGGCGGCCAGGAACAGGATCACGGCCTGCGCTGCTCCGGCGCCGCAGGAACTGGCGGCATGGTCCGTTGCTGTATGCCTTGTCGGCCGCGACGCTGGGGCACGGCTTTTTGCGGGGCCGGCCCGGATCGATCGGGCGTGTTTTAGAAGTCCCTCCCCCAGAGCTTCGCCTGGGAGGTGCCCCCAGCCCGCGACGCCTGGCACGCACTCCCCCAGCTACCGCTGGGCGGTGCCCCCACGCGATGTTGTCGGAGTCGCCCAAGTACTCCCCCAGAGCTTCGCCTGGGAGGTCCCCCCATTCGTACGAGGGCGATCTCCCCCAGACTTCGTCCGGGGGTGCCCCCACCGCCTTGCCATTGAACGCACCAGACGCCGTTTGGCGGTGGCATGTCGCGAGGTCGTCAGTCCTTGTGCAGGGTGTACCGGGCCGGACTCGCCGGCTCGGCCTCCGGGTCCGGCGCCACCAGGTCCCGCACCATCAGCGTCGCCCCGGCCACCGCCCCCGGCATCAGGAACACGGCCAGGAACGGCACGAGGAAGGCCAGCGTCAGCGGCACTCCGAAGCCGAGGGTCAGCAACCGACGGCCCCGCAGCAGCCCGAGGCGGTCCTTGAGCTCGACGCCGCGCCGCTGGAGGGCGACCGCGGTGAGCTCCTCCGCAAGGAAGAAGCCCGACACGCAGAAGCCTATGGCGGGGATGACGGTCTGGCCGACGACCGGGATGAAGCCGAGGGCGAAGAGCAGTACGCCGTAGAGCACGACCCGCGCCAGGACCCGCAGCGAGTCGCGCGCGGAGATCCACAGCTCCCGCCAGAGCGGCAGGCCGGACTCGGGGACGTCGCCGCCCTCGGTCCGGTCGACCTGCTCGGACAGCGACTCGTAGAAGGGCTGGCCGACCAGCAGCGTCACCGCGGTGAAGGTGATCACCGCGAGGAACAGCCCGAAGCAGAAGACGAGCGCGGTCAGGAAGCCCCGGAACAGGCCCTGCCAGGGCGAGGACCAGTCGTCGGCGAAGGGTGTCGTCCAGGCGGCGAAGTCGTCGGCGCCGTAGCCGAGGCCGACCAGCGCGGCCGCGTACAGCACCAGCGTCACCAGCCCGGGCAGCAGCCCGAAGCCGAACCACTTGCCGTGCCCGCCGACCCAGCGCTGGCCCTTCATCAAGTAGCCGAAGCCCACCCCAAGATCACGCATGGGTACAGTTTATCGGGGTGCCGGAGCCGGCGTGGGGCCGAGCCCGGCCGGACCGGGCCGCGGGCACGATCGGCCCGGCGGGTGGTGCGCGAAGAGCCGGAGCCGAACCGGGGGTTACGCCCAAGCAGCTCTTGTTGTCCGGCAGTTGACCCTGTAGACCCCTGCGTACCACTAATCGTTGTGCTGATCGATTCCGATCGATTCCGACACTCCGGAGGCACGTACGCATGGGCTTGCCCCGCCCCCTTCTCATCGCCACCGCCGCCCTCGCCGGGGCGGTGCTTCTCGCGCCCGCGCCCGCGACCGCACTCCCCGGTCGCGACGGCCCACAGCCCCATCCCGTACGCGAAGGCGGCGGGCGCGACGCCGCAGTCGCGAAGGCTCCCCTCTCGGCCGCCGCCAACGCGCTGCGCACCGCGGCCCCCGAGCTCGCGAAGAGCGGCGGCTACCCACGGCGTACCGTCCTGGATGCGCCGCCCGTGAACCCGGCCGACAAGTCGATCAAGCTGGGGCTCGAGCCGTACCACGCGCTCGCCCCGCGGCTGAACGCCCTGCAGAAGCTCGGCGACCGGGTCAGCGTCGAGGTGGCCGGGCACTCCGCCGGCGGGCACGAGCTGTATCTCGTCACCGTCACCGCGCCCGAGACCTCCCGGCAGGCGCGCGAGCAGGAGCGGATGCGGGAGCTGATCGAGAACTCCCCGGCCGCCGCCGCCAAGGACAAGCGCGTCAAGTCCGCCTACAAGACGCCGGTGTTCATCAACAACAACATCCACGGCAATGAGTGGGAGGGCACCGACGCCGCCCTGAAGCTCATCGAGGAGCTGGCGAAGGCGAAGGACGGCACGACTGCCGACCTGCTGTCCAGGAACCGTATCTACCTCAATGTGACGGCCAACCCGGACGGCCGCATCGCCGGCACCCGCGCAAATGCCAACGGCTTCGACCTCAACCGGGACTTCATCACCGGATCCCAGCCCGAGGCGCGCGCCATCCGGCAGATCGCCATCGACAAACAGCCGGCTCTCATGCTCGATCTGCACGGTTACGTCAACGGCACACTGATCGAGCCGACGACTCCGCCGCACGGCGAGAACTACGAGTACGACCTCTTCCTCAAGAATTCGTACGCCAACGCGCTGGGCATGGAGAAGGCGGTGAACGGCCTCGGCTACACCCCCGCCAAGGACGGTGTGCAGCCCGCCGTCATCCCCTTCCGGGACGAGAAGGAGGGCTGGGACGACTGGCCGCCGGTCTTCACCCCGCAGTACATGCCGTTCCAGGGCGCGATCGCCTCGCACACCATCGAGTTCCCGATGGCGGTCAACAACGAGGAGTACGACTCCCTGCCCGTCGCCGAGCTGCGCCGCCGGGCCGCGATCAACACGGCCGTCGCGGGCGCGGCGATGCGCGCGACGCTCGACTACACGCGTACGCACCGCACGGCGGTGATCGCCGACCAGATCGAGACCTTCCGGCGGGGCGCGGCGGGCGAGGCGCAGCGGCCGGTCTCGGAGGAGACGGTGCCTGGCGTGCCGGGCATCGGTCCCGAGGACGTGTACACCACGACCTTCCCGCGCGCGTACGTCATTCCGGCGGGGCGGGGCCAGAGGTCGGCGACCGCGGCGGCCCGGCTGGTGGACCATCTGGTTGCCAACGACGTACGGGTGGAGCGGGCGGTGCTGCCGTTCAGGCTCGCGGGCCGCAGCTACCCGGCGGGATCGTACGTCGTCGACATGCGCCAGCCCAAGCGCGGCATCGCCAATGTGATCCTGGCCGAGGGCCGGGACATCAGCGCGGACGTGTCCACGATGTACGACATCTCGGGCTGGAGCCTCGGGCTGCTGTGGGGCGCGACCGTGGACAAGGCCGCCAAGGGCAAGCTGCATGTGGTGGGCCGCCCGGTCCATGCTGCCGCGCCCGCCGGCTATGTGGCCCCGTTCGGGGAACTGCGGCTGCGGCTCGACGACCCGAAGGAGCTCGCCGCCCTCAACTCCCTGCTCGCGCAGGGGGTGAAGGTGCGGCGCGCCACTGACGGCTCGGCGATCGTGCCGGGTTCGGCCCGCGGTGTGGCAGGTGTACTCGCCGACCGTCTCGGGGTCGCCTTCTTGGCCACGAAGGAGAAGGGCACGGGCGCGCTGAAGCGGACCAGGGTCGCCGCGGCGGTGACCCCCGGTGAGCTGTTCGCGCTGCGCGAGATGGGCTTCGAGGTGCAGCCGGTGTCGACGGCCGCTCTCAACGCGGGCTTCGACTGGTCGAAGGCGGATGTGCTGATGGTCTCGGGCGGTCTGGAGTACGGGCGGCTGACCCCGGCCGCCCGCGGCGCGCTGGACGCCTTCCTCGGGGGCGACGGCGGTGTGGTGACCCTCGGCTCGGACGGCGCGGCCTTCAACGCCGATGCGGGTCTGATCGCGGTCAAGCCGGTGGCGGGCAACGGCGACGCCAACGGCGTGGTCCGGGTGGCCAATGCGGCCGGCAGCCCGGTCACCGGCGGCGCGCCCGCGCACACCTTCGTGTACTCCCCGCTGTGGTTCACCGACCTCGGCCCAGGTGTGCGGGTGGAGCAGTCGTACGGCCCGGGGAACCCGCTCGTCGCGGGCCACTGGCGTACGACGGAGGACGGCAAGGGCGGCCCGAAGGACGCGGCCGGCCGGGCGTCGATCGTCAGCGGTACGAGCGCGAAGGGCACGCCGGTCGTGCTGTTCGGCACGGAGCCGCTGTTCCGCGACCACCCGAAGGGCGTGTTCGCGCAGGTCGGCCGGGCGCTGATCACACGCTGAGTACGCAGCGAGGGCCGCACCCCGGACGGGGTGCGGCCCTCCTGTACGCAGTGCCGGTCAGACCGCGAGGTCGACCGTGATGTTGCCGCGGGTCGCCTTGGAGTACGGGCAGACCTGGTGGGCCTTCTCGAGCAGGTCCTTGGCGGTGGCGGCGTCCACGTTCGGGATGTTCGCGGAGATCCTGACGGTGATCCCGAAGCCCTCGTCGTTCTTGCCTATGCCGACCTCGGCGGTGACCGTCGAGCCGGAAATATCTGCGTTCTCCCGGCGGGCGACGACACCCAGAGCACCCTGGAAGCAGGCGCTGTAACCGGCGGCGAAGAGCTGCTCCGGGTTGGTTCCCGCACCGGAACCGCCCATCTCCTTCGGCGGATTGACGACCAGGTCGAGCCGGCCGTCGTGGGTGACGACCCGGCCGTCGTGGGTGACGACCCGGCCGTCACGGCCGTTCTCCGCGGTGGCGGCAGCGGTGTACAGGACGTCGGACTGCTGGATGGACATGAAGAGGTTTCCTGTCGCTGGTTCACCCCGGCTCGCGCCCACGACCGCGGTGGCTGAGGCCGAGCCTAGCTGGTCAGCGAAACGATCATCTTGCCGGTGTTCTCACCGCGCAGCAGACCGAGGAACGCGTCGTAGCCGTTCTCGATGCCCTCGACGACGGTCTCGTTGTACTTGAGCTCGCCGGAGGCGATCCAGCCCGCGACCTCACGGACGAACTCCGGCTGGAGCGCTGCGTGGTCGCCCACGAGCACGCCCTGCAGGCGCAGCCGCTTGCCGATGACCATGGCGAGGTTGCGGGGTCCCGGGGTCGGCTCGGTGTTGTTGTACTGGGCGATCATGCCGCAGATAGTGGCGCGGCCGTGCACCTTGAGCGAGGAGATCGCGGCCTCGAGGTGGTCCCCGCCCACGTTGTCGAAGTAGACGTCGATGCCGTCCGGGGCGGCTTCCTTGAGCTGCTCCCCGACGGGGCCGTTCTTGTAGTTGAAGGCCGCGTCGAAGCCGTACTCCTCGACGAGAAGCTTGACCTTCTCGTCGGAGCCCGCCGAGCCGATGACGCGGGAGGCACCCTTGAGCTTGGCCATCTGGCCGACCTGGCTGCCCACCGCGCCGGCCGCGCCGGAGACGAAGACCGCGTCGCCCTCCTTGAAGGAGGCGACGTCGAAGAGCCCGGCGTAGGCGGTCAGACCGGTCATGCCCAGCACGCCGAGGTAGGCGGAGAGCGGGGCGAGCGAGGCGTCGACCTTGGTGGCGTGCTTCGCGGGCATCGCGGCGTACTCGCGCCAGCCGAGCCCGTGCAGGACGTGGTCACCGACGGCGAAGCCCTCGGCTCCCGAGGCGATGACCTCGCCGACAGCGCCGCCCTCCATGGGGTGGTCGAGCTTGAAGGGCGGGGTGTACGACTTCACGTCGTTCATCCGGCCGCGCATGTACGGGTCGACCGAGAAGTACAGATTGCGGACGAGGATGCGACCCTCGCCCGGCTCGGTCACCGGCGCTTCACGCAGAGCGAAGTCCTCCGCCTTGGGCCAGCCGTGCGGGCGGGCGACCAGGTGCCATTCACGACCGGACGCGGGGAGTGCGGACATGCTGCGTTCCTCCTAGAAAAGCTTCACTATGTGAAACAACCATGCTCATGGATATTTCATGTTGTCAAGTAACTGGGTATCCTGTTCGCCATGGCCACCCCACGAACAGACACCCTGACCGTCGAGGTCGTCGAGCTCATCGGCACCGTTGTGGCCCGCTACTACGCGGAGTACGAGCAGGCCGCGGCCAAGCACTCACTCACCGGCGCGCAGGCGCGGGTGCTGGGACTGCTGACCCTTGAGCCGATGCCCATGCGCCGCGTCGCACAGAAGCTGAGATGCGAGCCGTCGAACATCACCGGCATCGTCGACCGTCTGGAGACCCGCGGGCTGGTGGAACGACGGCCCGATCCGAACGACCGCAGGGTGAAGCTGGCCGCGCCGACGAAGGACGGGGCCGACACCGCGCGGCGGCTGCGGGAGTCGCTGGACTTCGCGCGCGAGCCGCTGGCCGGGCTGTCGGACGAGGAGCGGACGATACTTCGGGACCTACTCAAGCGGATGCTGGGCGAAGGGGCTCCGGCCGTGCCGTAGCCCTCGGTCACCCGACTTCTAGATGCACCAAAAGAGGAACTGGTTGCAGGTCTGGGTCGGCGTCGGGGTCGGCGTGGGGCCCGGGGCCTTCGAGGGCTCGGCCGAGGCCGATCCGCTCGGCTGCCCCGAGTTCGACGGCTCCGTACTGGCGGGCGGCTGCACGGCGGAGGGCGCGGCCGACGGCCTGCCGCCGCCCCGGCTCGTGGCAGTCGGCTTCCCGGTGCCGCCGCTGCCCGGGCCGCCGGTGCCGGTTCCCGTCGGGCGTGCGGAACTCGACGCCGAGACGGGCGATTCCGTCACGGGGTCGGGACCCTCGGGGGTGACATCGACATCCGTGGGCTCCGGAGCGGGCTCCGTCTCGACGTCCGGCTCTTCCTTGACGGCGGTGGCCGCGCCGTCGTCGCCCGGATTCTCCATGGCCAGCTCGGCCAGGCTCAGCGCACCCGCAGCGAGCACCAGGCCGAAGGTGCCGAGCAGCACCTTGCGGCCACGCCGCTTACGGGCCCGTCGCCCGGCCGCGGCCCTGCGCCGGGAACTGTTCTGGCGATGGGCACGCCGATGGCCCGCCGGCTCGGACACCTCGTCCAGTTCGAGGACGTGCTCCGCCGCGG
This sequence comes from Streptomyces sp. V1I1, assembly GCF_030817355.1. Classification (NCBI taxonomy): domain Bacteria; kingdom Bacillati; phylum Actinomycetota; class Actinomycetes; order Kitasatosporales; family Streptomycetaceae; genus Streptomyces; species Streptomyces sp. V1I1. Next base: position 5,821,542 of record NZ_JAUSZH010000001.1, on the reverse strand, counting down.
GCGCAATGGGGCTCTGATACCGGAGCTCCTCAACGGGTGTACCGCAGCCGGCACAGGCCAGAGCGCCGTTGAGGTGCCGACGGCACTGGTTGCAGTAATCCATGGCGCCCGCAGGCTATGCGGCGCAGAGGGACCAGCGGTGAATGAGTCTGTGAGGATTTTGTGTGGAACCCTCATCTTGGCTACGGGTCAGCTTCTCGTCAGTGACGGCGCGTTCGCCCCGGACAGCGGGGCAGGATGTCGGACATGACCCCTGCCGCACCGTTCGGGCCCCGCGAATTCCAGCTGGTACTGCTACGCCGGATGGCTGACCATCAACCCGGTCTGGTCGAGGACGCCCGCCACGAACTGGGCGCGTCCCTCGCCGAGATGCGCGAGGCCAACCGCCGCTGGCAGGCCATGGTCCGCTCGCCGAGGGGTCGCGGCGCGCTTGCCCGCTACCGCTCGGTGCTCGGGAAGCCGGAGCAGGTCATACGTCGGCGGATCGGCGACCTCGAGTGCGACGCGCTGCTGTGGCCCGTACCGCTCTGGCCCGATCTGCGCTTCGAGGTGCTGGCGGCGGACGGCGGGGCGGTGTGGAACGAATGGCTGGTCCGCGCCCCGGGGGCGACGGGACCCGAGTTGCGTACGGCCGATGACCTGGTGCCGTGGTCGTGCACGGTGGACGAGGTGGCAAGAGCGTTTCCTCCCGCCAGACCCATGGAGGGCTCGGCGCCGACGCGATGGCAGCTGGCGTTCACCCTTCCCGACGGCGAGCAGGGCGTCGCGGAGTTCTGCTGGGGACTGCTTCAGAGACTGCTGTAACCGGGAATTGACGCCCGATCGGCCGAACGAATCTGACGGATCGTCTGCTCCATACCCCCGACCGGCTCACCCAGCGCGCGCACTTCCCGTTGCGATCGCACGATGCCATCAAGTACCGCACTCGGGAGGATCCGCCGTGACCGTCAGCCTTGAGCAGTTGCGCCGTTGCCATGTCGCCGTCGACCTGGGAGCCGCGAGGACCAGGGTCTTCGTGAAGGGGGCCGGGCTCGTCGTCGACGAGCCGAGCGTCGCCGCCGTGAACACCCGCACCGGCGCGTTGATCGCGGTCGGCGCGCTCGCCGAGAAGATGACGGGCCGTACGCCCGACTACATCCGCGTCGCCCGTCCCATCGCCGGCGGCACCATCGTCGACATCGAGATGGCCCAGCGGATGCTCCGTCTCCTCCTCGGCGAGAAGCTCCGCCGCCAGCTGCGCCGCAAGCCGCGGCTGCGCGCCGCCGCCTGCACCCCGCACGACAGCGACCCGCTCGCCGAGCGCGCCGCCGTCGAGACCCTCGTCGGCCTCGGCGCCCGCCGGGTCGAGCTCGTCGACACCCTGATCGCCGCGGCCGTCGGCTGCGGGCTGCCCGTGGAGCAGCCCACCGCGACCATGATCATGGTGTGTGGCGCGGCGACCACACAGGTCGCCGTGCTCTCGCTCGGCGCGATCGTCACGGCCGAGCGGATCCCGGTGGGCGGCAACGCCATCGACCACGCGGTGATCCAGCACCTGCGCCACCAGCACGAACTGATGCTGCCCAGCCAGTCCGTACGCCCCCTCCAGCTGGCACTGAGCGGCAACGGCCTCAACACCCACGGTCCGGCGTCCACCGAGATCCACGGCCGGGACGTGGCGACCGGACTCGCCCGCTCGGTGCGTGTCGACACCGCCGCCGTACGAGACGCCATCCACACCCCGCTCACCTCCGTGCTCGACGGCATCGGCAAGGTGCTGCGGGACTGCCCGCCGGACCTGGTCGCCGATCTCGCCGACCGCGGGATCATGATGGTCGGCGGGAGTGCGCTACTGCCCGGCCTGGACCAGATGCTGCGCGATGCCACCGGAATGCCGGTACACATCGCCGACCGGCCCGACGTCTGCGCCGTACTGGGCCTCGGCGCGATGCTGGAGGGCAAGATCCAGCCGCTGGTCCTCAATCCGCTCGCCGAAGCCAGCTGAGACCGCCGGTGGGCGGGGGCGCGTAAATCGGTCGCGCCGATCGTGGCCCGGGACCGACGCTGTGCGCCATGAGTATGTGGACGACGGCGATGGCGGGCGCGGCGGCGGGCCTGGGTGTGGCTATGCCCGTGGGGGCGATGGGCGTACTCCTCATCCAGGAGGGCATGCGCGACCGCCGCGGTGCAGTGGCCGCGGCGGCCGCGGTCGCCGTGGTCGACTTCGCGTACGCCGCCGTCGCAACCGCACTCGGGCCGCTCGTCGCCTCCGCGCTCTCCGGCGTCGAGGCCTGGGTCCGGCTGGTGTCGGCCACCGTGCTGGCGGTGATCGCGGTGCGCGGGCTGCTCGCCTCGCGGCACGCGGGGCCCGAGCCCGAGGGCGAGAGCGCGGGCATCGGACCGGTACGGACGTTCACCCGGTTCGCCGCGCTCACCCTCATCAACCCGACCACCGCCCTGTACTTCGCCGCCCTGACCACGGCTCAGGGCGCGGCCCTGAGCGGAGGCACGGCCGGCGCGGTGTTCGTCGGCGGCGTCTTCGTCGCCTCGCTGGCGTGGCAACAACTGCTGGTCGCGGTCAGCGGTTTGGCGAGGACGCGGATCTCGGACACCGCTCGGGCGTGGACGTTCCGGATCGGGTACGGGCTGGTCGCGGTGTACGCGGTCAAGGTGGCGCTCCCGTTGCCGTAGGGCGCGCCTTCCTCGTGGTCGGGGTGCGGGGGCTTCGGCGGTGCGGGCGTCCGGGGCGTGGGGCTCGTCCATGGCGCGGGCGTCCGGGGTGCGGGTTGCTTGTCCCCCACCCCGCCCCTTCCCGAGACTCGGGCGGTGCCCCAGACCCCCTGTGGGTGTGGGGGGCTGACGCCCCACACCCACAGGCAGCGGCAGCTTCGCGCCGCCACCGCCACCTCCAGAGGCAACGGCAAAACACCCCCGCCCACGCGGCAGCGTCGCGTCGCGCGGGTACAGCGGGGACGCAGCCCCGCCGTGCGGCAGCTTCACGCCGCGCCCTCCAGGCCGACGTGTACGGCACGCGGTGGCACAGGCCCTTCACCGGCAGGGGGACGCGCAGGGGTCGTGTTCTGGACGTAAAGCGGCGCAACTCGCGCGAAGCGCGGTGAGGAAAGCAGTCCAGAATACGAGCCCCGGAGCGGCCCCACGCCCGCACCCCGCCGCCCCCGCACGCCCAAGACCCGCACCCTGCCGCGGCCGCGCACCCCGCACGCACCCCCGACCCGCACGCCGCGGCCGCGCAACCCGGACGCACCGCAGACCCGCACCGCAGACCCCGCGCAACCCCGCACGCCCAAGACCCGCACCGCAGCCCCGCGCAACCCCGCACGCCCAAGACCCGCACCGCAGCCCCGCGCAACCCGGACCCGCACCCCGCACCCCGCGCACCCCGGCCGCCCCGCCGCCCCGCACCCCGCCGCCCCGCACACCCCGGACGCACCGCCGCTCCGCACCTCGGCCCCCGCACCCCCAAACGCCCAAGCCCCCCTCCCCCGCTCGGCGCGCGGCGCCGCGAACTCGCGAATAGCGTGAAAGGGACGAAATTTCCTCGACCGGGAGGCTTGGTTCCCATGGCCGCGCAACCCGAAGGCACCCCCTGTTGGACCGACGCGATGTTCCCCGATCTGGAAGCCGCGAAGACTTTCTACAGCGAGCTGTTGGGCTGGACGTACGGCGAAGGCTTGGAAGAATTCGGCTACTACACACAGGCGTACTCCGACGGCAAGGCCGTGGCCGCCCTCTCCCCGCAGATGCCGGGCATGGAAAGCACTCCGGCCGCATGGAACCTCTACTTCGCCACCCCGGACATCGCCGCGACGACCACGAAGATCCGTGACAACGGCGGAGCGCTGACGATGGAGCCGATGGAGGTAGGCGAGTTCGGCACCATGGTGACGGCCCAGGACCCCAGCGGCGCGTACTTCAGCGCCTGGCAGGCCGCCGGCCACGAGGGCTTCGAGAAGACGGGCGAGCCCGGCTCGTTCGCATGGGCGGAGGTCACCACCCGCGACGCCGCGAAGGCGGACTCCTTCTACCCGGCCGTCTTCCCCTTCGAGGTGCAGCGGATGGCCGACGAACACATCGACTTCTGTGTGTGGAACGTCAACGGCCGGCCGGTGGCGGGCCGGATGAAGATGACCGACGACTTCCCGCCCGAGGTCCCGCCGTACATCAATGTGTACTTCGCGGTGCCGGACTGCGACGCCGCGGTGGCCACCGTCAACAAGCGTGGCGGGCAGGTGCACTTCGGCCCGATGGACAGCCCGTTCGGCCGTTTCGCGGCGGTCGCGGACCAGCAGGGCGCGGCGTTCTCCGTCATCGATCTGCAGACGACGCAGGGCGAGATGCCCGAGATGACCTGACGCGCTCCTCATCCCCGTGCGCGTGAACGGCCTCCCGCGGGCGGGGAAGTGACGGCACCGGACTCTGCAGGTCCCGGCCCGCGGCGTCGAGCAGCCGCCCCGGAGCCGCGGGCCGCGGCCCGGGCGGGGCGCTGTCCGAGCCGGACCCGGACCCGCCATTGCTGGCGCGGCGGACATTGGACTTGGGCACGTCCCCGTACGGAGACGTGCTCTCCGGATCCGGCACCGGACCGGGATCCGGCACCGCACCCCCGCCCACGGGCCGCGGGGGTTTGCCGCCCGACGGGGAGGTGTTGACCTCCTCGGCGGGCGGATTTCCCGAATCGGCGCTCGGCCGGATCTTGGGCGAGCCGGCGGCAACGTTGTCAGTGGCCCAGCGCTGCGCCGGCGAACCGTCCCGGACCTTGACCACCACCGTCGCCCCGGCCTCCGCGGCGGTGGGGACGACGGCAAGACCGTCGTTCCAGCGGGGAATCACATCGCCCTGGATCGTCAGGTCGTAGCGGACGTCCGCGGCGTTGCCCGCCGATGGGTCCGCACAAGCGCCGAGGACGACCACGCCGTCCAGCTCATGGGAGTTCAGACACAGTTCGGGGGCGGCGGCGCTGCGCAGCAGTCCGTCGTTCTCGTACACCCACTGCTGGGTCACGGAGCTGGAGCAGGGCGCCATCGTCGCGTCGGCGCCGATCTGCACCCTGCGGTCGCGGATGTCGAGGCACAGGCCGGAGTCGAAGTTGCGCAGTCTGGTGCTGAGCGGGCCCGTGGGGAGTGCGGCAGAGGTGGTCGACGGCTGCGAGGGCTGTGGAGGGGGGCTGGAGGGCAGCTGGGATCCGGGGGCGGGGACCGCGCTGACGGAGCCGCTCGGGACAGCCGGTCCCGCATTACTGCCGTCGTCCGGCCAGATCTCGGTGACGACGGCCGCGACGACGAGCAGGCCGGTCACGATCCCGAGGCCGGTGATGGCGGCCCCGCGTCCGCGCTGGGACAGCGACAGGGGGCGGCCCTGGAAGGTGACGCGGGGCAGCGAGCGGGGACGTCCGCCCCGCGAGTGACGGCCGGCGCTGCGGACCGCGCTGCGCACCGCGTCCGCTCTGGCCACCCGGGAGCGGGCGTTGTTGCGGGCGGGCCGCGAGTCGAGATAGGGCTGGGCGGCCGGGCCGAGTACGCCTTCGGCCAGCAGGAGGGCGAGCCTGCCGTCGACGTGGTTGAGCTGTTCGGCGCCGTAGCGGCAGTGCTGACACTTCGCCAGATGCGCCTGGATGTCGGGAATCAGTGGGCCGCCGCGGCGCAGGGATATGTCCAGCAGCCGGTTGAAGTGGCGGCATTCCTGGGACGGGGCGAGTTCCAGATGGGCCCGCAGGCAGCCCGCCCGCAGGATTTCACGCGCCTGTTCGAGCTGGGCCGCCGCACTACGGGGATCAACGGCCAGCAATCCGGCCGGTACGGATATACCCTCGCCCTCGACCTCGACGTGCCAGAGCAGACATTGGGCGGGGCCCGGGATTGCCTGGAAAGCCCGCGCGATCAGCCCCCGATTCTCCGGGATGGTGAACATGTCGACGGGTACGGTGCGGCCGGTGTCCGGATTCTGGAGTTCGGGCAGCGCGGTGACGCGCTCGTCCGCCGCCCACGTCTTGCCGATTTGACGGGCAGTCAGCAAAAGAAGCGGACGAAGCGCTGCGGCCGTCCGGGCCTGCCGCAGACTTTCCAACACCTTGCGGGAGGCCGCCGTGGCGAGCATGGACGCCGCCTGGGCCGAAGGGGTGCAGATCGACGTGTAGTCGAACACAGGTTGCCAGTGCCTCGCCAGCAGCACTGCTACGGCACGGGCCTCGTCGTTCCCCCCGCCGGTCCGCAGTGTCGCCGCGAGACCTTCGTCGGAGTCCCCGGAGCTGAGACCGGTGCGGGGAGGAGGGACGGGACCCGGAGTACGGGGATTCTGCATAGACGTCTTTCCATCCAGGGCATTGCGGTGGGGGGTTGAACATGGTTCCGGTCCGGCCCGGGTTAACGGGCCGGACATTTCTGTCAGTTGAAAGGGTGCGCGCCTGCTTGGTCTATACCTCGGTGAAATTCGAACGGCTGAACAAAATCGGCCTGTCGAGACATGAGGAAGCTCACCCTTACACAACCCACAGGTGTGGAACAAGAGTTCCGGAACCGCGACCATTCCCGACGCTGTCGAGAAAAGGAAAGAACCGCTCGACTTTTGTTCAGAGTTGACTGGCTTCTACCGTGGAGTAGCAGTGCGCGCCCGTCCCCGGCTCGGCCGCCACAGCTCTCACAGCGTCACAATGACGGCCTCGGTCGCCTTGACGCTGGTCCATACGGAAGTCCCGTCGGCGAGGCCCAGTTCGGCAGCCGCCTGCGGGGTGATCTCGGCGACGAGGTCGGGCGCCTGCGGCGAGCCGATCAGGATGCGCAGCCGGCTGCCGGTGGCGGTGATCTCCCGTACGGTGCCCGGCCACACATTGCGCGGGCTGCCGCCGGGCCTGTCACGGTGTACGGCGACCGCTTCCGGCGCGATGATCGCGAGAGCCTCGGTGCCGACGGGCAGCGGATCGGCGACGACGAGGAGCCCGCCGCCGGGGAGCGCGAGGCCGTCCGCCGTCGCGGTGCCGGGCCAGGCGTTGCGGCCGAGCATCCGGGCGACCCACGGGGAACGTGGGTGGCGCGGTGACCTCGGCGGGCGGCGCGTCCTGCAGGGCGCGGCCCTCGTCCAGTACGAGCACCCGGTCGGCGAGCGATACCGCTTCCACCGGGTCGTGGGTGACCAGCAGGCAGACGCCGCCGAAGCCGTCGAGGTGCGTGCGCAGGGTGTGGCGTACATGCGCGCGGGTGGTCTGGTCGAGTGCGGCGAGGGGTTCGTCGAGGAGCAGCAGCCGGGGGCGGGCGGCCAACGCGCGGGCCAGCGCGACGCGCTGGGCCTGGCCGCCGGAGAGCTGGGCGGGCCTGCGGTGCGCGAGGTGGCCGACGCCGAGCCGGTCGAGCCAGCCCTGGGCGGTGCGGCGGGCCTCGGCGCGTGGGACGCCGTGGGCGCGCAGCCCGTACGCCGTGTTGCTCAGGGCGCTCAAGTGCGGGAAGAGCGCGCCGTCCTGGGGCACCCAGGCCACACCGCGGCGGTGCGGGGGCAGATCGGTCACATCCGCGTCACCGAGGCGGAGCGCGGCGTGGGCGCGTGGGGTCAGTCCGAGGAGGCCGCGCAACAGGGTGGTCTTGCCCGCGCCGTTGGGGCCGACGACGGCGATGGTGGTGCCGGGTTCGGCGTCCAGGGTGAGCTCGTTGAAGCCGGTGACCTCGGCGTGCAGCGGCCAACTCTCCTGCATTTCAGGGAGGTTGAAGTCCTTGGCCGGCTCGACGGGGGGCTGCTCGGCAGGGGGCTGCTCGGCAGACGCTTCCTCCGGGCGCTGCCTGCCGGGTGCCTGGCCCGGCGCCCCGCCGGACCAGCGGCCGCGCAGCGCGATGAGCACCGCCATGGCGATGGCGAGCAGCAGCAGGGACAGAGAGGTTGCCGCTTCCGGCTGGTCCTGGAGCAGCAGATAAACCTGGAGGGGCAGCGTCTGCGTGGTGCCGGGCAGATTGCCCGCGAAGGTGATGGTCGCGCCGAACTCACCCAGGGCCCGCGCCCAGGTGAGAGCGGCTCCGGCGACGAGTCCGGGGGCCACCATGGGGAGAGTGACGGTGAAGAACACCCGTAGCGGCGAGGCTCCGAGAGAGGCCGCGGTCTCCTCGTAGCTCGGTCGCAGCCCCGCCAGGGCGCCTTCGAGACTGATGACGAGGAACGGCATCGCGACGAACGTCGCAGCGACGACGGCACCCGAGGTGTGGAAGGGCAGGGTGATGCCGAAGGTGCCCTCCAGCCAGGGGCCGAGCAGTCCCCGGCGGCCGAATCCGAGGAGGAGCGCGACGCCTCCGACAGTGGGCGGCAGCACCATCGGCAGCAGCACGAGGGACCGTACGAGCGCCTTGCCGGGGAAGTCGACGCGGGCCAGCAGCCAGGCCAGCGGCACCCCCAGCAGCAGGGAGACACCGAGCGCCCAGAACGAGACGAGCAGCGACAGTTGCAGCGCCTCGGTGACGCCCGGGCTGGTCAGATGTGCACCGAGGTCGCCCCAGGAGGTGCGGACGAGGATGCCGATCAGCGGCATCAGCAGCAGCGCGATGGCGAGCAGCGCGGGCACGGCGAGCGCGACGGGGGTGCGGGTGCCGCGGCTGCGTAGGCGTCTCATCGGGGGTTCCTCGGGGACCTGGTCGGGGTCGAGTTTCGTTCGTGGGCTGCCCGGCCCCCGTACCGGGCAGCCGGCTGCCGGCGGTTACGGCTGTCGGCGGTTACGGCTGTCGGCGGTTACGGCTGCTGGAAGCCCGCGTCCTGAAGGATCTTCTGCGCCTTGGGCGTGCTCAGCCACTTCACGAACGCGGCGGCGGCCTCCGCGTTCGTGGACGTCTTCAGAGTCGCCGCCGGGTAGGAGGCTACGGCGTTCAGGTCGTCGGGGATCTCGACGGCCTCGACCTTGCCCTTCGCGCTCGTGGCGTCTGTCTTGTAGACGAGCCCGGCGTCGGCCTCGCCGAGCTCGACCTTGCTCAGGACGGCGCGGACGTTGGGCTCCTGGGAGACCGGTTTCACGACGATCTTCTGGGCGTCCAGGATCTTCTTGCTGTAGCGGCCGACCGGCACCTCGGGGGCGGCGAGCACGACCTTCAGCTTGGTGTCCGCGAGGTCCGCCAGCGAGCCGACCTTCTCCGGGTTGCCCTTGCCGGTCGCGATGACGAGCCGGTTCTTGGCGATGACGGTCGGGGCACCGGTGTCGGACTTCAGCCCGTCCATGGTCTTGGTGTCCGCGGTGACCAGGGCGTCGGCGGGGGCGCCCTGCTTGACCTGGGCGGCCAGTTCCTGGGACCCGGCGAAGGAGAACTTCACCGTGGTGCCGGGGTGGGACTTCTCGTACGTGGCGCCCGCCGTCTTGAAGACATCGGTCAGCGAGGAGGCGGCCAGCACGGTCAGCTCGGCCTTCGGCGCGCCGGCGGCGGACCCGGTGGCCTTCGCGCCGCTGTCCTTCTTGCTGTCGTCGCTGCCGCAGGCGGCCAGTGGTACGAGCAGTGCTGCGGTCAGGACCGCGGCGGCGGTACGGTGCCGGGCAAAGGCATACGACACGAGGGCTCCTCTTGGTGAAGCGGTGGGAACAGGCCGCGTCAGGGACGGGCGACGCCGCTGCAAGGGATGAGTGCTGAGTGAGTGTCGGAAGACGGTCTCAGGGTCGGTTCAGGGGGGCGGTTCTCAGACGCGGTCGATGTGCACGCTGGTCGACTTCACGCGGGCGGTGGCCTGCATGCCGACCTCCAGCCCCAGCTCCTCGACGGCCTCCCTGGTCAGCAGGGAGACCAGCCGGTGCGGGCCGGCCTGGATCTCGACCTGCGCGGCGACATCGCCGAGCTTGACCGCGGTGACGATGCCCGGGAAGGCGTTGCGGGCCGAGGTGTACGAGACGTCCTCCTCGCCGGTCCCGCCCTGGGCTACCTCGATCGAGAAGGCCGCCAGGTCACGGCCGTCGATGAGGCGGCGGCCGCTTTCGTCGCGATGGGTCGCGACCTTGCCGGCGTCCGCCCAGCGACGCGCGGTGTCGGGGCTGACGCCCAGCAGACGCGCCGCCTGGCCGATTGTGTAGGACTGCATATGCGACAAGGTAGGCGCCATCAGCCAGCATTTACAAGACATTGAGAACCGCTTCATAGCAAATGCCAGACCCCTTGGAGGAAGCCCCAAGCGCGCTGCCCGGCTGCTGCCGGGGCCCGTGGCTACGGTGGCCCCATGAGCCTGAGCATCCGCAATCAGATCCCCGGCACGGTCGTCTCCGTCACGCCCGGCGAGGTGATGGCCGCCGTCAAGGTCCGTCTGGAGGGCGGCCAGGAGATCACCGCCGCGATCACTCTGGAGGCCGTCAGGGAACTGGGCCTCGCGCCGGGCTCCGCCGTACGCGCCCTGGTGAAGTCCACCGAGGTCTCGCTGGCCACCGGCGCGGTGGAGGGCCTGAGCATCCGCAACCAGATTCCCGGCACTGTCACCGACGTCGCCGCCGGCGGCGCGATGGCGAGCGTCAAGGTCGGCGTGGTGGGCGGCGAGCTGACCGCCGCGATCACGAAGGACGCCGTCGCCGACCTGGGTCTGGCCGCCGGGTCCTCCGTAGTGGCACTGATCAAGTCGACCGAGATCTCCCTTGCCACGCCCTGATCGCGGCCCAACTACCCCTGCCCGGCCGTGGAGCCCCCCGGGAATGCGAAGGCCGCATAGTAATATTGGCTCTCATGTCGAAGCCTGATTATCTGCTTGTCGATGTCGCCGCCATGGTGGAATCGGAGCAAACCAATCAGATGTCTCTCACCGTGGTGGTCCACGGTGCTGTCATCACCGGACGACTGGCTCCCGAAGCCATGTGGAGGCAGCGTGTCGCCGAGGTCCTGAAAGATTCGGACCGACTGGGACCGTTCTCCACCATCTTCGTGGCCGCCGGGGCCGGCCCCCGCAGCGAGCAGGCTGAGCCACCCACACACCTGCACTTCCATGTCGCGAGAATCCTTCAGGGAAGCCTCGGGATTCCCGAGACCGGAGGGATGTACCGCATTGCCATCAAGGATGTGAGTGCCTGGACGGTGGGGGACTTCAGTTACTCCGACCACTGAGAATTCCCTCTCAACGGCGCCACCGGCCGCGGACCCGTCCATGCGGCAGCATGGAGACAGGGACAGTCCCGGCGGCTGCGCAGCGTGACGGCCTGTAGTCGGCTGTGGCGGGCCGGCGAATGGGGAAGAGGTGCCGGATGGGTTCGGATGTGGACGACCATGACGGGCCGGCTGCGGACTCCCATGAGCTGGACCGGGCGGTGCAGCAAGCCCTGGACCGGCTGACGCTCCTGACCAACGCCGGCGACGCCCTGGCCAGCACCCTCGACCTGGACACGGGGCTGCGACGCCTCTGCCACACGCTGGTGCCGGGCCTCGCGGACTGGTGCGCGGTGGATCTGCTCGACGAGCGTGGCCGCCTGCGTCGGCACGTGATCGAGCACCGTGAGTCCGACCTGGTGTCACCCGGCCTCTACGAAGGTGAACTGCCACCTGTGTCCGAGGATTCGGCCGCCTCACTGGCCCGCGCCCTGCGGGGGGCTGGGCCGCTGCTCGTAACGTCATTCTCCGCGCCGGAAGCTGCGGCCGATCCTCTGCATGCCAGGGAACTGGAACTCTTCGACCGCCTGGGAGCGGACACGGTGGTGATCACGCCCCTGCGCTCCCGCCGCCAGGTCCTGGGCGCGTTGACCCTGGCGCGCACGGAGAGTAATGGGGCACTGGACGAGGACACTCTTCCGCTGGCGGAGGACCTGGCACATCGCGTCGCGCTCGCCGTCGACAACGGACGCCTGTACGCCGAGGTCCAGAACACGGGGGAGCGCATCCAGCGCTCCCTGCTGCCCGATCTGCCGACGCTCGGACTGCTCGAGTTGGCCGCCCGCTACCAGCCGGCTCTGGCCACCTCCCAGGTCGGCGGAGACTGGTACGACGCGTTCGTCCTGCCCGGCGGTGCCGCGGCCCTCATCATCGGAGACGTCGCCGGCCACGACTTGCAGGCCACGGTCACCATGAGCCACATGCGCAACATGTTGCGCGGCATCGCCTGCGACCGCAAAGAGCCACCCGGCAAGATCCTTGGCCGCATGGACGCGGCCAACAGCATCCTCTACCCACACCAGACCCTGACCTGCATTTACGCGCTGGTCGAGAAACCGGCCGAGCACGAGCCATGGGCGCTTCAGTACGCCGCCGCCGGCCATCCCGCCCCGCTGTTGATCACAGCTGAAGGCGACACACGCTTCCTGACCGACGGCCGCAGCATGCTTCTGGGAGTGGATCCCACCCAACGACGCCCCGACGCGACCGAAGTCCTACCGGCGAACGCCACCATCCTGTTCTACACCGACGGCCTCATCGAACGGCGCACTGAAGACCTCGACCGCGGCGCGGCCCGGCTTCGCCAGCACGCCGCCGCCCTCGCCCAAGAACCCCTGGGAGCCTTCTGCGACGAGTTCCTCACCGGACTCGCTCAAGACAGCAGCGACGACGTCGCCCTCATCGCCGTTCGCACACCGGCATCCGACGACCGCGCCGCCACCGCCACCGCCACCGCCACCGCCACCGCCGACTGAACTCAACAGCCGGCGGCGCTACTCGACCCCGTCCCCTCATTCGATGAGGGCGGCCTCGAAGGAACCCCCCAGGTACCGGTCCCGGCTGTCGCGACGTTGCAGCTTGCCGGTCGTCGTGAGCGGCAGCGTCCCCGGCTTGAGGAGGACGACATCGTGCACCTGGATGCGGTGTCCTGCATGGACGGCGCGCCTGATCTCCTGCTTGATCTCCTGGGCGGTCACCGGCTCATCACTCCCGCCGCCGGCTGCCGCCGTCGTCTCGGCGAGCACGATGAGCCGTTCATGCGCGCCGTCGTCGACCGACACCGCGCAAGCACCGAACTCGCGGACTGCCGGATGGCTGGCCTCAACAGTGGCTTCGATGTCCTGCGGGTAGTGGTTGGCACCGGCGATGATGATGACGTCCTTCGCCCGACCGGTGATGAACAGCTCCCCGCTGTGCAGAAATCCGAGGTCTCCGGTACGGAGAAACCGCTCGCCCGGCTGGTCGGGAAGGGTCCCCATGAAGGTCTCGGCACTCTCCTTGGGAGCGTTCAGATAGCCCGCTGCGACGCTCGGGCCGGACACGAAGATCTCGCCCACCTCGTCCTCGTCGCAGGGCTTGCCTGTCTCCGGGTCGACGGCGACAGCCATGCTCAACGGATGGATCGGGCCGCAGCCGACCAGCTCCCGACTGTCCGGTGCCGACGCGGCTGGGCGCACTTTTCCGGCGGTGAGCGCCTCGGAGTCCGCTCTCAGGACTTCCGGGCCCTGGCCGACCGGCACGGCCGTGACCATCACTGTCGCCTCGGCGAGGCCGTACGCGGGGGACAGTGCCTCGCGCCGGAAGCCGGCCTCTGCGAACGCCGCGCTGAAGCGGTCGAGGGTATCGGCGCGGACGGGCTCACCTCCGACCAGAGCCATCTCCCAACGGCTGAGGTCGAGTTCCCGGCGCTGAGCGTCGGTCACCCGGCGGACACACAGGTCGTAGGCGAAGTTCGGCGCGCAGCTGTCCGCGCGTCCGAGCCGGGAGATCGCCCGCAGCCACGTGAGCGGACGCTGTACGAACGTCATCGTCGGCAGCAGTGTGACGTCCCGGCCGGAGAAGAGGGGCTCGAGGACGTTGCAGATGAGGCCCATGTTGTGGTGCGGCGGCAGCCACGACACCGACGACGGGCGGGGCAGCCCGGCGTCGTCGGCAAGGCGACGCGTGTTGTCGTATATCAACGACAGATTGTTCAGCACATTGCTGTGAGTGATCGCGACGCCTTTCGGCACTCCCGTGGATCCCGAGGAGTACTGCAGGTAGGCGACCATCTCAGCGGCGGTCACCGGCGGGGTCCATTGCCGGGCCAGGTCCAGGGATACCTCGTCGGTCGCCACCCGGCCGAGTCGGGCGAGCCCCTCGGTGCCGGTGAGGACGGGCTCGGCGGCGGCAAGCAGGGGGCCGGTGGACAGGAACAGCCGGGACTCGGAACTCGCGGCAATCGACTCCACCCGAGTCCATTTGGCATTGCCCCGCGTGCCGTCGAGCGGAGCTACCGGCACCGGGATCAGACCCGCATAGATGCAGCCCAGGAAGGCGGCGTGGAACTCCAGGCCGGGCGGGTAACTCAGCAGCGCGCGTGCGCGTGCGGTTGGAGCCTGCTTCAGCAGCGTCACGGCGATCGCCCGCGCACAGCGGTCGAGTTCGGCCAGGGTCAGTGAGTCGGATTCATCGACACCATCGCCCAGGAACACAAAACTCTTCCGGTCGGGCTCGGCTGCCGCACGAGTGCGGCACAGGTCGACCACCGTCGTCAGTGCGCCGTGCTCACCGGCCACCCTCTCGGGCAGGCAGACACTGTGCTGATGATTGGTTCGCATGAGACCACTCCAAACGGAGGAAGGAGGAAGAAGGCGGCGGCAGTTCGCGCGCCCTCCCTGCATGGAGCGAGGTTCAGACCGTCTCGAACACCCGCGCCCGGTACCTGGACCGGCACCGCGAGCGCTGCAGCTTGCCGCTGGTGGTGAACGGCAGCGAACCGGCCTTGACCAGGAGTACCTCGTCGGCCCGGAGGCCGTGCCCCGCGAAGACGGCCTCCCTGACGGCTTCTTCGACCTCGCCCGCGCCGACGGTCGCGCGGGCACCTGACGGAGCGTCCGGGGCGGGGTCGGCCACGACGCGGTACCGGCTGTTGATCTCAGCCAGAACGACGAGGCGGGTGCGTCCGCCGTCCTCGACGGTGAATGCGCAGCAGCAGCCTTCCCGTACGGCCGCGTGGCTTCCTCCCGCGGTCGCCTCGATGTCGTACGGGTAGTGCTGCATGCCCTCCACGACGATGAGGTCGTCCACCCGGCAGGTGACGAAGAGCTGACCGCCGTCCAGAAAGCCGAGGCTGCCGGTGCGCAGGAACTGGCGTCCCTCGTGGCCGCGCACAGTGGCGTTGAACGTACTTGCCGTCTCCTCCGGGGCGTTCCAGTACGCGGCACCGATACTCGGTCCGGAAGCCAGGATCTCCCCTGTCTCGTCCGGGGCGCACGGTTCGCCGGTGGCCGGATCCACCACCGCGATGGTCATGGACGGGTGCAACTGGCCCAGGCCGACCAGCCGGCGGGCCTCGTCCTCGCTACCGGCTCGCTGCACCTTGCCTTTCGCCAGCGCCACCGCCTCGAACCGCCGGATCACCGGTTCGGGCTCCACCGGCCCGCCGCTGAGCATCACGGTGGACTCGGCGATGCCGTAACTCGGGAAGAACGCCTCGCGGCGAAAGCCGAACGGGGCGAGCAGGGCACTGAACTGGTCAATCATCTCTGCACGCACCGGCTCGTCCCCGACCACCGCGATCCGCCAGCCGCTGAAATCGAGGGAACGCAGCTGCTGCTCGGAGACGCGCCGCACGCACAGCTCGTACCCGAAACCGGGTGCCGAACTGATGCCCGCTCCGTGGTCCGATATCGCGCGGAGCCAGTTGACCGGATGCTGCGTGAACGCCGATGGCGGCATCAGTACGGCGTCGTACCCGACATAGAGCGGCTGCAGGACCCCGGTGATCAGTCCCATGTCGTGGAACACGGGCAGCCAGGACACAACGGGCGGCAGCCGGTCGAAGTCGTCCGTGTCCCGGGAACCGTTGGCCAGGATCAACGAGAGGTTGTGCAGGACGTTGCCATGGGTGAGCTCCACACCCCGGGGCGGACCGGTCGTGCCGGAGGTGTACTGCAGGTACGCGATCGTGTCCGGGCCGATGCGGGGGGCATTCCAGCCGTGTGCGTCCGTCCCACTGATCTCGTCAGTCGCCACAGAGGTCGGCCGGCGTGGTGTGGACATGTCCTTCAGCAAAGTGTCGACACGGTCCAGCCTGGACCCGTTCGACAGCATCAGATCCGGCTGGCAGCTGTTGACGATTGCCCGGAAGCGCGTATACCGGTCGTCGACGCCGACGCGCAGCACCGGAGGAGCCGGCACCGCGATCAGGCCGGCATACAGGCAGCCGAAGAAGGCGGACACGAAGTCCAGACCCGGCGGGTAACTCAGCACGGCCCGGGCGCCCGGCGGGGCATGCCTGCTCAGACGCACGGCGATCGCCCTTGCACGGGCGTCGAGTTGGGCGAGGGTGAGCGAGTCGGACTCTTCTAGGCCGTTCTCCAGGAAGGCGAACATCCGTCGATCCGGGTCCCTGGACGCGCGATAACTGCAGAGCTCGACCAAGGTCGTCGGCTCGAGTCGGGATTCTGTGATGGCATCCTCTGACATCGTGGTCCTCCTGTTCGGCTCGGCCATTGCCATTGCCCCGCCATTCCCCCACTGGCCGCCAGGACTTGGCTATTTGCCCAGCCATTGCTGTACGCCTGCGTCATGGTCGTTCCACTCGGAGAGATGCTAAGCCGGCGGAGAAATATCGAGTATCCGCCGGCGGATGGCGTCCACCCCCTACCGGAGGCGAGTGCCGATTAGCCCGTAAGACGGATGACGACCAGCCTCCGGTCGCCCTCACGGATCCGTCGGCCGGCCGTTATGGAAAGCGCCTCGTGCTGGCTACCGTAATGACGACGGCCAGTGGACGACGAATGGCCCGCGTTCAATCCCGCATCCAGTCCCGAGTTCAAGCCCGAGTTCAAGCCCGTACCCAAGCCCGTGTCCGAGGGAGAACATTTCCCTAGAAGGCTTCAGAAAGGGAACCGTGATGTCCTACGAAGCATCTGACGACTACTTCTTGGGTTATCCGAAGCTCCCCGATCTCCCCGGTCCCCCGGACGGGGAAGTCCTCGGTACAACCGGCGTTGTGGTCACCGGTTTAGGAATGACCACGCCGCTGGGCGCCGACGTCCACTCCTCCTGGACGGCGCTGCTCGCCGGCGAATCCCCGATCACCGTGCTCGACGAACCCTGGGCCCGCGATCTGCCCGTACGGCTGGCAGGCCGACTGAGTCAGGAACCGACCGAGGTACTGGACCGGGTCGAGGCCCGGCGGATGGACCGCTGCCAGCAGGTTGCGATGGTGGCGGCCCGGCAGGCATGGGCCGACGCCGGCGCGCCCACGGTGGCGCCCGAGCGGTTGGCCGTGGTGATCGGCACCGGCCTCGGCGGCGGGAAGACCCTGGTAGACCAGCATGACGTGTCATCGGCGAAGGGGCCGGGACGAGTGTCGCCCTTCGCCGTGACGATGCTGATGCCCAACGGCCCGGCCGCCGCCGTCAGTCTGGATCTCGAGGCCCGCGCCGGTGCCCACGCGCCGACCAGCGCCTGCGCCTCTGGAGCGGAGGCAATCGCCATGGGGCTCGCCATACTTCGTGCCGGGCGGGCCGACGTCGTTGTCGCCGGCGGCACAGAGGCATGCATCGGCCGGCTGTCCATGGCGGCCTTCGCCCGCATGGGAGCCCTGTCCAGCCGTCATGACGAACCTCAGAGCGCATCGCGGCCGTTCGACAGCGCCCGGGACGGCTTCGTCATGGCCGAGGGCGCCGGCGCCGTCGTACTGGAACGAGCCGAATCCGCAAGAGCTCGTGGCGCGCGGGCGTATGCCACGCTTGCCGGTACGGGGATGAGCTCCGACGCGCACGCCATGACAGCTCCTTCAGCGGACGGTCAGATCAGTGCGATCCGCCAGGCCTTGAGCTCCGGCGGCCTCGGCCCGCACGACATCGTTCACGTCAACGCTCACGCTCCCGGTACGCCCGTCGGTGACCGTATCGAGGCGTCGGCATTGCTGGAATCGATCGGTCCGCATGCTCTGGTGACGGCGACCAAGTCGATCACGGGCCATCTCATAGGCGGGGCGGGCGCGATCGAGGCCATCTTCACGGTCCTGAGCATCTTCAACGACGTGATTCCCGCGACCAGGAACCTCGACGACAAGGACCCCGAGGTGAAGGTGGACATCGTCACCGGAAGTCCTCGGCACACCAAGGTCACCGCGGCCATCTCGAACTCGTTCGGTTTCGGCGGTCACAACGTGGTCCTCGCTTTCACCAAGCCCGCCTGACCAGCGGCGCGGGACGGGCCGAAGGGAGAGGGGGCTTGAGCGGCTGGGGGATCCTGGGAGCCTGCGGAGGCCCGTGCGGCCTGCGCAGGCTGGGGCGAGTGCACCAGACCGCTCCGCTGAGCCATCAGCGCCGCGTGCATCCGGTTCGGCAACTCGAGTTTGGCGAGGATGCGCGAGACGTGGGACTTCACGGTGGCGGGCGTTACATGCAGCTCGCGGGCGATCTCTTGATTCGACCTCCCCATGGCCATACCGGTCAGGACTTGGGTCTCCCGGCCGCTCAGGGTGGCCAGGGCGACCGCGTGAGAACGCTCCTGTGGCGGCGGAAGGATCTCGAACCGATCGATCAGCCGTCGGGTCATCGTGGGGCAGATGAAAGCCGCGCCGCCGGCGACCGCGCGGACGGCTGAGGTCAGCTCCTCCTGGCTGGCGCTCTTGAGCAGAAACCCGCTTGCGCCCGCCTTCAGCGACCCGAACAGATGGCTGTCGAGGTCGATGCTGGTCAGGACGACGATTCCGGGTACGTAGCCGGGTGCGAATCCTGATGCTGCCGCCCCCGAAGGCTGGGCGAGTTTACGGATGAATTCGTATTCGGCGTCGACGAGTACGACCTGCGGTCGCCGCAGCTCGACCATTCGCAATGCCTCATCGCCGACCCTCGTATCGGCGACCACGGCGATATCCGGTGCCTCTCCGAGTGCATGCCGGAAACCGCGGCGCACAAGGTCCTCATTGTCGACCAGCATTACTTCCAACGTGCTGAACTCGTCCATCAATCACTCCGCCTGTGCGATTCGGAAGTGTGGTCCCCATTCCACTCCGTGGTCTCCTGACCGGTGTGGTTTAACGGGTACTGCTCAAGAATGCTTTCCGGTACAGCGGTTGCACACGCGATGGTTGCGGGGCGCGCCGAGCCCTGCTGGTGACCGTGGCTGATACCGCATACGCCCCCTGGCCGGCACGCACATCCCGGATAGGCTGAATGACAGCCTGCGGCGGGATTCGCCGCATCGATCCCTTCCGATGCTAGGGGGATTGGCAGTGCTGGTTCTAGGCAATGGCGGCCATGCTGTTGGCCGTTCCGGACACGGGGTGGGGGTCGACGAAGTCTCCACACCTCCACGGCTGTTCCCGCGAGGCATCGCCGGCGTACGCGCGATGGTGGATGTCGGGGTCGAGCGCGGAGTTCCCGTACCGGCATGCCTCGACGGCAGCGGTGTGGACGAGAACACTCTCGCCGACGATGCCGCACACGTCCGCGCCTGGCAGGAGCTCGTTGTGGCGCAGAACCTGGTCCGCGCCACAGGCGACGCTCCCGGCCTGGGGCTGGAGGTCGGCAGCCGGATTCCGCTGCGCACGTACAGCGTGTGGGGCTTCGCACTGCTGGCCAGCCCGACGCTGCGCGAAGCGGCAGCTGTGGGACTGCGCTACCTGGAACTCACCTTCACCATGGTCGGAATCCACCTTCAGGAGGACGGGGACGAGGTCCACCTCGTCCTGGACGACGGGTTTGTGCCCCAGCCCGTCCGGCACTTCTTCGTCGAGCGGGAAATGGCCAACATCCGCACCATCCTGGACACCATTCTGGGTCGGCCCTTCACCCCCCTCCGGCTGGATGTGCGCTTCCCACGGCCTGAAGAGCCCGCAGCGTACGAGGCGTTCACCGACGCGCCGATCGCCTTCGGGGCGCCGCGCAACGCGATCGTCACCCTCGCCGCGGTACTGGAGCAGTCGCTGCCGCAGGCGGACCGCCACACGATGCAGGTGTGCGAACGCGAGTGCAGCCTCCTGCTGGCCCGGCGCGCCCACACCGAATTCGCGGCGCGGGTACGGGAACTGCTCATGCAGTGGCCGGACGGGATCCCCGACATGGGTGTTGCCGCAGCCGCGCTGCACGTCTCCACCCGCACACTGCACCGGCGTCTGGCTGTGGAGGGCACTTCCTACCGGCGTCTCGTCGACGGAGCGCGGCACGCTCGCGCTGTCGAGATGCTGTCCACCCTCGGACTGGGAGTGGACCAGATCGCCGTACGGCTCGGGTACGCCGATGCGGCGGCATTCATCCGCGCGTTCCGCCGGTGGACCGGCGCGACCCCGGGCGCCTACCGCACCAGGGTGCCGACCCGGCCGTACTGACCATTTCAGGACCAGGTCCGGAGCGTACGGGCAGCCGCCCAGGAGCAGCCCGACTTGGTGCCCGGGTCGGCGTGGTGGATGTGTGCACCGCGGCCGTGGCCGCGCTGCCGGTCAGCGGGGCCGGGGTGTCCGCGATATACCGGACCGGAGCACTGGCCGTCTTCGCGCTGGGGGCGAGGAGGGACATCGGTGGCGCCTGCCAGTGAGCGATCTGCGCGTGCGAGGGCGGCCTACCGGGGGGCGGATCGGTGCCCGAACCAGTGCGGCCTGCTCCGACGACCCCCGTCCGTAGCGACAGGGCGATCGCCTTGGGGTGAATCGTTCCCCCGCGCATTCGGCGTCTCCGCGCGGGCGGACTCTCGTTGGTCGATCAAGTCGTCGCGACCCTGGCCGGCCGCAGCCGTCTCGCGGCGCGACTGCTTGAGTCCGCGGCGCCCGGTGCTGCCCCGGCGAGAGGTGCGGCGTGCGCCGGTCAGGAGCAGGCTCAGTCCGAACAGGGCCGCCGCCCCGACGATCATGCCGGAAAGGAAAAGCGTGCCGGTGGAGCCGGTCACGTCGAAGCCGAATACCGAGAACCCGCCGGTGAGCTCATGCGCGCTGCCGCTGTTGGTGACAACACCGGCCACGCCGACGACTACCGCGGCGAGCAGGATGATGAGTCCGAGGATGACGATCATGACGCGCTCCAAGGATCTGCTTCGTATCTCCCTACGGTAGATCTGCACCGTCAAGGAAGCCACTGTCACAGGCGGGCCGTCGGCATCCGAACACCGTGCAGGGGTTTGCCGCGAAGCGGGCGGGGGACCAGCAGGACAGGATCACTCCGCGAGATCGGAGGACACCATGATCGTCCTCGGAATCCTCCTGCTCGTCATCGGTTTCATCGCCAACATCGCCATCCTGTGGACCATCGGGGTCATTCTGATCGTCATCGGGGCCGTCCTGTGGATCCTGGGATCGCTCGGTCACGCGGTCCGCGGACGACGGCACTACTGGTAGAGGGTGCGGGCCCCTGCGGTTCATCCCGATCCGTTCCTGGCAGCACGACCCGGCAGTCGGACCGCTTTTCGCCTTGCCGCACGTCGGCACGACCGCCCTGCCCCGGCGCCGACACGCGCAGAAGGCGTGCGGCCACCCGACGGCGCTTTCGGGCGATGACGCCGATGCCTCCTTCGTAGGAGCGGACTCTCAGCGCCGGGCGAGCTGCCGCTCACCGCCGGTGCCCGGCTGGTAGGTCAGGCCGTAGTGCCGGAAGATCGGTTCCTCCTCCTCAGCGGGCAGGACGTCGTCCGTGCCGATGGAGGGGCACTCCTTCACCAACGCCTTGTCGTGGACGACCCTGACGTAACCGGGTCCGACAATCGCGCCGTCCAGCGGTACGAAGACCAGGCGGTGACGCGTCGGCAGACCGGTCTGAACAGTGGCCATGGCCGGCTCGTCAGTGCTGGTGTCCACGTAGATCGCTTCCAGCTTGCCGATCTTGTGGCCGTCGCGGTCGACGACGTCGTAGCCGCGCCACTCGCGGATATCGCCCACCTGGATCATCCTGGATCCCTTCACGAGGCCCCGCGGCTCGGGGCTGGCCCGTTCGACTGGCAGCAGCAGTGGCACCGGGCCTCGCATGTCCCCCGCCCCCAACGCATCGTCACCGCCCATCGTTTCACCGTAGTACGGATCGGTCCCCGGCGGGATGAGTGCTGCCCGTTTGTGGAGCAGGTCGCCAACCGTCGGCATAGTCGGTGGCTGACAACGAGTCTTAGTCAGGCGCGAACGTCGCGCTGCTGCACTTCCCTTGAGCACCGCCGCCACGGCGGCGAAGTCGTTGTCCACCAGCAGCGCGGCCAGCCGGCCGCGCAGGGATCGGGACATGACCTGCTCTTCCCGTGCGCATCGTCACGCAGATGCGCACGATCACTCTCCAACCCCCACTGGACGGCGAATCGACAGGCACTGAACGGCCGGCGGGCTGGCGGCGGCTGTGCGGCACTGGGCCGGAATGTGCCTTCCGGACATGCCGCTGATGAGAGAAGGGTGAGGAGTTGTGAAACGGCGAGGCGGGGGGCTCATGCGCATTCAGGTACTCGGGCCGGTCTGTGCCTGGCGGGACGGCACACGCCTCGACCTCGGCTCGCCCCAGCGCCGTGCGACTCTCGCCCTGCTGGCCGTGTCCCGTGGACAGCAACTGCCGTTCTCCGGGCTCGCGGACGCCCTGTGGGGCGAGCGGCCCCCGGCGAGCGCGCCGAACGTCATCCAGACCCACATCAAGCACTTGCGCCGGCTGTTGGAGCCGGGGCGGCGGCCGCGCGCCCCCAGCGCGGTGCTGCCCCGGCTCGGCGACGGCTACGCGCTGCGCGTTCCGTACGACGTCATCGATCTGCTGCGCTTCCGGGACCTGGTCGCCGCGGCGGAGGCCGCACGGCGGGACGGCGGCCAGGAGCGGGCCGCGGCGCTGCTGGCCGACGCGCTCGGGCTGTGGCAGCAGCCGCCCCTCGCCGACCTGCCGTTCCTCGCCGCCCACCCGATGGTCGTCGCGCTGGCCGGGGAGCGTCGTGGCGTGGTGGCCCAGTACGGCGAAGTCATGATCGCGGCGGGAAAGAGCCCCAGCGTGCTCCCCGTCCTGGAGGAGGCCGCGGCCGCGCAGCCGCTGGACGAGGGCGCCCAGGCCCGGCTCATCCGGGCGTACCAGGCCGTCGGGCGACGCGACCAGGCGGTCGCCGTCTACCGGCGAAGCCGCCGCCTGCTGGTCGATGAACTCGGCGTCGACCCCGGCCCCGAGCTGTCCGCGGCCTATGTCTCCGTGCTGCGCCGCCGCACCAGGCCTCCTCCCGGCCACGGGCGTGTCCCCGACCAGGACGCGGCCACCGGCCCGGTACCGGTGAGCGTCGCCGGCGCGCTCCCCGCGCAGTTGCCCGCGGATGTGCCCGACTTCGCCGGCCGGGACACGGAGCTGTCGGCCCTCGACCGGATGCTGACCGGAGCGAAGGGAAGCCCAACGGCGGTGGCCGTCTCGGTGGTCTCCGGCACGGCCGGGGTGGGGAAGACCGCGCTGGCCGTCCACTGGGCGCACCGGACGCGGCACCGGTTTCCCGACGGCCAGCTCTACGTCAACCTGCGCGGCTACGATCCGGACCACCCCATGCCGCCCGGTGACGCCCTCACCCGGTTCCTCAGCGTCCTAGGGGTTCCCGGTGACGTGATCCCGCTCGACGTCGACGACCGCGCCGGCCGGTACCGGACCGAGATCGCCGACCGGCGGATGCTGGTGGTCCTGGACAACGCCCTGTCCGAGGAGCAGGTCCGCCCGCTGCTTCCCGGCTCGCCGTCCTGCACCGTCGTGGTCACCAGCCGGGACAGCCTGGCCGGCCTGGTGGCCCTCCACGGCGCCCGCCGCATCGGCTTGGGCCCGCTCCCGCTGCCCGACGCGGTCGCCCTGTTGCGGACGCTCATCGGCGCGCGGGTCGAAACCGAGCCGGGGCCGGTCGCCGCCCTGGCCGAACAGTGTGTACGGCTCCCGCTGGCGCTCCGGGTCGCGGCCGAGCTCGCCGTCGCCCGCCCGTCGCTGCAGCTGGTGGACCTGGTGGCGGAGCTGGCCGACCAGCAGCGGCGACTGGATCTCCTGGATGCGGGCGGCGACCGGCGCGCGGCGGTGGAGGCGGTGTTCTCCTGGTCGTACCAGCGTCTGCCCGCCCCGTCGCCCGCACCTTCCGCCTGCTGAGCCTGCACCCCGGGCCGGAGGCTGACGCCCATGCCGTCGCCGCCCTGATGGGCGACGCGCCGGGCGAGGAGCGGGCCGCCGCCGGTGACGGCCCGGCCCAGGTTGCCAGGAAGCTGGGGCTGCTGGCCCGCGCCCACCTCCTGCAGCCCGCCCGGCCCGGCCGGTTCGGCACGCACGACCTGCTGCGCGCCTACGCGTACCGCCTGACCCGTACGCATGACTCCGAGGCCGACCGGCAGGCCGCGCTGACCCGCATCTTCGACCACTACCTGAGCACGGCCGCGGCCGCCATGGACGCCCTCTACCCCGCCGAGCGGCACCACAGACCTGCTGTCGCGCTACCGGCGTACGTCTCTCCGATCGCCGGCGACCCGGCCGCGGCACGGGCTTGGCTGGACACCGAGCGCCCCACCCTCGCCGCCATCTGCGCGGTCGCCGCGGCCCGCGGCAGCCCCCGGCACGCCGTCCGCCTGGCCGCCCTCCTGTTCCGCTACCTCGACGGAGGTCACCACTCCGAGGCGCTGGAGATCCACCGCCACGCTCTGCGCGCCGCCGAGGCGATCGGTGACCGGAGGGGACAGGCCCACGCACTGACCAACCTCGGTGTCGTGCACTGGCGGCTCGCCGACGCCGGATCAGCCGCAGACCACCTCGTACGAGCCCTGGAACTGCACCGCGGGACGGAGGACCGCGCGGGGCAGGCCAGAACCCTGTCCAACCTCGGCAATCTCCACTGGCGGCTGGGCCGCCTCCGCGACGCCGCACGCGACCATCAACAAGCCCTCACCCTCTACCGGGAGACCGGGGACCAGGTTGGCCAGGCACGCACACTGACCAACCTCGGCAATGTCCACCTGCGGCTGGACCAGTACGAACACGCGACCGATCACCAACAGCAGGCCCTCGCCCTCTTCCGACAACTCGGGCACCACGGCGGCGAGGCGTACGCGCTGTCCGGCCTCGGCGACATCCGTCTGCAGCAGGGCGCATTCGCTGCCGCGGCCGACCATCAGCGGCGCGCCCTCGAACTGTTCCGTGGGAACGGGGAGGGCTACGGCGAGGCGTCGGCGCTCAACGGCCTCGCCGAGGCGCTCAACGGCAGCGGCCACTACGACGAGGCGCTCGTCCACCACTCCACCGCCGCGACGGTCGCTACCGTCACCGGCGAGCACGACCAGCTGGCACGCGCACACGCGGGCGCCGCGCGCGCCCGCCAGGCTCTGGAGACCTGGGCCGGAGCCGCCGCGTCGACCGCGTCGGGCCTATGAACACGCAGAGCCGTACGTCCAGTCGGCGTCCAGCAGGTGTCCAGTCGACGCGGCCGGACTGAGCCGCTGCCAACGCCCTGACGGTGGACGTGGAGTGCGACAACGGCGGCTACCGCGCCGTCTGCGCGGCATTCATCAGCGGGAGCACGCCGTTCGTGTGGTGTGTTCCCGATCTGCCGCCTGCCTCGAGTGCCCGCAAGACGCCGATGTGAGTAGTTCAATCACCGTCCAGTGGACGTCCAGTCCTGCCAAATAGCTTGTGGTCGCCGGCTGATGGTTCGGCCAAGCGGACCAGGCCGCACTGCCTCTGCCACACCACACGCTCACCAGGAGGGAAGAGCCGATGAAAGCAGGGATCAGCAAGAGAATGGCTGCGGCGGTCGCGGTCGCATCCGCCATGGCGGCACTCGTTGTGGGAGCTCCGAGCAACGGCTGGGCCCAGGCCCAGGCCGACAGCCTGCGGGCGTTCGGGATCTCGAGTGACGGCACGTTAATGGCCACGTTCACCACCGACAGACCCCAGGTGCTCGACTGGGTCAGGGCCGTCACCGGGCTCAGTGGCGACACCGCCCTGATCGGGATCGACTTCCGCGTGCAGAACGGCCTCATGTACGGCGTCGGCAACCAAGGCGGCATCTACACGATCAAGACCCCGCCGGCGACCACGGACGTGGTTGTCACCAAGGTCTCCCAGCTCAGTGTTCCGCTGTACGGCACGAACTTCGGGGTCGACTTCAACCCCGCGGCCGACCGGCTGCGGGTGATCAGCGACAACGGCCAGAACCTGCGTCACAACCTCGCCAACGGCACCACGACCGAGGACACCACACTGACCACCCCCCCGGCGACCGGGCCGACCAGGGGCGTCACCGCCGCTGCCTACACGAACAACGACTTGAACGCGGACACCGCGACCACGCTGTTCGACATCAACACGGCCACGGACCAGGCCGTCATCCAGTCACCGGCCAACAACGGCACGCTGGCCCCGACCGGCGCGCTCGGCGTGGACGCCGGCCTCAATGCGGGCTTTGACATCTTCAGCGACCTGACCAACGGCAAGACGACCTCGGTGTCGGCTTTCGCCACTCTCACTTCGGCGAGTGGCTCGGCGACGCTCTACAGCGTCAACCTGTTCACCGGGGCCACGGTCGGCGTGGGGCAGTTCCCGCTGCCCATCACCGACATAGCCATCGCACTCGACACGAACTGAGACACTTCCGGTCCACCGACCGGTAATGGTGAGCCCGCCCCGACACCCACCCCCGGGCGGGCTCACCACCGTCCCCAGGTGACCTCACTCCGGCTTCACAGGAGCAGAGTTCGCCGCCGTCATCTCCCTGGCTCACGGCGAAGCGGCCAGGCTCCGGCGGTCCCGGACAGTCGGCAAGCTCTCCACGTTGGCCTCGGAGGATTCGTTTCAGCGAAGAGAGTCACCACGCCGAAGATGACGGTCAGCACCAGGAAGTGAACGCAGCCGACTCGGATTGAGCCATGGCTGTCGGCCAGGGCACCGAACCAGGGGCGCTGGCGTGACCAGCCAAAAGCTCCAAAGAGTTGCGTGCCCCACGTTTCAGCCGTTGATTGAACGCTGGCTCGCTGTGGCCCGTTGACCTCGGTAACCGGTGACCCGCCTACAGACCGGCGAGTGAGTGAGGTTCGCACATGCCAAGGATCCTTCCGAAAGGCGCCGAGAGCCGTCTCCCGGCCGCCGGCTGCTGCCCAGCCTGGCGGGCCGACCACGGTTCCTTCCAGCAACTCACGCACTGAGCGGTCGAGCCCATGGACTACTGCGTTCCCTGCCGCCGCGCCCTCAACGGCACCGTGACATGCCCGGAGTGCGGGACATACGACTCCGATATGGCACCGCCGAGCGATCGGAGCGGCGATGCTCCGGCAGTCGAGGCGGTGCTGGAGGTCCTGTTCAGCGAGGGACCGGTCTCCTCCGAGGCCCCCGACATCCCATGGTCCCCCACTCCCCAAACCGATGTGCCCGAAGCCCGGCGCGGCTGTCCGCCGCGACGGAGGAGGAAGTACGGCGGTCGGACTTTGGCCGCAGCCGCCGTCGCCATGCTCGGCAGCCTGGCCGCTTCATCGCTGGTGCTCCAGCACACCGCCGGCCACCCACGAACAGCGCCGAGCCCGGAGCGAGTCCAGGTCCACGTCACCAAATCGCCGAAAGCCTCACGTCCACCGGAACGTCCGGCCACGCACCCGGCCAGAAGCAGCGTCCGGAACCGGAACGGTGGTGCGACTCAGCGCCCTCGCGCACCGGCCACTCACCGCGAAGCACCGGCTTCCCCAACTCCCGCAGCCTCCACCAGTCCGCCGCCCGTGAAAGCCGGGCCTACGCCCCGCCCCTCCAGTGTCCGCCCCAGCCCATCGGCCTCGCCGACGGCGCCCCCTTCCGCAAGTCCTACCGGCAGTATCAGCGCCTCGCCCACGGGCAGTCCCGCGCCGAGCACCACGAGTGTGCCTTTGCCCGATGCGCAGGGACGGGGCCGACCTGGTGAAGCAGGCGCGCTCCCCGTACTACGCGAGCGCAACTCCTCGTCTCGGACCTGATACCGCGACATGAGCCGTACGTCCCGCCGCAGATCCTCCGCGTTCCTCACGGAGGATCTGCGGCGCCTCGGGAACGCGGATGCGGCGGCCTTCAGGCGTACCGCACCGGCGCGCTCGCCCGGTCCTATTGATCGTTTCAAGGCATGCGCTGAACGTGCCCCGCAGGGCCCGTCCCGACTGCGTCCCGAACGCGTCCCGTGGAACGGGGCCAGTACGACACCGCGGCAGCGGCCGCAGCATGATCCTCTAATGCGCGGTGGTGTACGGGCGGTCGCGCCGGGCGTCGTGGAGAACCGAGCCCCACCACAGGAGCTGGTCGAGCAGTACCTTCGCGGCGCCATTGGGGCCCTCGGGGTCCCTGAGGATGCCGTCGGGGCCGAAGAGCTCGTAGTACCTGGGGAAGGCGACGTAGTCGCGGACCGTGTGGGCCTGCAACTCGCCGAAGACCTGGCGCAGCTGCTCCACCGCCAGGATGCCGCCGCTCCCCCCGCTGTAGCCGACGAAACCGACCGCCTTGGCCTGCCACTCGGTGTAGTGCCAGTCGATGGCGGCCTTCAGCGAGGCCGGGAAGCTGCGGTTGTACTCCGGCGTCACCACGACGATCGCGTCGGCCGCCGCAATCCGCCGGGTGAGGCCCGCCATCTCGGCGGGACGGGCCATGTCGGGCTCGAGCGCCGGCGGCACGGGCGGCAGCTCGAGCGGCAGGGGCGTATCCGCGAGATCGATGAGGTCCACAGTGAACTGGCCGTGCTGCTCGGCCTGGCCCGCGACCTCGGACTCGGGTACGCCGAGGAAGACCACGGTCGCACCGCCCATTGGCGGCCGGAAGACGGGCGGCGGCGCCTCGCCCTCCTCGGCCTCACGGCCCGAACTCGTCGTGGCCTTCCAGGGTGATCTGTCCGGCGCCGCGAAGGACACCGGGCACGCACAGCTCAACGGCGCCCGGCTGGCCGTCGAGCGCGTCAACGCAGCGAGCGGCCGCCCGCTGCGGCTGAAGCTGCGCCTGTACGACGACGGGGGCGAGCCCGAACGGGGCCCGGGACCTGGCCGAGCGGCTGACGGCGGACGAGCGTGTACTCGCCGTTCTGGGTCCCACCACCGACGCTTGTTTCCTCGCCGCGGAGGACACCTACACCAAGGCCGTGATGCCCGTCCTCTCTGTTTCGGTGGGGGTCGCGCCACAGGTCAGGGAAACCCTGTCCACTCTCCGCTCGCATGCGGCGCTGCGGCCCACCGATCAGCTGCTCGCCGCCCCCTGCAACGCCTATCTCGCCCGCTCCGCCGACGCACGCAAGGTGTTCCTCGTGGACGACCGGGCCGAGGGCGACTTCGCCTGGGCCCTCTGCGACGACCTCCAACGGGTGCTGCAACGGCAGGGGAGGGAGGCGACCGTCACGAGTGTCGCCGCCGGAACGCTCGACTCCGCCGCGCTCGCCGGCAAGGTCATGGCGGATCGCGCGGACGCGGTCGTGTTCAGCGGAAGCCAGGAACGCGCGGGCGCCTTCGCGTCGGCGCTGCGCGAGGCGCGGTTCACCGGAGCCCGGGTCGCGACCCAACGGGCCTTCGGCACGCGGTTCCTGAAGTCCGCGGGTGCCGCCGCCGAGGACTGGGTGTTCGCCACCACCTTCATCGATCCGACGTCCACTCCGGCGGCCCGCTCCTTCACCGCGGCGTACCGCGCGCGGTTCGACGAGCGCCCTGGCTGGTACGCGGCGGAGGCGTACGACGCCGTGCTGTTCCTGGCCGAGGTCTGTACGAGAAAGGGCTCTCCCCTGGCGGAACGGGGCGCGATCGTGCGTCGCATGCCCGGGGTCGACTACCGCGGCATCAGCCGGACGATCAAGTACATCGCGGACAAGGGCTACAACAGCGACGCGCTGTTCCTGTTCCGTACCGTCGACGGAGAGTTCGACTTTCTCGGGCAGTACAAGGAGGCGGTCTCGTGAGCCGGACGCATCGACGGAGGTGGGGCGGATGTGGCCACGGCAGGCCGGAGCGTCGTCGTTTCGCATCGGGCGCTGAAGATCCGGAGAGTGCGTTCAGGGACGGGCCGGCCGTCGTGTACGCCCATGCGGCGAGCTACGGCGACCTCTGGGCAGTTGGCGCCCTGCTTCGGCACGACGGCGAACTGCCGGGGGAGAGCAGAGCCCTCGTGCACTCTCCCCCAGCAGGCGGGGCTGCCGCAGAGAAGTGGCTGCGCGAGCACTGCACCGAAGGCAGCTTGCAACTGGTCCGAGTCGAGAATCCGCACGCGGCTGTACGGGAAAGCCGTCCCGCGCCACCCGCACCGTCTCCACCGGGACATCCCCCGGCACCTTCGCCTGCATCGACAACGACAGCACCGTCAGGGACCCCACCATGTCAGCTCGAGGCGAGGGCCACCGTCGGAGAGACCCGCGCCGCGCGCATCGCCGGATACAGCCCGGCCACGGCCCCGATGACCAGAGTGCCCGCCGCTGCTGCCAGCACGGCGGTCGTCGGCAGGGCGACCGGCCAGCCCCGGTGCTCCGCGTACCCGATGGTGATCAGCAGTCCGAGGACCGCGCCACCGCAGCCCCCGAGCCCGGACAGCACCAGGGATTCGGTGAAGAACTGGTTGCGGACCTGGCCCCGGGTGGCACCGAGTGCCCTGCGCAGTCCGATCTCGCCACGTCGTTCCAGCACCGCGATGACCATTGTGTTGGCGACACCGATGCCGCCGACGAGCAGGGCGACCGCTCCGATACCGAGCAGCAGCCCGGTGAACGCCTCCTCGGCGGCTAGCTTCGCCGCCAGCGCGTCCGACGGCCGGGCGACCCGTACCGCGTCGGGCTGTTCCGGATTGACCGTACGGGCCAGCACATTGCGGACGTCGGTCACCGCGTGCTCCTCGGCCCGGAGGTAGACGGCCGTAGGGTGCCCGTCGAAGCCCAGGTTCTGCTGCGCGGCCTTGAACCCGACCAGCGCCGAGCTGTTCAGCTCGGGTGCGAGCACGACCGGTTCCAGGATGCCGATCACCGTGAAGGAACGACCGCCGATCAGTATCTGGACATCCGGATCAGCGCGGACGACGCCCAGCCTGCGGGCGGCGGCGGAGCCGAGCACGACCGCCGGATACCTGCCCGTGGCCTGGTTGAGCCAGACTCCACTCGACGTACGTACGCCCAGGGTGGCCAGGAGGTCGGGGTGGGTCGCGGCGACCTCCAGGGCGTTTGTCTCCTCCTTCGGGATCAGGTCCGAGCGGTACACCTTGGCGTCGACCGTCCCGACGGCACTCGCATCGGTCACCGGTGGCACCCGGCGCACCATCCCGGTCACCCCGGTGGGCAGCTTCGCCGCACCGCCGGTCAGGGACTCCCCCGCTTCGACGTGCAGCAGATTGGTCCCCAGTGTGTCGAGGGTGGCCTGGAGCTCCGCGCGGCTGGACGTGGAGATGCCCATCACGGCCACCATCGCGGCGATACCGATGGAGATCCCGGCCGCCGAGAACACGGCGCGCATGGGTTTCGCGCGCAGCCCGGACAGGCTCAGCCGCAGGACGTCGAGCGGTCCGAGGCGGGCCGGGCGCAGCGCAGGTCGGGAGGGTGTCATCGGGCGGCCTCCTGCGCGGTGCCGGGGGCGGTACCGGCGGTCGCACCTGGGGCGGTACGGCCACCGTCGGGCGGGCGATGACCGCCGTCGGGCGCGGGGCGACCGCCGTCCTCGACCATCCGCCCGTCGTGCATGGTCACCCTGCGCGGCAGCCGGGCGGCGAGTTCCGTGTCGTGGGTGATGACGACGATCGTGGTGCCGTCGGCGTTGAGCTCCCGCAGCAGTTCGACGACGCTCGCCCCTGACGCGCTGTCGAGGGACCCGGTGGGTTCGTCCGCGAGGAGCAGGGAGGGCCGGCCTGCCACCGCGCGGGCCAGGGCGACCCGCTGCCGCTCTCCGCCGGACAGCTCGTGCGGGCGGTGCCGCAGCCGGTGGCCGAGGCCGACCCGGCGCAGGCTCTCGACGG
Organism: Streptomyces sp. V1I1; assembly: GCF_030817355.1. Lineage (NCBI taxonomy): Bacteria > Bacillati > Actinomycetota > Actinomycetes > Kitasatosporales > Streptomycetaceae > Streptomyces > Streptomyces sp. V1I1. The sequence continues at coordinate 5,789,897 of NZ_JAUSZH010000001.1, read as the reverse complement.
CGGCCGCGGTCCTGGCGCGCCGGGACAGCCCGGCGTACAAGAGCCCCTCGGCCACGTTGTCGACCGCGCTGACCCCGGCGGTAAGGAAGAACTGCTGGAAGACGAAGCCGATGTGCTCCGCCCGGAGCGCCGAGAGTTCGCGGTCGGACAGCCGGTCCACGGCGTAGCCCGCGATGGCGACGCGGCCATCGGTGGGCCGGTCGAGGGTGCCCATCAGGTTGAGCAGGGTCGATTTCCCGGATCCCGAAGGGCCGACCACGGCGAGCAGTTCGCCCGGCAGGACGCGCAGCGACAGGTCGCGGACGGCGTGGACGGGCGGGCTCCCGGGGTAACTGCGGGTCACCCCGGTGAGCTCGATGACGGGATCGGTGGGCGGTGCCGACCCGGCGGCCGGTTCATTCACCTCAATGATGGCGTTCACAGCGCGGGCATCCCGACCTTGAGTCCCTCGGTGATTCCGGTTCCCGACACCTCGACCCTGCCTCCGCTGAACATCCCGGTGGTGACCTGGATGATGCGTGTGGTGTCGCCCTTGACGACCTGGACGCCGTATCCGCCTTCCCGCAGGGCGAGCAGCGCGGCGACGGGTACGGACAGGACGCCCTGGCGCCGTTCGCTCTCGACCTCGATACGGACCGGGGCGTAGGTGAGGGTGCCCGGGGCCTTCTGGTCGAGGAGGGCGATCTTTACGACGACGGTCTGGTCGCCACCCTCGGGGTCCTTCCCGCCGCCGCCTCCGTCGCCGCCTCCGTCGCCGCCGTTCCCGCCGCCGCCTTTGTTCTTGTCGTCGTCGCCTCCCCCGCCGCCCACCACCGTGCCGACCGAGGTGACCTTGCCGGCGACGGGTTTGTCGCGGCCGGGGAGAGTGACCAGCACCCTCTTGCCCACGGGCAGCAGCTGCTGCTGGGACATCTTGGCCTTCACGGTCACGGCCCGTTCGGCCTTGGTCGTGGCCAGGACGGGGCTGCCGCTCTGCGTCTCGTCACCGGGTTTGCGGTCGGCCGCACCCGCCCGGACGGACTGCGGCGCGAACAGGACACGGCCGAGTTCGAGCCTTCCGGTCTTCGGCAGACCGAGGTCGCGCTGCCAGCGTTTCACCGCGTCGGCCGTGTTGTCGGTGAACTCCTCGTCCACGGTGAAGCCGCTGTAGCCGAAGGCGGCGAGGTTGCTCTCCAGCTGGCGTACGTCGCCTCCGTCGGACATGTCCGGTCCGAAGGCGCGGTAGGCCGGGATCTTTCCGTACAGGAGCACCACAGGTTTCTCGTCGACTCGGTAGAGGACGCCGCCGCGGGAGACCGTCTCGCCGGGGCGGACCACCCAGGTCACGGTGCCGGTGAGGCGGTTGGGCAGATACACCTCGTCCGCGTACTCCAGTGTCCCGTCGAGCTTGTCCGTCGCGGCCAGGTCGCCCCGGGTGACCGGTGTGGTCGCGGTCTCCGAGAGCCGGGCCGGCGGCTCGTCGCCCGGCCGGTCGCGGAGCACCACGGCGGCGACCGTGCCTGCGGTGAGTACGACGGCGATGGAGACCAGCAGCACGCGGGAGCGCCGCGGGCGGAGGGCGTGGTCGTCGGCCCCGGTCACGGTGTCGGTGTGTGCCTGGGGCCGAGCGTGGACTTCGGTCATGGCTTCGTGCTCGCCGCCACCGTCTTTCACTGCCCCTCATCCGGAAGCGGACCGGCCTCCTTGTAGCACTCCTTCGACGCCTTCTCGTGCTCCGCCTTCTGGTTCTCCTTGACGTTGCCCATGTCGAAGCCCTTGGCGCGCATGCACTTCTCGACCTTGAGGCGCCAGACCTTGCGCTCCTCGCTCTCCTTGCCGCCGGAGGCCGCGCCGCCACCGCCGCTGCCGCCCTGGTCCATGAACTGCTTGCAGGCGTTCCGCGCCTTGTCGATCTTGGCCTGGTCCTGCGTCTCGGTGACCTGGATCGACAGGTTTCCGTCCTTGGCCGGGTCGTCGACCGTGAGGCCGTTCTCGCGCAGGCAGCGGACGAACTTGAGGACGCCGTCCTCCGGCTCGCCGCCACCCGGCTTCTTCGCGCTGCTGCTGGGCGCCTTCTTACCGCCGGTGGAGGGGATGTCGCTCTTCTCGTCGGACCCGCAACCTGTGAGCACAACGAGCGGGAGCAACGCGGCGACGGAACCCATCGCGATTCGATGTAATCGTTGCAGTTTCAACGTCGACTCCTCGTCCAATACTCTCTGGAGAATTCCGCACTTCGGGTGCGACAGTCATTATTGCCGAGGGCCACCGAGAGGCCGATGAGAGGTTCATGAAATTCATCTGAGAAGAAAGGGACGAAATCATTCCGGTGCCGGTGCACAAAAAGATCGAATTCATGGACTGTCCGGGCAGTCCACGAATTCGATCTTCAGCAGTTGCGAGCGGCCCTGGTCAGCCGCCGATCGAACCGCCCCAGATGGCGTACGTACCCGACGGGCACCACATCGTGTGGTTGAAGGTGCCGTAGTAATACGTCGGGAAGATGTACCGGTAGCCGTTGGAGCAGTCGATGTAGACCCGGTAGCCGTTGCCGGAACAGGTCATGTACATGTATTGGCCGGACGTGTAGCCGTTCCAGCAGCTGGCCATGGCGTTGACGTCGCCCTTGGCGGCAGCCTTGACACCGGTGGACTTGTCGAGCGACTTCGAGGCGACCTCGGTCTTCGTCTGACCCTGGGCGTTCTGCGCAACGGAGACCGCCTGACCGTTGCCGGTCGAGGCCGCGCTCGCGGCGGGCGCCAGGCCCACCCCGGAACCGAGCATCAGCAGGGCGCCGGCCCCCACAAGACCAAGATTCTTTCGAATACTCATTTCTCCCCATTCACTGCGTTGGTTTTGCACCAATACCAGTCGGCATTTGACTTGCACCAATGCCCACTCGCCGAGCGAACGCCCTGATTATTTCCAGAGCTTCAGAAGCATGTCAATTCTCATACACCTCTCATGATCGCCCCTATGCGGTGAATAAGTCATTCCGCACAATCGCCCGGCCGTCGAGCGAAGATCACCCGGAATCACATATGCGCCGGTCACCACACCGGGCGGCAATATTGAGTCGTGCATTCCCTTTGAGACACTGCGTCAATCAGCCATTAATTAGTGGTCAGCTTCGGAAGTCTTCGGGGGTTGATCATGCTGCCAAGTCGACGGAGGATTCTTCCTCGTGATCGGTGGTGTGCCGGTCGAGCCTGGCCGGCCGATCGCTCGGCGAGACCACCTGCGCCGGACAACGGAGAAGAAAGCTCCACCTGCCGAGGATCTCGTTGGCGGCCTTCGTCCGGCGAAGAGGGCTGGTTCCCGTCGGCTGGCCGAGAGCGGATGTTGCCCTCGGGGCTCTCGGCGGATCGGTGCACACCCTGACAGAGCGACCGGTTCGCGGATCACGTATCCCGCACGGGCTTGGCACGCCCACGGCGCAGCCCTGAGCGGGGACGGAACGGGTAGCCGTACGGGTGCGATCGAGTGTGTGGAGAACTCGCGCTGTGGAAGTTACCGACTGGTTCTTGACATCCAGTGAACGCGGTAATGCCGCGACCCGCCTGGACCGTCGCCGAGCGGACCGAGCGGCCTGGTCGGACGGTAACCAGGTGCGGCCCCTGGTCCATGGCGCGTCGTACTTTCCCGGCTTCGGCTTCTTGGGCACGACCTCACCTGCCTGTGGGGTGCATGCACGGTACGCACGCGTTGCCGGTGGTGCGGAAATTCCCCCATCTACGCTCGAAGTGGTCATATCAGACCCACGGACAGGCGTTACTGGCGGTGCTCATGGATCTTCAGTCTCGGACTGCCCCAGCCGGACGTCAGGGCTGGTCGGTCGCCCCCACTGACCATGATCGCAATGCTGCTGCCGGGACGCGCACGCGCCGACCCGGGTTTGCCCCGCAAAAAGGTGGGGAGCCGTGAGTAGAGAGGGGGTCGCCCGTCACCGGAGGACGTCATGATCATCCTCGGAGTCATTCTTCTCGTCATTGGCCTCTTGGCCGGCATCGGTATTCTCTGGACCATCGGGATCATCCTGGTCGCGATCGGGGTTCTGCTGTGGATTCTGGGAGCGGTAGGACACGCGGTGGGCGGACGACGGCACTACTGGTAGCTGCAACTTCCATCAGGGCATACGTCTGAGCATCTCGACGATGCCCTTCCCGCGCATCGAATGTCAGCATGGATCGGTCCTGCTCCGTCGCGCCGAGAACCGCCCCTCGGGCCACATCCCCCAGCTGACGGAAAGTACTGGTCACGATGACAACTCGCGCTCCCGTTCGTCCGCCGCCCTCCCAGGCGTCCGGCAGTGACTTCGCCAGACTGTCGAAGGAGATCGCCGACGCGGGGCTGATGGGCCGCCGATCCGGCTACTACACGGCACGGATCGCGACGGTGGGCGCGCTCTACACCGGCGGCTGGGTCGCTTTCGTGCTCATCGGGGCCAGCTGGTGGACGCTGGCCGTGGCCGTCCTGCTCGCCCTGGTCTTCGGCCAGGTCGCCCTCCTGGCTCACGACGTGGCTCATCGACAGGTATTCCGGCTTCGCAAGGCCAGCGAGCGGTTCGGCCGGATCGCCGGGAACGCCGGGATCGGGATGGGCTACGGCTGGTGGCAGGACAAGCACACCCGCCACCACGCCAATCCCAACCACGAAACCCTCGACCCCGACCTGATCCCCGACCTGCTGGTCTGGTCCCAGCAGCAGGCCCACGCCGCTAAGGGCCTTCCCAGGCTCATCGGCCGCTCCCAGGCCTTCCTCTTCTTTCCTCTTCTCACGCTGGAGGGCTTCAACCTGCATGTGATGGGCGTGAAGGCCCTGGCCAGCCGCTCGCTAAAACACCGCGCCCAAGAAGGCACCCTGCTCTTTGCCCACTTCGCGCTCTTTCTCACTGCACTGTTCCTCGTGCTGCCGCCAGGTATGGCCATCGCCTTCCTCGCCGTTCACCAGGGCCTGTTCGGCCTCTACCTCGGCTCCATCTTCGCCCCCAACCACAAGGGCATGCCGATTCTGACCGGCGAAGACCGCCCCGACTTCCTCCGCCGTCAGGTCCTCACCTCACGCAACGTGCGCGGTGGCCGATTCACCGACATCGCGCTGGGCGGTCTCAACCACCAGATCGAACACCACCTGTTCCCCAGCATGCCCACCCCCCATCTCCGCGACGCCCGCCCCATCGTCCGCCGCTACTGCGAGGAACTAGGCGTCCCCTACCTCGAGACCGGCCTCATCGCCTCCTACCGGCAAGCCCTCACAAGCCTCCACCAGGCAGGTATCCCCATCCGCGACGCGCGCCACCGCTCAGCCAATGCCTCATCCGGCCTGAGCTGAATACTCGTCATTGCCTCCAGTCGGCGAAGACGAGCCGAGTGGAGAGAGCAGCCCGCCTCCCATGGCCGGCCCCAGCAGTAACGGGACCGACTGCACGACCGGACCACAGCCGATCATCCGGATCCGCTCCACGAGGTCCCTGCTAAACGACTTGGCGTCAGCACCTGCGGTCGATGTGGACTCACGACAGACCGGATGAAGGCTTGGCCGGGGTGTGCGGCGGTCCGGCCACGCCAGTGGCCAATCACCGCCCGCACATTCGACCGTGCTCTGGACTTGCCGTCCGACCCCGCGGCTCGTTCTCGTCAGGACCGTGACGCCGACCGAGGTGCCCGCCACAACGGCTCGTCAGAGACTCACGGACCACTCCTCGGGCTCGGCGGAGACAATCCGCGTGCCGTGGACGACGGTGGCGCCGGGGTGTCCTTCTACTGCCCGGCGCGGTTCGGCCGGTGTTCCAGCAGGTCCGAGAGAGGGCCCGAGAGCATGCCTGGCGCCCGAAGGTGTTGCAGGTGACATCGCCTGGCGGTATCGGTTCACGGCCCGCCGCCCTCGCCCGGGAGGTGGTGCTGGACGATGCCACGTTGGTGATCTGCGCCCGTGACGGCGACATGCGCGCCTTCGAGGTGCTGGTGCGCCGAACACACCGCCGGGAAGGTCGAACGGCTGCTGGGCGCCGAGGCGGTAGGAGCACCCGCGGCTCCGCTGTGGTGGACGGAGGCCCGCGCGTCCACCGCCATCCCCGAGGCCGAAGGCCTGGCCGGATCGTTCGCCGGCCGGCTCACGACCGTGCTCGGCGGCGCCACCTGGCCTCCGGATGCCGCACAGACCGCCGTCGTACCCATCAACTCGGACATCACCGCGCTGCCGGCGGCCGACGACGCCCTGCCCACTGTGGACGTACTCACCAGCTCCACCGCCGTGGTCCTCTCCGAGCGACCACTGGTCGCCATGACCACGTGGCTCTCCGAGATTCTGAGCGTGTGCACCGAGAGCGAAAAGGCGCTGCACATCGTCACCCCGTCACATGCCCGGCTCACCATGGCCACCCGCACCGCGCTGAAAGGCGCGCCGAACCGCTGGGTCGTTCAGGACGAGGAGTGTGGCTACTACGACGGCCTCTCCGGCGCCGTACTGCGCTGGCATGACGGCACGTTCGCCCCGGTCCACACCAGCGCCGGTGCCACAGCCGTCGCCTCGGCCTTCACACAAGGCACCGAGACAGATGGACGGCAGCTGATCCTCTCCTTCAGCACCTGGCACGCCCCCAACGAGCATCTCGTCCTCGGCCGTGCACTGGAAGCCGCCTGGCAGGCACTCACCGGCTCTCCGCCGGCCGGCTGGAGCACCGCCGAGCCGATCAGCCTTCCCTGGTCCACCCGCCAGTTGACGGACTTCGCACGTGCTCGCGCCCCCCGACCAACGTGGCTCCTCGCAGTCGGCGCCCCTGGCCGCCCGGCCATCGCCACCCTGCGGATCATCCGGACCAAGGACGGCATCGAGGAGGAGATCACGCTCGTCACAGGTTACGGCCCCGACGAAGACCTGCCGCTGGTCGCGATCGAGCCCCTCGCAGAGTCGCTCGCCACCCAACACGGCCTGACGTCCATGATCGCGTCCTTGCGCCCAGCACGCCGTGACCTGACCGTCCCTCCCCATTCGGAGGCACCGCCGATCCCAGTCTCCTTCACACTCGGGCCCGACAGCGTCAGCGACGTCGGCCTCCCCCACGCCCGCCGCCCACCGCTGAACCTCCGCCCAGTTGAGCTCGGTCCCGACAGCCGCCCCGGACTGCACTACCACCTCGGCGATGGCACCGACGCACAGGCCTGGGACACACTCCAGCTGCTCACACGTCACCTCCACACTCGATAAGGGAGGATGGCGCCCGGTGAACCGGAGGAACCGGGGGGCGGTTGAGGGAACTCGCGCCTTCATAGCCCGTGACTGGTCGGGACTGAATTAGAAGTCGGTGGTGGCAAGCACACACGATGGCCACCCCACTGGCCAAGTGGCCGTGCGCCCCTCCGCCAACCAGAAGCCGTCGGCTGAAACGCGTCGTGGTCAGGCGCGGACGTCGCGCTGCTGCACTTCCTTGAGGACCGTGGCCACAGTGGCGAAGTCATTGTCCACATGGAGCACGGTGTGACCGTGGTGGACCGCCGTCGCGCACACCAGGAGATCGATGGCTCCTGCAGCACGGTGCTGTCCGCGCTGGGTGAGCTTGTACTGGGCGGTGTCCACCCAGCGCCACGCGCTCTTCGGGACCGGCGAAAGCTGGCACAGAGCATCCAGCTCCCCGGCCAACTCGTCGCGATGCGACGGGCTGGTGGCCGAGTACAGAAATTCGGTGCGCGTGGGCTCGCAGATACGCAACACCCCGGCGGCGATGTGCCCCTCCCAGGGGCGCATCGCCCCTGGGGTACGGAACAGATGCCACAGCGCAGAGGTGTCTACGAGATACGTGATCACTCAAAGGCCGCCCGACGCGCGCGCTTGGCAGCGTCGTACGCAGCTGCGGCCTCCTCGAACTCGCCGCGCTCGCCCCGCTCAGCCAACTTCTCCGCGGCCTCAAGCCTCCTGATGCGAGCCACATAGTCCCGCAGAGCCGCGTTGACGGTCTCCTTCTTGGTCGTCACGCCCATCAGGCGCATCGCCTCGGCCAGCGCCTCGTCATCAAGGTCGATCTGGGTAACGGACATGCTCACCACCCCACCCGAGTGTCCACGATGTACACACTCAAGGTACATCACCAACGCTCCCTGCGGGAGATCCCGCGAGTAGCGGCGAAACGAAGCCGGATCAGCGAGCCCGCCTAAGACTCCAAGCCCTGATTCCACCGCACGCGACGGCATCCACCCTGATCACTTTTTAGGCCACATGCGACTCATCGACCATCAGACACATTTCGGACACGCCGCATCCACTGCGCGTCCACTGGATCTTGGTCCGGGGCTAGAGTGAGGGCCTTCACGAGGTTCACAAGGGCCCTCACTACTGCATTTATGCAGGTCAGAACGTTTCTGCACGGGCGATTTGAAGTGGGGCGGGTGGGACTCGAACCCACGGCCGACGGATTATGAGTCCGCTGCTCTAACCGGCTGAGCTACCGCCCCTAACGGCGCGTCGCGCACAAATGTGCGCGCCGTCTGCCGCAGCATAGCCGCTCATACGATCTCCTGCCTCGGATGGTCGGCAACGCACAATCATGAGGACTGCGCTGCCCCCTGCCCGGTTCCAGGAGCCGTCCCGAAGCCGTCCCGAAGTAGTCCAGGACACGAAAAAGGACCCCCCAAGGGGCCCTCTTCCGGTATCTGCTCCCCCGGCTGGACTCGAACCAGCAACCCTCCGGTTAACAGCCGAATGCTCTGCCAATTGAGCTACAGGGGATCGCGCTCCCCCGACTGGACTCGAACCAGTAACCTGCCGGTTAACAGCCGGCTGCTCTGCCAATTGAGCTACAGGGGATTGCTGCATGTGCGCCGAACGTACCTACCCCGGGCTCCCCGGGGGGCGTGCGCTCGCCGCGACACATACATTAGCGCAAGCAGGGGGGTGCTCCGCCAATCGGTAAAGCCCCGGGTGATCACGGGCCTGACCGGGTAGGCGGCGAGCACCGACGCAAGGGAAGGGTGGCAGCCATGCGGTACAAGCTCACGTTCCTCGCCGGACTGGCCCTCGGCTACGTGATCGGCACGCGAGCCGGGCGCGAGCGCTACGAGCAGCTCAAGAAGTCCGTTCGCGAGATCTCCCAGAATCCTGCCGTGCGCAATGCCGCGGAGTCCGCGGCCCACAACAGCCGCGAGGTCGCGGGCAAGGCCTTCCACGCGGTGAGCGAGAAGGTCGGGGACCGGGTGCCCGACTCGGTGGCCGAGCGGGTGCGGTCCCTGCGGGAGCGGAGCGCGAGCGGTGAGGACGACTGGGGCACCAGTAATACGTGACCACCAGTGCTACTAACCGACGGGCGTGACGTGGTACCTCCGCGCGTGCGGCAGAATCTTCAGTCATGGGGATAGTCGCCGGCTTGGACAGTTCGTCTGCATTCACGCGCATCGTCGTCTGTGACGCGGACACGGGTGCCGTGCTGCGCCAGGGGTACGCGCCGCACCCCGTCGAGGCGAAGGCCACCGAGATCGATCCGCAGGTATGGCTGCTCTCGCTCGGCGAGGCCGCGGCCGGCGGGCTGCTCGAAGGTGTGCAGGCCATCGGCGTCTCCGCGCAGCAGCACGGTCTGCTGACGCTGGACGCACAGGGCAATCTCGTACGTCCCGCGCTGCTCGGCAATGACAAGCGGGCGCAGGCCGCCGCGGCGGATCTGATCGACGCGCTCGGCGGGCGGCAGGCCTGGGCCGAGGCTGTCGGCTCGGTGCCGCAGTCCGCACAACCGGTGGCGAAGCTGCGCTGGATGGCGCGTTCCGAGCCCGAGGCGGCGCAGCAAGTCGCGTCCGTCATGCAGCCGCACGACTGGCTGGTGTGGCAGCTGCTCGGCCGGCCGGCCCGCAGGACCACGGACCGCGGCGGCGCTTCCGGCACCGGTTTCTGGTCGGCGGGCACCGGCTCGTACCGGCCCGACCTGGTGGAGATGGCGCTCGGGCACCAGTGCGCGCTGCCCGAGGTGCTCGGTCCGGCCGATGCCGCCGGTACGACGCCCGAGGGGCTGCTGATCTCCGCCGGGACCGGCGAGACGATGGCGGCGGCCTTCGGGCTTGGCGTCGGGGTCGGCGACGCGGTGGTGTCGCTGGGGGCCTCTGGCTCCGTGATGGCCGTGCACCACCAGGCACTGGCCGATCCTGGCGGGATGATTACGTCGTTCGCCGATGCCACCGGGATGCATCTGCCGGTGGTGCACACGCTCAATGCCGTACGGGCGCTGCGCGGCACGGCCGAGCTGCTGGGCCTGGAGGATCTCGACGAGCTCTCCGCGATGGCAATGAAGTCGACGCCCGGTTCGTCCGGGCTTGTGATGCTGCCGTATCTGGAGGGCGAGCGCACTCCGCAACTGCCGCACACCGCCGGGACGCTGAGCGGTCTGCGCCGCGAGTCGATGAAGCCCGAGCATCTGGCGCGGGCCGCCTTCGAGGGCATGCTCTGCTCGCTCGCGGACGCCATGGACGTGCTGCGCGGGCGCGGGGTCGAGGTGCGCAGGGTGTTTCTGCTGGGTGGCGCCGCCGAGCTGCCCGCCGTACAGACCGCGGCGCCCGCGATCTTCGGGGCGCAGGTCGTCGTGCCGCAGCCCGCCGACTACGCGGCGCTGGGCGCGGCCCGGCAGGCCGCGTGGGCGCTCGGGGTCTCGCAGGGGACGCTGTCGCCGGCCGCTCCGCCGGCCTGGCAGGGCGCCGCGGCTCAGGTTTTTGAGCCGGGCGAGGAACTGGCGGTGGGTCAGGCGGTGCGCCAGCAGTACGGCGCGACGCGGGATCAGATCCACCCCGGGGCGTTCAACCCGACATCTTGACCCTGCCTTGAATTAATCCCTTGATGTTCCCGGGGCGGAGTGTCGCAAGATGGGGTGACCCCTCGATCTTGCCGACTCCGAGAGACAGCGCGTGCTGATACGACTTCTACGGACGTATCTCAGTCCGTACCAGAAACCCATCGCCCTACTGGTGGCCCTCCAACTGCTGCAGACCAGCGCCACCCTCTATCTGCCCACCCTCAACGCGGACATCATCGACGACGGTGTCGTGAAGGGGGACACGGGCTACATCCTCCGGGTCGGCGCGGTCATGATCGCCGTGAGCGTCGTCCAGGTGATCTGCAACATCGGAGCGGTCTTCTACGGCGCGCGAACCGCCTCCGCGCTCGGGCGTGATGTCCGGGCCGCCGTCTTCGACCGGGTGCAGAGCTTCTCCGCACGCGAGGTCGGGCACTTCGGGTCGCCTTCGCTGATCACCCGTACGACCAATGACGTCCAGCAGGTGCAGATGCTGGTCCTGATGGCGTTCACGCTGATGGTGTCGGCGCCGATCATGTGCGTCGGCGGCATCATCATGGCGCTCGGCCAGGATGTGCCGCTGTCGGCCGTGCTGCTCGCGGTGGTGCCGTTGCTCGGCATCGCGGTGTCGCTGATAGTCAAGAAGATGCGGCCGCTGTTCCGGACGATGCAGGAGCGTCTGGACACCGTGAACCGGGTGCTGCGGGAGCAGATCACGGGCAACCGCGTCATCCGCGCCTTCGTACGCGACGAGTACGAGAAGGAGCGGTTCCGCGGGGCCAACACCGAGTTGACCGATGTGTCCCTGTCCACCGGCCGACTGATGGCGCTGATGTTCCCGACCGTCATGACGGTGGTGAATGTGTCGTCCATCGCCGTCATCTGGTTCGGCGCACACCGCGTCGACAGCGGTGCGATCCAGATCGGCGCGCTGACCGCGTTCCTCGCGTATCTGATGCAGATCGTGATGGCTGTGATGATGGCCACCTTCATGTTCATGCAGGTGCCGCGCGCCGAGGTCTGTGCCGAGCGGATCGAGGAGGTGCTGGCGACGGATTCGAGCGTGGTGCCGCCGTCCGCGCCCGTACGGCAGCTGCGCAGCCACGGGCATCTGGAGGTGCGGGACGTGGAGTTCCGCTACCCGGGGGCCGAGGAGTCGGTGCTGCGCAGCGTCGATCTGGTGGCGCGGCCCGGCGAGACCACCGCGATCATCGGGTCGACGGGCAGCGGGAAGTCGACGCTGCTGGGGCTCGTACCGCGGCTGTTCGATGTGACGGGCGGCGAGGTGCTCGTCGACGGGGTGGATGTGCGTGAGCTCGATCCGGCGCTGATGGCGAGGACGGTGGGGCTCGTACCGCAGAAGCCGTATCTCTTCTCCGGGACGGTGGCCACGAATCTTCGGTACGGAAAGCCCGGCGCGAGCGACGACGAGCTGTGGCAGGCGCTGGAAGTCGCGCAGGCCGACGACTTCGTACGGAATCTTGAAAGCGGGCTGAACGCGCCGATCGCGCAAGGCGGCACCAATGTCTCCGGCGGGCAGCGCCAGCGCCTCGCGATCGCCAGGACCCTGGTGCAGCGGCCCGAGATCTACCTCTTCGACGACTCCTTCTCGGCACTGGACTACGCGACGGACGCGGCGCTGCGCGGGGCGCTGGCGCGCGAGACCGCCGAGGCGACGGTGGTGATAGTCGCGCAGCGGGTGTCGACCATCCGCGACGCCGACCGCATCGTGGTCCTGGACGAGGGGCAGGTCGTGGGGACCGGCAGCCATCACGAGCTGATGGAGAGCAATGAGACCTATCGGGAGATCGTGCTCTCGCAGCTGACGGAGGCTGAGGCCGCATGAGCGGGCCGGGCGGACGGATGATGATGGGACCGGTCGAGCGGTCCATGGACTTCAAGGGCTCGGGCAAGCGGCTGCTGCGGCAGCTCGCGCCGGAGCGGGCGACGCTGTGGGTGATGCTCGCGGCGGGTGTGCTGAGCGTCGCGTTCGCGGTGGTCGGGCCGAAGATACTGGGGCAGGCGACCGACCTGGTCTTCGCGGGGGTCGTCGGCCGGGAGATGCCGGCGGGGACCAGCAAGGAGCAGGCGATCGCCGACCTTCGGGACAAGGACCAGGGCGGGCTCGCCGACATGCTGTCCGGCGTGGACTTCACGCCTGGCGACGGCATCGACTTCACCGCCGTGGGCCATGTGCTGCTGGTGGCGCTGGTGGTGTATCTGGCCGCGGGTCTGCTGATGCTGGTGGCGACGCGGCTGTCGATCCGGGTGATCAACCGGACCGTGTTCCGGATGCGGGAGGACGTACAGGCGAAGCTGTCGCGGCTGCCGCTGTCGTACTTCGACCGGGCCAAGCGCGGCGAGGTGCTCAGCCGGGCGACGAACGACATCGACAACGTCTCGCAGACGCTGCAGCAGAGCATGGGGCAGCTGATCAACTCGCTGCTGACCATCGTGGGCGTGCTGGCGATGATGTTCTGGATCTCGCCGCTGCTCGCGCTGGTCGCGCTGGTGACGGTGCCGGTGTCGGTCTTCGTGGCGACTAAGGTCGGCAAGCGTTCGCAGCCGCACTTCGTGCAGCAGTGGAAGACCACCGGCAAACTCAACGCCCATATCGAGGAGATGTACACCGGCCATGCGCTGGTGAAGGTCTTCGGGCGACAGAACGAGTCGGCGCAGGCCTTCGCCGACCAGAACGAGAAGCTGTACGAGGCGGGTTTCAGGGCCCAGTTCAACAGCGGGGTGATGCAGCCGCTGATGTTCTTCGTCTCGAACCTCAACTATGTGCTGGTGGCGGTCGTCGGCGGACTGCGAGTCGCGTCCGGCGCGCTGTCCATCGGCGATGTGCAGGCGTTCATCCAGTACTCCCGGCAGTTCTCGATGCCGCTGACGCAGGTCGCCTCGATGGCGAACCTGGTGCAGTCGGGCGTCGCGTCGGTCGAGCGGATCTTCGAGCTGCTGGACGCGGACGAGCAGGAGGCCGACGCTCCGTCCGCCTCGGCCTCGGCCGAGCGGCCAGGACAGCCGCTGGGGCAGGTCTCGCTGGAGAAGGTCGCCTTCCAGTACGACCCGGAGAAGCCGCTGATCGAGGATCTGTCGCTGAGCGTGGAGCCGGGTCATACGGTCGCGATCGTCGGCCCGACGGGTGCGGGCAAGACGACGCTGGTGAATCTGCTGATGCGGTTCTACGAGGTCACGGGCGGCCGGATCAGCCTGGACGGCGTGGACATCGCGAAGATGTCGCGGGAGGAACTGCGCTCCGGCATCGGGATGGTGCTCCAGGACACCTGGCTGTTCGGCGGCACGATCGCGGACAACATCGCGTACGGCGCGTCCCGCGAGGTGACGCGGGAGGAGATCGAGGAGGCGGCGCGCGCGGCGCACGCCGACCGTTTCATCCGTACGCTCCCCGACGGCTACGACACGGTGATCGACGACGAGGGCTCGGGCGTGAGCGCGGGCGAGAAGCAGCTGATCACGATCGCGCGGGCGTTCCTGTCCGATCCGGTGATCCTGGTGCTCGACGAGGCGACGAGCTCGGTCGACACCCGTACCGAGGTGCTCATCCAGAAGGCGATGGCGCGCCTGGCCCACGGGCGTACGAGCTTTGTCATCGCGCACCGGCTCTCCACCATCCGGGACGCGGATGTGATCCTGGTGATGGAGAACGGCGCGATCGTGGAACAGGGCACGCATGAGGGGCTGTTGGCGGCGGAGGGGGCGTATGCGCGGCTGTACGCGGCGCAGTTCGCGCAAGCGGTGGTGGAGGTGGAGTGATCCGGGGGGGCGGTGCGCCTGCGGCGGGCGTTCCCCTACCCTCCCCCTACGCCCTGGCGGGCGTGAGGGGACCCCCACCTCAATCTCCCCCGGACGAAGTCTGGGGGAGATTGAGGTCTGGGGGTCTGGGGGCGAAGCCCCCAGTCAGTCCAGGTAGCCGCGGAGCTGGTCCGCGAAGGCGTGGTCGCGGAGCTTGTTGAGGGTCTTGGACTCGATCTGGCGGATGCGCTCACGCGTCACGCCGAAGATCCGGCCTATCTCTTCGAGCGTCCGCGGCCTCCCGTCGACCAGCCCGTAGCGCAGCTGAACGACCTTGCGTTCGCGCTCGCCGAGAGTGGAGAGCACCGCCTCGAGGTGCTCACGCAGCAGCAGGAAGGCAGCCGACTCGACGGGCGACGCCGCGTCGCCGTCCTCGATGAGATCCCCGAGGGCGACGTCGTCCTCCTCCCCCACCGGCGCGTGCAGGGAGACCGGCTCCTGCGCCAGCCGCAGCACCTCGCTGACCCGCTCCGGCGGCAGGTCCAGCTGGACGGCGACCTCCTCGTGGGTGGGTTCGTAGCCGCGCTCCTGGAGCATCCGGCGCTGGACCCGGACGACCCGGTTGATCAGCTCGACGACGTGGACCGGGACGCGGATGGTGCGTGCCTGGTCGGCGAGGGCCCGGGACATGGCCTGGCGGATCCACCAGGTCGCGTACGTGGAGAACTTGTAGCCGCGGGCGTAGTCGAATTTCTCGACCGCCCTGATCAGGCCCAGGTTTCCCTCCTGGACGAGGTCGAGCATGGTCAGCCCGCGGCCTACGTAGCGCTTGGCGACGGAGACGACGAGCCGGAGGTTCGCCTCGATCAGCCGGCGCTTCGCCATCCGGCCCATGACCACCAATTTGTCGAGGTCGACGGCGAGTTGGGAGTCGTCGATGTCGGGGGTCTTGCCGAGCCTCTCCTCGGCGAACAGACCGGCTTCGACGCGCCGCGCCAGTTCGACCTCCTCGACGGCCGTGAGCAGCGGAATTCTGCCGATCTCCCGCAGATACTGACGGAACAGGTCGGATGTGGGCCCGCCGCTGTCGATGCGGCCGGCCCGTCGTTCCGGAGGCTCGGGCACTTCCACTGGATCCTCGACGACGGTCTCCGGGACCGCTTCGGGAACGGTCGCGGTCTCGGGGTGATGTACGGCCCGGCTCTGCGCGGGAACCTGCGCGGAGACGGCCGCGACAGCATCGGTCTCGGTCAGGGTCTGGGTCTGCACGGGGGCGACCTCCAGGGTGATCGCTGCCGGTTCGGGGGCGTGCGGCAGCGGGACGGAGGCGGCCGGGCCGCTTTCCGTCCCGTACACGATGAACGGATCCGCGGGGGTAAGAGGCCCACTGTGGGTGGACCGGCCGCGCTCCGGGGACTCAGGCACCGCACCCCAGTGTGGGGTACGACACATCACCGCCACGAGGGGCGTGCGGCTACTTTTTGAGTCCAGTGCGTGACCGGGCGGTTACCCAAGCGGGGCTAGAGGGCGTCCGCGCCCTGGTTGCGCAGGGACTGGGCGTACTGCTGGAGCACCCACAGTTCGTTCTGTACGGCTGTGTGGTGCTCGGGGTCGGCGTGCGGGCCGAGGCGGGCGAGGTTGCCCTGGACCTCGCGGATGCGGCGGTCGACCGCGCGCAGCCGGACCTGGACGAGCTGGGTGCCGGCGTAGGTCTCGTCGACCGTCCTGGCGTGGACCGCTTCGACGGCGAGCTCGGTGACCAGGGCGCGCACGGTGTCGTTCGGGGCGGCGTCGCGCACGCGGGCGAGGTAGTCGGGGGTGTCCTGGGTGCCCTGTTCGGCGCCGCCGGCCTCGGTGATGGTCTGGCGGACCGCGGCGTACGGCGGGGCGGTGAACTCGTCCACGCCGTAGGCGTCGAAGGCCGGGGAGACCAGATCCGGGTGCTGGAGGGCGAGCTTGAGCAGTTCGCGTTCGGTGCGGTGGGCGGGGCTGCGGAGGTTGAGGGCGGGGCCCGCGAGGGTCCGCGGGGCGATCTGGGTCTCGTACGACTGCGGATTACGGGACGGGGTCGCGGGGCCGCGGCCGCCGCGATCGCGGGCCCAGCGGGCGAGCTGGGCGACCCGCTTGACCACGAACTGCGTGTCGAGGATGCCGAGGATGCCGGCGAGCTGCACCGCCGACTCGTGCTGGATGGCGATGTTCTTGATGCCCGCGACGATCGGCGCGGCCTCGTCGAGCGCGGCGGCCCGGCCCGCGGGCGTCTCCAGGTTGTGGCGCAGCACGCTGTGGCGGATCGCGAACTCGAAAAGCGGCGTGCGCGTTTCGACCAGCTTCTGCACCGCGTCGTCGCCCTCGGCCAGGCGCAGTTCGCAGGGGTCCATGCCGCCGGGCGTAATGGCGATCGAGGTCTCGGCGGCGAACTTCTGGTCGTCCTCGAAGGCGCGCAGCGCCGCCTTCTGCCCGGCCGCGTCACCGTCGAAGGTGAAGATCACCTCGGCCGTTGCATTGTCCATCAGCAGCCGGCGCAGGATCTTGATGTGGTCGCCGCCGAAGGCCGTGCCGCAGGTGGCGATGGCGGTGGTGACCCCGGCCAGATGGCAGGCCATGACATCGGTGTAGCCCTCGACGACGACGGCCCGGCTGGTCTTGGCGATCTCTTTCTTGGCGAGATCGATGCCGTACAGCATCTGGGACTTCTTGTAGATGCCCGTCTCAGGGGTATTGAGGTACTTCGGCCCGTTGTCGCTCTCGTACAGCTTGCGTGCTCCGAAGCCGACGACATCGCCCGAGATATCGCGGATCGGCCACATCAGCCGGCCGCGGAAGCGGTCGATGGGGCCGCGGCGGCCGTCCTGGGAGAGGCCGGAGAGGATCAGCTCCTTGTCGCTGAAGCCCTTCCCGCGCAGAAAGCGGGTGAGGTGGTCCCAGCCCTGCGGGCTGTAGCCGACGCTGAAGTGCTGGGCGGCGGCCTGGTCGAAGCCACGCTCGGCGAGGAACTTACGGCCCGTCTCGGCCTCGGGGCCGGTCTCCAGCTGCTCGATGTAGAACTGCGCGGCGACCTTGTGCGCCTCGACCAGGCGGATGCGCTCGCCCCGCTGGTGGGTGGGGTTGTACCCGCCCTCCTCGTAGCGCAGGGTGATGCCCGCCGTCGCGGCGAGGCGCTCGACCGTCTCGGAGAAGGAGAGATGGTCGATCTTCATCACGAAGGCGATGGTGTCGCCGCCTTCCTGGCAGCCGAAGCAGTGGAAGAGACCCTTGCTCGGGCTGACCTGGAAGGAGGGGGACTTCTCGTCGTGGAAGGGGCAGAGCCCCTTGAGGTTTCCGCCGCCGGCGTTGCGCAGCTGGAGGTACTCGGAAACGACGGCGTCGATCGGGACCGCGTCCCGGACCGCCTTCACGTCGTCATCGTTGATCCTGCCTGCCACACGCGGAAGTCTACGGTGGCGCTGTGACACTCCCGTCAGCTGTTGAGGGAAGTGAGCGGTACGGAAGGGTCGGCGAGGGCTTCCGGGTCCACCGGGGCCCCGGAGCGGATCAGCTGCTGGATCGGGTCGGTGACGTCCCACACATTGACGTTCATCCCGGCGAGCACCCGGCGGTCCTTCAGCCAGAAGGCGATGAACTCCCGTTTCCCGACGTCGCCGCGGAGCACCACCTGCTCGTACGAGCCGGGCGGTGCCCAGCCTGAGTACTCCAGGCCCAGGTCGTACTGGTCGGAGAAGAAGTACGGGATGCGGTCGTACGAGACATCCTGGCCGAGCATCGAGCGCGCTGCGGCCGGGCCACCGTTGAGGGCGTTCGCCCAGTGCTCGACGCGCAGCCTGGCCTCCAGCAGCGGGTGGTGGGCGGCCGCGACGTCGCCCGCCGCGTAGATGTCGGGGTCGGAGGTGCGCAGTCCGGCGTCGACGGCGATGCCGCCGCCGTGCGCCCGGTCCGCGAGCGCGAGGCCGGCGGCTTCGGCGAGGGCGGCCCGCGGGGCCGCGCCGATCGCGGCGAGGACGTCGTGGGCCGGGTGCTCCTCGCCGTCGTCGGTACGGACGGAGAGGACCATGCCGTCCTGGCCGGTGATCTCGGTGAGGCGGGCGCCGAAGTGGAAGCGGACACCGTGCTCGCGGTGCAGTTCGGCGAAGACCTGGCCCAGCTCGGGGCCGATGACCTGGTGCAGCGGGGTGGCTTCCGGTTCGACGACGGTGACTTCTGCGCCGTAGCCGCGGGCGGCGGCCGCGACCTCCAGGCCGATCCAGCCCGCGCCCGCGATGACCAGATGGCCGTTGTCGCGGCCGAGCGCGGTGAGCACCTGGCGCAGCCGGTCCGCGTGGGCGAGGCGGCGCAGATGGTGGACGCCGGCCAGCTCGGTGCCGGGGATGTCCAGGCGGCGCGGCTCGGCTCCGGTGGCCAGCAGCAGCTTGTCGTAGTGCAGTACGGTGCCGTCGCCCAGGCGTACGGACTTGGCGTCCCGGTCGACGGCGACGACGGTCTGGCCGAGGTGCAGTTCGACGTCGGCCTGGGCGTACCAGGCGGGTTCGTGGACGAAGACGCTGTCGCGCTCCTCCTTGCCCGACAGATAGCCCTTGGACAGGGGCGGCCGTTCGTAAGGGTGGTCGCGTTCGTCACCGATGAGGATCACGCGGCCGGTGAACCCTTCGGCGCGGAGGGTCTCGGCGGCCTTGGCTCCGGCAAGTCCACCGCCGACGATGACGAATGTCCGATGTGCGTCGACCACTTGATGCCTCCTCTTTGCTTTTACGCTGCGCAGCCTTCAGCGAGCGTCCCGCACGCAGCGTTATGGCGGAAGAGGGAGTGACCCCTGGGCGTGTCATCCCGGACGCGCCGCGGGGGCTCTCCCAGCTGCTCAGCGGCGGGCCGTGAGCTGGGCGTGCAGGGTGCGGGCGGAGGCGTCCGTGAGCGAGGCGAGCTGGTCGACGATCACCCGCTTGCGCGCCCGGTCGTCGGGGGCGGCGTCGAACAGAGCACGGAATTGCGGGTCGAGGCTCTCGGGGGCGCGGGCGGTGAGCGCCTCGGCCAGTTCGGCGAGCACGATGCGCTGGTCGGCGCGGAGCGCCTCCTGTTCGGCGCGCTGCATCACATAGCGGTCGGCGACGGCCTTGAGGACCGCGCATTCATTGCGGGCGGCACGCGGAACGACCAGCTCGGCGGCGTACCGGGTGAGCCGCCCGGAGCCGTATCTCTGGCGGGTCGCGCCCTCGGCGGCGAGGCAGAAGCGGCCGATGAGCTGGCTGGTGGCGTCCTTCAGCCGGGCCTGCGCGACCGCCGAGCCGTCGTAGTGGTGCGGCCACCACTCCTGGTCGATGAGCCGGTCCAGGGCCTCGGCCAGCTCCTGCGGATCGGTGTCCTCGGGTACGTACCGCCCGATCGCCACCTGCCAGATGTCGCTGCGTTCAGGTTCGGCGAGGAGGAGGTTGGGGTCGATATGGCCGGCGTGCAGTCCGTCCTCGAAGTCGTGCACGGAGTACGCCACGTCGTCGGACCAGTCCATGACCTGGGCCTCGAAGCACTTGCGGTACTCGGGGGCGCCCTCGCGGGCCCACTCGAAGACCGGCAGGTCGTCCTCGTAGACCCCGAATTTCACCGAGTCGGGGTCGGTGGGGTGTCCGCCGCGCGGCCAGGGGTATTTGGTGGCGGCGTCCAGGACTGCCCGGGTGAGGTTGAGGCCGACGCTGACGAGCTCGCCGGTCCCCGCTTCGGCACCGGCTGATGTCATCGTGCGGTGGACGAACCGCTTGGGCTCGATACGGGTCAGCAGCCGCAGCGACTGGGCGTTGCCCTCGAAGCCGCCGCAGTCCTTCGCGAAGTCGTTCAGTGCCTGCTCGCCGTTGTGTCCGAACGGCGGGTGGCCCATGTCGTGGGCGAGGCAGGCGGCCTCGGTGAGATCGGGGTCGCAGCCGAGCGCCGCGCCCAGTTCCCGTCCGACCTGGGCGCATTCCAGGGAGTGGGTGAGCCGGGTGCGGGGGCTGGCGTCCCAGGCCTGATTGCGGGTGCCGGGGGTGACCACCTGGGTCTTGCCGGCGAGCCGGCGCAGCGCGGAGGAGTGCAGCACGCGCGCGCGGTCGCGCTGGAAGGCGGTGCGGCCGGGGCGTTTGTCCGGCTCGGGGGCCCAGCGTGCGGTGGCCGCCTCGTCGTAAGCGTCGTCGGGGGCGTCGTATGCGCCGGGGCCGGATGAGGTGGTGCCGGTGGTGCCTGCCATGCACCGAAGGTAACCGGAGCCGGTGGCAGTCGGGCGATGTGGTGGGCTACGCAGGGGCGAGTTCGCGCCGCTGCGTAGCGTGCGCAGCGCTCAGGGCCTCGTCGTAGCGCTGTAGCAGCAGCCGGGCCAGGGCCGGGTGCGCGCCGAGCGGGGCGGCGGCGATCCAGGGCCCGGCGGCGGCGCTGCGGGTGGCGAACAGACCCGGGAACGCGAAGTAGGAGGCGACGGCGATGCGGTGGCGGCCCCGGGCGGCGAGCGCGCGCAGGGCCGCGGGGACGGTGGGCCGGGCAGCCGACGCGTAGGCGGGAACGACCGGCACTCCGCCGAGCCGCTCGCTGAGCAGTTCCGCGGTGCGCCGGGTGTCGGACGCGGAATCGGGGTCGCGCGAGCCCGCGGCGGCCAGGACCACTCCGGTGCTGCGGCTGGTGCCGTCCTCGGGCCGCCAGCCCGCCTCCGCCAGCCGGGAGCAGAGCGCCTCCACGAGGAGGGGGTGCGGGCCGAGCGGGGCGGCGATGCGTATGTCCGCGCCGGGTACGGCCGCGGCTGCCTGCGGCAGATCGTGCTTGACGTGGTAGCCGCGGCTGAGCAGCAGCGGTACGAGGACGGCGCGGGCGCCGTCCGTATGCCGCTCGCTGTGGAGCGCGGCGAGGGTGCCGGGCAGCAGCGGCTCGTTCAGCTCGATGTGGCCGAGGCGGACGTCGAGTCCGGGGCGCAGCTCGCGGACTCGGTCGAGGAGCTCGGTGACGGTGCGCAGGGCGCGTGGGTCGCGGCTGCCGTGCGCGACGGCGACGAGGGTGGGCCGTTCGGTCGGGGGCATACGCCTGCGGGTTCCGTTCAGTGTGACGTGGCTGAGTTGGCTGCCGAGCTGGTCGGAGATGCGCAGGAGCAGCTGCGCTGTGCTGTCGAGGGGCGTGGCGTCGAGGGGCAGGGACTCGCGAAGGTGCGCCGGCTCCGTCATGAAGCGATCCTGACGTGCCGAGATTGCCGGGTCGTTGCGTGAGGGTGACGGGTGTTTTCCACGGGCTCACCGGCGCCCCGGCGGCGTTGTCAGGCCCGTCACCTACTGTGATCGACATCGGAACCGGAACATCCGGGAGGCGGTGCCGCCATGGGCCGGATCGAGATGGAGAGCGGCGGATACGCCCCCGACCGAACCGATCCGGCCCAATCCACGTCTGACCAGGCGTGAAGGTGAGACTACGACTTCCCAAAGCACCCCGGACCCGGCGCGCCCAGCGGCGGGTCGCGCAGGCCGTCATGCTCGCCTGCGTCTTCGCGCTCGCTCCCGCGACCTGGATGCATGCCGTCGCCGACAGCCGCATCCGCACCGTCGCGCAGGTCCCCGCGCAGGATGTCGCCGTCGTCTTCGGGGCCGGTCTCTGGAAGGGCCGCCCCACGCCCTATCTCGCGCACCGGCTCGACGCCGCCGCCGAGTTGTACCGTGCGGGCAAGGTCAAGGTCGTGCTCGTCACGGGCGACAACAGCCGCGTGGAGTACGACGAGCCGGACGCCATGCGCACGTATCTCACCGCCCGCGGCGTGCCGGACAAGCGAATCGTCAGCGACTACGCCGGGTTCGACACCTGGGACTCCTGCGTACGCGCCAAGAAGATCTTCGGGGTCCGGCGCGCGGTCCTGGTGACCCAGGGCTTCCACATCCGGCGGGCCGTCGCGCTCTGCCGGGCGGCTGGGGTCGAGTCGTACGGCGTCGGGGTCGCCGAACCCCACGACGCGACCTGGTACTACGGCGGGACGCGGGAGATGTTCGCGGCCGGCAAGGCGGCGCTGGATGCCGCGTTCACGCCGGATCCCCGGTTCCTGGGGGCCGAGGAGCCCGGTGTGAGGGAAGCGCTGGCCGCAGCCGCCCGGTGACACGCGGCGACAGACTCGCGCCGGCATCCGCGGCGCGCGACAGTGAACCGTATGGAAAACCACGTAGCAACCCTGCTCAGCCGGCACGCCGAAGCGCTCGCGCTGTTCACCGAACGCGTGCACGCGGTACGGGCCGATCAGTGGGACGACCCGACGCCCTGCACCGAGTGGTCCGTACGCGATCTCGTCAACCATCTCACCTCGGAACAGCTGTGGGTGCCGGACCTGGTGACCGACGGAGCCGGCATCGATGAAGTGGGCGACGCGTACGACGGCGATGTGCTCGGCGCCCACCCGCGGGCGAGCTGGGACGCGGCCGCGCGCGCCGCGCGGAAGGCGTTCGGGGAGCCGGGGGCGCTGGAGCAGACCGTGCTCCTCTCGTACGGCGAGACGCCGGCGGTGGCGTACTGCGCGCAGATGATCACGGACGCGGTCGTGCACAGCTGGGACCTGTCCCGTGCGATCGGCGCGCCGGAGCGGCTGCCGGATGTGCTGGTGAGCTTTGCGCTCGACGAGGTCACTCCGTACGCCTCGGGCCTGTCGAAGTCCGGTCTTTTCGCCCCGCCGATCGAGCCGCCGCCGGGCGACAGCCACCAGGCCAGGCTGCTGGCGCTGCTCGGACGCCGCGCGTGAGGAGGGCCGCGGGTTCCTCACAGGGTGCCACGGGTACCTCACGGGGTGCCACGGGTACCTCACGGGGTGCCACGCTTACCTCACAGGGTGCCACGGGTACCTCACGGGGCGGCGGGGCGCGGGCGGAGATGGGCGTACCCGGACCGTAATCCGGCGCGCCCGCCCGCGTAACACGGGCGTCCCAACCTGGCCGTATGCCCGAAACCACCACCGAGGCTGCTGCCCCGGTCACGCCGACCCACTGTCCCTACTGCGCCCTGCAGTGCGGGATGAGTCTGCGCGGTGGACCCGAGGCGGTCGAGGTGGTGGAGCGCCCGGACTTCCCGGTGAACCGGGGCGCGCTGTGCGGCAAGGGCCGCACCGCGCCCGCGCTGCTCTCCTCCCGGGTGCGTCTGACCGAGCCCCTGGTCCGTCGCCCCGCCACAGGCAGGCTCGAGCCGGCCACCTGGGAGGAGGCTCTCAGTACGGTCGCGGCGGGACTTCGGCGTACGAGAGCGGTGTACGGCCCCGACGCGGTCGGCGTCTTCGGGGGCGGGGGCCTGACCAATGAGAAGGCGTATTCGCTCGGGAAGTTCGCGCGGGTCGTGCTGGGCACCTCGCAGATCGACTACAACGGGCGCTTCTGCATGTCGTCGGCGGCGGCCGCGCACCAGCGGGCGTTCGGGCTCGACCGCGGGCTGCCGTTCCCGCTGGAGGACATTCCGCGCTCCGGGTGCGTGATCCTCGTAGGCTCGAATATCGCCGAGACGATGCCGCCGGCGCTGCGCTATCTGACCGAACTGCGGGAGAACGGCGGCAAGTTGATCGTCGTCGATCCGAGGCGGACACGGACCGCGGAACAGGCCGACCTGCACCTCGCGCCCCGGCCGGGGACGGATCTGGCGCTGGCGCTCGGGCTGCTGCACCTGGTGGTGGCCGAGGGGCGTACGGACGAGGAGTTCATCGCGTCGCGCACGAGCGGCTGGGGGGAGGCGCGGGCCGCGGCGATGGCGCACTGGCCGGAGCTGGTGGAGCGGATCACCGGGGTGGGCGTGCCCCAACTGCGCGAAGCGGTGGGGATGTTCTGCGACGCGGAGTCGGGGATGGTGCTGACCGCGCGCGGTCCCGAGCAGCACTCCAAGGGCACGGACACGGTGAGCGCGTGGATCAACCTCTGCCTGGCGACGGGCCGCGCGGGCCGGCCGCTGTCCGGCTACGGCTGCCTGACCGGCCAGGGCAACGGCCAGGGCGGCCGCGAACACGGCCAGAAGGCGGACCAGTTGCCGGGCTACCGCAAGCTCGACGACCCGGCGGCGCGGGCGCATGTCGCCCGGGTGTGGGGGGTTGAGCCGGAGTCGCTGCCGGGCCCGGGGCGCAGTGCGTACGAACTGCTGGACGCGCTGGGCGGGGACGTGAAGTCGCTGCTGCTGATGGGCTCGAACCCGGTGGTCTCCGCGCCCCGAGCCGGGCATGTGGAGGAGCGGCTGCGCTCGCTGGACTTCCTGGCGGTCGCGGACGTGGTGCTGTCGGAGACGGCGGCGCTCGCGGATGTGGTGCTGCCGGTCACGCAGTGGGCGGAGGAGACGGGCACGACGACCAATCTGGAGGGCCGCGTCCTGCTGCGCCGCCAGGCGGTGACGGCCCCACAGGGCATACGGAGCGACCTCGAAGTGCTGGGCGGGCTAGCGGCTCTGCTGGGCCACGAGAAGGGCTTCCCGGCGGACCCGGAGGAGGTCTTCGAGGAACTGCGCAGGGCGTCGGCGGGCGGCCCGGCGGACTACTCCGGCATCACGTACCGAAGGATCACGGAGGAGGACGGGGTGTTCTGGCCGTGCCCCGAGGAGGTCTCGGGAGACCACCCCGGCACGCCCCGGCTCTTCCTCGAACGGTTCGCGACCCCCGACGGGCGCGCCCGCTTCGTCGCCGTGGCGCATCGGGCCGCCGCCGAAGAGGTCGACGAGACGTATCCCGTACTGCTCACCACCGGGCGGGTCGTCTCGCAGTACCAGTCCGGGGCGCAGACCCGGCGGGTCGATGAGCTCAATGCCGCCGCCCCCGGGCCTTTCGTCGAGCTGCATCCGTTGCTCGCCGAGCGCCTCGGGGCCGTCGAGGGCGAGCCGCTCGCCGTCGTGTCACGGCGTGGGCGGGCCGTCGGGCCCGCCCGGATCAGTGCGGGGATACGGCCCGACACCGTCTTCATGCCGTTCCACTGGCCCGGCGAGGGCCGGGTCAACTCGGTGACGAACCCCGCGCTCGACCCGACCTCGCGGATGCCCGAGTTCAAGGTGTGCGCGGTCCGGGTGGAACGCGCGCACGAGACGTAGCCCCAGGTCAGCTGCTCAGCCGGCCGCACCAGTCGCCGCCCCGGATCCGCGTGCCCTTCGCCCGCAGCTCCCCGGCCACCCCCGGCGCCGCGACGTACACCCATGCCCGTACGGCCGCGCCGTCCGGGCGCAGGACGTCGCGCGCCAACCGCTCGTACAGATTGCGCGGGTGGCCCGGCGCGATGTACTCCTCCAGGTGGTCGAGTACGGCGAGCAGCTCGCCGTACTCCCCCGGGGCCGCCGTCACCAGCTCCCCCGCGACCGTGCCGCCACCGGCGTCGAGGACGGCGTACGGATAGCCGGGGCCCTCGTACAGCACCGCGCCCGCGAGGAGCCCGGGCTCCTCCGTCGCCGTTCGGCCGTGCAGGAACAGATCGTGGTTGCACTCGCCCGGGCGCAGCGTGCCGTAGACGAAGAACGGGAGCTCTTGCGCGGACGTCGTCACGGCACCATGGTCTCCGCCTCGATCCACGCCAGATACGCGGGGCTGCCGCCCACCACCGGCGTCGCGATGATCTCCGGCGTCTCGTAGTCGTGCGCGGCGACCAGATACGCCTCCAGCGCCGTATAGCAGGCCTGCGTCGTCTTGAAGAGGACCTGCCACTCCTCCGCGGTCTCCACCGCGTTCTTCCAGCGGTAGACGGACGTGACCGGCGCGGAGATCTGCGCGCACGCGGCGAGCCTCGCCTCCACCGCGCCGCGCGCCAGCTCCTCCGCTTTCGCGGCGCTGTCAGTCGTGGTCAGTACGGTCAGCGCCTGGGCCACTGACGTGCTCCTTCGGGTCGCGGGGTCGGGTCGTGGGGTCGGGTCGCAGTCGGTCAGGCAGCCACCGTACGCACTCGCTCGCCCAGCAGTCCGCTCAGCATGGTCCGCGGCCCTCAACCGGCGTACGGGTGGCTGTATTTGGCGTTCCGCAGGGCGTGCCCCCACCAGGCGAGCTGGTCGAGCATCGTCTTGGCGGCGGCGTCGCAGGCGGCCGGGTCCTTGTGCCGCCCCTCGCCGTCGAAGTGGGCGCCGGCGTGGTGGAAGGAGACCGTGTCGCGGACGGTGACGGCGTGCATTTCGGCGAAGACCTGGCGCAGCTGCTCGACGGCGCGCAGACCGCCGGAGATTCCGCCGTACGAGACGAAGCCGACGGGTTTGGCCTGCCACTGGGTGTAGTGCCAGTCGATGAGGTTCTTGAGGGCGGCGGGGAAGGAGTGGTTGTACTCGGGGGTGAGGACGACGAAGGCGTCGGCGTCGGCGAGCGTCGGGGAGACCTTGGCCAGTTCGACGCTGACGGCGGGGCCGGGGCTGTAGGAGAGGGCGGTGGGCAGGTCGGCGTCGGCAAGGTCGATCAGTTCGACGGTGAAGTCCTCGCGCCCGGCGGCGCGGGAGAGGAACCAGTCGGCGATGACGGGGCCGAAGCGGCCTTCGCGGTTGCTGGAGAGGACGACGGCGAGCTTCAGCGGCGCGGTGCTCTCGGGCGCACTTTGAGGCGCGGTTTCAGGCGCGGTTTCGGGCGCGGTTCCAGGCGTTGTGAGGTCCATGAGGATGAGACTCGTACCTCAAGCACGATTGAGGTCAAGTCGTGCCCGGCGAGCGGGTACGGCCGGCCGGGGGCCCCTTCACCCGTTCAGCATGCCCGGGGCCGACCACACCTTCTGATTCTCCGTCACCACCGATGACCTGCGACAACGCCTCGTGTCCAGCACGACACGCCGAGTCGGGCCATCGAATCTGATTGCCCATCAGCAGGCGTGGGTTGCGGGCTGCGCCTTACCTCAAGGTGAGGACGATCAGTCGCACCACCGCGCTTCACCGGAGGACCGACATGCGCACCACCGCCCGCCTGCTGACAGCCACCGCGCTGGCAGCCGCCACGATAGGGCTCGGCGCCCACGGGGCGTACGCCGGGGACTTCGCGGTACTGGAGGCGTTCCCGTCGACCGCTGTGCCGGGCGCCACCATCACCGTGAACACCACCGCCTGCGGTCCCGGCGGCCACGGCGTCGGAGACGCGCGGTCGCTGGACGCGGGCGAATTCCGTTTGTCTGCGGGTAAGCACAAGGAGGTCGTAGTCGGCCGGTTCACAGTCCCGCACGACACCGAGCCGGGGACCTACGCCATCGAGGTGAGCTGCAAGAACGGCAGGCGGGCCACTGGTGACCTGGCGGTGCGGCACCACAACCGGCCGAGCGGCCATGTGCACTCCGGCGTCGGCGGCAGCGTCGGCCCTGACACCACCCAGATCGCGGCGGGCGTGGCCGTACTGGCCGCGGCCGCCGTAGGCGGGACCCTGCTCCTGCGCCGTCGGGCGAGCGGCGCGCAGGACAGCTGACGGGCCGGTTCCCACCGTCCCCTCGTACCCGCCGTATCCCCGCTCCCGTCAGGTCCCAGGACCTGACGGGAGCGGGCGAGATTTATCCGGAGGACCGATGAGCGCCAAGGGCAGCGGCTGGGTCATAACCGTCGCCGTCTGCGCCGGCCTGTGGCTGGTCCAGAACGGCTCCGAGAACGTGACCCCGCCGGTCCCGTCCGCCGCGGAGGCCTTCGCCGCCGGTCCCCACCACCACACCGACGCGGCCGCCGCCCCACTGCCGCCGTCCCCGCCGGTACGCCTGCTCATACCCGAGATCAGGGTCGATGCCCCGGTCACGCGCCTGGGCCTGGACGGCAAAGGCAGCCTGGAGGTGCCACCGGCCTCCGACCGCAACCTCGCGGGCTGGTACCGGGACGGCACATCCCCCGGCGCCAAGGGCACGGCGATAGTCACCGGCCACGTCGACAACGCGAAGGGCCCGTCGGTCTTCTACAACCTGGGCGCGCTGAAGAAGGGCCACCGGATCGAGGTGACCCGGCAGGACGGCCGGACGGCGGTGTTCACGATCGACGCGATCGAGGTGTACGGGACGGCCGCGTTCCCGAACGAGAAGGTGTACGGGTTGAGGGGCCGGGCGGAGCTGCGGGTGATCACCTGCGGGGGCGGCTTCACGAAGAAGACGGGCTACCAGGGGAATGTGGTGGTGTTCGCCCACCTCATCGGGGTACGGCCACCGCCGGCATGATCGTCCGCAGTACGGCGCCGATCCACCTGGGACCGCTGGTAGCCCGCTACGCCGTCCACTGGTCGAAGGCGAGCTTCGCGACGAGCGAGAAGACCACGACCAGCAGCACTCCGCGGACGAACTCGCTGCCCTTCCTGAGCGCCATCCTGGCGCCGAACATGCCGCCCGCCAGGTTGAACACCGCCATCAGCGCAGCCAGTTGCCACATCACCGTGCCCTGGTAGGCGAACATCGCCAGGGCCCCGCCGTTGGTGCAGACATTCACGATCTTGGCGGTGGCAGACGCGGTCACCAGGTCGAGATGGAGAACGGCGGTGAGCGCAAGCACCAGGAACGTGCCGGTGCCGGGCCCGAACAGACCGTCATAGAAGCCGATTCCGCCGCCGACGAGCACGATCGCGGCAATCATGCGGGCGCGGCCGACGGTGTGCCCGTCGGCGTCCGATGCGGTGCCGAAGGTGGGACGCAGCATCACAAAGGCCGCCACGCCGAGCAGCACCACCATGATCACGGGCCGGAGTACGTCGCTACTGATCCCGGCCGCGAAGAACGCGCCGCCCATCGAGCCCGCGAGGGCCGCGAGCCCGATCCGTACCGCCGTCTTCACCTGCACCGGGGCCTTGCGCACATAGGTGATCGCGGCGCCCGACGTACCGACGATGGCGACGGCCTTGTTGGTGCCGAGGATCTGCGCGGCCTGGACGTTCGGCAGGCCGAGCAGCATGGCCGGCAGGAGCAGCAGCCCGCCGCCGCCCACCACCGCGTCGATCCAGCCCGCCGCGGCGGCGGCGAGGCAGAGCACGACGAGCGTCGTCAGCGATATGTCGGGCGTGATCGCGACCCTACGGAGGAGATGCGTGTGGTGTCCATCAATCCCGGGAGAGTTGAGCGACGTCTGAGGTTGGGGGGAGCGGGCGGCGGGGCCTCAGGACCGCGGACCAGGCCCGGGGATCAGGCCCGCGGACCAGGCCCGGGGCGGGTCAGCGGGCCTGGTTCCGATGACGACGGTGGCGTACAGCTCCTCGGAAACAGCCACCTGCGGCACCAGCCCGCCGCGGGCGAAGGCCTCGACGGCCCCCGGCGCCTGCCGCTCGCTCGTCTCGACGAGCAGGCATCCACCGGGCGCCAGCCATCGCGGCGCCTCACCGGCCACCCGCCGTAGCACGTCGAGCCCGTCCGCACCCCCGTCGAGCGCCACCCGCGGCTCGAATTCGCGCGCCTCCGGGGGCAGCAGCTCGACCTCCTCGGTCGGTACGTACGGCACATTCGCGGCCAGTACATCGACCCGGCCCCGCAGCGCGGCGGGCAGCGGCTCGAAGAGGTCGCCCTCATACACCTGCCCCCCGACGGCCCCGACATTGCGCCGGGCGCACCGCACCGCGGCCGGGTCGACATCGGCGGCGTACAGCTGGGCCCCCTCCAACGCCGCCGACAGCGCGACGCCCACCGCACCGGAACCGCAGCACAGATCGACGACGACAGCCCCCCGCCCGGCGAACCCGGCAGCCTGCGCCACGAGGAACTCGGTACGCCGGCGAGGCACGAAGACCTCGGGCTCGACGAGCACCCGCAGACCGCAGAACTGGGCCCACCCGAGGACATGCTCAAGGGGCAGCCCGGCGACCCGCCGGTCCACCATGGCGGAGAGTTCGGACTGCGTACCTGCTGTGGAGATGAGCAGTCGCGCCTCGTCCTCGGCGAATACACAGCCGGCTGCGCGCAGCCTGGTGACGATGGCGGAGACGCGCAGCCTGGTGACGATGGCGGAGAGAGGAGGAAGTGACGGTGAAGCCGACATGGAAGCCTTTCGGGAAGCCTGAGGGCGCTCCCGCGGGGCGGTCACCTATGTCGGATCGACCGCGCGGCCGTGAGATGAGAGCACCCAGCCTGCTACTGCGGTAATGGGTCTCACCTCCTACGACGGTCCACTGCTGGAGGCGGCAACACTACCCGAGCCGGGCGAGCCGCGGGGCGCGCATCCCCGTCCCCTCACACACCCGCCCCCGGCACGCTGAGGGCAGCGTTCCTCACGGGAAACAGACGAGCACCTGGCGGGTAACACCGAAGCCGCAGGCTGCGGGCATGGCTTCAGAGATAGTGGTGATCGGCGGCGGGACGGCGGGCGCACAATTGGCGCGCCGGCTCGGCTACGCGGGCGTCTCCGTCACCGTTCTCGGTGAGGAGCCGCACGCCCCGTACAACAGGGTGCTGCTCGCGGAGGTCCTCGCCGGGCGGTACGGCCCCGAGGTCATCGCCCTGCCCGAGGTTCCGGTGCGGCGCGGCGTGCGAGCCACCGAGGTCGACCGGGACCGGCGTCTTGTGCACTGTGCGGACGGCACCTCGGTGGCGTACGACCGGCTGGTGCTGGCGACCGGTTCCAACCCGGTACTGCCGCCCCTGCGCGGGATCGCCGACGGGCTCCCGGACGGGGTGCACCCCTTCCGTACGCTGGACGACTGCCTCGCCCTGTCCGAGGCCGTACGCCCCGGCATCAGCGCGGTCGTCGTCGGCGGCGGGCTGCTCGGCGTCTCCGCGGCCCGCGCGCTGGCCGAACGCGGCGCCCGGGTGGTGCTGACCCAGCAGGGCGAGCACCTCATGGAACGCCAGCTGGACGTCTCCGCGTCGAAGCTGCTGCGCGCCCACCTCGAAGCGATGGGCGTGGAGATCCACACGGAGTGCCGGGTCAGGGGACTTCGCGGTACGTCCGTCGAGCTCGCCGACGGGTACGTCCTCGACTCCGAGCTGGTCGTGCTCGCCTGCGGGGTACGTCCCCGGGCCGGGCTGGCGCGCGACGCCGGTCTGGAGGTCCGCCACGGCATCGTCGTCGACGACGAGCTGCGCACATCCGACCCGTACATCCACGCCATCGGCGACTGCGCCGAACACGCGGGCATCGTCCACGGCCTGGCGGGCCCCGCGCTGGAACAGGCGGACGTCCTGGCCTCCGTACTCACCGGCACGGCCGCCCGCTACACCGGCACCCGCGCGCTGACCCGGCTCACCCTGTCGGGCCCCGGCCCGCTCGATCTCGCCGCGTTCGGCGATCCGACCCCCCACCCCGGCGACGACGTCGTCCAGCTCACTGACGCCACCCGCGGCGCGTACCGCAAGGTCGTCGTCCGCGGGGACCGGCTCGTCGGCGGGGTACTGCTCGGCGACCTCCGCACCGTCGGCGAGCTGGCCCGCACCTGGGAGGGCGACGAGCCGCTCCCCTCCACCCCGCTGTTCCACCTGCTTGGAGGCGCCTGAGATGTCCACCCCCACGACTCCCACCACGAGTCCCACCATCGTGGTCGTCGGCCACGGGATGGTCGGCCAGCGATTCCTCGAAGCCCTCACGGAGCGCGGTGTTGCCGAGCGGGCGCGGATCGTCGTGCTGTGCGAGGAGCCCCGCGCCGCCTACGACCGGGTCCAGCTGACCTCGTACTTCTCCGGCCGTACGCCCGAGGAACTCTCCTTGGTCGAAGGCGACTTCATCGAGCGCCACGGCATCGAGCTGCATCTCGACGACCCGGCGGCCACCATCGACAGGCAGGCGCGCACGGTCACCTCACGCGCCGGACGGACCTTCACGTACGACACGCTCGTGCTGGCCACCGGTTCGTACCCCTTCGTACCGCCGGTGCCCGGCAAGGACAGCGACGGCTGCTTCGTCTACCGCACCATCGAGGACCTCCTCGCGATCGAGGAGTACGCCAAGAACTGCACGACCGGCACCGTGGTCGGCGGCGGGCTGCTGGGCCTCGAGGCGGCCGGGGCCCTCAAGGGGCTGGGACTGGCCACGCACATCGTCGAGTTCAATCCGCGGCTGATGTCGATACAGGTGGACGAGGGCGGCGGCGCCGCGCTGCGCCGCACTGTCGAGAACATGGGCCTGATCGTGCACACGGGCGTCGGCGGTAAGGAGATCACGGCGGGCGAGGACGGCGCGGTGACCGCGATGGCGCTGTCGGACGGCTCGTCCATCGACACCGACCTGGTCATCTTCTCGGCGGGTGTGCGGCCCAGGGACCAGCTCGCCCGTGATTGCGGCCTCGAGATCGGCGAACGCGGCGGCATCGTCGTCGATGAGCAGTGCCGTACGTCCGATCCCGCCGTCTTCGCGATCGGCGAGTGCGCGCTGGCGTCGGACGGCCGGGTGTACGGCCTGGTCGCGCCCGGCTACGAGATGGCCGAGACCGCGGCCGCCGCGCTGGAGGGTGAGGTCAAGGCCTTCACCGGCGCGGACTTGTCCACCAAGCTCAAGCTCCTCGGCGTGGACGTGGCGTCCTTCGGCGACGCGCACGGCACCGCCGACGGCTGCCTGGACGTCGTGTACTCCGACTCCCGGTCCGGGGTCTACAAGAAACTTGTCATCAGCCGCGACGGCGAGCTGCTCGGCGGCGTCCTGGTGGGCGACGCCGACTCCTACGGCATGCTGCGCCCGTTCACCGGCTCCGTCCCGCCGCTCTCGCCCGAGCAGCTCGTGCTGCCCGCGGGGATCGGCGCGCCGGCCGCGCTCGGCCCCTCCGCGCTGCCCGACGAGGCGGTGATCTGCTCCTGCCACAACGTCACCAAGGGCACGATCCGCGGCGCGGTCACCGAGCACTCCTGCACCACCGTGCCCGAGGTGAAGAAGTGCACCAAGGCCGGTACCGGCTGCGGCAGTTGCGTCAAGGTGCTCGGACAGCTGGTCAATGCCGAGCTGGAGGCCTCGGGCGTCGAGGTCGACAAGGGCCTGTGCGGCTGCTTCGGCCAGAGTCGCCAGGAGCTGTACGAGATCGTGCGGGCGCTGCGCATCACCTCGTACCAGGAACTCCTCGACCGGCACGGACGGGACGGCGCCCGCGGCGGCAACGGCTGCGAGGTCTGCAAGCCGACCGTCGGCTCGATCATCGCCTCCCTCGCGCCCACGATCGGCGCATCGGGCTATGTCCTGGAGGGCGAGCAGGCCGCGCTCCAGGACACCAACGACCACTTCCTCGCCAATATGCAGAAGAACGGTTCGTACTCGATCGTGCCGCGTATTCCGGGTGGCGAGATCACCCCGGAGAAGCTGATCGTGATCGGAGAGGTGGCCCGTGACTTCGGTCTCTACACAAAGATCACGGGCGGCCAGCGCATCGACATGTTCGGCGCACGCGTCGATCAACTGCCGCTGATCTGGGCGCGGTTGGTGGACGCGGGCTTCGAGTCCGGGCATGCGTACGGCAAGGCGCTGCGCACCGTGAAGTCCTGTGTGGGCCAGACCTGGTGCCGCTACGGCGTGCAGGACTCAGTCCGGATGGCCATCGATCTGGAGCTCCGCTACCGGGGTCTGCGCTCCCCGCACAAGCTGAAATCCGCGGTCTCGGGCTGCCAGCGCGAGTGCGCGGAGGCGCAGTCCAAGGACTTCGGGGTCATCGCCACGGCCAACGGCTGGAACCTCTACGTCGGCGGCAACGGCGGCGCGACCCCGCGCCATGCGGATCTGCTCGCCCAGGATCTCTCCGACGCGGAGCTGATCCGGCTCATCGACCGGTTCCTGATGTTCTACATCCGCACCGCCGACCGTCTTGAGCGCACCTCGACGTGGCTGGAGCGGATCGAGGGCGGTCTCGATCACATTCGGGACGTGGTCGTCCACGACTCGCTCGGCATCTGCTCCGAGCTGGATTCGCTCATGGCCGACCATGTCGCGGGCTACCGCGACGAGTGGTCCGAGACGATCAACGACCCGGAACGGCTGCGCCGCTTCGTCTCGTTCGTCAACGCGCCCGACGTCCCGGACCCGACGGTGAAGTTCGTGCCCGAGCGCGACCAGGTCAAGCCCGATCTGCCGCTGCTGTCCATCCGTCCGCTGGAAGCCCTGGAAGGTACCGCCGCCCGATGACAATCGCTCCCGAAAAAACGGAAACTCAGGTCCAGCTCCGCCTGGGCGAGGAGTGGATCGCGCTGTGTGCGCTGTCCCTGCTCACCCCCGGACGCGGTGTCGCCGCACTGCTGCCCGACGGCCGCCAGGTTGCGGTCTTCCTGGACCGCGAGGGTGCTGCCTTCGCCATCGACAACCGCGACCCCTTCTCCGGCGCCCAGGTTCTCTCCCGCGGC
Organism: Streptomyces sp. V1I1; assembly: GCF_030817355.1. NCBI lineage: Bacteria > Bacillati > Actinomycetota > Actinomycetes > Kitasatosporales > Streptomycetaceae > Streptomyces > Streptomyces sp. V1I1. Next base: position 5,755,274 of record NZ_JAUSZH010000001.1, on the reverse strand, counting down.
CTGGTCGGTTCGTCGTCCGGCCACCCGTTCGTCGCGTCGCCGCTGCTCAAGCAGCGCTTCGACCTGGCGAGCGGGCGTTGTCTGGACGACGAGTCGATGTCGGTGACGGCGTACGAGGTGCGGCTGAGCACAGACCTGGTCGTCGGCAGTGGCTCCGCGGCCTGATCGTTCGTAGGGTGGACCTACCAAGGTTCCCTAGCGAGGGGTTCAGCCATGTCGGGCTGGAACGCGGGTGACATCCCGGACCAGGGCGGACGTACCGCCGTGGTCACCGGAGCCAACAGCGGAATCGGACTCGTCACTGCCCAGGAGCTGGCCCGCCGCGGCGCGCGAGTGATTCTCGCGTGCCGCAGCGAGGCCCGCGGCAAGCAGGCGCAGGAGTACATAGCCCGCCAAGTCCCCGGCGCCGACGTGCAGTTCCGGCCGCTGGACCTGGCGGAACTGTCCTCCGTACGGGAGTTCGCGGCGAGCTACCCGTACGAGCGCCTCGACCTGCTGATCAACAACGCCGGTGTGATGGCCCTGCCGTACGGAAGGACTGCCGACGGCTTCGAGACGCAGTTCGGCGTCAACCACCTCGGGCATTTCGCGCTGACCGTGCTGCTGCTGCCGAAGCTGCTCGACACCCCGGGCGCGCGGGTGGTGGTCGTGTCCAGCTTTATGCACGCCCTGGCCAATATCGACATGGGCGATCTCAACAGTGAGCGTCGCTACCGCCGTTGGGTCGCCTACTCCCGCTCCAAGACGGCGAACCTGCTCTTTGTGCACGAGCTGGCCAGGCGGCTGGGTGCGGCGGGCTCCGACGTCGTCGCGGCCGCCGCCCATCCGGGCTATGCGAACACCAATCTGCAGACCGCGGGCGCGCGGCTGGAGGGCAGGAAGACAACCGAGCGGTTCATGCAGGCCGGCAACCGGATCATGGCGCAGTCCGCGGAGTCGGGCGCGCTGCCGACGCTGTACGCGGCCACCGCGCCTGGGGTGCGGCCGGACTCTTTCACCGGGCCGAGGCTGGGCTGGCGCGGCGCGCCCGCGCCGTCGCAGCGGGCGAAGTGGACGCGTAACGATACGGCGGGCGAGCGGCTCTGGGTGGCGTCCGAGCAGCTCACGTCGGTGACGTACGAGGGCCTCAAGGCCTGAGGCCCTCGCCGCGGCCGGGGGGTCGGCTCGCGGCCACAGCCTCCAGGTCTACATGCCTCTCTTGGTGCCGGTCACGGAGATCCATGCGCCCGGCCCGTACGCAATGTGGATGCTGTCGGCTCCGCCGCCGTGCTTCACCCAGATGAGCAGGGCACCGCTGCCGTGGATCTCGTACGAGAACCGGCCTTCCTCTTCGCTGTCGATGCGGCGCTCCTCGTCGGCCGCATGCACCGACATTCCACTTGACCCCGGCACAACCCACGTAACGGACATACCCAGACGGTACGCCCGATCGGTTCGGGCCCCCCGGTGACGGCGCCGGATGGCCGAAACCCCGCGGACTCGACCGCTGTACGTCACCTCTTGTTGACGTAGAGTCAATTCGGCACTCTTAGGTTCCGGAAGCGCGCGACCTCGCGGCGCCGACCGGTGCCACGGGCGGTCACCAGCACCCCTGGAGTGACAAGTGGAACGTCGTAACTTCCTGCGCGGAGCGGTCATCGGCACTTCCGTCGCCGCCTTCGGCGGCACCCTGATGCGCGGTGCCGCATACGCGGCCCCCGCCCAGAACGGCCCCAGCCCGTACGGCTCGCTGGGCGCGGCCGACGCCAACGGCATCCAGCTGCCGAGCGGGTTCACCAGCCGGGTGATCGCCCGCTCCGGGCAGACCGTCTCTGGCACTTCCTACACCTGGCACAACGCCCCTGACGGCGGCGCCTGCTTCGCCGACGGCAGCGGCTGGATCTATGTCTCCAACTCGGAGATCAACCCCGGCGGCGGCGCCAGCGCCGTGAAGTTCAACTCCTCCGGCACCATCACCAGCGCGTACCGGATCCTCTCCAACACCCGGCAGAACTGTGCCGGCGGGGCCACCCCGTGGAACACCTGGCTGTCCTGCGAGGAGGTCTCCCTCGGCTACGTCTACGAGACCAACCCGTGGGGTGGCACCAGCACCCGCAGAGACGCCATGGGCAAGTTCAAGCACGAGGCTGCCGCCGCCGACCCGGTACGCCAGGTGATCTACCTGACCGAGGACGAGTCCAACGGCTGCTTCTACCGGTTCATCCCGAGCACATGGGGCAATCTCTCCTCCGGCACCCTCCAGGTGCTCGTCGCCGGCTCCGGCACCTCCGGCTCCTTCACCTGGCAGAACGTGCCCGACCCGGACGGCTCGCCCACCGCGACCCGCAGCCAGGTCTCCGGCGCCAAGCACTTCAACGGCGGCGAGGGCTGTCACTACGCAGGCGACACCGTCTGGTTCACCACCAAGGGTGACAACCGCGTCTGGCAGCTCAACCTCGCCAACAGCACCTACGAGCTGGCCTACGACGACAGCCTGGTCAGCCCCGGCCCCGCCCCGCTGACCGGCGTCGACAACATCACCGGCTCCTCCTCCGGCGATCTCTTCGTCGCAGAGGACGGCGGAAACATGGAGATCTGCATCATCACGCCGAACGACGTGGTCGCGGTCTTCCTGCGGATCACCGGCCAGTCCTCCTCCGAGATCACCGGACCGGCCTTCTCTCCGAACGGCCAGCGGCTGTACTTCTCCAGCCAGCGCGGTACGAGCGGCTCCTCGTCCGGCGGCATCACCTACGAGGTGACCGGGCCCTTCCGCTCCTAGCCCGCGGCGTCCGCGCCTAGCCCGCGGCCTCCGCAGTGGCGCCGCCCCGCAGCAGGGCGGCGCCCAGCGGAGTGAGGGTGTGCAGTACGGCGTTGCCGTGGCGCAGCGTCACCACCAGGCCCGCCTCGCGCAGGACCGCCGCGTGCTGGCTGGCGGAGGCGAGCGACACCCCTGCCCTGCGGGCGAGTTCACTGGTCGTACAGCCGAAGCGGATGGCCTGCAGGATGGCCGAGCGGGTGTGACCGACGAGCTTGCCGAGCGAGGGGCCGCCCGTCTCGCTGAAGGCGGGGGCGCAATTGTGGACGGCGGGGTAGACCAGGACCGGCGGGAGCGCGGCGTCACGGTAGACCACCGGAGTGCCGCGGCAGAAGAACGACGGCTGGAGCAGCAACCCCCGCCCATCCAGGTGCAGTTCGCGCTCCACGGGATAGTCGGCTTCCAGCACCGGCGCCCGCCAGCGCAGCACCGGCGGCAGTGAGGCGAGCAGTTCGCCCGCGCCGCCGTCGAGCAGCGCCCGGCCGCGTACGGCGCGGTCCGCCTCGACCCTGGCCTGGATGTGCGGCCAGTACGGCTCGATGGCGGCGCGGTAGTAGCTGCGCAGGACTCCTACGAGCCGGGCGAGCGGCTCAGGATCACCTTCGGCAAGCGCGGCGAGCCGGCCGGGCAGCACCGCAGCGCCGCCCCGTCCCGCGGCCGCGAGAGCCAGCTCGGAGTGCAGCCGTTCGGGCGGCGTCGCCCGCAGCGCCTCCAGCCCCGCATCCAGCCCGCTGCCCCCTTCGGGAGGCGTGAGAAAGTCCGGGAAATACCCCTGCGGCGGAACCATCGGAGCAAGCAGACGTGTTTCACCATTCAACCGGGCGCGGGTTTCCGATCGCCATTCCCCGAACACGAGCGCACGCCGCCGCTCGCGCAATCGATGAAAGCTGAGAATCGTTTCCCACAACTCATCCGGTCTGACCGCCATCCGCACTCTGGCTAGGTCGTCCCCAGTGAAATGGATACGTAGCACCGAACCCCCACATGTTGCATCCGCAATCGCCCCCATCACTGAGTATGCATGCCATCACAGGACGTTACCACGGTGTTTCAGCCACAGTTGAAACGCCTCGCGAGGGGTGGGTGGCAACCGAAAGGCTGTACGACGTCGGGCAGGAAACCTTCTGTCACCGATGGACGTGCGAAGACCGTGGGGGGCTTTGCACGACCGGCGGCGGGCGACAGATGGTGCGGCTCCCTGTCCGGCACGGGTAATGGGGCGTGGTCGGTGGGTGGGGATCCGCAGGCCGCGCCCCGCCCGTTGTTTTGCGTAGCGAATGGCAGAAATTCGATTGCCCGCCTGCGGCCCGGAAACGGTCCGGCGGACAACGGTCCATAATTCAACCGGGGACATTGCGTCGGCATGGATTTTGCCGAAAATCCGGAAGAAGACATGGAAGGGGCGGGCGCCCCGCACAAGGCGCCCGCCCCTTCCCCTTCGGTGTTCCGGAGCCGCCACCGGGTCGGTGAGGGTCGGTGTACCGACTGGGGGCGAACCCCCAGACCCCGGCGACGGCTCCGGCGTCTTATCGGGAGTCGCTGCCCCGCGCCTTCGTGGACACAGACGCGGCGCGGCCGGCCTCCAGGCGCGCCACCGGGATGCGGAACGGCGAGCAGGACACGTAGTCCAGACCCACCTCGTGGAAGAAGTGCACCGACTCGGGGTCGCCGCCGTGCTCGCCGCACACGCCCAGCTTCAGGTCGGGGCGGGTGGCCCGGCCGGCCTCGACCGCGCTGCGGACGAGCGAGCCGACGCCGTCCTTGTCGATGGTCTCGAACGGGGAGACCCCGAAGATGCCCTTCTCCAGGTACGCCGTGAAGAACGAAGCCTCCACGTCGTCGCGGGAGAAGCCCCACACGGTCTGAGTGAGGTCGTTCGTGCCGAACGAGAAGAACTGGGCTGCCTCGGCGATCTGACCGGCCGTGAGCGCGGCGCGCGGCAGCTCGATCATCGTGCCGATGGTCAGCCTGAGGTCAGTGCCGGTGGCTGCCTGCACCTCGGCGATGACCCGGTCGGCCTCCTCGCGGACGATCTCCAGCTCCTGGACGGTGCCCACCAGCGGGATCATGATCTCCGGCCGCGGGTCGCCCTTGGCGTTCTTGCGCTCGGCCGCGGCCTCGGCGATCGCCCGTACCTGCATGGCGAAGAGACCGGGGATGACCAGACCCAGACGTACACCGCGCAGACCCAGCATCGGGTTCTGCTCGTGGAGCTTGTGCACGGCCTGAAGGAGGCGCAGGTCGTTCTCGTTGGCGTCCTTGCGGGACTCGGCGAGGGCGACGCGCACCGACAGCTCGGTGATGTCCGGCAGGAACTCGTGCAGCGGCGGGTCGAGCAGCCGGACCGTGACGGGCAGCCCGTCCATCGCCTCGAAGAGTTCGACGAAGTCCTTCTTCTGGAGCGGCAGGAGGGCGCCCAGCGCCTGCTCGCGCTCGTCGTCGGTGTCGGCGAGGATGAGCCGCTCGACCATCTCGCGGCGCTCGCCGAGGAACATGTGCTCGGTGCGGCACAGGCCGATGCCCTGCGCGCCGAAGCGTCGTGCGCGCAGCGCGTCCTCGGCGTTGTCGGCGTTGGCCCGTACTCGAAGACGGCGTACTCGGTCCGCGTAGGCCATGATCCGGTGCACGGCGGCCACCAGTTCGTCGGCGTCGTCGGCGCCCGCGTGCATCCGGCCCTCGAAGTACTCGACGACCGGGGAAGGCACGACCGGCACCTCACCGAGGTAGACCTTGCCGGTGGAGCCGTCGACGGAGACGACGTCACCCTCCTCGATGACGGTCCCGTTCACGGTGAGCCGGCGCCGCTTGGTGTCGACCTCGAGTTCCTCGGCGCCGCAGACACAGGTCTTGCCCATGCCGCGGGCGACGACGGCGGCGTGCGAGGTCTTGCCGCCGCGGGAGGTCAGGATGCCCTCGGCGGCGATCATGCCGTCCAGGTCGTCGGGGTTGGTCTCACGGCGGATGAGGATGACCTTCTCGCCGGAACGCGACCACTTGACCGCGGTGTACGAGTCGAAGACGGCCTTGCCGACGGCCGCGCCGGGCGATGCGGCGATGCCGCGGCCGAGCAGCTCGGTCTTCGCCCGGTCGTCGAAGCGGGGGAACATCAGCTGCGCGAGCTGTGCGCCGTTGACGCGCTGGAGCGCCTCGGCCTCGTCGATCAGGCCCTGGTCGACGAGCTGGGTGGCGATACGGAAGGCGGCACCGGCGGTGCGCTTGCCGACCCGGGTCTGCAGCATCCACAGCTGGCCGCGCTCGATGGTGAACTCGATGTCGCACAGGTCCTTGTAGTGCGTCTCGAGGGTCTCCATGATCTGCATCAGCTGGTCGTACGACTTCTTGTCGATCGACTCCAGCTCGGCGAGCGGCACGGTGTTGCGGATGCCCGCGACGACGTCCTCGCCCTGCGCGTTCTGCAAGTAGTCGCCGTAGACGCCCTGGTGGCCGCTGGCGGGGTCGCGGGTGAAGGCGACGCCGGTGCCGGAGTCGGGGCCGAGGTTGCCGAAGACCATGGAACAGATGTTGACGGCCGTGCCGAGGTCGCCGGGGATGCGCTCCTGGCGGCGGTAGAGCTTGGCGCGGTCGGTGTTCCACGACTCGAATACCGAGCGGATGGCGAGGTCCATCTGCTCGCGCGGGTCCTGCGGGAAGTCGCGCCCGGCGTCGCGGGAGACGATCTTCTTGAACTGCTTGACCAGCTTCTTCAGGTCGGCGGCGTCGAGGTCGGTGTCGACGGTGACCTTCTTGGCGGCCTTGGCGTCCTCGAGCGCCTCCTCGAAGAGGTCGCCGTCGACGCCCAGCACGGTCTTGCCGAACATCTGGATGAGGCGGCGGTACGAGTCCCAGGCGAAGCGCTCGTCGCCGGCCTGCTGAGCGAGCCCGGACACCGACGCGTCGGAGAGGCCGATGTTGAGGACGGTGTCCATCATGCCCGGCATGGAGAACTTGGCGCCGGAGCGTACGGATACGAGGAGGGGGTTGTCGGCCTGGCCGAGCTTCTTCCCCATCGTCTGCTCAAGGGCGTCGAGGTGGGCGCTGACCTCGTCACGCAGTGCCGCGGGCTCCTCGCCACTGTCGAGGTAGACCTTGCACGCCTCAGTGGTGATCGTGAAGCCCGGAGGGACGGGCAGCCCGAGGTTGGTCATCTCGGCGAGGTTCGCGCCCTTGCCGCCGAGCAGGTCCTTGAGGTCCCTGTTGCCCTCGGTGAAGTCGTAGACGAACTTCTGATCTTTGTTTTCCGACACGGGTCTCGACTCCTCGAGGACTCGGTGGCTGCCCTGACGGCGAGGAACATACCCAGATCAAAGGCGTCTGGGTACGTCCACCTGGACGTCATACGGCTGTAACCACTCCTCCGCCACCAGATCGAAAGTAAATGGCGAGGGGATGGACCATCGGTGTGTTTTCAAGACTCGAAGTCATCGATACGGAAGGTGATGGTTACCGCAGGTTCCACCACCCATGGCAACGAGTCGCTCGATCGAATAAACCCAACAGGGGTGGCACTGCGTGCCACTCTTCCGAGAGATGCAGTCGCCTCCAAATCGCTCATCTGAGCGCCACCCCTATCAAGGGTGGCGAGAATCACGCGCCCGACGAGCGTCCAGTCCCATCATCCGGACCCGCGTAACACCCCGCAACACGCGGCTCCGTCCGTACTGTGTCGCCCGCCCAGAACGCGAACCGCGAACCGCCGAGGGTGACACTCAGGGCCACCTGAGCCGCGTCTTCCGCGCGCCGACCCGCATCAGATGAGCGGGCTACGGGTGCACGCATCCTCACAGGGCGGACCCCGTCCACCCGTCAGCCGCCCGACGTGTCCAGTTCCGCCTCCGCGCTCACGCCCGCGCAGTCGTACGGGTCCTTCAGCCAGCCGTCCGGCAGGACCACCCGGTTGTTCCCCGACGTACGCCCCCGCGGCCCGTCCGCACCCACCGGCCACGGCTGGTCCAGGTCCAACTCCCCCAGATGCGCGTCCAGTTCCGCCAGCGACGACGTGATCGCCAGCTTCTTGCGCATCTCCGAGCCCACCGAGAAGCCCTTCAGATACCAGGCCACATGCTTGCGGAAGTCGATCACGCCGCGCGTCTCGTCGCCGATCCACTCCCCCAGCAGCTCCGCGTGCCGCCGCATGATGACCGCGACCTCCTTCAGCGTCGGCGTCGCATAGGCGTCACTACCCTCGAACGCCGCCACCAGATCGCCGAACAGCCACGGCCGCCCCAGGCACCCGCGCCCCACGACCACCCCGTCGCAACCCGTCTCGCGCATCATCCGCAGCGCGTCGTCCGCCGACCAGATGTCGCCGTTGCCGAGCACCGGGATCTCCGGGACGTGCTCCTTCAGCCGGGCGATCGCGTCCCAGTCCGCCGTACCGCCGTAGTGCTGCGCCGCCGTACGCCCATGCAGCGCAATCGCCGTCACGCCCTCCTCGACCGCGATCCGGCCCGCGTCGAGATACGTGATGTGGTCGTCGTCGATGCCCTTGCGCATCTTCATCGTCACCGGCAGATCACCCGCGCCCGTGACCGCCTCGTTCAGGATCGCTCGCAGCAGCGGCCGCTTGTACGGCAGGGCCGAGCCGCCGCCCTTACGCGTCACCTTCGGGACCGGGCAGCCGAAGTTCAGGTCGATATGGTCGGCCAGATTCTCGTCCACGATCATGCGGACGGCCTTGCCGACGGTCGCCGGATCCACTCCGTACAGCTGGATGGACCTGGGCGTCTCGGTCGCGTCGAAGTGGATGAGCTGCATGGTCTTCTCATTGCGCTCGACCAGCGCCCGCGTCGTGATCATCTCGCTGACGAACAGCCCCTTGCCGCCGGAAAACTCACGGCAGAGGGTGCGGAAGGGCGCGTTCGTGATGCCGGCCATGGGCGCGAGCACCACCGGGGGCTGCACGGCGTGCGGGCCGATCTTGAGCGTCGAGGACGGGGCGAGCGGGGTCATTCGCCTATTGTCGCGCACTGCCGGAGGCGTCGGTCAGCCGTACTATCCGCGTATGCCCGAGCTCACACACCGGCGGCAACTGCTCGTGCTGGCGATCTGCTGTATGAGCCTGCTGATCGTCAGTCTCGACAACACCGTCCTCAATGTCGCGCTGCCCTCCATTCGCAAGGAACTGGACGCCTCCGTCGCCGGGATGCAGTGGACGATCGACGCATACACTCTGGTCCTCGCCTCGCTGCTGATGCTCTCCGGTTCCACCGCCGACCGGATCGGCCGGCGCAGGGTCTTCCAGGCCGGGCTCCTCCTGTTCACCCTCGGCTCACTGCTCTGCTCTCTCGCCCCCAACCTCGAATCGCTCGTCGCCTTCCGGATGGTGCAGGCCACCGGCGGCTCCATGCTCAACCCGGTCGCGATGTCGATCATCGCCAACACCTTCACCGACCCGCGCGAGCGCGCCCGCGCCATCGGTGTGTGGGGCGGCGTGGTCGGCATCTCCATGGCCGCGGGGCCCCTCGTCGGTGGAGTGCTCGTGGACAGCGTCGGCTGGCGCTCGATCTTCTGGCTCAATCTGCCCATCGGCCTCGCCGCAGCGCTGCTGACCTGGCTTTATATCCCGGAGTCCCGCGCTCCGAAACCGCGCCGCCCCGACCCCGTCGGCCAGCTGCTGGTCATCGCGCTCCTCGGCTCGCTCACGTACGCGATCATCGAGGCGCCCTCGGCCGGCTGGACCTCGCCCCTCATCCTCGGCTTCAGCGCGCTCGCGGTCCTCGCGCTCGCAGGACTGCTGCTGTACGAGCCGCGGCGCGCCGAACCGCTGATCGATCTGCGTTTCTTCCGCAGCGCGCCGTTCAGCGGGGCCACCGTCATCGCGGTCTGCGCCTTCGCCTCGCTGGGCGGGTTCCTCTTCCTCAACACGCTCTATCTGCAGGACGTCCGCGGCCTGTCCGCCCTGGACGCAGGGCTGTACATGCTGCCGATGGCCGCGATGACCCTCGTCTGCGCGCCTCTGGCAGGGCGGCTCGTCGGCAGCCGCGGCCCCCGTCTCCCCCTGCTGATCGCAGGCATCGCCATGGCCGCGACCGGCGTGTTGTTCGCCGCTTTCGAGGCCGAGACCTCCGATGCGATGCTCTTCGCGGGATACGTCCTGTTCGGCCTCGGCTTCGGCATGGTGAACACGCCGATCACCAACACTGCCGTCTCCGGCATGCCCCGCGCCCAGGCCGGGGTCGCTGCCGCCGTCGCCTCCACCAGCCGGCAGATCGGGCAGACCCTCGGCGTCGCCGTCATCGGAGCCGTACTGGCCGCGGGGGTCTCGTCCAGCTCGTACGTGGAAGGGTTCGTCGCCGCGAGCCGCCCCGCGTGGTGGGTTCTCACCGGATGCGGACTGTGCATCCTCGTGGTCGGCGCGCTGACCAGCGGCGCCTGGGCACAGGAGACGGCACGGCGCACAGCGGACCGCCTGGAGGTGCGGGACCTGGACCAGTCGCCGTCCACAGCGGCCGCATAGCCGACGCCGAGCCCGGGCCCGTACGGCAGTGGGGCGTGGCTCACCTTCGCCGGACACGGTGGTGCCGGCCATGGTCGGTGGGCAAGGATTCGGGAGATGAGTCCGAGTCGCACGTGCGAAACATGCGGGACCGAGCTGCCCGGCCGTGGCCGGCGTCCAGAAAGCAAGCCGGAGCAGGGCGGCCGGCCCGCCCGCTACTGCTCGGACGCATGCAGACAGCGCGCCTTCCGCCGACGCTCCGCCCGGCAGCACGGCACAGCCACCGCGGCCGCGCCTTTCCCCGACCGGGACCTGCCACGGGCGCTTGACTCCTTCGTCGGCCGCGGGCGTGAACTGTCCCGGCTGCGCTCCCTGTTGAAGTCGTCACGGCTGCTGACGCTCACCGGCCCGGGCGGGGTGGGCAAGACACGTCTTGCGCTGGAGTTCGCCGCCGGTCTGCGCGGCGCCGGGGACGGCCGGGTCCGACTGGTCGAGCTGGACTCGCTCCACGACGGCGGCCGGCTGGCCCAGGCCGTGGCCGCCGTGCTCGGCGTGGGCGAACGCGGCGGCAGAACCGGCGTCGAGGTGCTCGCCCATGCGCTGGGCGACCGCTCGACGCTGCTGATCCTGGACAACTGTGAGCACCTGGCCGAGGCGTGCGCACAGCTGGCCGCGGCCCTGCTGAGCCGGTGCCCCCGGCTGCGTATCCTCGCCACCAGCCGCGAGGTGCTGCGCGTGCCCGGCGAAGTCGTGTTCCGGGTCGGCGAGTTGTCCCTGTCGCCGGCCGGTGAGGACGACGACCCGGCGGCCGTGCTCCAGGCGGACGCCGTACGGCTCTTCGTGGAGCGCGCCGCCGGCCGCGCCCCCGGATTCACACTGGACGCCGGCAACGCCCGTACGGTCGCGGAGATCTGCCGGCGGCTGGACGGCATGCCGCTGGCCATCGAGCTGGCGGCACGCCGCACGGGCGCCCTCCCGCTGACCGACGTCCTGACCGGACTGGACGACCAGCTCGCCCTCCTCACGGACGGCAGCAGAACCGGGCCGGGGCGGCACCGCGAGCTGGCCGCCGCGATCGACTGGAGCCATCGATTACTGGATCCCGAGGAGCAGACGCTCTTTCGCCGGCTCGCCGTTCTCGTCGGCGGATTCGACGCCGAGGGCGCGGCCGCGGTCTGCGCGGACGGCGAGATGCAGCCGCGGCACGTCCTGCGGGTGCTGTGCGCGCTGGAGGCCAAGTCCTTGATCGTACGGCTGCCGGGCGACGCCGAAGGGACCGACGCCGAAGGCACCGCGAGATTCCGGCAGTTGAGCGCCATCCGCGCCTACGCTCTGGACCGCCTCGCCGAGTCCGGCGAACTGGACAGCACCTGGCAGCGGGCCGTCGACTGGCTGACCGGGCTGATGCCGCCCGCCGCGGACCAGCTGTTCGCCGACCAGGCCGGCGGGCCGCTGACCGAGGAGCGGGACAACCTCGCGGCGGCCGTCGCCCACACCGCCGACCGCGACGGCGCACCGGACATCGGGCTGGCGCTGGCGCTTGCGCGGGTGCGCTTCCAGCAGGAGCAGCTGACGGCCGCCCGCGTGCTGCTGACGGAGGTGCTGAAGCGGGACAACAGCTTCCGGCACGGCGGTGCGCCCCTGGCGCTCGCCGCACGCGCGGCGTGCCAGCAGGCGGACCCGGCGGCCGCACTGCGCTTCGCGGAGCAGGCGGTTTCCGTCGAACGGCGGCGTGACAACCCCGCGGGGCTCGCCAACGCGCTGGACGCGCGGGCCGCCGCCAAGCTGGGCCGCGGCGAGTTCTCCGAGGCGGTCATCGACTTCGCGGAGTGCCTGGCCGTCGTCGTCACGCTCGGCCGCCCCCGGGACGAGGCGTGGTGCCGGCATCACCTGGCCTGGGCGCTGCTGCATGTCGGCAAGGCGGCCGAGGGCGACGCGCTGATGGCTTCCTGCCTGCCCCTGCTGAGGGAGCAGCAGCCCTGGTGCCAGTCGACGGCCGCGCTGCACACCGCCGGTGCGATACGGCTCGCGCTGGGCGAACTCGAAGCGGCGGAGGGGCTGTTCGCCGAGGCGTTGCGCGCGGTGCCCGGCGAGAGCTTCCACGCGCTGTATCCCCTCGAAGGACTCGCCATCGTGGCGGCCGAGCAGGGCGACATGAAACGGTCGCTGCGGCTGTTCGCCGCCGGCGCGCAGGCGCGACAGCGACTGGACACCGAGCCGGAAGCCGCGTGGCAGCGGCAGGTCGAGGCGGCGACGGCCCGCGCGAAGGCGGCGCTGCCCGCAGCGGCGCGGGACGGGGCGCTGGCCGGTGGACGCCTGCTGCGCTGGGAGCGGCTGCTCGCGTACGCGCTGCGGGCGGGCGATGCCGCCGGAGGTGTCGGTGACGCCGGCGCCGAGTCCCCGCTGACCGGTCGGGAGACGGCGGTGGCGGCGCTGGTCGCCGAGGGGCTGACCAACCGCGAGATCGCCGCGCGCCTGGACCTGTCGGCGAGCACCGTTGCCACACACCTCGACAACGTCCGCGACAAGCTGGGCATGAGGTCGCGGACACAGATCGCGCTGTGGGTGGCCGGAAAGGAACGGCTCGGCGCCCCGGACGGCGCGCTGCGCCGGGACGAGGTTTCGTAACGCCGCGAACCCGCCGGTCATCTGATCGATCCGCTCGGTCACGACAGCGGCCAGGCTGAGCCGGAACAGGGCATTCCAAGGACTCGTAGGCGTGGATCCCGGTCCTTCCCCCCACGGAATGCCCTGCCTGGCGATTGAATCCGGCAAGGAGACGCGATGCGGCATGACCACGATGCGGACGGCGAACACACCAGCTCACGAAGGGCGTTCATCCGAACGAGCTCGGTGGGAGTGACCGCCGCCGCCCTCGCGGCGACGGGAGCCGCGCCCGCAGCCCCCGCCCCAGCCTCCGCCCTCGCCCCCGCGGGCCCCGTGACCGCGGTGACCGCGGCACTTCGGGCGGGGCGCCCCCTGGCCGTCACGCCCGCCTGCGACGGTCACGAGACCCCGGAGTCGTCGGAGGGCCCGCTCTTCAAACCGCAGTCCCCCGAGCGGGGGGACTTCATCACCCCGGCCATCCGCGGAGTGCGGCTCGACTTCACCGGTGTCGTCTACGACACCGCCTGCAAGCCCCTGCCGGGGACGCTCATCGAGTTCTGGCAGTGCGACCAGAACGGCGACTACGACACCGCCGGCTTCTCGCTGCGCGGCCACCAGTACACCAACAGCAGGGGCGGCTTCCGGCTCAGCACGATCATCCCCCGTGACTACTGGGGCCGTTGGGGCCGACGAGCGCCCCATATCCACACCCAGGTCCAGGCCACCGGCGGACCGGTGCTGATCACGCAGCTGTACTTCCCGGACGACACCCAGGCGTACGGCAGGGACTTCGCCGCGCTCAACGCCGCCGACGGACTCATCAACCGGGCCTGCACGATCGCGCTCGCGGGCCCGCAGGACGGCGCTTACACCGGCGCCTTCGACTTCGTCATCAAGACCTCGGTCCAGTAGCCGACCGCCGATCACCGAAGGATTTCCGTGATGCATACGAGCAAGCCATCCGGGCGCCCGCACGTCGGCCGGTCGCCCGTTCTGGCGGCGCTGGCCGCCGGCGCCATCGCGACCGGCGGCCTGGTCGTCGCCGGCACGGGCTGGGCCGGTCCCGCACCCGCCCCCACCGGGTCGGACGCCTCCGCCGCAACGTCCCGCGTCGCCGGACAGTGGCAGCAGACGCCGGTGCCCGTGACGAAGGGCGACCTCACCGCCGTGGCCGCGCTCAGCGACAAACAGGCGTGGGCCGTCGGCTACCGGCTGAGCGCGACCAAAGTGGAGGCGCTGGCCCTGCGCTGGAACGGTACCTCCTGGGCCCAGGAGTCGACGCTGCCGAACGACAGCTTCCCGCAGGCACTCGCCGTCCGCTCGGCCAAGGACATCTGGGCGGTCGGCGCCAACACGGCGCACTGGGACGGCACTTCGTGGACCACGCGCAACCTGGACCGGGACCCGGCCGGCCGGGTAGTGCCCGACGCGGTGGCGACGACGTCCGACGGAAAGGCATGGACGGCCGGCCGGGCGGTGCCGCAGTCCATCAAGAACGCGGTACCCGCCATCCAGTCGTGGGACGGCTCGGCCTGGCGCCGGCAGTCCCTGCCCGACGTCGGCAAGGGCGAACTCACCAGCCTCGCCGCCGTCGCGCCCGACGACATCTGGGCGGCGGGCACGGTCTACGGCACCGGCACCACCGATCAGACCGCCCTGCTGCTGCACTGGGACGGCACGTCCTGGAAGCGCGTCGACGCTCCCGCGGGCAAAAGCGGTGAAGACCCCTTCGTCAGCGCCATCACCGCACTGGGCGCCGACGACATCTGGGCCGTGGGCGGCGTGAACTCCAAGGGGCCGGACCGCCCCTACGCGCTGCACTGGGACGGCAAGAAGTGGGCCGCCGTCACCACACCCGACATCGCCGACGGTCGGCTCCGGGCGGTCGGACGGGCCGGGGACGGAGCGCTGTGGGCGGTCGGCGGCAAGGGCGCGGTCTCCGTCGCCCTGCGCTGGAACGGGCAGCAGAGCCGCTGGGAGCAGGGCGCCGACCCCGCTGTGGTGGTACGGGGATTCAGCACGGTCCCGCAGAGCGCCGACCTGTGGACCGTGGGCATCGCCAAGCAGGGCGACCTGGTCCCCGCGGTTACCCGCTTCACGGGCTGACGTCGGCGACCGCGAGCGCCTGAAGCTTCTCCAGGCGCTCGCGGGAGTCGTCGTCGAGGGGGACGTAACTGACCAGGCGGAGACCGGCCGCGGGCCCGAGCCACAGGTTGTTGTGCTCGAGGTGCAGCAGGCCGACATGGGCGTTGCGGATGTACTTCGTCCTGCCGCCCTGGTCGATGACCTCATGGCGCGCCCACACCTCCCGGAACTCCGGCGAGACCGACTCCAGCCGGCCGAGCAGCGATTTCCAGGCGGCTCCGCGAGATGCTCGGCCATCGAGGCGCGGAACTTCGCGGCCATGGTCCGGCTGACGTCCCCCAGATCGGCGACCGCCGCCCGCCAGTCGTCATTCGTGAAGGCCAGGATCATGCAGTTGCGGTCCTCGGGCGGCAGGGCGTCGAGGTCGCAGAGCAGCCGTCCGTACGTGCGGTTGTAGGCGGGATGTCGTACCGGCTGTTCTGGATGCATGCCGGGATCGGTTCGAGCTGCTCCAGCATCTGCCGCAGCGCCGGAGTCACGGTCGGGCAGGGTGTGCCGGGCGCCGGGTCGGCGGTGCCGGCCAGCGCGAAGAGATGGGGTGATGGTGACGACACAGCAGTCCGCGCTGGCACTGGGCGTGGCCACGCTGGGCTCGCTGTTCCTGGCGCTGGCCGCGGAGGCGGGGATGCGCCAGGCGCTGACCGTCACGCTGCTGGTGCAACTGGCGATGATCGCGCTGACGGCGCTGCTGAGCCTGCGCCTGCCGGGCACGGTGGACTGAACCGAACTGAACCGAACTGCACAGCACCCGGACACGGCCGTGGGCCCGGACCGCATCGCGCGGTCCGGGCCCACGGTCCTGATCAGGCCAGCTCCTCCTGCGGCGCATCCTGCGTGCTGCCGCCCTGGGCGCGCTCGCGCATCTTGCGCACCAGGTCCTGCTTCTGGTCGGCGGCCGCCTTGCGATCGGCGTTGCGCGCGGGACCGTTGCCCTGCTGGTCGGCTCGGGACAGCTTCTTTCGCTGTCCGCCCACGCCGAGGAGGTTGTTACGGCTCTTGGCCACGGGGTTCTCCCATCGTGGTGAGAAGTGACTCGGGAATCGTCAGACGGGGGCGGGAGTGGACCCGCCGCCCTCTCACTCGTAGATCTGGAAGAACGAAGACATGCAGGTGACGGTACCTCGCCGGGGGGCCTCGCGATACCAGTTTTCGGTCGAGGCCCGGGCGCTGCACTGCGCGAGGCGGGACCAGCCGCTGGCTGTAGCGGACCGTGAAGGAGCTGGCGAAGATCACCAATGGCACGGAGCACCCGGCCCCGGTGAGGCTGCGCTTCTGGCTGACGACGCTGTTCGACGCGAAGCGGCACGAGGCCGGTGACGAGGGCGTACGCGCCGAGCAGTTCGCGTTCACGGAGCCGAGCGTGGCGGCGCAGGCGGTGTTCGACGCTACGGCCCGTTTCCATGATCCGGCGTATGCGCCGGAGTGGCAGAAGCCCACGATCGACGGCGAGTTCGCGGCGGTTGCCGATCTGGTGCTGCGCGGCCTGAGCGCCTGAAGCCAGGCGCCCAGGCCGGAGCGTTCAGCTCACGCGCTCGGGTCGACCGTCGCCTGGTGGGCCTCGGCGAGGTGTTCTTCGGCCTTGAGCCAGGGCAGGAACTGCGCCCCTTTGCGCCAGCCGCAGGTGTCGCAGGTCAGCGTCCGCTGCATGCCCGACTTCTGTACGTGCACGATGTGTTCGCGGCCGTGCTGATCCCATCTGCTCACCTTGCTGGTGGTCATGGACGGCATCGTGTCCTCCTGGTGACGACTGCGCCCAGTGTGCAGCAGGGACAACATCAACAGGAGACTCTTGTCGCTCTGTTGCCCCATGCGTAGCCCAGCGGGCGTTCAACGGGCGCTCAGACGCCACCTTCCAGGCGCTGTAGGCGGCATGGAAAGGCCGGCCGGGCTGTGGCCCGGCCGGCCTTTCGTACGTCCCAGACGTCCCAGACATCCGCAGACGTCCGCAAACATCCGCAGGCGTCCGCGGGTGTCAGCAGCCGAGCAGGCGGCTGCCGAGGTAGCCCTGGATCTGGTCCAGGGAGACGCGCTCCTGCTTCATCGTGTCGCGCTCGCGCACGGTCACGGCGTCGTCGTCGAGGGTGTCGAAGTCGACGGTGACGCAGAACGGCGTGCCGATCTCGTCCTGGCGGCGGTAGCGGCGGCCGATGGCGCCGGCGTCGTCGAACTCGATGTTCCAGTTCTTGCGCAGGTCGGCCGCCAGGCCCTTGGCCTTCGGCGAGAGCTGCGGGTTGCGGGACAGCGGCAGCACAGCGACCTTGACGGGCGCGAGGCGCGGGTCGAGACGCATCACGGTGCGCTTCTCCATGACGCCCTTGGCGTTGGGGGCCTCGTCCTCGTTGTACGCGTCGAGGAGGAAGGCGAGCATGGCGCGGCCGACACCGGCGGCAGGCTCGATGACGTACGGCGTCCAGCGCTCGCCGGCTTCCTGGTCGAAGTACGACAGGTCGTGGCCGGAAGCCTTGGAGTGCGCGGAGAGGTCGTAGTCGGTGCGGTTGGCGACGCCCTCCATCTCGCCCCACTCGTTGCCGCCGAGCTGGTAGCGGTACTCGATGTCGGCGGTGCGCTTGGAGTAGTGGGAGAGCTTCTCGGCCGGGTGCTCGTACCAGCGCATGTTCTCCTCACGGAGACCAAGGTCGCGGTACCAGTTCCAGCGCTGCTCCATCCAGTATTCCTGCCACTGCTCGTCCTCGCCGGGCTTGACGAAGAACTCCATCTCCATCTGCTCGAACTCGCGGGTGCGGAAGATGAAGTTGCCGGGCGTGATCTCGTTCCGGAACGACTTGCCCATCTGGGCGATGCCGAACGGCGGCTTCTTGCGGGAAGTCTGCTGGACCTGGCCGAAGTTGGTGAAGATGCCCTGGGCGGTCTCGGGGCGCAGGTAGGCGATGGAGCCGGAGTCCTGGGTGGGGCCGAGGTGGGTGGCGAGCAGGCCGGAGAACTGCTTGGGCTCGGTGAAGGTGCCCTTGTTGCCGCAGTTGGGGCAGTTCAGGTCGGCGAGGCCGTGCTCGGGGGCCTTGCCGTGCTTCTCCTCGTACGCCTCCTCCAGGTGGTCGGCGCGGAAGCGCTTGTGGCAGGAGGTGCACTCGGTGAGCGGGTCGGTAAAGGTGGAGACGTGGCCCGACGCCTCCCAGACCTCACTGGCAAGGATCACCGACGAGTCGATACCGACGACGTCCTCGCGCGAGGTGACCATGTAGCGCCACCATTGACGCTTGATGTTCTCCTTCAGCTCGACACCCAGCGGCCCGTAGTCCCAGGCGGCACGCTGACCACCGTAGATCTCGCTGCAGGGGTAGACGAAGCCACGGCGCTTGCTCAGGTTGACAATGGTGTCGATCTTGTCGGCGGCCACGGTGCTCTCTTCATTACGACGACGACGAACGGCGAATGCTTCAGGTTACCGGCGGCCGCACCCCCTGGATCAAATCGGTTGGGGCAGCGGGAGCCCGGCAGCTTTGTTGACAATCGTTTCCAGTTTTGTTGAAAATGACTGTCATGAACGTACGCCGCCTCATACCCACCACCGTCGCCGCCGGAGCCGTCGCCCTCGGCCTCATGGCCGTTTCCGCCTGCTCCAGCTCCAATGCCGCCGACGGCGGCAGGAACGGCGACAAGCTGAAGGTGGTGGCGTCGTTCTACCCCATGCAGTATCTCGCAGAGCAGATCGGCGGCGACCACGTCTCCGTCTCCGTTCTCACCGAGCCGGGCGTCGAGCCGCACGATCTCGAACTCAAGCCCCGCCAGACCGCCGAGCTGAACGAAGCCGGCTACATCCTCTACCTCAAGGGCATCCAGCCCGCCGTCGACAAGGCCATCGCCCAGTCCGAGGCGAAGAACAAGGTCGACGCCGCCACCCTGGCCAAGCTCGAGCACCATGGCACGGAGGGCGGCCACAGCCACGAGGGCGAAGAGCCCGGCCACGAAGAGCCCGGCCAGGAAGAGTCCGGCCATGAGGAGTCCGGCCACGACGAGCATGCCCACGAGGGCGAGGGCGAGGCCGGCGCCGACCCGCACATCTGGCTCGACCCCGTGAAGTACGCCGAGGTCGCCAAGGGGGTGGGTGCCTCCCTGGAGAAGGCCGACCCGGACCACGCCGCGGACTACAAGAAGAACACCGAGGCGCTGGTCGGCAAGCTGAACGGGCTGAACACCGCGTTCCAGCAGGGCCTGAAGAACACCACGACCAAGACCTTCATCACCACCCACTCCGCCTTCGGCTACCTCGCCGAGCGGTACGGCCTGGACCAGGAGGGCATCGCGGGCCTCGACCCCGAGTCCGAGCCGAGCCCGGCCCGTATCAAGGCACTGCAGGACATCGCCGAGAAGGACAAGGTCACCACGGTCTTCTTCGAGACGCTCGCCAGCGACAAGACCGCCAAGACCCTCGCCAAGGACGCCGGACTGAAGACGGACGTCCTCGATCCGCTCGAGGGGATCACGGACAAGTCCAAGGGCCGCGACTACGTCGAGGTGATGCAGTCCAACCTCGACGCGCTGCAGAAGGCTCTCGGCGCGAAGTGATATCTGCATCGGAGGCATCCGTGAGCGAGCCCGTCATATCCATCCGCGGGGCTCAGGCCACGCTCGGCTCGCGGCCCGTGCTGCGCGGCATCGACCTCACCGTCCAGCGCGGTGAGGTCGTTGCGCTGCTCGGGGCCAATGGCTCGGGCAAGTCCACCGCCGTGCGCTCCCTTATCGGCCAAGTGCCGCTCACCGGCGGCGAGATCGCCCTGTTCGGCACGGAGCTGCGGCGCTTTCGCGCATGGTCGCGCGTCGGTTACGTACCGCAGCGCACCACCGCGTCGAGCGGTGTGCCCGCGACGGTGCGTGAGGTCGTCTCCTCCGGGCGTCTGTCCCGTACGAGGCTGGGCCGGCTGTCGAAGGCCGACCGGGCGGCCGTGCAGCGCGCCATAGAGCTCGTCGGGCTCGCCGACCGCGCCAAGGACTCGGTGAACGCCCTCTCCGGCGGCCAGCACCAGCGGGTGCTGATAGCGCGTGCGCTGGCGTCCGACCCGGAACTGCTGATCATGGACGAGCCGATGGCGGGCGTGGACCTGGTCAGCCAGGAGATCCTGGCCGGCACGCTGCGCGAGCAGGTCGCGGCCGGGACGACCGTGCTGCTGGTGCTGCACGAGCTGGGCGCGCTGGAGCCCTTGATCGACCGCGCGGTGGTGCTGCGCGACGGCTGTGTGGTCCATGACGGGCCGCCGCCGGAGGCTGTGGGCCAGCACGCGCTGCCCGGCCACGACCACGTACATCCGCATGCGGCCGACGAGCCGCTCCGCACGGGACTGCTGACCTGATCATGGAAATCCTCGAGACGGCCTTTATGCAGCGGGCGCTCATCGCGGCCGTGCTGGTCGGCATCACCGCGCCGGCCGTTGGCATCTATCTGGTGCAGCGCCGACAGGCGCTGATGGGCGACGGCATCGGCCATGTCGCGATGACCGGCGTCGGTCTCGGCTTTCTGCTGTCGACCAACCCGGTGTGGATGGCGACGATTGTCTCGGTCGTCGGCGCGATCGCGATGGAGCTGATCCGGGCGTACGGACGCACCCGCGGCGACATCGCGCTGGCGATGCTCTTCTACGGCGGCATGGCGGGCGGTGTCCTGCTGATCAACATCTCGGACGCCGGGTCCACCGCGAATCTGAGCTCGTTCCTGTTCGGCTCGCTGTCCACGGTCTCCGACGAGGACCTCACCGCGATCGTGCTGCTCGCCGCCTTTGTGGTGCTGGTCTCGCTGGGGCTGCGCAGGCAGCTGTTCGCTGTCAGCCAGGACGAGGAGTTCGCGCGGGTGACCGGTCTGCCGGTGCGTGCGCTGAATCTGCTGATCGCCGTGACCGCGGCGGTCACGGTCAGTGTGGCGATGCGTGTGGTCGGGCTGCTGCTGGTCAGCGCGCTGATGGTGGTGCCGGTGGCCGCGGCCCAGCAGATTTCGCGGTCGTTCAGGGCGACGTTCACGGTGGCGGTGGGGATCGGCATCGCCGTGACGCTGGCCGGAACCGCCACCTCGTACTACCAGGACGTACCCCCTGGCGCGACGATCGTCCTGCTGGCCATAGCGATCTTCGTGACGCTGACCGCGCTGGCGACGCCCCTGGCAAGGCGGCGTGCGCGAGCTTTGGAGGCGAGCGAGGCCGAGTGCACCATGGAGGGGCCGGGCGCACGACGGCCGGGTGACGACGTCAAGGTCTGACCCCGGGCCTGGCAGAATGGCCCGACATGTGTGCGGGCAAAGCGAGGAGGCACCTGTGACGACGGCGCCAATCGGCGGGAACACCGCCCCGGTGCGAGGCCGGTCGACCCGGCAGCGTGCCGCGGTGGCTGCGGCGCTCGACGAGGTGGATGAGTTCCGCAGCGCGCAGGATCTGCACGACATGCTCAAGCACCGCGGCGACTCGGTGGGTCTGACCACGGTCTACCGCACGTTGCAGTCGCTCGCGGACGCGGGCGAGGTGGATGTGCTGCGCACGTCCGACGGCGAGTCCGTCTACCGGCGCTGCTCGACGGACGACCATCACCACCATCTGGTGTGCCGGGTGTGCGGTAAGGCGGTCGAGGTCGAGGGGCCGGCGGTGGAGCAGTGGGCGGAGACGATCGCGGCGCAGCACGGTTATGTGAATGTGGCGCACACGGTCGAGATCTTCGGCACGTGCGCGGAGTGCGCGGCGGCGGCCGCCGCCAAGTAACCGGGGCTCCGCCCCGGACCCCGTGTCCTCAAGCGCCGGACGGGCTTGATTTCTCAAGCCCGTCCGGCGCTTGAGGACAGAACCGGCCCGGCCCGTGCCGGGTGCGCGGCGCGAAGCTGCCGCTCGCGGGTCTGGGGCGTCAGTCCCCAGACGTCCCGTCAGGGTTTCGGGAAGGGGCGGGGTGGGGGAAACTCACCGCTCGGCTCACGCAGACGTGCCCTCGGGCCGCCCCCGCATCGCTTCCAGCTCCTCGTTCGGGATCGCCCCGCCGAACCGCCGGTCCCGCTGCGCGAACTCCAGGCACGCCCGCCACAAGTCCCGCCGGTCGAAGTCCGGCCACAGCACGTCCTGGAAGACCATCTCGGCGTAACTGCTCTGCCAGATCAGGTAGTTGGAGGTGCGCTGCTCGCCGCTCGGGCGCAGGAACAGGTCGACGTCCGGCATGTCCGGGTAGTACAGGTACTTCTGGATCGTCTTCTCGGAGACCTTCGACGGGTCGAGCTTGCCGGCCTTCACGTCCGCAGCGATGGCTGCCGCGGCGTCGGCGATCTCGGCGCGGCCACCGTAGTTGACGCAGAAGTACAGCGTCATCGCGTCGTTGTTCTTGGTCTGCTCCTGCGCGACCTGGAGCTCCTGGACGACGGACTTCCACATCTTCGGCATCCGGCCCACCCAGCGGATACGGATACCGAGCTCGTCCATCTCGTCACGGCGGCGGCGGATGACGTCGCGGTTGAAGTTCATCAGGAAGCGCACCTCGTCGGGCGAGCGCTTCCAGTTCTCGGTGGAGAAGGCGTACAGGGAGAGGTTCTTGACGCCCATCTCGATGCAGCCCTTGAGGACGTCGAGGACGACGCCCTCGCCGACCTTGTGGCCCTCGGTGCGCGGCAGGCCCCGCTCCTTGGCCCACCGGCCGTTGCCGTCCATGACGCATGCCACATGGTTCGGCACCAGCTCGCCGGGGATCTTCGGCGGCCGCGCGCCGGAGGGGTGCGGCTCGGGGACCTTGTACTCGCGGCGGGACCGGCCCAGGATTCCGCGTCGTGCCATGCGGTTCACATCTCCTATCTCTCTACTTCTCGACGTACCTCAGCGAGCGCAGGCCGCGCTCCAAGTGCCAGTGCAGATAGGCGGACACGAGCCCGCTGCCCTCCCTGACGTGGCGCGCCTCGCACGCGTCCGCCGTGGGCCAGTCGCCGGTCAGCAGCGCGCTGAGCAGACCGATGGCCTCCGCAGAGGGTACGACGCTGCCGGGCACCCGGCAGTCGCCGCATATGACGCCGCCTGCGGCGACGGAGAAGAAACGGTTGGGCCCGTGCATGCCGCATTTCGCGCAGTCGTCGAAGCTGGGCGCATAGCCGTTGACGGCGAGGGAGCGCAGCAGGAACGCGTCGAGGATGAGATGTGGCGCGTGCTCGCCGCGGGCGAGGGTGCGCAGGGCGCCGACGAGGAGGAGGTACTGCTGGACGGCGGGCTCGCCCTCGTGGTCGGTGAACCGCTCGGCGGTCTCCAGCATGGCGGTGCCTGCGGTGTAGCGGGCGTAGTCGGTGACGATGCCGCCACCGTACGGAGCGATGGTCTCGCTCTGGGTGCACAGGGGGAGCCCGCGGCCGACGAGTTCGCTGCCGCGGGCAAAGAACTGCACGTCGACATGGGAGAAGGGCTCGAGCCGCGCCCCGAACTTGGACTTGGTCCGCCGCACGCCACGGGCGACCGCGCGGACACGCCCGTGCCCGCGCGTGAGCAGCGTGATGATGCGGTCGGCCTCGCCCAGCTTCTGGGTGCGCAGGACGACGCCGTCATCACGGAACAGGCTCATGCGGCCATTGTCCCGTACGGACCGCTGTCGGTTGACCGGGACCGGTCAGCAGTCAGTCGCTCACCCTCTCCTCCAGACGGACCGTCACGCTGTCCCCCGCCTCCTTGCCGATCGCCTTGCGTACGTCGGCCTTCACGGGCAGCTTGTGCGTGCCGTCCCCCAGGGCCATGAACGAGCTCTGGAACGGATGGCCGTCGATCGTCCCCCGGACCTTGACCAGCCCCCGGGTGCCGAAGTACTCAACCGACTCGGGCCACACGACATAGGTCCAGCCGCCCTTCGCGGGGCTCTTCTGCAGCGTTGCGCTGAATTGTTCGTCCATGCAGGTAGGACGGTGCCGGGTCGGCAAACTCATCGCTCCCCTCCGGGTTTCGCGATGAACCATTCCATACGAGAATTGGACATACACCCCTGACGAGCAGGCCACGCCACCATCGCAGCGATCGGGGCCAGCGTGTCGTCCACCGATACCAGGTTGAGTACGCACCCCTTCGGCACTACGAGCGCCGAAGGCGCGGCGGAGCGTGACAACGCGCTGACGGATGCCGTCCTCAAAGCCGTCGAGGTGACCGGGGCCCATGCGGCGAGTGTGTTCCTGATCTCGCGCAACCATCACACGCTGGTACTCGCCGCAGCGGCCGGGATGCCGCCCTCCCTGCTCGGCGGCTGGCGGCGGATTCCTGTGAGCAGTCCCATCCCCGTGGCAGAGGCGTTCCGCTCCAGGCGGACGGTCCATCTGGTCGACGCCGACGAGACCATGCGGCGATTTCCCCAGCTCGCGGTCGCATTGCCCTACCCCTTCGGCTCCGCCTCCGTACCGGTCACGGCGGGGCAGGAGACCTTCGGGTCCATGGCCGTGGTGTGGGCCTCCAAGTCCGGAGGGGAAGGGCTGACCAAGGCGCAGCGACGGCATTTGCGCACCGCGGCCGGCCGCCTCGGCGCATCGCTCGCCGAGCTGAACGCGCGCGGCGCCGACATCGGGTGCGACATGGAGACCGTTCCGGTGGAGGTCCCGGTACCTTCCGCCTCGGCGGTGCGGGTAGGCCTGTTCGACTGGAACCTCGGCACCGGAGCCCTCGAAGCGGATGCCACGTTGTGTGCGATCTTCGGCCTCGCCCCGCACGAGTACGACGGGCAAGCGGCCACGCTGGCGGCCAAGGTGCATCCCGCGGACCGTCCCGGTTTCGAGGCTGCCGCCCGTACTGGAGTCGAGGAGGGCCGCATCCTCGCCCAATGCATGCGCGTGCCGGAGAAGGGCGGAGGTCACCGCACCGTCGAGCTGTGGGGCCGGGTACCTGAGACCGCCGCCGACGGGGAGCCGCGGCCCCACCTGGTGGGCGGAGTCCTGGACCTCGGGTCCGGCATGGCCGCCGTCGCGGCGATCGAACGGCTCACGGACGGCTTCTTCTCGCTCGACCGAGAGGGGTGTGTGACCTACGCCAACCACAGCCTGGTGCGGCTGATGCGCGTACGCCGGGAGGATCTGGTGGGCCGACGCCCCTGGGACGTCCTGCCGTGGCTGGCCGAACCCGCCTACGAAGACCATTTCCGGGCCGCCAGGGTCTCCCAGCAGCCCGTCTCCTTCCTGGCCCAATCCCCCGACCAGTGGCTCGTGTTCTCCCTCCGCCCGGATGCGCAGGGCATGACCGGCTGGGCAGCGCCGACCGGACAACCGGTCCCGGCCGGGACCGAGCCCGGATCACCGCCCGCGGAGACAGGAGGGGCCGCCCCGTCCTCGGGGCCCGCGCCGGCCTCAGGGCCCGCACCGACGCGCCTGGGCGCCATCTATCGCGTCCTTCAGATGAGCAGCGCCCTGACCGAGGCGGTCACCGCGCGCGAAGTGTGCGATGTCGTCGCCGACCAACTCCTGCCCGCCGTCGGCGGTCATCGACTGGCGATCTACGTGGTGCACGAGCGGCACATGCGCCTGATGTCGCAGCGTGGCTACCGCGAGAGCTTCCTGGAGCGGTTCGAGGGCAGGCCGCTGCATCAAGGGGGGCCCGTAACCGGGTCGCTGACCTCCGGGGTCCCGCTGTTCATCGAATCGAGGGAAGAGTTCCTGCGGGCCTATCCCGAGCTCCACGCCGAGTCCAGCTCCTTTGCGTTCCTGCCCCTGATCGCCTCCAGCCGCCCAGTGGGTGCCTGCGTCCTGGGCTTCGACGAGGTCCACCGGTTCTCCAACGAGGAACGAAGCCTCCTCACCGCGCTGAGCGGTCTGATCGCCCAGGCACTGGAACGTGCCAGGCTCTACGACGCCGAATTCACCCTCGCCCGGGGCCTGCAGAACGCGCTGCTTCCACACCTACTGCCCACAATGCCGGGCGTCCGCGTCACCGGCCGGTACCTGCCCGGTACCCGCGGGATGGACATCGGCGGCGACTGGTACGACGCGATCCCCACCGACCGCGGCGTCGTGCTGGTCGTCGGAGACGTCGAGGGCCACAATGTCGCCGCCGCAGCCACCATGGGCCAGGTGCGCAGCGCGGTACGGGCCTTCGCCTCCGCGGGCCACCGTCCGAGCGATGTGATCGCCAGTACGAACCGGCTGCTCCTCGACCTCGCCCCCGGGCTCCTCGCCAGCTGCTGCTACGTCCTCATCGAACCGGGTCCGGGAGTCGCGCACGTGGTACGCGCGGGCCACTGCCCGCCCCTGCTGCGCAGGCCCGACGGGCACACCGAGTTCCTGGATCTGCCGGGCGGCCCGCTACTCGGAGTGGAGCGCACCGTCGACTACCCGGAATCGGAGCTGAATCTCCTGCCCGGCTCGGTCCTGGCCCTCTACACGGACGGACTGATCGAGACACGCGGGTCCGACATCGGTGTGGGCATGGACCGGCTGCGGACCTCGCTGGCCCATGCTCGTGTGGGGTCACTGGAAGAACTGGCCGACGCACTCCTGCGGGACGCCCGCCAGTCCCCGAACCGAGTGGACGACATCGCGCTGCTACTCACCGAATACGCCCATACCTCGCCTCCTACGCCCGCCACCGCCGGGTGAGCAGAAGCGGGCGCCGGACGGCCGGCGTCAGGTCACCTCGCCCCGGCTGCGGGCGTTCACGTACGCCGTCGTCGCGCTGATCCGCTCCGCCGCGGTCGCGGGCCGCACCGCGTCGGGCTCGCACTCCCACTCCCGGCCCCCGCCGACCGGTCTCAGCAGCAGCCGCGCGCCCGCCTCCCCCATGAGCCGGCCCACCTGGCCGGTGCGGATGTCGACGACGTAGGACCCGACGGGCGGCGTCACGGTGCGACTCCTCCTTCCTTCGGCAGTACTGCCGTGAGCATGCGGACGATGTCGACGGTGCAGCGCCCCAATTCGACCAGGGGACAGGGCACCTCGCGTGCGTACGAAGCGGGCTCCAGGCGCAGCGACGGCAGGGTAATGCCGGACCGCTCCAGGGCCGTACGCAATTTGTTCACAGCTTCCTCCGCCTCTTCGATGCATTCCACCGAGTGCCGCGGGTTTTCCTTGCGCGCCATGACTTCCCTTCCCCATCCGATTTCACGTTTCGCATTACAACGGTGACGGCCCGCAGCTACTCTCGACAGGGGTATGCGCACTACAACAGGGCAGCTGCACAAGGGGTTTGATCGATGGCCAACGGTTCACGGCAGGCGGCTTGGGAGTTCTTCGGTACCGAGTTGAAGCGGCTCCGGGAGGAAGCGGGATTCACCCAGGCGGCGCTGGGTGCGCGGGTTTTCGTGTCGGGTGGGTACATCGGTCAATTCGAACAGGCCATTCGGAAGCCGCAATTGGATGTGGCACAGCGGATCGATGAGACGCTGCAAACCGGAGGCTTTTTCGAGCGGATGTGCCGGAAGCTGATCAGTACTTCGCGGTACGCGGACTACTTCGCGGCCGCGGCGGAGCTGGAGGCGCTGGCGACGAAGGTGTGTGACTTCGCGCCAGCGGTGGTCCCGGGACTCCTCCAGACCGCGGAGTACGCTCAGGCAGTCATCCTGGCAAGCAATCCGCTCGCCACCGACGAGTACGTCCAGGAGACGGTCAAGGCGCGCATTGACCGCGCCCAGATCCTCAAGGACGCTGCACGGCCGATGTATTGGGGCATCCTGCACGAGACCACGCTGCGCATCCCGGCGGGCGGACCCGCCACGATGGCGCGCCAGCTGGACCACATCGCGGCGCTGGCGCGCGAGCGCAAGGCTCTGATCCAGGTACTGCCATATGCAGCGGGTGCGCACCCGCAGATGGGCAAGATGCTGAGGCTCATGGAGTTCGAGGACGCACCGCCAACCGCCTATACAGAAGCGGTGTATTCGGGGAATCTGCTGGACGATCCGGCCCTGGTGAAGCGGGTGCAGGGCACATACGATCTGCTGAGGGCCGCCGCGCTGTCGCCGGAGGCGACCCTGACCCTGATCGAGTCGGCGGCGGAGGACTTCAGACGATGCGCGAGTACGACCTGAGCACCGCCCGGTGGCGCAAGAGCACCTACAGCGACGGCGACGGCGGCGAATGCGTCGAGGTCGCCTACGACTTCCCCGGCGCCGCCTGGCGTAAGAGCACCCACAGCGACGGCACCGGCGGCGACTGCGTCGAAGTCCTCGACAACATCCCCGGCGTCGTCCCCGTCCGCGACAGCAAGAACCCCGACGGCCCCGTCCTCGTCATCGGAGCCGCCAGTTGGACCGCTTTCGTCGAGGGTGTTTGCCTCTAGAGCGCTCCATCTCCGTGTCCTTGTTGATGGCGCGGGCCAGGATCACCCCGATGAGGATCAGCCCGACGCCGAACCAGGACGCCGCGGCGTCGAAGATCAGGGAGACGACGCCCACCGGGATGATCAGGCCCGCCAGCGGGATCAGGAAGTTGCGCACCGGCGGCGGGGGCTCACCGGTGCGGTTCCGGCTGCGGACGACCTGTGGGTACCACTCGGTGAAGCTCAGCGCGGTGACGATCGCCGCGAGCTGGATGATCCACGCGGTCCAGAGGTTGTTCGGGTTGTGCAGGACAAGGTCGCCGAAGCCGCCCGCGATGGCCGCCACGAGGAAGGCCGCGCCCCAGACGCCGGTGATCACTTGGTTGGTGTGGAGGAACTCGGGCGACTTCCAGTACTCCGGGCCGACGCGTTCCCTTCCGTACTGCACCGTGAAGGGCACCCGTACGGCCATCGAGCCGAAGGCGACGACCATCAGCGCGAGGTTGGAGATCTCGCCCGCGTACGTCTCCAGCCATCTGTGGGTGCCCGGCGACGAGGTTGCTCCGATTCCGGCGAGCACGGCGAAGAAGAGGACGTCCAGCACTTCCAGGATCTTGAGCGAGGTGCCGCGGTAGAGCATCCGCGCCGTGACCAAGAGCGCCACCGACATGGCGAGGGCGAGGCCCACCGCCAGTCCGAAGCGGCCCGGGCCGACGACGACCGAGAAGATGATCCACGGGGACATCCCGACGATCGGGCTCTCGAGCGCGGCGGCGAGACGGCCGCCGGGTGCCGTGTTTTCGACAGCGTTCATTGCGGGGGCCCCTTCGCCCGGGCAGATCCTCCTGGTCCCCAGCTTCCCGCCTGATGCCCGGCGGCGCGATAGGAGGCCGGGGGCGGGGCCCTGCGGGCGGCCCGAGGGCGGGAGGTTAGGGTGTCCTTACCTCGCCCTCCCGGGTGCTGGGTCATAGATCAGGCTTATGGGTTCATAGGTACAGGGCGGGTACCGCGGTGGGAGCGCCGTTGCCAGGGTGGCGTACGAGAGTCGGCTCCCTCCGCACGCGCCAGGCCGTCTCACTCGCCGGGTCACGCCCGTGGACCTCGTTCGAAGGGAACCATTCATGCCCCGCCCTCTGCGGATCGCGATCGTCGGTGCCGGCCCCGCCGGGATCTACGCCGCCGACGCACTGCTGAAGTCCGAGGCTGCCGTCGAGCCCGGCGTCTCCATCGACCTCTTCGAGCGGATGCCCGCGCCGTTCGGGCTGATCCGGTATGGCGTCGCGCCCGACCACCCGCGGATCAAGGGCATCATCACCGCCCTCCACCAGGTGCTCGACAAGCCGCAGATACGCCTCTTCGGAAATGTCGACTACCCGAGCGACATCGGCCTGGACGATCTGCGTGAGTTCTACGACGCGGTGATCTTCTCCACGGGCGCGGACGCGGACCGGGCGCTCGACATCCCCGGCATCGAGCTGGACGGCTCGTACGGAGCCGCGGACTTCGTGTCCTGGTACGACGGCCACCCGGATGTGCCGCGCACCTGGCCGCTGGAGGCCGAGAAGGTGGCCGTGCTCGGCGTCGGCAATGTCGCCCTGGACGTGGCCCGCATCCTGGCGAAGACGGCGGACGAGCTGCTGCCGACCGAGATCCCGCCGAATGTGTACGACGGCCTGGCCGCCAACAAGGCCCTCGAGGTGCATGTGTTCGGGCGGCGCGGCCCCGCGCAGGCCAAGTTCAGCCCGATGGAGCTGCGGGAGCTCGACCACTCGCCGAACATCGAGGTGATCGTCGACCCCGAGGACATCGACTACGACGAGGGCAGCATCGCCACGCGCCGGGCCAACAAGCAGGCGGACATGGTCGCGAAGACGCTGGAGAACTGGGCGATCCGGGATGTCGGCGACCGGCCGCACAAGCTGTTCCTGCACTTCTTCGAGTCGCCGACCGAGGTCGTCGGCGAGGACGGCCGCGTGGTGGGGCTGCGTACGGAGCGGACGCGGCTGGACGGCACGGGCAATGTCACCGGCACGGGCGAGTTCCGTACGTGGGACGTGCAGTCCGTCTACCGTGCGGTCGGCTATCTCTCCGACGAACTGCCCAAGCTGCCCTTCGACTTCCTCACCGGCACGGTCCCGCACGAGGGCGGGCGGGTCGTGGAGGCCGGCGAGCACCTGCAGTCGACGTATGTCACGGGCTGGATCAAGCGCGGCCCGGTCGGCCTGATCGGCCACACCAAGGGCGACGCGAACGAGACGGTCGCCAACCTGCTGGACGACCACGGCAATGGGCGGCTGCACGAGCCTGCCGCGCCCGGCGAGGAGGCGGTCGTCAACTTCCTTGAGGCGAAGGGTGTTTCCTACACCACGTGGGAGGGGTGGCACCGGCTGGACGCGGCGGAGCGGGAGCGGGGTGCGGCGGAGGGGCGTGAGCGCGTGAAGATCGTCGAGCGCGAGGCGATGCTGCGGGCGAGCGGCGCCTGACCCGGCGGGGGGTGCCTGGGGCTCGGCCCCCGGACCCCCGCGCCTCATACGCCGGCGGGGCTGAACATTCGGCCCTGACCGGGGCTCCGCCCCGCGCCCCGCGCCTCAAACTCCCCCAGACTTCGTCCGCGGGGCCCCACGAGGCTTGATTTGCCCGGGCGGGCCTCAAGTTTCGGCCGGACGGGCGGAACTTCAAGCCCGTCCGGCGATTGAGGACACTCCCCCTACGCCCGGAGGGCGTGGGGGGGGACCCCCAGAAGGGCGTACCGGGGGTCTGGGGGCTTGCCCCCCACGCGGCGGAGCCGCAAATCGATACAGCGGGAAGGGGCGGGGTGGGGAAAAGGCCCCGCCGCAGGCGGCTACGCGTCGCCCGGGACCACCAGCCCCGACTCGTACGCCACGATCACCAGCTGCGCCCGGTCCCGCGCCCCCAACTTCCCCATGATCCGGCTGACATGCGTCTTCGCCGTGAGCGGGCTCAGGCCGAGCCTCTCCGCGATCTCGGTGTTGTTCAGGCCCCGGGCCACCAGCGCGAGCACCTGGCGTTCGCGGTCCGAAAGGCCGTCCGGTCCGCCGGTGGCGGGGGGTTCGTCCGGGATGCGCAGGACGCGGGCGATCAGGCGGGACGTAGGGCCGGGCGAGAGCAGGGACTCCCCCGCCGCGACCGTCCTGATCGCAGCCAGCAGGTCGGCCGGTTTGGTGTCCTTCACCAGAAAGCCGGACGCCCCGGCGCGCAGCGCTTCGAGGATGTGCTCGTCGGTGTCGTACGTGGTGAGGACCAGGACCTTGACCTCGGCGAGGTCGTCGTCGGCGGCGATCAGGCGGGTCGCCTCGATGCCGTCGAGTTCCGGCATGCGGATGTCCATGACGACGAGGTCCGCGCGTTCGGTGCGGGCCAGTTCGACGGCTTCCGCGCCGGTGCCCGCCTGGCCGACGACCTCCATGTCGCGGGCGGACTCGACGAGCATCGCGAACGCGGCGCGTACGAGCGTCTGGTCGTCTGCGAGCAGTACGCGGATCACGCTCATGCGAGGGCCTCCGATTGCTGGAGCGGCAGGACCGCGGCGACCTCGAACCCGCCGCCGTCGCGCGGGCCGGCCGCAAGTGTCCCTCCGACGCTACGGGCACGCTCGCGCATGCCGACGATGCCGTAGCCGGAGCCTTCGGTGGCGCCCAGGGCGGTGCCGTCGTCGGTGATGGTGACGCGCAGGTGGCCGTCTGCCGCCTCGACCGCGACGCGTATGCGGACGCCGGGGCCTCCGTGCCGTACGGAGTTGGTCAGCGACTCCTGCACGATGCGGTAGGCGGCAGCCTCGACGGCCGGCGGGATGTGCGCCTGCTCGGTGCGCACGTCGAGATCGGCCTGTGCGGCGCGTACGAGACCGGGCAGCGCGGTCAGATCCGGCAGCGGTCCGGCGGCGTCCGGGCCGTCCGCCCGAAGGACCTCCAGGGTGGTGCGCAGTTCGCCGCGGGCGGTGCGGCAGGTGTCGGTGATGTCGTCGAGCGCCTTGGCGACGGCGGCACGATCGAGCCGGTCGGGGTCGACGGTCAGGACGTGGGAGGCGACGGAGGTCTGCACGCCGATGAGGGTGATGGAGTGGGCGAGGAGGTCGTGCAGGTCGCGTGCGATACGCAGGCGCTCCTCGGCTACGCGGCGGGCGGCCTCTTCCTCCCGGGTCCGTTCGGCCCGCTCGGCGCGGCCGACGACGGAGGCTATGTAACGGCGGTAGATGCGCACGTCGACGCCGAAGACGAGGACGGCGAGGATCCATCCGGAGGTGCGCAGCGCCTCGAGACCCTGGTGCGCGTCGACCTGGAACATCACGGTCACGGTGGTGCCGATGACGGCGGTGCCGATGAGGAAGGTGTGCAGGGGGCGGGCGGTGGCGGCGACGGTGTAGAGGGCGAGGAGGGAGCCGTGGAGGGGCGCGAGGTGATTGTTGTCGGCGGCGTGATACGGAATGACGCAGACAACGACGGCCAGCAGGACGGGAATTGGCCGGCTGCGTCGCCAGGCCAGGGCCACGATGCTGCCGCCGAGGAGCGCCCACCCGAGCGCGTCGGGTCGGCGGCCTTCCTGGACGGTGAGCGCGAGCACGACCGACAGGACGCCGATGGCCGCGGCGAGGAGGGCGTCGTTGCGGAAGCGGTGCGTCGCGGCGAGGGGGTCGCGGCTCACGGCGGTGAGGACGCGCTCGCCGAGGCGGGGGCGGTGGCCTTTGGGCGGGGGTTGGGTGCTGGGCTGTGGCTGCTGCACGGGTCCATCTTCCGGTAGTTGCCGCTGGAGGGAGCGCGGCGGGCGGGCGCTGCGCCTGCGGAGGGCCTTTCCCCCACCCCGCCCCTTCCCGTAACTGGGGCTCCGCCCCAGACCCCGGCACGCCCTTCGGGCGTTGTCCTCAATCGCCGGACGGGCTTGATTGTTCGGGCCGGCCTTTTCAGCCTCGCCGGCGTTTGAGGCGCGGTCCCGGACGCGAGATCCAGCCCCGTGGGGGTCCCCCCGGACGAAGTCTGGGGGAGATTGAGGCGCGGGGTCCGGGGCGGAGCCCCAGCTCGGGAAGTGGGGGTCCCCCCACGCCCGCCAGGGTGTAGGGGGAGGGTCGGGAACGCCCGCCGCAGGCGCACCGCCCCCGCTCAGGCGCGCGCGGCCGGCTCGCGGCGGCGCGCCGCATCCGACGGCGGAACCAACCGCGTCGGCCGACGCGACAGCCGCCCCGGCCACCACACCCCCCGCCCCAGCAGCAGACTCGCCGACGTCACCAAGTACGTACGCACCAGGAACGTGTCCAGCAGGACCCCGACCGCGACCACAAAGCCCATCTCCACCATCGTCACCAGCGGCAGGTTCATCAGCACGGCGAACGTCGCCGCCAGCACGATGCCCGCCGAGGCGATCACCCCTCCCGTCGTACGCAGCGCCGTCAGCGCCGCGGTCGCGGGTTCCGCGCCCGACAGGGACTCCTCGCGCATCCGGTGCATCAGGAAGATGCCGTAGTCGACGCCGAGCGCGACGAGGAACACGAAGGAGAGCAGCGGCAGTCCGGGGTCGACGCCCTTGAAGCCGAAGACCGGTTCGAAGAACAGCCCGCCCAGGCCCATCGCCGCGCCCCACACCGCGACCACCGCGACTACGAGGATCAGCGGGGCGACGATGCTGCGCAGCAGGGCGATCAGGATCAGCAGGACAGCCGCCAGCACCAGGGGGATGACGATCAGGCGGTCCCGGGCGTTGGTGTCGTCCAGGTCGAGTTGCTGGGCGCTGGGGCCGCCTACGTACGAGCCGTCCAGCCCGCCACGCAGCGCCTTGATCGTCGCGGTTTCGCCCGCCGTCTCCGGCGCGTCCTCGGCGAAGACGGCAAACTCGGTCCAGCCGTCCGCGCTGCGCCCCCGTTCGGCCCCGGCCACGCCCTCGGTCGTGCGGGCCTGCGCCAGCGCCTCGTCCGCCCCGGACGTGGGCGTGATCACGCTGATCGGCTGGCTGCTGCGGTCCGGATACGCCGCGGCCAGCGTCCTCATCGCGGACACCGACCCGGGCCGGTCGGTGAAGCTGTCCTCCTGCGTGAGCGTGCCCGGCAGGCTGAACGCGCCGAGTGCCAGCGCCCCGAGCAGCACCGCCCCGGAGGCGAGGACGGCGACCGGCCGCCGCCCCGCCGAGCTGCCCATCGCCGCGAACAGCGAGCGGCGCTGCTTGGGCTCGCTCCCGTACGCAGGAATGAGCGGCCAGAAGACCCGGCGCCCGAGCAGCACCAGCACCGCGGGCAGCAGCGTCAGCATCGCGGCGAGCGCGCACACCACGCCCACCGCACCGACCGGCCCGAGCCCGCGTGCGCTGTTGAGGTCGGCCGCCAGCAGGCACAGCAGTCCGGCCGCGACGGTCCCCGAGGAGGCGAGGACGGCGGGGCCGCAGCCGCGCAGGGCGGCGCGCATCGCGTCGTACGGTCTCGCGACGCGGCGCAGCTCCTCGCGGTACCGGGCGACGAGCAGCAGGGCGTAGTCGGTGCCCGCGCCGAAGACGAGGACGGTCATGATGCCCGCGCTCTGGCCGGTGACCGTGAGGTCGAATCCCTGGACGAGGCCGTAGATCACGACCCTCGTGGTGAGCGCGGCGACACCGACGACGAACAGTGGGACCAGCCACAGGAACGGGCTGCGGTAGGTGAGGATCAGCAGCACTGCGACGACGAGCCCGGTCGCGATCATCAGCGTGCCGTCGATGGAGTCGAAGACCTCACCCATGTCGGTCTGCAGGGCGCTCGGCCCGCCGACCTCGACGCTCAGCCCGTCGCCGCCGCTCACCGTCTCCCGTACGTCCTCGACGAACGCGGCCCGCGCCGCCTCGTCGTCACCGGGCTCGGTGCTGGAGACCGGGACCATCAGGGTCGTCCCGTCCTTGGAGGGGACGACCACCGGCCGCTGTCCGCCCGCGAGTTGGTGCGCGGCGGCGATCTCGCCGACCTGCCGGTCCGCCGCGGCGCGGTCCGCGGCCCTCAGCCCGCCTTCGCGGTGGTAGACGAGGACGAGCTCGGTGGTTTCGCCGCCGGGCAGCTGCTGCTGGACCTTGGCGACCTGGGTGGAGTCCGCGCCGGCCGGGAGGTAGTCCACGACATTGTTGCGCTGTACGTCGCCGGGCTTGCCGGCGAACGGGCCGGCCAGGGCGATGACGGCGATCCAGAGCGCGAGCACCGCCCAGGGCACCGCGCGTCGTTTGCTGATTCCGGCCGCCATCGCGGCCTCCCTCCGGTAGGGGCGTCTGGGTCGTGTCCAGACTCCCGTCGGGGAGGGGCGGATTCGTCGCGCCCACGGCTGAGTTGAGCACTACTGCGGAGGTTGATCCAGGGGTGGTTCTACTCCCGCGGGAGTACTGCGCCCGGCGCCCGGCGCAAAACGGACGCGCCCCTCGGACGCGCCCCTCGGACGCGCCCTTCAGATGCGCCCTTCGAACGCGCCCTTCAGACGCGCCCGGCTAGAACGGCGTACGCGCCGCCGCCAGCAGCCGCGCCGTATCGTCCGCGCACAGCCGCAGCGCCGCGCCCACCGTCGTCAGCACGTCCCGCTCCGCCGGGCTGTACGGCCCGTCCGCGAGGGCGATCCGCGCGCCCTGCAGCAGGATCGACTCGCGGCCCGCGGGGGCCAGATGCGGCGCGAGCGGTTCCAGCGCCTCGTGGAGCTCGATGGCGAGCGCGGCGCCATAGGGCCCGGCGTCGGTGACGAAGCGGCCGGTGTCTGCGGCGAGCGCCTCGATCAGGCCCGTGAGCTGGTCCTCCGTGCAGTCGTCGAGGCCGGCCGCGCGGACGGTGGCGACGGCGGTCTCGCGGACCGAGCGGGAGGAGGTGCCGCCGGAGGCGAGGACGGCGAGGGCGACCGTGTGGACGGCGTCACGGAGCATCGCGGAGAAGCGGGCGGTGGTGGGGTGGTCGAGGCTGTCCATGCCGAAGTGGCTGTGGCAGGCGGCGCATTCGACGACCGGGCCCGCCGAGCCGCGCGGCAGCAGGGGCACACCGAGGACGGTGAAGCGGCGGCGGCCGGTGCGCCGGCGGTAGTTGCGATCGCCTCCGCAAGCGGAACAGAAGAACTCACCGTCGCCCACAGTGTTCCAGGCGGTATGAACGCCGCAGACCAGCACTTTTCGGCCGAATAGTCCTCGGGCTGGCTGCACGTCCCACCTCCGTAACTCCCCCGTAGCCCTTTGGGCACGGGGGCGCCCCCACGGCAACGTTGCCGCGTTGACGTGATGTTAGCCACAGCGATGATGCGGCGTCAGCACCCGGGAAGCAGTACGGCTGGACATGGCCGATCCTCGCCCTCGCGGGGAGCCCGGCAACCGGCAACGTTGTCCTGTGCGTCAACACCCCATTGGCCTGCCCTGTAGCCCCAGCGCCTCACACCCCCAGGGGCCCGACAGCCCCTTCAAACGCACATGCGAAACCAAGCAGCACTGAGTGGAATTCGTCCCGGAGACCGCCCCTTCGAGGGGCCGTGATTCGCCCGGACGATTCGCCCCACGATTCGCCGGACGGGCTTGAACTTCAAGCCCGTCCGGCAATTCGGGACGAACCGGCCGCCAGGCGGACCCGGTCAGCCGTTGCCGCGCCCCCGCGCCCCGCGTCCTAGCGCGCGGCCCGGTTCACCGCGGAGATGACCGCCTTCAGCGACGCCCGCGTCGTGTTCGCGTCGATGCCCATCCCCCACAGCACCTTCCCGTCGATGGCGCACTCGATGTACGACGCCGCCTGCGCCGACGCACCCTCGCTCATCGTGTGCTCCTGGTAGTCCAGCAGCCTGGCGTCCACGCCCACCGCGCTCAGCGCCTCGAAGAACGCCGAGATCGGGCCGTTGCCGGAGCCGGTCAGCACGGTCTCCACACCGTCCACGACCGCCTCGACGGTCAGCGTGTCGATGCCGTCGGTGTCGGTGGTGGTCTGGCCGGAGCGCAGTTGGATACGGCCCCACGCGTTGTCCGGGTTCGGCAGGTACTCGTCCTGGAAGACCGACCAGATCGCCTTCGGCGTGACCTCGCCGCCCTCGGTGTCCGTCTTCGCCTGGATGATCTTCGAGAACTCGATCTGCATCCGGCGCGGCAGGTCCAGCTTGTGGTCGTTCTTCAGGACGTACGCGATACCGCCCTTGCCGGACTGCGAGTTGACCCGGATGACCGCCTCGTAGGAGCGGCCGACATCCTTCGGGTCGATCGGCAGATACGGCACGGCCCACTCGATGTCGTCGACCGTCTTGCCCTGGGCGGCCGCGTCGGCCTCCAGCGCGTCGAAGCCCTTCTTGATGGCGTCCTGGTGGGAGCCGGAGAAGGCGGTGTAGACCAGATCGCCCGCGTAGGGGTGGCGCGGGTGGATCTCCATCTGGTTGCAGTACTCGCTCGTACGGCGGATCTCGTCGATCTGCGAGAAGTCGATCTGCGGGTCGACGCCCTGCGAGAACAGGTTCATGCCCAGCGTCACCAGGTCGACATTGCCGGTGCGCTCGCCCTGCCCGAACAGACAGCCCTCGATCCGGTCCGCGCCCGCCATGATCGCCAGCTCGGCGGCGGCGACAGCGGTGCCGCGGTCGTTGTGCGGGTGCACGGACAGGCAGACGTACTCACGGCGCGACAGATTGCGCGACATCCACTCGAAGCGGTCGGCGTGGGTGGACGGAGTCGAACGCTCCACCGTGGCGGGCAGGTTGAGGATGATCTCGCGTCCGGCCTCCGGCTGCCAGACGTCACAGACGGCCTCGCAGACCTCCAGCGCGAAGTCCAGCTCGGTGTCTGTGAAGATCTCCGGGCTGTACTGGTAGCCGAAGATCGTCTCGTCGGTCAGGATCTTCTCGGCGTACTCCATCACCAGTCGCGTGCCGTCCACGGCGATCTGCTTGACCTGCTCCTTCGAGCCGCGGAAGACAACCCGGCGGAAGGTGGGCGCGGTGGCGTTGTACAGGTGGACGGTGGCCCGGTGCGCGCCGCGCAGCGACTCGACGGTGCGCTCGATCAGCTCCTCGCGCGCCTGGGTCAGGACGGAGATCGTCACGTCCTCGGGGATCGCGCCCTCTTCGATGATGGAGCGTACGAACGCGAAGTCGGTCTCGCCGGAGGACGGGAAGCCGACCTCGATCTCCTTGTAGCCCATCCGTACGAGCAGGTCGAACATCTCGCGCTTGCGGGCCGGCGACATCGGGTCGATCAGGGCCTGGTTGCCGTCGCGCAGATCGGTCGACAGCCATCGCGGGGCCTTGGTGATCCGCTTGTCGGGCCAGGTGCGGTCGGGAATGTCCACGGCGTCGTATGTGCCGTACTTGTGGATCGGCATCCCGGACGGCTTCTGGGTGTGGGTCGCGTTGGTGACGGGCGTGGGGCGACCGACAGAGTTGTCAGACATTGCGTAGGGCTCCTCGGGGTCCATCAAGTTGGACGGCCGACTGAGTCGAAGCAGCACCAGATCCCGCGGGGAGGGGGTCGGCCTACGACTACAGGCCCTCGCCGCGGCAGCTAAGGAGAAGCAGCCCGAAACGCATGATGCAGATCACCATAGCTGAGGCTCGCGACAAGCGGACGTCCCGTATCAGTATGCGGGACACGCTTCAGTTACGGGTAAACGGTGATCCATCACTCCATTTCGTCAATCATGGTGGCAACTAGTGACAGCTTCATGACCCAGTGCCACAGTCGCCCGCATGGACGCCAACGCCCGCCGGGTCAACCCGGTCTTCTGCACCATCGTGCCGCCACATGTCCTCGACAAACTGGCCCGCGCCGAGAACCCCGCGATCGCCGAGCCCGCCGCCCGAACGCTCGAGCACGACGCCCTCCAGCGCACCCGCCGCCGGATCACCACGGTCCGCGGCCTGGCTCCGAGCGTGAGCGGCATCGCCTCGGACAAGCCGAACCGCACGATCTACGACGCCCAGCACCGCGAGACCGTACCGGGCAGGAAGGTGCACTCGGAGAGCGACAAGCCCACCAAGGACGCCACGGTCAACCGCGCCCACGCGGGCCTCGGCGCGACCTTCGAGCTGTATCTCTCGGCGTACGGCCGCCGCTCCATCGACGACTCCGGCCTGCCGCTGAACGCGACCGTTCACTACGGCGAGAAGTACGGAAACGCCTTCTGGGACGGCGAGCGGATGGTCTTCGGCGACGGCGACGACGATCTGTTCCTGGACTTCACGCTGCCGGTGGACGTGATCGGGCACGAGCTCACCCACGGTGTCACGCAGTACACCGCGAACCTGGAGTACTTCAGCCAGTCCGGCGCGCTGAACGAGTCCATGTCGGACGTCTTCGGCTCGCTGATCAAGCAGTACTCCCTCGGCCAGAGCGCCGACCAGGCCGACTGGCTGATCGGCGCGGGCCTGCTGGGCCCGAACGTCACGGGGGTCGCACTGCGCTCGATGAAGGAGCCGGGTACGGCGTACGACGACGACGTCCTCGGCAAGGACCCGCAGCCCGCGACGATGGAGGACTACGTCAAGACCGGTCGCGACAATGGCGGCGTCCACATCAACTCGGGGATCCCGAACCACGCCTTCTACCTGGTCGCCACCGCACTGGGCGGCAGTGCGTGGGAGCGGGCGGGCCAGATCTGGTACGACGTGCTCACCGGCGGCGAGCTCACGACGACGGCGCAGTTCACCGACTTCGCGGCCCTCACGGTGGCCGCCGCGCGCTCGCGCTACGGCGAGGGCGCGGAGCAGGAGGCTCTGCTGAAAGCGTGGTCTCAGGTCGGGGTGCCTACCAACTGAGCCGTTCTCGTACTAGACAGGACCCATGCGTATCCAGGTAAGGCGCACGGGAGGATTCGCCGGCATCGAGCGGTTCGCCGAGGTGGACACCTCGGGGCGGACCGATGCGAGCGAGTGGCATGCCCTGGCCGAGCAGGCGGTGGCCGACGGCCGGGGCACGCCGCCGGTCGGGGTGCCGGACGGGTTCAGCTACCAGATCACGGTCGACGGGCGGACGGTGTACTGCTCCGATCCCCGGCTGTCCGAGGCGCAGCGGGAGCTGATCTCGCGCATCCTCAAGGAAGGCTCCTGAGGGGCACGGGCGCCGACACCGAAGCGGCCTCCACGCCGTCCCCCTGAGCGATCGCGAAGTCCCGGACGAGGGCCGACAGGGTCTCGTCCGGGGTGTGTGGGCCGGTGAAGTACCCGGCCCGCTCCAGCTGCGCGAGGCCGTGCATCTGGCACCACAGCTGCCAGGCGCGCAGTGAGTCGTCTCCGTCCCGGAAGCGGCCGGCGGCGGTGCAGCGGCGGATGACGCCGTGCGGGACGCGCAGCATGCCGGTGCCCGTCTCGCGGTCCTCGTCCGTCAGCTCGAAGCCGGCCGGCTGGGATCCGCCGAACATGACGGCGTAGACATGCGGTTCGGCGCGGGCGAACTCCTGGTGGACGCGGCAGATCGCGTACAGGTCGGCGACCGGGTCGTCGCTGGGCACTACGACGTCGGTGCGGGCCTTGAAGCGCTCGAAGCCTTCGCGCATCACTTCGCGGACGAGCCCCGGCATCGAGCCGAAGTGGGTGTAGACGGCCATGGTCGACGCGCCGACCTCTTTGACCAGGCGCCGGGCGCTCAGCGCGGCGGGGCCCTGTTCGGCGAGGACGCGGGCGGCCTCGTCGAGAAGTCGGCGGCGTACGGAATCAGCGGGTGACACGGCAGCAGAATAACGCCGTTATGGACCAGAACCTCGGCCTGCGCGGGCCAGACCCGGCTTGCGCGAGTCAGAACCCCAGCTTGCGCAGCTGCTTCGGGTCACGCTGCCAGTCCTTGGCGACCTTCACATGCAGGTCCAGGAAGACCGGCGTGCCCAGCAGCGCCTCGATGTGCTTGCGCGACTTCATGCCGACCTCCTTCAGGCGCTTGCCCTTCGGGCCGATGATGATGCCCTTCTGGCTCGGGCGCTCGATGTAGAGGTTCGCGTGGATGTCCAGCAGCGGCTTGTCCGCAGGGCGGTCCTCGCGCGGCAGCATCTCCTCCACCACCACCGCGATCGAGTGCGGCAGCTCGTCCCGTACGCCTTCCAGCGCGGCCTCGCGGATCAGCTCCGCGACCATGACCTGCTCGGGCTCGTCGGTGAGGTCGCCCTCCGGGTAGAGCGGGGGGCTCTCCGGGAGCAGCGGGACCAGCAGATCGGCCACCAGCTGGACCTGCTTTCCGCCGACCGCCGAGACCGGGACGATCTCCGCCCACTCCATGCCCAGCTCCTTGCCGAGCCGGTCGATCGCGATCAGCTGTTCGGCGAGGGTCTT
This sequence comes from Streptomyces sp. V1I1, assembly GCF_030817355.1. Lineage (NCBI taxonomy): Bacteria > Bacillati > Actinomycetota > Actinomycetes > Kitasatosporales > Streptomycetaceae > Streptomyces > Streptomyces sp. V1I1. The sequence continues at coordinate 5,713,907 of NZ_JAUSZH010000001.1, read as the reverse complement.
GGAGTCGACCAGGTCGGTCTTGGTGACGATCGCGACCTTCGGGGTCTTCTTGATCCCCGCGAGTTCCTTGGCGATGAAGCGGTCGCCGGGGCCGAGCTTCTCGTTCGCGGGCAGGCAGAAGCCGATCACGTCGACCTCGGCCCACGTCGTGCGTACGACATCGTTGAGGCGCTCGCCGAGCAGCGTGCGCGGCTTGTGCAGGCCGGGGGTGTCGACCAGGATCAGCTGCGCTTCGGGACGGTGCACGATGCCGCGCACCGTGTGCCGGGTCGTCTGCGGCCGGTTGGAGGTGATCGCCACCTTCTGGCCGACGAGAGCGTTCGTGAGGGTGGACTTGCCCGCGTTGGGGCGGCCTACGAAGCAGGCGAAGCCGGCCCGGTGGGGGCCGTTGTTCTCATCAGTACGAGCGCTCATGGCGCCCATTCTCCCTGATGTCATGCGCCCCCGAGTACGCGCGGCCGCCGACGCCGCAGTCGCGCCCACACACCCGCCCCCGCAAGGGCCGCCGCCAGCACCACCGCGACCAGCCACGGCAGCGCGAAGAAGTGGCCCCGGCCGACTCGCGGACGTCCCGCGCGCTGGCCGTGAGCCGGACCTCGCCCCATTCGAGCTGAGGCGCGCCCGACCAGCGTTCGGTGAGGCGGATCTTCTGACGCGGCAGCAGTTCGGAGGGGATCTTCGTCAGCTCGCGGCTCGGCAGATCGCGGCCGAAAAGGCCCTCGGCCTTGAGCGCGACCTTGGGGTTGAGGGTCACATTGCCGCGGTTGTGGAGCGTGTACGAGATCAGCGCGCTGCTCTCGCCGGTGCCCGGCACCAGGGGCTGCTGATGGGTGAGTTCGACGTTCTTCCCCGGCCCGCTGTTTTCGCTTGTGGCTCGGTTCGCCGCGGTCAGGTGAGCGTGAGGGTCAGTACGCCGGAGTACGCGCCGGGGGCGGTGTACGCCGGGACATTCAGCGAGACCCTCGCGTCCACGGTGAACTCGCCTCCGGTGAGCGCCCCGTTGGGGGTGGAGGCCAGGGTCGCGCGCGCTGCCGACGGCTCCCGCCGAACCGGCGACACAGGTGCTGGGACTGCCCTGCTCGGTGGCGCAGGCCGGCGTCCAGCCGAGCTTGCCGGCGTCGATCTTTCCACCTGGCCCGGTGAAGTCGGTGACCTTGCCGGTCAGGGACCAGCCCGCGGGCCGCCGCGGAAGTCCTTGACCGTCACCGTCTTCAGATCGCCGGTTGACGCCCCGCCCGTGCCGAAGTCGACCGCCGAGAGAGCGACGGTGTCACCGGCCTGGGACATGGACAACGTGCCTGCCGCGACGGAGGAGTTGAGCTTCTGGCTGTTACCGGGCAGTGGGGTGTCGTCGATGACGGTGTACGCCGCCGGGCCCGCGCCCTTCTCCGTGGACCAGGCGACGCCCTCGTACGCGACGATGCCGGTGGTCGCCTTGTCGTTGACCTTGAGGTGTGCGGTGAAGCCGCCGTTGGCGTCGGACTTGAAGGGTCGTCCTGTCGGCGGTCTCGGCGGCTCCGGCCCGTCCGACGACGGTGATGTCGGCGAGCGGAGTGAACTTGGCGCCGGTGACGGTGACCTGGTCGCCGGGCTTGCCGGAGGCCGTGGCGAGCTGGATGGAGCGCTCATTGGCCCCGGGCCGGTCCGTCGCGACGATCGTCTCGGAGACGGGCGCGGGCGGAGTGACGACCGTACAGGGGGTGTCCAGCTCCATGATGTAGCTGGTGTGGATGTTGTAGTCGCCGGGCGAGAGAGTGATCGAGCCGGGCGCGGTGACCGTGAAGGTGCCGGTCATCGAGAACGGCGGGAACGCGCCCTTGCCGGGGACTGGCGGATTCTACTTGGGGCCGGTGACGGTGACGCTGCCTGCCTGGGCGCCGCCGAGGGCGACCTTGCCGCTGGGCGTCATGATGTCGGCCGGGAGCGCGATGTCGACCGGGTTGCCGGCGGCCGGTTTGGTGACGGTGTACGTGCTGTCATGCCTGCCCGGGCCTCAGCCCGCGGCGACCGTCGCCTTGAGCTCCCCGTCCGGCCCGGCGAGCAGCACCGGCGTCGCGGGCCCGCCCAGGTCGCGTACCGCGGCGCGGTCCTCGTCGGAAGCGGCATCCGCCTCGGAGACGACGGCTGCGGCCTCCAGGGACTTCGCGCCGCTGGCCACGGCCATGGCGACGGCGGTCTGCAACGCGCTCAGCTTCAGCGAGTCCAGCGCCACGGTCCCGGCGACGTACGTACGCCCGGTCTCGTCCCGTACCGCCGCGCCCTCCGGCACACCGTTACGGGCCCGGGCGCTGCGCGCCAGCGTGATGATCTTGCGGTCCTCGGGGCCGAGGTCGGTGCTCTGCGTCATGCCCCGAGCATAGATCGACGAGCGTGTACCGAAACGGCGAGGGCCCCGGAGCCGGGACCCTCGCCACTTGCCGTGCTGCCGAGGTCAGCTCTGCGCGCCCTTGGTGAACTTGTCGCCCGCCAGCTTGGCCAGCGCGTCGAAGTCCTTGTGGCCCGAGGCGTCGGCCGGAACGTGCGCGACCCGAGTCACGCCGGTGCCCTGGCGGGCCACCATGAGGTTTATCTCGAACTTCACCTCGGCCATCTCCGGGAACACCATCTTCACCCGGAAGGCAAGCGACTCCTCGCCCGCCTTCGGCGCCGTGATCTTCTCGGTCTTGACGTCGGCCTTCATACCCTCCATCTCGAAGGAGAAGCCCTTACAGGTGTCGAGCGCGGTGGAGATCGCCTTCACGAAGTCGGTGGCGCCGCTGCTGTCCTGATAGGTGAAGACCTGCTGGGCGAGCGACCTCTCGCCGCCCTCGAACTCCTGGTCCCCGCCGACCGTCGCCCCGGCGACCTTGTCGGCGAAGGTGCCGGCGATCGGCTGACACTCGGGCTTGTCCGCCTTCGGGTCTTCGTTCGAGGGCTCGGGCTTGGTGACCTTCCAGCCGGCCGGCAGGTCCTTGAGCTCCAGAGTCGCGGCCTTCATCTGCGCGGCGGTCAGCGGGGTGGGTGCCGGCGCCTCCTTGGCCTTGTCGTCGGCCTTGTCCTGCTTCTGGTCGGCGGCACCGCCGCAGGCCGCGGTGAAGCACAGCGCGGAGACGGCGAGGGCGGCGGCGGCGCCGCGGCGCATACGGATACGCATGAGGTGGTGACTCCCCTGAATCGGAATGGCTCGTGGGGAGCTTCCCCCCTCCCCGGTAACGGGCAGAGGATATACATAGGCCCAGCTCAGCCCACCGCCGGACCCTGAGGGACGCCCTTCTGGGGTCCCCCCACGGGCTTGAAGTGTCCGCCGAACCGGAACACTCGCGGTCCCGGACGCGAAATCCAGCCCCGCCGGCGATTGAGGCGGGGTCCGGGGCGGAGCCCCGAAAATCAGCCCCGCCGGCGATTGAGGCGCGCGGGGCCCGTGGCGGAGCCCCAGTCAAGGCCGGCTCAGCCGCAGCCGTTCCGCCCTCGGCAAACCCGCCACCACCAAGTCGTACGAGTCCTCGACAAGCTCCCGGACCATCCGGTCCGGAAGCTCACCGACCGTCACGGTGTTCCAGTGCCGCTTGTTCATGTGATAGCCGGGGACAACCGCCGGATGGTCCGCCCGCAGCTGGACCGCAATCTCCGGCTCGCACTTCAGATTCACCCTCAGCGGCTCCGCGTCCAGCGCGCTGAGAGCGAAGAGTTTGCCGAGAACCTTGAAGACGGACGTCTCGGGCCCGAACGGGAACTCCTCCACCGCCGCGTTGAATTCCAGGCAGAACGACCTGAGTTCCTGCGGGGTCACGTGGACTTCCTCTCCTCCGGCTCCGACAGCACCGTGACGATCTTGTTCCGGCGGCCGGCCGGCGACTCCGCCGTCAGCCGCAGCGTGCGCCCGTCCGGCAGGTCCACCGGCGCGGACGCCCCCGCGATCGGCACCCGGCCGAGCGCCTTCGCCAGCAGGCCGCCGACCGTCTCCACGTCCTCGTCGTCGAGTTCGTCGAGGCCGTACAGCTCGCCGAGGTCCCCGATGTCGAGCCGGGCGGTGACTCGGAAGCGCCCGTCGCCGAGGTCCTCGACCGGCGGCAGTTCACGGTCGTACTCGTCCGTGATCTCTCCGACGATCTCCTCCAGGATGTCCTCGATGGTGACGATGCCGGCCGTGCCGCCGTACTCGTCGATGACGACGGCGACATGGTTGCGCTCCTGCTGCATCTCGCGCAGCAGATCGCCCGCGTTCTTGGTGTCGGGCACGAACATCGCGGGCCGCATCGCCGTGGAGACCAGATCGGCCTCCGACTCGCGGTTGATGTGCGTTTTGCGGACCAGGTCCTTGAGGTAGACGACGCCGACGATGTCGTCCTCGTTCTCGCCGGTGACGGGGATGCGCGAGAAGCCGGAGCGCAGTGCGAGGGTGAGCGCCTGCCGGATGGTCTTGTAGCGCTCGATGCAGACCAGGTCGGTGCGGGGGACCATGACTTCGCGTACGAGAGTGTCGCCGAGCTCGAAGACGGAGTGCACCATGCGGCGCTCGTCGTCCTCGATCAGCGACTCCTGCTCGGCCAGGTCCACCATCGCCCGCAGCTCCGCCTCGCTCGCGAACGGGCCCTTGCGGAAGCCCTTTCCGGGCGTGAGCGCGTTGCCGATGAGGATCAGCAGCTGCGGGATGGGGCCCATGACGCTGGCGAGCGGGAGCAGGACGTACGCCGAGGCCGTGGCGGTGTTCAGCGGGTGCTGACGGCCGATGGTGCGCGGCGAGACGCCCACCGCGACGTAAGAGACGAGCACCATCACGCCGATCGCGACGAGCAGCGCCGTCCAGGTCGTGCTGAACTCCTGCAGGCAGACGTAGGTGACCAGCACCCCGGCCGCCATCTCGCAGGCCACCCGCACCAGCAGGGCGACATTGAGATAGCGGGTCGGGTCGGCGGCGACCTGCGCCAGCTTCGCGGAGCCGCGCCGCCCGGAGCGTACGGCCTCGGCGGCGCGGAAGCTGGAGACGCGCGCGATGCCCGCCTCCGCGCACGCCGCCAGCCAGGCGACGACGACCAGCAGAATCGCGCCGAAGAGCAGTTGGCCGGTCATGAGACGGTCGGCGCCGGGGAGGGACCGGTAAGGCCCTTCTCCGCCCGCCAGCCGTCGATGATGGCCGCCTGGAGACCGAACATCTCGGCCTTCTCGTCCGGCTCCTCGTGGTCGTAACCGAGCAGATGCAGCACCCCATGGACGGTCAGGAGCTGGAGCTCCTCGTCCATGGAGTGCTGCGTCGGAGCCTCTTCGCCCTGCTTCTGGGCGACTTCGGGGCAGAGCACGATGTCACCGAGGAGCCCCTGCGGGGGCTCCTCGTCGTCCTTGACCGGCGGGCGCAGCTCGTCCATCGGGAAGGACATGACATCGGTCGGACCGGGCAGGTCCATCCACTGGATGTGCAACTGCTCCATGGCCGCGGCGTCCACGACGATCACCGAGAGCTCGGAGAGCGGGTGGATGCGCAACCGCGCGAGCGCATAGCGGGCGACATCGAGGATCGCCTGCTCGTCGATCTCGGTTCCGGACTCGTTATTGACGTCGATCGACATGGCGCGCTCTGACTACTTCCCGTTTTGACCGTTTTGACCGTCGTACTTCTCGTACGCATCGACGATACGGCCGACGAGCTTGTGCCGGACGACATCCTGACTTGTGAGCCGGGAGAAGTGGACGTCCTCGACGCCGTCCAGGATTTCCTGGACCTGGCGCAGTCCGCTTTTCGTGCCGTTCGGCAGGTCGACCTGGGTGACGTCACCGGTGACGACGATCTTCGAGTCGAAGCCGAGTCGGGTCAGGAACATCTTCATCTGCTCGGCGCTGGTGTTCTGCGCCTCGTCGAGGATGATGAACGCGTCGTTGAGCGTCCTGCCGCGCATGTACGCCAGCGGCGCGACCTCGATCGTGCCCGCCGCCATCAGCCGCGGGATCGAGTCGGGGTCGAGCATGTCGTGCAGCGCGTCGTACAGCGGCCGCAGATACGGGTCGATCTTCTCGTACAGCGTGCCGGGCAGGAAGCCGAGCCGCTCGCCCGCCTCCACCGCGGGACGGGTCAGGATGATGCGGTTGACCTGCTTGGACTGCAGGGCCTGGACCGCCTTGGCCATGGCGAGATACGTCTTGCCGGTACCGGCGGGGCCGATGCCGAACACGACCGTGTGCTTGTCGATCGCGTCGACGTACCGCTTCTGGTTGAGGGTCTTGGGGCGGATGGTCCGGCCGCGGCTGGAGAGGATGTTCTGGGTGAGCACCTCGGCCGGTGTCTCGACCTCGCCATTGCCGCTCTCACTGGCTCTGAGCATGGCGATCGAGCGTTCCACTGCGTCCTCCGTCATCGGCTGCCCGGTGCGGAGCACGAGCATCATCTCGTCGAACAGGCGCTGGATCAGAGCGACTTCCGCCGCATCACCGACCGCGCTGACCTGATTGCCCCGGACATGGATGTCGGCCGCCGGGAAGGCCTTCTCGATCACGCGCAGCAGGGCGTCACCCGAACCAAGGACCGTCACCATCGGATGCTTGGCGGGGACGGTGAAGTGGGCTCGCGCCTGCCCCTGCGCTGGGGTCTGGGCTGTGGGTGTCTGAGTCATGGGCCGGCTCTGTGGCCTGCACATACCTCCCGTTGCAGGGTTCTCGCTGCTCGACAACCTCTGGGACACCAAGCCTACGACCTGGCACTGACAAGACCGAGGGCTTTTACGGCGGGGTGCCGCGCGAACCGCGCCGCGGCTCAGGCCGAACGGCCGAAACCGATGGTCGGCACGGCCCTGCGCAGCGGCCAGGGCCTGGTCGGGGCGGGCAGCAGCGCCTCGAGGAAGGCGTATCGGCGCAGGGCCGCGGGGTCCTGGTCGTCGCAGCCCTGGACGTACTGCCACCAGGCCGCGATCTCGGACCAGCCGGGCGCGGAGAGCGATCCGCCGAACTCCTGCACCGACAGGGCGGCGGTCAGCCCGGCGAAGGCGAGGCGGTCGGCGAGCGGCCAGCCGGCCAGGGTGCCGGTGACGAACCCGGCCACGAAGACGTCCCCGGCGCCGGTCGGGTCGAGCGCCTCCACCGCGATCGCCGGGACCTGGGCACTCTCTCCGGTCGCGCCGTCCACGGCGTACGCGCCGTCCGCGCCGAGGGTGACGACGGCGAGGCGCACCCGGTCGGTGAGGGCATGGGCGGCGGCGCGCGGGCAGTCGGTGCGGGTGTAGCGCATCGCCTCCTCGGCGTTGGGCAGGAAGGCCTCGCAGTGCTCCAGATCGGCCAGGTCGGCCGGGGCCCAGCGGCCGGACTCGTCCCATCCGACATCGGCGAAGACCCGGGTGCCCTTGCGCGCGGCCTGGGCGATCCACTCGTCCCGCCCGGGGGTCAGCGAGGCGATGGCGGCGCGGGCGGGCGGTGGGCAGTCGGGCGCGGACTCGGCCGGCGGGGCCTCGTGGCCGTGCGAGACCATGGTGCGCTCGCCCTCGTACGCCATGGAGACGGTGACGGGCGAGTGCCAGCCGGGGACGGTGCGGGAGAGGGAGAGGTCGATGCCTTCGCCCTGTTCGAGGGCGTCCCAGCAGTACTCGCCGTAGTGATCGTCCCCGAAGGCGGCGGCGAGCGAGGTCCGCAGCCCGAGCCGGGCGAGCGCGGTGGCCATATTGGCGACGCCGCCGGGGCTGGACCCCATGCCACGGGCCCAGGACTCGGTGCCGCGGACGGGGGCGGAGTCGAGGCCGGTGAAGATGATGTCGAGGAAGACGCTGCCGGTGAGGTAGACGTCACAGCCGGGGTCGGCCGGGGTCCGCAGCGCCGCAAGCGGGTCGAGGCAGGCGGCAGTGTGGTCCAGTTGCTCTCCGTGTCGAGTGGTCACCGTGCCGCTCCCGGTACGTGGTTCAGATCAGGCCAGTCTGCCTGATGGTCGCCGGGCGGGGCCGAAAATGCAGCCCCGTGGGGGCCCCGGACGAAGTCTGGGGGATTGCGGCGCGGGGTCCGTGGCGGAGCCCCGGCGGTTACCAGCGGGGGACCCGCGGCGCGACCCAGCCCGGCTCGGCGACCCGCATCGCCGCGGCGTCGTCGCGGTCACGCATCGTGCCGTCGTCGTCGAGCCAGCGCCGGTGGAGGCGGGCCAGCCGCCCGCGGTCGAGTTCGACGCCGAGGCCCGGAAGATCGGAGACAGCCAGCCGGCCGTCCTTGAATTCGAGGCGCTCGGTGATGACGTCCTCGGTCTGCCAGGGGTAGTGGCTGTCGCAGGCGTAGTCGAGGTTGGGGACGACCGCGGCGACGTGGGTCATCGCGGCGAGGCTGATGCCCAGGTGGGTGTTGGAGTGCATGGACAGGCCGACGCCGAAGGTCCGGCAGATCGCGGCCAGTTCACGGGTGTTGCGCAGCCCGCCCCAATAGTGGTGGTCGGAGAGGACGACCTGCACGGCACCCCGGGTGAAGGCCTCCGGTATCTCGGCGAAGGTCGTCACGCACATGTTCGTGGCCAGCGGCACGTCCGTCCCCGCCGCGACTTCCGCCATCCGGGCCGTCGTGGACGCCGGGTCCTCCAGATACTCCAGTACGTCGGCCAGCTCCTCCGCGACCCGCAGTGAAGTCTCCACCGACCACGCGCCGTTGGGGTCCAGCCGCAGCGGCTGCCCCGGGAACGCCTCCGCCAGCGCGCGGACCGCCGCGATGTCCTCCTCCGGCTCGAAGACACCGCCCTTGAGCTTGAAGGAGGCGAAGCCGTAGTCGCGGGCGAAGCGCCTGGCCTGGGTCACGATGCCCGCCGGGTCGACCGCCGCGCCCCAGTCGTCGGGCTCCCCCGCCCCGCCAGGGTGTCCGGCCCAGCGGTAGAAGAGATACGCGCTGTAGTCGACGGCGTCGCGCACCTTGCCGCCGAGCAGCGCGTGCACGGGCAGCCCGAGTGCTTTGCCGAGCGCGTCGAGGCAGGCGACCTCGAAGCCGGAGACGACCGAGAGCCGCAGCTTGTCCGCCGTCTGCACGCCACGCAGCCCCCCGACGTCGACGGCGTCCGCGCCGGTCGCCTCGGGCGAGTCGCCGCACACCAGGGCCGCGAGCCGGTGCAGCCCGTTCACATCGCTGACCTGGCAGCCGGGCAGCGCGTCCGCCAACGGGGCCGCCAGATCAAGGTACTTGGTGTCGCCGTAGGTCTCGCCGACGCCGGTGACGCCGCCCGCCGTGACCACCTCGACGATGAGGCGGGGGGTGTACGGCTGGTGCATGCCCTGCGTGTTGAGCAGCGGCGGGTCGGCGACGAGGATCGGGGTGAGCCGCACATCGGTGATCGTCAGGTCCTGCGCCGGCTCCATACTGTCTCCCTATGCAGACGACGTACACGTATGAGAATAGAGACTAGATACGCGAACAGAGGCCGTCAATGCGCAGGGTTGCGCGCACCCTCAGCCGGGTGGGCCGACGGCTGCCCGCGCATGCGGGTGCGCTTGGCAAGGCGCTGCTCGCCGAGCGGCCGGACGATCAACTCCCGCTGCCGGAGGGTGAGTTGGAGCGCCTCACGCGCGGCTGACGGAGGAGCATGAGCGGGGGGCGTGGCGGTGATGCGGACGTAGCCGGGGCTCCGCCCCGGGCCCCCGCGCCTCAATCGCCGGCGAGGCTGATTTTCGGGGCTCCGCCCCGGACCCCGCTCCTCAAGCTCCCCCAAACTTCGTCCGGGGGGACCCCCAAGGGGCTCCATTGGAGCCCGTCCGGCGATTGAGGACACTCCCCCTACGCCCTGCGGGCGTAGGGGGACCCCCAGAAGGGCGTACCGGGGTCTGGGGGCTTGCCCCCTGTTCGGGAAGGGGCGGGGTGGGGGCTGTATCCGAATTTGCGGCTCCGCCGCGTGGGCCCGCCGCAGGCGCACCGCACCGCCTCCGCCTACTCCGCGCCGCCGAACTCGTACGCCTCGACCTCCGCGATCAACCGCCCCCTCCGCTCCTCGTCGTCCTCCAGGAACGACGCCACAAACGAATTGCGCGCCAGCTCACGCAGCTGCTCGTCGCCCAGCCCCAGCGCCTCGTGCACCGCGTGGAACGTGTCCCCTACGTAGCCGCCGAAGTACGCGGGGTCGTCCGAGTTGACCGTGCACAGCAGCCCCGCGTCCATCATCCGCGCCAGCGGGTGCTGTTCCAGCGTGTCGACGACCCGCAGCCGTACGTTCGACAGCGGGCACAGCGTCAGCGGAATCCGCTCCCGTGCGAGCCGCTCGACCAGCTCCGGGTCCTCCATGCAGCGCAGACCGTGGTCGATGCGCTCCACACCGAGGACGTCCAGGGCCTCACGGATGTACGCCGGCGGGCCTTCCTCGCCCGCGTGGGCGACCTTGCGCAGGCCGAGCACGGCAGCCGCCTCGTACACCTCGCGGAATTTCGACGGCGGGTGCCCGACTTCCGCCGAGTCCAGGCCGACCCCGGCAATCCGGTGCAGATACGGCTTCGCGGCCTGGAGCGTCTCCATCGCCGACTCGGCGGACTCGTCCCGCAGGAAGCACATGATCAGCCGGGTCGAGATGCCGTGGCGCTCCTCGCTGCGGTCGAGCGCGCGGGCCAGGCCCTCGATCACCGTGGCGAGCGGGACGCCGCGGGAGGTGTGCGCCTGCGGGTCGAAGAAGATCTCCGCGTGGCGTACGCCCTGAGCCGCGGCGCGCGCCAGATAGGCGTCGGTGAGCTCGGCGAAGTCGTCCTCGGAGCGCAGGACGGCCATCAGGCTGTAGTAGACGTCGAGGAAGGACTGCAGATCCTCGAAGAGGTAGGCGCGGCGCAGCTCTTCGGTGTCCTTGTACGGCAGATCGACGCTGTTGCGCGCGGCCAGCGCGAAGGCGAGCTCGGGTTCGAGGGTGCCTTCGATGTGGAGGTGCAGTTCGGCCTTGGGGAGGGGCACGGCGGTCTCGTCTCGGTTACGGGTGACGTTTGGGGAAGGGGACACGCAACAGGTCGTGAGCGACGGTCAGTTCCCCCTCGAAACCGGCCGCCCGCGCCTGCCGCTCGAATTCCCCGGGTTCGTTGTACCGCTGCGAGAAGTGCGTCAGGACCAGATGCCGTACGCCCGCGTCACGAGCCGCCCGGGCCGCCTGCCCGGCGGTCAAGTGGCCGTGGTCCTCGGCGAGATGCTCGTCCCCGTCAAGGAAGGTCGACTCGATGACGAGCATGTCGCAGCCGTCCGCGAGCGCGTGCACGCCGTCGCAGAGCCGGGTGTCCATGACGAATGCGAAGCGCTGCCCTCGCCGGAACTCGCTGACCGCGTTCAACGGGACGCCGCCCACCTCGCCCTCGCGCTGGAGCCGGCCGACGTCCGGGCCCTTGATGCCGTACGCGGCGAGCTTCTCGGGCAGCATCCGGCGGCCGACCGGCTCGACGATGCGGTAGCCGTACGACTCGACGGGGTGCGAGAGTCTGCGGGCCTCGACGGTGTACGACGCGGACTCGGCCAGGACGCCGTCGGCGGCGACCGGGGACGCGATCAGCTCGACCGTCTCGCGGTAGGCAGTCGCGTACCGCAGCCGGTCGAAGAAGCGCTGGCCGCTGGCCGGATAGTGCGCGGACACCTCGTGCGGGACCCGGTCGAGGTTGATCCGCTGGATCACCCCGGCGAGGCCGAGTGAGTGGTCGCCGTGGAAGTGCGTGACGCAGATCCGGTTGATGTCGTGCGCGGCGACCCCGGCACGCAGCATCTGGCGCTGGGTGCCCTCACCGGGGTCGAAGAGGATGCCCTCGCCGTCCCAGCGCAGGAGGTAGCCGTTGTGGTTGCGGTGCCGCGTCGGGACCTGGCTGGCGGTCCCGAGCACGACGAGTTCACGTACGGACAAGGTGAGTCGGCTCCGTTATCCGGGGGGCCACTCGAGGCCTCGGCCGCCCAGCAGGTGGGCGTGGGCGTGGAAGACGGTCTGCCCCGCGCCGGTACCGGTGTTGAAGACGATCCGGTACCCGGCGCCGTCGACCTTCTCCTCCGCCGCGACCTCACCGGCCTCCCGCAGCAGGTCGGCGACGAGCTGCGGCTCGGCGGCGGCGAGGGTGGCGGCGTCCCGGTAGTGCGCCCTGGGGATGACCAGGACGTGGGTGGGGGCCTGGGGGTTGATGTCGCGGAAGGCGACGACGGTCTCGGTCTCCCGGACGACTGTGGCCGGCACCTCCCCCGCGACGATCTTGCAGAACAGGCAGTCAGCCTGCGGTTCTCCCGCCATGCCGGGGTCCTCCTCGAGTGAGTCCACTACGACCCGCATCGTATCGAGTGATCGGGTTCGTGATGCTGTGGGACGGCGACCCGCACTCCCCTACGGCAGCTCCGGAGGCGACTTCGCCGGGTTCTCCGTCAGCACCGCCAGCGCCATCCGGACCGCCTCGTCCAGTTGCGGATCACGGCCCGACGCGTGGTCCTGGGGAGACATCACCACCTCCACGTCCGGGTCCACGCCATGGTTCTCCACGCCCCAGCCGTACCCCTCGAGCCAGAACGCGTACTTGGGCTGCGTCACCAGCGTCCCGTCCACCAGCGAGTACCGGCTGTCGATGCCCACCACGCCGCCCCAGGTCCGCGTGCCCACCACCGGGCCGATGCCCAGCGCCTTGATCGCCGCGTTGACGATGTCACCGTCCGAGCCGGAGAACTCGTTCGCCACCGCGACGACCGGGCCCCGCGGCGCGTCCTGGGGGTAGCTGAAGGGCTGCATCCCGCGCGGCAGGTCCCAGCCCACGATCCGGCGCGCCAGCTTCTCCACGACGAGCTGGGACGTATGCCCGCCGCGGTTCTCCCGTACGTCCACGACCAGCCCCTCGCGCGCCACCTCGACCCGCAGGTCCCGGTGGATCTGTGCCCAGCCCGGCGCCTGCATGTCGGGGACGTGCAGATAGCCCAGCCGGCCGCCGGACTTCTCATGGACGTACGCACGCCGGCCTGACACCCACGCGTGGTAGCGCAGCGGCTCCTCGTCGGCGAGGGGGACGACGACCGCGTGCCGCGGATCGCCGCCGCCCGCCGGGGAGATGGTCAGTTCGACGGGCTTGCCCGCCGCGCCGACCAACAGCGGCCCCGGCCCGGCGACGGGGTCCACCGGGCGGCCGTCCACCGCGAGGATCGCGTCGCCCGCGCGCACCGCGACGCCCGGTGCGGCGAGGGGCGAGTGGGCCTTCGGGTCGGACGTCTCGGACGGCAGGATGCGGTCGATGCGCCACGCGCCGTCCGCCGCCCGGGAGATGTCCGCGCCCAGCAGCCCCTGCCGCGTCGAGCTGTTCCCGTACCCGCCGCGCGGCGTGACGTACGCGTGCGAAGTGCCGAGCTCGCCCTGTACCTCCCACAGAAGGTCCATCAGATCGTCGTGGGTGGCCACGCGCTTCAGCACCGGGCGGTAGCGGTCGAGTACGCCGTCCCAGTCGACGCCGCCGAGGTCCGCGCGCCAGAAGTTGTCGCGCATCAGCCGGCCGGCCTCGTCGTACATCTGCCGCCATTCGGCGGCCGGGTCGACACTGCCGCGTACGCGCGAGAGGTCGACGGTGATGTTGGTGTCGCTGTCCTCGTCGCGCGAGGCCCTGCGGTCGCTCGGCACCACCTTGAGCTTGCCGTCGGTGTACAGCAGCACCCGCTTTCCGTCGCCGCTGACCTGGAAGCCCGCAGCGTCCGAGGAGAGTTCCTCGATCTGCTGCTGGACCAGGTCGTACCGCTCCAGCGCGGTCTTGGGCCCCGGGTCGTCGGGCGTGGCGCGGGTCGTGCCGAGGACGCCGCGCAGCGGGTGGTGCAGCCACAGCAGCCCGTCCTTGGCGGCGCGCAGCGTGGAGTAGCGGGCGGCCTCGACGGGGAACGGCACTATCCGGTCGGCGAGTCCCTCGAGGTCGATACGGGTCACCGGGACGCCGCTCTCCTCGCCGTCCTGCTGCCGCTGGTCCTTGTCCGCCTCGAAGGCCCGCCCGTGGCGCTGCGGTCCGAACGGCGACGGCGTCGTGGCCGCGAGCGTGATCAGGTGCGGGCGGCAGCCGCCGACGAACGCGAGGTCGAAGACATGCGTGTCGTAGACCGGGTCGAAGGCGCGCTCGGAGAGGAACGCGAGGTGCTTGCCGTCGAGCGTGAATGCGGGCTGGAAGTCGCAGAAGCGCAGCGGGGTCGCCTCGGACACCGACAGATCGGCGGTGTTGGCGAGCTTGAGCTGGCGCAGCGGATCGTGCCCCGGGTGCGACCAGGCGAGCCAGCCGGAGTCCGGCGAGAAGGCCAGGCCGGTGGCCTCGCCGTGCTCGCTGCGGTCGACCTCGCGGACCTCGCCCGACTCGCGTTCGACGAGCAGTACGCGGCCGTCGTGCGAGGCGACGGCGGCGCGGCTGCCGTCGGGGGCGACGGCCAGGCTCAGGACCCGGCCGAGCCGTCCCGCGCCGAGCCTGCGCGGCGTCGCGCCGGGCGCCTTGCCGGTGGCCGGCGCGAATTCGAGGGCGTCGTCACCCTCGGCGTCGGTGACCCAGACGACGTGCTCCTCACCGTCGACCCGGAAGGTGCGAGGCAGCCTCGCCCGCACGCCGGGCTCCACGGCGAGCGCCCGCGCGGGTCCTTCCCGGTGGGTGACCCAGTGGACGCCGCCGCGGATCTCCACCGCGCTGCCGCGGCCCGTGTGGTCGGGCGTGGCGGTGCCCAGGTTGTAGTCGGCCTTGACGGGGCGGGGCCGCAGATCGGTGCGCTGGCCGCCGAGCCGGATGTCGAGCCGGCGGGGCTCGGCGCCGTCGAGGTCGTCGAGGAGCCACAGCTGACCGGCCGAGGCGTAGGCGACCCGGGTGCCGTCGGTGGCGGCGTGGCGGGCGTAAAAGCCGTCAACTCCGGTGTGCCGCCGCAGATCGGACCCGTCGGCCAGGGACGAGTACACCGCCCCCACGCCTTCGTGGTCGGAGAGGAAGGCGATCCGGTCCCCCGCCCACAGCGGGTACTCGATGTTCCCGTCGAGCTCCTCATGCAGGCGTACGAACTCCCCGTCGCCCGCCCGGTCGATCCACAACTTGCCCGCCGTACCGCCCCGGTAGCGCTTCCAGGCGGCGGCCTCGCGCCCCATGGTGGCGGAGAGCAGCACTGTGTGCGGACCGTACGCCACATCGCCCACGGGCCCGTACGGCAGGACGGTCGCGGGCCCGCCGTCGAGCGGCACCGCCCGCGCCCAGCTGCGGCGCAGCGAGGCCTGGCCGTACGTACTGATCGCGAGGACCTCGCCGTCCGGGGTCCAGCCGCGGACGGACGTCCTTCCGCTGCCCCAGTACGTAAGCCGGTCCGCGGGCCCGCCGTCGATGGGCGCAAGGTGCACCTCGGGCGCGCCGGCCAGCTGCGACGACCATGCGATGTGCGTGCCGTCGGGCGAGATCCTGGGGTGGTTCACCGGAACGTTGTCGGCGCTGACGCGCCAGGCCCGGCCGCCGTCGAGCGGGGCGACCCAGACGTCGTCCTCTGCGGTGAAGGCGATCAACTCGCCGTGGACATGCGGATACCGGAGGTAGGCAGGGTGCGTCACACCGTCACCCTAGGCAGGCAGTCGCCGCCTGGTCACGGCTTTCGGATCACTTGCGCGGCGGATCGGGCGTCGCGGTGACGGTCACGGTCACGGTCACGGTGGCACCCGGGGCCCCGCTCGGCGAGTGGCTGGGCGGACGGTTGGGGGAACGGGTGGGCGAACGGGTCGGCGCGCCGGAGCAGTTGCCGAGCACGGTGGCCTGGAAGACGACCTTGCGGTCGACCTTCGCGATCAGATCGCCGCGTACACACCTCCCCGAACGCTCCTCCGTCACCTTGCCCTTGAGCGTGATGTCCTGTTCCGAGTTGGTCTCGCCCTGGCAGTCGACGGTGGCGCCGCGCGACGGGGAGGGCGACTTGGTCGCTCCGGTACCGGCTTTGCCGCCATTGATCGTCGCCGTACAGCTGAGCCAGCGCACATCGAAGCCGAGGCGTTCGAGTGTGCTGGTCCCCGTCTTGTCGGTGGTGATCGCGACGGCGACGGAACTCAGTCCGCCGGTCGTCGGCTCACAGGCCGCGACACCCACAACTGCCGCGCCGGCAGTGCCGATTGCGGCGAGGGTTCGCGGGTAGCGTATTCGTCTCATGGCCCTCATGAGGGGCAGGCTCCCACTGCGGCCCCGGCTGCGGTAGACCGCTTGCCGCCATGCACCGACACGGTTCGGGCGGGCCCGAACCCGGGGCTCCGCCCCAGATCCCGCGCCTCAAGCGCCGGCGAGGCTGATTTCCGGGGCTCCGCCACGGACCCCGCTCCTCAATCGCCGGAGAGGCTTGATTTCGCGTCCGGGACCGCGCCTCAAATCCCCCAGACTTCGTCCGGGGGGACCCCCACGAGGCTTGAATTTCGCCCGGCGGACTTGAAGTTCCGCCGGTCGACCATCGTCAGGCCGACCGGCGGAAATCAAGCCCGTCCGGCGATTGAGGACAACGCCCGAAGGGCGTACCGGGGGTCTGGGGGCTTGCCCCCAGTTCGGGAAGGGGAGGGTAGGGGCTGTATCCGATTTTGCGGCTCCGCCGCGTGGCCCCGCCGCAGACGCAGCGTCAGGACCAGCGGCCCGTACGGCCCAGCAGCAGCGCCGTCGCCGCCGTACCCGCCGTCGACGTGCGCAGCACACTGCGGCCCAGCCGGTACGGCTTCGCACCCGCGTCCGCGAACGCCGTCAACTCCTCCGGCGACACGCCCCCTTCGGGCCCCACCACCAGCACGATCGACCCCTCCGTCGGCAGCGCCGCGGTGGCCAGCGGTTCGGCCCCCTCCTCGTGCAACACCGCCGCGAAATCGGCTTTGGCGAGAAGTGCCGCAACCTGCTTGGTCGTTGCGGCGTCCGCGACCTCCGGGAAGCGGAGCCTGCGTGACTGCTTGCCCGCCTCGCGAGCCGTCGCCCGCCACTTGGCGAGCGCCTTGGCGCCCCGCTCGCCCTTCCACTGTGTGATGCAGCGCGCGGCCGCCCACGGCACGACCCCGTCGACGCCGGTCTCCGTCATGGTCTCGACGGCGAGTTCGCCGCGGTCGCCCTTGGGGAGGGCCTGGACGACGGTGATACGGGGCGTCGGCTCGGGCTCCGTAGGGAATTCGAACGGCTCGACGATCAGCCGGTCCTTGCCCTCGGTCCGCAGGACGACGCCCGCCGCACCGCGTCCGCGGCCGTCCGTGAGCACGATGTCCTCGCCGGACTGCAGTCTGCGTACGGAGACGGCGTGCCGCCCCTCGGGCCCGTCCAGGGTCAGGACCGCACCCGGCCCCACGCCCTCCAGGGAGTCGACGACGAATACGGGCGCGGTCATCAGGAACGGCCCAGGGCCAGCGCCGCGCGCGCGGAGTCCAGTTCGGCGACGAGGACGTCGACAAGCCGGCCTGCGGGCAGGTCGCGCGCCATCTTGTGGCCCTGCCCGGCCCAGAGCGCCATGCCCTGGGGGTCGCCCGCCTTGGCGGCGGCCTTGCGCAGAGGGCTCGTCAGATGGTGCACCTGGGGGTAGGCGGCGGGGGCGTACGGGCCGTGCTCGCGCATGAAGCGGTTGACGAGACCGCGGGCGGGCCGCCCGGAGAAGGCGCGGGTGAGTTCGGTGCGTACGAACAGCGGGTTGGTCATGGCCTGCTTGTGCAGCGCGTTCGCGCCGGACTCGGGGCAGACCAGGAACGCCGTCCCGAGCTGCGCCGCGCCCGCGCCGGCCGCGAGCACGCCGGCGATCTGACCGCCGCGCATCAGGCCGCCCGCGGCGATGACAGGCAGCTGCACGGACTCGCGGACCAGCGCGACGAGCGAGAGCAGCCCGATGCCGGAGCCGTCGGTCGCCGGGTCGTCCCGGTGGGTGCCCTGGTGTCCGCCGGCCTCGACGCCCTGCACACACACGGCATCCGCCCCGGCCCACTGCGCGGCCTGCGCCTCTTCGGGCGTGGTGACGGTGACGACGGTGAAGGTCCCGGCCTTGGCGAAGGAGTCGAGCACATCGCGGGTCGGACAGCCGAAGGTGAAGGAGACAACGGGAACCGGATCGTCGAGGAGGATGGCGAGCTTGGCCTCGTACCCGTCGTCCCGCCCCGAGTCGGGGTCGCCGAGCGGTGTCTCGTACCAGGCGGCCTCACCGGCGAGCTGATGCCGGTAGACCTCGACGGCGGCGGGGTCGGCGGTGTTGGGCTGCGGCATGAAGAGATTGACGCCGAAGGGCTGCCCGGTGAGCCCGCGGACCTGTTTGACCTCCTGGTACATGCCGTCCGCGGTCTTGTACCCGGCAGCCAGGAACCCGAGCCCACCGGCTTCGGACACGGCGGCGGCGAGCTGCGGACAGGATGCGCCGCCCGCCATGGGGGCCTGCACGATCGGATAACGGCAAAGATCGGCCAGTGCGGAGGACATGCAGGCATGGTGCCATGTCACTCCCGCACCACCGAATCCGGCGTTCTGTTCGTTAACCGGGGGCTGGCCCCCAGGCACCCGTACGCCCTTCGAGGACAGCTTGGGGCCCGCCCGCGAAACCCACCACCGACAGCAACCACCAACGCCCCCTGGCCCACGGCGACCGCGAACCCGGTTGACTCCCACCAACCCCCCTGGCCAACGGCAACCGCGAACCCGGTGACTCCGCTTACCGGCCGTTGAACGCGTCCTTCAGGCGGGAGAACAGGCCCTGCTGGCCCGGCTGGAACTGGCCCGTCGGCCGCTCCTCCCCGCGCAGCTTCGCCAGGTCCCGCAGCAGCCGCTCCTGATCCGCGTCCAGCTTCGACGGGGTCATCACCTCGACGTGCACGATCAGGTCGCCGCGGCCCCCGCCCCGCAGGTGTGTGATGCCGCGCCCGTGCAACGGGATCGACTGCCCCGACTGCGTACCCGGGCGGATGTCGACGTCCTCCACGCCGTCCAGCGTCTCCAGCGGGCACTTCGTGCCCAGCGCCGCCGCCGTCATCGGGATGGTCACCGTGCAGTGCAGATCGTCGCCGCGCCGCTGGAAGACCGCGTGCGGCAGCTCGTGGATCTCGACGTACAGATCACCCGCGGGGCCGCCGCCGGGGCCGACCTCGCCCTCACCGGCGAGCTGGATGCGCGTGCCGTTGTCGACGCCGGCCGGGATCTTCACGGTCAGCGTGCGACGGGACCGGATACGGCCGTCGCCGGCGCACTCCGGGCACGGCGTCGGCACGACCGTGCCGAAGCCCTGGCACTGCGGGCACGGCCGCGACGTCATGACCTGGCCCAGGAAGGACCGCGTCACCTGCGAGACCTCACCGCGGCCGCGGCACATGTCGCAGGTCTGCGCCGAGGTGCCCGGCGCCGCGCCCTCACCCGAGCACGTCGTGCAGACGACCGCCGTGTCGACCTGGATGTCCTTGGTCGTACCGAAGGCCGCCTCGTTGAGGTCGATCTCCAGCCGGATCATCGCGTCCTGGCCGCGCCGCGTACGCGACCTCGGCCCGCGCTGCGACGCCGTACCGAAGAACGCGTCCATGATGTCCGAGAAGTTCCCGAAGCCACCGGCTCCGAAGCCGCCCGCGCCTCCGCCGCCCGCCTGCGAAAGCGGGTCTCCGCCGAGGTCGTAGACCTGCTTCTTCTGCGGGTCCGACAGCACCTCGTAGGCGGCGTTGATCTCCTTGAAGCGCTCCTGCGTCTTCGGGTCCGGATTCACATCCGGGTGGAGTTCGCGCGCAAGGCGGCGGAAGGCCTTCTTGATCTCGTCCTGTGATGCGTCGCGGCGCACGCCGAGTACGGCGTAGTAGTCCGTGGCCACTTACGACTCCGCCAGGATCTGTCCGACGTAACGTGCCACTGCGCGTACCGCTCCCATCGTTCCGGGGTAGTCCATGCGGGTCGGTCCGACCACGCCGAGTTTGGCAACTGCCTCGTCGCCCGAACCGTAGCCGACCGCGACCACGGACGTGGAGTTGAGGCCCTCATGGGCGTTCTCATGACCGATCCGTACGGTCATGCCCATACCGCCCGATTCCTTGGCCTCGCCGAGCAGCTTGAGGAGCACCACATGCTCCTCGAGCGCCTCCAGCACCGGCCTGATCGTCAGCGGGAAATCGTGCCCGAAGCGCGTCAGATTGGCGGTGCCGCCGATCACCAGACGCTCCTCGGTCTCCTCGACCAGGGTTTCGAGCAGGGTCGAGAGCACCGTGGAGACGGTCCCGCGGTCCTCCGCCTCGAAGGAATCGGGAAGATCCTGCACCAGCTGCGGCACATCCGCGAAGCGGCGCCCGACGACCCGGCTGTTGAGCCGGGCCCGCAGGTCCGCGAGCGAGGTGTCACCGAACGGCGCGGGGCAGTCGATCATGCGCTGCTCGACCCGTCCGGTGTCCGTGATCAGCACCAGCATCAGCCGGGCGGGCGCGAGGGAGAGGAGCTCCACGTGCCGGACGGTGGACCGGGTCAGCGAGGGGTACTGGACGACGGCGACCTGCCGGGTCAGCTGCGCCAGCAGCCGTACCGTACGGCCCACTACGTCGTCGAGGTCGACGGCTCCGTCCAGGAAGTTCTGGATGGCGCGGCGCTCGGGCGACGACAGCGGCTTGACGCCCGCCAGCTTGTCGACGAAGAGCCGGTAGCCCTTGTCCGTCGGGATGCGTCCGGCGCTGGTGTGCGGCTGGGCGATGAACCCTTCCTCCTCCAGCACCGCCATGTCGTTGCGGACAGTGGCCGGCGAGACGCCGAGCTTATGACGCTCGGTGAGCGCCTTGGAGCCGACGGGCTCCTCGGTGCCGACATAGTCCTGGACGATGGCGCGCAGCACCTCGAGTCTGCGTTCACTGAGCACCGCGCACACCTCCAGCTGTGGTCCCTGGCGACTGCTTGGCACTCGATGCATACGAGTGCCAGCCTTTCACCGTGCCAGTGTACGGCCGTGGGGTACGCCCCTAGCAAGGGCGGCCGACCACGCTACCGTGCGACATCCCTGGTCGTTGCCGATAGCGTCCCGGTATGGACGTCAGTTGGGAAGAGTTCGGCTGGGAGCGGCTGGCCGACGGGGTGGGCCGCCGACGGATGCCGGTCTGGGACGCGACTGTGGGTCTGATCGCCGGTGACAGCGGTGTCCTCATGTACGACACGGGCTCCACGCTCCGCGAGGGCGCCGAGCTCCGCACCCAGGCGCAGGCGCTGCTGGGCGGCCGCCGGGTGACGCATATCGCACTGAGCCACCCCCACTTCGACCATGTGCTGGGGACGGCGGCGTTCGCGGGGGCGCAGGTGTACGGCGCGGTCGGTGTGGCCGATCTGATGAAGCGGGAGCGCGACGAGATCCTGGGCTCGGCGGTACGCCACGGGGTAGCCGTCGACGACGCGGCCCAGGCGGTCGACGTGCTGGTGGTGCCGCACCACATGGTGAGCGGGGAGTGGACGCTGGAGCTGGGCGGCCGCCAGGTGCTGCTGGCGAATGTGGGCCCAGGACATTCGGGCCACGATCTGGCCGTCCTGGTGCCGGGCAGCCCGGAGGTGGTGTTCTGCGGCGACCTGGTGGAGGAGTCGGGCGAACCCCAGGCGGGCCCGGACGCGATCCCGTCCCGCTGGCCGGCTGCACTGGACCGGCTGCTGTCCCTGGGCGGCGAGGACGCGGTGTACGTGCCGGGGCACGGGGCAGTGGTCGACGCGGCGTTCGTACGCGTCCAACGCGACGTGCTGGCGGCGCGGTTCGGGGTGTCGTAGCGTCTGGCGAATGCGCAGCTACAGCCCCGATCTGACGCCACCTTGGAAGAAGCAGCAGCCGGCTCCCGAGGTCCCCGCCGACCCGGACCTGGTCGTGGAGGAGGTCGGCACGGGCTTCTGCGGCGCGGTGATCCGCTGCGAGGCGGGGACTGTGACCCTGGAGGACCGCTTCGGCAAACACCGGGTGTTCCCGCTGGCCCCGCGGGGCTTCCTGCTGGAAGGCCGCGTCGTCACCCTGGTCCGCCCGACGTCGCCGTCCGCGGCCCGCCCGGTCCGTACGGCCTCGGGCTCCCTCGCGGTCCCCGGCGCCCGCGCGCGGGTCGCGCGCGCCGGGCGCATCTACGTGGAGGGCCGCCACGACGCCGAGCTCGTCGAGAAGGTGTGGGGTGACGATCTGCGGATCGAGGGGGTGGTGGTGGAGTACCTGGAGGGCATCGACGACCTCCCCGCGATCGTCACGGCCTTCGCCCCGGGCCCGGACGCGCGCCTCGGGGTACTGGTGGACCACCTGGTCCCGGGCTCGAAGGAGTCCCGCATCGCGTCCGAGATCTCCAGCGACCACGCCCTGGTGGTGGGCCACCCGTACATCGACGTGTGGGAGGCGGTGAAGCCGTCCTCGGTGGGCATCCGCGCCTGGCCGACGGTCCCGCGCGGCGAGGACTGGAAGACGGGCGTCTGCCGCGCTCTGGGCTGGCCGGAGAACACGGGGGCCGCGTGGCAGCGGATCCTGTCGGGGGTGAGGTCGTACAAGGACCTGGAGCCGGAGCTGCTGGGGCGGGTGGAGGAGCTGATCGACTTCGTGACGGCGCCGGGGGTGTGAGCGGGGGTCTCTCCCCACCCCGCCGCTTCCCGCAACCGGGGCTCCGCCCCAGACCCCGCGCCTCAAACGCCGGCGAGGCTTGTTTCGGGGCTCCGCCCCGGACCCCGCTCCTCAAACGCCGGCGAGGCTGGAAAACCAGCCCGTCCGGCGTTTGAGGACACTCCCCCTACGCCCGGAGGGCGTGGAGGGACCCCCAGAAGGGCGTACGGGGGTCTGGGGGCTCCCCAGTTACGGGAAGGGGCGGGTAGGGGAACAGCCCCGCAGGCGCACAGCCCCCGTCAGTCCACCAGGTCCCGCACCACCGCGTCCGCCAGCAGCCGCCCCCGCAGTGTGAGCACCGCACGCCCCTCGGCGTACGGCCCCGGCTCCAGCAGGCCGTCCGACAGCGCCCGGGCCGCCGCCGCCAGGCCGTCCGCGTGCAGCAGGTCCAGCGGGCAGCCCTCGCTCAGGCGGAGTTCCAGCAGGACGCGCTCCACCCGGCGGTCCTCCGGGGAGAGCAGTTCGCGCCCGGCACCCGGCGAGCGGGAGTCGGCAAGCGCCGCCGCGTACGCGCCCGGGTGCTTCACGTTCCACCAGCGCACCCCGCCCACGTGGCTGTGCGCGCCGGGGCCGGCGCCCCACCAGTCCGCGCCGCGCCAGTACAGCTCGTTGTGCAGGCACCGGCCGGCCTCGGAGGTCGCCCAGTTGGAGACCTCGTACCAGTCGAAGCCCGCCTCCCGCAGCACCGAGTCCGCGATCAGATACCGGTCCGCGTGGACGTCGTCGTCGGTCATGGGCACCTCGCCCCGGCGGATGCGGCGCGCCAGCTGCGTGCCCTCCTCCACGATCAGCGCGTACGCCGAGACGTGGTCGGGCCCGGCCGCCACCGCCGCCGCCAGGGACGCGCGCCAGTCGTCGTCGCTCTCCCCCGGCGTGCCGTAGATCAGGTCGAGGTTCACATGGTCGAAGCCCGCCTCCCGCGCCTCCGCGACGCACGCCTCCGGGCGGCCCGGCGTATGCGTACGGTCCAGCACCTTCAGTACGTGCTGCCGCGCGCTCTGCATCCCGAAGGAGATCCGGTTGAAGCCCCCGGCGCGCAGCTGGGCGAGATACTCCGGATCCACCGACTCCGGGTTCGCCTCGGTGGTGATCTCCGCGTCGTCCGCGAGCCCGAACTCGTCCCGTACGGCATCCAGCATCCGTACGAGATCTCCCGCGGCCAGCAGCGTCGGCGTACCGCCCCCGACGAACACCGTCCGCACCTGCCGCGGGTCGTCGCCCAGCACCTTGCGGGCCAGCCTGATCTCCTCCGCCACCATCTCGGCGTAGTTGTCGCGGGAGGCCAGCACGCCGCCCGAGCCGCGCAGCTCGGTCGCCGTGTAGGTGTTGAAGTCGCAGTAGCCGCAGCGCGTGGCGCAGTACGGCACATGCAGGTAAAAGGCGAGCGGCCGGTCCGCGGCGCCCTGGAGCGCGGACGCGGGCAGCGCCCCGTCCTCGGGCATGGGCTCACCATCGGGCAGTACGGAAGGCATGCCCCCCATTGTCCGTCACCGTGACCGTGACCCCGAACGGCTACTGCGCCTGGAGCACCAGAAGCGCCAGATCGTCCCCCGGCGGCGTCTCCGCGAACTCGTACACCGCCTGTCTGATCCGCTCCGCGACCCCCTGCGCGGTGAGCCCCGCGCACCCGGCGAGCACCCGCTCGAGCCCGTCGCCGTCGTCGAACATCCGCGGCCCGGAACGCCGCTCGGTCACCCCGTCCGTGACGCACAGCAGCGTGTCGCCGGGCTCCAGGTCGAAGGTCTGGCTCCGGTACGCCACGTCGTCGACGACCCCGAGCAGCACCTGCGGCTCCGCCGCCGTACGCACCCGGCCGTCGGGACGCAGCAGCAGCGGCAGCGGATGACCCGCGCTCGCGAGGGTGCACCGCACGCCGCCCTGCGGCGAGCGCACCAGCTCGCCGTAGAGCATGGACAGGAAGCGCGCCTGCGGCCCATCGGGCACGCCCTGCCCGCCCGCCGCCGCGACCATCAGGGCGGCCGCCTCCGCCGCCTCCATCGCGTCGTCGAGCAGCAGCCCGTTCAGCCGGTCGAGCACCTCGCCCACCTGGTATCCCTCGCGGGCGAGCAGCCGCAGCCACGGCCGGGCGAGGCCGGTGACGACGGCGGCCTCGGGACCGCTGCCCTGGACGTCGCCGAGCATGAAGCACCAGCGGCCGCCGGAGCCGACCGGAAAGATGTCGTAGAAGTCGCCGCCCGCGACGCCGTCGTCACTCGGCTCGTAGACAAGGAACCGGTCGACGCCCGGGATCTCGCCGACCTTGCCGGGCAGCAGCCCGCGCTGGAGGACCTTGCTGATGGTGGCCTGCCGGGTGTACTGCCGGGCCGCGCTGATCGCCAGGGCGACCCGCCGCGCGAAGTCCTCGATCAGTGCGGTCACTTCGTCGGGTACGCGCGCCAGGCCCTGGCGTGCCACGAGCAGCGTGCCCAGGCCGCGTCCGCCCGCGACGAGGCGGTAGGCGACGGCTGTGCCCTCGCCCGCGCCCGGCTCGCCGTCGCGGGGCCAGGGGATCGGCACAGGACCGTTCCTTTGGGTCTCGGGCAGCAGCGGCGGCTCCTTTTCCAGGGCCTCGCGCAGCATCTCCATACGGGACTCGTCGCTGTGCCAGACCCGGGCGAGCCGCGGCGCCGCCCCCGCCGGGCCGCCCGTCCCCCAGCCCGAGCGCCCGGCTTCGCCGTCCAGCCAGATCGCGCACCAGTCGGCCAGCCGCGGCACCAGCAGCTGCCCGGCGAGCGCCGCGACCATGTCCTCGTCGAGCTGCCCGGCGAGCAGGTCGGAGGCTTCGGCGAGGAAGGAGAGCGCCCCGCGGCTCACCCAGTCCTGGTCCTCGCGGACGGTGCGCCGCGGGGCTGGGGCGAGGATCTCGGCGGCGCGCAGCCCGCGCTGCAGGGCGGGTTCGGCGCCGGGCAGCGGGCAGGTGTCCCAGCCGTCGACGGGGAGCCGGGCCCAGACGGTCTTGAGGGCGGCGAGGTAGGTGATGCCCCAGCGCTCGGCGAGCGCGCCGACGAGGTGGAGGCCGCGGCCGTACTCGGGGGTGCCTGTGTGGTCCGCGTCGTGCGTTTCGTTCTGTACGGCCCTTGCGGGGTGGTGGTCGGAGACCTCGATCACCAGCGCGGCGGGTTCGCTTTCGGCCGACTCCTCGAGGCGGCAGAGGAGTTCGACGGTGGTGCCCGCGTGTACGACGGCGTTGGTGACGAGTTCGTTGACGATCAGCACGGCGTCGTCCGCGAGCCGGTCCGTACTGTGCTTTCCCGGTGGGCAGCCCGCGGGCCCTGCGCTGCCCCGGCAGAAGGCGCAGGTGGCGAGCAGCCCGAGGTTGGTCCAGTCGGCGAGGGCGGCGCGCACGAAACGGCGCGCGGCGGACGGCGCGAGCGGGTTGCCGGGCAGGCTGGTGCGGGAAATCGACCGTGCGTCGTCCCGGAGTGGGTACAACGCGGTTGAGCGCTGGCCGGTGTCGCGCTGCATCGGAATGGGCCCCACAGTGCGGCTCCTGGTCGGTTCTGGCAATGCGCCGCTTATGACACCGACAGAGTGACAGACTGAGCCTGCCCATAAGCGTCGAGTCACCGAAGTGGGCGGATATGAACAAAGATATTGCGTTGTCTCCCGCCCAGCCGGGCTCCCGGCCGCCTGCCCAGCCGCCCGCGGACGGCGCCTGGATCCGTGTCTCGGAGCTCCGCCCGCTGCTGGCCGCGATGACGGCATTACGGGACGGCGACTTCCGGATACGGGTGGCGGAAACCCATGAAGGCATGTCCGCGGAACTGGCCGCGATGTTCAACCAGATCGCCGTGCGTAACAAGCACTTCGCGGACGAACTGACACGCGTAGGCCGAGAGGTGGTTCGGCACGGCAGACTGGACGACCGGCTGGCGGCCAGCCCCGGCCAGGGCGCCTGGACCACCGATGTGAACAGTACGAACGCACTGCTCGACGCCTTGGTCGTGCCCGCGGCGAACGCCGCCCGGGTGCTGGACGCGGTTGCGGGCGGCGATCTGACCCAGCGGGTCGATCTGCACGACGGCAACCGTCAGTTACGCGGCGATCTGCGCCGGCTGGGCCGCGCCGTCAACAAAATGGTCGACCAGCTCTCGCTCTTCACGAGTGAGGTGACGCGAGTCGCGCGCGAGGCGGGCACCCAGGGGCGGCTCGGTGGCCGGGCCAAGGTGCAGGGTCTGTCCGGGAGTTGGCGGGATGTGACAGAAGCCGTCAATACGATGGCGTCCAGGCTGACGGCCCAGGTGCGGGACATCGCGGCGGTGACCACGGCCGTCGCGCGCGGCGATCTGACCCGCACGGTCACGGTCGAGGCGACCGGCGAGCTCCTTGAGCTGAAGCTCACCGTGAACACGATGGTGGACCAGCTCTCGGCCTTCGCCGACGAGGTGACAAGGGTCGCCCGCGAAGTCGGCACGGAAGGCCAGTTGGGCGGCCGCGCTCAGGTCCGCGGCGTGTCCGGCGTCTGGAAGGACCTCACGGACAACGTCAACTTCATGGCGTCCAACCTGACGTCCCAAGTCCGCAATATCGCGCAGGTCACCACGGCCGTGGCCAACGGCGACCTGTCGCAGAAGATCACGGTCGACGCGCAGGGTGAGATCCTCGAACTCAAGTCGACCATCAACACCATGGTCGACCAGCTCTCCGCCTTCGCCGACGAGGTGACAAGGGTCGCCCGCGAAGTCGGCACGGAAGGCAACCTCGGCGGCCGCGCCCAGGTCCGCGGCGTGTCCGGCGTCTGGAAGGACCTGACCGAGAACGTCAACTTCATGGCCGACAACCTGACCTCGCAGGTCCGGAACATCGCGCTCGTGTCGACGGCAGTCGCCCAGGGCGACCTCGGCAAGAAGATCACGGTCGAGGCGAAGGGCGAGATCCTCGAACTCAAGTCGACCATCAACACCATGGTCGACCAGCTCTCCGCCTTCGCCGACGAGGTGACAAGGGTCGCCCGCGAAGTCGGCACGGAAGGCAACCTCGGCGGCCAGGCCCAGGTCCGCGGCGTGTCCGGCGTCTGGAAGGACCTCACGGACAACGTCAACTTCATGGCGTCCAACCTGACGTCCCAGGTGCGGAACATCGCCCAGGTCACCACCGCCGTCGCCAACGGCGATCTCTCCAAGAAGATCACCGTCGACGCCCGCGGCGAGATCCTGGAGCTGAAGGACACCGTCAACACGATGGTGGAGCAGCTGAGCGCCTTCGCCGACGAGGTGACAAGGGTCGCCCGCGAGGTCGGCACGGACGGCCGGCTCGGCGGCCGCGCCCAGGTCCTCGGCGTCACGGGCCTGTGGAAGGACCTCACCGACAACGTCAACTACATGGCCGACAACCTCACTTCCCAGGTGCGGAACATCGCCCAGGTGGCGACGGCCGTGGCCCAGGGCGACCTCTCCAAGAAGATCGACGTTGACGCCCGAGGCGAGATCCTGGAGCTCAAGACCACCATCAACACCATGGTGGACACGCTCTCCTCCTTCTCCTCCGAGGTCACCCGGGTGGCCCGCGAGGTGGGCTCGGAGGGGCAGCTGGGCGGCCAGGCACGCGTCGAGGGCGTGTACGGCACCTGGAAGCGGCTCACCACCAATGTGAACGAGCTCGCGCTCAACCTCACCACCCAGGTCCGCGCCATCGCCGAGGTCGCGTCCGCCGTCGCTCAGGGCGACATGTCCCGCTCCATCACCGTGGAGACGCGCGGTGAGGTCTCCGAGCTCAAGGACAACATCAATCTGATGGTGTCCAACCTCCGTGAGACCACCCGCGCGAAGGACTGGCTGGAGTCCAACCTGGCGCGTCTGGCCGGTCTGATGCAGGGTCACCGCGATCTGATGGAAGTCGCCGACCTGATCCTTCGCGAGCTGACCCCGCTGGTGAACGCGCAGTACGGTGCCTTCTTCCTGGCCGACCCCGACCAGAACGGCACTCCGTCCCGTACGACGTCCACCACCAAAGGACTGGCCTTCATCGCCGGTTACGGCTCGGCGCAGTCCTCCACCGTCGACACCACCGGCATGCCGGGCCACGGCCTGGTCCGGCAGGCCGCCCTGGAGAAGAAGCGGATCCTCCTCGAGGAGGCCCCGCCCGACTACATCAAGATCAACTCAGGGCTCGGTGAGGCGTCCCCCGCCAGCGTCGTCATCATCCCGATCCTCTTCGAGGACCAGCTGCTGGGCGTCATCGAGCTGGCGTCCTTCTCCCGCTTCTCCGACGTCCACCTGGCCTTCTTCGACCAGTTCGTCAACACCATCGGCGTCGCGATCAACACCATCATCGCCAACTCCCGTACGGAGTCGCTGCTCGGCGAGTCCCAGCGGCTCGCGGTCCAGCTCCAGGAGCGCTCCGACGAGCTCCAGCGCCAGCAGGCGGAACTCCAGCGCTCGAACGCGGAGCTGGAGGAGAAGGCGGCTCTGCTCGCGACCTCCTCGCAGTACAAGTCGGAGTTCCTGGCGAACATGTCGCACGAGCTGCGCACTCCGCTGAACTCCCTGCTCATCCTGGCCCGGCTGCTCTCCGACAACCCGGACGGCCATCTGTCCGACCAGGAAGTGCAGTTCGCCACCACGATCCACCGCTCGGGCTCCGATCTTCTCCAGCTGATCAACGACATCCTGGACCTGTCGAAGATCGAAGCCGGCCGGATGGACGTACGCCCGAAGAAGCTGCCGCTGATGAAGGTGCTCGACTACGTGCACGCCACCTTCCGCCCGATCACACTGGACCGGGGGCTGGCCTTCGAGGTCGGCGTCGGCGAGGGCGTGCCGCGCGAGATGTACTCCGACGAGCAGCGGCTCCAGCAGATCCTGCGCAATCTGCTGTCCAACGCAATAAAGTTCACCTCCTCCGGCCGCGTCGAACTGAGCGTGAACAGGGTCAAGGACCCTGACAACAAGCTGCTCAAAGGCACGGACGACCTGGTCGCGTTCGCCGTCACCGACACCGGCATCGGCATCGCCCCGGAGAAACTCCCGGTGATCTTCGAAGCATTCCAGCAGGCCGACGGCACCACCAACCGCAAGTACGGCGGCACGGGCCTCGGCCTGTCCATCAGCCGGGAGATCGCCGGGCTCCTCGGCGGCCGCATCATCGCGGAGAGCGAGCCGGGCCGCGGCTCCACATTCACGCTGTACGTGCCCGTCCTCTACCCCGGCCAGGTGGGCGGCGACAACGACGGCTCGTACGACGGCCATGTTCTGCACGGCGTCCATGACATCCACGGCATCCACGACGTGCCGCTGACCTCGCCGGAGCGGCACCACGCCGAACACCTTCCCCGCCAGGACGTGGACGACGGCTGGCCGACGACCACCAAGCTGGAGGAGTGGAAGTGGGGCCGTGCGGGCCGCATCCTGTCGGGCCGTCGCGTCCTCATCGTCGACGACGACATCCGCAATGTCTTCGCGCTCACCCATGTGCTGGGCAGGGTGGGCATGCCCGTGCTCTATGCGGAGAACGGCCGTGAGGGCATCGAGACGCTGGAGCGCAACCCCGACGTCGAACTGGTCCTGATGGACATCATGATGCCCGAGATGGACGGGTACGAGACGATCGAGGCGATCCGGCGCAGCCCGCTCTGGACGGCCCTGCCGATTGTCGCCCTCACGGCCAAGGCGATGCCCGGGGACCGCGAGAAGTCGATCGCGCAGGGCGCCAATGAGTATGTGCCGAAACCCGTCGACGTGGACCGTCTGCTGACGGTCGTCTGCGCCCTCCTCGACCCCGAGGGCGGGCCGGCCGAACCGGGCGGCCAGGCGTCGGCAGATCCACCCGCAATACCGGGACAGCCAAACGGCGATGCGGAGCCGGCTGTCCCGCCGACCATCACGTGAGGCAGACACGATGACCACAGAGGCGACCACCACCGACCGCGCGAGCATCCTCCTCGTCGACGACATGGAGGACAACCTCGTCGCCCTGGAGGCAGTGCTGGGGTCCCTCAACGAACCGTTGGTCCGGGCGCGTTCCGGGGAGGAAGCGATGAAGGCACTGCTGCGGCAGAAGTTCGCGGTGGTCCTGCTGGATGTGCGGATGCCGGGCATGGACGGCTTCGAGACGGCGTCCAACATCAAGCGTCTCGACCAGACGAAGGACGTCCCGATCATCTTCCTGACCGGGACGGAGGCGGACAGCGGCTATGCGTTCCGGGGGTACGCGACGGGGGCGGCGGACTATCTGACCAAACCCTTCGACCCTTGGGTGCTGCGGGCGAAGGTGAATGTGTTCCTCGATCTGCACCGCAAGAACCGTCAGTTGGAGCGGCTGCTGGCGAGTGAGCAGGAGCAGCTGGGGCAGATCGCGAAGCGGCTGACGGCGATAGAGACGGAGCTGGGGCGGAGCGGCCCGAGCGATGTGCCGGAGCTGCGGGTGCAGTTGAACCGGATAGAGGAGACGATGAGGGAACTCCTCAATCGCCGGAGGGGCTAGAAATCAGCCCCTCCGGCCATTGAGGTGGGGTCCCGGGCGCGGAGCCCCGGCGGCGCGGACTACGCCTCGCGGGAGCCCGCGTACATGTCCTCGATCAGGTCCTTGTACTCACGCTCGACGACCGGCCTCTTCAGCTTGAGGCTGGGCGTGAGTTCGCCGTGCTCGATGTCCAGGTCACGCGGGAGCAGCCGGAACTTCTTGATCGTCTGCCAGCGCTGCAGCCCCTCGTTGAGCCGCTCCACATAGCCCTCGATGAGCGCCACGGCCTGCTTGGTGGCCACCACCTCGGCGTACGACTTGCCGTCCAGGCCGTTCTCCTTGGCCCAGCCGAGGATGGTCGGCTCGTCCAGGGCGATCAGCGCGGTGCAGAAGTTACGGTCCGCGCCGTGCACCAGGATGTTGGAGACGAACGGGCACACCGCCTTGAACTGGCCCTCGACCTCCGCCGGCGCGATGTACTTGCCGCCCGACGTCTTGATCAGGTCCTTCTTGCGGTCCGTGATCCGCAGATACCCGTCCGCGGACAGCTCGCCGATGTCCCCGGTGTGGAACCACCCGTCGGGCTCCAGGACTTCCGCGGTCTTCTCCGGCAGCCGGTGGTAGCCCTCCATGATGCCGGGGCCGCGCAGCAGGATCTCGCCGTCGTCAGCGATGCGCACCTCGGTGCCGGGCACCGGCTTGCCGACCGTGCCCGTGCGGTACGCCTCGCCCGGGTTGACGAACGACGCCGCGCTCGACTCCGTAAGCCCGTAACCCTCCAGGATGTGGATCCCGGCGCCGGCGAAGAAGTAGCCGATGTCGGGCGCGAGCGCGGCGGACCCGGAGACCGCGGCGCGCAGCCGCCCGCCGAAGGCCTCGCGGAGCTTGGAGTAGACGAGCGCGTCGGCGACCTTGTGCTTGGCGGTCAGCCCGAAGGGCGCGGAAGCCGTGCCCGTACGGCGGAAGTTGTCCTGCGCGGCCTTCGCGTACTCGCGCGAGATACCGGCCGCCCACTGGAAGATCTTGTACTTCGCGCCGCCGCCGGCCCGCGCCTTGGCCGCGACACCGTTGTAGACCTTCTCGAAGATGCGCGGCACTGCGGCCATATAGGTCGGCTGCACCACCGGCAGATTTTCGATGATCTTGTCGACACGGCCGTCGACGGCGGTGACATGGCCGACCTCGATCTGCCCCGAAGTCAGCACCTTGCCGAAGACGTGGGCGAGCGGCAGCCAGAGGTACTGCACGTCGTCCTTGCTGATCAGCCCAGTCGCGGCGGTGGCCTTGGCCATGTACGACCAGTTGTCGTGCGGCAGCCGTACACCCTTGGGCCGTCCCGTGGTGCCCGAGGTGTAGATGAGCGTCGCCAGCTGGTCGGCGGTGATCGCCTCGATCCGCTCTTTGACGGCTTCGGGGTGCTTGTCGAGGTACTTCGCGCCGCGGGCCTCCAGATCGGCGAGCGAGAGCACCCATCCCTCGGGGTCGTTCTTGTCCGGCTCCACGCCCGCCGAGTCGATGACGACGACGTGCCTGAGCTCCGGCAGCTCGGCGCGCCGCTCGCGCGCCTTGGCCAGCTGGGTCGCGTCCTCCGCGATCAGCACCCTGCTGTCGGAGTCGGCGAGGATGTACGCCGATTCCTCGGCGTTGGTAGACGGATAGACGGTCGTGGTCGCGCCGCCCGCGCACATCACGCCGAGGTCGGCGAGGATCCACTCGACCCGGGTGGCGGACGCGAGCGCGACCCGCTCCTCGGGCCGCACGCCGAGATCGATCAGACCGGCGGCGATGGCGTAGACGCGCTCGGCGGCCTGTCCCCAGCTCAGCGACTTCCAGTCGTCGGGTCCGTGACCGGCGGCGGGGGCCACGGGATAGCGGTAGGCCTCGGCGTCCGGCGTAGCCGCCACGCGCTCGGCGAACAGGTTCGCCACCGAGGGCGGTCGATTTTCGATCTGGGTCTGTGTGTCGCTCACGACGTCCTCCGGGCCTGCGGCAGCACTGCAACTGGCTGGTTGTTTAACTGGCGAGTAACCATCGAGCCGTGATCAGGGTAGAGCGCACAATGCCGGTGCGTAAGAGGCTGCGGGCTGCCGCTTGATAACGAACGGGTCTTCGCCTCATTGGCCGGAAGCCATGGTCGGTGTATCCCTCACCTATCGGGCGCTGTCTCCGCAGACACGCCAAAAGCGCCCGTCCGGACCCCCGGGCGGGCGCTTTTGCGTTACCTGCGGTGCATGCGGGACGCGATGCGACGCGACGTGCGGCTACCTCATAGCCGCGTCTGCGCTACTTCTTCGCTTTGCCGCCGCTCTCGTCGCTGGAGAGCACCGCGATGAAGGCCTCCTGCGGAACCTCCACGCTGCCCACCATCTTCATGCGCTTCTTGCCTTCCTTCTGCTTCTCCAGCAGCTTCCGCTTACGGGAGATGTCACCGCCGTAGCACTTGGCGAGGACGTCCTTGCGGATGGCGCGGATGGTCTCGCGGGCGATGACCCGCGAGCCGATGGCGGCCTGAATGGGCACCTCGAAGGCCTGCCGCGGGATGAGCTCCCTGAGCTTGGCGACGAGCCGCACGCCGTACGCGTACGCCGCGTCCTTGTGCGTGACGGCCGAGAAGGCGTCGACCTTGTCCCCGTGCAGCAGGATGTCGACCTTGACCAGGCTGGCGGACTGCTCGCCGGTGGGCTCGTAGTCGAGAGAGGCGTAGCCACGGGTCTTGGACTTCAGCTGGTCGAAGAAGTCGAAGACGATCTCGGCGAGGGGGAGGGTGTAGCGGATCTCGACCCGGTCCTCGGAGAGGTAGTCCATACCGAGCAGCGTGCCGCGGCGGGCCTGGCACAGTTCCATGATCGAGCCGATGAACTCGCTCGGCGCGAGGATCGTGGCCCGCACGACCGGCTCGTGCACCTCGGAGATCTTGCCCTCGGGGAACTCGCTCGGATTGGTGACGGTGTGCTCGGCGCCGTCCTCCATGGTCACGCGGTAGACCACGTTTGGGGCGGTGGCGATCAGGTCAAGACCGAACTCGCGCTCCAGGCGCTCGCGGATGACGTCCAGGTGCAGCAGACCGAGGAAGCCCACGCGGAAGCCGAAGCCGAGGGCCGCGGAGGTCTCCGGCTCGTAGACCAGCGCGGCATCGTTGAGCTGCAACTTGTCGAGGGCCTCGCGGAGGTCCGGGTACTCCGAGCCGTCCAGCGGATAGAGACCCGAGAACACCATCGGCTTGGGGTCCTTGTAGCCGCCCAGCGCCACGGTCGCGCCCTTGGTGAACGAGGTGATCGTGTCACCGACCTTGGACTGCCGGACGTCCTTCACACCTGTGATGATGTAGCCCACCTCGCCGACGCCGATGCCGTCGGCCGGGGTCATCTCCGGGGACGAGACGCCGATCTCCAGCAGCTCGTGGGTGGCGCCGGTGGACATCATGCGGATGCGCTCGCGCTTGTTGAGCTGACCGTCGACGACACGGACGTACGTGACGACACCGCGGTACGAGTCGTAGACCGAGTCGAAGATCATCGCGCGGGCGGGCGCGTCGGCGACACCTACCGGGGCGGGCACGTCGCGGACCACACGGTCCAGCAGCGCCTCCACGCCGATGCCGGTCTTGGCCGAGACCTTGAGGACGTCCTCCGGCTGGCAGCCGATGAGGTTGGCGAGCTCCTCGGAGAACTTCTCCGGCTGGGCGGCCGGCAGGTCGATCTTGTTGAGGACCGGGACGATCGTGAGGTCGTTCTCCATCGCCAGATAGAGGTTGGCGAGGGTCTGCGCCTCGATGCCCTGGGCGGCGTCGACCAGCAGGACGGTGCCCTCACAGGCCGCGAGCGAGCGGGAGACCTCGTAGGTGAAGTCCACGTGCCCGGGGGTGTCGATCATGTTCAGGATATGAGTCCTGGACTGGTCGGGGCCCTCGATAGGAGCCCAGGGCAGCCGTACCGCCTGGGACTTGATCGTGATGCCGCGCTCGCGCTCGATGTCCATGCGGTCGAGGTACTGAGCGCGCATCTGCCGCTGCTCGACCACACCGGTCAGCTGGAGCATCCGGTCGGCAAGGGTCGACTTGCCGTGGTCGATGTGCGCGATGATGCAGAAATTGCGGATCAGCGCCGGGTCGGTACGGCTCGGCTCGGGCACGTTGGTAGGAGTCGCGGGCACGCAGGGTCCTGATTCTTGAGACGCCGGGCGTCTCGTCTCGGGCGATGTCGGATCGGGATCGATACGTAGAGCTTCTATGGTCCCACGGCTGCGGGGCAGCGGTCGGTTTGGGCCGCTCGACGGGCGGCTGGTAGCCTGGGCAGCTGTGTCTCGTGCCCTCTCATGTACGAGACACACACTCAAAGATCATCGAACCTGAAAAGGCTCTTTCGTGGCGAACATCAAGTCCCAGATCAAGCGGAACAAGACGAACGAGAAGGCGCGCCTGCGCAACAAGGCCGTCAAGTCGTCGCTCAAGACCGCGATCCGCAAGGCCCGTGAGGCTGTCGCCTCGGGCGACGTCGAGAAGGCCAATGTGGCCGTCCGTGAGGCGTCGCAGAAGCTCGACAAGGCCGTCTCCAAGGGTGTCATCCACAAGAACGCCGCCGCCAACAAGAAGTCGGCGCTGGCCTCCAAGGTTGGCTCCCTCAAGGGCTGAACCTCTTGATTGTCGCCGGTAGGGACTCAGCGGGCCCTCTCTTCCGCTCCTGACCCGGCACCTCAGCGCTGCACGCGGCCTGCGTTCGCCACGCGGGTGCGGCGCACACTGTTTGACCTGTGAGCCCCGGTGGCTGTCCTTCCCCAGGACGGCAACCGGGGCTTTCGGCGTTGGGGGGTGCGGGGATCGGGGGGGCGGGGGTCCGCGGCCGGGCAGGCTCGGCTCGGCTGGGCGTCGGGAGCGTGCCGCGTGGACGGGGGCTCCGCCGCGAAGCTGGCGCCACGGGGCATGGGGTACCCCGCGTACCCACATCTTCCCGGGGGGTCCGGGGGCTTGCCCCCCAGTTCGGCAAGGGGCGGGGTGGGGAAGGCCCCGCAGGGCTCGGCCTGGCTCGGCTCCGCTCGGCTCAGCGTCGGGAGCGCGCGGCGCGGGCGATCGCCACGACCGCCTTCTCCAGCGCGTACTCCGGGTCGTCGCCCCCGCCCTTCACCCCCGCGTCCGCCTCCGCCACCGCGCGCAGCGCGACCGCCACCCCGTCCGGCGTCCAGCCCCGCATCTGCTGCCGCACCCGGTCGATCTTCCACGGCGGCATGCCCAGCTCACGCGCGAGATCGGCGGGCCGCCCGCCTCGCGCCGACGAGAGCTTGCCGATCGCCCGCACCCCCTGCGCCAGAGCGCTGGTGATCAGGACCGGCGCGACCCCCGTCGACAGCGACCAGCGCAGCGCCTCCAGCGCCTCCGCCGCCCGCCCCTCCACCGCACGGTCCGCGACCGTGAAGCTGGAGGCCTCGGCCCGGCCGGTGTAGTACCGCCCGACGACCGCCTCGTCGATCGTGCCCTCGACGTCGGACGCGAGCTGCGAGACCGCGGCGGCCAGCTCCCGCAGATCGCTGCCGATCGAGTCGACCAGGGCCTGGCACGCCTCAGGCGTCGCCGACCTCCCCAGCGCCCGGAACTCGGCCCGTACGAACGTGAGCCGCTCCGCGGGCTTCGTCGTCTTGGGACAGGCGACCTCGCGTGCCCCCGCCTTGCGGGCAGCGTCCAGCAGCCCCTTGCCCTTCGCACCGCCGGGGTGCAGCAGCACAAGGGTGATCTCCTCCGCGGGCGCATCGAGATACGCCTTGATGTCCTTGATCGTGTCCGCGGACAGGTCCTGCGCGTTCCGCACGACGACGACCTTGCGCTCGGCGAAGAGCGACGGGCTGGTCAGCTCGGCCAGCGTGCCCGGCTGAAGCTGGTCGGCGGTGAGGTCTCGTACGTCCGTGTCCGCGTCGGCGGCCCGGGCGGCCGCCACCACCTGCTGCACGGCACGGTCGAGGAGCAGGTCCTCCTGGCCCACGGCGAGCGTGACGGGGGCGAGGGGATCGTCGGTCGAATTCTTCCTGGTGGCCATCGCGGTCCAGCATCCCACGGGCCACTGACACCGCCCTCTCCGCTCACGGCTCTTCGCGCCAGCCGTCCCACTCCCCCGCGAACTCGCCCAGCTTCACCGGGTCCAGCCGCCTGTCCGGGTCCTCGACGACGAGCAGCCACTGGGCGTCCTCGGCGTCGTCCTCGCCGGCCAGCGCGTCTCGCAGAAGCAGCGGCTCCTCGGTGACGCCGAAGCGGTCGCCGAGCGCCTCGGCCGCCTCCTCCGCGGCGTCGCGGTCGGGCAACACCAGTACATGTCTCACAGCACTCACAAGGACATTGTTCAGGTCGCCCTGCCCGGGGCTTTCGGCAGGCGGTCGAGCAGCAGCCCGAAGTGATCGCGATAGGCCGCGAGCACCGCGGCGTCGTCGGCCAGCGGCTGCTCATGCCGCTCACCGTGCACGGTGGTGAGCAGTTTGCGGCCGCTGAGCGTGATCCGTCCCTCGGCGGTGAGCCGGGAGCAGACGACGGACTGAGTGAAGTGCGAGTCGGGCGAAGTGCGGTGCCACCAGGCCCCGGCCCTGAAGTCGTCGAGGACGCGGGGTCGCGTGTCGAGGCGGAACTGCGGCTTGCCGTCGCGGTAGACGTCGAGATCCCCGTACTGAGAGGCCTCGACGATCCGGAACGTACCGGCCGGGTCCTTCTGATCGCCCCGCTCTTCGAACGCGAGCGGATGGTGGCTGTGATCGCCAAAGCCGACGTCGGCCAGCCAGGGGCCGGTGGAGTCCACCGTCTCGACGAGCAGGGCGAGATGGTCGTACGGGATACCGAGCCGGCCCTCGTCACCGAACACACGGCCCTGGAGGAGGGTGACGGTGAAACCGAGGTCCCGCAGCAACGCGGCGAAGGCGCCGTTGAGTTCGTAACAGAATCCGCCCCGGCGCACGTCCACGATCTTGGCGAGGAGAGCCTTCTCCTCCAGCACGATGTCCTCGCCGAGGTGGATGGAGAGGTTCTCAAAGGGCACTGTCCGCAAGTGCCGCAGCTGCAGATCGCGCAGCGCGTCGGCGTCGGCGCGCTCGGGGCGGCTCGCACCCATACGGCGGAGATAGGCATCCATGGGACGAGTGTGTCCCGAGGGGCGCCCGCGCACCATGGCTCCCTGGTCCTAAGCCTCTCGACCGAGGCGCGTGGGGGCGGGTACGGCGGGTGCGGCGGGTACGGCGGGTACGGCGGGTACGGCGGGTACGGCGGTGGGTCCGGGCCCCGCGGGACCGCCCGCAGGCCTCGTCCGCCGCCTCCGGTCACCGCGATCGCCCCGTCCGTGTCGGTACGCAGCACCACCGCTCCCCCTGCGTTCAGCGCCGCGACCGTACGGGGCGCAGGATGGCCGTACATGTTGTCGCGGCCCGCGGAGATCAGCGCCAGCCGCGGGCGCACGGCGCGCAGCAGGCCGGGGTGCTGGTGGGCGGAGCCATGGTGGGCGACCTTGAGGACGTCAACCGGTGGGAGCGCCGGATGGGCCCGCAACAGCCCTCGCTGGGCCGGTGGTTCAAGGTCGCCGAGAAGAAGCAGGCTGGGGCCGCCCTCGATCCGTACGAACAGCGTGACGCTGGCGTCGTTGGGTCCCTCCGGGACGGGACCGGAGCGGGGACTGGGGCCGGAGCCGGGACCGGGACCGGGACCGGGACCGGGCCCAAGGGCTGCCTGGGGCCACAGGACCTGCCAGGCGAGCGGCCCGACCCGGCGCCGCTCCCCTGGTCCCGCGCGGATCACGCGTACCCCGGCCGCGGTCGTGGTCATCCGTACGAACTCGCTCTGGTCCCGTGGCTCGTCGAACGTCGTCGTCTGCACCGCGCCGACGGCCCTGCCCCGCAACACGCCAGGCAGCCCCCGGACATGGTCGGCGTGGAAGTGCGTCAGAAGGATCAGCGGAATCCGGGTGACGCCCAGTTCCCGCAGACAGCGGTCGGCCAGCTCCGGGTCGGGGCCCGCGTCCACGACCACGGCCGCGCCGGCGCCCGCCGCGAGCACTGTGGCGTCGCCCTGCCCGACATCGCACATCGCGAACGTCCAGCCCGGCGGCGGCCAGCCGGTGATCACCCTCGTGAGCGGGGCGGGGCGCAGGACCGCGAGCAGGAGCAGCAACGCGCAGAGAGCGGCCGCCCAGGGGTGCCGCGGCAGCCGACGGGCGAGGAGCACGACGAGGGCTGTGACGGCGGCCAGCAGCAGCCCGCCGCGCCAGCCGCCCGGCCAGTCCGCCTCCGCCCCCGGCAGCGCCGCCCCGCTGCGAGCCACGGAGGCGATCCACCCGGCGGGCCACCCCGCGCAGCGCGCCAGCAGCTCGGCAACCGGCATCGCCACCGGGGCCGCGGCGAGAGTGGCGAAACCGAGAACCGTGGCCGGGGCGACCGCGAGCTCGGCGACCAGATTGCAGGGGATCGCCACCAGGCTGACCCTGGCCGCGAAGACCGCCACCACGGGAGCGCACACGGCCTGCGCCGCGGCGGCCGCGGCCAGCGCCTCGGCGAGCCGGGGCGGCACCCGTCTCCGTTGCAGCGCCGCGCTCCAGCGAGGGCCGATCGTGAGCAGCGCGCCGGTGGCCAGCACGGAGAGCAGAAAGCCGTAACTCCGGGCGAGCCACGGGTCGTACAGGACGAGCAGTAGTACGGCCGTGGCCAGCGCCGGGATCAGCGACCGGCGGCGACCGGTGCCGATGGCGAGCAAGGTGACGGCACCGCAGGCCGCGGCCCGCAGGACGCTCGGCTCTGGCCGGCACACAACCACGAACGCGAGCGTGAGCGCGCCACCGAGAAGGGCCGTACCTCGCAGCGTGATGCCCAACCGGGGTGCGAGACCCCGCCGTTCGGCCAGCAGGGCCGTGCCCGGCGGCCCGATCAGCAGGACGAGCACGACGGTCAGGTTGCTTCCTGATACGGCGAGCAGGTGCGTAAGGTCGGTCGCCTCGAAGGCGACCTGCAGCTCGGGCGTGATCCGTGAGGTATCGCCGACGACCAGCCCCGGCAGCAGGGCCCGGGCGTCCGGGGCGAGCCCGTCCGTGGCCTCGCGCAGTCCGGCCCGTAGTCCTCCGGCCGTGCGCTGGAGGGCGGTTGGCGGGCCGGTGATCCGCGGCGGACCGTCCCCCTCCGGCCTCAGTACGGCGGCGAACCTGTCGTCATCGTGCAGGGGCGGCGCGAGCCGTCCGGTCAGCCGCAGCCGGGTCGAGGGCAACAGCCGCAGCCAAGGCGCGTTGGACGCGGACGATTCGCCCGAAGGCACGATCACCAGGACGGACGTCCGGGTCTCGGTGACCGCACCACCCGGTGCCGTCACGCGGGTCACCTCGGCGTCCAGCATGATGGATCCGCGCGCCGTCCCGTCGCCGCGGACGCGGGGCCGGGTCGCTCGCGGATCAGCAGTGACCTGCAACTCGACGGTGACGTATGCGTATTGGCCTGCCAGATCCGGCAGCGGCCCGCGCCGCAGATCCGCGCTGTGCAGTCCGGCCGAGGCCGCGCCCGCCGCGGCGCACAGCAGCATCGCGGCGAGGGCGGTGGCGTTGAGCTGACGCCTGCGCCTGCGCCTGCGCCTGCTGATCTGTGTGCCATCGCCGGCCGGCGCCGGACCCGTGCCCGCTCCAGCCCGCACCGCCCGCACCGCCCGCATCGCCCGGGCCGTCGCCGGAGCCAGTAACAGCCCCGCGGCGACGACACAGGCCGTCACGACCAGCACTGTCCACCACCCCCGCGCGCCGACCGCCACAGCCGCCGCGGCCCACGCCGCCACGGCCGGGGGCACCAGCCGCAGGTCTGCCGGTCCCTCATGCCGCGGGTCGGAAGCCCCCAGCCGGTGGCCCGAAGCGGCGTGCACCGCCGGGCGCGTCGTAGCCGTCGTCATAGCCGCACCAGAGGCTGGAGGTCCGCGAACCGGCGGTCGCCGATCCCGTTGACCTCGCGGAGTTCGTCGACCGACCGGAAACCCCCGTGCTGGGTGCGGTAGTCGACGATGTGCTGGGCCAGTACGGGACCGACCCCCGGCAAGGTGTCGAGCTGCTCCACCGTCGCCGAGTTGAGGCTCACCGGCCCGGCGGTCTGCCCACCCCCGCCCGCGCCCGATCCGCCCGTGCCCGCTCCTGTCATCGGCGATCCCGGCGGCACGAGCACGCCCACCACCACCTGCTCGCCGTCCATGAGCACCCGCGCCCGGTTGAGCCCCGTCAGGTCCGTACCGGCCCGGACGCCTCCGGCCGCCCGCAGCGCGTCGGCGACCCGGGACCCGGTCGGCAGCCGGTGCACCCCCGGCCGCCGTACCTTGCCGCTCACATCGACGACGATCCGCCCTCCGGGCCCCGCGTCGGACGGCGGCAGACCCGGCGACGGGTGCGGCGCCGGCTCCCGCGTGGCCGCGCCCTGCTGGACCAGCTCCGGGGCGCGCACGGTCTGTGGCCGCCCCGCCCAGAAGTGCTGCGCCGCGAAGACCGCTGCCACTACGAGTACGACGGCCAGGGCGGCTAGAGCCCTGGGCTCGAGCCCGCATCTGAGCTGCACCCACAGCGGCAGCCGCTCCCGCACCGCAAGCCCCACCCGCTGCCGAGTGCCGGCGTCCGTACTCGTATCGATGTCCGCGGCAGCGCGGCCACCGCCACCCCCTTCGGAGCGGGAGCGCCCAACAGCCGCGTCGAGACTCGTGCCCGTACTGCTTTGCGGGCCCTCGAACAGGGCGTCCGCCCGGCGGCGCAGGGCGGTCGTGCTCGGTGTGGCGGCCACTCGCCTGCCACGGAGGCGAACCGGACGCCGCGAGCCACGGCCGGGACCGCTGCCCGAGCCTGACCCCGGGCGCGAGCCCGACCCTGAACCGGGAAAGCCCGAGCCGGGGCCGGCCCCTGAACGGGGAGGGCCCAGGCCTGAGCCGCGGCCGTCACGGGCGCGGCTGTCCGAGGCCGGGGCGCGGCCCGGGCCACTGGTTGCGGAAC
This sequence comes from Streptomyces sp. V1I1, assembly GCF_030817355.1. Taxonomy (NCBI): domain Bacteria; kingdom Bacillati; phylum Actinomycetota; class Actinomycetes; order Kitasatosporales; family Streptomycetaceae; genus Streptomyces; species Streptomyces sp. V1I1. The sequence continues at coordinate 5,672,133 of NZ_JAUSZH010000001.1, read as the reverse complement.
GTGATCGGAGAGCCATGACACAAGACGCTAGGCACATCCGTCAAAACCCGCTGAGCAGGCCCAATTCCCGTGGAAAACCGCCCCGTTGTGGAAAACTCGGTCACTCACCAGGGTGACAGCGACCGCTCGGCGCGCCCACACCAGCACCTCAGCGGGGCGAGACCACAGCCCCCAACAGCCCCGGTCCCGTATGCGCCCCGATCACCGCGCCCACCTCGCTGACATGCAGATCGACCAGCCCGGGAACCCGTTCCCGCAGCCGCTCCGCCAACGTCGCGGCCCGCTCGGGCGCGGCCAGATGGTGCACCGCGATGTCCACACTGCTCGTGCCCGCCCGGTCGATGACGATCTCCTCCAGCCGGGCGATCGCCTTCGATGCCGTACGTACCTTCTCCAGCATCTCGATCCGGCCACCGTCCAACTGCAACAGAGGCTTCACCGCGAGCGCCGAACCCAGCAGCGCCTGCGCGGCCCCTATCCGGCCGCCGCGGCGCAAGTAGTCCAACGTGTCGACGTAGAAGTACGCGGACGTGCCCGCGGCCCGCTTCTCCGCGGCGGCTACCGCCTCGTCGAGCGTGCCGCCGCCCTCAGCCGTCTCCGCGGCCGCGAGCGCGCAGAACCCCAGGGCCATCGCGACCATCCCGGTGTCCACCACCCGCACAGGCACCGGCGCGTCCTTGGCGGCCAGCACCGCGGCGTCGTACGTCCCCGAGAACTCGCTCGACAGATGAAGTGAGACGATGCCGGTCGCACCGGCCTCCGCTCTCGCGCGGTACGCCTCTGCGAACACCTCGGGGCTCGGCCTGGACGTGGTCACCGGGCGTCGCTTCTGCAATGCCAGCGCCAGCGAGCGGGCCGAGATCTCGGTTCCCTCTTCGAGCGCCTGATCGCCAAGTACGACGGTCAGCGGCACCGCGATGATGCCGTGGCGCTCCATCGTCGGTGGCGGCAGGTAGGCCGTTGAATCAGTGACGATCGCGACATGGCGGGACATGAGCGGGAGGTTACCCGCAGGAGCCGCCGCACGGCAGCCCGGCCCCTCGACAACGATCGCGTCGCCCCGGCCGGCGGATCACCCAGGGATCACCCAGGCACCGCCGAGGAACCGCCGAGGAACCGCCGAGGAACCGCCGAGGAACCGCCGAGGAACCGCCGAGGAACCGCCGATGGATCACCAATGGACCTTCGACGGACCGCCGGTGGGTCAATTCGTGGTCTCGGGACGGGCGGTCTTCTGCCAGGGGTACGTCGTCTGCTGCCGAGGATCGCGCGCCGTGATCGCCTGCGGCTCAGCCCCGGCCCCCGCCACAGGCCCAGCCCCGGCCTCAGGCCCACCTTCAACCCCCGCCCCCGCAACCGCCTCCGGCCACGTCTGCTCGCGCACCGCTCCGTCACCGGCCCCGGCCTCCGGCCACGATGCCGGCGCAGCCTGAGCCGCCTGAGACCCCGCAGCCCCGTCCGGCGTCTCCTCGTCCGACCAGTGCCGCAACGCCCCCGCCTCGACGTCGATCTGCGTGCTCAGCGCGTCCAGATCATCTTCCGCAAACTTCCGCGCCCGGTCCCGCGCCGCCCACCTCAGAGACTCGGCAGAGTGCGTGATCCGCTCCGTACGCTCGCGCAGCCCGGGAAGCAGCGAGGCCACCGTCGCCCGGTCCGGCTCGCGCTCCAGCCGCTTCAGTTCGTCGTCGAGCTCGTGGCCGTGCACGCTCAGCCGCTGGAACAGTCCGAGCGACTCGGACAGCGAGGCGTCCTCCGCGACGCCCGCGTGCAGCGCGTCCTGCGTCGCCCTCATCGACGTACGCAGCGACAGCCGCAGCTGCGCCAGCTCGCCGGCCACACCGCCCTGCCCATAGCTCTTCGCCCGCAGTGTCGTCTCCTCGACGGTGCGGCGCGCCTGCGTGACCGTGCGCTCCACTCCGCGCTTGGCCGCGCCGATGACCTTCACGCTGACATACACCCCCAACGCCACGAAGGCGACGAAAAGCAGCGTCAGTATCAGAATCGCGGCTTCCATGAGCGCCCCTCCGGCGTCGGCTGTTGTCCCTCCACCGTAAACGGAACGGGCAGGCCGAGGGTTCCATCGGAACCCCCAACCTGCCCGTAGGGGAAACCCCTGCCCTCCCGTGGGCGCTACGCGGGGACGATGTTCACCAGCTTCGGCGCCCGCACGATCACCTTGCGGATGCCGGCGCCGCCCAGCGCCGCTACCACCGCCGCGTCACCCAGTGCCAGCGCCTCCAGCTCCTCGTCCGAGATCGACGGGGAGACCTCCAGCCGCGCCTTGACCTTGCCCTTGATCTGCACGACGCAGGTCACGGACTCGTCCACGACATACGCCGGGTCGGCGACCGGGAAGTCCTGGTGCACGACCGAGCCGGTGTGGCCCAGCTTGTGCCACAGCTCCTCGGCGATGTGCGGGGCCAGCGGGGCGATCAGCAGCACCAGCCGCTCCGCCACGCTGCGCGACAGCGGGCCGCCCGCCTTCGTCAGATGGTTGTTCAGCTCGGTGATCTTGGCGATGGCGGTGTTGAAGCGCAGGGCCGCCAGGTCCTGTCCGGCGCCGTCGATCGCCTTGTGCAGCGCACGCAGCGTCGCCTCGTCGGGCTCGGTGTCGACGACCGTGACCTCACCGGTCGCCTCGTCGACGACATTGCGCCACAGCCGCTGCAGCAGGCGGTACTGGCCGACGACAGCCCGGGTGTCCCACGGCCGCGACACGTCCAGGGGCCCCATGGCCATCTCGTACAGCCGCAGCGTGTCCGCGCCGTACTCGGCGCAGATCTCGTCCGGAGTGACGGCGTTCTTCAGGGACTTGCCCATCTTGCCCAGCTCGCGCTTGACGGGCTCGCCCTCGAAGTAGAACTTTCCGTCCCGCTCCTCGACATCGGCGGCCGACACCGGGAAGCCGCGGCTGTCCCGGTAGACGTACGCCTGGATCATGCCCTGGTTGTACAGCTTGTGGAACGGCTCGACCGAGGAGATGTGCCCCAGGTCGAACAGCACCTTGGACCAGAACCGCGCATACAGCAGGTGCAGTACGGCGTGCTCCGCACCACCGACGTACAGGTCGACGCCGCCGTGCGGCTGCCCCTCGCGCGGACCCATCCAGTACTGCTCGATCTCCGGGTCGACCAGCTTCTCGCTGTTGTGCGGGTCCAGGTAGCGCAGCTCGTACCAGCACGAACCCGCCCAGTTGGGCATGGTGTTGGTCTCCCGGCGGTAGCGCTTGACGCCGTCGCCCAGGTCCAGCTCGACATTGACCCAGTCCTCGTTGCGCGACAGAGGCGTCTCGGGCTGGGTGTCCGCGTCGTCCGGGTCAAACGTACGTGGCGAGTAGTCGTCGACCTCCGGCAGTTCCAGCGGCAGCATCGACTCGGGCAGCGCGTGCGCGATGCCGTCCTCGTCGTAGACGATCGGGAAGGGCTCGCCCCAGTAGCGCTGCCGGCTGAACAGCCAGTCGCGCAGCCGGAAGTTGACCGTCCCCTCGCCGATTCCGCGGGCGGTCAGCCACTCGGTGATCTTCGACTTGGCCTCGGCGACGTCCAGGCCGTCCAGCGAGATCTCGTCGTTCGACGAGTTGATCGCCGGGCCCTGTCCGGTGAAGGCCTCGCCCTCCCAGCCGTCCGGCGGCTGGACGGTACGGATGATGGGCAGGCCGAAGGCCTCGGCGAACTCCCAGTCGCGCTCGTCCTGGCCGGGTACGGCCATGATGGCGCCGGTGCCGTAGCCCATCAGTACGTAGTCGGCGACGAAGACCGGGATCCGTTCGCCGGTGACCGGGTTCAGGGCGTAGGCGCCGGTGAACACACCGGTCTTGTCCTTGTGTTCGGTCTGCCGCTCGACATCGCTCTTCGTCTGGGCCTGCTTGCGGTACTCGGAGACCGCCTCGGCCGGAGTGGCGGCGCCGCCGGTCCATGCCGCCTTGGTGCCCTGCGGCCACTCGGCCGGGACGATGGAGTCGATCAGGCCGTGTTCGGGTGCCAGCACCATGTAGGTGGAGCCGAACAGCGTGTCGGGGCGGGTGGTGAAGACCGTGATCTGTGCGTCGTCGTGGCCGTCGACCGAGAAGTGGACGCGTGCGCCCTCGCTGCGGCCGATCCAGTTGCGCTGCTGCAGCTTGATCGCCTCGGGCCAGTCCAGCGCGTCCAGGTCGTCCAGCAGCCGGTCGGCGTAGGCGGTGATGCGCATGTTCCACTGGCGCAGCTTGGCCTTGAAGACGGGGAAGTTGCCGCGCTCGGAGCGTCCGTCAGCGGTGACTTCCTCATTGGCCAGTACGGTGCCCAGGCCCGGGCACCAGTTGACGGGCGCGTCGGAGGCGTACGCCAGCCGGTACTCGCCCAGCACATTGGCGCGCTCCGAGGCGCTCAGCTCGCTCCACGCGCGCGTGGAGCCCGGCACCGCACGCTCGCCGCTCTCGAACTGAGCCACCAGCTCGTCGATCGGACGGGCCTTCTTCGCGTCCTCGTCGTACCAGGAGTTGAAGATCTGCAGGAAGATCCACTGGGTCCACTTGTAGTAGTCCGGGTCGATCGTCGCGAAGGACCGGCGCTTGTCGTGGCCCAGGCCCAGCCGGCGCAGCTGGGACTTCATGTTGTTCATGGCCGCCTCGGTGGTGACCCGAGGGTGCTCGCCGGTCTGTACGGCGTGCTGCTCGGCAGGCAGGCCGAAGGCGTCGAAGCCCAGGGTGTGCAGGACGTTGTGTCCGGTCATGCGCTGGTGGCGGGCGAAGACGTCGGTGGCGATATAGCCCAGGGGGTGCCCGACGTGCAGACCCGAACCCGAGGGGTAGGGGAACATGTCCATGACGAACTTCTTGGGCTTGGCGACCTGTGCGGGATCCCCGGCCAGGTCACCTCCCCCACTCTCGGCTTCGCTCGAGCGAGGGGACCCCGACGGGTTCGGCGCCTCGTACGTACCCTCGGCGTCCCAGAAGTCCTGCCAGCGTGCCTCGATGTCGGCGGCCATGGCAGCCGTGTAGCGGTGCGCTGCAGTTACCTCAGCAGCAGCGGGATTGGTCTCGCTCATGATCCTTGAAGCTCCATCGATTCGTCTCTGCCAGCGGATTCCAAAACGAAAAAACCCCTCGCACAGGAGGGGACGCCGCGCCGATTCCAACCGGATCTTTCATCCGTCGGGACTGATCAGCGCGGCTCGCTAAGCAGAAGGCGTACGGCACGCATGGCGTCAGGGTACCGCAGCGAGGGAACCGGGTGCATGAGACCAATCTCGAAGGGCCCCCGAAGGACTCTTGTGAGGTCTGGGCAGCCACCCCCAGCGCCCCCGGCCGCCGCCACGCGTCCGCTTCGAAACGCGCGCGCCGCTCCTCGGCACGCCCCCCGAGCGCCCGCCGCACGCCTCCGCGCGCCCCCCGAATCGCGCTTCCGGATGCCTCCGGCCGCCGGGGTTACCCCGCGTATCGACCCTATCCAGGGCAACCCCAGAGTCAGTTGGCTGTGGTTCCGCTCTCTAAACGCTCAAACCTCGTACTGCCCGGTATGGGTGGACCTAGCATGCGTCAACGGGACCGCCTTTCCCGCACCATTCGGAGTCGCCCCATGAACCCTCATCGCAAGAGCCGTTCGTCGCCAGCGCCGAGTACCGGGCTAAGCCGCCCGGTGCAAGGCGGCTTGTCCGTCGCGGCGTTCGTGCTCCTACCCCTGCTCGCCGTCGGCGGGAGCGACAACTTTCGCACCGCGCTCGACTTCACCACCGGGGTGCTGTCCCTGGTGTCCCTCACCGCCTCCGTGGCGTGGGGCCTGATCGCCACCGACCGGCTGCTTCTCTCCACGCGCCACCGCCTCCTTGCCCAGGGCATCCACCGGGCCACCGCGGTCGCCTCGCTCGGCTTCCTGCTGCTGCACGCCACCGTGAAGGTGTCGCTGGGCCACGTGGAAGCGATCGGCGCCCTGGTCCCGTTCGGACTCGGCGTCACCGGTACGTCCGGCCTGATCGGCTTCGGTTCGCTGGCCGGCTTCCTCATGGTGATCGCCGCCACGACCGGCGCGCTGCGCAGCGCCCTGGCCGGCAACATCCGGGTAGCGGGCCGCTGGCGGCAGCTGCACATGCTGGCCTACCCGGCCTGGTGCTCCGCGCTGGTGCACGGCCTGTTCACCGGCCGGCCCGCCGCGACCTGGGTCGTGACGATGTACTGCCTGGCACTCACAGGCGTCGCCGCCGCCGTGTCGCTGCGGTTGATGCCGCGGCCGGTGCAGCGGCGAATCGCCGCCAAGATCATGTCGCTGACCGGCTCGGGCGACGACCGGTCTGCGGCGGACGAGCAGCTACTGCGCGATCCGACCACGTCCCCGCTCCCCGGCGCGGCCGGAGTGACGGGACCGGCCGGCCTCAACGGCATGAACGGCATTCCCTCCCAGCGCCCGTACGAGCAGGACTTCCAGCGCCAGTCTTCCCTCGGCCGGCCGCGCTCGCAGCCCCGGCGGCTCGCGCCGCCCTCGCCCAATCTCTACGAGGTCCCGCCGCTCCCGGAGGCCGAGCCGACCGTCGGCAGTGGCGTCGGGCCCGGCACCGGGATCTCCGCCGCGTACCGCGCGGTCTCCCTGGCCGGCGACCAGACGGCCCCGCTGGCCGAGCGCATACCGATGACCGAGGAGATCCCCGTCGTCTCGGAGTCGGGTCCCCGGCAGGGCCTGTGGCCGACCCCGTCACCGCCGCCGCCCGCGCAGGCCTTCCGGCCCGAGCCGCTCGAAACGCCCGCTCCTCCCGCGTATGAGCCCCCTCCCGCGTACGAGCCCCCTCCCGCATACGAGGCCCCTGCGGACTACGAGGCCCCTCTGGCGTACGAGCCCCCTCCGGCGGCCTACGAGCCGCCTCCCGCTCCCGCCTCCTACGACCCCGCTCCCCCGTACGAAGCACCTTCCTCCCCGTACACCACCGGCACCGCCGACACGTACGACGACACGGCGACCATGCCCGGACCCCTCTTTCCGCCCCCGGCCGGAGAGCCCTGGCACACGCCCGCAGGAGACCGACCGTGAACACCCCCCTCCCTGATGTCCCCGAGGTTCGTGTCGTCGGCCTTCCCCAGCTGACGCAGGGGTTCGACCTTGTCGAGCGCCTGGACCTCCCGATGCATCTCAAGGTGCACGGCCCTCTCCAGCCCGTGACAGGCGAGCTGCTCGCCCAGCTCGCCGACGACATATCCCTGCGCGGCCGCGGCGGCGCAGGCTTCCCCTTCGGGCAGAAACTGCGCGCCGTAGCGAAGTCCGCGATACGACGCGGGGTGCGGCCCGTCGTCGTGGTCAACGGCAGTGAGGGCGAGCCCGCCTGCCGCAAGGACACCGTGCTGCTCAACCGCTCCCCCCATCTGATCCTGGACGGCGCCCTGCTCGCCGCGGAGGCGCTCGGTGCGCGCACCCTGGTGGTCGCGGTCACCCGCAACTCCACGGAGATCTCCATGCGCGCCGCGCTGGCCGAGCGCGGCCTGTCGGACCGGCGCGGGCAGCAGCTGCGCGCGCGGGTGATCCGTACGCCGGAGCGCATGGTCTCCGGCGAGGCCTCCGCTGTCATCCGTGCCGTGAACGGCGGCCCCGCGCTGCCGCCCGGCCGCCGCGAGCGCGCTTCCGACACCGGCGTCGGCGGCGCCCCGACCCTGCTGTCCAACGCCGAGACGTACGCACAGCTCGCCATCGGCGCCCGTATCGGCGCGCGCCGCTACGGCAACACCGGCCTGGACACCGAGCCGGGCACGGTCATGCTGACGATCTCCGGGGCGGTCGCGCGCCCCATGGTCGTCGAGGTCCCCACAGGCGTCCCGCTGCGGTACGTACTGCAACTGGCGGGCGCCCCGCCGCTCCCCCAGGGCGTGCTCACCGGCGGCTACCACGGCAACTGGATCGACTCGGTCGCAGTCCACGAGGCCAACGTCTCGCGCGAATCGCTGGCAGCCGTGGGCGGCTCCCTCGGCGCGGGCGCGATCCTCCCGATCGGCCCCGAGACCTGCCCGCTGGGCGAGGCGCTGCGGGTGGCCAACTGGCTCGCCGCCGAGACCGCCGGCCAGTGCGGCCCCTGCAAGCTGGGCCTGCCCGCCGCGGCCGGCGGCCTGTCCGACGTCATGAACGGCGGCGGCCCCGCCGCCCTGGAGGCGCTGCGCGAGGTGACGCAGGCCGTCAAGGGCCGCGGCGCGTGCAAGCACCCCGACGGCTCGGCGCGCTTCTTCGCCTCGACCCTGTCCGCCTTCACGGACGACCTCGCCGCCCATGTGCTCGACGGCGGCTGCGGGCGCGAGACGACCGGCGTGCTGCCGCTTCCCGGACCCGGCTACCAGGATGCCGAGGAGTCGATTCCGAGCGGCGAGAAGCTGGCCGTGGACTGGACGCTCTGCCAGGGCCACGGGCTCTGCGCGGACATCGTCCCCGAGCTCATCCGGCTCGGTCCCGACGGCTATCCGGCACTCGCTGACGCCTCGGTTCCGATGCATCTGCGGGGGCGCGCACAGCGGGCCGTACGCCGGTGTCCTGCACTGGCGCTCCGTATCGAGCAGGGACCTGCCCCGTCGCCGACCACCCGCCCCGCCCTGCCGTCGAGCAACCGCAAGGCGCTTGGCAGCGGCCGCAGTTGACGGCCCCCTGGGACACACCCCAGGGGCACACAAGGAAGCGGGCCATCCGATCCGGATGGCCCGCTTCCTTGTGTCTGGTGCTTCTGTGGAGCTAAGGAGAATTGAACTCCTGACCTCCTGCATGCCATGCAGGCGCTCTACCAACTGAGCTATAGCCCCTTGCGATGTGCCGCCTTGATCGAAGGTCTCCCTCGCGGCGACGTCGACAACATTAACGCTCCCTCCGGTGCATCACCAAATCGTTTCCGGTCTGTACGGACTGGGCCGGTAACGTCCATCTTCGTGACCGTGATCGCACTGTCCAGTGCCCGACGTCCCACCCTTGCCGCCGCCTCGGTCTGTGTGCTCTCCTTCACGGCCTTCTGGATGGCGCAGCGCGCCGCCGACGTCTCCATGATCGACCTGATGGTCTACCGGGCGGAGGGTGAGACCGTACGCGCCGGAGCGGACCTCTACGCGATGCGCACCACCAAGGCGAACCTCCTGACGACGTACCCGCCGTTCGCCGCCCTGCTGTTCACGCCGCTCACCCTGCTCGGCGTCCCCGAGATGCGTGCTCTGGCCACTGCCGGGAACCTGCTCCTGCTCGTCGCCTTCGTCGATATGTCGCTGCGGCTGACGCACCCGCACATGGACAGGCGCTCGGCGACGCTCTGGGTGGCCGCGGCCGCCGTGTGGTGCGAACCGGTGTGGACGACGCTCCGCTACGGCCAGATCAATCTGCTGCTCGCGGTCGCCGTGCTGTGGGACATCACCCGCCGCGAGGGGCACAGGTGGGCGGGCGCGGGCATCGGGTGCGCGGCCGCCGTGAAGCTGACGCCCGCGCTCTTCGCGCTCTTCTTGCTGATCGCCGGCCTTGTACGGGCCCGGCGCGAGGGCTGGAACCCGTGGCTGCGGCAGGCGGCGACAGCAGCCGCGGTCTTCCTCGGCACGACGTTCGCGGCCGCCGCTGTCCTGCCGTACGACTCCCAGCGTTACTGGACCCGGATGGTCTTCGCGGCCGGCCGGGTCGGCCACGCCGAGGACACCGCAAACCAGTCGCTGCGCGGGGTCCTCGCCCGGCTGCTCCACACTCCCGATCCGGGGCCGTGGTGGGTCGTGGCGGCCGCTCTCGTGGCTGTGGCCGGTCTCGCCGTGTCCGTGGGTGCGGCGCTGCGCGGCGACCGGGCCTGCGCGGTCGTGGCCTGCGCGGCGACGGCACTGCTGATCAGCCCGGTCTCCTGGTCGCACCACTGGGTGTGGTGCGTGCCCATGGTGCTGCTCTTGGCGGCGCGCGGCAGCAGGGGGCGGGCGGCAGCGGCGGGGCTGGTGTTCTGTTCGTACGCCCTGTGGTGGGTGCCGCACGGGCCGGGACGGCTCGAACTCGCCCAGAACAGCGGCCAGATGGTCCTTTCGGCCCTCTATTCGCTGACGGCCGCGACCGTCCTGGTCACGCTGTGGCGAATGAATAGAACCGTTTCAGAGTGCAGTGCTCGTCCAGGAGCCGCCCGTAGATCGGCTCCCCTTCGAGCTCTCTGTACGTCTCGATGGGGTCGCCCTTTATGATCAGCGCCCGCGCGCACTCCTCGCACCAGTACTGGTACTCGGGATTGATCGGGTCCATGTCCCGAACGATGGGCGTACCACCGCCGCACCAGTCGCATTTACGCCTGTGTGCACCCATCATTCAGCTCCAGCTATGGCCGCAGGCCGTGCACACGTAGGAAACTCCACCATTGTCGCCGAGGACTTGGGCGACATGCCCCGATCCGCAGGACGGGCAACTGAGACGAGCGCGTGCCTCCGCAGTGGCAAGCAGGTCATCGGCCTCCTCGCTGCTGCTGGCGGACATCGTGCTCTCCCTCCCGTTCTGGCCGGTGTCCCCTCCGGCCGTCCGATTCTGCCATGGCCACGCAAGAGGGTCAGCGGCGTTTACGTGTGGCCATCGCCATTCCTTCGTTGAGGAGACCGGCCATCGCACCCAAGATCGACGCGGCTGCCAGCGCGAGGGCGCACACCCACAGCGCGTCGGCGGACTCCAGTACCCCGGGTACTGTCTGCCGATTCAGGAAGAGTGTGCCGAATGCGGCGACGCCCATCAGCTGTCCGAGCTGAGTGACGGTCACCAGCAGGCCACTCGCGTCCGCCGCGTCCTCCTGCCGTACGGTCGCGAGCGCTCCCGTGAGGGTGGGGCTGAAGGCGAGCGCCAGACCGGCGCCGACGCCCATAAAGGCGAGATACAGCCACAGCCCGCCGTCGCCGCCGTCTCGCAGCACCGCGCCGACCGCGACGCACGAGAGCGCCGTCAGCGTGAACCCGCCCGGGACCAGGGCCTTATGCAGGCTCGCGGGCCAGCGCCGCCAGGTCAGCCCGACCGCTCCGAAGATCAGCGCGGTCGGCGCGAACATCAGCCCCGCGCGGAGCGCGCTGTGGCCGAGACCACCCTGGACATGCAGGGTGAGCGCGAAGAGGAAGCCCGCGTTCACCGCCATCACCAGGATGATCCGCAGCACGGCCCGGCCCATGCCCGCGATGCGCAGCACGCGCGGCGCGATGAGCGGGGCGCCCCCGCGCCCGGCCAGCTTCGACTCGTACGCCAGGAAGCAGCCGAAGAGCACCGCGGAGGCCCCGAGCGAGAGCCAGGACCAGGCCGGCCAGTCCTTTTCCTGCCCGAGCACCAGCGGCACGGTGAACAGCGACACGGCGGCGGCGAGCAGCACCAGACCGGGCAGGTCGAGGCCTCGGGCGCGCTCGGGCTCACCGCGACGGTCCTTGGGGAGCACCCGCGCGCCCAGCACCAGCAGCGCGAGGCCGATCGGCACGTTCACCAGGAAGACCGGCCGCCAGCTCGCGCCGAAGAGGTCCGCGCTGACCAGGACACCGCCGACGACCTGCCCGGCGGCGGCTCCGGTCGCGAGGACCGCGGAGTACGCACCGAGCGCGCGCACCCGCCCCTCGCCGGTGAAGTTCCGCTGGATCAGGCTGAGCACCTGGGGGATCATCAGTGCCGCACCCGCGCCCTGGACCAGCCGGAACGCGATCAACTGGCCGGTGCCAGCGGCGAGTCCGCAGGCGAGCGATGCGGCGGTGAAGAGCAACAGCCCGCCCAGATAGGCCCGTCGGTGCCCCACCAGATCGCCGAGCCTGGCGCCGGTGACCAGCAGGACGGCGTACGAGATCGTGTAACCGGCGATGACCAGCTGCAAACCCGCGCCGGACGCGTCGAGTTCGGTACGGATGGTGGGGGCGGCGACATTGACGATGAAGGTGTCGAGGAGCGCCATGAACTGCGCGGCGAGCACGATCGCGAGCAACAGGCGTGGCCGGTTGTCAGTGCCCGGGTCTTTACTGAGAAGTGGACTTTCCGGAGAGGTCGTCGTCATGGTGGCGAGCCTGACGCCGTTCCGGTACGGGTAACGAGAGCCCGCTGATGCTGGTACTGACAGCACCTGGCAAGGACGGGCCGGTGCCTCGACCATGGGGGATGTGACCACGATGACGGCGACGACGAACACCGCGGGCGCTGCGAGCCACCGCCGCAGACCCGAGCTGGCCGCCTCCTTGCGCAGCCGGCGGGCGAGGGTGACGCCCGCCGATGTGGGCATGCCGCCGGGGCTCCGGCGGCGTACACCCGGGCTGCGCCGAGAGGAGGTCGCCCAGCTCTCCGGCGTCGGCGTGACCTGGTACACCTGGCTGGAGCAGGGCCGCCCGATCAACGCGTCGGCGCAGGTCCTGGACGCCGTGGCACGCACGCTCCGGCTCGACCGGCCGGAGCGCGAGCATCTCTACCACCTGGCGGGGGTGCCGTACGCACCGGACCGGCAGGAGGACGCGCAGAGCGTGGGCCCGGATATCCAGGGCCTCATCGACGCGCTCGACCCGCGCCCCGCCGCGGTCTACAACGCGCGGTACGACATCCTGGCGACCAACGCCGCATACCGCGACCTGTTCGCGCCCCGCCCGGAGCACCTCGGTATACGCAATGCGCTGTGGACGCTGTTCACCGTTGCCGAGCCGGACTGCCCGCTGGTTTTCCGGGAGTCGGAGCTGCCGCTGATGGTGGCGCAGCTACGCGGTGCGTACGGACGGCATGTGGGCGAGCCGGCCTGGGAGTCGTTCATCCACCGGCTGACGGCCGCCAGCGGCTACTTCACCGAACTGTGGGAAAGCGGGAACGTCCTCCCGCCGGGCCCGAGAGTGAAGACGTTCCGGCACAAGGCCATCGGCGAGGTGCGGATGACGTCCGTATCGCTGTCGATCAACGGAATGCCGGAGTGCCGGATCGTCGCCTATACCCCGAACGACGAGGAGAGCCTCATACGGATCGAGAAGCTGCGCGAACTGCGCGACTGAAACGCGAAATCCCGCCCTCTGATCGAGGACGGGACCCGGATTGTGGAACTTGTGGAGCTAAGGAGAATTGAACTCCTGACCTCCTGCATGCCATGCAGGCGCTCTACCAACTGAGCTATAGCCCCGCGTGTTCTTCGCGCTCGGTGCTGCGAACAAGAAGAACTTTAGCCTGCGACCTGCCGGAAAGTGAAATCCGGGGGTGCGAGGCCGAGGGCCGGGCCCGGGCGGGGTCAGTCGTCGTCGCCGAGGACCGGTTCCGGAAGGGTGCCGGCGTTGTGCTCGAGCAGACGCCAGCCGCGCGCGCCCTCGCCGAGCACCGACCAGCAGCAGTTGGAGAGCCCGCCGAGGCTCTCCCAGTGGTGGGCCTCCAGGCCGAGCAGCCGGCCGATGGTGGTACGGATCGTGCCGCCGTGGCTGACCACGACCAGCGTGCCGTCGTCGGGCAGTTTCTCGGCGTGGTGCAGCACGACGGGAGCGGCCCGGTCGGCGACCTCGGTCTCCAGCTCGCCGCCGCCGCGACGCACGGGCTCGCCGCGCTTCCATGCGGCGTACTGCTCGCCGTACCGAGCGACGATCTCGTCGTGGGTCAGGCCCTGCCAGGCGCCCGCATACGTCTCGCGCAGGGCGGCGTCGTAGGAGATGTCGAGCCCGGTGACCCCGGCCAGCTCGCCCGCCGTGGCCGCCGCTCGCTTGAGGTCGGAGGCGACGATCGCGTCGGGCCTGAGGGAGGCGAGCAGCCGGGCGGACCGGCGCGCCTGGGAGGCGCCGGTCTCGGTCAGCTCTATGTCCGTGGAGCCCTGGAAGCGGCGCTCCAGGTTCCACGACGTCTGGCCGTGCCGCCACAGGACGACGCGGCGCCCTCTGCCGGTGCCACTGCGCTTGCTGTTGTCGCCGCCGTTCAGCTCAGCTCACCGTCCGGGTCGCCGGCGAGCCGTGCGTGCTCCTCGGCCCTGCCGCGGGTCTTCAGAGCGTCCTCGGGGAGAGGCAGCTCCGGGCAGTCCTTCCACAGCCGCTCCAGGGCGTAGAAGACACGCTCCTCGCTGTGCTGGACGTGCACGACGATGTCGACGTAGTCGAGCAGGATCCAGCGGGCGTCGCGGTCGCCCTCGCGGCGCACCGGCTTGGCGCCGAGCTCCTTGTTCAACCGCTCCTCGATCTCGTCGACGATCGACTTGACCTGGCGGTCGTTGGGCGCGGAGGCGAGCAGGAAGGCGTCGGTGATCGACAGCACGTCGCTGACGTCGTAGGCGATGATGTCGTGCGCGAGCCGGTCGGCTGCCGCCTGGGCGGCGGCATTGACGAGCTCGATGGAGCGATCCGTGGCGGTCACAAGCAGGCTTTCGTCGTCGGTCAGGTACCCCTCAAGGGTCTCACGGACCACCGACAGCCCTTGCCGTGTTTATTCGCCCCTGATCAGGGCCCCGATCATGAAGTCTTGATCACTCAGTCTTGTAGTCCTTGCCGAGGACGACGGAGACGTCTGCGTTGGCGGCAGGATCGCCCTTCTTGACCGCGCTTGCCGGCAGGCCCAGGGTCTTGGCGACCTCCGCCGCCTTCGCCTTCTGCGCCTCGTCCGCGTAGGTGACCCGCGAGGTCGACGCGGTGTCCGCCTTGCCGCCGTCGAGCACCGAGTAGCCGCCGTTGACCAGGTCGATCCGGGCCTCCTCCGTGGCACTGGCCTTCCCGGTGGCGTTCTTGATCCCGACACGGACGGCCGCGTCCTTGTCCGGCGCGGTGACCTTGCCGCCCAGGACGTCCTTGACGACGCTGTCGGCGGCCTGCGCGGTGAGCGTGCCGTCCTGCTGGACCGGCAGCAGTGCCGTCTTGTAGTCGCCGCCCTTGGCGTGCTCGGCAAGCTTGGCGAGCGAGGCGCCCAGATCGCTCTCGCGCAGCGACGGGTCGAGGATCTGCGCCAGTGTCTCCACGGTGACGGTCGCAGTCTTCGGGTCGTCCGGGAACTTCTTCAGGACGCCCTGCATGACCTGCCCGAAGCGCTGCAGCTGCTTCGCCTCGGCCTCGCCGGGGCCGAGGTAGGTGGCGTACGCGACGGCGGCGCGGCCGTTCAGCGTCTGGTTCTCGCCCTTCTTCACCAGCGGCGCCTCGCCCTTCTTGGCGCCGGGCACGTCGGTGTCGGTGGTCAGGTCGATGGTTCCGACCAGCTCGACGAGGTTCTCCAGATACGGGGTGTCGAGCCGCCAGGTGCCGGTGATCTCGGCGCCGAGGAGGGTGCCGACGGCCTCCCGGGTGCCCGTCGAGCCGTCGTCCTCGACCGACTTGCCGAGGGTGGTGGCGGTGCCGTCGTCGTTGGCGACGGAGAGGGAGTTGGGGAGCAGGACGGTGGTGCCCTGCTTGGTGGTTACGTTGTCCACGAGGAGGGCCGTGGAGGTGCCCTTCTTCTTGGTGTTGTGCAGATGCACCACGATCACGTCCCGCTTCTGCGGTCCGGCCGCCGTGCTGTTCTTCCTTCCGGTGTCCGACAGGCCGGGCAGCTTGCCCGCGTACCAGAGGTAGCCGACGCCGCCCACGAGGGCCAGCGCGAGGACGACGACGAGCGCGACGATGCGGTTGCGGCCGCGGCGCTTGGCCTCCTCGCGCCGCTCGGAGCGGCTCTCGGTGAACTTCAGCCAGTCGATGACGTCTTCGGAGTCCTCGTCGGGCTCCTCTATGAAGGAGAACTGCTCGGTGCGGTAGTCACGGTCGGGCGCGGGCCGGCGCTGCCCGGGCACGGCGGCCTGCCCCTGCTCGGGTGCCCGCGCGGCCTCGGGCGCCTGCGCGGGCGGCTCGGCCGGGGCCGGGTGCTGCTGCGGGATGCTCCACTGCTGGGTGGTGTCGACGGCGGCGGGCTGCTGGCCGGTGTCGTAGCCGTAGCCCTCGTAGCCGTAACCCTGGCCCTGCGGCTGCTGGGCCTGCTGCTGGCCATACGGGTCGTACTGCTGAGGCTGGGCGTACGGGTCGTATCCGTAGCCCTGATCCTGACCCTGCGGCTGCTGGGGCTGCCGTGACTGCTGCGGTTGCTGAGAGTGCTGCGGCTGCTGCTGCGCGTAGGGGTCGTACGGCTGGGCCTTCTGATAGACCGGCTGCCCGTACTCGTCGTAGCCGATGATCTGCGGCTGCTGGTAGTACGGGTCGTACGGGTTCTGCTGGTCGTTCACCGGTGCCCCTCTCCGTGGCTCACTCGCCGCGGTACAACTGGCGCTTGTCGATGTAGCGCACCACACCATCCGGCACCAGGTACCAGACCGGATCACCTTCCGCGACCCTCGCCCGGCAGTCGGTCGACGAGATCGCCAGCGCCGGAACCTCCACCAGGGAGACCCCGCCCTCCGGCAACCCGTCGTCCGTCAGGTCGTGACCCGGCCGGGTCACACCGATGAAGTGTGCGAGCGAGAACAGCTCTTCGGCGTCGCGCCAGCCGAGGATCTGGGAGAGCGCGTCGGCTCCGGTGATGAAGAAAAGATCCGCGTTCTTGTTGAGGGAGCGCAAGTCCCGCAGCGTATCGATCGTGTAGGTCGGCCCGCCGCGGTCGATGTCGATGCGACTCACCGAGAACTGCGGATTGGACGCCGTGGCGATGACCGTCATCAGATAGCGGTCCTCGGCCGGAGACACCGCTTTGTGGCTCTTCTGCCACGGCTGCCCGGTCGGTACGAACACCACCTCGTCGAGGTGGAACAGGGCGGCCACCTCGCTGGCGGCCACCAGGTGTCCGTGGTGGATCGGGTCGAACGTCCCGCCCATCACGCCGATTCGGCGCTTGCCGGCACCGGAACCCGAACCGGTAGGCACTTCCTGCTCTCCCATGCGTGCAGAGCCTACTGGCACGGCGGCACAGCCCCGACTCAGCGGTCGCGGTTGAAGCGGGTGGTGATCCACAGCATCAGAAGCAGCACGAACAGCGCGCCGCCGCCGGTGAGGTAGGGGTTGAGGCTTTCGTGGTTGCCACCGTGCTCGGCGCCTTCGGCGAGAGTGACCAGGTTGGCGGCGGTGCTGGCGAGGCTCATCTTCAGCAGGACCTATCGATCGGGAGTCGGAACTCGGGAATCGGACGGGCGGAGAGACTTCGCGGACATCGTATGCGGGAGGTCCGGGCACGCTCACGCCGACTCAGTCGTTGTCCTGGTCGTCGGCGCCGTTTCCGCGGTAGCCGCGCAGCAGGAACCAGGCGAGCAGGGCCGCTCCGGCGATCGACGCGATCAGCAGGATGCGCAGCGTATTGCCCAGTCCCTGCTGCTCGGATGCGGCGGCGAACAGTGCGGCGGTGTCCGGCATGTCGGGTGTACTCCTGAGTTATCCACAGCCCCCGCCACACCGTAGCTCCAGCACCTACGCTGGGGTCCGTCAGGGGGACGAGCCGTTATTCGCACCAACAGGGGCCAACAGGGGGCTTGAATGACCGAAAGCAGTCACGAGAGCGTGCCGAGCAGGCAGCGCAAGCGCTTCCCGGGCATCTCTTCACGGGCGTACGAACATCCCGCTGACCGCTCGGCGCTGGTCGCCCTGCGCAAGCTCAGCGGCTTCGACACCGTTTTCAAGGCGCTGAGCGGACTGCTGCCGGAGCGCAGCCTGCGGCTGCTCTTCCTCTCCGATTCGGTGCGGGTGAGCGACGCCCAGTTCGCGCATCTGAACAGCATGCTGCGGGACGCCTGCTACATCCTGGACCTGGAGAAGGTCCCGTCGATGTACGTCACGCAGGACCCGCGGCCCAACGCCATGTGCATCGGCCTGGACGAGCCGATCATCGTGGTCACCACCGGGCTGGTGGAGCTGCTCGACGAGGAGGAGATGCGGGCGGTCGTCGGGCACGAGGTGGGCCATGCGCTCTCCGGCCACTCCGTCTACCGCACGATCCTGCTCTTCCTCACCAATCTCGCGCTGAAGATCGCGTGGATCCCGCTCGGCAATGTCGCGATCATGGCGATCGTCACGGCGCTGCGCGAGTGGTTCCGCAAGTCGGAACTCTCGGCGGACCGCGCCGGGCTGCTGGTCGGCCAGGACCTGCAGGCCTCGATGCGCGGCCTGATGAAGATCGCCGGTGGCAACCACCTCCACGAGATGAACGTCGACGCGTTCCTGAAGCAGGCCGAGGAGTATGAGGCGGGCGGCGATCTGCGCGACTCCGTGCTGAAGATCCTCAATGTGCTGCCCCGCTCGCACCCGTTCACCACGGTGCGCGCCGCCGAGCTGAAGAAGTGGGCCGAGAGCCGCGACCACCAGCGGATCATGGACGGTCACTACCCGCGGCGCACGGAGGACAAGGACACCTCGGTGTCCGACTCCTTCCGCGAGTCTGCCGCGCACTACGCCGACACGGTGCGCACCAGCAAGGATCCGCTGATGAAGCTGGTCGGCGACATAGCCGGCGGCGCGGGCGACCTGGGCGGCAAGCTCCGGGACAAGTTCACCGGCGCGGGCGGCAGCGGAAGCGGCGGAAGCTCCGGCGGGAGCAAGGGCAACAGCAACGGCAACGGCAACGGCAGCGGTCCGGCGAGCGAGAACGGCAGCGGGAGCGGCGGCGGCCAGGGAGAGAGCTGAGAGGCGGCGACCGCGGTCAGGGCGAGGGCTGAGCTCCGGGCGCAAGCGAGCCGCAGAGCGCCGCTGTGGCCTGGCCCGTCGCATACGGGTCGGTGCCCGCCGGGCCGCCCGCGGTCGCCCGCTCGCCGGCGAGCAGCGGACGCAGTGTGCCGGACGCGTCCGCGGAGCAGGCCTGCGGGCCGGCCTGGACATAGCTGACCAGCAACTCCGCGCGGTGCTGGTTCAGATCGTCCCGGTCGAAGCGGAAGTGCAGCTCACGGCGGACGGTGAACAGCGAGGCCGGCCCGCTCGCGCCGACCGGCCGCAGTGCATAGGCGAAGGTGTGGTCCGACGTCACCTCCAGGGCGTCGGGCCCCGCCTCGGCTACGCGCAGCGTTCCCTGCACCCGCACCTGAGGGTCAGCCAGCGCCACTTTCGCCGCGTCGTAGCGCACCAGCCAGCCGGTGGCGGCATGGCGGCCGTCGGCGGCCGGGGTGGCCATGCTCCGGTCGAACTGCTCCAGTTGGTCGGGGTCGAGCAGCACCCGCACCGGCCGCACCGCACCGCCCGTGAGGACATCGGGGTTGAGGGAGGACTGCACGAGGTAGTCCTTCGCGGTGGTCAGGGCCGTCATCACCTGGCCCTCGGAGAAGTTCTTGGTGCGCTGGGCGGCGGGCAGATTGATTCCCGAGGCTCCGATACGGAATTGCGCGGCGGGGCTGTGCGCATACAGGTCGGCGGGTGTGCCGCCCGGGACCGGGCCCTGCGGAGCCAGCGGGATCACCGTGATCCGCAGCGGCTCGGCGTGCTTGACGGCCGGTGCCTGGTACGGATGCCGGATGCCCAGGTATATGGCCGTTCCGAAGGCCATCGCGACCAGCAGGATGAGCACCAGGAACTGTTTGGAACCCCTTCTGCCACCCCAGGCGGGGAGGCTGCGCACGGCTCGCGCGTGCTCGCCCATCCGCTCCTGCGCCGAGAACTCCTGAAGCCGGGCAGCCCGCACGAACGATTCGTCGAAGACGACGGATCGGTACTCGTCCTCACCACCGCCGGGGAGTCCCTCGGGTGTCCCCTCAGGCGGGTCTCCGCGCCCAGCCATACTTTCAGGGTAGGTCTGGCGGGGCTGCGGTAAACGCGCTGGTGCGCGACAAACTCCGACGAGTTCTTACGTGGCCATCCAAGGGCCCGTGGAGCAGTCGTCCAAGGGCCCGTGGAGCGGTCGTCCAAGGGCCCGTGGAGCGGTCGCTCAAAGCTCCGTGGAGCAGTCGCGCCAGGGCCCTGGAGCGGTCGTCCGATGGGATTGCAGACCCGGCGTACAGGGGGGCGCACAAGGGGGCGTACAGAGCCTGCTCAGGGGGTGCGGGGGTCCGCCGAAACCGGCGGCGCGGAGTACTCCGCGGAGGCCGAGGGCCCGCCCACCCGGGCCGTGGCAGAGCCGGCTGTGGGTGTGGCGTCGACGCCGGTGGTGGCGGGCGGCGGGACCCGGTCCTGGCGGTTGCCCGCGGCCCCGCGGTAGACGGCCGTGAAGGCGAGGGCGACCATCCCGATGCCCATCAGCAGGGCGAGGATCCAGGCCACCGGCCGGTGCCAGCGGGCGCTGCCGCGGTAGGGGCGCAGGGCGCCGCCGTGCCGGCCGTAGGGCCCGGAGTACTCGTCGTCGGGATCCGTGCCGTCGTCATCGTCGTCGTACGACCGTTCCCGGCCGTATCCCCCGCCGGGGCCGTATCCCTCGTCGTAGAGCTCCCCGTCGGGCACCCCGCCGCGGCGTCTGCCACGTGCGGCCTCGGCCTCGGCGCGGGCCTGGGCGGCAGCCAGCAGCCGCTCGACGGCGGTCGGCTCATGGATCTCGGCGGCCCGTACGAAGTCCTCGTCGAACACCACGGAGGCGAAGTCCTCGTCCGCGCCCCCGCGGTCGTCGTCGGGCTCCCAGCCGTCCGGAAACGGCTTGCCCCCCACGTCGTCCGGCACGCCTTCAGAGTAGACCGGGCCAGTCGGTTTGGGCAGAGAGAGCGTGAACTCTCCCTGCCCGAGTGACGCCCCGCACAGCCCCCTTGACGATCACCGAGTGTGACCGTCCCCTGTCACGATGTACTTCGTCGAGGTCAGCTCCGGCAGACCCATCGGGCCGCGCGCGTGCAGCTTCTGCGTGGAGATTCCGATCTCGGCGCCGAATCCGAACTGGCCGCCGTCCGTGAAACGCGTGGACGCGTTCACGGCGACCGTCGTGGAATCGACCAACTGGGTGAACCGGCGGGCCGCCGCCTGCGAGGTGGTGACGATCGCCTCTGTGTGCCCGGAGGACCAGAGCCGGATGTGCGCGACGGCCGCGTCCAGGGAGTCGACGACCGCGGCGGCGATGTCGTACGAGAGGTACTCCGTCTCCCAGTCCTCGGCCGTGGCTGCCACGATCGCGGCCTTGGTGGCGTCGGCGTACTCCAGCACCCGCTCGTCGCCGTGCACCTTCACCCCGGCCTCGGCCAGCGCGTCCAGCGCGCGCGGCAGGAATTCGGCCGCGATGTCCTGGTGGACCAGGAGCGTCTCGGCTGCGTTGCAGACGCTCGGCCGCTGCGCCTTGGAGTTGATCAGGATGTCGACGGCCATGTCGAGATCGGTCTGGGCGTCCACGTAGACATGGCAGTTGCCGGTGCCGGTCTCGATGACCGGGACGATGGACTCCTCGACGACCGTACGGATCAGGGACGCGCCGCCGCGCGGGATCAGGACGTCCACCAGGCCGCGGGCGCGCATCAACTCCCGTACGGAATCGCGGCTTTCACCGGGTACGAGCTGCACCGCGTCGGCGGGCAGGCCGGAGCCGCCGACCGCGTCCCGCAGGACCTTCACCAGCGCGGAGTTGGAGGAGTACGCAGAGGAGGAGCCGCGCAGCAGCACCGCGTTGCCGGACTTCAGACAGAGCGCGGCGGCGTCCACGGTGACGTTCGGCCGGGCTTCGTAGATGATCCCGACGACTCCGAGGGGGACGCGGACCTGGCGCAGGTCGATGCCGTTGGGCAGGGTCGAGCCGCGCACCACCTCACCGACCGGATCGGGCAGCGCGGCCACGTCCCGGACGTCGGCGGCGATGGCCCGCACCCGCTCCGGGGTCAACGTGAGCCGGTCGATGATCGACTCGCTGGTGCCGGCCTCCCGGGCGCGCGCAATGTCCTCGGCGTTGGCCGCGACGATCTCGCTCGTACGGACCTCGAGCGCGTCCGCGATCGCCAGCAGCGCGTCGTCCTTCGCCGACCGCGGCAGCGGCGCGAGGTCGGCGGCGGCGCCACGGGCCCGGTAGGCGGCCTTGGCGACCGGGGAGAGGTTGTCGTACGGCGAGAGCGAGGTCATACCCGCAGGGTAATGGCCTCCCTGCGGGCGTCCATCACGTATCCCGCACTACGAGACGGAAGTGAGACGGAAGGGGCGGGAGGAGTTCAGACGGAAGGGGCGGGAGCGGTCCAGCACAAGGGCTCAGAAGGGGTGTACGCCCACCGGGGCGGCCGGCGGCGGGCCGTAGCCCTCCGCGATGCGCTGGTGGTACGTCTGGCGGTCGATGACCTCCAAGCCCACGATCTCCCACGGCGGCAGCTGGGCGCTGGAGCGGTGCTCGCCCCACAGCCGCAGCGCGACCGCAGCGGCGTCGTGCAGGTCCCGCGCCTCCTCCCAGTAGCGGATCTCCGCGTGGTCGTTGGCGTACCGGCTGGTCAGCAGGAAGGGGTGGTCGTGCGCGAGCTGCTCCAGACCGCGCCGGACCTCCTTCAGCGGGGCTTCGGCGCCGGAGACGCTGAGAGTGATGTGCCACAGCTTCGACTGCACACGCTCTTCGCCGCGGGTATCCGTCTCCCTGGCCGTGTCCGTGCCGTGACCCGCCTGGCCGTCGTCGAAGTCCACTCCCGCTCCGACGCTGGTCAGAGCTCGTTCCTCGCCCACGGCCCTGCGGCCGTGGGAGATGCCCCCCGTCCCGCGGGGCACATCCCCTGGGCGCGCTCGTCGCACCGGCGGCCTCCTGTTGCGTGTGTCGTGTTGCTGTACCCCGCCATTCCTCCGCAACAAAGTTGACCAGTCCCGGACGTAGCGTGGGGCGCTTTTGGTGAAGGTCTCTGCGAGAAGACTGGACTTTCAGCCGTTTCAGGGGTGCAAGACGACCAGATCGTCCCTGTGTACGACCTCCCGCTCGTACTCCGGGCCTAGTTCCTGGGCGAGTTCCCGGGTGGAGCGGCCGAGGAGCTGCGGGATCTCCTTGGCGTCGAAGTTGACGAGCCCGCGGGCCACGGCGTGGCCCTCGGTGTCGCGCAGTTCGACCGGGTCCCCCGCGCTGAATTCGCCCTCGACCCCGGCGATCCCGGCTGGCAGGAGCGACTTCCTGCCGTGCACCACGGCCCGTACCGCGCCGTCGTCCAGGGTCAGAGAGCCTTGCGGGGTGGAGGCGTGGGCGAGCCAGAGGAGCCGGTCGGCGGAGCGGCGCCCTGTGCTGTGGAAGTACGTGCCGGTGGCGCGGCCCGCGAGGGCGTCGGCGGCCCGGACGGCGGAGGTGAGGACGACGGGGACGCCGGCGGCGGCCGCGATCCTGGCCGCCTCGACCTTGGTGACCATGCCGCCGGTGCCGACGCCGGCCTTGCCCGCGCTGCCGATCTGTACGTGGGCGATGTCGGCTGGGCCGCGTACCTCGTCGATCCGGGAGGCGCCGGGCTTGGCAGGGTCCCCGTCGTAGAGGCCGTCGACGTCGGAGAGGAGAACCAGCAGATCGGCCCGTACGAGATGGGCGACGAGGGCGGCGAGACGGTCGTTGTCGCCGAACCGGATCTCGTCCGTGGCCACCGTGTCGTTCTCGTTGACGACGGGGACGGCGCCCATGTCGAGCAGCTGGTCCAGCGTCCGGTAGGCGTTGCGGTAGTGGGCGCGGCGGCTGGTGTCGTCGGTGGTGAGGAGCACCTGGCCGACACGTACGCCGTAGCGCGCGAAGGAGGCGGTGTAGCGGGCGACGAGGAGGCCCTGGCCGACGCTGGCTGCGGCCTGCTGGCGGGCCAGGTCCTTGGGGCGGCGGGCCAGGCCCAGTGGCGCGAGGCCCGCGGCGATGGCCCCGGAGGAGACCAGCACTATCTCCTTCTCGCCGCCGCTGCGGACCTTGGCGAGCACGTCGACGAGGGCGTCGACGCGGTCGGCGTCGAGTCCGCCGGCCGCGGTGGTCAGGGAGGACGAGCCGACCTTGACGACGATCCTGCGGGCTTGCGTTACCTGCTGTCTTGCGACTGTCACAGAGCCGAATCTATGTCAGGGCGCGCGGTGGGCGCTCGGCCATTTCACTCGCTGGACAGCGGGCCGCCGGCTGTCGCGGCCGGGTCGCCGCACCCCGCGAATCGGAGCGAACGGCCTCCCTAGGGGCCCGCCTTGGCGGCGCCGCCGACGGGACACCGGCCCCGCAGGGCCCGTGCGGCGCTACACCGCCGTACGGGCCCTGAGCAGCAGGCGCCGTACGTACCTGCGCAGCCGGCGCAGCACCCGCCTGCCGAAGGGCACCTTCCGCTTCACCACGGGTGCGAGCAGCGCCTCCTTCAGCAGATCCGGCCGTCCCCAGGCGACACAGGTGAGCCGCCGCCGCTCCCTGCCACCCAGCCGCCGCGCCACAGTCGGCGTCCAGTACGCGTCCATCAAGGGCGCTGCCAGCTCCAGCTTGTGGAGCAGGATCTCTTCCTTCTGCTTCAGCACGACGGGACCGAACTGCGGCAGCAGCGTCACCAGGAACGGCCTGACCATCAGCTGGTCCCGCTTCGGGCCCGGTGGTTCGTGCTCGGCTATCAGCTCCATCAGCACCCGCGCCGAGTGGAAGCGCAGCGTGTAACTGCCGCTCTTGGTCACCTGTTTGCCGTCGTCGCGGCCGACCAGGTAGTAGCAGGTGTAGTCGGCGACCACGGAGACGCCGTTGCCCCGCAGATACGCCTCCATGGTGAACAGCGCGTCCTCGCCGGTGTGCATGGTCTCGTCGAAGCGCATGCCCAGCCGTACGAGAAGTTCGCGCCGGAAGAGCTTCTGCGCGCTCAGCGTGAACTTGACGTTGGAGGCGTAGATGTCGGCGCGCTCGACGTTCTTCGCCCACATCGACTTGGCGGCGTTGCGGTTGACACCCTTGATCTTGCCGAGCACCACATCCGTACCGGCGCGGTCGGCCATCGCGACCATCCGCTCCAGCGCCTCTTCACCGAGATAGTCGTCGGCGTCGAGAAAGAACACATACCGGCCACGCGCCAGCGACAGCCCGACATTACGCGGACCACCGGGACCACCGGAGTTGGCCTGCCTGACCACCCGCATCGGGACCTTGCTCCCCGCCGCGAACTCCTCCAGATACTCCCCCGTGCCATCGGTCGAGCCGTCGTCCACAGCCACAATCTCGATCCGGTCGGCACCAATGCTCTGCGCCTCGACCGACTCCAGACACCGCACCAGATACGGCATGGCCTCATAAGCCCCGATGATCACGCTGACATCGCACATGGACACTCCGGCAGTTTTGCGCGAGGAAGATCGCGCCATGCTGCCCTGTCCGTGTATCCCCCGTGTGTCGGACGCGACACGGCACTGAAACCCGGCGTGGAGTCCCGGCATGGTGCAGGCGCGCGGCACGCGCGGGCGTGTCAGGCCCCGCGCCGTGGTGCAGGCGCGCGGCGCGGCGTGGGGGGCGTCAGGCCCCGCGCCCCAGCCCGCGCAGCGCCCGCCGGGCCCGCCGCACCGCGCGCCTGGCGAACGACGCACCGTCCTGGCGGCCGGGCGCGACAGGCGACGGCAGAGGTGTGACGCGTTCCCCGCCGACCTGTTCGACCACGCGCACCTCGTAAACCGCGTCGGGCAGCCCCTCCGTCCCGTCCCCGAAGTGCGGATACGCGAGATACCTGCGCCCGTCGCGCTCCACGACCTCGGCTGCGGTCCCGGCCCGCTCGAATACCAGCACGTCCCTCAGGAGATCGAAGTGTCCCAGCGCGGCGCTGGTGAGCCGCAGTCGCTCGCCGACCTTGAGGCGCTTCGCCAGACCCTCGGTCCAGTACGTCTCCATCAGCGGTGCCACGAGCGCGAGTTTCTCCCGGCCCCTCTCCTCCGGCTGCTTCAGGACGATGGGGCCCAGCTGGGGCAGCAGCGAGGTCGCGAAGGGCCTGACCATCAGCAGGTCACGCCGGTCACCAGGCGGCACATGCGCGGCGATCAGCTTCATCAGGGCGTGCGCCGCATCGATGATCGCGGCGTGGTCGACGCCCTTGGTGACGTGTTTGCCGTCGTCGCGGCCGACCAGGTAGTAGCAGGTGTAGTCGGCGATCACGGAGACGCCGTCGCCCCGCAGATACGCCTCCATGGTGAACAGCGCGTCCTCGCCGAGGCGCATGCCTTCGTCGAAGCGCAGGTCGTGGCGTACGAGAAGCTCGCGCCGGAAGAGCTTCTGCGCGCTCAACGTGAACTTGACGTTGGAGGAGAAGACGTCCGTACGCTCGGCGCTCCGGTGGTACATCGACTTGGCCGCGCCGCGGTTGACACCTTCGATCTTGCCGAGCACCACATCCGTACCGGCGCGGTCGGCCATCGCGACCATCCGCTCCAGCGCCTCTTCACCGAGATAGTCGTCGGCGTCGAGAAAGAACACATACCGGCCACGCGCCAGCGACAGCCCGACATTACGCGGACCACCGGGACCACCGGAGTTGGCCTGCCTGACCACCCGCATCGGGACCTTGCTCCCCGCCGCGAACTCCTCCAGATACTCCCCCGTGCCATCAGTCGAGCCGTCGTCTACAGCCACAATCTCGATCCGGTCGGCACCAATGCTCTGCGCCTCGACCGACTCCAGACACCGCACCAGATACGGCATGGCCTCATAAGCCCCGATGATCACGCTGACATCGGGCTCGTTCGCGTTCATGGCCCGCCATCCTGTCGTTGTTACGCGGCGGACGCCAAAACAGGTCAGCCTGCGACCGGCGAGTCCAGCCCGGTGACCGCGGTGTCGGTGTCCCCGGCCACGGTGTCCTCACCCACGTCGTCCAGGTCCCCCTCCAGGTCGACGAGCTGCTGACCGGCCCCGGCGTTGCGTGCTTCGGACCGGGCCGCCAGCGCCGCCACGGCGGCGTTGAACTGCTCGATGGAGGTGGGTTCGTCGGGCCCGAGCAGATACCTCTTCAGCTCGCGCCGTGCCTCGGCGAGGGTGTCCGCTGCCGGGTCGGCGACGGCGGCCAGCAACTCACCCAGTTCCTCAGCGCTGTTGGAGAGGATGACCGCGGCCCGTACGGCGGTGTTCTGCCGCCTGAACTCCTCGGCACCCACCTCCGCCGAGTCGGTCACGGCGTACGGCTTGCCGCTCGCGATGAAGTCCGAGACCACGCTGGAGATGTCGGACACCATGCCGTCCGCCTCGTTGAAGCAGTCGTACAGACGCGGCTCGGTGCCGGTCACCGTCTTGTGCTGCCACCAGCCGAACGAGTTCCAGTAGGCCTCGTTCCACTCCGCGCGCAGCTTCTTGATCTCTTCGAGGCGCTGCGGGTCCGCGAGCGAGACCCGTGACGTCTCCGACTCGTCGCCACCCGGCCGGCCGGGCTTGGACAGCTCGGCCAGCCGCGCCTCGACCCGGGCCAGGGCCGCCCGTGCGGCGGCCTGGTCGGCCTGTGCCGCGGCCGCCTCCTTGGCCCAGCGGGGCTCGGCAGCGCGCTCGGCGGCGGCCTTCTCCACCAGCGCCATGATGCGCGTGTGGACGGCCTTGGCCCTGGCGCTGCGGGTGCCCGTGAAGGGGTGCGGCTTGTAGATCAGCCGGACCGGCTGCTCGGCGTTGAGCAGCCGCTTGACGATGTTCTCGCCGGCCAGCAGCAGGGAGGTGTTGCCGGGGTTGTCGTCCCAGCCCTCCCAGGTGGGGGCGTACAGGATGGTCGGGATCGGGTTCTTCGGGGCGCCGGTCCAGGAGGCTATGGGGGCCAGCTGGGGGCGGCCGACCTCGACGATGTCCTCGTCGCGCACGCCGACGTCGGCGAGGGCGTAGCGGTCACGGCCGGCCCGGCCGGCCGTCCACACCTCGTCGTACACCTTGCTGAACGGGTTGACGCTGGCCATCTTGTCGCTGTCGCCGTGCCCGATGAAGACATGCTTCATGGTCGGTACGCGCAGCATGTGGATGTTCTTGCCGACGTTGGCCGGGTACAGCGTCACCCGGACCGTGGAGAGGTCCATGTTCATCAGGTGGATGCCGCCGGGCACACAGATGACCGGCACCGAAGTCGCCTCCAGCTGCGGCACGATGTAGCGCTCGCGGAGGATGATCACCGCCCGGGCATCCAACTGCTCCAGCGTCTCCATCCACATCTTCACCTGGTACGCCGACTCCTTGGAGCCGGAGAAGTACATGGCCACGGTCGGCCGGTACTCGCGCAGCCAGCGGTCGACGCCCTTGAGTACCTGGGGCGCGGTCGGTACGCGCCTGTTCCGCCGGATGTACCGGAAGAGGGCGCCGGTGTAGAGGACCGCCAGGCCGACGGCGACGCCGATACCGACGTACGCGAAGACGTTCTGGTGCGTCCGGGCGGCGATCAGCACACCCGCCACGGCCGGGATGTCCAGGTGGAGCAGCTTCTCCGCGGACCGGCGCAGCAGGGCCCTGGGCGGGGCGTCCGGGATCTTGAGGCCTTGAAGATCGACGTTTCGCGTGACCACCGGCATGGTGCGGCGCAGCTTGATCAGGGTGGCGAGGGCTCCGTTCGGGGCCTGGAGGCCGAAGAGGAACAGGAAGCCGCCGACCGCCACATAGAAGAGGGTCTGCTCAGCCAGGTTCAGTCGGGCCAGCAGCAGGACCAGCAGCAGCTGACGCACCAGGAAGCGCATCGGCAGAGCGAACTTGATCTTGTTCAGCCTGTTGACGAGATAACTGCCACGCCGATGCAGGTACCAGTCCGCGGCATAGGTCACGACGGCGGCCGCGACGAAGCCCCAGAAACTCGGAATCAGCGCGGCGAGCAGCGCGCACGGAAAGCCCAGTCCCAGAAGGACTGCGGCGACCAATTCTGATCCACTGCCCACGCGGGCCAGGCGAATGGCGGTCGAAATCACGAAGAACCTGCTCCAAGGGGTGCCGGTTTACCACTTTAAGATGCAAACGCGAAGTATAAGCTTCACGAATTGAGGCCTCCGTGCTCGCGTTATGGCGACCACAGAGGCCCAACAATTTAATTGTTGCCGAATATTACACGTCTTCCTGGCGGTCCAGGACGGATGCCAGTGCCTGCTCGAACCCCGATGCTTCGGTCGCCTCGCGGGTCGGATCCTGCTGTCGTACGTCGATGACATGACCGGTCAGCTCGGAGAGCAGAACGTCCAGAGAGGTCCTGGCCACAGCCTCGGAGGAGAGCAGCGAGCCGGTGGGCTCCTGGCCGAAGGCCTTAGTGCGCATGGGGGTCGCCGTGCGCTCGGGATTCACGCAGTTGACGCGAATTCCGTCGGCCGCCCATTCGTCGGAGAGGGCCTGGGTGAGGTTGACCATGGCCGCCTTGGTCGACGAATAGAGGCTGTACTCGGCGCGCCCGCGGGTGTAGCTGGAGGAGGTGTAGAGCAGCAGCTGCCCCTTGGTCTCCGCCAGGTACTTGTACGAGGCGCGGGCGATCTGGACGGGCGCCAGGTAATTGACGTTCAACGCCTCCTGGATCGTCGTGTTGTCCGTCTCCGCGAGCTTGCCGATGCGCAGCACACCCGCGGTGTTGATGACGTAGTCGATCCGGCCGGTCTCGGAGTACGCCTTGGAGAGCGCGTCGTCGACGTGCTCCGGGTTCTCCACATGCGTGCCCGTGGTGGAGCGGCCCAGCGCGTAGACGTTCGCGCCGTACTCCTTCGCCAGCGCGGCGATGTCCGCGCCGATGCCGTACGAGCCGCCGAAGACGACCAGCGTCCGGCCCGCCAGCAGCTCGCGGTAAGCCGCCTCGTCCGCCTGGCGCGGAGACGCGGTGGTGGCCAGCTGGAAGAGCTTGTCGGCGATGAAGACGTCGACCGGCTGGGTCACCTTCATGTTGTACTCGTCGCCCGCGACGACATAGATCGGCACGTCCGGCAGATACTTCAGCACCACGGAACAGTCGTCCGTGGCCTGGAAGTTCGGGTCGCCGGCCGCGATCTCGTACGCCCTGCGGATGGTGGAGAGCTTGAACGCCTGCGGCGTCTGGCCGCGGCGCAGCCGCGAGCGGTCCGGGACGTCGGTGATGAACTCGCCGTCCTCGCCGTGGGTGCGGGTCACGATGATCGTGTCCGCGGACGGGATGGCGACGTCGACGGCCTGATAGCGCTCAAGGGCGTCAACACACCCCTGGATCACACGCTGTGACAAAAGCGGACGGACGGCGTCATGGAAGAGGACATTGCGGTCCTCCCCCTCGGCGAGTCCCTCACCGAGCGCGGCGATGGCCCGCTCGGTGGTCTCGTTGCGCGTGGAGCCGCCCTCTATGACCTTGGTGACCTTGGTCAGTCCGGCCTTTGCGATGATCTTCTCCACGTCGGGCACAAAACCCGGCGCCATCAGCACGATCACGTCGTCGATGGACTCGGCCTGCTCGAAGATCGTCAGCGTGTGCTCGATGACAGCCTTGCCGGCGATCTTCAGCAGCTGCTTGGGGATCGACAGACCCACGCGCTGGCCGGTGCCACCGGCGAGCACGACTGCTGTGGTTCGGGGCTTGACTATGTGCTGCACAGACACAGACGACCTACCTTGCGGGGGCGGGGGAACATTCCGATGGTTGCACTCTCAGTTACCGTCTCGCAAGGCGGGTGTCTTCCACTCCACACCACGGCGCAACCTGCCGTTTGCCTTGTCATCAGGCCAATCCGGTCGCACACAACGATTGACCAAGTGACCGAGACCACACGAACAAGCGGAAGCAACCACTCCTCCAGGCAAAGGCCGACAGGAGTTGACCCACGGAATTCACGTGCGGGAAATCTCTACAGATCAACCACGTTGAGAGCGAGATCGTTGGAGTCCGTGTAGAAGAAACGCACTCGGACTCTCTTCTTGGGCCTTCTGAGGACCTTCTTGGCGACAGAGCGGGCGAGGCTCTCCTTCCTCTTCTTGGGCAGAATAGTCAACGGATAGTTGTAGATGTCCTTCTTCATGACGACGTCGTCCAGCACCCGCCCGATCTTCGCCGGTTGAGCATCCGGCGCGTAACGGAGCAGGGCGTCCCACACATCGTGCGCGGTGGCCTGGTGCGCGGCCGGCTGAGCACAGGGGACGGTGAAGTGGAAGACATGCGCATCCTCCCACCGCCCGGTGATGGTCAGTTCACGCGCCGGCCTGCCGCGACGGCGCAGCACGAGCACGGGGTCACCGGTCGGGGCGGCGCCGATCAGGCGGCCCGACAGCGTGACCTTCTTGCCTGCGAGCCGCACATCCGCGGCCTCCGCGTGCACCGGCCGGACCCAGGACCGCAGGACGAGCGTGCCCTTGGTCTTGTCGGCGTACGGCACGAGGTTACGGACGGCCTCGCCCGCCACCAGCCGCTCCGCGGCGTGCATGGCGCCGCGCTGGTCGACATTGCGGCTGCCGAGCCGTGAACGCGCACCGGTGGCCGCCATCTCGGCGAAGAGCTCCCAGACACCCTCGCCGAGCTGCTCACCGGCCGGGATCGTGACGGATCCGTCCGGCCCGAACGCGAACGTACGGACCTCGGTGCTGCCCTCCGTACGTACACACATCAGCCGCAGCCCGGCCTCGTCGGCCGACGGGCGCGGGCTGACCAGGGTGAGGACCAGCGCGCCGTCCGCGGCCACCACACAGTCGGCCACCGGCGCGAACTCCGGCACGGAGCCGCGCGGTGACGTGCCGGCAGCCAGTTCCTCGAAGAGGTTCTCGTACTCCTTGACGACCTGGGAGGGGTCGAAGCGGCGGGCGCTCTCCCGCGCGGCCGCACCCAGCTGGCGCCGCAGCGCCTCGTCGTCGATCAGCTTGAGCAGCGCGTCGACGATCGCTTTCACATCGCCGACCGGGACGAGGACGCCGTCCTCGCCGTTGTTGATGATCTCGCGCGGCCCGTAGTCGCAGTCGGTGGAGATCACCGGCAGACCGCAGCGCATGGCCTCGACGAGCGTCATGCCGAACGACTCGTGGCGCGAGGTGGAGACGGCGATGGCGCCCTTGGCCCACTCGGGTTCGATGGGTGAATGCGGCCCCATGAGGTGGACCTTGTTGTAGAGGCCCATCTTCAGGATCTGGTCGCGGAGCCCGGGGCGTCGGTCGCCGCCGCCGTAGATGCGCAGCACCCAGTCCGGGCGTACGGCCGTGACCTTGGCGAAGGCGTCGATCAGGACGTTGTACTGCTTCTCCGTCGCCAGCCGGCCGGCCGCGACGACGGTGTTGCCCGTCCCGTCACAGGGGGCGACCTGCGGCTCGGGAACACTGTTGGGGATGGCCAGCACCCGGGTGCTGGGCAGCGGCATCTTCTCCCGCCACACCTTGGCGTCACCCTCGGAGACCGCCACAAAGGCGTCGATCGCGGCGAGATGCTCGTACATCTCGGCACGCAGCGCCGCCTTGTGGTGGTTGTGCGTCATGTGTTCCTGGCCGATGCGGACCGCGCCGGCCGGGGCGAACTGCGCGACGTACGCGACGAGTCCGGGCCGGGTGCCGACGACGACGTCCGCGTCCGAGGCTGCGTAGTGCTCGCGGACGCGGTCGTCGGTGAGCCGGCTGTACTCCTTGTAACGCGCCTCGTTCTGCGGGAAGAACGTCGCGGGCTGGAGCTGGAAGGGGTGCTCCTTCTCGTTCGTCGGCGAGTTCACCCGGGTGTCGACGAGAGGTACGACGGTGATGCGCGGGTCGATGGAGAAGAGCGGGACGTCGCGGTGCCGGAAGACCGAGACGATCTCAACCTCGTGGCGGTTCACAAGCTCTTCGGCGAGGTTGAGCGTGGTGCGGATCGTCCCGCCAATACCGTAAACGGTATGGATGAGGAAGGAGATCTTCATCGGCCCTCGGTGCTCCGTTCAACTGAGACTCGGGAGGCGAACGGGTAGTCCCCGTAACGCCACACGCCAGTCAGACGAGTCCGGGAGCCCGGAGGTTGCCCCTGATCCATGTATTTAGCCGGATCAGGGGACACAGAACGGGACAAAATCGCCATAATCACAATGTGCCTCGTCCCGAGGCCTACGGCACACCAGCGCCGGCCACGGACACCACCCCGCGGCCGGGCACCGTCCTAGAACGGGTCGAACTCGTCGTACTCCCGCTGCGCCTCGTCCCGCTCCGCGTCGCGGTCCTTGCGCCGCTGCGCCGCCGGACGCGGGGCCTCCAGGCGGTGGTCCTCACCGCGGCGGCCGAGCATCTCCGCGCCCGCCATCATCGTCGGCTCCCAGTCGAAGACGACCGCGTTGTCCTCGGGACCGATGGCCACGCCGTCGCCCGCGCGGGCGCCGGCCTTCGTCAGCGCATCCTCGACCCCGAGGCGGTTGAGGCGGTCGGCGAGGTAGCCGACGGCCTCGTCGTTGTTGAAGTCGGTCTGGCGGACCCAGCGCTCCGGCTTCTCGCCGCGCACCCGGAACAGCCCGTCCTCCTCCTGCACGACCGTGTAGCCCGCGTCGTCGACCGCCTTCGGGCGGATGACGATTCGGGTCGCCTCCTCGACCGGCTTGGCCGCGCGCGCCGCTGCGATGATCTCGGCCAGCGCGAAGGAGAGCTCCTTCAGGCCCGTACGAGCGATGGCGGACGCCTCGAAGACGCGGTAGCCGCGTGCCTCGAGATCCGGGCGGATCATGTCCGCGAGGTCCTGGCCGTCCGGGATGTCGATCTTGTTGAGGACGACGATGCGCGGGCGGTCGTCCAGGCCGCCGTACTGCCGCAGCTCCTCCTCGATCACATCGAGGTCGGAGACCGGGTCGCGGTCGGACTCCAGCGTCGCGGTGTCCAGGATGTGCACGAGCACCGAGCAGCGCTCGACATGGCGCAGGAACTCCAGGCCGAGGCCCCTGCCCTGGCTGGCGCCCGGGATCAGACCGGGGACGTCGGCGATGGTGTACACGGTCGACCCGGTGGTGACCACGCCCAGGTTCGGCACGAGCGTGGTGAACGGGTAGTCCGCGATCTTCGGCTTGGCCGCGCTGAGCACCGAGATCAGCGAGGACTTGCCGGCGCTCGGGTACCCGACCAGCGCCACGTCGGCGACGGTCTTGAGCTCCATGACGACGTCACGCGCCTCGCCCGGCTCGCCGAGCAGCGCGAAGCCGGGCGCCTTGCGGCGGGCGGAGGCCAGCGCGGCGTTGCCGAGGCCGCCGCGGCCGCCCTGGCCGGCGATGAAGGTGGTGCCCTGGCCGACCAGGTCGGCGAGCACATTGCCCTGCTTGTCGAGGACGACGGTGCCGTCGGGCACCGGCAGGACCAGGTCCTGGCCGTCCTTGCCGGAGCGGTTGTCACCGGCGCCGGGCTGACCGTTGGTCGCCTTGCGGTGCGGGCTGTGGTGGTAGTCGAGCAGCGTGGTCACCGACTGGTCGACGACCAGGATGACGTCACCGCCACGGCCGCCGTTGCCGCCGTCGGGGCCGCCCAGCGGCTTGAACTTCTCCCGGTGAACGGAGGCGCAGCCGTGGCCTCCGCTACCCGCGGCGACGTGCAGCTCGACGCGGTCCACGAAGGTGGTCATGGGTGTGCCTCCAGATTGGGGTCTCCCCGGCCGGAGGCTGGGGAAGTACGTACGAAATGTCTTAGCTTCAACACGCGAAAGGCGGACCCACTTCCCCAACGGGAAGTGAGGTCCGCCCTCGCAAAGATCCGATCAGGCGACCGGAACGATGTTCACGACCTTGCGGCCACGGTGCGTGCCGAACTGCACCGCACCGGGCTGCAGCGCGAACAGGGTGTCGTCGCCACCGCGACCGACGCCCGCACCCGGGTGGAAGTGGGTGCCGCGCTGGCGGACCAGGATCTCACCGGCGAGAACGACCTGACCGCCGAAGCGCTTCACGCCGAGCCGCTGAGCATTGGAGTCGCGACCGTTCCGAGTGGACGATGCGCCCTTCTTGTGTGCCATGTCTCCTCAGTCCCTTACTTCGCAGCCGTGGGGATACCGGTGACCTTGATCGCCGTGTACTGCTGGCGGTGACCCTGGCGACGGCGGTAGCCGGTCTTGTTCTTGTAGCGAAGGATGTCGATCTTCGCGCCCTTGTGGTGGTCCACGACCTCGGCCGTGACCTTGATACCGGCCAGCACCCACGGGTCGCTGGTCACGGCGTCGCCGTCGACAACGAGCAGGGTCGAGAGCTCGACCGTGTCGCCAACCTTGGCAGTGGGAATCTTGTCAACCTCAACGATGTCGTCAACAGCAACCTTGTGCTGACGACCACCGCTGCGCACGATGGCGTACACGCGGATCTCACTCTCGCTCGGAACGGATCCCCTGATGCCAGCCGCTCGCACAGGCCGAAGCCTGCGACGATCCGGAAGGATGAGCGGCCTCTCCCGACCGGCAGAACCATCGGGAGGGAGTTGCTCAGGGGTGGGCGTGCATGGAAACACACCGAGGGTCAAGGTTACGGGGCCCGGCTTGAGGGGTCAAACCGGGTAGGCGCCATGAATCCCTGGTGGATGTCCGCCGTGGCCTGTTGAATGTGCGCTCGTGCCCCTGCGCTCCCTGATCACCATGCCTCGCATGCTCCGCCACGGCTCGGCCGTGGGCGCTGATCTGCCGCCCGACGAGGCCGTAACCGTCGATGCCGTCGCCGACCCCGCCCTGCGGGCCGCACTGAGTGCCGCCGCGGCCGGCGACGCCGCTCCGGCCCGCGAGCTGCTGGCCGAGACCCGGCTCGGCGCCCAGTGGGAGCGCCGCAGTGTGTGCGTCTCCGAACTCGCCGAGTGCGCGCTGCATAGCCCGGGCTGGCTGGAGGGCTGGCTGGCCGCTTCGCCCGAGGACCCGGACGCGGTGCTGGTGAAGGCGGATCTCTGTATCCAGCAGGCCTGGGAGATACGTACCGGCTACCGCGCCAGACATGTGTCCGAGGACCAGTTCCGGGCCTTCTTCACGCTCCTCGATGATTCGGTTCCGGTGATCTCCGCCGCGGCCCGGCTCAACCCGACCGACCCGGTGCCGTGGGAGGTCGCGCTCACGCACGCACGCGGCATCCAGGCGCCCCGGGATGTATTCGACGCGTACTGGGCGGAGGCCGTGGCCAGGGCCCCGCACCACTACGGCTGCCATGCCACCGCGCTGCAGTACCTGTGCGACAAGTGGTACGGCTCGCACGAGGAGATGTTCGCCTTCGCCGAGCAGGCCGCCGAAGGGGCGCTGCCCGGCTCGAAGCTGCACGCACTGCCGCTGATGGCCGCAGTGGAGTACGAGGTCGTCTCCGCCGACTCCACCGCGGACGGCCCGATCGACCGCGCCCGCATCGAGGCGGCAGTCGCCCGCGCGCTGGAGCTCTCCAGCTGGTACGAGCCGGGCGACCCCGACGCCGCGGGCTTCCGCAATCACCTGGCACTGATGCTGATCTTCGCCGAGCGCTGGACCGAGGCACTGGAGGTCTTCCGGGCGATCGGCGTGCACGCGCGCAGCTTCCCGTGGGGGTACGTCGGCGAGGCCCGCAAGGAATTCCTTGAGTTCCGCCTGGGCGTACGGATGCAGGTCGCGTCGCAGACCCCGTTCTTCGGCCGCCCGCCACAGCCCGCGACGCCTGCGGCCGCCGTCCCCTCCGTCCCGGCGCCGCGCTCGCTCGCGATAGCCGCTGCCCCGCCGCACGAGGTCGCCGAGGCGGCGCTGATGTGCGGCGTCTCGCTGCGGATCGCGCCCACCCCCTCGCCGTACCGGATGAGCTACGTCGAGCTCGTCCCCGACCCGTCCCCCGGAAGACGGGCGACCCTCGCGGCCGGTGAGGAGCTGCTGACGGCCGCCGCGGACAACTTCACCACCGGAGAGAAGTGGCCCGCCCTGGTGCTGCGCCGCACCGCCGACCGCCACGGCTTCACCCTCTTCCACAAGGGCAAGCCGGTCGCCTCCCATCTGTGGGACCCGGCAGCCCCGGTCACCGACCACGCGGAGGCCACAGCCACCGCGCAGGCCCTCGCCGCCGTCTTCCCGGTGCCGGACCCGCGCCCGCTCGTCACGCTGCTGCGCGGCACGAACGACCCGGCCCGCCGCCAGTCCGAGCTGGTGACCGTGCTCAGACTGCCCCCGCTCCCGGACGGCTTCGGCGAGCGCGACGAGATCCTGGCCGGGCTGGACGGTGCCCAACTCCTGGCCCGGCGCGGGGTGTTCAAGGGCATCCGCGACACCATGTCGACGGACCTGGGCACTCCGGCCCTGCCGATCCCTCGGCCGCGGCGGTGGTGGGTGCTGCGGATCGTGGCGCTGGCGATCCTGGTCCCGGCGGGTGTGTACGGCTGGCTGTCGCCGGAGGTGAGCTGGTACCGGACGCTGGTGCCGACGGCGGCGTCACTCTTCTACGCGCTCCAGCTGAGGAAGGCCTGGGCGCAGCGGCGCTGAGCGGGCGGTTGGCCTTCAAGGCGATCGTGATGGATGTGGACAACGAGGAGGACCGCCGCCCGGAACTCGGGCGACGGTCCTCCGTAATGGTGCAACTGCGTTTGGCTCAGGACGTCCGGAATCGCTCGGCAGTAACGCAGCGCGTCAACTGGCTCACTCTTCACCTCGGAGAGCCGCACTCACGTCTTTCCGAGAGCAGACCTTGGCCAGCTGTACACAGAATTCGAGGCTGCGGTCGTTCATCGCAGAGGTCACGATTCCCGACTCCGCGAGCTGTACGGCATCGTCGAACCAAGCAATATCCTCTTGCGTCGAGAATTCGCCACCGGCACCACTCCCTGCAATCCGATCAAGAACACAGAGTGCGTCAAAGGCTCTCTCCGTGGAGTACGCCATCGAGTCCACAGACCCGTTGCGCGTACCGCGGATTCCGAACTCGATGGCCATATCCATGAGCCGCCGGATTTCGTGGCCCTGACCGAACGGCGGCTTTTCTCCGGCTCCACGAGCGGGAGGGAGCACATGGGCGAAGTAGTCGGCCATCTTCGCATCATGATCCGACTCACGCAGGGCCGACAGCAAACGATCCGATCGACTCTGCTTGCCTCTCAGTGCCGCGAGCAAGGGCTCGGAGCGGATGAGCGCGAGCCACAGCCATGCGTTCCTGGCCGGACGGGGAATATTCTCGACGAGCTGCCGCCTTTGCCTCATGAACTCAGGGAACACAACCCTGTGTTGCTCGCCGATCATCGAGATCCGCGAAACGTGCTCGTCGATGAACGTCCAGAACCGCGCAGCTGCTCCCAGCCTGACAGGCCCGGGCATGTCCGCAGCGCAGAAGGATGTCACCGCCAGCGTCCTGGGCCCCAGAACGCCGACTTCGAACGACATGCCACTGGCCAACTGACTGAGGTCCTGCGTGCTCAGCGCACGCAGCCCCTCACTGGACACGTCTCGGAGCGTATGGAGCAGCCATTCCGTCCGAGCCCGCCCGTCTTCGACAACCTCGTCCGGCGGCCAGGATGCAACGCCGATTTGCACAGCGTCAAAGCTGTCCCAGTCGAAACCCATGGTTACATCCTGACCGCTCGGTGTTTTTGATCAGCCTAGAGGGATACTGGCTATTCGCCGCAGATGGCTCATCGCTTCGGGACCGAAAATGACTTCCTCCGGCATTCCTTCACCAGTCACCCTCGTAGTGATATGCCCCTCCTTCACGAGCCGATTATAGGTGCACTTACACATCCTGAAGACCATGACAGAAGCACCACTCTTCGAACCTCCATTACGGGTGACGCCCCACTGGGCCGCCGTGCTGAAGTTCGGGTCAGCAGGGCCCGACACCTTGTAGGTGAACAGGTTGCCTGGCTGTGCGACGCCACCGCCGTTGGAGGAAGCTCTCGCCGCGTCAGTGTCCAGCCCATTGGCATCGATGTTGTTTGCGTGCTCCGTGGTGGTGCCGTGGGCGAAGTCGACCGACTCGTCACAGTTGTGCACCAGGACCGGAGTTGCCGCCGCCAGTACGAAGTACGAGTGGATACCCGTGACCGTGAGGTCGTGCGTGCGCTGGCGCTTCTCGAAGTAGCGGATGCCTTCGAGCGTGAGCGTGTCGCCGTCCGGGGTTCGCAGCGTCATACCGGGCTCGAGATCGCCCGCCTTGATCCACTCGCCCTCGGACTCCACCCAGAACGGGTGCGTCGCCGTGGCGATGAGCGCCGCGGACTTGCCCGACTTGCCCTCGATGGTGAGGTCGACGAATGCCTTGTCGTCCTCGGTGACGATGGTGCCGGCAACCTCGCGGACGGTCGTCACACCGGTCTCGGGGTCGGTCACCGTGACCTTGTCACCGAGCCTGACGTCCTCGATCGGTTTGCTTGTGCCGTCGGCCAGGAGCACCCTCGTGGCGGGCAGGAAGGAGTGACACTCCTTCTTGCGTTTCTTGAGGGCTTCCGCAGCCTTCTTCTTGGCTGCGGACAATGCGTCCTTCGCCTTGGCCAGCCCGTCCTTCGCCTTGG
Source organism: Streptomyces sp. V1I1 (assembly GCF_030817355.1). Classification (NCBI taxonomy): domain Bacteria; kingdom Bacillati; phylum Actinomycetota; class Actinomycetes; order Kitasatosporales; family Streptomycetaceae; genus Streptomyces; species Streptomyces sp. V1I1. Next base: position 5,633,227 of record NZ_JAUSZH010000001.1, on the reverse strand, counting down.
AGACGGCCTTGTTGGCCTTGTACAGATCCTTGGCGCCACCGATGAGGTCGCCCACGAGGCCGACCACTCGCTTCGCGAGCTTGGCGCCCTTCGCCCAGTTCCACGGAGCGCCGTACTTGGCGAGGATCTTCCCGGCGAGACCACCGGCGAAGCTGCCCGCGATGTTCAGCACCGTCTCGCCGCAGGCGCCCATGTCGCCACTGGAGAAACAGTCCAGCGCGGCGTCGATACCGAGGATGTCCCGGACGATTTTGACAAGCGCCTTGCCCGCCGACTTGATGCGCTGCTTGGCCGCGGACTGCTGCTGCTCCGCGCCCGCGACCGCGCCGGCGGCCTCGTCGGCGTTCTTCTGGGCACCCTTGACGGGGTCGGACTTGCCGCCGGTGACGGGCAAGCCACCCCGGCACTCGATGAGGCCCTGCATGCACTCCGGGATGGCCATGCCGCTCGGGTCGGCATGGGTGACGGGGCTGTTGTTGGCGTAGGCGTAGCCGTTGATCTGCTGCGGTTGGGTGTAGTCGATCAGCGGGTCGACGGAGATGAACTTGCCGATGACCGCGTCGTACTCCCTGGCCCCCAAGTGGGTCAAGCCGGTCGACTTGTCGATCGTGCCGCCGACGAAGCCCTTCTCGCCCGGCCAGTTGCCGGTCGCCTCACCGCGCTCGACTCCGAACGGGTCGAAGCGGCGCTGCGAGATCGCACCCGTGGCCGCGTCGATGGCCAGCTCGCCCGTGCCGTGATGGTCGGAAGCGATGAAGGAGACCTTGCCGTCGTTGCTGCGGACGGCGACCGTCTGGCCGGCGTGCGAGTAGTAGCGGGTGGCTTCCTTCCTGGTGCCGTCGGCCGAGAGCTTGAGCTCCATGTCGGGCAGGTACACCGTCGTGCCCGAAGACTCCTTGCGCTGGATCCGGTTGCCGCCCCCGTCGTAGAGGTAGGTGGTTTCGGAACCGTCGGCCTCCTTCGCCTTGGCGAGCTTGCCGGCGTGGTCCCATTCGAGCGTCTGGGCGTCACCACCGATGATGCGCTTGGTGGTGTTGCCCGAGTCGTCGTACTCGTACGTCGACTGCCGGTCACCGGTCGGCGTGTTCTCCACGACCTTGGTGAGCTGGTGCGGGCCGTCACCGGCCGCGCCCGCCGCGCCGTAGGTGTACGTGCGGGTGACGTTGTTGACCGGGTTGAGCCCGGTGTCGGGCACCGTCTCCGAGGTCCGGTTGCCGATGGCGTCGGTGACGTACGACTTCCAGTACGGCGCAGGTCCGCCGAGTGGAGTGGCCCCAGGGGCCGCCTCACAGGCCTTCGGGCCCTTGCCCTCGACCGGCGCGGTCGAACCGAGGGTGCCGTTTCCGGCCGCGTCGGCCGAAGTGGACGCCGGGCTCCAGGCCTGCTCAAGCCGCTGCCGGCTGTCGTAGCCGAAGCACTGAACGTCCGGAGCGGATGCGTTCGCCGTGTCCGAGATGGACAGGACGTTGCCCGCCTGGTCGTAGGAGAAGTTCGACTCCTTCGCGGGAGCGGACGCTCCGTAGACATCGACGACGGAGCGGGTCAGCCGGTCCGTACCCGTCTCGTAGTCGAAGGTCTGCCAGACCTTCTTGCCACTGCCGGTCGACAGTTCGAGCTGCTGGAGCTGGCTGTTCTTGGAGTAGACGGTGTTGGTGACGTACGAGGTGGACCCCGTCATCGATGTCGGACGCTGAAGCTCGTCGTAGCCGTAGGCAAGAACCTCGGCAGGCAGGTCACCCACTGCCGGAAGGCCGCTCGACTGCAGTGTGCCGTCACGGTTGTAGGCCGATGTGAAGGTGTACGTGCCGGCGAGTCCGCCCTGCGACGCGGGCACCACATAGGCCGTCTTGAGCGGACGGTAGAGGTCGTCCACCGCCTGGACGACGGAGCCGAAGTACTCGGTCGGTGAGACGTAGCTGAGGGTGGCGTAAACCTGCCCGAGCCAGCCGGCCTTGTCGTACCGGATCTCGGTGAGCTTGGTGCCCGTGGTGGGCTCGCCCTGCCAGGTCGTGACGGGGCGGCCGAGCTTGTCGTAGACCGTAGAGGTCTTCTTGCCCCGGCTGTCCGTGGCCGCGACGGGACGGTCGAGAGCGTCGTACGCGGTGGTCGACGTTCCCTCGTCCGGGTCGATGCTCTTGGTCTTGCGGCCGAGCTGGTCGTACTCGTACCGCCACTCGTTGCCCTTGGCGTCGGTGACCGTCTCCAGTTTGTTCCTGGGCGTGAACGTGTACTTGGTGACGTCGTAACCGGACAGCGGGTTCGGCGACGCTCCCCGGTAGTGCCAGATCTCCTTGGTGTTGCCCGCGGCATCGGCGATCGTCGTCGTCGGCACGCCGCCGGTCGGCGGGTCGACCGTGGTCCGCTCGCCGTCGTACGTGGTGGTCGTGCGCCACTGCTCGACGCCGGAGACCGCCATGATCTGCGCCTTGGGCCGGCCCAGACCGTCGTACTCCATGAGGCTCTGCGCGCCCACCTCACCGTTGTGGACGATCAGCAGCTCGTCGGAAGGAGCCCCAGCCGCGTTGTACGTCGCGTTGGTCTTCTTGATCTTGCCGGTGCCGTCGTAGAACGAGTCGGCGACCATACGGGTCCCGCCGGCGCCCTCCGTCTGGAGCTGGCGCGGCCGCAGCAGACCGTCGTAGAGCTGGTACTCCGAACCGTACGAGCCGTCGTTCTCGATCTTCTCCGTCTTGATCGCGACGACCTTGTCGCGGCGGACGTTGTACGAGTACTTGATACTCGGCGTCTGCGTCTTCGCCCGGTCCGGCAGCCAGACCGAGGTGAGCCGGCCGAGGCCGTCGTACGCCAGGTCGGTGCGCTTGCCGTTCGGGTCCGTCTGGCCGGCCGACATGCCCCAGGCCGGGGCGTAGTCGGTCGTGGTGACATGCCCCAGCGCGTTGGTGTTCTTCGCCTGCGAGATCAGACCGTTGACGTCCGTGTAGGCCGTCTTGGTCTCCGTGGCGGACGCGTCCTTCTGCGAGAGCGGACGGCCGTAGGCGTCGTAGGTCGTGGTGCCCGTGACCTGGTACGTGCCCGTGGTGCCGTTGTGCGAGGTCAGGCGCTCCGTCGTGGTCGCGTCGCCCTTGGTCGGTGCCTCGCCGAACGCCTTGCCGTCGTACGAGGTGCGCTCGTCGGCGTGGACCTGCGTCTTGCGGTCCGGTGTCGCCGAGCACTTCACGCCGACAGACTCACTGCGCGAGAGCAGGGAGAGGATGTTCTCGCCGACGTTGTCCGCGTACCAGGTGCGGGTGCAGGTGTCGTCGTTCGGAGTCGAGACGTCGCCCTGGTCGTCGACCTCGGTGACGCGGCCGGTGCCGTTCGCCGTGTCGTACTTCGTGGTGGTCTTGGCCTCCCGCCAGCTGCCGTTGGACAGCAGGCTGAACCCGCGCTCCGTCTCGGACCTGACGATCGCCGAACGCGTGGTCCCCCAGCTCTTGGTCTGGGTGCCGGTGTAGTGCTTCCACGGCGTGCTGATCGTCTTGGCGACCAGCTTGGAACCGTCGTAGGTGGCCGCCTCCAGCTGGTGACCGGTGAACTCCTCGGCGTCGGTGTACTCGGTGCCGGTGGAGTCGGCGACCTTCACCGAACGCGTGCCGCCGTCCGGGTCCTTGTCGCCGTCCATGCCCTGCAGGTACGTGTAGTCGACCCGCGACGTCTGGTTGTCGGCACTTCCGCTGGTGACCTTGACCTTGCCGTAGCCCTGCCAGCCACCCCACGTGAGGTACTTGTCCTCCGTGATGCCGTCCGGCTTCGCCTTACGCCAGGCCGCGTTGCCCTGGTAGTCGTAGCGGGTGACGAGGCTGTCGCCGCCGCCCGTACGGTCCGTCTCGACGATTTCCGCGACCACGTACTTGTGGAACCAGTCCGTGATGGGCTCGATGTTGCCGGGCGGCGCCCACTTGACCGGGTAGCAGCGCTTCGTCGACTCGCCCGGCTTGGGCAGTGCGCTCTTGGTGCAGTCCACCGGGGCGTAGTTGACGTCCAGCTGGGCGCCCGTCTCGCTCAGCACCGCCGCCAGCCGGAAGCGGTGGAACGGGGCGATGTTGTCGCCGATCGCGTCGACGCGGTTGACGAGCTGCTGGCCGTACAGCTCCAGCGTCGGGAGCTTCGCCGCCGTGCCGACCCGGCCCTCGTGGTCGATCTTCGACAGCCACAGCGTCTTGGAGTCGTCACCGTTGTCGGTGAACAGATGGGTGAAGGTCCACGCGTCCACGTCCTGGTAGTTGGTGGCGTCCTTGCGCATCTGCGTGGTGATGCCGGTCAGCCGCTTGGTCGTCCAGAAGGTCTGCCCCACGGTGCACTTGGTGGCGGCCTTGCACTCCTGGTCGACCGGGGTGTCCGGCCAATAGGCGGCGTTGGCCTTGGTCCGCTTGCTCTCCGCGCAGTCGAAGTCCGCGGTGGGCAGGCAGCGCTCGTCGGTGTTGAACACCACGCGCGCCGGGGCCTTGGCCGCGTAGACCTGGCCGTCGCGCTGACCGTAGTCGACCCGCTTCAGATAGCCGCCGCGGTGGTACGCGGTGCCGTTGACGTCCGTCTTGCCGTTGAGCGCGTAGTAGTTCGTCTCGGGGGCGTAGTAGTAGGACATCACGTTGCCGTGCGTGTCCTTGACGTAGTCGAGGCTCCAGCGCCAGGCCTGCTTGCAGTGGGCGCTGGTGAACGTGGCGTTGTAGCAGGGCTCGCCCGAGTCGTCACCGAAGACGGGGGCCGTCCAGGTGGAGTCGGTCACCTCGTTTCCGGAGGCCCAGCCCGGCAGGCGGTTCAGACCGAAGTAGTACTCGGTGCCGTCCGACGTGGTGACGCGCCAGTGCTCGCCGTCGTTGTCGCCATTCGTCGCACCGGTCAGCTTGTCGACCTTGGTGCCGTCGTCGGACGAGAATTTCCACTGGCCGGTGGCGTCATCCTTGATGAGCTCACTCGAGGTTCCGTTGAGCAGAATGGTGGCGTTGTCGAACGCCCAGCACTGCTCACCGGACCCGGAGTGGCCGTCGTCCGAGCACGGCTTGTAGCGGCGCTCGATGTAGCCGGGGTCGTACGAGAAGCCCTCACCGATCCAGGAGCCCTGGTTGTTGGTCGCGGAGGTGCGGCCGTCGGCGGACTGGGACGAGTAGCCGAGCCCGACGCTGGGCGTCAGACCGCCCGGCGTGGGGACGGAGCGCAGCGGATAGCTCCAGCTGAAGCCGCCCGAGGAGTTGGCGACACTCCAGCTCGCCGACGGGGACAGGGCCGTCGCCTTGTAGGTGCCCTGGGCGGAGGACGGACCTGCGGCCAGCGCGACGAGCGAGGTGCTCTGAACCGCCATGGTCGAGGGCCCTGAGGGCACCGGCGCCGCGGTGACCTCGGCCGAGACCGTACGGTCCTCCGCGTTGTTCACCGTGGCCAGCGGCTTCGGCAGCTCGGGGCAGGCCTTGCTGCCGGGCTGCGCGACAGCCGCGCACGCGGGCAGCTGGACGAGGTGCAGGCGCGCGCCGTAGTCGCCGCCGAAGCCCTCGGCGAAGGCGGAGTAGCCGACGTTCAGGCGGACCTTGGCGGCCTGTGCCTTGTCGTCGGCCCGCTCCACGCGCAGCAGTGCCCCCGCGCCCAGTGCGGCGGCGCGCTTGGGGTCCAGGACGTCGACCTTGACCTTGTCGGGCAGCGGAGCCGCGCCCTTGGCCGCCGCCCGGTTCTTCGCGGCCGGCGCCTTGACGGCGGTGACCGTGACGGGCAGTCCGCCGACCTTCACCTCGGGCGGGGCCTTGACGGCGGCGACGGGAAGTTCCGCGCTGGCGCCCTTGGGCCAGGTCGCCTTGTCGAGTCGCTTGACCGCGGCCTTCTTGGCCCGGTCGGCCGGGCGCGCCTTGGCCTTGGCGTTCTTGCCCTTCGCAGGGTCGCCGAAGTCCTGGACACCAGGCCTTCCCCGGCCCTTTTCATCGGCGTACGCGACAGCCTGGACCGAGGACCCGGTCAGGGCCAACGACAGGACCATCACGGCCGAACTGAGCAAACGTCTGGGTATGCACCGGTTCAACAACCGGCCCCGATAGGACATCACGTGACTCCGCACTCGAAGTGGGCAATGAAAACCGAAAAAGAGAGGCGGGTGTGCCGGCCCCCGCGCGGGGGCCGGCACACCCGTAATGCGGCTTACATGTCCGGCAGTGCCATCGGGTTGGCCATCTGCAGGATCGCTGTCCTGTCGGCCGCTCCGCTGTAGACACGGACCTCGTCGATCGCGCCGGCGAAGTACTCGCTGCCGCCGCCGAGTGCCGAACGACCCACCTGCAGGCCGCCGGTGGCACCCCAGAGGGTGTCCTCGGTGCCGTGCGCGGTGGCGGCGAGCATTCCGTTGACGTACAGCCGGATCTCGTTGGCGAAGGCGTCGTAGACCACGGCCAGGTGCTGGCCGGCCACGTCGGTGTCCGGGAGTTCCTGGTCGTCGTGGAAGACCGCCGCACTGGAGGTGGCCGAGTCGGAGGTGGCGACGGCCAGCTCCCACATCGACGGGGTCTCGGCGTCCGGCGCGGGCCGGTAGCGGACCGCGAGGCGGTTCGCGGCCGTGCCGGGCAGCGAGAGCACCGTCTGTGCCTTGACCGGGTCGAGCGAGGTGAGCTGGGCGCGCGCGGTCACGGTGAAGCTGGCGGCTCCGGTGACCGGGGCGGTGGCGGTGGACGCGTAGTCCCCGGCGCCGTCCAGCAGCAGGTGGCCGGCTCCGACCATGGGGAACGGATCCTCCGACAGCGGATCGGTCGGCGCGGTGTGGATCTTCGCGTCGCCCGCCAGACCGAGGACCGGCCCGTTGCCGGTCTCCGCGGAGGTCCGGTTGGTCTCCGCGTCAAGCTGCCAGTAGCCCTTGCGGTCCGGCTTGACCGTCATGAGCTCCGCGACCTGCGCCGCGGGCAGCACCCGGTCGAAGACCCGGACCTCGGCGAGGTCACCGACGAAGTTGTCCCGGTAGCCGCTCTTGGCCGTGGAGCGGCCGATCTGGAGCGGACCGTACGACTTCCACACCGAGCGCCGCTGGGCGACGCCCTTTGAGTCCTTGTTGATGTACAGCCGCAGCTCGCTCTTCTGCGCGTCGTACACGCCGGTCAGCAGGACCCACTGGTCCTTGACCACGGAGACTCCGGTGGACACGGCCTTCCACTTGCCGAGCGAGTCGACGTCGGTGACCGGTACGGAGAACGACCAGGTGCCGACCGTGTGGTCGTAGCCGAGGGTGAAGCCGGGCTCACCGGTGCCGTCCTGGCTCACGATCGTCATGTCGCGGTCGAGGGCCGTCGGACGGACCCAGGCGCTGACGCTGAAGCTCTTCGAGGAGTCGAGCACCGTCTCGTTGGCGTCGGCGAAGGCGTTGCCGGAGCCGTCGAAGCGAGCGGCCGAGTCGGCCTTTCCGCCGGGGCCTTCGACGCCGAAGCTGATGCCGGTGCCGGCGTCCGCCGAGAACTCACCTGTCTCGTCGTGGGCTTCGGTGCTGCCCGCACCGTCGGCGAAGTTCCACTGGCCGGCGACCGGCGTGCCCTCGGTCACCAGGAACTCGTAGTGCGCCTTGGTGCTGGGGTTCTCGGCCTTGTCGACCGCGATGACATCCACCCAGTGGCGGCCGGAGCGCGTCGGCATCCAGTTCACCGAGGCGGGGCCGCCGGCCGTCGCGGCGTTGATGGTGGTGGCCGGGCTGGCCGTGCTGTCGAACGCGTACCGGTACTTCACGACATCGGTGTCCGGCACCGAGTCATTGGGGTTCGGCGAGAAGGTGAAAGTGCCGTAGGTACCCACACCGTCGTGGTAGACGGTGTCGGACGGGTACTGCTTGGAGAGCACATTCGGCTTGCCGGGGAGCGTCCTGTCGTACATGAACTCGCAGCGAGTGGTGTCGCCGTCATAGCTCCATGGACCGTAGCCGTCACCGTCGTACGCCCGCGCGCTCCAGTAGATGACCGTGTTCTGCGGGATCGTCGACTTCACCGTGTGGGTGAACTTGGTGTTGGGGGTCGGCGCCAGCCAGGAGGGAGTGAGATACGTGTAGCTCTTCGCCTCCTTGGAGACCGGGTCCGTCCACTCCACCTTGAACTCGACCTTGACCTTGTCGGTCTGGCCGTTCGCGTGGTCGGGGTCGCTCGCCACGGCCTGCAGCTTCGGCGGCACCTCGGCGTACGGCCGGCCGGCGCCCGTGTCGCAGATACCGCCCGGGTCGCTGGACAGCGTGGTGATCTTCCGCGGCAGGTTGTTGTAGCTGATCGACAGGTACGCGTTGCCGCAGATCCGCTTCCACTCCGCGAACCGGCTCTCGTCGGCGGCGCGCAGACCCAGCGTCATCGACGACCAGCCTTCGTTCGCCGCGGTCCGCACCTCGCTGGTGAGCTCACCGGTGGAGCCGCTCTCGAAGTGCAGGTTCGCCTGGCTGGAGCAGGACGTCGGCGAGATGGCCTTGTCGACGGTCCCGATGTGGTCCGTCCAGTCGTCCTGGGTGTTGGACCAGTTGCTGGAGGAGGTGATGGTGTAGTTCTTGCCGCCGATCCGGTACAGCCGGATGGGCTCGGCGGTCGGGGACGCGCTGTAGATGTGCGCGACGCGGGCGGAGAAGCTCGCGCCCAGGATCTGCTTCCCCTTGTAGAACGACACCGGCATGGTGAAGAGCAGACGCCGTACGCCGACACCGTTGCAGGAGACCGGGTTGTAGTCGGTCGGGCACTTGCCGACGCCGGCGCTGTCGGAGTACTTCCAGTCCTGCTCACTCGGCATGCCGGACATCACGCCGGTCCAGGCCGTACGCGAAGTGGTGCGCTGGATGGGGTCGATGACGACCGGGAAGACGGTGTCCTTCGCCTTGAGCAGCTTCTGGTCGGGGACGAGCGACAGCTTGCCCTTGCCCAGTTCGATGCCCAGCGACGCGGTCTTGCCGCCACCGCCCGGACCGGCCAGGGCGGGTGCCGGCGCGACCGAGGGAGCCGGCTCGGCAGCGGCGGCGGACGCGGAAAGCGCCTTGGCGACCGCCTTGGGGCCCTGGGGCTTGGCCGCGGCCTCCTTGACGGCGGCCGAGTCCCACATGGCCGGCTTGCCGGCCTCGAAGACGGTGCCGCCCACCGCGGCGTCCTCGGCCTTCAGGGCGCCGGAGGCGTCTTCCTTGATCTTGAGGCCGTCGGCCTTCAGCCCCAGGTCAAGCCTGGCCAGCTTCGGGTTGGCCGCGGCTTCTGGGGTCTTGACGACCAGCAGGTGGCCGAACCCGTCCGCCTCGGCCCGGACCGTCAGGTCGACTCCGGGCAGCGCGTCCACATAGGTGGCCGTCTCCCCCTTGATCACCGGAGCCGACAGCTTGCCGTACGGCCAGGTCAGGGACAGCTCGCGGCCCGCCTGGTTCATGGTGACGAACGGCTTGCCCGCCTGGCCCCCGGAGAACGACAGGGCCACGGCGGCCGCCTTCGGCCCCACGCTGCCGTCCGACCGCTTCACCAGGGTCTTGTCGATGTCGACCCACTTGCCGCTCTGCACGGTGCGGATGGGATCTGTGTACTCACGGGCCGTGAAGGTGCCGTTGGGCTCGGCGAAGATCTCCCGGCGCGCGGTGCGCATCCCGAGGACTTCGACCTTCTTACCGCTCTTCTTCGCCGCCGCGAGTGCCTGGTTCTCCGTCTGCACCGGCTTGCCGGAAGCGACCGATGTCTGCCCGGGCTCCTTGGCCTCGGAGTTGCCCGGCAGGGCCGTGAAGCCACCGGTCAATACAGCGCCCGCTGCCACAGCGGCCACCGCGCCACGCAGCACGAGGCTGCGCCTTATTCGTCTGGACACGCGTCCACTCTCCATGTCGCTCATCAACGGACCGCCGCTCCGAACGCGACGTCACCCGCGGGGATTCCGGCCTCGCCGGGCTTCCAGGTCTGTGTGGGGGCACCACCGGACGCCACGTTCCACGGGAATCCGTAGACCGCGTGGCCGTCGGCGGGGCCGTAGGGCATGCCCACGTACAGCAATGACGGGCTGCTCGCCAGGCTCATCCCGGCGAGCTGCCGGGGGGCGGGCTGGGACGGAATCCCGTAGCCCGGGTCGATCCAGTTGTCGGACGCGCCGACTGCGCCGACCAGCGGGAAGATCTGTACCCCGCCCTTTTCCGGGTGCTCCTCCGAGGACTCCTCGCCGGGCACGCCGACCGCAAGCCGCGTCGTGGTGGCGGAAGCGACCGTGTTCGGCGACGAGTTGGCCGCGGCCACCCGCTGTCCGAAGAAGTCGCCGGCCTCGGCCTCCTCGTCCACACCCTCGGCGTTCTGGTCGATCCACGCGGTCTGCGTGAAGCTCCCCGAGGCCGTGACCCGGAACACCTGGACGGCGCCCGCGTCGACGGTGGTGGACAGGTCCTCGCCCGGAACGCCGACCGCGAGCAGGGACTCCGTGGTCGAGGTGGCGCCGGAAGGGCGGTACGGAACCATCGCGAGCGACGTACCGAAGCCGTCGCCGACCTCCTCGGCGCCCTGGACGGCGTCCTGGTCCTGGCCCAGTCCGACCAGCGGCTTCGGATAGCCGGACACGAGGGTGTGGCTGAAGACCGCGACGCCTCCGGCGAAGGTCGTCGTGCCGAGCGCCTCGCCCGGCGTACCGACGGCGAAGTGGGTGGGCGTCGCGGCGAGTGACGCACCGAACCGGTCGTCGATTTCCGCCACACCCGGCACCGCTCCGCCGGCCTCGGTGTCCTGGTGGATCCCGACGACGGTCTGCGCGGTGCCGGAGACGTAGAAGAACGCCCCGGCGTCCTCGACCGTGCCGATCGACTCGCCCGGAGAGCCGATCAGCAGATACGGCGTGCCGGCGGACGACTTGCCCGCGGCCAGCGCGTAGCCGGTCCAGTCTCCCGCCTCGGCGGCACCACCGAGCGTCGCGGTCTCGCCCTGGATGTGCTCCTTGACGGCCTTGCCGCCGCCGATGCCGGTCGGGGAGCCGTAGACGATCTGCACCCCGCCCGCGTCGGCGTTGGTCGAGATGTCCTCATAGGGCATTCCGACGGCGAGATCGCTGCAGCCGTCCGCGTCGGCGTCGTAGACGGCGAGCGCGTACCCGTACTGGTCGCCCGCCTCGGCGGCGCCGGGCACTGAGGCCGTCTCCTGCGAGAGCTCCAGGGTGCCCTTGCCACCGCCGTACACGACGCGGACGAGTCCGGCCCGCTGTACGCCCGCGACGGTCGCCTCGGGGTCCGCGATCGCGGTGTCGCGCACACCGTCACCGTTGAAGTCCGACTCCACGCCCGAGCAGCCGGCGGCGATGGCCGCCGCGGGCGGTGTCAGGGGCGTTCCGGGCCCGAAGCAGAGCGCGAAGGCTGTCAGGACGACAGCACTCGCGCCGCCGGCGGTACGCCGTCGAATCGCGCCCGGTAGCGGGCGCGTTGGACTGGTCACTGAGATGTTTCCCCTCTCACTTTTACCTGCGCTGTCAGCGCACGAGCGCGCCGAACGCAACGTTCTCCGCCGGGATTCCGCCTTCGCCCGGCTTCCAGGTCTGGGTGGGCGCACCGCCGTTCGGCGTGTTCCACGCGAAGGCGTGGACGGCCCTTCCCTCGGCGGGCCCGTAGGGAATGCCTACGTAGAGCGAGGCCGGGCTCGCGCCGAGGCCCATGCCGACGAGCGTGCGGGGAGCCCGGGGGGACGGAATGCCGTCGCCGGGTGCGATCCAGCTGTCGGCGGCGCCGGGCTCGCCGAGCATCGAGAACAGCTGTACGCCGCCCTCCTCCGGGAACTCCTCGGTGGACTCCTCGGCCCGGTACTCCGACGGCGAGGCGCATGGTCGTGGCGGTACTGACCACGTTGGTGGCGGTGTTGACGGCCGCGAGTCGCTGCCCGAAGAAGTCGCCGGCCTCAGTGTCGCCCTCGACACCGGGCTGGTTCTGGTCGATCCACTTGAGCAGCGTGACGGTGCCGTCGGCCTTGATGTGGTAGAGGTGCACCGCACCGGCGTCGACCGTGGTCGACAGGTCCTCGCCGGGTACGCCCACGGCGAGCAGCGAGTCGGTCGTGGTGGCCGCGCTGGCGGGCCGGTACGGCGCCGTCGCCAGCGATGTGCCGTAGCGGTCGTCGACCTGGGCGGCGGTGTCGGGCCCAGGAGTGCGTCCCTGCCCCATGCCGAACAGCGGGTCGGGGACTCCGAGGGAGTTGATGGACGGGCGGAAGGCGATGACGCCGCCCGCGGACTCCACGGCTCCGATCGACTCGCCGGGGGCCCCGACCACGAAGTGCCGGTCGGTGGCGGAGATGGACGCCCCGAACCGGTCGTACGCCTCGGCCTCCTCCCAGACACCGGTGGTGTCCTGGGAGACGCTCGCCACGTCGTACGCGGTGCCGTAGACATAGTGGATCATCCCCATGTCGGCGCCGCCCGCGCCGTCCTCGCCGGGGACCCCGATCACCAGGAAGGGGAAACCGGTCGCGGACTTGCCCGCGGCGACGGCGTATCCGACCCAGTCCTCGGCCTCGTAGCCGCCGCCGAGCTTGCCGTCGGAGCCCTGCCGGAAGCCGTAGCTCCCCTGGCCGCCCGAGGCGATGCCGGCCGGCGAGCCGTAGATGAGGTGGACCAGGCCGGCGTCCTTGATGGTGTTGCCGACCAGGTTGATGTCCTCGTACGGGATGCCCACGGCGATGTCGCTGCAGCCGTCGAGATTGGCGTCGTACACGGCGAACGAGAAGCCGAACTGGTCGCCCGTCTCCGCTCCGTCGGAGACCTCGGGCGAGTCCTGCGACAGTTCGAAGGTGCCCTTGCCGCCGCCGTACACAATGCGGATGAGCCCTGCCCGCTCCTTCCCGGAGACGGTGGCCTCCGGGTCGGCGATGGCGACGTCGCGGATTCCGTCGCCGTTGAAGTCGGACTGTGCCCCGGCACAGGCCGTGGCCGCCACCGCCTGCGGCGTCACTGCCGCTCCCTGCCCCAGCACGGAGAGGACGGCCGCCAGAGCGACGGCCATCACCCCCCGGCCCGTACGTTTACCGACCCGCGGCATCGTTTCCCCCACACTCCGTCCGCGCCGGACTGTGAGAAGCCGGCGGGAACCTCAAATGACCGATGGAGGCGTCACCGGACCGCGTCGTCCGGAGAACCCCCCGCCTCCGGGCGGTTGTGAGGAGAAGGTGTGGGTGCCGCGCAGGCCGACGACACGGTCGGCGCACACCGCGCCGAAGCACCCCAGTTGCGCTTCCCCACCCCGGACCTGACGTTCCCCAACCCCAACCAGCCCGTAGAAGCGGAGGAGGACTTTTCCATGTGTCATGGACCTGCACAAGAACACATGTCGGACATGATCGTCTCCACGTGATCACAGATTGGTCACATTGCCTTCGCAGACATCATTGGTTCCTCACTCGGCGGGCCACGTATGCTCAGCCCGCCAAGCCCCGCGTGAAAGGCAGCACAGTGAGCTACAGGGTCCAGCCCACCGCCCAGGTCGACGAGACCGCCGAGATCGGCGCCGGGAGCAGCGTCTGGGAGCTCGCCCAGATCCGTGAGGGCGCGCGGCTCGGCGAGGGCTGTGTGGTGGGGCGGGGTGCCTACGTCGGCACCGGCGTCACGATGGGCGACAACTGCAAGCTGCAGAACTACGCGCTGGTCTATGAGCCCGCCGAGCTCGGCGACGGTGTCTTCATCGGTCCCGCCGTGGTGCTCACCAACGACCACAACCCGCGTTCCGTCGACCCCGAGGGCAAGCAGAAGCGCGGTGGCGACTGGGAGGCCGTGGGCGTGAAGATCGCCGACGGTGCCTCGATCGGCGCACGTTCGGTGTGTGTCGCCCCGGTGCGGATCGGGCGCTGGTCCATGGTCGCGGCGGGCGCGGTCGTCACCAAGGACGTACCGGATTTCGCGCTGGTCGTCGGCGTGCCCGCCCGGCAGATCGGCTGGGTCGGCAAGGCCGGCGTCCGTCTGATGGAGCGTGCGGACGAGTCCGGCGTGTGGGAGTGCCCGCAGACCGGCGCGGTGTATGTGGAGAAGGACGGCGTCCTCGACGACCGGAGCTGACACCCGTCCGGCTCGCCACCACCTCCCTCCTCCCACCCTCTCCTCGCCGCAGAGCCCGCCCCGGGCTTCGATACCCTGGGGCCCTGCGTCATGTTGTGCGAAGGGAACCAGATGAAAAGCCACGTGCTCTATCTCGCGCTCGGAACGTACCGGGTACGGGCAGCACGCGAGCATGTCAAGGAACTTGCGTCCTCCGGCTCGCAGGTCGTGCTGGTCGTCGCGGACTGTGAGGAGTGGGCGGAGACCGCCGACGACCTCTCGCGCCTGGACGGCGTGGAAGTCGTACGGCTCTCCCTCGACAAGCACGGCTCGGCATGGCCCGCCGCGAAGAAGCTGGTCGGCGACAAGTCGGGGCCCTTCGCCACGGCCGAGCGGCTGATCGCCGGTGACGCACACGCACTGCCGACGGCCTGGGCGGCCATCCGGCGGCGGCCGGAGCTCACGCTCGAGCTGGAGCCCGCCAACACGGACGGTCACACCGCGGAGCCTTCGGACCTCGCCGTGATCACCCCCTGGTACCCCTCGCCGAACAACCCGTACGCCGGATCGTTCGTCCAGGCGATGACGGCAGCGGTGGCCGGCCAGTTCGACCGGGTCACCGTCCTGCACACCGAGGACTGGTCGGGCCGGGCGCACCCCGCGCTCAATGACGCGATCAAGGTCACCGTGGACCGCCTCCAGGAGCGCTCGGACCTCATCCCCGTCGTGGAGTCCGCAGAGGGCACCGTCGTCCGGATCCCCGTGCCGCTCACCCACCGCAAGAACTACAGCCCCTGGGTCGCCGCCCAGGAGAAGGCCCTGCTCCCCGCGCTGCCCACGGGCAAGATCGAGGCCCCACTCGTCCACGCCCACACCGGCATCTACGGCGGCGTGCTGGCTCTGCACCTGGCCAGGCCCGACGCGCGCGTGGTCGTCACCGAGCACTCCTCGTTCCTCGACAAGGTATTCGCGCAGCCCGCCGCCCTGGAGCTGTACGGCGAGGTGCTGGAGCGGGCGGACGCGTTCCTGTGCGTCAGCTCCCGGCTGCGGGAGCAGATCGCCGCGGAGTTCCCGGCGTACGCGCACAAGCTCAGCGTCGTACCGAACATGATCGACTTCGGTCGCTTCACGCCTGGCCCGGAGCGCTCGGCCGAGCTGCTCAGCTGGCTGTACGTCGGCCGGCTGATCAAGCCGAAGGGCGTCGACGAACTGCTCGAAGCCTTCGCTCTGGTGGCGAAGAAGGAGCCGCGGGCGAAGCTCACCCTGGTCGGCCACGGCCCCCGCGAGGATGACCTCGTCGCCCGCGCCGAGCAGCTCGGCCTCGGCGACCGCGTCAGCATCCTGCCGCCCGTGTCCCCCGAGGACGTCAACGCGCTGATGCACAAGCACGATCTGCTCGTGCACGCGAGCAAGGGCGAGACGTTCGGTATGACGGTCGTGGAGGCCGTCGCCGCCGGCCTGCCCGTCCTCGCCACACGCAGCGGCGGCCCGCAGGAGAGCCTGGCCGGCATCGAGTCCAAGGCCGGCGCGTTCATGGACGTCAGCAAGGACCCCAGGGTCATCGCCGACGCCTACTGGCAGCTCAGGAAGGACGCGGCCGGGATCGACCTGCCGGCGGCCCGTGAGGTGCTGGAGAGCCGGTTCGGCACGGAGGCGGTGGCCAAGCAGCTCCTCTCGGTCTACGAGGGCACCCCGCTCCCCGCCGCACAGGTGCCCCTCCCGGCCCTGGCCGAGCAGCCCGAGCAGCCCGAGCAGCCCGAGCAGCCCGCCGAGAGCGCCCCGACGGTCACTCAGAAGCAGGACGAGAAAGCCCCTGAGAGCACCGAGCCGGTCGGCCGCGCGGTCATCCTCGCGCTGACGCCGCCCGGCAAGCCGCGCCGCATCGTCGACTTCGCCAACTACCTGACCGAGGTGGGCGTCGAGGTCACCCTGGTCTCGGGCAGGGCGGGCCAGTTCTGGCAGCGCGCGCAGCTGGACTCCCGCGTCCCCGTAGTGAGCATCGAGGCCGCCGAGAAGAAGCTGCGCATCCCACGCGGCGAGCGCTTCCTCGTCTACCGCGCCCCGCGCGCGGTGCTGCGCAAGGCCCGCAGGGTGGCCGCCCGTAACCGCAAGTCGATCACTCCCGAGCTCGCCGTCGCGTCCGTCCAGCGGGCGCACACCAGGGCCGCCAACGCCTTCCACAAGAAGATCTTCAACCGTGGATACCGGGAGATCCGGCCGCAGCTGCTGTCCCGTGTGGCCAAACGCGCCGCCCTTCCGGAGCTGCGGCTCGACCTCGCCGACCATGTGTTCGTGAGCGACATCAACTCCACGGTGACGGGCTGGAAGTGGGCCAAGGCCCACCCGCACCTCACCGTCACGATGCACATGGACCGGGAGATCTACGCCCCGAAGGACGAGAAGGACGAGTAGGCGCCGATGCCGACGGCGAAGGCCCCGACCGGAGTTCCGGTCGGGGCCTTCGCCGTCGGCGGATCCGAATCAGTCCTCGATTCGGTCCTCGGACGAGTCCTCGCGGCCGACGATGGTCCGCAGCCGCTCCTCGAAGGGCTTGAGCACAGCGTCGCGCTGGTACCTGTCCGCGTGCCTGCGCGCGATCTCGCGCTGCTCCGGCGTCAGATCACGCGCGGCCTTGCCCGCCGCGACCATCGAGGCCGCCAGCTCGTCCACGTCCAGGCTGTTGGCGTTGAACCACAGCGGATAGCCCTCGAGCACGTCCTGGGCGGCGATGCCCGGCGCGTGCACCGAGACGATCGGATGCCCGAAGGCCATGTACTCGAAGATCTTGCCCGAGGTCACGTACTTGCCGCCGCCGGCCAGGAAGACCAGCACGTCCGCGTCCTCGTAGACCTTGCCGACCTCGGTCTTGGAGACCGGCCCGCAGTAGCGCAGTCCGGTGTCCTCGGCGCCGTTCTCGGGAGCCTCGTCGTCCAGGCCGAGCTTCTTCTTCAGCGTCGCCGGGCTGTTCTTGAAGAAGCCCAGGTGGCCGTGGATCTGCAGCTCGGCGTCCGTCAGATCGGGATGACGGCGGGCGATCTTGAACGCCTCGGCCATCTCCTCGACGGGCTGCTTGACGGTGAGCGTGCCGAGGTACGCGAACCTCAGCGGCCGCTGTCCCTCGGCAGAAGGCTGCTCGAAGGCGGGCGCCTCGGTCTCGGCAGTCGCCTCGGTCTCGGCAGCGGCCTCGGTCCCGGCAGCCGCCGCGGGCTCCGGCTTCTCGGCCGGCTCGGGGGCCGCCGGAATGACGTCCGCGTCCCAGCCGTTCGGGACCACCATCATGCGGTCCGCGACCTCCGGGTACCGCTCCGCGTGCCAGCCCCGCAGCGCCTCGTTCACGAACACCGACGCGGCCGCCTTGTTCAGCATCCGCTTCTCCCAGGCCCAGGCGATATGCCCCTTGGGGAAGGCCGGCTCGTCGTGGAACAGGTCCAGCGTCCACGAGTCGCGGTAGTCCATGACGTACGGAACACCCGTCAGCCGGTTGAACAGCCAGGCCGCGCCGAAGGACGCGAACGGGTTGCCGGTGGCGACGACGACGTCGAAGCGCTTCTTGGAGTGCAGCTTCAGCGCGCGTACGACGGAGGCCCAGGCCCACGAGGAGTAGCGCTCCGGGAACAGCTTCGTCTGGCTGAACTGGTACACGCGCTTCGCCATCAGCGGGAAGCTGCGGCGCAGCCAGCTGAACTCACGCAGGTCCTGCTGCCAGGTGTACTGGTTGAGCGACGGCCGCTCGACCTTGATACGCGGGTCGACCGTCTCCGAGAGACCCTCGTCCACCGAGCCGATCCTCTTGTAGAGGAAGTCCAGCGGAGACGCGCAGACCGTGACGTCCCAGCCCTTCTCTACGAGGTGGTTGGCCGTCGCCCTGGCTCGGTACACGCCACTCGCCCGGGAGGGCGGGAAGTAGAACGCCAGATAGAGCACGCGTGGGCGCCGGTCGCTGCGGTTCTTCATGGATCTTCCTCGGTGTTGAGATCAGCGAGCGGCTGAGGTCTGCGGGGTCTGCGGGGACACGTCGGAGTCGATGCCGTAACAGACCTTGGGGACTGCCAGGCCGTCGGACTCCCACGCCTGAATCAGTTGTACGGCGCGGGGCACCGAAAGCGCATCGGCAACGACGAGCAGCTCCGGGCCCTTGCGCGGGCCGAAGTGGCGCCAGACCAGCCGGTCGGAGATCTTCGGCCACACCCGGCGGTGCAGCGGGACGAACACCCGCCGGTGGACACGGGCCGCCACTCGGCGCTCGTACGCCTTGAGGGCTCGCTTCGCCTTGCCGGCCAGCGGCCCGCGGCCGGCGACCCGTACGACGAGCCTCGGCACACGGTAGAGCACCAGGCGCTCCAGCCTCCGCGGCAGATGGCGGGCCTCGAGCTCGTCGGCCGTCACCAGCTCCACGCCGGGCTCGAAGCCCTGGTCGAGCCATGGCTTGCGCGCGCCGACCAGGACGACGGCGCGGCCGCCGCGCGCCACAACTTCCGCCGACTCTTCGACCACGGCCCGCTTGCGGGAGGCGCCGAGAGCCAGGAACAGGACCTGCATGTCACTCCATCACGGGGAGTCGGGGAACCAGAGACGGTAGTGCGCCTGGGCGACGGCCTCGTAGCCGTACTGCGCGGCCAGCTGCTCCTGGGCACGCTTCAGATCCAGACCGCCGCTGTCGAAGCGGTCGCGCAGGCGCCGGTAGCCGTCACTGATCGACTCGGCGTTCTCTTCCACATCAATGAGCTCGCCGGCCGCGTCCTCGATACCGGCCAGCGTCTTCTCGGGGCCACCGCAGCGGGTCACCAGCACCGGCATTCCGGCGGCGATGCCCTCCACGATGGTCATCCCGAAGGTCTCGTACCGGCTCGGGTGGACCAGCAGGTCGTGCTCGCGCATCAGGTCGAGCGCCTGCTCGTGCGGGATCGAACCGGGCAGGTCCACGGCGTCGCTCAGCCCGAGCTCGGCCACCCGCGCGGTCAGCGGCTTACGCAGCGGGCCCTCGCCGACCATCGTCAGCTTCAGCGTCGGATCCTGGGCGTGGCACTGGGCGAAGGCCTCGACCAGCCAGTTGACGCCCTTGAGCTCGACCATGCTGCCCAGGTACAGCCACTTGCGCAGCTCGGTGACCGGGGCAGGGCGGCTCACGTCGAAGGAGATCGGGTTGGGGATGCGAAGGATCTTGTGCGCGTGGTGCGGGAACTGCTTGCTCAGCACCTCGGTGACCTTGTCGCCGACGGCGAAGAAGCCGGTGACCCGGGCCAGCAGCTCGTCGTAGAGCTCGACGGCCTCGGGGTCCCTGGAAGACCCGCTCGAGGAACGAGGCGTGCTCGGTGACGAAGACCCTCGCGTCAGGACGGGCGTTCTGCACGGCCGCCCAGCCGCTCGGCAGGCCGACATGGGCGTGCACGACGGGGGCGTCGATGGGCTTGTTGCCGAGGGCCGCGCGCAGCTGCCGTTCATGGCTGCGGGACTGGGCGCCGTAGTCCTGACCGCGCGGGGTGGTGACCGGGAAGTGCACCAGATCGGCACCGCCGGCGGTGGGCACGCGGTGCGCGGCGCGGATCACCAGTTTGCCACCGGCCGCTTCCACCGCTTGAGTGGTGGCGGCGTCCATCGGCGCGACCCACGGGTCGCAGTGATAAACCACGAAGCTGTCACAGCCGGGGGCCGTCGCACCGACCATTGCCTGGACGAAAGATCCTCGGAAAGGCAGCTCACGTGTGGGGTACCACGGCGTGACTACGGCCGCATCCCTGGATGCTGCCTGATTCATGACCGACTTCCTCCCCGGAGCACACGTCGAGGCGTCACTTTATCATCGGACGGAATTCGGTCTTCGGCACCGCCGACGGCCCGTATCCCAAGGTATCGAGGAGCAGTTCACCGTGAAGGTCATCAGCGTCGTCGGCGCTCGCCCCCAATTGGTCAAACTCGCACCGATCGCCGCTGCGTTCGCGGAAACCGACCATCAGCACGTGATTGTTCACACAGGGCAGCACTACGACGCCGACCTGTCCGACGTCTTCTTTTCCGGCCTCGGCATTCCGGACCCCGATGTCCACCTCGGCATCGGCTCGGGCAGCCACGGCGCCCAGACCGGCGGTGTGCTCACGGCGATGGACCCGGTCCTCGACGCCGAGCAGCCCGACTGGGTGCTCGTGTACGGCGACACGAACTCGACGCTGGCCGGCGCGCTGTCCGCGGTGAAGATGCACCTGCCAGTGGCGCACCTGGAGGCCGGGCTGCGGTCCTTCAACCGCCGGATGCCCGAGGAGCACAACCGCATCCTCACCGACCACGCCGCCGACCTGCTGCTCGCGCCGACCGAGGAGGCCATGCGCCACCTGGCGGCCGAGGGGCTCAGCAAGCGCTCCGTGCTCGCCGGTGACGTCATGGTCGACGTGTGCCTGCGGATCAGGGACGCGGTGCTGGCCGGCGAGCACCCCAGTCCGGTGCTGCCCGAGGGCATCGACCCCCAGGCGCCGTACCTGCTCGCGACGCTGCACCGTCCGGACAACACCGACGACCCGAAGCGCCTGGCGGCGATCATCGACTCCCTCGCGAACCTGCCGGTGCCGGTGGCCCTGCTGGCGCACCCCCGCCTCGTCGTGCGCGCCGAGGAGCACGGCATCAAGCTGAACCAGGGCTCGCTGCACTCGGGCAGGCCCCTGCCGTACGCCGGTCTTGTCGCCGCTGTCCTCGGCTCGGCCGGTGTGGTCACGGACTCGGGCGGTCTGCAGAAGGAGGCGTTCCTGCTGGACCGCGTCTGCACCACGATCCGCCCGGAGACCGAGTGGGTCGAGACGCTGGAGGGCGGCTGGAACCAACTGGTCCCGAACCCGCACGAGCTGGACGCCACCGACTGGGCCAAGATCGCCACCCGTCCGGCCCCCACGGCCGAGCGCGGCCTTCCCTACGGCGACGGCAGGGCCGCCCACCGCGTGGTGCAGTTCCTGGAGCAGCACAAGCGCTAGCACGCACGGCAAAGGGCCCCGGACGCCTCACTGAGGCGGCCGGGGCCCTTTGTGCTGGCACATCAGCCATCAATTGAGCAACCCCCACGAAGAGCAACCACCTCCGCGAGAGCCGCGCCGGTTCAGGCGCAAAGGGGTACCTCAGCCGCCGATGACGACGCGGCGTACGCCTTCCCAGCGCTTCGGGTCGGTGGTGCGCCGCCCGTCGACCAGGACGCGGACGTCCGGCAGGTCGGAGGCCGCCAGCTCGCGGTACTCGGCGTGGTCGGCCTGCAGGATCGCGGCGGTGACGGTCTGGCCCTCGTGCGGGGTCAGACCGTGCGCGGTGAGCTCCTCGGCCGTGTACATCGGGTCCGACACGAAGGGGACGGCCCCGCGCGCCTTGAGCGCCTCGACGGTCGGGAAGACGCCGGAGAAGGCCGTCTCCTTCACGCCGCCGCGGTAGGCGGCGCCGAGCACCAGCACGCCCGCGCCGTCCAGGTCGCCGTAGGCGGCGGCCAGCAGGTCCACGGCGTACTCGGGCATGGCGGCGTTCGCCTCGCGCGCCGAGCGCACAACGGTGGCCTCCGGGTCGTTCCACAGGTACATCCGCGGGTAGATCGGGATGCAGTGGCCGCCGACCGCGATGCCGGGCTGGTGGATGTGGCTGTAGGGCTGGGAGTTGCAGGCCTCGATGACCTTCTTGACGTCGATGTCGTTCTTGTCGGCAAACCGGGCGAACTGGTTCGCCAGGCCGATGTTGACATCGCGGTATGTGGTCTCGGCGAGCTTCGCCAGCTCGGAGGCCTCGGCGGTGCCCAGGTCCCAGACTCCGTTCGGCTGTGCCAGGTCGGCACGCTCGTCGAAGTCCAGCACCTGCTCGTAGAACTCCACGCCGTGCTTCGTCGAGGCCTCGTCGATGCCGCCGACGAGCTTGGGGTAGCGGCGAAGGTCGGCGAAGACGCGGCCGGTGAGCACCCGCTCCGGCGAGAAGACCAGGTGGAAGTCCTCGCCCGCGGTGAGGCCGGAGCCCTGCTCCAGCATCGGGGCCCAGCGGGTGCGGGTGGTGCCGACCGGCAGGGTGGTCTCGTACGAGACGAGGGTGCCGGGCTTGAGACCCGCGGCGATCGCCTTGGTCGCGGAGTCCATCCAGCCGAAGTCCGGCACGCCGTCGGCGTCCACGAACAGCGGGACGACGACCACGACGGCGTCGGACTCGGCGACGGCGGCCGCGGTGTCGGTGGTCGCGGTCAGCAGCCCGGCGCCGACGGTCTCCTTGAGCAGACGGTCGAGGTCGTGCTCACCGGGGAAGGGCTCGGTGCCGGCGTTGACCAGCTCGACGACCTTCTCGTTGACGTCGGCGCCGATCACCCGGTGGCCCTTGGCGGCGAACTGCACGGCGAGCGGAAGCCCGATCTTGCCGAGCGCGACTACACAGATATTCATCGGGTTACTTTCCTCTTCAACCGGACCAGCAGGGGTCGCACGCGCGACCACCATCTATTCTCGGGCGGGAACAGCAGGCCGGTCAGGACGACCATCCGGCCCTTGGTGTTCACGCGCGCCGCCACTCGATACGGGGTGCCACTGCGCCAGCGCCGGGCAAGCGGCATCGGCTTGTCCGTGCCGCGCACCGGGATCTCGTACGTCCAGCCTGCGACATCCACATAGAGGCGCACGCCCAGCTGGGCCTGGCGGGACTCTATCGGGATGCGCGCACGGATCACCGTGCCCGCTGAATCGGCAGTGACTTCCTGGGTGAACTCGCCCACAGGGGCGGGGAGTTCATGACCGGCGGGCAGCCTGCGGGCGCCGGCCTTGTCCGCGCTCTTGGGCATCGAGCCCTGGACGAGGCGGATGACGGCCGACTCGGTGTCGCCGGTCAGCCCGGTGCGTACCGCGATGGCCAGGGACAGATTGTCGCCGCTTTGCTCCCACTCGGCCGAGACCAGCTCGGTCCCGGCCGACAGCCGGCCGGGCACCGATTCCCCGATCAGCTCGAAGGCCCGGTCGGGGATGTTCAGCGCGGGGTCCCTGAAGCCCGGGTAGCGGGCGAAGGCCCTGTCGTCCTCCAGGTGGAACGGCGGTGCGCCGTTCGCCTCCTCGTCCTCGATCGCCGCGACGAGCTCGTCCACCGCGACGCGCTGGGCCAGGGCGAGCCTGACCCGCCGCGTGACCGGCAGGGAATCGCGCAGTGGGTCCGTGAGGTACTCGTCGGCCAGATCGGCGATGCCGCCGCACACCTCGCGCCTGGTCTGCGGGTCGAGCACCAGGAAGTCGGCCTTGACGAGCTTGGAGAGCTCCCAGGTGAAGTGGCGCTCCAAGACGGTGTCGCGCTGCGGCCCGGCCTCGATGAGTCCGGCCGCGTGCTTCATGATCTTCTCGGTGCAGCGCAGCCGCGCCAGATGATCGGCGCGGTAGGTGATGTTGCTCGCGTCCCCGCGCTTCACCGCGTAGTAGTACGTGTAGTCCGCGAGCACCGAGATCTTCCGGGCCCGCACGCACGCCTCGATGGTGAACGGCTGGTCGCTGCCGACCGGCAGGTCCTCGGGGAAGCGCAGCTTGTACTGCTCCACCAGCTCGCGGCGGAACAGCTTGGTGTTGGCCAGCGTGAACGGCAGCGCCGAGTCGTACAGGCTGACGTCCGGGTTGCTCTTCTTGAAGAGCGCCTGGTGCACATAGCGGCCGTTGGTGCCGACCATCTTGCCGACCACGACGTCCGAGTCGTGCTTGTCGGCGCAGGCCACCATCCGCGCCAACGCCTCTTTGCCGAGGTGGTCGTCGGAGCCGATGAAATAGACGTAACGTCCGGTGGCCACGTCCAGCGCCCTGTTGCTGGGCGCGGCCGGGCCACCGGAGTTCGCCTGGTGGATCACTTTGACGGTGTCCGGGTACTTCTTGGCGAAGCGGTCGAGCTCCGCCCCGCTGTCGTCCGTGGAACCGTCGTCGACGGCCACGATCTCAAGCCTGTCCAGGCCAATGCTCTGCCCGACAAGGGAGTTAAGGCATTCCGTCAGATACGGCATCGTGTTGTACACGGCGACGACGACGGTGACATCAGGACTGGTCAAGGCTCCTCGCCCTACTGGGCCGCGGCGTGCGCGGAGAGATCGACTGTGGTACCGGTGGCGGCTGAGTGCAGCACGGCTGCTGCCACCTCTACCGTACGAAGGCCCTGGCGCAGCGTGCAGATGTCGTTGGACTTGCCAAGGACAGCGTCGCGGAAGAGCTCGTGCTCGACCAGCAGCGGCTCGCGCTTCGGGATGGCGTAACGAATCATGTCGCCCTCGGCGACACCGCGGAACGCCTGCAGTGCCTCCCACTCGGTGGCCTGGGCGGCGTTCGAATAGAAGGTCAGGTCGGCGGTGAGGGTGTCCGCGATGAAGCAGCCCTTCTCACCGGTGACCGAGGTGAACCGCTCCTTGAGCGGGCTCAGCCAGTTGACCAGGTGGTTGACCATCGTGCCGTCGGAGAGCTGGCCGACGGCGGAGACCATGTCCTCATGCGGGCGGCCCGACTTGGAGACCGTGCGCGCCGCGATCGAGGTGTACGTCTGTCCGGTCACCCACCCGGTGAGGTCGATGTCGTGGGTGGCGAGGTCCTTGACCACGCCGACATCGGCGATGCGGTGCGGGAAGGGGCCCTGGCGGCGGGTGACGACCTGGTAGACGTCGCCGAGCTCGCCGGCCTCCAGGCGCTGGCGCAGCGAGCGCAGCGCCGGGTTGCACCGCTCGATGTGGCCGACGCCGGCCACCAGGCCGCGCGACTCGAAGGCCTCGACGAGCCTGCTGGCGCCCTCCACGGTGTCCGCGACGGGCTTCTCGACCAGCGCGCCGACCCCGGCCTCGGCGAGCTTGAGGCCGACTTCCTCGTGCAGCGCGGTCGGGCAGGCCACGACGGCGTAGTCGACACCGAGCGAGATCAGCTCCTCGACGGTCGACAGCACGGGGACGCCCTGCGCCCAGCCGTTCTTGTCACCCATCGGGTCGACGACGGCGACGAGTTCGACGCCTTCCAGGCCGGCGAGTACGCGGGCGTGGTGGCGGCCCATCGAGCCGAGGCCGATCAGGCCGGCCCGCAGTCCCTGGGCGGTGGTCACAGGTTCTCTCCAAGCTCGTTCACGGCGGCGACGATGCGCTCGAGGTCCTCCGCGGACAGCGAAGGGTGCACCGGAAGCGAGACGACCTCGGCGGCCGCACGCTCGGTCTCGGGCAGGTCCCAGTTGCGGCCGGCCTTCTGGTCCGGCTCCCAGTACGGCTTCAGCCGGTGGATCGGGGTCGGGTAGTAGACGGCGTTGCCGACACCCGCCTCGGTGAGCTTCGCCATCGCGGCGTCGCGGTCCCCGCTGATCCGGACCGTGTACTGGTGGTAGATGTGGCGCGCACCCTCGGCGACCGTCGGGGTCTGCACGTTCGGCGCGGTGATGTGCTCGGTGAGGTACGCGGCGTTGGCGATGCGCTGCTCGGTCCAGCCGCCCAGCTTCGAGAGCTGTACGCGGCCGACGGCGGCGGCGACGTCCGTCATACGCATGTTGGCGCCGACGATCTCGTTGGCGTACCGCTGCTCCATGCCCTGGTTGCGCAGCAGGCGCAGGGTGCGGGCGATCTCGGCGTCACCCGTGGAGATCATGCCGCCCTCGAGGGAGTGCATGTTCTTGGTCGGGTAGAAGCTGAAGGTGCCGCCGGAGCCGAACGCGCCGACGGGGGTGCCGTTCAGCGCCGCCGCGTGCGCCTGACAGGCGTCCTCGACGACGGCCAGTTTGTGCTTGGCGGCGATGGGCATGATCTTGTCCATCGCGGCCGGGTGGCCGTACAGGTGCACCGGCATGATCGCGGCGGTGCGCGGCGTGATGGCGGCCTCGACAGCCGCCGGGTCCAGGCCGAAGGAGCCGGGCTCGATGTCGGCGAAGACGACATCGGCGCCGACCAGGCGGACCGCGTTCGCCGATGCGGCGAACGAGAATGAAGGAACGATTACTTCGTCACCCGGGCCGATGCCCAAAGCCAGCAGAAGGAGGTGCAGCGCGGAGGTACCCGAGTTGACGGCCACACAGTGGCGCCCCTCGACGAGCTCCGAGAAGCCCTCCTCGAACGCGGCGACCTCAGGGCCCTGTACGACCCTGCCGCTGCGCAATACGCGTACCGCGGCCTCGATTTCTTCCTCACCGATCACCGGGCGGGCAGCGGGGATGGGCTGCTGATTGCTGCTCGTCATGGACGTCCTCCTTGAACACCGCAAGAGCTCTTTGTGGCAGAGGTCAGGGGCGGAGCGGACGTCTCGCGAGGCCGCGCACACCCCTCCGGCGCAAGCCAACGCCCTACCGAGGATCTGGGACCGGTCTTGTCCCGAACCGGGCCGGTCACCCACCGTAGTCTCCGGAACGGGGCCTCACCCGGCAGCGACCGCCGTCACATTATCAGGGATTTCCTAGTCAATTTCGGGGCTGTTAACAGAGCACTGCATCAATTCGGAGACAAAGAGCGCGTCCCACCCCGCGACCGGCGAGGTGGGACACGTTCCGTTCACTGAGGGCTCATCAACTGTTCAGCTATCAGTGGCCGCCGTCACAGACGGCAGCGCCTGCTGCTCGGCCGCGGCGGTCTTCTTCGCACCGGCCTTCTTGGCGGTCGTCTTCTTCGCCGCGGTCTTCTTGGCCGCCGTCTTCTTGGTGGCTGCCTTCTTCGCGGTGGCCTTCTTCGCGGTCTTGCGAGCCGCCTTCTTGGCCGGGGCGGCCTCTTCGGCCGTCGCCGCCTCGGTCTCGGCTGCCGTGGTGCTGCTCACCACGACGACCGCGGCCTCCTCCGCGCCCGAGGGCGAGCCGGCGGGGGCGGTGACCTTGCGGGTCACTCGGCGGCGGGCACGCGGCGGGGCCGCGACGGGAACCTCCTCGGCGACGGGGGCCCCGGGAGCCTCGACGGACGTCTCAGCCTTGGCCTCGATGACGACCTCCGCCTCGGCGGCCTGCGCCTCGGCGGCCTTCGGCGCACCGGCCGGAGCGGTCGCCTTGCGGGTGGCCCGGCGGCGGCCGCGGCCCGTCGGGGCCGCCTCCTCCACGGGAGCCACGGGGGCCGCAGGGGCCTCCGGCTCGGCGACCGGAGCCTCGGTCTTGGCCTCGATGACCACCTCGGCCTCAGCGGCCTTCGGCGCACCCGCCGGAGCGGTCGCCTTACGGGTCGCCCGGCGGCGGCCACGGCCGCGCGAAGCGGCAGCCTCGGCCTCCGCGGCGCTGCTGTACAGCTCCTCGTCCGGTACGAAAGTGTCCGCCAGCGTCACCGGGGCAGCCACCTCGGCGGCGACCTCCGCCTCGGTCTCGGTCTCGGCCTCGGCCTCGGCAGCGATCTCGTGCTCGTGGACATGCTCCGCACCGCCGCGGCCGCGCTTCTTGGAGCGCTTGCCACCGCCACCGCCACCGGCGGCGGTCGGCTGCTCCATGTGCACGATCACGCCACGGCCGTTGCAGTGGACGCAGGTCTCGGAGAAGGACTCCAGCAGGCCCTGGCCCACCCGCTTACGGGTCATCTGGACCAGGCCCAGCGAGGTGACCTCGGCCACCTGGTGCTTCGTACGGTCCCGGCCCAGGCACTCGAGCAGGCGCCGCATGACCAGGTCGCGGTTGGACTCGAGCACCATGTCGATGAAGTCGACGACGACGATGCCGCCCAGGTCGCGCAGCCGCAGCTGGCGCACGATCTCCTCGGCCGCCTCCAGGTTGTTCCTGGTGACGGTCTCCTCGAGGTTGCCGCCCTGACCGGTGAACTTGCCGGTGTTGACGTCGACCACGACCATGGCCTCGGTCTTGTCGATCACCAGCGAACCGCCGCTCGGCAGCCAGACCTTGCGGTCCAGCGCCTTCATCAGCTGCTCGTCGATCCGGTTCGTCGCGAAGACGTCGGTCTCGCTCGTCCACCGCTGCAGACGGTCGACCAGGTCCGGCGCGACGTGCGAGACGTAGCCGTGGATGGTGTCCCAGGCCTCGTCGCCGCTGACGATGACCTTGGAGAAGTCCTCGTTGAAGATGTCGCGGACGACACGGACCGTCATGTCCGGCTCGCCGTAGAGCAGCGTCGGGGCGTTGCCGCTCTTGGACTTCTTCTGGATCTCCTCCCACTGCGCCTGCAGCCGCTCGACGTCACGGCGCAGCTCGTCCTCGCTCGCGCCCTCCGCGGCGGTACGGACGATGACGCCCGCGTCCTCGGGGACGATCTTCTTGAGGATGGTCTTCAGACGCGCGCGCTCGGTGTCGGGCAGCTTGCGGCTGATGCCGGTCATCGAGCCCTCGGGCACGTAGACCAGGTAGCGGCCGGGCAGCGAGACCTGGCTGGTCAGGCGGGCGCCCTTGTGGCCGATCGGGTCCTTGGTCACCTGGACGAGGACCGACTGGCCGGACTTGAGCGCGACCTCGATACGGCGCGGGCCGTTCGCCATGCCCAGCGCCTCGAAGTTGACCTCACCGGCGTACAGGACGGCGTTGCGTCCCTTGCCGATGTCGACGAACGCGGCCTCCATGGACGGCAGTACGTTCTGCACCTTGCCCAGGTAGACGTTGCCGACGTACGAGGTCGCCTGCTCCTTGTTGACGTAGTGCTCGACGAGCACGTTGTCCTCGAGGACGCCGATCTGGGTGCGCTCGCCGTTCTGCCGGACGACCATCACTCGCTCGACCGCCTCACGGCGGGCCAGGAACTCGGCCTCGGTGATGATCGGCACGCGGCGGCGGCCCTGCTCGCGGCCCTCGCGGCGGCGCTGCTTCTTCGCCTCCAGACGGGTCGAGCCCTTGATGGACTGCACCTCGTCGGACGGCTCGTCGCTCTTCTGGCGCGCGGGGCGGGGCTCGCGGACCTTGACCACCGTGCGCTCCGGGTCGGTCGTACCCGTCTCCTCCTCGGCGGCGGAGTCACCGCTGCGACGGCGACGGCGACGACGGCGACGGCTGCTGGAGGTACCGGCGGCGGAAGGGGTCTCGGTCTCGCCGTCCTCCTCGTCCTCCTCTTCCTGGATGTCCTCGGCGGCGGCCTCATCGGCCTGCTCCTCCGAGGTCTCGTCGGCGTCGGCGGGCTCGCCACGGCGACGGCGGCGGCCACCACGGCGGCGACGGCGCGAGGGGCGGTCCTCGAACTCGTCCGACTCCTCACCCTCGGCGGCCTGCTCCAGCTCGGTCTCGGTCTCCGCCTCGGGCTCGGCCTGCTGGGCGGCGTGCGCGGGGGTCTCGACGGGCTCGGCGGGCTCACCGCGGCGGCGACGACGGCGACGGCCGGCGGGCTCCGGGGCGGCGGTCTCGGCGACCGGCTCGACGACGTCCTCGTCCTCCTCCGGCTCGGTGTCCACGGCAGCGGCGGCGGCCGCGGCGGCCGTCTCCGGGGTCTGGAACATCGGCTCGGTGAAGACCGGGGCCTGGAAGACGGCCACGGCGGGCCGGGCGGCACGACGGCCGCGCGCGGGCGCCTCGGCCGCTTCACTCTTCTCGGCCTTCTCGGCCTTCTCGGCCTTCTCCGGGCGGGCGGTGAACTCGGGGGATGCGGCACGGCGGCGCGTACGGCCCCGGGTCGCCGCCTTCTCGGCGGCCGCGACCTCGGCCTCGTCGGAGGCGATCTGCGCGACCGCGTCGGCGGGCAGGCTCTCGCCCTCCTCGGTGGCGGCCTCGTCGCCGTTGGCCTCGGCGGCCTGCGGGGCGCCGACGGGCGCGGTGGCCTTGCGGCCGGCCCGACGACGGGTGCGGCCGGTCGGGGCGGCCTCCTCGGCGGCGGCCTCCGGCTCGGTGGCCTCGGCCGTCTCCACGGCCTGCGGCGCACCGGCGGGCGCGGACGCCCTGCGACGGGCACGGCCACGCGGCGCGGGGGCCTCGTCTGCGGCGGCAGGCTCTTCGGCGACGGCCTCGACGGCAGCGGGCTCGACGGCAGCGGGCTCGACGACCGGCTCGGGGGCGGTCACCTGGCGGGTGGCACGACGGCGCGTACGCGGCGCGGCCACCTCGGCCTCGGGCTCAGCAGGCTCAGCGGTCTCTGCGGCTTCCGCGGTCTCAACCGTCTCGGCGGGCGCGGTGACCTTACGGGTTGCACGGCGACGCGTACGCGGCGCTGCGGCCTCCTCCGCGGCGGCCTCCGGCTCGGCAGCCTCAGCGGCCTGCGGCGCACCGGCGGGCGCGGTCGCCTTACGAGTCGCACGGCGCCGCGTACGCGGCGCTGCGGCCTCCTCTGCGGGGGCCTCCGGCTCGGGCGCAGCGGCGACGGTCTCGGTGACGTCCGTGTCTTCCACGGCGTCCGTTGCTCCCGCGGCCGCCGTCGGCGGTCCCGCGGGGCGCGATGCGGCGCGGCGCCTGCGGCGCGGCGGCAGCGTATCGCTGGGTGAATTGTTCTCGGTCTCTCCGGCAGTGCCGGATTCGTTCGGCTCGAGCATGCGGGCGGTTCTCCCGTCACGCTCCCGGGCGCCACGCCTGATTCCGGTCCGGCCACGGCCCGCGTGATGTGCGCGGTGCCGCCGTCCGGGGCGCGGGCGCCGCACGGGAGCTGATGTATGGCTCGCCGGTTCCGTACGCGATGTACGTACGGCCTGGCGAAAGTCTTCTGTTCGGTGCGCGGCCCGACCCAGGTGGCTCCCGAGTACCAGGACTGCGCTACAACGACTGTCCTTACGCGGCGGGACCTTCCGATGCCGTCGCGACGGCGGCTCCGGCGGCCGTGGGTAGAGCGGCCGGAACTGCCTCGCGGTCGGGCGCGAGCGGGTCGGTCACCGTGCCGGACTCCTCGTCGAAGAGCCCCTGCGCCAGCCTGGTCACCGCTGCGGGGACCGGCGGCGCCAGGTCGGCCACAGCTCGGAGACCGGACAGGACGTCGTCGGGTCGCACGGCAGGTGTCACGTGCCGAACAACCAGCCGCAGTATCGCACAGGGGCCGTCCCCGGGCCTATTGATGAGCGCGGCGGTAGCCGCTCCAGTGGAGCCGACGCCTGCGTCGGACTGTGGATGGAGCGCCTGCAGGTCCGCCACGGCAGCACGGGCGTCGAAGGTCCGCATGCCGTTTTTCGTCTTCCGCTGGACCTCGACGGTCTCGGCGGCGAGAAAGACGGACACGGCCTTCGAGGCGTCCTCGACGTCGACCCCGTCGAGCCGCAGCTCCCACACGGATGCGGTGAGCCGGTCGGCGAGGCCTGACGTACGGGCCTCGACGGCGTCGGTGATGTCGAGCCCGCCCGGCAGCGACTCGTCGAGCAGCTCACGCAGCTCGTCGGGGTCGCGGTGCTCGGTGAGTGCGATCTCCAGATACTCGGCCTCGCTGCCCGTGCCGGTGGGTGCGGCATTGGCGTACGACACCTTCGGGTGCGGGGTGAAGCCCGCCGAGTACGCCATGGGCACCTCGGCACGCCGCAGCGCCCGCTCGAAGGCACGCTGGAAGTCACGGTGGCTGGTGAACCGGAGGCGGCCGCGCTTGGTGTAGCGCAGTCGAATGCGCTGCACTGCCGGTGCGGGCGGCGGGCCTTCGGGCTGTCGCTTGCCCAGTGGTTCTTCTCCTCGGTGCGGGGCGGGCGCGGGGCGCGCCACCCTCGGACGTGCGGGGTGTTCCCTGGGGGCCCGCCCGGCTCACCCCTGCTTTCGCAAGGAGATCTCGGGTGCGGCCACCACGCCGGGAACAGTCGTTGTACTACCCAGAGTACGCGCCTGAGGCACCAACGGTTCCCCGGCCTCGGGCACCCGGGGCCCGCCGACGAGCGCGCGCCAGGTATCCCGCCTGGCCTGCCGTACCGTCTCCCGGGCCGACTGGAGCGCGGCCCGGGCGGCCCGGCCCGCCTCGACGGCGGCCTTCTTGGCCGGACGCCAGATGCCGTCGCGCAGCGCGTGCCCGACGGGGGTGCAGACGTTCTGGTAGCACCAGCGCACCGGCCGTCCGACGAGGTTCCAGGCAAGCCACTTGATCCCCCGGCCGACGGCTCGCGAGATGTATCCGGCGATGCGCCAGGCGACGCCCACGGCGGCGGCGATCTCGCGGCCGATGGGCGCGAGGATGTGGCGGTAGACCCAGCCGACGGGCGTGACGAGCAGGACCACGACCAGCCAGACGACCGCCGTCCACACCCCGCGGCAGACGGCGGCGATGCCGTGCCCGATCGCGGTGAGCAGCCAGGCGAGCCCGTGGCCGAGCGGGGTGAGCAGCTGTCGGTATATCCACACCACCGGCACCACGAGCCCGTACATCACCACCGGCACCACCAAATACCGCCACAGCGCAACCCACGGCCAGACGAACAACGCCTTGCCGATGAAGACCCCAAGCCAGACAAGACCGTGCCCGACGGGGGTGAGCAGCCGGCGGTAGATCCAGCGCACGGGCGCGACCAGCAGATGCTCCACGAGCCAGGCGAGCCCGTGCCCCAACGGAGTCAGCAGCTGCCGGTATATCCACACCACCGGCACCACGAGCCCGTACATCACCACCGGCACCACCAAATACCGCCACAGCGCAACCCACGGCCAGACGAAGAACGCCTTGCCGATGAAGACCCCAAGCCACACAAGACCGTGCCCGAGCGGTGTCAGCACCGCCTCGTACACCCAGGCCATCGCCCTGCCCAGCGGCCGCAGCAGCATCCGCTCCACGGCCCGGCCGCAGACGACGAGGAGGTCCCAGACCATCCGTACGGGCACGACAACGAGCAGCACCACGATCCGCACCGGTATCCGGATGACCGTGGTGAGACAGCCCTCGCCGGGCTCGTAGTGCGCGGGTGCCTGATGATTCCCGTACGTCTGAGGCGACTTCTCGAACTCCATGTCAGACATGACGCGTCACAGGCCCGTCCGGATCCAGTACCTGCGGTTTCCGCCGCGCTCGTCCTCGAAGACGCCCCCGTTGTTCTCAATCACCTTGCGCGAGCCGGTGTTGGAGGTGTCGCAGGTGACCAGGACCCGGTCGAGGCCGAGTGCGGATGCATAGGGGAGGACATCGCGCAGCATCGCGGTGGCATGGCCGCGGCGGCGGGCGCTCGGCCGCACTCCGTAGCCGATGTGGCCGCCGAAGTCGCGCAGATGAGGAGTGAGCCGGTGCCGGATCTGGATGCGGCCGAGGTAGGTGTCGCCGTCGACATACCAGTACCAGGTGCCGGGCACGAAGCCCGCGGGCCGGCGGCCCTCCTCCAGTTCCTCCTGGCGGATCGCGGCGACGTACCGCGCGAAGCCCTCCGGCTCGTGCCAGCTGCCGCCGTGCTCGGCGAGTTCGCGGGCCAGCGTGTCACCGAAGTACTCGGCCTCGGCGACGGACTCTTCCACCGACTCGAGGAAGGAGAGACGGAAACGGACGTCCGGCACGATGAGCTGCGGCATCGGCCCATTGTGCCGGGGAGCGCGAACGCCCGGCGCCCTGGGTCACTTGAGGGCACGTCCGTAGGCAGAGACCGAACCGAACAGGACGGCGATTGCCCATCGCTACGCTTCCGTCGCGCCGGGCTGGGTGGTCGGGATCCGTTGGGTGAAGAACATCGCGAGGAGAGCGGTGAGAGCGAGGATGGCGAGTGCGGCGCGCAGGCCGTCGAGCCTCGCTGCCTCGTTCGCGTCGAGCGCGGCCTGAGTCACCTCCGTGCTCGTGCCCGCCTCGTCGAGGGCGTCCTTGAGCTGGGCATCCGACAGGAAGGGCACGCCGCTTTGGAGTTCGACGGTCGCCTGGCTCTTGACGTCGGCCGGGATCGCCTCATTCTGCTCGACGCTGGTAAGGAACGAAGCCGTCAGCGCGGCGATCAGGATCGACCCGGCGAGTGCCGTACCGATCGAGGCGCCGAGGTTGGTGACGGCGTTCTGGATGCCGCCGACCTCCGCGCTCTGCTTGTCCGGCACTGCGGACACAGTGACCGATCCGAGCTGAGACGCCAGCGCGCCCATGCCGAGCCCGATCAACAGGAGAGGGATGGTGACGATTTCCGCACCGGCGTCCGCGTCGAGCGCGGCCATCAGGACCACCGCACCCGCGAGCAACGCAAGGATCCCGAGCCGCACCACGCGCCGCGGCGAGACGTGCGGGAAGAGACGCGGGATCAGGATCGCGGCGGCCAGCAGTGTCAGCGAGAGCGGCAGGATGCGTGCGCCTGTCTTGAGCGCGGACAGGCCGAGGGCGACCGACAGGTAGAGCGGTACGACGAAAAACACGCCCATCTGTACGAGGTACTGGAAGAAAAACATCGTCAGGCCGCCGGTGAGCTGCTTGTTCCGCAGAAGCGCCGGGTCCACGAGGGGCTCCTTGCGCTGCTCCACCAGGCGCGCCTCCCAGCGCAGGAAGAGCCAGATCAGGAGCAGACCCGCCAGCATCAGCCACACGACCAGCGAGATCCCGAGCCAGGAGGGCGCGTCGGGCTTCGGCTGGAACCAGCCCCATTCGTCCGAGCGGAGTACGCCGTAGACGAAGCTCCCGAGCCCGAGAGCGGAGAGCGCGGCGCCGACGAGATCGAGGCGGTGGCGTTGGTCGGGTTGCGCGTCGGCGACGCGGCGGGCGAGCACCAGGATGGCGAGCACGATTACGACCTCACCGACGAAGACCCAGCGCCACGAGAAGTACGTCGTCGCGACACCCCCGATGATCGGCCCGACCGCGATCGCCACGGCTCCTGCGGCCGCGACGAGTCCGTAGGCGGCGGGGCGGCGTGCCACGGCGAAGTTGCCGGCGACGAGCGCCACGATCGCGGGCAGGATGAGCGCCGCCCCGACGCCTTCGAGGAACGACCAGCCGAACAGGAGCACAGGCAGGTTCGGGGCAAGCGCCGTCGTCAGGGATCCGCAGCCGTAGATGCCGCAGCCGATCATGAACGCACGCTTGCGGCCGATGATCGCGCCGACCTTGCCGCCAGGGATCATGAACATCGCCATCACGAGCGTGTAGGCCGTGATCGCCCCCTGGATGCCTGTCACCGTTGTGCCGACATCGTCGGCCACCGTCGCGATCGAAACGTTCATGACAGAGCTGTCGAGCGCCATCAGGAACTGCCCGGCCGCGAGTGTCAGCAGGACGAGTCCCCCCTTGGTCGAACCCTCCGTGCCCGCCTTGGATGTCATGGGGCGCATCGTCCCAGCGCCCCCGGCGGGCGGATCCTCGACCCGCCACGGAGATCAGCCGCTTGGCGGCGTCCTCCCGGCGAGGTAACGGGGCGGCCTCGGTACGCCCTTGGGCGCGAACACTGAGGGACGGTGCTCGGCCCTTGGCAGCCCGAGCCTCCGGCATTGGGACCGGACGCCGTTCAGGTCCCTCTAGTCCGCAGCGTTGACCACGCTGAGAGGCAGGAGCTTCTTGCCGGTCGGGCCGATTTGAATGGAGGTCTGCATCTGCGGGCAGACACCGCAGTCGAAGCACGGCGTCCAGCGGCAGTCCTCGACCTCGGTCTCGTCGAGCGCGTCCTGCCAGTCCTCCCAGAGCCAGTCCTTGTCGAGACCGGAGTCCAGGTGATCCCAGGGCAGGACCTCCTCGTACGTGCGCTCACGCGTCGTGTACCAGTCGACGTCCACGCCGAAGGCGGGCAGCGTCTTCTCGGCGCAGGCCATCCACCTGTCGTACGAGAAGTGCTCGCGCCAGCCGTCGAAGCGGCCGCCGTCCTCGTAGACCGCGCGGATGACCGAGCCGATGCGGCGGTCGCCGCGGGAGAGCAGGCCCTCGACGATGCCGGGCTTGCCGTCGTGGTAGCGGAAGCCGATCGAGCGGCCGTACTTCTTGTCTCCGCGGATCTTGTCGCGCAGCTTCTCCAGCCGCGCGTCCGTCTCCTCGGCGCTCAGCTGCGGGGCCCACTGGAACGGGGTGTGCGGCTTGGGCACGAAGCCGCCGATCGACACCGTGCAGCGGATGTCGTTCTGCCCCGAAACCTTGCGGCCCTCGGCGATGACGTTGACCGCCATGTCGCCGATCTGGAGAACGTCCTCGTCGGTCTCGGTGGGCAGACCGCACATGAAGTACAGCTTCACCTGACGCCAGCCGTTGCCGTACGCCGTCGAGACGGTACGGATCAGGTCCTCTTCCGAGACCATCTTGTTGATGACCTTGCGCATGCGCTCGGAGCCGCCCTCGGGGGCGAACGTCAGACCCGAGCGGCGGCCGTTGCGGGTCAGCTCATTGGCCAGGTCGACGTTGAACGCGTCCACGCGGGTCGACGGCAGGGACAGACCGATCTTGTCTTCCTCGTACCGGTCGGCCAGGCCCTTCGCGATGTCGCCGATCTCGCTGTGGTCCGCGGAGGACAGCGACAGCAGGCCGACCTCCTCGAAGCCGGTCGCCTTCAGGCCCTTTTCGACCATGTCGCCGATGCCGGTGATGCTTCGCTCCCGCACGGGGCGCGTGATCATGCCGGCCTGGCAGAAGCGGCAGCCGCGGGTGCAGCCGCGGAAGATCTCGACGGACATCCGCTCATGGACGGTCTCGGCGAGGGGGACCAGCGGCTGCTTCGGGTACGGCCACTCGTCGAGGTCCATGACGGTGTGCTTGGACACGCGCCACGGCACGCCGGACTTGTTCGGGACGACGCGGCCGATGCGGCCGTCGGGCAGGTACTCGACGTCGTAGAAGCCCGGGACGTAGACATTGCCGGTCTTCGCGAGGCGGAAGAGCACCTCTTCGCGGCCGCCCGGGCGGCCTTCGGCCTTCCAGGCGCGGATGATCTCGGTCATGTCGAGGACGGCCTGCTCGCCGTCGCCGATGACCGCGCAGTCGATGAAGTCCGCGATCGGCTCGGGGTTGAAGGCCGCGTGGCCGCCCGCCAGCACGATCGGGTCGTCCAGGCCGCGGTCCTTCGCCTCCAGCGGGATGCCCGCGAGGTCCAGGGCGGTGAGCATGTTCGTGTAGCCGAGCTCCGTGGAGAAGCTGAGACCGAACACGTCGAAGGCCTTCACCGGACGGTGTGAGTCCACGGTGAACTGCGGGACCTTGTGCTCCCGCATCAGCTCTTCGAGGTCCGGCCAGACGCTGTACGTACGCTCGGCGAGCACCCCCTCGCGCTCGTTCAGTACCTCGTAGAGGATCATGACGCCCTGGTTGGGCAGTCCGACCTCGTACGCGTCGGGGTACATGAGTGCCCAGCGAACGTCGCAGGCGCCCCAGTCCTTGACGGTGGAGTTGAGCTCTCCGCCGACGTACTGGATCGGCTTCTGGACGTGCGGGAGAAGCGCTTCCAGGCGTGGGAAGACCGACTCGACAGGCATCTTGGTGTCTCTCGTGAGCGGGCAAGGGTGACCATCAAGCGTACCTTGACGCTCAGCCGGTCAGATCCGCTCGCAGTTTGGGGGCGGACGCCTCCTTCCACACCCCCGGCAGCTCCGCCTCCCGCTGCGCGGCCTGTGCCTCCTCCCGCCCGTACAGCAGTCCCCAGGTGAAGGCGGACTCCCCCGCCGCATGCGCCTGGATCGCGAGGTTCCGCAGGACTTCGCGGGCCACGACGCTGTCCTGGTGGTCACCGAGCACCGACTGCACGGCCTTCATCCGCTTGGCGAACTTCTTGGCCGCCTTGCCGAGCGCGGGCGTCGCCGCCTCGCCCGCGTACCGGGCGCGCTTGGCGGCCTTGCGGGCGTCGTGCATGGCCAGGTCCCGCTCCTCACCGGGAGGCAGCTCCAGGGCATGGTCGACCCGGGCGGCCAGCCGGTCGTAGTCCTTCAGGACCGCCTTGGGGATCACCCTGGCGGCCGCGCCGCCCGCCGCCTTCAGCAGCGGCGGGTCGCTGAGCAGCGCGTCCAGCGACTCCAGGAGCGAGAGATAGCGCTTGGTGTCGAGCACGGCGACGGCCTTGCGGCGGGCGCCGGAGCCATGGGCCGCGGTCCAGATACGCAGCCGTCCGCGCACCGGGCCGAGCAGCAGGGTCCTGGGCACGGCGTCGATCCGCGACCGCAGCCGCTCGGCGAGCACCTCCTGGTCGCGTGCGACGCCCAGCTCGCCCGCGAGCCACTTGAGCTCGTCGCCGATCGGATCGGTGACGGTCCGGTCGATGACCTTCCGGTACGTCTTGAACGCGCTGCGCATCCGTCGCGTGGCGACCCGCATCTGGTGCACCGAGTCGGGCAGGTCACGGCGCACGCCGGGGTCGTACGCGAGCAGTGCGTCGGCCTGTTCCCGCAGGTAGGCGAGGATGTGTTCGCCGGCGGTCTGCGGGGGTTCCGAGGAGGGTGGTGCCGCCCGCTTGTCCCCCTTGGGGGCGGTCTCCGCCAGCGCCCTGGCCAGCTTCGACGGCGCCTTCGCCGGGCGCACGCCTGCCTTGCGAAGCTTCTTCTCGACCGCGTCGAGGATGGACGGATCCGCGTCGTCGGCGAGCTCGACCTCGATCTCGTCCCACTGCGCCGTGCGGCCGCCGTCGATGAGGCGTTCCGCGTGGACCGCGTCCCTGCTCAGCTCGGCCAGCAGCGCGCCGTCCGCGTCGACCAGGTGGCGGACGTCTCTGGAGGACCGCAGGCGTACCACGGGCGTGAGTTCGGCGTCCCGGGTGCGGGCGCGGACCAGGCCCTCAAGGCTGTGCGGGACCGTATCGGACGGGGGTGCGCTGATCTCGTCCCGTACGCCCGGGGCGACCGGGAGCTTGAGGTGCCAGCCCGCGTCCGTGCCGCCCGTCCTGCGGCGCAGGGTGATGGAGGCGGCGGCGAGGCGCAGGTCGGCGGTGTCGTAGTAGACGGCGTCGAGCTCGACGACGCCTTTGTCGTGGACGGCCGACACCCCTGCGACTCCGGTCAGGTCCGGCAGTCGGGTCTCGGGATTGGCTTCGTACTTCCGCTCGATCTCACGCTTCGTATCCGCCATGAACCGAATCTAGTTCCCGGAGGGCCTCCGTGGCATCCCATGTGTTCACCTAGGCAGTTATCGGCCGCTGCACCCGGATCGACTGGAGCAGCCCGATCGCGATCCAGACCGCGAACATCGAGGTGCCTCCGTACGACACGAACGGCAGCGGCAGGCCCGCCACCGGCATGATCCCGAGCGTCATTCCGATGTTCTCGAAGGACTGGAAGGCGAACCAGGCGATGATCCCGGCGGCCACGATCGTGCCGTACAGCTCGGTCGTCTCACGTGCGATGCGGCAGGCGCGCCACAGGATGACGCCGAGCAGCAGCAGGATCAGGCCCGCCCCCAGGAAGCCCAGTTCCTCGCCCGCGACGGTGAATACGAAGTCCGTCTGCTGTTCGGGGACGAACTGGCCGGTCGTCTGGGAGCCCTTGAACAGGCCGGTGCCGGTCAGTCCGCCCGATCCGATCGCGATCCGCGCCTGGTTGGTGTTGTAGCCGACGCCGGCCGGGTCGAGTTCCGGGTTGGCGAACGCCGCGAAGCGGTTGATCTGGTACTCGTCCAGCAGCCCGAGCGCGGTGACCATCACGCCACCGATGACGCCGGCGCCGATCAACCCGAGGATCCAGCGGTTGGAGGCGCCGGAGGCGAGCAGCACGCCGAGCACGATCACCGCCATCACCATCACCGAACCGAGGTCCGGCATCAGCATGACGATCACCATCGGCAGGACCGCGAAGCCCAGGGACTTGGCGACCGTCCGGTGGTCGGGGTGCAGTTGGTCGCCCGCGTCCACGCGCGCGGCCAGCAGCATCGCCATCGCCAGAATGATCGTGATCTTCACGAACTCCGAGGGCTGGAGGGAGAAGCCGCCGCCGATCACGATCCACGCGTGCGCGCCGTTGATGGTCGCGCCGAGCGGCGTGAGCACCAGCAGAACGAGCACCACGGAGAGCCCGTACAGCACCGGGACCGCGCCGCGCAGGGTGCGGTGCCCGAGCCAGATCGTGCCGATCATCAGCGCGAGGCCGATCCCGGTGTTGAGGGCGTGGCGGAAGAAGAAGTAGTACGGGTCGCCCTGGTTGAGCTCGGTGCGGTTGCGGGTCGCCGACCACACCAGCAGCGTGCCCACCAAGGACAGCGCGATCGCGGACAGCAGCAGCGGCCAGTCGAGCTTGCGCACCACGGAGTCGCGGGCGGACAGCCGCGACCACAGGCCACCTCGCTTGGGCCCGTATCCGGAGACGGAGAAGCCATTCGTGCCGGCCATGGCTCAGTCCCTCCGCGCGGGTGCGCCCGCGAGCTGCTGTTCCTCGGCCGGAGGCTCCTCTTCCTCAGGCGCGTACGGCTCGATCTTGGGGGCTTCGATGGAGCCGTCGGGCTCGATCTTCGGCAGCGCCGTCTGCGGCTTGGGCAGCAGGGCCTTCTTCAGGTCCTGGCCGCCCTCCTCGTCGAGTCCGTACATCGCCTCGTAGATCTTGCGCACGGCCGGTCCCGAGGCACCGGATCCGGTACCACCCTGGGCGATCGTCATGATGATCGTGTAGTCCTCGGTGTACGAGACGAACCAGGAGGTCGTCTGCTTGCCGTAGACCTCGGCGGTACCCGTCTTGGCGTGCATCGGGATCTTGTCCTGCGGCCAGCCGCCGAAGCGCCAGGCGGCCGATCCGCGGGTCGTGACTCCCGCGAGGGCTTTGTCTATCTGCGACCGGGTGTCGGCGTCCATGGGCAGCTTGCCGTGGGACTTCGGCTTGATCGCCTGGACCGTCTTGCCGTCCGCGCTGATCACGGCCTTGCCGATGGTGGGGTTGTACAGGGTGCCGCCGTTGGCGATCGCCGCGTAGATCGTGGCCATCTGGATCGGGGTGACGAGGGTGTCGCCCTGACCGATGGAGTAGTTGACGGAGTCACCGGCACGCATCCGGTTGCCTTCGAGGCAGTTCTCGTACGCGATCTTCTCGACGTAGTCGCCGTCCTTCTTGCCCTGCTTGCACCAGCCGTCCTTGTTGGCCTCCCAGAAGCTCTGCTTCCACTGGCGGTCGGGTACACGGCCCCTGACCTCGTTGGGGAGGTCGATGCCGGTCTCCTTGCCGAGACCGAACTGGTGGGCGGTCTTGTAGAACCAGTCGTTGGTGCGCTTCTTGGGCTTGATGCCGCCGTCCTTCTGCCACTCCCGGTGGGCGAGGCCGTAGAAGACGGTGTCGCAGGAGACCTCAAGGGCCCTGCCGAGGCTGATGCTGCCGTAGCCCTTGGACTCGAAGTTCTTGAAGACCTGGCCGCCGACGGAGTACGAGCTTGGGCAGGGGTAGTCGCCGTCGAACGGGTAGCCGGCGTTGACCGCCGCGGTCGAGGAGATGACCTTGAAGATCGAGCCGGGCGCGGCCTGGCCCTGGATCGCGCGGTTCAGCAGCGGGTAGTTGGAGTCCTTGCCGGTGAGCTTGGCGTAGTCCTTGCCGGAGATGCCGCCGACCCAGGAGTTGGGGTCGTACGTCGGCTGCGAGGCCATCGAGACGATCCGGCCGGTCTTGTTCTCCATCACCACGACGGCGCCGGCATCCGCCTTGTACTTCTCGCCGGTGTTCCTGTCGGTCTCCAGGCGGGCGGTCTTCATCGCCCCGTTGAGCTCGTACTCCGCGACCGCCTGGACGCGTGCGTCGATGGAGGTGACGAGGTTCGCGCCGGGCTGGGCCTCGTCCTTGGCTGCCTGGCCGATGACGCGGCCGAGGTTGTCGACCTCGTAGCGGGTGACTCCGGCCTTGCCGCGCAGCTCCTTGTCGTAGGTGCGCTCGATGCCCGAGCGGCCCACCTGGTCGGAGCGGAGGAACGGCGAGTCGGTGTCCTTGGCCTTGGTGATCTCCTCGTCGGTGACGGGCGAGAGATAGCCGAGGACCTGCGCGGTGTTGGCCTTGCCGGGCGCGGTGTAGCGGCGTACGGCGGTGGGCTCGGCGGTGATGCCCGGGAAGTCTTCGGCGCGCTCGCGGATCTGCAGGGCCTGCTGGGTGGTGGCTTCGTCGGTGACCGGGATCGGCTGGTACGGCGAGCCGTTCCAGCAGGGCTGCGGGGTCTTGGCGTCGCAGAGCCTGACCTTGTCCATGACGTCCTTCGGCTTCATGCCGAGGACGCCCGCGAGGCGGGTGAGGACGCCTTTGCCGTCGTCCTTCATCTTCATCAGCTCGGTGCGGGACGCGGAGACGACGAGGCGGGTCTCGTTGTCGGCGAGCGCGATGCCACGGGCGTCGAGGATCGAGCCGCGGACGGCGGGCTGGACGACCTGCTGGACGTGGTTGTTCTTCGCCTCGTCGGTGTACTCCTGCCCGTTGCGGATCTGGAGGTACCAGAGGCGTCCGCCGAGGGTGAGCAGGAGGGAGAAGACAAGTACCTGGATGACGACGAGCCGGATCTGGACCCGGGGGGTCCGCCCGGTCTCCGGAATGTTGCTCACGGTGCTGCCCCCTCGATCACAGTCGCTTGACTCCCTTTATGCGGACGGCCCGCGCTGCCCGCGACCTGGCCGCCTTGACCCGCATTCCGCTGCGCTGCTTGCCGATGCGCAGGCCGGTGCCGGAGGAGAGCCAGCGGGAGGCGGCGTCGCTTCCGCCCGGGCCGCCGCTGCTCTGGCTCTCGGAGAGCGGATTGCTCTCGGCGCGTCTGGCGAGCGCCATGATCAGCGGCACCGTGAAGGGCGCGAGGAGCAGGTCGTACACGGCGGCCGTGAACAGCAGGCTGCCCAGGCCCACATGGCGGGCGGCGGTGTCGCCGACGAGCGCGCCCACACCCGCGTACAGCAGCGTCGAGCCGATGGCGGCCGCGACGACAACGACCATCGGTCCGGTGGCCGACTTGAGCTGGCCGTTGTCGGGGCGCACCAGGCCCGCGAGGTAGCCGATCACGCAGAGCACGAGTGCGTAGCGCCCGGCGGCGTGGTCGGCGGGCGGGGCGAGGTCGGCGAGCAGGCCCGCGCCGAAGCCGATGAAGGCGCCGGCCATGTGCCCGTATACGAGGGCGAGTCCGAGGACGACGAGCAGCAGCAGGTCGGGGACGGCGCCGGGGAGTTGGAGGCGGGCGAGTACGGAGACCTGGATGACGAGGGCGACCACGACGAGTGTCGTGGAGAGCAGCATCCGGTTGAAGCGCATGACGGATCAGCTCCTACTCGTCGTTCTGGTCGTCGGCGTTCGCGTCGGCCGGATCCAGGCCGTCGCCCTGGACCTGCTCGCCGCCCTCGCCGTCCGCGGACGGGGTGACCGTCACCGTGACCGTGGGCGTGGGCTTGGGAGCCGCGGGCTTGGGCGGCAGGACCGTGTCGCGCGGATCGGACCTGGGCGCCACGACGACGACGCCGACGATGTCGAGCTTGGTGAAGCCGACGAACGGGCGGACGTAGATGGTCCGGGTGAGGTCGCCGCCGGAGGGATCGACGCGGATGACCTCACCGACCGGGACGCCGGGCACGAACGGCTTGTCGGCCTGCGAGCCGAAGGTGACGAGCCGGTCGCCCTTCTTGACCTTGGCCTTGCCGTTGAGCAGCTGTACGGAGAGCGGACGGTCGCCCTGACCGGTGGCGAAGCCCAGTTCGTCGGTCTTCTCCATCCGGGTGCCGACCGTGAAGTCCGGGTCGCTGGCGAGCAGTACGGTCGCGGTGTTCGGGCCGACCGTGGTGATCCGGCCGACGAGTCCGTCGCCGTTGAGGACGGTCATATCGCGCTCGATGCCGTCGTTGGAGCCGACGTCGATGGTCACCGTCCAGGAGAAGCCCTGGGCCGCTCCGATGGCGATGACCTCGGCGCCCTTGATGCCGTACTGTCCCGCGCCTGCCTTCTTGAGCATGTTGTCCAGCTCGCGCACCCGGCTGCGGTTGCGGTCGTTGCTGCCGAGCTTCGCCTTCAGCAGCGCGTTCTCGCGCTCCAGTTCGCCGATTCGGTCGTGACGCCGGCCCGAGTCGCGGACGGCTCCGATGGCATTGCCTATCGGGTCGACCGCTGCCGCGACGCCGTTCTCGACGGGTCCGAAGACCGTGGCGGCGGCCTGCCGGGCGCCGTCAACCGGTGACTCCTCGCCTCCGCGGATGTCCACCGTGATCAAAGCGAACGCGATGGCGATCAGCAGCACCAGGAGCAGCCGGCTCTCTCGTGTGTCCCTCACGTGCGACGGCCGTGCCTTCCTCGTAGGAATGTTGATGTCTGTATATCAACGATCCGCCACACGGGTTGGCAGGCACCCGTATGGGGGTTCCCCCACGCCGGGGGGTCCCCCCACGCCCGCCAGGGGCGCAGGGGGAGGAATCCGCATGCCCGTCCGCTATCGGCGGGGCTGGGCGTCCAGGACCTGCTGGAGCGCCTCGAACTCCTCGACGCACTTGCCCGATCCGAGGGCCACCGAGTCCAGCGGATCCTCGGCGATATGGATCGGCATGCCGGTCTCACGGCGCAATCGCTCGTCGAGGCCGCGCAGCAGGGCGCCGCCGCCGGTGAGGACGATGCCTCGGTCCATCACGTCGCCGGACAGCTCCGGCGGGCACTTGTCGAGGGTGGTCTTGACGGCGTCGACGATCGCGTTGACCGGTTCCTCGATCGCCTTGCGGACTTCGGCGGCGGAGATGACCACGGTCTTCGGCAGACCGGAGACGAGGTCACGGCCGCGGATCTCGGTGTGCTCGTCCTTGTCCATGTCGTACGCGGAGCCGATGGTGATCTTGATGTTCTCGGCAGTCCGCTCACCGAGCAGGAGTGAGTACTCCTTCTTGATGTGCTGGATGATCGCGTTGTCCAACTCGTCGCCGGCGACGCGGATGGACTGTGCTGTGACGATTCCGCCGAGTGAGATGACGGCGACTTCGGTGGTGCCACCACCGATGTCGACGACCATATTGCCGGTGGCTTCATGGACCGGGAGTCCGGAGCCGATGGCCGCGGCCATCGGCTCCTCGATGATGTGCACCTGTCGGGCGCCCGCCTGTGTCGACGCCTCGATGACCGCGCGGCGCTCGACTCCCGTGATGCCGGAGGGCACACAGACGACGACGCGCGGACGGGCGAGGTACCGGCGCTTGTGGATCTTCAGGATGAAGTAGCGGAGCATCCGTTCGGTGATCTCGAAGTCGGCGATGACGCCGTCCTTCAGCGGCCGGACGGCAACGATGTTGCCAGGTGTCCGGCCGATCATCTTCTTCGCCTCGGCGCCGACCGCGAGAATGCCGCCCGTGTTGGTGTTGATGGCGACGACGGACGGCTCGTTGAGGACGATCCCCCGGCCCCTGACGTACACCAGCGTGTTGGCGGTCCCGAGGTCGACAGCCATGTCA
This sequence comes from Streptomyces sp. V1I1, assembly GCF_030817355.1. Classification (NCBI taxonomy): domain Bacteria; kingdom Bacillati; phylum Actinomycetota; class Actinomycetes; order Kitasatosporales; family Streptomycetaceae; genus Streptomyces; species Streptomyces sp. V1I1. The sequence continues at coordinate 5,588,342 of NZ_JAUSZH010000001.1, read as the reverse complement.
CGGCCGATGAACGACATGTTGTTCCCCATGAGGATGCGTCTGGCCTTCCCAAATCGAGCATTGATGGCTTTTTAGGATGGCGAGGTGGGTGCTGTGGCGTGGAGGCTTCATCGTAGTGCCGCCTGCACGGACACGGCGCGGTGGCCCGCCTCTGTATAGGTGACGAGGTGTCGAAGCGATGCGTTCCCGCAAAGCGCGGTCGTATGCCGAAGGGCGACCGAAATTCCTTCGGTCGCCCCAGGTCATGAGCGCTGTATGGCTGACGGCCAATCAGGAAAGTCCGGGGAAGAAAATCTTGAGTTCCCGAATGGCGGACTCTTCGGAGTCCGAGGCGTGGATGAGGTTCTCCCGGACGATGGTGCCGAAGTCGCCGCGGATGGAGCCGGGCGCCGCGGCGATCGGGTCGGTCGGGCCGGCCAGCGCGCGCACGCCCTCGATGACCCGCTCGCCGTCGACGACCAGCGCGACGACGGGACCCGACGCCATGAACTCGACCAGCGGCTCGTAGAAGGGCTTGCCCTTGTGCTCGCCGTAGTGCTGCTCCAGGGTCTCCTGGTCCAGGGTGCGCAGCTCCAGCGCGCTGATGGTCCAGCCGGCCTTGGCCTCGATCCGGCCGATGATCTCGCCGATCAGGCCGCGGCGTACGGCGTCGGGCTTGAGCAGGACGAGCGTGCGCTGGCTCACGGTACGGGCTCCTTCAGTGCGGATTCAGGAGTTTCGAGGCTACAGGGCCGGAAGGGGCACCGATTACGCAGCGTCAGGCTCTGACGAGGCCTGGGCCGCCCAGCGGGCCTTCGCCTCGTCGATCTTGCGGCCGAAGTGCACCGAGGCCCACCACAGGCCCGCGAAGACCGCCCCGAGGAAGAACATCGTCGGCACCACGAAACCGCTCACGACCAGCGCGATCTGAAGCGCCCAGCCGAGCTGCACCCCGCCGGGGCGGCTGAGCATCCCGCAGAGCAGGACCGAGAGCAGCATGCCGACGCCGCAGACCGTCCAGACCGTCGCCGCCGAAAGGTCGTCGGACTTCATGGCGACAAGACCGGCGAAACCGATCACAAAGAATTCGCCGATCAAGGTGGATGCACAGAGCGTACGCATCAGATGTCAGCCCCTCCCCAGGAGCAGCCGGGCCTCGCCGACCGTGATCACCGAGCCGGTCACCAGGACGCCGGCGCCCGCGAACTCGGACTCCTCCTCGGCAAGCGTGATCGCCGTCTCCAGCGCGTCGTCAAGACGCGGCTCCACGACCACCCGCTCGTCGCCGAAGACCTCGACCGCGACCGCCGCCAGCTCGTCCACGTCCATCGCGCGATGGCTCGAATTCTGAGTGACGACGACCTCAGCGAAGATCGGCTCGAACGCCTCCAGGAAGCCCCGGACGTCCTTGTCGCCGGACGCACCGACCACCCCGATGAGGCGGGAGAAGCCGAAGGACTCGGTGATCCCCGCCGCGCTCGCGCGGGCGCCGGCCGGGTTGTGCGCGGCGTCCAGGACGACCGTCGGGCTGCGGCGCACGACCTCCAGGCGGCCGGGCGAGGCCACCGAGGCGAACGCCTTGCGGATCGTGTCCATGTCCAGCGTGCGGGCCTGCTCGGCGCCGATGCCGAAGAACGCCTCGACCGTGGCAAGCGCCACCGCGGCGTTGTGCGCCTGGTGCGCCCCGTACAGCGGGAGGAAGATCTCTTCGTACTCCCCGCCGAGTCCGCGCAGCGTCACCAGCTGGCCGCCCACCGCGACCTCGCGGGAGACAACGCCGAACTCCATGCCCTCGCGGGCGACCGTGGCGTCGACCTCGACGGCCTTCTTCAGCATCACCTGCGCGGCGTCCACCGGCTGCTGCGCCATGATGACCGTCGCGCCCTCCTTGATGACGCCGGCCTTCTCGACGGCGATCTCGGCGGGGGTGGAGCCGAGCCGGTCGGTGTGGTCCAGGTCGATGGGCGTGACGACGGCGACGGAGGCGTCAATGACGTTCGTCGCGTCCCAACTGCCGCCCATACCGACCTCGACGACCGCCACATCCACGGGCGCGTCGGCGAAGGCGGCGTACGCCATGCCGGTCAGCACCTCGAAGAAGGAGAGCCGGAACTCCTGAGCCGCGTCGACCATTTCGATGTACGGCTTGATGTCGTTGTACGTCTCGATGAAGCGCTCGGCCTCGATCGCGGCGCCGTCCAGGCTGATCCGCTCGGTGACCGACTGGACATGCGGCGAGGTGTAGCGGCCGGTGCGCAGATCGAAGGCGCCAAGCAGGGCCTCGATCATGCGGGCCGTGGAGGTCTTGCCGTTCGTACCGGTGATGTGGATCGACGGGTACGCGCGCTGGGGCTCGCCCAGCACATCCATCAGCGCCGCGATACGGGCGACCGAGGGCTCCAGCTTGGTCTCACCCCAGCGCCCGGCGAGCTCCTGCTCCACCGCGCGCAGCGCCTTGTCCACCTCCGGGTCGGCGGGCCGGACGGGCACGGGGTCACCCTGGGGCGACCCGGCCTGCGCGCGCAGGGTACGGCTACCGGCCTCGATCACCGCCAGGTCGGGGTCACGGTCGGTCTCTGCGTCGACGATCTCGTCGAAAGGGTCGGGCTGCTCACTCACAGGGCCAGTCTACGGAGGAGCAGTGACAGGACGTTCACCCCGCCCTTTTCGGGACGTTCGGAACGGGGCGTGAACGGGGTTTTACGCCGCGAGAGGCCCGGGGGGGGGGAACCCCGGGGCCTCTCGCGGACGACTCGTGTACGGGCTACGCCTCCGGCAGCCGGTCCAACTGCGCGGTGATCCGCGCGATGTCCTCCTCCGCCTTGGCCAGGCGGGTGCGGATCTTCTCGACCACGTTGTCCGGCGCCTTCGCGAGGAACGCCTCGTTGCCGAGCTTGCCCGTCGCCTGCGCCTTCTCCTTCTCCGCCGCGGCCAGGTCCTTCGCCAGCCGCTTGCGCTCCGCGGCGACGTCGATAGTGCCCGACAGGTCGAGCGCAACCGTGGCCCCCGCGACCGGGAGCGTCGCCGTGGCGCTGAAGCCCTCGCCCTCCGGCTGCAGACGCAGCAGCTGGCGGATGGCGGCCTCGTGCGGCGCCAGCGCGGTGCCGTCCAGGGTGAGCCGGGCCGGGACCTTCTGGCCGGGCTGCAGGCCCTGGTCGGAGCGGAACCTGCGGACCTCGGTGACGACCCGCTGGACCAGCTCGATCTCCTGCTCGGCGGCCTTGTCCCGGAAGCCGCTGTCGGCCGGCCAGTCGGCGATGACGACGGACTCCTTGCCGGTGAGCGTGGTCCACAGCGTCTCGGTGACGAAGGGGACGATCGGGTGCAGCAGCCGCAGCGTGACGTCGAGGACCTCTCCGAGGACGCGCGCCGAGACCTTCGCCGCCTCGCCGCCCGCGAAGTAGGTCGTCTTGGACAGCTCGACGTACCAGTCGAAGACCTCGTCCCACGCGAAGTGGTAGAGGGAGTCGGCGAGCTTCGCGAACTGGTAGTCGTCGTAGTACGCGTCGACCTCGGCGACCACCGCGTTGAGCCGGGAGAGGATCCACCGGTCAGTCGCCGACATCTGCGCCGGGTCGGGCAGTTCGCCCTCCACCGTCGCGCCGTTCATCAGCGCGAAGCGGGTCGCGTTCCAGATCTTGTTGGCGAAGTTACGGGACGCCTTGACCCAGTCCTCGCCGATCGGCACGTCCGCACCGGGGTTGGCGCCGTTGGCCAGCGTGAAGCGGACGGCGTCCGAGCCGTACGCGTCCATCCAGTCCAGCGGATCGACCGAGTTGGGGTTGGACTTCGACATCTTCTTGCCGAACTCGTCACGGACGAGACCGGTCAGCGCGATCGTGTGGAAGGGGGGCTCCCCGTCCATCGCGTACAGACCGAACATCATCATCCGGGCGACCCAGAAGAAGATGATGTCGTGCCCGGTGAGCAGGACGTCGGTCGCGTAGAACTTCTCCAGGTCCGGAGTCTTCTCCGGCCAGCCCAGCGTGGAGAACGGCCACAGGCCGGACGAGAACCAGGTGTCCAGGACATCGCTGTCCTGCGTCCAGCCCTCACCCGTGGGCGGCTGCTCGTCGGGTCCGACACAGACGACCTCGCCGTTCGGGCCGTACCAGACCGGGATCCGGTGACCCCACCACAGCTGGCGCGAGATGCACCAGTCGTGCATGTTGTCGACCCAGTCGAAGTAGCGCTTCGACATGTCCTGCGGGTGGATCTTGACCCGGCCGTCGCGCACCGCGTCACCGGCGGCCTGCGCGAGCGGACCGACCTTGACCCACCACTGGAGGGACAGCCGCGGCTCGATGGTGGTCTTGCAGCGGGAGCAGTGCCCGACGGAGTGGACGTACGGCCGCTTCTCGGCGACGATCCGGCCCTGCTGGCGCAGCGCCTCGACGATGGTGGAGCGCGCCTCGAACCGGTCGAGTCCCTGGAACGGCCCGTGGACCGTGATGACACCGCGCTCGTCCATGACGGTCATCGACTCGAGCCCGTGCCGCTGCCCGATGGCGAAGTCGTTCGGGTCGTGCGCCGGCGTCACCTTGACGGCGCCGGTACCGAATTCCGGGTCGACATGCGTGTCGGCGACGACGGGGATCGTACGGTCGGTCAGCGGCAGCTTGATCCGCTTGCCGATCAGGTGCGCGTACCGCTCGTCGTCGGGGTGGACGGCGACGGCCGTGTCACCGAGCATCGTCTCGGCGCGGGTCGTGGCGACGACGAGGGTCTCGTCGCCTTCGCCGTACTTGATCGAGACCAACTCGCCGTTGTCGTCCTGGTAGTCCACCTCGATGTCGGAGATGGCCGTCAGACAGCGCGGGCACCAGTTGATGATGCGCTCGGCGCGGTAGATCAGCTCGTCGTCGTACAGCTTCTTGAAGATGGTCTGGACGGCCCTGGACAGCCCTTCGTCCATGGTGAAGCGCTCGCGGCTCCAGTCGACGCCGTCGCCGAGACGGCGCATCTGGCCGAGGATCTTGCCGCCGTACTCTTCCTTCCACTGCCAGACGCGCTCGACGAACTCCTCGCGCCCCAGGTCCTGGCGGGACTTGCCCTCCTCGGCGAGCTGCTGCTCGACCTTGTTCTGGGTGGCGATTCCGGCGTGGTCCATGCCGGGCAGCCAGAGCGCCTCGTACCCCTGCATCCGCTTACGGCGGGTGAGGGCGTCCATGAGCGTGTGCTGGAAGGCATGCCCGAGGTGCAGGCTGCCGGTGACGTTCGGCGGCGGGATGACGATGGTGTACGGCGGCTTCTCGCTCTTGGGGTCCGCCGTGAAGTAACCGCGCTCTACCCAGCGCTCATAGAGCTTCCCCTCTACCTCGGCCGGCGCGTACTGGGTCGGCAGTTCGGGGTTGCTGGCTGGCTGCTGCTGAGCGTTCTCGGTCACGGGCTCAGTTTAGAGGGGCGGCCACCCTACTTTCGAACCCGATATCGCGACCCAGCTCACCCCGGCGACCACGCGGCGTAACGTGATTGTCGGCACACTCCCTATCCCGGCGGGCAGGGCGATGGCGGCGACGATCGGTGATCGGCTGGGCGAACTGCGGCTGCGCCGCGGCCTGACCCAAGAAGGCCTGGCTGAGAAGGCCCAGCTCAGCATCGACACTGTGCGCAAGCTGGAACAGAACCAGCGGCTGACAGCCCGGATGGGCACTCTGAACAGCCTTGCGCGTGCGTTGGACGTCGAGACATCAGTGCTGCTCGGCGCCCCAGCGGTGCTCGCTTCATCCAACGGAAGCGAGCCGCCGAGCCTCCTCGCACTCCGGCAAGCGGTGACGCCCCTGTCCGACTTCCCCGGCTTGGGAAGTGAGGAAGACACGCCGCCCCCTACTGTGGCTCAGCTCCGCGTCAGCATCCGCAGCACTGAACAGATCCGTAGGCGCGGGGAACTGACAAAGATCACCGCGTTACTGCCCGTGCTCCTCGCGGATGCCCGTGCCGCGGTGCGTCAGTACACGGGAGACGACCGCGCGGCCGCCTACGCCGTACTCGCCGAGGCATATCAAGTAGCAGCCACCACACTGACAGCCTTCGGCAAGGAAGACGCCGCATACACGGCCATCGAGCGCTCGATGACGGCCGCACGGCAGTCCGATGACCCACGGTTGGAGATCATCGGAGTCTCATCACTTTCCTGGATCTTCTCCAAGCAGGGCCGTCTCTCCGATGCCGAGCAAGTGGCCGTGCGGATGGCGGAGCGCATCGAGCCCGGCTTCCGGTCCGCCCCCATCGACCTCTCAGTCTGGGGAATTCTGCTTCTGCGCGGAGCGACAGCAGCGGTACGCGCCGGACGCAACGACAGCGCTGAAGAGCTGCTGTCTCTCGCTGCTGCGGCTGCGGCGAGGGTCGGGAGCGACCGTCTCGATTACGCCACACCCTTCGGCCCCACGAATGCGGGGGTCGCCGCGGTGAATGCCCTCGTCGACATGGGCAAGCCGGACAAGGCGCTGAGCCACGCGAGGCGCATTCCCGACCTGTCGACGCTGCCTCCCACTTGGCTCGCCCGCCACCACGTCGACCGTGCGATGGCGCACGCCGAGCTGCGCCACGACGACCGAGCCACCCGCACCCTGCTCGTCGCCGAGCAGATTGCCCCTGAGTGGATGCGCTATCACTCCTCCTCCCGGCACCTCGTGGCCGAGTTGCGGGAACGAGAACTGCGCCGGTCCTCCCCTATCAGAGAACTGGCCATTCGCCTCGAACTCGAAGACTGAAAGGAAGTAGGGCGCACTGTCCTACTGGATTCCACCAGTCGCACGTCCTGACCCTGGGCCTCACTCCTGTCCCGTCGCACTGTTTACACGAAACGACCGACGGACTTCGGACGGTGGCACCCATGGAAGACATGCCCCAGCAGCTCATCGTGCGGCGATGGACCCGGCACCCCAGATGTGTTGGCCTGGCGCGTACAGAGCTGCAACAGGCCTTGTGCAGATGGGGCCTGGGGGTGATCGAGGACTCAGCACTGCTGATCCTCTCGGAACTGGTCACCAATGCCGTGGTCCACGCCCGCGTTCCCAGGGAGAGGCAGATCGAGACGCGCTTCGAGCGCGAAAACAAAGGGGTCCGGATCGAGGTGCACGATGCGTCCGACGAGCAGCCCATTCTGTGTCCGCAGACTGCCGATTCGGAGGGCGGTCGGGGGCTGACTCTGGTCGAGGCGATGGCTGACGAGTGGGCTGTGAGTAAACGGAACGGACCGGGCAAAGTGGTCTGGGCTGTGCTGAGGCTGCCCGGCTGATCCGAGTGGTCCCGCCACAGTTCAGTACGAATTGCCTGGATGTTTGGTAACGGTGTGAACCCCGCCGCCCCACGGCTCGCCCGCTTCCGTCAAGATGTTCGGAACGCATAAGCGTTCAGAGGGGAACCCAGTAGTCACACGCTCCCCGGCCGCAAGCTGGGCTCATCAGCCACGTGTGACCAGACCAAGCCATCACGCACGGGGGAGGTGACCTTGATGGCTACGTTCGCTGTAGGACAGCAGACCGACCGAGCTGTGCTTCCTCAGCAGCTCGCTCTCGAATTCGCGTCAGCAGACACCCCGGGGAGCAGGGACGAAACGGGACGCGGACGCCGCAGGGCACCCGGCAGCGGACATCGTCGAGGGGAGACATCCGGTGGTTCACCTGCCGTCGGATGCGTCACCCCCACCCCTCGGGGTGGGGAGCGGAGCCGTGAGGCTCACCCTGTCGTATTTGTTCTCGACAAACACGGTCGACCACTGCAGCCCACCAGCGCCTCCAGGGCACGAAAGCTGCTGAAGCAGGGCCGGGCAGCGGTTCACCGGCATGCCCCCTTCGTCATCCGTCTCAGGGACCGCACCGTCGCCAAGTCCTCGGTGGACGGGGTGGAGCTGGGGATCGACCCCGGCAGCAAGCGCACCGGCCTCGCAGTCTTCACACCAGCAGGGGGAGAAACCGGGGTCATCAGGCGCGGTCTGTACGCGATCGAGCTCAACCACCGAGGCAGCCGGATCCGCGAATCTCTCGCCCGGCGCGCCGCCTACCGTCGGCGCCGACGATCACGAAATCTGCGCTATCGCGCACCGCGCTTCAACAACCGAACCCGGCCTGACGGTTGGCTGGCACCATCGCTTCGCCACCGCGTCGTGACCACGATGGCGTGGGTGGGTCGGCTGGCGCGATGGGCCCCCATCAAAGCAGTCCATGTCGAGCGGGTGGCATTCGATACCCATGTGCTGTCCAAGGGCAGAGATCTGTCGCGTGAGGAATACCAGCACGGCACTCTGCACGGGACGGAGGTCCGTGAGTATCTGCTCGCCAAGTGGAGCCGCGCTTGCGCATACTGCGGCGCGACCGGCGTGCCACTGAACATCGATCACATCCGTCCGAAGTCAAAGGGTGGCTCCGACCGCATCTCCAACCTCACCCTCGCGTGCATCCCTTGCAACGAGAGCAAGAGCAGCCAGGCTATCGAGGAGTTCCTATCCGGCCGGCCAAATGTGCTCGCGAAGATCATCACTCAGGCCAAAGCCCCTCTTTCGTGCGCCGCCGCTGTCAATGCCACGCGCTCGGCGCTGACGCGCGCCCTGGGCATCTCCTTCCCCGTGGTGCGTACTGCGTCCGGCGGACGGACCAAGTGGAACCGCACGCGTAACGGCCTGCCCAAGACTCACAGCCTCGACGCTTTGTGTGTGGGCTCTTTCGACGCCGTACGGCAGTACCCCCGCACCGTCCTGGCTGTGGCGGCGACCGGGCGCGGGACGTACGCCCGTACCCGTGCCGACAGATACGGCTTTCCTCGCCTGCGACTGCCACGGCAGAAACACTTCTTCGGATTCGCTACCGGCGACTACGCGCGCGCCTCTGTTCCCTCCGGTGTTCGCGCAGGTACGCACATCGGGAGACTCGCCGTCCGGTCCACCGGTAGCTTCAACATCCGCACCCGGCACGGTCTCGTCCAGGGGGTCCACCACCGGCATATCCGCCTCCTCCAACGGGCGGACGGCTATGCCTACATGACGCGTACCGAGGGGTCGGAACCCTGATCCAGTTTGGCCACACGCGCCGCACCGGCGAGTATCCTCCCCGGCCCGAACGCCGGATTATCCATGCAAGGAGATCTTGAATGAGTTACAACCAGCCGGGCCCGTACGGCGGCCAGCCTCAGCAGCCCGGACCGTACGGTCAGCCGGGTCCCTACGGCCAGCAGCCGCCGCAGGCCCCGCAGCCCGGCTACGGGTACCCGCAGCAGCCTCCGCAGCCGCAGCCCGGCTACCCGCAGCAGGCCCCGCAGGGCGTCCCGCCGCAGCAGGATCAGTGGGGCCAGCCCCAGCAGCCGGGCCCGTACGGCCAGCAGCCCCAGTACCCCGGCCAGGTTCCGCCCCCGCCGCCCGCGCCGAAGAAGAAGACGGGCCTGATCATCGGTGCGGTGGTCGTGGCGCTCGCGGTGATCGGCGGCGGCGCGTTCTACCTGCTGGGCGGTGGCGGCAACAGTGACGTCGCGGACGACACCAAGGGGTACAAGCTCACGCCGGCGGCTTCGGTCGACGAGTACAAGAAGAACGGCGCCGAGAAGTCGAAGCCCTCGACCGGCAAGGACAAGAAGGAGGCTGAGGCACTCGGGATCAAGAACCCGACCGAGGTGGCCGTCTCCTACAAGGCCGGCGACGCGAGCGATCCGCTCAAGGGCGGCAAGGTTCTCACCCTCGGCGGTGTGTGGGGAGATGTCACCGACCCGGAGAAGGCGGTCGACGGCTACTTCACGAGCATCAAGAAGGACGACGAGGAGGACAAGGACGTCGACGTCGAACTCATCGGCAGTCCCACCTCGGTCACGCCCTCCGGCTTCGAGGGCGCCCTGATGAAGTGCCAGAACGCCAAGCTCAAGAACACGAGTGACTCCGGCTCGTCGGCCACGGGTCCGAAGGAGATGGAGATCCCGATCTGCGTCTGGGCCGACTACAGCACCATCGCCTCGGTCAACGTCATCGACGTGGCGCAGATGCTGGGCAAGGGCGGCAAGGCACTGTCGCAGGACCAGGTCGCCGAGCTTGCCGCAAAGCTCTACAAGACCTCGCGCACCAAGGTCTGATCTCCCTAAGGCCCAACTGAAAGGGGCGCCCGGCCAGTTGACTGGCCGGGCGCCCCTTTCGTGCAGCTGATTCGTGTGGCTGAGTTACGCCGACTTCTCGTGACGCCCGTCGTTCTTCACGATCCGCGGCTCCCGCGGCACCAGCGTCGGGTTCACGTTGTTGTGGACGACATCCGACGTGATGACCACGCGGGCGACGTCCTTGCGGGACGGCACCTCGTACATCACCGACATCAGGACCTCTTCCATGATGGCCCGCAGGCCACGCGCGCCGGTGCCGCGCAGGATCGCCTGGTCGGCGATCGCCTCCAGCGCCGGGAGGTCGAAGTCCAGCTCCACGCCGTCCAGTTCGAACAGGCGCTGGTACTGCTTCACCAGTGCGTTGCGCGGCTCGACCAGGATCTTGAGCAGGGCCTCGCGGTCCAGGTTGTGGACCGAGGTGATGACCGGGAGGCGGCCGATGAACTCCGGGATCATCCCGAACTTCACCAGGTCCTCCGGCATGACCTCCTGGAACTGGTCGCTCGCCTCGATCTCGCGCTTGGAGCGGATCGTCGCGCCGAAGCCGATGCCCTTCGCGCCCGCCCGCGACTCGATGATCTTCTCCAGGCCGGCGAAGGCGCCGCCCACGATGAACAGCACGTTCGTCGTGTCGATCTGGATGAACTCCTGGTGCGGATGCTTCCGGCCGCCCTGCGGGGGGACGGAGGCAGTCGTGCCTTCCAGGATCTTCAGCAGGGCCTGCTGGACGCCCTCGCCCGACACATCCCGGGTGATCGACGGGTTCTCGCTCTTGCGGGCGACCTTGTCGATCTCGTCGATGTAGATGATCCCGGTCTCGGCCTTCTTGACGTCGTAGTCGGCCGCCTGGATGAGCTTCAGCAGGATGTTCTCGACGTCCTCGCCGACGTACCCCGCCTCCGTCAGCGCCGTCGCGTCGGCGATGGCGAACGGGACGTTGAGCATCCGGGCCAGGGTCTGGGCGAGCAGCGTCTTGCCGGACCCGGTCGGGCCGAGCAACAGGATGTTCGACTTGGCCAGTTCGATCGCGTCGTCCCGGCCCGCCCCGCCGCCGTTCTCGCCGGCCTGGACGCGCTTGTAGTGGTTGTACACCGCTACCGAGAGGGCCTTCTTCGCGGGCTCCTGCCCGACGACGTACCCCTCGAGGAACTCGTAGATCTCGCGCGGCTTGGGCAGTTCCTCCCACCGCACCTCGGAGGTCTCGGCGAGCTCCTCCTCGATAATCTCGTTACAGAGGTCGATGCACTCGTCGCAGATGTACACACCGGGGCCTGCAATGAGCTTCTTCACCTGCTTCTGGCTCTTACCGCAGAACGAGCACTTGAGCAGGTCGCCGCCATCACCGATGCGTGCCACGAGGTGCTTCCCCTTCGCCTGGGAGCAGCTTGGTTCAGCCAGCTCCTGGTGCCTCATATCCGACGGTACCTTGCCGGGCCCCCCGTTCGGGCCCCCCTTGGCGCGGTTCACATTGTCGTGCACCACGCCAAGGGCGCCGGTCCGGTCAGGCGGCCGCTGCGGCCGTGCTCTTACGGGTCGAGACGATCTGGTCGACGAGGCCGTACGCAAGGGCGTCCTCGGCGGTCAGGATCTTGTCACGCTCGATGTCGTCACGGATCTTCTCGATCGGCGTGGTGGAGTGCTTGGCCAGCATCTCCTCCAGCTGCGTACGCATCCGCAGGATCTCATTGGCCGCGATCTCCAGGTCGGAGAGCTGCTCACGGCCGGTCTGCGAGGACGGCTGGTGGATCAGCACGCGGGCGTTCGGCAGGGCCATCCGCTTGCCGGGGGTACCGGCGGCGAGCAGCACGGCCGCGGCGGAGGCCGCCTGGCCCATGCAGACCGTCTGGATGTCCGGCTTCACGAACTGCATCGTGTCGTAGATCGCGGTCAGCGCGGTGAAGGAGCCACCCGGGCTGTTGATGTAGATCGAGATGTCACGGTCCGGGTCCATCGACTCCAGGCACAGCAGCTGCGCCATGACGTCGTTGGCGGAAGCGTCGTCGATCTGCACGCCGAGGAAGATCACGCGCTCCTCGAAGAGCTTCGCATACGGGTCGTACTCGCGCACGCCCTGCGAGGTGCGCTCGACGAAGCGCGGGACGACGTAGCGGTTGTCCACCTGCGGGCCGGTGTAGAGGCCGCTGGCGGAGGCGCCGGGGAAGTAACTCATGTCGGTGTTCACCATCCTGGTGGCGTTCTGTGGGCTGGGGTGGCCGGGGCGCGGACTGCCTGGCTCAGGAGCTCGGAGCTCAGGGCTCAGGCGCCGGTGCCGCCGCCGCCCGGAACGCCCGATGCGGCGGAGATAATCTCGTCGATGAGGCCGTACTCCTTGGCCTCCTCGGAGGTGAACCAGCGGTCGCGGTCGCCGTCGCGGATGATCGTCTCCACGCTCTGGCCGGAGTGCTGGGCGGTGATCTCCGCCATGCGCTTCTTCGTACGGAGCAGGTACTCGGCCTGGATCTTGATGTCCGAGGCGGTGCCGCCGAGGCCGGCCGAACCCTGGTGCATGAGGATGTCGGTGTTGGGGAGCGCGAAGCGCTTTCCGGAGGCGCCGCCGGTCAGCAGGAACTGACCCATCGAGGCCGCCATGCCCATGGCGATGGTTACCACGTCGTTCGGGACGAACTGCATGGTGTCGTAAACCGCCATGCCTGCCGTCACCGAGCCGCCGGGGCTGTTGATGTAGAGGTAAATGTCCTTGTCGGGGTCGGCGGCAAGGAGCAGCATCTGCGCCGTGATCTTGTTGGCGATGTCATCGTCGACCTGCTGGCCGAGGAAGATGATGCGCTCGCCGAGCAGCCGGCTGTAGACCTGGTCGCCGAGGCCACCACCGATGGACGGCTCACCCGCGGCGTAAGGCATCAGATTCGTCACGTATCCACCTGCTCGTCTCTGACGGCTGCGGCCGTCTCAGCGTCTTCGTACTGGGAGCGGGACTCCCCTGCCCTCGTATTCATGGACCCTAACGCGCAGGTGGGACAACGCCATCCCGGTTCCCGAACTGTTCGCTCGGAGCGCAAGGTGCCGAGGGGCACAGCAGTACGACTCGGGCCCCGGGCGCAGGGTGCGTCCGGGGCCCGGCGTAGGGGTCAGCGCGAGGCTCAGGCCTCGGTCTTCTCCGTGTCCCCGTCACCCTCGGCGGCGGCCTCGACCGTCTCGGCGGCGGTCTCGGCCTCGTCCTCGTCGTCCTCGAGTTCGACGGCCTCACCGTTGGTGTCGATGACCTTGACGGACTCGACGACCACGGCGAGCGCCTTGCCGCGGGCGACCTCGCCCACGAGCATCGGCACCTGGCCGCCTTCGACGACCGCCTGGGCGAACTGGTCGGGGCTCATGCCGGAGGAGGCAGCACGCCGCATGAGGTGCTCGGTGAGCTCCTCCTGGTTGACGTTCAGCTTCTCCTTGTTGACCAGCTCGTCGAGGATGAACTGGGTCTTGATGCCCTTGACCGCCTGCTCCTTGGTCTCGGCATCGAACTCTTCCTCGGTCTTGCCCTGGATCTCCAGGTACTTGGCGAGGTCGAGGCCCATCTGGGCGAGCTGGTGGTTCACCAGGTTGTGCTTACGGGTGTTGACCTCGTCCTCGAGGAGCTTCTCGGGGATCGGCACCTCGGCCAGCTTCAGCAGCTCGTCCAGGACGCGCTCCTGGGCCTGGGTGGCCTGGTCGTACTGCTTCATGTTCTCGAGGCGCTTGCGGCTGTCCGCCTTCAGCTCCTCGAGGGTGTCGAACTCGCTCGCCATCTGAGCGAAGTCGTCGTCGAGCTCGGGGAGTTCGCGCGCGGCGACGGCGGTGACCTTGACGGTGACCTCGGCCGCCTTGCCCTCGGCGCTGCCGCCCTTGAGCTCGGAGGTGAAGGTGGCCTCGCCGCCGGCCTCCAGGCCGGTGACGGCCTCGTCGATGCCGTCGAGCAGCTCGCCGGAGCCGATCGTGTACTGGACGGCGCTCGCGACGCCGTCCTCCAGGACCTCGCCGTCGACCTTGGCCTCGAGGTCGATCGTCACGACGTCGCCCTCGGCGGCGGCGCGCTCGACCGGGTTGGTGGAGGCGAAGCGCTCGCGCAGCTGCTCAACCGACTTCTCGACGTCCTCGTCGCTGACCTCGACGGCGTCGACGGTGACCTCGATGCCGGAGTAGTCCGGGATCTCGATGGCCGGGCGGATGTCGACCTCGGCGGTGAAGGCGAGCGTCTCGCCGTCCTTCAGCTCCGTGATGTCGACGTCGGGCTGGCCGAGCGGGTTGACCGCGGCCTCGTTGACCGCCTCGGTGTAGAACTTCGGGAGGGCGTCGTTGACCGCCTCCTCCAGCACCGCACCACGGCCGAACCGCTGGTCGATCACTCGGGCCGGGATCTTGCCCTTACGGAAGCCCTTGACCGTGACCTGCTGGTTGATCTTCTTGTACGCCGCGTCGAGGCTGTCCTTGAGCTCCTCGAAGGGCACCTCGACAGTGAGCCGAACCCGAGTCGGGTTCAGGGTCTCCACGGCGCTCTTCACGGTTCGGTCTCCTTGGTGGCTGATTCTGGGGTTCTGCTGCGTCCGCCGCACTGGAGGCGGCTCAGCGGATCGGCCCGGCTCTCCGTCCCACTCGCCGGCTGTTCGTCGGACGCGTCGGACACACGGGCACGCAGTTTGCATAGTAGCCGCAAGGAGGATGAGCCCCACAATGCGATCTTGAAGGGCGATCGTGCTGATGGTCGGGGTGGCCGGATTCGAACCGACGACCTTCCGCTCCCAAAGCGGACGCGCTACCAAGCTGCGCCACACCCCGTCGGTGCGACACGTAGGGTACATGCCCGCAGGCCATGCGGCTGCCGCATTCTCCGTGAGGCTTTCAGGGAGGCGTTGCGGGCGGAATGGGGTGTGCGGCACCCGCCCCGGACCCGCTACGATGCTCTTCGTAACCGCGGCCCTCGTGACCTGCGGTGCGATGCTTGCGGGCGTAGCTCAATGGTAGAGCCCTAGTCTTCCAAACTAGCTACGCGGGTTCGATTCCCGTCGCCCGCTCCAAACGGCTCCGGCCCAGGTAAGAGGTCGCCGCTCTCCGGGCGCAACGAGTTGTCGTCGTACTGCCGTCGCTCGCCGATCTTCCGGTGTGCGTACCCCGTCCGCGTCAGCCAAGCCCGCCGACTCTTGCGCTCCAGTAGAAACCTTCTCTACGGGTTCAAGGCGGCTCGCTCCGCTCGCCGCGCGCTCCCCGGCTCACCGCCGGGGACGACGCTCCTGTCTCCGCCCCGCTCCGTCCCCGGCTACGCCGGTCGCGCGGCTAGAGCGAGCCATCTTGGCCAAGGCGAAAACGGCCGGCTCGGGGCTGGGGCGGTCGGCTCCACGGTCCGGGCTGGTCATGCCGGACGTGCGACACACGCGCGCAAGCACCCGGACGGCGGCCTTCGGTCGGCGAGCCGCTGGGAACACCTCGGGAGGTCCACCGAGGAAAGGAGCGACCCCATGGCGAACAACGCCCACGTGCGCCACAGCGGTGACGGGGAGGCATTCTGGATGCTGAACGGTTTCTACGAGGTCAAGGCGTCGAGCGACGAGACCAATGGCTCGATGACCGTCATGGAGATGACCGTTCCGGTGGGTGGTGGCCCACCGCCCCACACTCACCCTGGGACCGAGAGCGTCTACGTCATCGAGGGGACGCTGCGCTATCACATCGGAGGCAAGACGGTCGAAGGCGGACCCGGGTCCTTCTTCCATATCCCTGAGGGCACATTGGAGCGGTTCGAGCCCACCAGCACGGTGCGGATGCTGATCACCTACACGCCGGGCGGTATCGACAAATTCTTCGCCGAGGCGGGTGAACCCGCTCAGCGACGGGAGCTGCCGCCCCAGTCGGACACGCCGCCTGACGTTGATCGCATCATCGAGATCGGTAAGCGGCACGGAATTCAGATGCAGCCGATGCCTAACGCCTAGCCTGTCCCAGGCGGCGGGGGCGCAGCTACCAG
Source organism: Streptomyces sp. V1I1 (assembly GCF_030817355.1). Classification (NCBI taxonomy): domain Bacteria; kingdom Bacillati; phylum Actinomycetota; class Actinomycetes; order Kitasatosporales; family Streptomycetaceae; genus Streptomyces; species Streptomyces sp. V1I1. The sequence goes on along the minus strand of NZ_JAUSZH010000001.1, from coordinate 5,572,339 downwards.
CGGGACGCGGGAGAAGGCACGTGTGCCCCCTGCGTGCCCGATGCGGCAGCGAGTGGCGGGGAACAACGGGGGACGTCAGCGAGCCCTCCAGGAACGCGCAGGTCAGCGTCTTGTCAGGTCAGGCCCCACCCGGTTACGCGATCTTCCAAACTAGCTACGCGGGTTCGATTCCCGTCGCCCGCTCTCTTCAGGCCTCAGGCCCGGCTCGGTTGCTGTTCAACCGAGCCGGGCCTGAGGCGTTTCCAGCTCCAGGTCAGAAGTTGATCTGGTTGATGGTGTCGGCTATCGAGTCGAGGAACCTGTTGATCGACGGCGCCATGCCCGTCGAGGCGAGGAAGAAGCCGAACAGCACCGCGACTATCGCGGGTCCGGCCTTGATGGAGCCGCCGCGGATCAACACCACGAGGATGATCGCCAACAGAAGCACCACAGACAGCGAAATGGCCACAACTGATCACACCCCTGGGTCGGTCCGCCTTGCCGGCCTGGGAGCGTGCGGCCCAGCACACCCCCCGCCTTGACCATCGTGCCACCAACAGCCCTGTACATGCTGCCCGCTGACGAATCATCGATGACGGGATCGCGCCATTCGCGCGCCCGCGCGCGCCAGGGGCGAAGGGGCGACTCGGCCGCCGGGGTGAAATGCGGGAAGGAATTCGGCCTGATCGTTGCCATGCCCCCACACGTCGCACACGAGAAATTCGAAGGTGGTCGGTGAGGAAATTCACGTGGTCACATGAACGTGACGATATGCCCCATTTAAGGGGGATTAATTGGGGCATAGTGGTCGGTTGGTGGCCGTTTCAGATTCGAATGGGGCGCGTCCGTAGAGGGTTTTACGAAATCGAATCGGCGAGGCTAGGGTGCCTCAGATGTTCCACGCTCCGCATGAATATCAGAGGGCCCCGCTCCCCCAGGCCCGGGAGTCGGAGCCCGTCCCTACGACGCAGAAGACGGCCACACAGGCCGTCACGGCGCCTGCCGAGAAGGCTGCCGCGAAGTCCACCAGGCGAGACGCCTACTTCGACAACGCGAAGTATCTGGCCATCGTGCTCGTGGCCGTCGCCCACGCATGGGAGCCTGTGATGGAGGGCAGCCGCGTCTCCCGGGCGCTGTACATGCTCGTCTACACCTTCCACATGCCGGCCTTCATCCTCGTCTCCGGGTACTTCTCGCGGAGCTACACCGGCAGGCCCGACCAGCTCAGACGCATGGTGACCGGGATCGCCGTGCCGTACATCGTCTTCGAGGTGGTCTACTCCCTCTTCCGGCGATGGGCGCAGCACGCCCCCGAGCAGCCGATCAGCCTGCTCGACCCGTTCTATCTGACCTGGTTCCTGGTCGCCCTGTTCATCTGGCGGCTGACGACGCCGCTGTGGCGGCTGATCCGGTGGCCGCTGCCGGTCGCGCTCGCCCTGGCCTCGCTCGCCGCGCTGACGCCGAACATCGGGGCGGACCTCAATCTCCAGCGTGTGCTGCAGTTCCTGCCGTTCTTCGTGCTCGGGCTGTGTCTGAAGCCCGAGCACTTCCAACTGGTGCGGCGGCGCGAGGTGCGGCTGCTGGCGCTGCCGCTCTTCGCGGGCGCGGGCGTCTTCGCGTACTGGGCCGCTCCCCGGATGGATCTGGGCTGGTTCTACCGGTCCAGCAGCGCGCAGGACCTGGGTGTGCCGTGGTGGTCGGGGATTGTGATGACCCTGGCGTTCTTCGGGTGCGCGGTGCTGCTCACGGCCGGGTTCCTGGCGTGGGTGCCGCGCCGCAGGATGTGGTTCACGGTGCTGGGCACGGGCACGATCTGCGGCTATCTGCTGCACGGCCTGCTGATCAAGGCCGCGGACTACGGGCATGTCTTCGAGGCGAACGCCTGGCTGAGCACGCCGGGCGGCGAGATCGTGGTGACGCTGGTCGCCGCGGGCGCGGTGACGCTGCTGTGCACGCCGCCGGTGCGGCGAGTGATGCGGTGCGTGACCGAGCCGGAGATGGCGTGGGCGTTCCGGCGGGACGTGACGGAGCTGGGGCCCCGGCGCTGACCCGCTGAATCAGTCGCTTACCCGCTGAATCAGTCGGTCGGCTGCTCGTCCGGCAGGCCCAGCAGACCGCGCATCTTCGCGTACTTCGCCGTCAGCCGGGTCCGCGTCGCCTCGTCGAGGGCGGCGAGGCGCGCCGGGTTGGCGTTGTGCGCGAGGTCGGCCTCCTTGACGAGGCGGGCTCCGGGCGTGGCGAGAATGCGCCGGGCGTAGTCCTCCGGGTCCTCGTCCTCGCCCTTGGTGAGGGCCAGGACCATGTCTTTGACGGACTGCGGCAGCGCGGCCGCGTCCAGCCACTCGCGGGAGAGCACGTCGTCCTCGACGGCGTCGTGCAGCCACCCGGCGGCGATCTGCTCCTCGCTCCCGCCGCGGGCGCGTACGCCTTCCGCTACGGCGGCGAGATGCTCGGTGTACGGGCGTCCCGACTTGTCTTTCTGGGCGGCGTGCGCCTCACGGGCGATGGCCTCGACCTCAGTGAGCGTGAGATTCGGCATGGGACGACTGTACGGGCGTACGGTGCGCCGTTACGCAGGCGCTCCGGCGAAGGCGGGGGTGGTCGGGGCGGTCAACGCGCGGCGATCTGCGCCGAGTTCGCGCAGGGGGTCTCCGCGAGGCCGGCGGATCGGGGGTGGGGGCGCAATCCCACCCCGCACTCACGCGTCCCGGCAGAGCAGCAGCAGCGCCCGGTCGTCGTTGACGTCCTTCGCGACCGCCTCGATCAGATGCCAGGCCGCACCCTCGAAGCCGGAGGCGACATAGCGGTCGGCCTCGCCGGTGAGGCGGTCGATGCCCTCGCTGATGTCGCGGCCGGAGGCCTCCACCAGGCCGTCGGTGAAGAGCATCAGCACGTCTCCGGGGCGCAGGGAGCCCTTGACCGGGTCGAACTGTGCCTTGTCGTAGACGCCAAGCAGCGGCCCCTCCGCGGACTTCTCCTCCCAGCGGCCGCTGCCCGCGTTCAGCTGGAGCGCAGGCAGATGGCCCGCCGACAGAAGCTCGTAGTCCCCGGAGTCCAGGTCCAGGACGAGATGGATGGAAGTGGCGAAGCCCTCGTCCCAGTCCTGGCGGAGCAGATAGCCGTTGGCCGCGGGCAGGAAGCCGTGCGGCGGCAGCGAGCCGAGCAGCCCGCCGAAGGCGCCGGACAGCAGCAGCGCGCGGGACGCCGCGTCCATGCCTTTGCCCGAGACGTCGGTGAGGACGACCTCGAGGGTGCGGCCGCCGTTCGTACGGGCCGCGACCACGAAGTCGCCGGAGAAGGACTGACCGCCGGCCGGGCGCAGCGACATCTCGCGGTGCCAGCCCTTCGGCAGCCGCGGCAGGGCGCTCTGTATTCGGATGCGTTCGCGCAGGTCGAAGAGCATCGTCCCGCCACGCCGCCAGGGCACGCCGACCCGGGCCCGGAACTGCGCTATCAGCAAGCCGAAGAAGCCGCACGCGGCGACTACCAGGACCGTGCCCGGGGTGACCCTGGCCGGGCCCTCGGTGTACGGGCCGAGCACGACCGACTCGACGATCAGAGCCGCCGCGGCCGCCGCGTACAGACCCAGCAGGTTCGCCGGGCGCAGCAGCAGACCGCCGGCCACGATCGGCAGAACCAGTGCCGCCGGAGACACCCAGACGGGCATCACGACCGTGCCCCAGGCGAAGGCGGGGATGGTCAGCAGCAGCCCGGCCAGCGCGATCCAGTCGGAGCCGTCGCCGCGGAAGTAGTCGACTCCGGATTTGCGCAGCGCAATACGGGCCCGGTGCACTGCCTTGCGCAACCGGGCCGTGTACGAGTCTGCTGCAGAGCCGCGGGCCATTGCCGTGGACCCTATCCATCCGCCCGCGTTCCGTGCAGGGGGACCCCTGTGACAATGTGTTCGATATCGGGTCGCCCTGTTGCCGTAGCCCTGGTAGGCATGGCATATGACGATCGAGCTGCGGGTGCTGCGGCCCTCCGAATGGGACGACTGGTACGGGAAGTTGATGCTCGCCTTCGGCGGGGCCGGGGAGCCGCAGGAGGAGCGCGAGCTGTGGGACTCGCTGACCGAGCACGAGCGGTCGCTCGGGGCCTGGGACGGCGACGACTGTGTCGGGACGGCCGGGGCGTTCTCGTTCGGGGTCTCGGTGCCGGGCGGCGCGATGGTGCCGGCCGCGGGCGTGACGATGGTCAGCGTGGCGGCGACGCACCGGCGGCGCGGGGTGCTCACCTCGATGATGCGCCGCCAACTGGACGACGTACGCGGCTGGGGTGAGCCGCTGGCCGTGCTGACGGCCTCCGAGCCGGAGATCTACGGACGGTTCGGCTACGGGATCGCGACCCAGCAGATGTCCGCGCAGATCGACACGGTCCGGGGACGGATCACCGTCCCGGAGGGCGCCGACGCCGTCCGGCTGCGGTTCGCCGGAGTCGCGGATGTCGCCGCGGAGTGCGAGGCGGTGTACGTACGCAGCATCGGCTCACGGCCGGGCATGCTCGCCCGCAAGCCGGGCTGGGAGCGGCTGCCGCTGCTCGACCCGCCGGGTGAGCGGGACGGCGCGTCGCCGATGCAGTGTGTGGTCGCCGAGCGGGAGGGCGAGATCGTCGGCTTCGTCCGCTTCCACAACAAGTCGGAGTGGAAGCCCCGCGGGCCGAGCGGCACCATCACGCTGCGGCACATCGAGGCGCTCGACCCCGTGACGTACGCCGTGCTGTGGCGTTTCCTCTTCGACATCGACCTGACGGTGAAGGTCGTGGCGCGCAACCGGCCCGTGGACGATCCGCTGCTGCATCTTGTCAACGATGTGCGGCGGCTCGAAATGCGGGTGCGGGACGGGCTGTTCGTACGGCTGGTGGATCTGGGCGCAGCGCTTGAGGCGCGTACGTACCGGACGCCGGTGGACGTGGTCTTCGACGTCGATGACGCCTTCTGTCCCTGGAACGGCGGACGCTGGCGGCTGACCGGCGACGGCAAGGGCGCGTCCTGCAAGCGGACCGAGGACGACGCCGATCTGGCGCTGTCCGTACGGGAGTTGGGCTCGGCATATCTGGGCGGGGTGTCGCTGGCGGCGCTGGCGGGCGCGGGCCGGGTGCGGGAGCTGCGGCCTGGGGCGGTGGCCGAGGCGTCGTCGGCCTTCATCAGCGATGTCGCGCCCTGGCTGCCGCACGGCTTCTAGCCGAACCCGCGGGGCTCCGCCCCGGACCCCGCGCCTCAATCGCCGGCGGGGCTGGTTTCGGGGCTCTGCCACGGGCCCCGTCCGGCGATTCCGGCGGAAATCAAGCCCGTTGGGGTCCCCCCGGACGAAGTCTGGGGGGAGATGGAGGACAACGCCCGAAGGGCGTGCGGGGTACGGGGCGGAGCCCCGATTCGGGAAGGGGCGGGGTGGGGCACTAACCCTCCTGGCAGGACGCGCACCAGAAAAGATTGCGTGCGGCAAGACCGGCGGTGCGGATCTCGCCGCCGCAGACATGGCAGGGCAGTTGCGCCCGGCGGTAGACGTACACCTCGCCGCCGTGGTCGTCGACGCGCGGCGGGCGGCCCATCGCCTCGGGGGTGTGCTCGGGGCGGACGGTGTCGATGCGGTTGTTGCGTACCCCCTCGCGCATCAGCTCCACAAGGTCCGTCCAGATCGCGGTCCACTCGGCGCGGCGAAGGTCCTTGCCCGCGCGGTAGGGGTCGATGCCGTGCCGGAAGAGGACCTCGGCGCGGTAGACATTGCCGACGCCCGCGATGACCTTCTGGTCCATCAGCAGCGCGGCGATGGTGGTGCGGGAGCGGGAGACGCGGGCCCAGGCCCCGTCGGGATCGTCGTCGGCGCGCAGCGGGTCGGGGCCGAGGCGGTCGTGTATCGCCTGCTTCTCGCCGTCGGTGATCAGCGCGCAGGCGGTGGGGCCGCGCAGATCGACGTACGCGGTGGGGCAGGCCAGACGCAGCCGGACCGTGTCGGTCGGCGGGGGCGCGGGCGCGTCGCCGATGTTCACCTTGCCGAAGAGGCCGAGGTGGATATGGACCCAGCCGAGCGGGCCGAAGCCGAGGAAGAGGTGCTTGCCGTGCGCCTCGGTGCTCTCCATGACCTGGCCGTCGAGCAGCGCCGCGCTGTCGGAGAACTTCCCCTGCGGGCTGGTCGCCCGCACAGGCCGGCCGCCGAACCTCTCGAAGTGGTCGGCGGCCAGTCGGTGGATCGTATGACCCTCGGGCACGCTCAGCCCTGCTGCGGGTGGTGCGCCGGGATCGGGGGGAGCTCGCCGGTCGTCTCGTACGCCGTGAGCATCTCGATGCGCCGGGTGTGACGCTCCTCACCCGAGTACGGCGTCGTGAGGAAGATCTCGACGAACTTCGTCGACTCCTCCAGCGTGTGCATCCGGCCGCCGACGGCGACGACGTTGGCGTCGTTGTGCTCACGGCCGAGTGCGGCCGTCTGCTCGCTCCAGGCGAGCGCGGCACGCACGCCCTTGACCTTGTTCGCGGCGATCTGCTCGCCATTGCCGGAGCCGCCGATCACGATGCCGAGGCTGTCCGGGTCCGCGGCGGTCTTCTCGGCGGCACGCAGGCAGAACGGCGGGTAGTCGTCCTGGGCGTCGTAGATGTGGGGGCCGCAGTCGACGGGCTCGTGGCCATGGGCCGTGAGCCACTCGACGAGGTGGTTCTTGAGTTCGAAGCCGGCATGGTCGGAGCCGAGGTACACGCGCATGGTCCGAGTGTGGCACGCACGGTGCTGGGTAGCGGTCAGCGGGGTCCGGACCAGTCAGCGTCGCGGGCCTTCCGCTTATCGCATCGACCTAACGATACGGAGACGGGTCTTCCGTCATCAGGTGTCGCAGGTTTGAATGCGGGGGCTCGTAACCCGAGTGCTCTCGAACCTAAGGAATCGTCCATGACCTCGCAGCAGACCCTCACGAAGGAAGGCGGAAAGCCCGAAACACCCGGGAACCCGCAGTCCTCCGACGGTCTCCAGGCCGGTCTCAAGAACCGCCACCTGTCCATGATCGCCATCGGCGGCGTGATCGGCGCAGGCCTGTTCGTCGGCTCCAGTTCCGGTATCGCCGCGGCAGGCCCGGCCATCCTTCTGTCATACGCACTCGTGGGCGCGCTGGTCGTCTTCGTGATGCGGATGCTCGGTGAGATGGCCGCCGCCAACCCGACATCCGGCTCCTTCTCCGCCTACGCGGACCGGGCGCTCGGCCGCTGGGCCGGGTTCTCGATCGGCTGGCTGTACTGGTTCTTCTGGGTCGTGGTGCTGGCCGTCGAGGCGACGGCCGGAGCGAAGATCCTCGAAAGCTGGATGCCGGCGGTCCCGCAGTGGGGCTGGGCGCTGATCGTGATGGTCGTGCTGACGGCGACGAACCTCGCATCGGTGTCGTCGTACGGAGAGTTCGAGTTCTGGTTCGCGGGCATCAAGGTCGTCGCGATCAGCGCGTTCGTACTGATCGGTGTACTCGCGGTCTTCGGGATGCTGCCCGGCTCGGACAACCCCGGTGCGGGCTTCGCACACCTCACCGACGCCGGCGGATTCCTGCCGAACGGCGCGGGCGCGATCCTGACCGGTGTGCTGATGGTCGTCTTCTCCTTCATGGGCAGCGAGATCGTGACCCTGGCCGCCGGTGAGTCCGAGGACCCGCAGCGCGCGGTCACCAAGGCGACGAACAGCGTGATCTGGCGGATCGGCGTCTTCTACCTGGGCTCCATCTTCGTGGTGCTGACGCTGCTGCCGTGGAACGACAAGTCGATCATCGACAAGGGCTCGTACGTCGCCGCCCTCGACTCGATCGGCATCGCGCACGCCGGCCAGATCATGAACGTGATCGTGCTGACTGCAGTCCTGTCGTGTCTCAACTCCGGGCTCTACACCGCCTCCCGGATGGCGTTCTCGCTCGGGCAGCGTGGCGATGCGCCGAAGGCCTTCGCCCGTACGAACTCGCGTGGCGTGCCGCAGGCGGCCATTCTCGGGTCCGTGATCTTCGGCTTCCTCGCCGTCTTCTTCAACTACAAGTGGCCGGACACCGTCTTCGCGTTCCTGCTGAACTCATCCGGCGCGGTCGCGCTGTTCGTGTGGCTGGTCATCTGCGTCACCCAGCTGCGGATGCGCGGGATCATCCAGCGCGAGACGCCGGAGAAGCTCGTCGTGCGGATGTGGCTCTTCCCGTATCTGACCTGGCTGACCATCGCGATGATCCTTTTCGTGCTGGGCTACATGGTCTACGACGGGGGCGACGCACGGGATCAGGTGCTGCTGTCTCTGCTGGTGGCGGCGGTGGTGATCGCGATCGCGGTCGCCCGTGAGAAGTTCGGGCGTGGCGGGGCGGACATCGAGCTGGATCAGAGCGGTGTGAAGGACTCGGTCACCCGGTCGTAGGTGGTCAGCGCGGCGCGCCGGGCGGCGGCGTCGTACCAGATGTTGAGCTGGTACGACTTGCCGCCGGCGGTGAAGCCGAGCTGGCTGGCGCGCCAGGGTGCGCCGTCCTGAGTGAAGACGTACTCCCAGATGATCGCGGGGTTGCCGCGGAAGGTGGTGCGTTCCAGGCGGAGCTTGCGGTAGCCGGGGGCGTCGTGGCTGTCGCGTTCGAACTGCTGCCATTGGGTGAGGAGATCGCCGCCTCGTGCGAGTGCGTACGAGGCGGCGATTTCTTGTTTCCCGTCCGGCGAGTGGTAGTGGACGTTGGAGGGGCTTTTCGCACTGCGGGTCCAGGCCTTGGGGGGCGCCCAGGCGAAGCCGGTCTCGCTGCGGGTGCCGGGGGGTGGGGTGGTGGGGGGTGCTTGGGAGGTGCCGGCCACGGTGGGGTGCGACGACGTGGCTTCGAGTCGGGTGCCGGGGTGTTCGTCCTGGCCATGGGATGCGAGGACGAGGACAAGGACAAGGGTGACGGCGGCGAGGGCGGCGGTGGCGGCTGCGATGAGGGTGCGGCTGGGGATGGGGGTGCGCTTGGGGGGCCGGGCTTCGGGCCCCTGGGTTGCGCCGGACTCGGTGCGGGGAGTTTGTTCCCCCGCCCCGCTCCTTCCCTGAACCGGGGGCAGGCCCCCGGGACCCCAGCCTGCGCGGCCCTCCGGGCCCGCAGGCGCGGGCGCCGGCGGCGCAAGCCCCGCGGCAGGCTCTGCCTCACCCTCCACGGGCGCGGGTGGGTCCGCATCTTCGGGAGCGGGCGCGGCGGGCCCGGGTGTCGGGCCGTCCACCGGCGGTGCGGGCGGGGAGGGCTCCGCGGGCACGGGCTCCAAGGGCGCGGGCTCCAAGGGCGCGGGCTCCAAGGGCGGCGGTGGGGGCGGGACGAGGAGTGTGGGGACGTACGCCGAGGCCGCCCTCGTCAGCAACGTCTCCAGCGCGTCCAGCGTCGGGCGGGCCTCCGGGTCCTTCACCAGCAGCGACGCCAGTACCGGGGTCAACGGGCCCGCTGCCGAAGGGAGTTCGGGCTCCTCGTACAGCACCGCGTGGAGCGTCGCCAGCGTCGTCGGGCGGGCGAAAGGGGACTGGCCCGCCACCGCCGCGCACAGGGTGGCGCCCAGCGACCACAGGTCCGACGCCGGGCCCTGCGGACGGCCGCCCACCCGTTCCGGGGCCATGTAGTCCGGGGAGCCGACCAGCATCCCCACCACCGTCAGTGCCTTCGCGTCCTGGATCGCGGCGATGCCGAAGTCCGTCAGGACCACCCGGCCGGACCGGCTCAGCAGGATGTTGCCGGGCTTGATGTCACGGTGCAGCACCCCCACCGCGTGGACCTCGCGCAGCGCCGCCACCACACCGAGACCGATGCGCGCGGCCTCGCGCGCGGACACCGGGCCGTCCTCCACCAACAGACGTTCCAGGGACCGGGATTCGACGAGCTCCATCACGATCCACAGCCGGTCGCTCTCCTCGACCACGTCGTAGACGCGCACCACATTGGCGTGGTCGATACGCGCGGTCGCACGCGCCTCGCGCAGGGTGCGTTCACGGCGGATACGGGTGTCCTCCGCGTCCGCGTCGTCCATCCGCATCTCTTTGACCGCGACCGGCCGGTCAAGAATTACATCGGCCGCCCGCCACACCCGCCCCATTCCCCCCTGCCCAATGCTTTCGTCCAGCCGGTAACGCCCTGCCACCAATAGCCCTGGGATACCCGGCATTCCCTTCCTCCCCGTCAGACGCTGCTGTGACCAGGACAGAAGCATGAACTTTCCCCCATGACAGCATAGTTCGCCGCAATCTTGTGGAACCCTTCTTGTACGCACTGTCCGATGTGCATCAAGGGGGCTGGGAAATGCAGGTATTGAAAAGGCCAGGAAAATCCTCGGGGGCATTCATCGCGTTCACCGCGTTCATCGCGGCGGTCGTACTGACTCTTCCGGTCAGCGCGCACGCCGCCGACGACCCCACGCCCGGGAGCAGCAAGGGGGGCTCCCCCGGGCCCGCCGCACCCGCGGACGTGAAGATCACCACCGAGCTGCCGGGGAAGATCACCGTCAAGAACAAGAGCGAGCAGACCACCGTGACAGCGAAGGTCAAGAACAGCGGGAGTAAGGACAGCGGACCCATCACCCTCTCCGTCGTCGGGTTCGACGGCATGCGGATCACCGGCGTCGAGGGCTGCGTGCCCATCCCCGAGGCGCGCCTCCCCCAGGGCTCCAACAGCGGCTTCGCCTGCGTCATCGACAACCTCGCCGCCGGCAAGGACCGTTCGTATCAGATCGCCGCGACCTTCGATCTGCAGAAGACCGGCAAGATCTGCCTTCCGGTCACCGCCGGTACCAGCGAGAAGCTGATCTGGCAGCAGGGACCCGTCCCCTTCGGCGCATCGCAGCCGACGCCCAACGCCCCTGACACCCCGCTACTGCTCGGCACCGAGAATGTGCCCTTCGGGCCGGAGAAGCCGCCGGCCGCCGAGCTGCCGCGCACCGGTACGCCGGACGGCACCCTGCCGCTCGGACTGGCCGCACTCGCGCTCCTCGTGATCGGCGGCACGGGAATCTGGTGGACGACCAGGAACGAACGGTAAGCAGGTGGGCCCGCGGCCGTGGTCGGTCGCGGGCCCCAGTCCTCAACGCGGCGTCTGTCAGCCCCGCCGGTCGATGAGCTTCCAGGCCGCGGGCAGCGCGCCCATCGCCAGCGCGGCCTTCAGGGCATCCCCGATCAGGAAGGGAGTGAGGCCCGCGGCGACGGCCTGCGACAGCGTCATGCCGGTGGCCAGCGCCAGGTACGGGACACCGACCGCGTAGATGATCACGGAGCCGGCCGCCATCGCGCCCGCCGTGCGCAGCACGGAGCGGTCGGCGCCGCGGCGTGCGAGGGCGCCGACGACCGTGGCGGCGAGCATCATGCCGAGGATGTAGCCGAAGGACGGCATCGCATAGCCGGAGGTGGCCTGCGCGAACCACGGCACGCCCGCCATGCCCGCCACCGCATAGAGCCCGAGGGAGAGGAAGCCGCGGCGGGCACCGAGCGCGGTGCCGACGAGGAGGGCCGCGAAGGTCTGGCCGGAGACGGGGACCGGGGAGCCGGGGACCGGGACGGCGATCTGGGCCGCTATGCCGGTGAGCGCGGCGCCGCCGACGACCAGCGCGATGTCCTTCGTACGAGATGCAGGCAGCAGGTCGGCGAGGACCGCTCCCGGGCGTGAGGTGACGGAAGCAGTGCTCATCGGGACTCCGCGAAAGGTGAGGGCTGGTAAGGACAGGCTGACGGTAGCCGACCGGGAATCGCTCGATCACCGTCAGGCGGCGACAAAGGCCGACTCTGCTGCTTGGTCGGGTTCGCACAAAGGTGGCCCGCCATGCGTGAGTTGGCGTGACGCTCGTCACTGAGGCCGGAGCCGAGTCGGCCCGTTTTGCACAGCGGAGCCGAGCCTGGGGAGACTGTGGAGTCCCACCAAACCATCGGTTGCGAGAGGTTCGGGCGCGACGTGTGTGAGTGTTCACCTTGTGTGAGCATCGTGCCCGTATAGCGGACATCCGCTCCCTGTAACCGGGCGCGTGCCCAGACTGTTCTCACTCCCTCTCTCAGCTACTGAACAGGGCACCCCCATGTCTCGGACTTCCGCGCCCGCGCCCGTCGACCAGCCGGTCGACGCGCCGCTCTCGCACGGACTCAAGCAACGCCATCTTTCGATGATCGCTCTCGGCGGCGTCATCGGCGCCGGACTCTTCGTCGGATCCGGCGCGGGCATCGCCGCTGCCGGACCCTCGATCGTCATCGCCTATGCGATTTCGGGCCTGCTCGTCATGCTCGTGATGCGCATGCTCGGCGAGATGTCGGCGGCCAACCCGGCATCCGGCTCCTTCTCCGTGCACGCCGAGCGGGCGATCGGCCCCTGGGCCGGCTTCACCGCGGGCTGGGCATTCTGGTTCCTGCTCTGTGTGGCCGTCGGCCTCGAAGGCATCGGCGCCGCCAAGATCATGACTGGCTGGCTGCCCGGCACTCCGGAGTGGGCGTGGGTCGCCCTGTTCATGCTGGTGTTCTGTGCCACCAACCTGGCGGCTGTGAAGAACTTCGGCGAGTTCGAGTTCTGGTTCGCCGCCCTCAAGGTCGGCGCGATCGCCCTCTTCCTGGGCATCGGCGTACTGGCGATCCTCGGCATCCTGCCGGGCACCGACGCCCCCGGCACCGCCAACCTCACGGGCGACGGCGGCTTCATGCCCAACGGCTCCGAGGGCCTCGTCGTCGGTCTGCTCGCCTCCGTCTTCGCGTACGGCGGCCTGGAGACGGTCACCATCGCGGCGGCCGAGTCCGAGCAGCCGGTCAAGGGTGTCGCCAAGGCCGTGCGTACGGCGATGTGGCGTATCGCGCTCTTCTACATCGGCTCGATGGCGGTCATCGTGACCCTCGTGCCGTGGGGCGACCCGAAGGTCGTCGAGAAGGGCCCGTACGTCGCGACCCTCGACCACCTGGGTATCCCCGCCGCCGGCCAGATCATGAACGTGGTCGTGCTGGTCGCCCTGCTCTCGGCGATGAACGCCAACGTCTACGGCGCCTCCCGCATGGCTTGCTCGCTGGTGGCCCGCGGCCAGGGCCCGAAGGCGCTGGGCAAGGTCTTCGGCGGTGTCCCGCGCATCGCCGTCCTGGTGTCCTCCGTCTTCGGCTTCGCCTGCGTGCTGCTCAGCTACTGGCGGCCCAACGACGTCTTCATGTGGCTGCTCAACATGATCGGCGCGGTGATCCTGGTCGTCTGGATCTTCATCGCCGTCTCCCAACTGGTGCTCCGCCGCAAGCTGGAGCGCGAGGCGCCGGAGAAGCTGGTCGTGAAGATGTGGCTGTACCCGGGGCTGACGTGGGTGGCGCTGGCGGGCATGGCGGCGGTGTTCGTGCTGATGGCGCGGGAGGCGGATACGCGTACGCAGCTGTACTACACGGGTGGGCTGGTGCTGGCGCTGGCCGTCGTGGGGTACATCCGTCAGGTCGCGGTGGCGGCGAAGGGGGACGTGCAGGCGGAGGCGGTCGACGCGGAGGTCGGCAAGGGGTAAGCCGGGGCCGTCCGGCGGCCGCTTCTGTCCTCAAGCTCCCCCCGGACTTCGTCCGGGGGGACCCCCAACGGGCTTGATTTTCAAGCCCGTCCGGCGCTTGAGGACATGACCCGGACACCCTGAGTCCCCTCTGCCGCAACCCGTCGTCGGGAGCGTGGTGCACAGCGCCCCCCACGACCGGGAACCGACGAGGGAGACCCGCATGCCCGCACTGCCGAGACGCCGCTCGATCCTTCTCGCGGCCGGCGCGGCGACCGCCGCGACCACCGTGTCCGCCTTGCCCGCCGCGGCGGCCCAGGCCCGTCAACAGCCCGAGTCCGCACGGCCGTTGGTGATCGGCCACCGCGGTTCGGCCGGATGGCGGCCCGAGCACACCGCGGCCTCGTACACCTTCGCCGTCCAGGCCGGCGCCGACTGGATCGAGCCGGACCTCGTCCCCACCAAGGACCATGTGCTGGTCGTCCGGCACGAGAACGAGATCTCGCAGACGACGGAGGTCGCGAAGCATCCGGAGTTCGCGGAGCGCCGCACCACGAAGACAGTCGACGGGCGCGCGGTGACCGGCTGGTTCACCGAGGACTTCACGCTCGCCGAGCTGAAGACCCTGCGGGCCGTGGAGCGGCTGCCGCTGGTCCGTAACCGCAACACCGTCTTCGACGGCACCCAGCAGATCATGACCTTCCAGGAGGTCGTCGACCTGGCCCGCAGGCTCTCCCGGCAGCACGGGCGTCGGATCGCCGTGTTCCCGGAGACCAAGCACCCGACGTACTTCCGCTCCATCGGCCTCCCGCTGGAGCCGGAGCTCGTACGCGTCGTGCGGCAAAGCCGCCTCAATGCCCGCGAGTGCGTCGTCCAGTCCTTCGAACCCTCCAGCCTGCTGCGCATCGCCGACGCGCGGCTGCGCCTCCCGCTCTGGCAGGCGCTGGGCACGTCCGGCGGTCCGTACGCCCACACCACGACGTACGTGCAGATGATGACCCCGGCCGGGCTGCGGGAGATCGCCGAGTACGCGGACTGGATCGGCCCGGACAAGTCGTCGGTGGTTCCGCCGTCCCCGCTGCTGACGGACGCGCACGCGGCAGGGTTGAAGGTCGGCGCGTACACCTTCCGCGCGGAGAACCAGTTCCTGCCGGCCGCGCTGCGGCGCGGCACCAACCCGATCGAGTTCGGTGACGCCTTCGCCGAGTACGCCCTGCACTACGGCCTCGGTGTGGACGCGGTCGTCACGGACTTCCCGGACCTCGCGGTGATCGCCAGAAGCGAGGCGAACGACCCGAGGTCCTAGGACCAGCGCCTGATCATGACCCGGCCCTCCTGCTGCTAGCGTGCACTTGCATAAGATGTGCAATAAGCAGCCGGAGGGACCGGACAGACATGGCCACTTACACGCTTCCTGAACTCCCCTATGACTACGCGGCGCTCGAGCCGGTCATCAACCCGCAGATCATCGAGCTCCACCACGACAAGCACCACGCCGCCTACGTCAAGGGCGCCAACGACACCCTCGAGCAGCTCGAGGAGGCGCGCGACAAGGAAGCCTGGGGCGCGATCAACGGCCTGGAGAAGAACCTCGCGTTCCACCTCTCCGGCCACATCCTGCACTCGATCTACTGGCACAACATGACGGGCGACGGCGGCGGCGAGCCGCTGGAGAAGGACGGCGTCGGCGAGCTCGCTGACGCGATCGCCGAGTCCTTCGGCTCCTTCGCCAAGTTCAAGTCGCAGCTGACAAAGGCCTCCGCGACCACGCAGGGCTCGGGCTGGGGCGTTCTCGCCTACGAGCCGGTCAGCGGCCGCCTGATCGTCGAGCAGATCTACGACCACCAGGGCAACGTCGGGCAGGGCTCGGTCCCGATCCTGGTCTTCGACGCCTGGGAGCACGCCTTCTATCTGCAGTACAAGAACCAGAAGGTGGACTTCATCGAGGCGATGTGGAAGGTCGTCAACTGGCAGGACGTGGCGAAGCGTTACGCGTCCGCGAAGCAGCGCGCGCACAACCTGCTGCTCGCGCCGTAGCACCCGTAGCACCCGTAGCACCCGTAGCACCCGTAGCACCCTATGAGCGTCCTGCTCGTGATCGTCTTCTCAACCTTCACTTGCAGGCGGAGTAACGAAGGACCCCCGCGAGGACGTGACTCGCGGGGGTCCTTCCATGCGCGCGCCCCTCGGCCCGCACCCGGGTCGGGTCGGGTCGGGTCAGTCGAAAATGGGGCCCTGGGTGCGGGTCCGCTTGATCTCGTAGAAGCCCGGGATGGACGCCACCATCAGCGTCCCGTCCCACAGCTTCGCCGCCTCCTCGCCCTTCGGGGCCGGCGTGACCACCGGGCCGAAGAAGGCGATCTGCTGCCCGTCCGAGCCCGGGACCGCGATGACCGGGGTGCCGACGTCCTGGCCGACCTTGTCGATGCCCTCCTTGTGGGAGGCACGCAGCTCCGTGTCGTACGCGTCGGAGTCGGCATACTCGATCAGCTCGGGAGGCAGGCCGACCTCGTCCAGCGCCGCCGCGATCGCCTCGCGGGTCGCGCCCTCGCCGCGGTTGTGGAAGCGGGTGCCGAGCGCGGTGTAGAGCTCGCCGAGGACCTCGTCGCCGTGCTTCTGCTGCGCGGCGATCACGACACGGACCGGGCCCCACGCCTGCTTCAAGCCCTCGCGGTACTGCTCCGGGAGCTCGTCCAGCTTGGGCTCGTTCAGCACGGCGAGGCTCATCACATGCCAGCGGACCTCGACGTCGCGGACCTTCTCCACCTCAAGCATCCAGCGGGAGGTCATCCAGGCCCACGGGCACAGGGGGTCGAACCAGAAGTCGACGGGGGTCTTGCCGGGCTGGCCGGGCTTGCCGTTCTCGGACATGTCTCTCCTCGTGGGGAACGTCGCGTGTGCCTCGAACAGGCAACGCCCACCGGTGACCGGCCGATTCCCGGATATCGCGTGCCAGGTGCACATGGGAGGATCGGTCCTGTTCGAACGAGACACAAAGGAGTGCCCGTGCCCGGTGAGAATCTGTCCCGCGACGAGGCCCGTAGGCGGGCCGAGCTGGTATCCGTCGACGGGTACGAGGTGGCCCTCGATCTGCGTTCCGCGGTCGGGGAGGCCCCCCAGGGCGCCGGGCCGCGCACCTTCCGTTCGGTGACGACGATCCGCTTCCGCTGCGCGGAGCCGGGCACCCCGACCTTCGCGGATCTGCTGGCACCGGCGGTGACGGCCGTGACGCTGAACGGCGAGAAACTGGACCCGGCCGCCGTCTTCGACGGCTCGCGGATCGCCCTGGACGGCCTGGCCGCGGAGAACGTGCTGGTCGTGGACGCACAGTGCGCGTACAGCCGTACGGGTGAGGGGCTGCACCGCTTCGTCGACCCGGAGGACGGCGAGGTCTACCTCTACACACAGTACGAGCCGGCCGACGCGCGCCGGGTCTTCGTCAACTTTGAACAGCCCGACCTCAAGGCGCCGTTCCGCTTCGAGGTGACCGCACCCGCGGGCTGGAGTGTCTGGAGCAACGGCGAGGGCGCGCTGGGCGAGGACGGGGTGTGGCGGTTCGCGGAGACGAAGCCGATCTCCACGTACATCACGGCGGTCGTGGCCGGTCCGTACCACTACGAGACCGATGTCTACACGCGGACGTTCGACGACGGTACGACGCTGAAGATCCCGCTGGGGGCGATGTGCCGCAAGGGGCTCGCCAGGCATTTCGACGCGGACGACATCTTCCTGGTGACGAAGCAGGGACTGGACTTCTTCCACGACCACTTCGACTACCCGTACCCCTTCGGGAAGTACGACCAGGCGTTCGTGCCCGAATACAACATCGGCGCGATGGAGAACCCGGGGTGTGTGACCTTCCGCGAGGAGTTCATCTTCCGGGGGAAGGTGACACAGGCGTCGTACGAGCGCCGCGCGAACGTCATCCTCCACGAGATGGCGCACATGTGGTTCGGCGATCTGGTCACCATGGTGTGGTGGGACGACCTGTGGCTGAAGGAGTCCTTCGCCGACTTCATGGGCTCGTTCTCGATGGTGGGGGCGACGCGGTTCACCAACGGCTGGATCACCTTCGCCAACAACCGCAAGTCGTGGGCGTACCGCGCGGACCAGCTGCCGTCGACCCATCCGATCACGGCCGACATCCGTGATCTGGAGGACGCGAAGCTCAACTTCGACGGGATCACGTACGCGAAGGGGGCGAGTGTGCTGAAGCAGCTCGTGGCGTACGTCGGGCAGGACGCGTTCCTGGAGGGCGCGCGGCGCTACTTCAAGCGCCATGCGTACGGGAACACGCGTCTTGGCGATCTGCTGGCGGTGCTGGAGGAGACGTCCGGGCGGGACATGGCGACGTGGTCGCGGTCCTGGCTGGAGACGGCCGGGGTCAACTCCCTGACGCCGGTGGTCACTTATGACGCGGGTGACCGGATCACGGAGCTCGCGGTCGTCCAGGAGGCCGCCGCCTCCCATCCGGAGCTGCGGCCGCACCGGGTGGCGGTGGGCCTGTACCGGCGCCAGGACGCGGATCTGGTGCGGTACGCGCGGGCCGAGGTGGACGTCGCCGGGCCGCGGACGGTCGTGGAGGGGCTGACCGGGGCGGAGAAGCCGGAGCTGATCCTGGTCAACGACGAGGATCTGACGTACTGCAAGATCCGCTTCGACGAGGGCTCTCTGGCGACGCTGCGGGCGCACCTGGGCGACATCACGGACCCGCTGCCGCGGGCGCTGAGCTGGTCGGCACTGTGGAATCTGACGCGGGACGCGCTGATGCCGGCGCGGGACTTCATCGACCTGGTGCTGCGGTTCGCGGGGCGCGAGTCGGACATCGGGGTGCTGCAGATGCTGCACGCGTGGGCGCGTTCCGCGCTGGAGCACTACGCCGCGCCCGCGTGGCGCGAGGAGGGCGGACGGCTGCTGGCGGAGGGTGCGCTGCGTGAGCTGCGGCTGGGCGAGCCGGGGAGCCAGCACCAGCTGACGTGGGCGCGGTTCTTCGCGGCGGCGGCGACGTCGGCGGCGGATCTGCAGCTACTGCAGGGGCTGTTGGACGGTACCGCGAGGATCGACGGCCTTGAGGTGGACCAGGAGCTGCGCTGGGCGTTCCTGCTGCCGCTGGCCGCGCACGGAGTGGCGGACGAGTCGGTCATCGCGGCGGAACTGGCTCGCGACGACACGGCGTCGGGCAAGCGCCACCAGGTCCGCTGCCTGGCGGCGCGGCCGTCGGCGGCGGTGAAGGCCCAGGCGTGGGCGCAGGTCGTCGAGTCGGACTCGCTGTCCAACGCGCTGGTGGAGGCGACCATTTCGGGCTTTGTGCAGCCGGGGCAGCGGGAGTTGCTCGCGCCGTACGTGTCGAAATACTTCGACGCGATCGAGCGGGTGTGGGCGGAGCGGTCGATCCAGATCGCCATGGACGTGGTGAAGGGCCTGTTCCCGAGCCTCCAGGACGACGAGTCGACGCTGGCCGCGACGGACGAGTGGCTGGCGTCCCACGCGGACGCGCCGCCGGCGCTGCGGAGGCTGGTACTGGAGGCGAGGGACGACATGGCACGGGCGCTGCGGGCCCAGGCGTGCGATGAGGGTGCGGGCGCGTAGGGGTTCACCGGGGCCGGGTGCGGGTGCAGCGGGGGTGCGTTTGGGGCGCTGCCCCCGACCCCGGCGGGGTGAGGTAATCGTGGGGGTGCGGGTGCGGGGGCACCGTCGGGCGTGTCCTCAATCTCCCCCAGACTTCGTCCGGAGGGAGTTTGAGGCGCGGGGTCTGGGGCGGAGCCCCAGTTACGGGAAGGGACGGGGTGGGAAAAGAGCACCCCGTACCTTGATCGTCGGGGCGGCTGATCGGCAGTCGAACGTCCGTACTTTAGGGCGAGCTTGTCCCGAATTGTCGACGGGCTTGTAACAGCGGTTAGCCACCCGGTCCCCCGCGGGCATCCCCGTCGCATGAACCACAACACCCCGCTCTCCCCCCTCCCTCTCAGCCACCTCTCCGAGGTGCAGCGCCGCGTACTGTCCGCAGCCCAGCTGCGTGCGCACGGGATCTCCACCGCCCGCATCACCTCGCAGTGCCTGCCGGGCGGGCCATGGCAGTCGCTGCTGCCCGGTGTGTATCTCCTCCACCCCGGGCCGCCCACCAGCGAGGAGCGGCTGCACGGCGCCCTCCTCTACGCGGGGCGGCCGGCCCTTCCCGCCCAGGGCGAGCCCCAGGGGACGCCCGCCGCGCCCCCTTACGGCGAAGCCATGGTCACCGGACTCGCCGCCCTCGCCCTGCACCGGTTCTCCTCCGCCCCGCCGCTCCTCTCCCTCGACCGGATCGACGTCCTCGTGCCCCGCACCCGGCGGCTGCGGTCGACCGGGTGCGCCCGGCTCGTACGGACGCACACGCTGCCGAGACCGGAAGAGATCACCGGCGTGCCCGTCGCGCCCGTGCCCCGCGCCCTCGCGGACGCAGTAGCGCAGCTCGCCGACGCCAGTGCCGTACGCCGGCTGCTCACCGAGGCGGTCAGCGGCAGGCACTGCGAAGCCGCCGCCGTACTCAAGGAGTTGAGTCGCGCACGGCTGCTCTCCCTCCCTCACGTCGTGGACGCCGTGGATTCGCTGCTCGCCGAGGCGCGGACCATCGCCGAGCAACGGCTGTACGACCTGGTGTATACGCACGGGCTCCCCAACCCCCTGTGGAACGTCGACCTGCGCCTCCCCGGCGGCCCGCACCTCGGAAGCGTCGACGCCTACTGGCCCGAGCAGGCCGTCGCCGTCGAGCTGGACACCCGTGCGCCGCGCAACGACGGGGACGCCCTCTGGTCGGAGTACGTCCGCAAGCGCGAGCAGTTGGAGCGGCTCGGCATCACCGTCGTACACCTCACGCCGAGGAGACTGCGGGAGTCGCCGGAGCAGCAGGCGACCGTGGTCCGCACGGCCCTGATGGCGGCGCCGGACCGCGATCCCGCCGCCTATGTGATGGTGCTCCCGCGCTGACGCTGAGCCGTCTGCCGCGTCGGCCGCGTCACCGCCTCAGCCGCAGAACTCCGCCTCCACGATCGCCCAGCTGTCCCCCGACCAGTCGCCGTTGAAGTTCAGCGCGAGTGAGTGGCTCGCGTCCCGCGTGGTGAGCGCCTCGGACGAGGAACCGTGGATCCCGCCCCCGTGGCCCCAGACTTCCGTGCCGCAGCCCGTCTTGACCTGCATCAGGCCGAGGCCGTAGCGGATGTCCGGCTCCTTCGGGTGCACCGGGACGGTGCTGGTCATCTCCCGCAGCTGCTTCCGCGGCAGCAACTTCCCCTTCAGCAGCGCCCGGTAGAAACGCTGCAGATCGGCGGAGTCGGAGATCATCTCGCCTGCCGACCAGGCGGCCGACGGGTTCAGTTCGGTCACATCGTGGATCTTCGCCTTCGGGTCCTCGGACAGTTTCGAGTAGGCCCGGCCGCTGGGGCGCGGCATCCGGGCCTCGGTCCCGGGCACGGAGGTGGCGCGCAGCGAGAGCGGGCGCAGGATCCGGCGCTCGATCTCGGATGCGTACGAACGTCCCGTCGCCTTCTCGACGACCATCCCGGCAAGGACGTAGTTGGTGTTGGAGTAATGCCAGCCCGCGCCGGGCGCGAAGTAGGGTTCATGCTCCGCCGCGAGCCCTACGAGCTGCCGCGGGCTCCAGGTGTCGTAGCGGTGCTGGAAGAAGCCGTCGCCGAAGACCTTCTCCAGGAAGCCCTGGTCGTCGGTGTAGTTGTAGATCCCGCTGGTGTGGTTGAGGAGTTGCCTCAGGGTGATCCGGCGTCCGTCGTGGCCGTGGCCGCGCACCAGGCCGGGGAGCCAGCGGTCCACGGTGTCCTCCAGGCTCAGTCTGCCTTCGGCCTCCAGCTGGAGCACGACCGTGGCGACGAAGGTCTTGGTGATGGACCCGACGCGGTAGCGGTCCTGCGGGAGGCGCTCGCGCCCGGTCCGCAGGTTCGCGACGCCGGCTGTGCCGTTCCAGGTGCCGTCGCGGTCGCGCGCCTGGGCGACGACTCCGGGCACTCCGTCGCGCACGGCGGCCTCGATCGCCTGCTGGGTGCTGCGGTGGCTGCCGTGACGGGGCTCGCCCGTCCGGCTGTCCGCCGCGGCGGGGGTCACCAGGGCGGCAGTGGCCACGGCCGCCATCGCCACCGCTCCCGCCAACGCCGTCCGGACCATGCGTACTGACATGCCTGTCTCCTGTCTCCGACTTGCTCTACGGCTGAGGTCGGCTGACAGGACTCGGGGGGAGCGTGCGGCGTTGCCCGGGGCAGAAGAGTTGAGCGACTATCGGCCGTTTCCGGCGATCCGGCCCACCGGGGGCCTGGAGCGCCACAACTCCAGCCCGATGTCGACGAGTTCGACCCGCTCCAGTCCGGTCACCGCGGCCAGCGGATGCCAGGCGGCCAGGTCCGTGGACCCGTTCGTCTCATGGCGCAGCTCGCCTCCGGTGATCCGGCCCTCGTACACGATGCGCAGCCCCTGGAAGTCGGCGAACCTACCGAGGTTGCGCGGATACCGGCGGCGGATGGAGTCGAGGCCGAGCAGCGCGGTCATCTCGGCCGTGTAGCCGGTCTCCTCCTCGACCTCGCGGACGACCGTGTCGAGAGGGTCCTCCCCGTGGTCCATTCCGCCGCCGGGCAGCGTCCACTTCTTGACGCCGTCGCGGGCCACCCAGCGGGCGAGCAGGATCTCTTCCTCCCGTACGCACACGGCGTAGGCCGCAACCCTCAACTCACCGTTCCGCAACTGCTTGTTCATGCGGTGAGGGTAGACGTACGTTCAAACGCCCTGTTTCAGGGGCGGGTTGGCGGGCGAGTACTCGGGCGCGGACCAGCGAAGCGGGCTGGCCCCCTCGGTCTCGACGAACTGCTCGACGGTGAACCGGACGGTACGGCCGCTGCCGGAGTAGTCGGTGCGCGCGGTACCGGTGAGCTGGAGCGTGGTGCCGCTGCTCCAGTCGAGGAAGAGCAGTCCGGCGCGCGGGTCGGTCTCGAGGTTGCCCAGCGTCAGGAACATCGCATTGCCCGGATAGTCCTGCCAGCTGAGCGTGGTGGGCGACGTCACCTGTACGAAACCGGGGTTGCCGCCGCGATGGCTGGCGTCGACGCCCTCCGGCGTGCGGGTGGCGATGAAGAAGGTGTCGGCGGCGCGGACGAACTCCTCCTGGTCGGGGGTGAGTCGCCCGCCGCGCCGCAAGGCACCGGTCCTGTCACCGCCCCCATCGGGTGCGTACAGCTCCCGCTTCTGCAGATACTTCGGGCAGTTCGCGAAGACCCGCTCGGCCTCGATCGCGAGCCCGCGGGCGGACGGGCGGACCGTGCCGCCCATCCGCATCCGGCGGCGGGTGCGCGGGTCGAGTGCGATCGTGCCGACGGGCAGCGGGCCCGCGGCGAGGGCGTCGGCGAGCGGGTCGCTCTGGTGCACGCCGCCGGCGACCGAGACGGAGTGCGCCCCCGTGGCCCGGACGAAACCGGGCGCGCCGGTGAGCAGCGAGGCCCATGTCCGGCCCGCCGCGTCCGCCGCGCCGAGCACCAGCATGGGCTGGAGCCCCAGGAAGGCGGCGGCGACCGGCTTGATGCCCTGGCCGATGGAGCGGCCGACGTGCGCGGCTTGGTCGCGTACGCCGACGCGGCTCTGCACGGCGAGTGAGCCGCGGTGGTACGGCTCCGGGTCCTGCTTCAGGTCCAGGTCCAGGTCCGGGGACACAGGGGATCAGCCCTCTCAGAAGAAACCGCAGGTGGGCGCCTCGGCGGTCGGCGCGGGAGCGCCCTCCGCGCCGGAGGGGGCGTAGATCTCCAGCCGGGTGCCGTCCGGGTCGTGGAAGAAGATCCCGCCGGAGGCCGAGCCCTCGCCGTGGGCGACCACGCCCTCGTAGGCGAAGTCGACGCCGAGGGTCTTCAGACTCGCCTCGGCGGCGCGGACCTGCTCGATGGATTCGGTCTCGAAGGCGAGGTGGTGCAGCCCCGCGAGGCCAGGGGCATACGCCCCGTCCGCCTGCTGCCAGAGCGTGAGGACGAGCTGCCCGTCCCGGCCGAGGAAGGCGAAGCGGCGACCGTCCTCCTTGCCCTGGCCGAGGACGTCGAAGCCGAGGACGTCTCCGTAGAAGGGGAGTGACCGGTCGAGGTCAGTGACATTGAGGCCGATATGGCCGGTACGCAGAGTGCTGGTCGCCGTCATGGCACACCTCTCGGAAGGTCGATACCCACTAACCACTTAATTCGAGTTTAGAGGTTAGAATCAAAGCGTGCAACCGGTCACGTAACCTTCAGGGGTTAGCCATGAGAGGAGCCCAGGGATGCCCGCCCTGTCCGACCCGCGGCCGCTCACAGGCGAGCCGGCCTCCCTCGACCTGCTCAACACCCGCTGGATGCAGGACGGCGCACGCCAGGATCTGCTGACCGGCGTAGACGGGCTGCACATCTGGCTGACAGCCAACGGCCTCGCCGACCGGTTCACCGCCGACGCGGCCACCCTGGAGCGGACACTGACCGCCCGCGAGGCGCTCGCCGCCCTCGTCGACAGCCCCGGCGACGCCACCGCGGCCGCCCGCGTCGACGATGTGCTCGGCCATGGACGCATCCGCGCCACTCTCACCGCAGAAGGCCCTGGCGAAGAGGCAGAGTTCGCGGACCCGTCCTGGGGCCCGGGCTGGACCGCCGCCCGCGGCCATCTCGATCTGCTGCGCACCGCGCCCGACCGCATCCGCGCCTGCGCGCACGAGGCGTGCATCCTGCACTTCTTCGACACGTCGCGGAACGGCACCCGCCGCTGGTGCTCCATGGCGCTGTGCGGCAACCGCGCGAAGGCGTCCCGGCACTACGCCCGCAGCCGCGAAGCCTGAATTTCCCCTTTGTCCCTCATGGCACATCGCCCGCGATGGCGGATGTCCGCCATGACCACATCCCGCCTCCGGCAACTCTCCACAAACCCCTGTCACTTACGAAAGGCTGAGCGGTCATCCGGCACCGAATTCCGGACCCTCTCTTTCACAAAACAGGGATGCTGATGACCCCCGAATCCCAGAGCCCCATATCAGGGCGCTCCGTACCAGGTCACAGACGCGTGGCCCGTATTGCGGCCGCCGCATCGATGGTGGCCGCGCTGGTCGCCGCGGGCGCCGTACCGGCCTTCTCCGACGCGCCCGCCGACGACCCCGGCACCACCGCCGGCGTCAAGGCCGCCAAGTCCTCGTCCGACAAGCTCGGTTCGGCCGACGCCGAACTGCTCGCCGAGGCCGAGGCCAAGGGCGCGAAGAGCGTCACCGTCATGGTCGCCACCGCCCCCGGTGCGACCGAGCAGGTCGCGGGCCAGTTCGACGCCGTCGAGGGAGCCGTGGTCGGCAAGACGTACGACCAGCTCGGCTATGTGCGGGCCACCCTCCCCACCGGCCGGGCGGAGGCCGCGCTCAAGGCGGCCGCCAAGCTCTCCAGCGTCCACGGCATCGATCTCAAGCACGAGATCAAGCTGGACGACCCCACCCCGGCGGGCGACACCGCCAAGGGCGCGGGCACGGCCGGCGCGCAGGCCGCGCAGTACCCGGCGCCCGGGGAGAACACCCCGGCGAAGAACCCGTACAACCCGTCCTTCGAGACCGGCGCGGTGGACTTCGTCAAGGAGCACCCCAAGGCCGACGGCCGCGGTGTGACCATCGGCATCCTCGACTCGGGCGTCGACGTCGGCCACCCGGCGCTGCAGAAGACCACCACCGGCGAGCGCAAGATCGTCGACTGGGTCACCGCGACCGACCCGGTGGCGGACGGCGACGGCACCTGGCGCCGGATGTCGCTCGATGCGAGCGGCCCGACGTTCACCGTCAACGGCCGTACGTACTCCGCCCCGGCGGGCGCGTACAAGTTCAACCTCTTCGCCGAGGCCGCCACCAAGGGCGGCGACATGGCCGGTGACCTCAACCGGGACGGCGACACCACCGACGTCTGGGGCGTGCTCTACGACGCGGGCACCAGGACCGCCCGCGTCGACCTCGACAACGACGCGGACTTCTCCAACGACACCGTGATGAAGCCGTACAAGAACGGCTTCCAGATCGGCTACTTCGGCACCGACAACCCGGCCACCGAGGTCGTCGAGCGCATCCCGTTCGTCATCGAGGTCCGCAAGGACGTCGTCTACAACGCCGCGGGCGCCAAGGCCGACTACGTCAACATCGGCGTCATCGAGGGCTCGCACGGCACGCACGTCGCCGGCATCACCGCCGCCAACAGCCTCTTCGGCGGCAGGATGAACGGAGCGGCGCCCGGCGCCAAGCTGGTCTCCTCGCGCGCCTGCACCTGGAGCGGCGGCTGCACCAACATCGCGCTCACCGAGGGCATGGCCGACCTGGTCATCAACCGCGGCGTGGACATCGTCAACATGTCCATCGGCGGTCTGCCCGCGCTGAACGACGGCAACAACGCCCGCGCCGAGCTCTACACCCGGCTCATCGACACCTACGGCGTCCAGCTGGTCATCTCGGCCGGCAACGAGGGGCCGGGCACCAACACCATCGGCGACCCGGGCCTCGCCGACAAGGTCATCTCCGTCGGCGCCGCTATCTCCAAGGAGACCTGGGCGGCCAACTACGGCTCCGAGGTGACCAAGAAGTACGCGATGCTCCCCTTCTCCTCGCGCGGACCGCGCGAGGACGGCGGCTTCGCGCCGATCATCACCGCGCCCGGCGCCTCCATCAACACCACCCAGACCTGGCTGCCCGGCGGCCCGGTCAAGGAGGCGGGCTACCAGCTCCCGGCCGGCTACTCCATGCTGCAGGGCACCTCGATGTCCTCGCCGCAGGCCGCGGGCGCGAGCGCGCTGCTTCTGTCGGCCGCCAAGCAGCGGAACATCGAGCTGACCCCGGCGAAGCTGCGCACGGCGCTGACCAGCACCGCGCACCGTATCGCCGGAGTGAAGGCGCATGAGCAGGGCTCCGGCCTGATCAACATCGTGGACGCCTGGGACGCCATCGAGGACGGCGCGACCGCCCACGAGTACAGCGTCAAGGCACCGGTCGACACCGCGATCGACTTCGCGCTGAAGACCCCCGGCTTCGGCACCGGCCTCTACGACCGCGAAGGCGGTCTCAAGGCCGGCCAGAAGAAGACGTACGACGTCGTCATCACCCGCACGACCGGCCCGGACCGCCCCGTGCGGCACGAGCTGGACTGGAAGTACAACGACGGCACCTTCGACCTGCCGGGCTCCGGCGCGGTCTCGCTGCCGCTGAACAAGCCGGTCACCATCAAGGTCGAGGCGAAGCCCGGCTCGGCCGGGGTGCACAGCGCGATCCTGGAGGCGGACGACGAGCGCACCGAGGGCGTCGACAAGCAGATCCTCGCGACCGTGGTCGTCTCCAAGCAGCTGGCGAAGCCCGAGTACACCTTCTCGGCGTCCGGCTCGGTGCAGCGCAACAGCCACAAGTCGTACTTCGTCACGGTGCCCGAGGGCGCGAAGAACCTCGAGGTCGCGCTCGGCGGTCTGGCCGCGAACAGCCAGACCCGGTTCATCGGCATCCACCCGTACGGCGTGGGGGTCGACGACAGCTCGACGATCTTCTGCTACCCGAACTACAACAATCCGGCGAACACGTGCCGTCCGGACTTGCGCTCGTACCCCGAGCCGACGCCGGGCGTCTGGGAGATCGAGGTCGAGTCGCGACGTACGTCTCCGCTGCTCGACAACCCGTACAAGCTGGATGTCAGCCTGCTGGGCGCGTCCTTCGACCCGGCCGTGAAGACACTCCCCGAGGCGAAGGTCGGCACGCCGGCCGCCGTCGAGTGGAAGGTCACCAACGGCTTCGCCGCGATCGACGGCAAGCTCGCGGGCGGTTCGCTGGGCTCGGCGAAGGTCGCCCGTCCGTCCATCAAGAACGGTGAGTCGCAGGAGTCGACGGTCACCATCGGTGAGGGCGTCGAGCGTCTCGACGTCGCCATCGGCGGGGTCTCCGACACCGGCGCCGACCTGGACCTGTCGGTCTACCTGAACAACGTGCTGGTCGGCCAAGCGGCGGACGGCGACTCGGAGGAGGCGGTGAGCCTGCCCAAGCCGGCCGCCGGCACCTACACCATCGTGGTCGACGGTTACTCCGTCCCGGCCGGGACCACCGAGTACAACTACCGCGATGTGTACTTCGCGGCGTCGCTCGGCTCGGTCAAGGTCGACTCGGCGAAGCCCGTCAAGCTCGCCAACGGTGCGTCGGCGCAGGTCAGCGCCGAGGTTCTGGTGGGCGGCGCGGCTCCCGAGGGACGGCAGTTCTTCGGCGAGGTGCAGCTGCTGAACGGTCGCGGCACGGTCGCGGGCGCCGGCAGCGTAGTGATCGAGAAGGTCACGCCGTAGCACTCCCGTAGCGGATTGATCTGTACGACGGCGGGGCGGGCGCTCTTCGGAGCACCCGCCCCGTCGGCATGTCCTGCGTCACACGTCCCGGCCATCGGACAATGGATTGGACAAGTCGGCCGGGGACATACGCATCATGGAGCAGCACCCAGGCCAGCAGATCAGTACGAATCAGCACAAAGGAGTCGTCCGTGAGGGTCGGAATCGTCGGAGCCACCGGTCAGGTCGGCGGAGTCATGCGCAAGATCCTCACCGAGCGGAAGTTCCCGGTCGACGAGCTGCGACTGTTCGCCTCGGCCCGGTCCGCGGGCTCCACCCTGCACTGGGACGGCCAGGAGATCACCATCGAGGACGCCTCCACCGCCGACTACTCCGGCCTGGACATCGTGCTCTTCTCGGCCGGCGGCGCGACCTCCAAGGCACTCGCCGAGAAGGTCGCCGGACAGGGCGCCGTCGTGATCGACAACTCCTCGGCCTGGCGCCGGGACCCCGAGGTTCCGCTGGTCGTCTCCGAGGTCAACCCGCACGCGATCAAGGACCGCCCCAAGGGCATCATCGCCAACCCGAACTGCACCACGATGGCCGCCATGCCGGTCCTGAGGCCCCTGCACGCCGAGGCGGGTCTCACCGCGCTGGTCGCCACCACCTACCAGGCCGTGTCGGGCTCCGGGCTGGCCGGTGTCGCCGAGCTGGACGGGCAGGTCAAGGAGGTCGCCGGCCGCGCGAGCGAGCTGACGCACGACGGCGAGGCCGTCGAGTTCCCCGAGCCCGGCGTCTACAAGCGCCCCATCGCCTTCAATGTCGTGCCGCTGGCGGGCAATCTCGTCGACGACGGCTCCTTCGAGACCGACGAGGAGCAGAAGCTCCGCAACGAGTCCCGCAAGATCCTGGAGATTCCGGAGCTCAAGGTCTCCGGTACCTGTGTCCGCGTCCCGGTCTTCTCCGGTCACTCGCTGCAGGTCAACGCCCGCTTCGATCGGCCCATCAGCGTCGAGCGCGCCTATGAGCTGCTGAAGGACGCCCCGGGCGTCGAGCTCTCCGAGATCCCGACGCCGCTGCAGGCGGCCGGCAAGGACGCCTCGTACGTCGGCCGTATCCGCGTGGACGAGACCGTCGAGAACGGCCTCGCGCTTTTCCTGTCCAACGACAACCTCCGCAAGGGCGCGGCGCTGAACGCCGTGCAGATCGCGGAGCTCGTCGCCGAGGAGCTCAAGGGCTGACGCCTGCGGACACCGGCGAGGGCGGGGCACCCCTGGGTGCCCCGCCCTGTGCTGCTTCCGCCCCTTCGATCAGGGCAGGCAAATAGGGCAGGCGACGGACCCGCGCCCCATGGAAGGATGGCCGCAAACGTCACGAACCGAGGAGATGACAGCGTGCCTGGCACGAATCTGACCCGCGAAGAGGCGCAGCAGCGGGCGAGCCTGCTGACTGTCGACTCGTACGAGATCGACCTCGACCTGAGCGGGGCACAAGAGGGCGGGACCTACCGGTCCGTGACCACCGTGCGCTTCGACTCCGCCAAGGACGGCGCGGAGAGCTTCATCGACCTGGTCGCCCCAGCCGTGCACCAAGTCGTGCTGAACGGCAAGGCACTGGACGTCGCCGCCGTCTTCGGGGACTCGCGGATCGCGCTGCCGCATCTGCTCGCGGGCCTGAACGAGCTGAAGGTCGTCGCGGACTGCGCGTACACCAACACCGGTGAGGGTCTGCACCGTTTTGTCGACCCGGTGGACCAGCAGGCCTACCTCTACACGCAGTTCGAGGTGCCGGACGCGCGCCGCGTCTTCGCCTCCTTCGAGCAGCCGGACCTCAAGGCGACCTTCCAGTTCACCGTGAAGGCCCCCGAGGGCTGGACGGTCATCTCGAACTCCCCCACCCCGGAGCCCAGGGACAACGTCTGGCACTTCGAGCCGACGCCGCGGATCTCCACGTACATCACCGCGCTGATCGTCGGTCCGTACCACAGCGTGCACAGCTCGTACGAGAAGGACGGTCAGAGCGTCCCGCTCGGCGTCTACTGCCGGCCCTCGCTCGCCGAGTTCCTGGACTCGGACGCGATCTTCGAGGTCACCCGGCAGGGCTTCGAGTGGTTCCAGGAGAAGTTCGACTACGACTACCCCTTCGCCAAGTACGACCAGCTCTTCGTGCCGGAGTTCAACGCGGGCGCGATGGAGAACGCGGGCGCGGTGACCATCCGCGACCAGTACGTCTTCCGCTCGAAGGTGACGGACGCGGCGTACGAGACGCGCGCCGAGACGATCCTGCACGAGCTTGCGCACATGTGGTTCGGCGACCTGGTCACCATGGAGTGGTGGAACGACCTGTGGCTGAACGAGTCGTTCGCCACCTACACCTCGATGGCCTGCCAGGCGTACCACCCGGACTCGAAGTGGCCGCACTCCTGGACCACTTTCGCGAACCAGATGAAGACGTGGGCTTACCGGCAGGACCAGCTGCCGTCCACCCACCCGATCATGGCCGACATCCGTGACCTGGACGACGTCCTGGTCAACTTCGACGGCATCACCTACGCCAAGGGCGCGTCGGTGCTGAAGCAGCTCGTCGCGTATGTCGGACAGGACGAGTTCTTCCGCGGTGTGCAGGCGTACTTCAAGGCGCACGCCTTCGGCAACACCCGGCTGTCCGATCTGCTGGGCGCGCTGGAGGAGACCTCCGGCCGTGATCTGAAGACCTGGTCGAAGGCGTGGCTGGAGACGGCCGGCATCAACATCCTGCGCCCGGAGATCGAGGTCTCCGAGGACGGGTACGTCACCTCGTTCTCCGTACGCCAGGAGGCCCCCGCCCTGCCCGCCGGCGCCAAGGGTGAGCCCACGCTGCGCCCGCACCGGATCGCGATCGGCTGCTACGACCTCGACGAGAGCGGCAAGCTGGTCCGTACGAGCCGGATCGAGCTGGACGTGGACGGCGAGCACACCGATGTGCCGTTCCCGCAGAACACCCGCCGCCCCGCGGTGATCCTGCTCAACGACGACGACCTGTCATACGCGAAGGTCCGCCTCGACGAGGAGTCGCTGCGGGTCGTCACCGAGCACCTCGGCGACTTCACCGAGTCGCTGCCGCGTGCCCTGTGCTGGGCCTCCGCCTGGGACATGACCCGCGACGGCGAGCTGGCGACGCGGGACTACCTGTCCCTGGTCCTCTCCGGCATCGGCAAGGAGTCGGACATCGGCGTCGTGCAGTCGCTGCAACGCCAGGTGAAGCTGGCGATCGACCTGTACGCGGCGCCGGAGTGGCGCGAGACGGGACTGACGCAGTGGACGGACGCGACGCTGGCGCATCTGCGCGCGGCGGAGCCGGGCAGCGACCACCAGCTGGCGTGGGCGCGGGCGTTCGCCGCGACCGCGCGGACGCCGCAGCAGCTGGACCTGCTGCAGGCGCTGCTCGACGGCACGGAGTCGATCGAGGGTCTGGCCGTGGACACCGAGCTGCGGTGGACGTTCGTGGAGCGTCTTGCGGCGGTCGGCCAGCTCGACGAGGACGAGATCGCGGCGGAGTACGAGCGGGACAAGACGGCGGCGGGCGAGCGCCACGCGGCGACGGCGCGCGCGGCCCGGCCGACGGCGGAGGCGAAGGAGGAGGCCTGGGCGTCGGTCGTCGAGTCCGACAAGCTGCCGAACGCCATGCAGGAGGCGGTCATCGCGGGCTTCGTCCAGACCGACCAGCGCGAGCTGCTCGCCCCGTACACCGACAAGTTCTTCGCGGCGGTCAAGGACGTGTGGGAGTCCCGCAGCCATGAGATCGCGCAGCAGATCGCGGTCGGGCTCTACCCCTCGCTCCAGGTCTCGCAGGCCACGCTGGACGCGACGGACGAGTGGCTGGCATCGGCCGAGCCGAACGCGGCGCTGCGGCGGCTGATCTCGGAGTCGCGCTCGGGCGTCGAGCGGGCGCTGAAGGCGCAGGCGGCTGACGCGGCCGCCGCGTAACGAGCTCGCGCGAGGGCGCCCCGGGCCACGGCGGCTCAGGGCGCCCTCGCGCGTTCAGGGCGGAAAGAACGCGCCAAATTTGGTGACCCGCCGTCAAACCCCTTCGTACTACCCGGATATGCTCCCGACCGTCGTCATGTGATCTTCCCGTTCGATGGTTTGAGGGTGCTGATGGTTCGACAGGAAACGTCGACCGGAAGTCCGCGGCCTGCGGCCTCCTCCGTGTGGCTGCTGCCCGTCGCCGTAACTGCCGCGGCCGCTACGGCGGCTGCCGCACTGGTCTCCGAGTCGGCCCGCACCCCCGTGCTCTGGATCAGTGCCGTGGCGGTCGTCATGGTGGCGGTCACCTGCGCCGAAGCGGCGCGCCGGGGCAGGCTGGTGCAGGAGCTGCGGGGCAGACTCGCGGAGCGGGATGCGGCGGTGGCGCGGCAGCAGGCCGAGACCAGACACCTCGCCGAAGAACTGCTGCCGCAGGTGGTGGAGCGGCTGCGCAAGGGCGAGTTCCCGGAGGACGTACTCGACTCGCTCGACGCCCCGGCCGAGCACGAGGCGGTGCTGCGCTCGGTGCTCAACGCCGTCGTCGCCGAGGAGGACCTGCGCGAATCCGCACAGCGCGCCTTCGTAAACATCGCCCGCCGGGTTCAAGCCATCGTCCACCAACAGGCCCAGGAACTGCGTGAGATGGAAGACCGGCACGGCCGGTCCCCGGACGTCTTCGGCGATCTGCTCCGGATCGACCACGGCACCGCGCTCATCGGCCGGCTCGCCGACTCGATCGCCGTGCTCGGCGGTGCGCGGCCCGGCCGCCAGTGGAGCAAGGCCGTACCGCTCTACAGCGTGATGCGCGGCGCCATGTCGCGGATCATCGACTACCAGCGGGTTGAGCTGCACTCGGTCACCGAGGTCGCCGTCTTCGGCACCGCCGTCGAGCCGCTGATCCACGCGCTCGCCGAGCTGCTCGACAACGCCACCCGCTACTCGCCGCCGCAGACAAAGGTCCATCTGACCGCCGTCGACGTGCAGTCGGGCATCGCCGTCGAGATCGAGGACGGCGGCGTCAGCATGAGCGAGGAGGCCCGCAAGCGGGCCGAGCGCATGCTCCGCCAGGCCCAGCAGGGCATCGATGTCAACGACCTGGGGGAGACGCCGCGCCTCGGCCTCGCCGTGGTCGGCCGACTGTCGCAGGCGTACGGCTTCCAGGTCTCGCTGCGCTCCTCCGCGTACGGCGGTGTGCGCGCCGTCCTTGTCGTCCCGCAGGCGCTGATCACCACGGCCGCTTCGGCGACCGGTCTCGCGCACGGCATCGGCGCCTCCTCCGGTCCCCGCCCGACCCTGCCGCAGGCTCCCGCCGCGCGGCCGCCCAGGCCGGCCACCGGCCCCATGACGGCGGACGAGGAGCTCCCTGTGGTGACCGAGCGGACCTTGAACGGTCTGCCGCAGCGGCGTCGCAAGACGCCCGTCGCGGCACCGGCCGCACTCGCCGCAGCTGCCGCGCCGGAGCCGGAGTCCGGGCGGGATTCCCCACCCGCGGTGCAGCCCGGCATGTGGCTGGCCGCCTTCCAGAGCGGCGTGACCGGCGAGACCCCCGAGACGAACAGAGAGAACAACCAGCCATGACTCAGCAGCAGACCAACATGGACTGGATGCTCAAGGACCTCGCGGAGGGCGTGCCGCAGACCAGGCATGTGGTCGTGCTCTCCGCCGACGGTCTGCGCATGGCCCAGTACGGAACCGACACCGACACCGCCGACCGGCTGGCGGCCGCCTGCGCCGGGCTGCAGTCCCTGGCCGGCGCGGTCGCCTCCGAACTCCCGCACAGCGACGGCCGGATGCGGCTGGTCGTGATCGAGATGGACGGCGGTTTCTTCTATCTGATGGCGGCGGGCTCCGGGGCCTTCCTCGCGGTGCTCGCCAACGAGGGTGTCGACGCCGGGCTGATGGGCCAGCGGATGCGGGACCTCGTTCTGCGGATCGGTGAGCACCTCAGCACCCCGCCGCGTCAGGATGGACAGCCGAGGTGAGCGACGCGGGCGGCGGGGACTGGGAAGACAGTCCCGAGCGGCTCTACGTCATCACGGGCGGCCGCAGTGGCTCGTCCGTCCCCGCCACGCTGGACCTGGTCACCCTGATCGTGGCCAGGTCCGGGCCGAAGCCCGGAATGCAGCCGGAGCACGCGGCGATCATCGAGCTCTGCGAAGCGCCGCTGTCCGTCGCCGAGGTCTCCGCGTACACCGGTCTCCCGTTCAGCGTCGTCACCGTCCTGATCGGCGATCTGCTCGCCGAGAACCGGGTCGTCGCCCGCGCGCCCGTCCCACCCGCCCGACTTCCCGACCGCGCTTTGATTGAGGCAGTGATCGATGGACTTCAAAGGCTCTGAGCAGCCGGCGCGCGCCGCCGGGCCGCGGAGCGAGGATGCGCTGCCGGCGACCGCCACCGCCGCCGTCAAGGTGGTCATCGTGGGCGGCTTCGGGGTCGGCAAGACGACCCTGGTCGGCTCGGTCAGCGAGATACGGCCACTGACCACCGAGGAGACGATGACCCAGGCGGGGGTCGGCGTCGACGACACGGCGGGGATCGGCGGCAAGACGGCGACGACGGTCGCGATGGACTTCGGCCGCATCAGCGTCAACGAGGAGCTGGTGCTCTATCTGTTCGGCACGCCCGGGCAGGAGCGCTTCTGGTTCCTGTGGCGCGGGCTGTTCGAGGGCGCGCTGGGTGCGGTGGTACTGGTCGACACGCGCCGCCTTGAGGTCAGCTTCGACGTCATCGGGCGCCTTGAGGAGCGCGGGGTGCCGTTCGTGGTGGCCGTGAACTCCTTCCCGGACGCGCCCGGCCATCCGGTGGATGAGCTGCGGGCCGCCCTGGATCTGCCCGAGGCGGTGCCGATCGTGATGTGCGACGCCCGGCAGCGCGCGTCCAGCCGGGACGTACTGATGACGCTGATGCGCTATCTGCAGAGACTTGCCACGACGCAGGAGGCGTCGTGATCACGCCCGGGGCCGGAGAGGGCCGGGCGGCGTAAAGGCGCCCCTGGACTGCCTCTCGACTGTGCGTTGACTGCCCGTCGACTGTGCGTCGGCTACGCGTCGGCGATGCCCGGCGGCCGCCGCGGACACGGTTCCGGTTACTGCTCCGGCGGCGGCGCCTGCGCCTTCGCCGGGGCGTCCGGCCCGTACGTCCTGGCGGAGGTCGCTTGTTCCGGTCCCGGCGATAAACAGTACCTCGATGCCGCATAGCTTAGGGATTGTCCTATTGGATCAGCCGTTCGGAGTGATTACTATGCGCCATAGTTGATCACTATGGGGCGCAAGTGGCGTCTGTGAAAGCAGAGTTCGCGTCGCACCCCCAACGAGAGGGAGGCCGCAGTGGGGCCCGAGCTGATAGTTCCACCGATCTTCTCTCCCATTCCGCCGGCGATCCATCCGCGCCATGCGGACATAGACGTACAGACCGCGGCCTGGGCCGAAACGTTTCGCATCGGGTCCGACGAGTTGCGCGGCAGACTCGTTATGCAGGACATCGGCACGTTCTCCGCCCGGATACTGCCGGAAGGGAGTGAGGAGGTCGTCTCTCTCCTCGCGGACTTCGTCCTGTGGCTCTTCGGCGTGGACGACGGACACTGCGAAGAGGGGGAACTCGGCCACCGGCCGGGCGACTTGGCCGGCCTGCTCCACCGTCTGCTGCGCGTCGCCCAGAACCCGGAAGTCCCAATACTGCTCGACGACCCGCTGGCCGCGGGGCTGCGGGACCTGCGGCTCCGGGTCAGCCGCCACGGCACCGCGGGGCAGGCGGCCCGCTGGGTGGACGCGCTGCGGGAGTACTTCTTCTCCGTGGTGTGGGAGGCGGCCCACCGCAGGGCGGACACCGTGCCCGACCTCAACGACTACACCCTGATGCGCCTCTACGACGGCGCGACGTCCGTGGTGCTGCCGCTGCTGGAGATGGGACACGGCTACGAGCTCCAGCCGCACGAGCGTGACCACACCGCCGTGCGCGCCGCGGCCGAGATGGCGTCCTTCGTCATCACGTGGGACAACGACATCTTCTCGTACCACAAGGAACGCAACGGGTCGGGCTACTACCTCAACGCCCTGCGGGTGCTGGAGCAGCAGCACGGCCTCACCCCCGCCCAGGCGCTGGACACGGCGATCTCCCAGCGGGACCGGGTGATGACTCTCTTCATGCGCCTGAGCGCACACCTGCAGCCGACGGCCAGCCCGCAGCTACGGCGGTATCTGCACAGCCTTGCCTGCTTCATACGCGGCGCCCAGGACTGGGGCATCAGCTCCGTGCGTTACACGACGCCGGACGATCCGGCCGGCTTCCCCTCGGTGTTCCGCGATACGCCCACCGACGACAGCCGCGAGCCGCTGGACATCCCCGCCGTCTCCTGGTGGTGGGACCTGGTGCCCGACCTCGTGCCCGACGATGTACCCGACCTCATGGCTGACGAGACCGCATCACGCGCACTGCACCGGCCCGTACAAGAGACCGCGGCCTAGAGCAATGGATTCTTCAGTGTCGGCGTCGGTGTCGGTCTCAGATGCAGCTGCTTTGCAGTCGGTTCCCCGCGCGCCCGGAGCGGTACCGCTTCTCGGGCATGCCCTGAAGCTGTGGCGCGACCCGCTCGGCTTTCTCAAGTCGCTGCGGGACAGCGGCGATCTGGTCCGAGTAGACCTCGGAACAATGCCCATGTACGTCGTCACCTCGGCCGAGCTGGTCCATGAGGTGACCGTCAAACAGGCACGCAGCTTCGAGAAGGGCCGACTGTTCGACCGTCTTCGGCCGCTCGCGGGCAACGGTCTGGCGACGGCCAACGGTGAAGTGCACCGCAGGCACCGCAGGCTGATCCAGCCGATGTTCCACCCGCAGCGCATCTCGATGTACGCCGCGACCATGAGCGGCAACGCGCGCGCCCTGGCCGACTCGTGGACGCCGGGGCAGCACATCGAGATGGAACAGGCGATGGCCGAGTACGCCATCGAGACGCTGGCGTCGACGACGTTCTCCACGGACATCGGGCTGCCGGCCGTGGAGGCCGTGCGCAGGAACCTGCCCGTCGTGCTGAAGAACATGCTGATACGGGCGGCGTCCCCCAAGTTCCTGGACAGACTGCCGATCCGCGCCAACCGCGACTTCGACGCCGCGGCGGCGAATCTGCGCGAGGTCATCGACGAGGTGGTCGCCACCACCCGCCGGTCCGGGCATACCGACCGCAACGACCTGCTGTCGGTGCTGCTCGCCGCGCAGGACGACGAGACCGGCGAGTCGCTGAGCGACACGGAGGTCAGGGACGAGCTCAGCACCATTCTCTTCGCCGGCGCCGAGACCACGGCCTCCACGCTCTCCCGGACCTTCCACGAACTGGCCCGCAATCCCGAGGTCGAGAAGCAGTTGGTCGCCGAGATCAAGGAGGTCGTCGGCGACCGGCCGGTGACCATCGAGGACGTCCCCCGGCGCCCCACCACGGCGCGAAACCGCCGCACCGGCGCGCGCACGCCGCCGGAGGGCGCCGCACCGTAGTGGCGCCCAGCAGCCCCACTCGGCCAGGCACCCGCGCCGCGAAGCAGGCGCGCCGGAGGCCGCCACACCGGCCAGGCACACTGCGCCCCGAAGCAGGCGCGCCGCAGGGTGTGGGGCGTCAGCCCCACACCCCCTCCCCCGGGAGGTCTGGGGGCCCGCCCCCAGTTCGGGAAGGGGCGGGTAGGGGAAAATCACACCCCTCAACCCACCCGCGCCGCCGCCACCTCCCGCAACGCCCCCACCACCCGCGCCACCCCCGCCCCCTCCTCCGCCCCCCTCCGCACCGCCGCGACCACATGGCGGCGCGGCTGGTCCGCGCTCAGGACCCGCATCACCACACCCGTACGCGTACGCCGCTCCGCCGCCGCCATCCGCGGGATCAGCGCGACGCCCATCCCCGCCTCGACCATCGCCAGGATCGCCGTCCAGCCCGCCGCCGAATGCGCCTTCTCCGGCACGAAACCCGCCGCCTCGCACGCCGCCAGCGTGATCTCCGACCACGGCCCGCTGCCCCCGAAGATCCACGGCTCGCCGGACAGGTCCGCCAGTCGCAGACCCGCCGCCGCGGCAAGCGGGTGCCCGGCCGGCAGGGCCACGTCCAGTGGGTCCGCCAGCGGCGGCACCCGCGTGAACTTCGGGTCGCGGGCCGTCGGCGCGTGCGCCGCCAGGGACAGCGCGAGGTCCACATCCCCGGACGACGACTGAAAGGTCGGGCCTCGAGAGGGCGAGAGGTTGGCAGGCATGGCAAAGGCGCCCTGGGGTGCGTACACACCCAAGGCGCCCTTGGAAAGCTAGTGGAGCTGGTGGAGCTGGTGAGGCTCGGAGCCGGTCAGCTCTGCTTGCTGGACTTGTCGAGAGCCATCACCAGGCCCGCGATCACCACGAAGAGGCCCAGCGGCGCCGCGACATAGAGGCCCAGCGTCTCGATCACGCTCAGACCCGGGCCCGGGTCCGAGCCGTCGTCGGCGCCGGGGGCAGCGGCGAGCGCGGGCGACGACAGGAGCAGCATCATCAGCGTCGTACCGGCCGCGACGGCGCCGGCGCGCAAAGCGTTCTTCTT
Organism: Streptomyces sp. V1I1; assembly: GCF_030817355.1. NCBI lineage: Bacteria > Bacillati > Actinomycetota > Actinomycetes > Kitasatosporales > Streptomycetaceae > Streptomyces > Streptomyces sp. V1I1. The sequence continues at coordinate 5,534,121 of NZ_JAUSZH010000001.1, read as the reverse complement.
GTCCACGGTGCCAACGTAGCGAACGGCTATCCCGACCGCGCGTCCGGGGGTGCCGTACGGGGCCCGAAGACCCCCATCAGCGCGTGCAGGCGGGGCGAGGCGGCCAACTCCTCCAGGGTGACCGGGTGGCCTTCGGCGTCCGCGACCGGCAGGCGCCAGTTCGGGTACTGGTCCCAGGTGCCCGGGAGGTTCTGCGGTCGGCGGTCGCCGACCGCGTCCGGCAGCCAGACGCCGACCATGCGGGCGGGCGTACGCAGCAGAAAGCGGTAGGCCGCGCGGATCTGGCCCTCCTCGTCACCCCTGCCCTCGGGCAGCAGGCCGAGGCCGGTGAGCAGGCCGAGCCATTCGGCGACGTCCGCCGCGTCCTGCGTACGCTCCTGCGCCAGGGGGCGGGTGAGCAGACCGAGGCGGTGCCGCAGCGCCACATGCTCGCCGGTCAGGCGGGCCGCGGTGGACGGGAGATCGTGCGTGGTCGCGGTGGCCACGCAGTCCTCGCGCCAGCGCTCGGGCGGCAGCGGGCGGGCCGTGCCGGCCCAGTCGCGCTCGAACCAGAGCACGGAGGTGCCCAGCACGCCCCTGCGAGTCAGGGCCTCACGCACACCCGGTTCGACCGTGCCGAGGTCCTCCCCTATGACGGCCGTGCCCGCGCGGTGGGCCTCCAGGACGAGGACCGCGAGCATCGCCTCCGCGTCGTACCGCACATACGTGCCGTCGGTGGGCGGGCTGCCCTCCGGGACCCACCAGAGGCGGAACAGGCCCATGACATGGTCGATGCGCAGCGCACCCGCGTTCCGGAGGAGGCCGCGGAGCAGTCCGCGGTACGGGGCGTAACCGGACGCGGCCAGCACATCCGGCCGCCACGGGGGCAGGCCCCAGTCCTGACCGCGTGCGTTGAAGGCGTCCGGGGGCGCGCCGACTGACATCCCGACGGCGAGTGCCTCCCGCTGCGCCCAGGCGTCCGCGCCCCCGGGATGCACGCCGACGGCCAGGTCATGGACAATGCCGACGCCCATGCCCGCCTCGCGCGCCGCCTGCCCGGCGGCGGCCAGCTGCTGGTCGGTGAGCCAGGCGAGCCGCCCGTGGAAGTCGACCCGGTCCATCAGCTCGCGCCGGGCCCGCGCTGTCTCGGGCGAGCGCGGGTCCCGCAGCGCGGCGGGCCAGGAGTGCCACTCGGGCCCGTGCACCTCGGCGAGGGCGCACCAGGTGGCGTGGTCCTCCAGGGCCTGACCCTGCTCGGCCAGGAAGTCGCAGTACGCGGCGCGGCGGCCGGGCCCGAGCGGGATACCGTGCACGATCTCCAGTGCCGCGCGCTTCAGCGCCCACACGGCGTCCCGGTCGATCAACGCGCCCTTCTCCAGCACGGATTCACGCAGCCGCGCGGCCTCGTCACGGAGCTCGTCCAGCCGCTGCCGGTCGCGGGCGCGGACGTACGCGTACTCGGGGATGTCCTCGATCCGCAGATGGACGGGATCGGGGAACCGCCGCGAGGACGGCCGGTACGGCGAGGGATCGGTGGGCGCGCCGGGCACAGCCGCGTGCAACGGGTTGACCTGTACAAACCCCGCTCCGAGCGCCCGCCCCGACCAGCTGGCGAGCTCAGCCAGATCACCGAGGTCGCCCATGCCCCAGGACCGGGCGGAGAGCAGGGAGTAGAGCTGCACGAGAAAGCCGTACGAACGCCGGTCGGGCTGCGGCAGGCGGGCGGGCGCGACGATGAGGGTGGAGTGTGCGACGCAATCGTCGGGGGCGTGGGCGTGGGGGTGGGCGTACAACTGGTGCACGCCGAGGGGCAGTTGCGACCAGACGCGGGGCTCGTCGGCGGGAGGCGCCGCGTCGACGGGAGGCGCGCCGCCCGGAGGCGCGTCGCCCGGAGGCCTCGCGTCGACGGGAGGCCTCGCGTCGACGGGAGGCCTCGCGTCAGCCGTGGTGCTCGGCTCCGCCCCGCCCTGCTGGGCAGCGTCGGCCGGCCCCGGGCTGGTCCACTCGACCGCCACGCCCCCTTCCGTCTCGACTCGCACACTCGTGCCCGCGGGGAGCGCCGTCAGGGCAGGTGGGAGCGCCTGGGCGCCCTCACGCCACAGCACCACCGTCGGCGGCAGCAGGCGGGCCGACGCCGCGGACTCGGCGTGGTTCAAGGCGTCGCGTAACGCCGCGGGCGTCGACGCGTCGACGCCCAACGCGGCGAGGACTGCGACGACCGTGGTGTCGGGGACCGGGACCGTGACGCCCTCCGAGGGCGCGTAGGCGGTGGCGACTCCGTGCAGCGCTGCGAGCCGGGCAAGGCCCATTCAGACTCCTGGGGACTCCGTGCCGCCGGCCATGCCGGGCGCGGTCGGCTCACTGGTGAGGGGAGCGGTGTCGGCGAGGGGCGGCTCGCTGGTCAGCGGGGCGGCGTCGGCGAGCGGGGGTTCGCTGGTCAGCGGGCCGGGGCCCGGGACCTGTTTGGACAGGGCGGAGAGCAGCAGATGTGCGGATGCGGCCATGGGGGTCACTCCAAGCTGACGGTAGCGGGACACAGACGCCCTACCCAGCGGGCGCGGCGGCAGACGTACACGATCAGTCAACGTGTTCCGCATCACATTCCGTTCCCCACATTCCCTCCCTCGCCAAGCAGTTGAGTCACACTGCGCCAAACCACCCATCGCATCAGGCAAAAGGTGCACAACGGCCATGCGCATTGACACCCTCAGTGTGGTGGTGGTGGGCTCGAAACCGACCGGAACGGCAAGGGGAGAACGAGGGGAGACGGGCGTGCGGCTCGCGCGCAGGAGGCGCACCGCGACAGCCGTCGCGGTCGCTGTCATCGGCAGCCTGCTCGGCGGCGCGCACGGCGCTGTCGCGGCCCCCGAGGACCCCGTCTCCACACCCAGCACCGCCAAGGACCCAGAGGGCGAGGCCGCACTGCCGTCCGTGTGGCCGCGCCCGCAGTCGATGCGGGCGGCGGGCTCCGCCGTGCCGCTCGGCGACGAGGTGACCGTAGTCGCGGACCGCGCCGCCGATCCGTACTCCGTGGAGCTGCTCAAGGAGCTGCTGCGGGAGTCCGGCGTACGGACCGTGCACACCGAACTGCCCGGCCGCGGCCCCGTCCTGCGCATCGGCGGCACCGGCGCGCAGAACGCGCTGCGCGCCCTGCGCGCGCCCGAACGCGCCGACCTGCCCTCCGGCGGCTACCGGATCGCGGTCGGCCAGGTCGAGGGCCGTGACACGGTCGCGCTCGACGGCGTCGGCGAGGACGGGCTGTTCCACGGCGTCCAGACGCTGCGCCAACTGATCACCGACCGGAACGCCGCCACCGGGACCGGCCGGAAGACCGTCGCCAGAGTTGTCGCTGGAGTTCTCGTACGCGACTGGCCGGGCACGGCCGTCCGCGGCCTGACGGAGGGTTTCTACGGACAGCCCTGGAGCCATCAACAGCGTCTGTCGCAGCTGGACTTCATGGGCCGTACCAAGCAGAACCGCTACCTCTACGCGCCCGGCGACGACCCCTTCCGGCAGGCCCGCTGGCGCGACCCGTACCCCGCCGCGCAGCGCGCCGAGTTCCGCGAACTCGCCGAGCGCGCCCGGCAGAACCACGTCACGCTCGCCTGGGCCGTCGCGCCCGCGCAGGAGATGTGTCTGGCCAAGAACGGCGACGTCAAGGCACTGACGCGCAAGATCGACGCGATGTGGGCGCTCGGTGTGCGCGCCTTCCAGCTGCAGTTCCAGGACGTCAGCTACAGCGAGTGGCACTGCGACAAGGACGCGGACGCCTTCGGCTCGGGCCCGGAGGCCGCGGCCAGGGCACACGCGCGGGTCGCGGGCGCGGTGGCACGGCATCTGGCGGACCGGTATCCGGGGGCCGAGCCGCTGTCGCTGATGCCGACGGAGTTCTACCAGGACGGCGCCACCGAATACCGGCAGGCGCTCGCGAGCGAGCTGGACAGCCGGGTCCAGGTGGCGTGGACGGGCGTGGGCGTGGTGCCGCGCACGATCACCGGGCGCGAACTGGTGGGTGCGCGGGACGTGTTCAAGCACCCGCTGGTCACCATGGACAACTACCCGGTCAACGACTACGCACAGGACCGGATGTTCCTCGGCCCCTACACGGGCCGCGAGCCTGCCGTGGCGAGCGGTTCGGCCGCCCTGCTCGCCAACGCGATGGAGCAGGCGTCCGCCTCCCGCATCCCGCTGTTCACGGCCGCCGACTACGCCTGGAACCCGAGGAGCTACCGCCCCCAGGAGTCCTGGCAGGCCGCGATAAACGACCTCGCGGGCGGCGACGCGTCAACCCGTGAGGCGCTGCGCGCGCTGGCCGGCAACCACGCCTCCTCGATCCTCAGCCCCGCCGAGTCCGGCTACCTGCAGCCGCTGCTGAAGGACTTCTGGTGGTCGCGTACGACGACGGACGTGGCGGCCAGGGACCGGGCCGCGGTCTCGCTGCGCGCCGCGTTCACCGTGATGCGCGAGGCCCCGCAGCGGCTGAAGCGGCCCGCCGACGGCCGTCTGGGCGACGAAGTACGGCCGTGGCTGGAGCAGTTGGCCCGGTACGGCCGGGCCGGCGAGCTGTCCGTCGACATGCTGCAGGCGCAGGCCCGCGGCGACGGCGAGACGGGCTGGCGGGCCTCGCTGGACCTGGAGCCGCTGCGCAAGAGGCTCGGGGCGAGCCGGGTGACGGTCGGCAAGGGCGTGCTGAACCCGTTCCTGGACCGGGCGGCGAAGGAGTCGGCGGCCTGGACGGGCGCGGACCGCGTCAAGGACACGGCGGGCGACGACACGGTGTGGCTGGACCGGGCGAGGCCGGTGGCGGCGGTGACGGTGATGTCGGAGCCGACGCGCGGGGCGGCGGTCTCCGGGGCCGCGAGCGGGACCCCGGGCGGTGGCGCGGGCTCCGGTGGCCGCCTTGAGGCACACGTCCCGGGCGAGGGCTGGCGCACGCTCGGCCCCCTCTCGGCGAGCGGCTGGACCCACGCCGACGCCAAGGGCCTGCGGATGGACGCGGTGCGGGTCGCGTCGGACGGGGACGAGCCCGTCGCCGTACGGTCCGTGGTGCCCTGGTTCGCCGACGAGCCGTCGGCCGGCCTCGATCTCGTACAGGGCGAGACGGACGCCGAGATCGGCGGCGGTCCGCAGCGGGCGGGCATCCGGCTGACCCCGCGCCGCCCCGCCGAGGTGCGCGGCGCGCTCACCGCGAAGGCTCCGGCGGGCATCAAGGTGTCGGTGCCGAAGGAGACGACGGTGCCGCGTGGACTGCGTACGACCGTGCCGGTCGAGGTCACCGTCCCGGCGGGCACTCCGGCCGGGGAGTACCGGGTGCCGCTGTCCTTCGGAGGCCAGGAGCGCACGCTCACGGTGCGTGCCTATCCGCGCACCGCGGGCCCCGACCTCGCACGCACCGCGGGCTCCGTCGCCTCCTCGTCCGGCGACGAGACGGCAGACTTCCCGGCGGCCTCGGCGATCGACGACGACCCGAAGACCCGCTGGTCCTCGCCCGCCGAGGACGGCGCCTGGTGGCAGCTGGAACTGAAGCGGCCCGCCCGGGTCGGCCAGGTGGTGCTGCACTGGCAGGACGCGTACGCGACGAAGTACCGCGTCCAGGTCTCCGCTGACGGCCGCATCTGGCGCACGGCCGCCACGGTGACCGACGGCAGGGGCGGGCGCGAGGCGGTCCGCATGGACAGCCGCGACACCCGCTTCATCCGCGTCCAGGGCGATGCGCGCGCGACGCAGTACGGCTACTCACTCTGGTCGGTGGAGGCATACGCCGTCGCAGAGTGAGCGAGCCGTTACAGCCCGGACAAGGGACGACGAAGGCCCGGATCTTAGGCAGAAATGCCGTCGATCCGGGCCATCGCGTCGTCCGCGCCGTACGGCTGCAGGTATGGCAGCCAGCGCGGATCCCTATGCCCGGTCCCGATGATGCGCCACGCGAGCCCGCTCGGCGGGGCGGGCTGATGGCGCAGCCGCCACCCCAGCTCCCGCAGATGCCGGTCCGCCTTGACGTGATTGCAGCGGCGGCAGGCCGCCACCACGTTGTCCCAGACGTGCTGTCCGCCGCGACTGCGCGGAATGACATGGTCGACGCTGGTTGCGACGCCACCGCAGTACATACAGCGCCCGCCGTCGCGGGCGAAGAGTGCTTTGCGGGTGAGAGGAACAGGCCCCCGGTAGGGGACCCGCACGAACCGTTTCAGACGTACGACGCTGGGGGCGGCGATGGCACGGGTCGCGCTGTGCATGAAGGCGCCGGATTCCTCGAGGCAGAGAGCCTTGTTCTCCAGGACGAGGATGAGCGCGCGGCGGAGCGGTACGACGCCGAGGGGCTCGTACGACGCATTGAGGACCAGGACGTGCGGCACGGTGGATGCCTCCTTGTACGCCGGCGGCGCGTGGCTCGCGCCGGGACGATCTGCTCTCAGTCTCTCCTCATGCCAGGTCCGAGCGCCACCACGTGCAGGTAACGGGCTCGAGGTGTTTTCGACCACATGCCTTCGACGTGCCGTGACGTGCCTCGACATGCCTTCGACAGGTTCATCCCCAGGTGAGCCTCGTCTCTCCCTCGAACAGCGCACCGGAACACACCGGATGCCCCGTTAGGGTGGTTGGTCTGCTACCGCAATGCCTGGAGGTTCCCCCCGTGTCCTGGTCCGTCCTATTGGCCGCCGATCCGTCACCCGAGCCCGTCTCGCTCGACGAGGCCGCCAAGCAGGCCGGCGACGCCGCGGGCTGGGTGGAGGAGAACTGGTCCACCTGGCTGAACACCAGTCTGCGCATCGCGCTGATCCTGGTGGTCGCGCTGGTGCTGCGCATGCTCCTCCGCCGTGCCCTGACCAAGCTGATAGAGCGGATGAACCGCTCCGCCCAGGCCGTGGAGGGCACGGCGCTCGGCGGTCTGCTGGTCAACGCCGAGAGACGCCGGCAACGCTCCGAGGCCATCGGATCCGTACTCCGCTCGGTCTCTTCCTTTGTGATTCTCGGCACCGCGGGCCTGATGATCCTCGGCGCTTTCAAGATCGACCTGGCCCCGCTGCTCGCCTCGGCGGGTGTCGCGGGCGTGGCGGTCGGCTTCGGCGCGCGGAATCTCGTGACGGACTTCCTCTCGGGCGTCTTCATGATCATGGAGGACCAGTACGGCGTCGGCGACAGCGTGGACGCGGGCGTCGCCTCCGGCGAGGTGATCGAGGTCGGCCTGCGCGTGACGAAGCTGCGCGGCGACAGCGGCGAGATCTGGTACGTACGCAACGGCGAGATCAAGCGCATCGGCAACCTCAGCCAGGGCTGGGCGACGGCGGCGGTCGACGTCATGGTCCGCTCCTCGGAGGACCTGGACCACGTCCGCTCGGTGATCGGCGAGGTCGCGGACGACCTGGCGAAGTCCGAGCCGTGGAACGAGCAGCTGTGGGGCCCGGTGGAGGTGCTGGGCCTGAACGAGGTGCTGCTGGACTCGATGACGATCCGGGTCTCGGCGAAGACGATGCCGGGCAAGGCGCTGGGCGTGGAGCGGGAACTGCGCTGGCGCATCAAGCAGGCCTTCGACACGGCGGGCATCCGCATCGTGGGCGGCTTGCCCCCGGCGATCGAGGAGGCGTCGGCGCTCGACCCGACGGCGGCGATGGCGGCACCGTCGGCGTACGCGTCGGCGACGTCGCCACAGTCGATTGCGGCGACGCCGATCGCGCCGCCGGCGAACCTGTCGAAGTAGCTGGCAGTGACAGGGCCCCTCCCGTGGCGGAGGGGCCCTGTCCTGTTTTCTGGTACTACGGACTCTCGTAGGTCGGGAACTGTCCGGTGTCGATAACCCAGGCTCCGGCGGTCATCGTGTCGCCGAAGACGTAGTCGTGCCTGGACCGGTACCGGAAGCCCTCCGCCCCGGGGCCGGGGTCAGTGAGAACCGCGGCCGTGCCCTTCCGGGGGTCGATGATCACGTAGACGGGGATCCCCATGGCCGGGTAGTCCCGAGCCTTGTCCTCGTAGTCATTATCGGGATTCGAGCGCGAAACGATCTCCGCCACCATCAGTACATCGGCGGGATCCACGTAGGCGTCGTCCTCGTCCAGGGCGGACTCGGGGAGCACAAGCAGGTCGGGCCGCCGCATGCGCTGTATGGCCGGCGACTCGATCTCCGGCCCACTGTGAGCGACGACCCCGGCGTGGGTGGCGAGCAGCTGGGCATCGAGTTGTCGGCGCAGCCGCAGGGTGATGAGCTCGTGCCGCTTACCCGGACTCCTCATCAACGTGATGCCCGCGTCATCGATCTCGATGGCCCAGACCGGGGGCTCGATGGGCAGTTCGTCGGCGACGGTGCGCAGACGACCGTAGGTCTTGGCGTCCATAGGGACTCCTCGCGGTCCGGCCTGCTGGGTCCCGACTTCGTGAGGGGCGACTCGGATGAGCCGCCCCCGGGGCCATCAGGTTTCGGATGACCGCACGGAAGCACGCTTCGGTAGTCGAGCGCCACGGCTCTCGGCGACGCGCAAGGCGTCCCGCAGCGCCTCAACCAGTCGGGACGAGAGAAAACGGAGCTCACTGCTGTCGGCCCGGGGCTCGTCGACCTGGCCGGCGGAACCGCCAGTATCAGACGCACTCTCCAGCGCACCAATTCCGGCGGCCTGACCGCCCTCCCGACGAAGACCAAGAGCTCGGAGCGGCGCATCATCCTGCCGACGCCGTGCCAGCGCTCCCTCGAACAGCACCGCGACCGGCAACTCCAGGGACGTGAGGCGCTGGGGATGGGCTGGAAGGACAGCGGCTGCGTGTGTACGTGAGCTACTGGCCCCCGATGGACTCGCGGCACCGCCGCACCTCAGAGATGGTCGTCGACCACTCAGAAATTTGGTTCCCGTCCTCGTCAACCAAACTTCGAGCCTCCGCATATCGCCAAGGCTCTTGCGGATTGAACTCTTCTTCGAGGCCATCCAGGAAGATGATCGAGTTTTGCACGTGGACAGCTTCCCCTTCCCGGTAAATGGGCCAGCAGAAGATGAAGTTAGCGGTCTCCGGGTCCGTGATCGAAGAGATGAGGCACGAGGTCGAATTCTCGCTCGCCTCAAGCTCCCTCAGGGCTCTCTCCCAACTTCGAGAGTAGTCAGCCACCGTCCAGAAGCTCAGGTCCATCGGGAATGATTCTGAGAAATCCCCGACCGTGACCCTACCGGCGACCTCGGAAGGCAACGAGACGCCACCCTCCGACGCGGGATCACCGATCACTTCGATCGCGAATCGGCTATTCCTTGAGATAGCCGCCGCTCCGCCTCGCCCCTCACCCCTCACCGGGGCTCTCCCATGGTGCTCTGACTACGCCGTCTGAATCCGGCACCACGGCGCACCACCCAGCCAAGACCACATCCGCCAGCATGAACGAAAATCCCCTGCCCGTTACTTCGGCGAGACTATCGGCCCCCCCTGGGTGGGCGCGGTAAATGAGCTGGCCAGGCGTGAGCGGGGCTTCGAACGCAGTGAAATCTTCGTCCAATAGCCCCGCGTCGAGCCGCAGGTCCGGGTTTGCGACAACGCAGAGGAGCGAGCGAGACCGTACAGCCTGTGCCACCTCCGCTACATTTCCCGCAGTCACCCGGAACCATCGGCAGCCGTAAGCGCCGTGCGCCCAGCGCTCACACAAGAGCACTAGCCCATCGGCCGCCGCTCGAACCGAGCCCCAAAACTCGTCATCCACGACGCCATCGACAAGTCTTGACTCCTCCTCAGGATCCGGTTCCGAGGCGCGCCACTCAAGAGACAGGTTGTCGCCAGCGAGCCCGGTAAGCGAATTGGCTACCGCTGGATCCATTGAGAGATGGATCGCCCCATCCCATCCCGACTCGACGCGAAGCCGCCCCGGTGTGATCAGTCGGCAGTACGGTCCGAACCCAGCCGCCATCCGCTCAGCGAGATCTATCGCCTCCGCCGGGTTGGCCTGCATCCCGTTGCGGAGCCTCCAGTACCGGTCAGGGAGCGGTTCGCTGACCAGCAGCTCACTGACCTCAAGACGGTCAGCTCCGCATTCCTCGATCACCACGTTGAGCAACCTCCGCAAATCCGCCGCGTAGGCACTCCAGGCCGGCGCCTCTGCCAGGGAGGCTCGCACATGCTGGTCGCTCGGGCTGACGACAAGCTCGGCTGTCATTTTGCTAGCCACTTGAGACCCAACACCTCTCCTGTCGGGGATACATCCAGCCCATACGTTCCATCCCGAGCCGAATCCTTCGTCGACTGGAAAGGATTACGGAAGCTGGCACCCTTGAATACCGCCTGCTTGTTATGCCCGGTCCGATCGTAGGTGATATACCGAGGTTGACCGCCTCCAGCCTTCTTGTTCTCCCAAATTGGGGCCCCGCCTGCAGACTTCATTTTGGTCTTCGTGTACCCCAAGAAATTCGCAACATCGTCAGACTGTGCACGCGTGAGCGACTGCCGTCAGCCGGTTCAACCCAGGTACGGCTTCTCGCGGTGTTCCAGGAAGTGCTGGAGCCTGAGCCGTTGGGTGTGGTGCATCGGCAACTGCTCGATCTCTTCGGGCGGCACGAACCGGAGTTCGGTGGACTCGTCGGAGATTGCCAGCCGGCCGCCGGTGATGCGGGCGGTGAAGCAGACGTTGAACTGGCGGCGGACCTCACCGTCGGTGTAGGCGATGATGTGTTTCGGGTCGGTGTAGGTGCCGACCAGGCCGGTGATCTCGACGTCGAGGCCAGTCTCTTCTTTGACTTCGCGGACGGCTGTGCTGGGCAGGGAGTCGGTGAGGTCCATGCCGCCGCCGGGCAGGGCCCACAGGTCGTTGTCGCGTCGGCGCTGGAGGAGGATGCGGCCGTGGTCGTCGGTGACGACGGCGGAGGCGGCGACGACCATGCTGTTCGGCTTGGGCGCGCTGGGGTCGTCGTAGTATTCGGTTCGCGCCACGGTCAGCCTTCCTCTCGTACGGGGGTTGCCGTCGCCCACACGGCGTCGAAGCTGTCGGCGTAGGTGTCGAACATGCCGCCCCTCTCGTGTCGGCGAAGGTGCCACACCGGGGCGGCGTAGGCGTTGACACCCCAGACGTGTGCATTGACGAGTTGCTGGTCGTCGGCGCGGTAGAGGGAGTTGTAGAGCGTGGTGGCGTGGGTGCGGACTTCGATGCCGGGGGTGCCGGCGAGAGGCCTGTAGTGCATGAGCGCGAGGCGACAGCGGGATTCGATGCCGTGGCCGAAGCGTTCTTCCCGCCCGCGGGCTTGGACGTTGTCGCTGTCGGGGTCCCCGATCGCGATGCGGACGGTGCAGCCTTCGGCGGCACGTTCGCTGAGGAGTTCGTTCAGCCTCGGGTAAGCCTCGTGGAGGAAGACGGCCGCGTAGACGAGGATGTCGATCCGTTCCCGGGCTTGAGCCATGAGGTCGGTGAACGCCGAGACGGGGATGTCGGCCCGCTGCTCGTAGAGCGCCACCAACTCAGGGCTGATGGCGCGGGCGGGGCGGGCCTGGCGGAGCGCCGGCCAGAGTGCGTGCACGTCTTCTCCCAGGGCCTTGGCCGCCTGGAGGGCGGTGGCACGACGTGGGATACGCCCGAGGTTCACCCAGCGCTCGACCGACTTGGGGTCGACCTCGACCTGCTGAGCGAGTACGGCGTACGTCCAGCCTCCCGCCGCCATGACGGCTCGTAGTCTCTCGTTCGGCACGAGTCTCCCCCTTCGTCTCAGGACGGCACTAGGGACGTTCTACACGGTGCGGAACGTCCCGAAGTGGGCTTTGGTGGAGGTTCCTTCGTCCCGGTGACCGGCGTGAGGATCGGTGCCGACCCTGCGGCACCAACAGGCCCAGGGGCGCGCATCAACGCCGCCGAGGAGCAATCAACGTGCGAAAGAGCGCCACCCCATGTGTTCCCGCCTTGCGACTGGACGCCCGCTCGCGCGCCGCCTCGCCGGGGTGGTCACGATGACGGTCCCCACCCCTGATGCCGACGGGCACACCGTCTCGCCCGATGCCGGCGCCCTGGTGGTCGACCGGCGGAGCGGCAAGGTGGGAGTGGTGATGGGGCATGTGGGGCCGTACGTGCAGCTTCGGCCGCCGCGCGGTGGCCGGGAGTGGGACGTGCCGCCCGAGGACGTACGTACGCCGACTCCGACGGAGGAGTTGAGCGCGAAGGTGGCCGTGGCCAACCGGAGGTGGGGACGGTGACCACTCGCTCGGTCCTGCGCTACGAGACCTGGACGCTCCAGCCCGACCGCGAGCCGGACGCGGAGCCGGTCCTGTACGCGATGCAGTGCGCCGTGGACGGCGAGACCTCACCGGCAAGCGAGGACTTCGCGGAACCGCAGGACTGGGTGCTGCGGCACTGCGGTCAGAACCCGTCCCACCACACCTACCGGGAGATCATCACCCGCCCGTGGCGGACCTGGCGCCAGACGTGACCCGCCTCGCTCGCCCAGGCGCCGCACCGCGCTGACCCACCCGACTCCCGTCCCTGACGGGCGCAGCCGATCGAGGCTCCCCCGCACTCGTCAGCCCCGGCAGGGACGGGCCCTCACGTGCGTGCCGGGCCCATGGTCATGAGTGCTCCGCCTAATACGCAAAGAGGGGGCCTGACATGGAAGCCGTGACGAAGTACGCGCCGGACGCGCTGCTGGTCGTGGTCGTGCTGGTGGGTGTGTGGCCGCTGTGGACGGTGGTGCGCTACGTGCGGGCCGACCGGGGCACGCAGGTCAGCATGCGGCAGGCCGTCCGGGTGCGTTGGGGCTGGGTACGCCTCGCGCGGATGGCCGGGCTGACGGTCACCGACAAGACCCCGGGCCTCTTCGCGCAGATCACTGCGTCTAAGGACGGCCCCACCCCCGCGCCTCGGGTGCTGACGCCGAAGATCAAGGTCAAGCCCGACCCGTTCGGCGTGATCGTCCAGGCGCGCACGCTGCCGCAGGTCGGGCTGGAGGAGTACCAGAAGTCGGCGCGGTTCTTGGCGGACGCCTGGCGGTGCACACGAGTCTCGGTGCTGCCGGACGGCCCCGGCCGGGTGGTGATTCGTGGCGTGCGCTCCGACCCGCTGACCACGCCCACCAGGCACCGGCCCACCGGCCTCCCGCCTGCGGATCTGACGCGCTGGGAGCTGGGGGTGGACGAGTATGCCGCCCGGGTGTGCGTGTCCCTGGCGAACGTGCCCGGGGTGACGGTGGCCGGCGTCCCCGGCGCGGGCAAGACCTCGGGGGTCAACAAGTTCGTCTGCGACTTCGCGCCGTCCCCGTCCGTGCAGCTCGCGACCGTAGACGGGAAGGTGTCGCGGGCTTCGGAGGGCGACTACGCCGACCTGGTCAAGCGGATGTTCGCATTCTGCGGCGACGACCTCGACGAGGCGAACGCGCTGTTCAAGCGCCTGGTGGAGTTGCGCAAGCGGCGCTCGGCGACCATCCGGGACGTGCTGGGCGTGAAGAACATGTGGCACGTCGGGCCCTCGCCGGAGTGGCCGCTCACGGTCCTGATCATCGATGAGGCGCACACGTTCTTCCGCGAGTACAAGGGCAGCGACCCGGCGACGAAGCGTCTTGCCGCGCTTACGGCGGAGAACGCCCGGTTGGTGGAGGACCTGGTCAAGAAGGGCCGCAGCGTCGGCATCCTGGTGATCCTGATCAGCCAGAAGACAACCGGCGACGCCATCCCCACCTTCATCCGCGACGTGTGCCCCATCGGGCTCTCCTTCGCGCAGAAGACGGTGGAGGCCGCGGTGGCCGCGCTGGGCGAGGACATCCGCAACTGGCCCGACGCCAGCCCGGTGACCTTGCAGGACCCCGCCTACGTCGGGGTCGCGGTGATGGCGATGCAGGGCCGTCCCGGCTACACCCGCATCCGCACCCCTTACGTCTCGGACGCCGACGCGGCCCGCGTCGCCGAGGAGACCTCGCACCTGACCGCTGACCCGGACCTGTGCCTGGACGCCCTCCTGCACTCGGCCGGCGGGACGGTAACGCCCGCGCCCTCGCTCACCAAGTGATCCTGAAACACCTGCACCGGAAGGGAGGTTGAGGTCATGGCGGAGGAACGGTTCACCCGGCGCACGGTAACCGTGGTCATGGCGGTCATCGCGGCTCTGGCCTTCGTCTTCTCCTTCGGCAACGTCTGGGCGCTTGCCCTGCGGCTCGGTGTCCCCCGTCCGATCGCGCCGTTGATCGCCCCCATGGTGGACCTGTCCGTCGTCGGGCTCCTGGTCGCGCTGCGATTCCTCGCCCTGCGCGGGGTGTCCAAGGCGGAGTTGCGGGCCGGTACCCGGCTGTTGCACCTGTGCGGCCTGCTCACTCTCGCCCTGAACACCGCCGAACCCCTGCTGGCCGGACGCTACGGACGGGCCTGTCTGGACACCGTCGCCCCACTCTTGCTCCTCGGCTGGGGCCACGTCGGCCCCACACTCCTCGCCCACTTCCACACCCCCACCGCCCCCACCCCGCACCTGGAGCGCACCAGCGCCCCTGTCTCCGAGCCGGTGCCCACCGAAGCACCCGCACCTCCTGCCACCGACCCGGTCGCCGTCGCCTCGCCGACCGAGGAACCACCGACCGCCACGGCTCCCACCGCCGTCGCCCAGACGGCCCGGCCTGCCTCCGGCCCGGCCCTGCCCGCCGCCCTGCTGGACGCGGCCCGGCGCATCTCGGACACCCACCGCGCCGAGTACGGAACCCCGATCACCGCCGCCCACCTGGGCGCGCGCATGGGCATCGCCCTGCTGGTGGCCACCGCCGCCCTCGCTCAGCTCTGAGCCCCGGCCCCCACCGGCCGCATCTCCCTCACGTCACTCCACGCCCATCCGATGGGCCTGGTTCGTCATGCCCCGAGCCGCACCAACACGCCTACCTGACGGGCTGGTTGCTGCTCGGGGCCACCCACCCGAACTGAAGGGACACGCCCCGAATGGTCACCCTGGACCTGCGTCACGTGGCAAGCCCCGCCGTACGGGACCTGCTCCACCTGGTCAACCACCCCGACTTCGACCGCGCACACCAGCAGATCGAACACCTCGGCGGCTGCACCGAACCCGTCCGCCTCACCGGCCGCACCACCACCGTCGACACCACGACGGGTGAAATCCTGCGCACCTACGCCTTCTCCGAGGAACCCACCGGCAGCCTGCTGACCACGTGCGGCAACCGCCGCGCCTCGCGCTGCCCGGCCTGCTCCCGCCTCTACGCCGCCGACACCTACCACCTCATCCGCGCCGGCCTCTCCGGCGGCAAGACCGTCCCCGACTCCGTCCGCACCCACCCCCGCGTCTACGTCACCCTCACCCCGCCGTCCTTCGGGCCCGTCCACAACCGCCCCACCACTCCCGGCGGCGACATCCGCCCCTGCCGCTGCCGCAAGCTCCACGAACCACACGACGCCCTGATCGGGACGCCGCTGAACCCGAAGACGTACGACTACACGGGCGCGGTCCTGTTCAACGCCCACGCCTCCGCACTGTGGGCCCGCTTCACCACCTACCTGCGCCGCGAGATCGCCGCCGGGCTCGGCATGACCCAGAAGGCCGCCCACACGGTGCTGCGGGTCTCCTTCGCGAAGGTCGCCGAGTACCAGCAGCGTGGCCTGGTCCACTTCCACGGCGTCATCCGGCTCGACGGCCCGGACGGCAACAGCTAGCCTCCACCGCCGTACGCCACGGTCACCATGCTCACCGACGCGGTCCGTGCCGCCGCCGCGCGGGTCCGCATCACCATCAAGTCGGATGCGGTCAACCGACGCGAACTCGGCTGGGGCGAACAGCTCGACGTATCCGAGATCACGGCCTTCGGCACCGACGCCGAATTCACCGACCAGGCCGTAGCCGCCTACGTGGCCAAGTACGCCACCAAGTCCGCCGACGCCTCCGGCGTCCTCGACCGCGCCCTGTTCTGCCGCCCCTGCCAGGGACGCGGCGCCACCCTCCTGCCCCACGGCACCCCGCTCCCGTGCACCGCATGCGGCGGTACCGGCCAGGCCCGGCCGCTGTCCCGCCTCGCCGTCGCCCGGCATGTGCGGCAGATGATCCGCACCTGCTGGGAACTGGGCCGCCTGCCGGAGTTCGCCGAACTCAAGCTCTGGAAGTGGGCGCACATGCTCGGCTTCCGCGGCCACTTCTCCACCAAGTCCCGCTCCTACTCGACCACCCTGGGCGCACTGCGTGACGCCCGCCGCACCTGGCGCACCGAACAGGCCCGCGCCCACGCCGGCCTACCGGAGCCCGACCCGACGACCACGCTCGTTGTCGGCCACTGGAGCTACCTCGGCTTGGGCTACAGCCCCGGCGCGGGACTCCTCGCGGCCAGCGTCTGGCATCCGCAGGGAACTGGGACGGCGCTTCGCGTCCGAAGGGGGCTGTTGATGGCCTCGCCCCCGCTCGCCGTCCTCCACCGCGCGGAGGCGGTGCAAGTGCTGGATCTGCTGACGGTGCCCCAGGTGATGGCCCGCCTCCAGCTCGGCCGCTCCGCCGTCTACGACCTGCTCCGCACCGGCCAGCTCGCCTCGATCACCCTCGGCCGCGCCCGCCGCATCCCCACCCACGCCCTCACCGACTTCATCCGCACCCGCCTGGAACAGGAAGCCGCCTGATGACTCAGCCCCGAGAAACCAGCCCCTCCCGCCGCGTACGCGCCAACGGCGACGGAACCGTCTACCAGCGCAAGGACAGCCGCTGGGAAGCCGCCGGATACGTCCTCGCCCCCGGCAACACCCGCAAACGCATCCGCGTCTACGGCACCACCCGCAAGGAAGCCCTGGCCAAGCTCACCGAGAAGATCGCCGCCAGCAACCGCGGCCTCCCCGCCCCATCCGCGCAGGGCAGCCTGGCCACGTACCTGACCTACTGGCTGGAGAACGTCGCCGTCCACCAGCTCCGCGAGAACACCCACACCCGCTACACCGCCGTCGCCCGGCTCTACCTCATCCCCGGCCTCGGACGGAAGAAGCTCGCCAAGCTCACCGCCAAGGACGTACGCACCTGGCTCAACCAGCTCCGCACCACCTGCCAGTGCTGCGCACGAGGCCTCGATGCGGCCCGTGATGAGCCCCGCTGCTGCTCTGCCGACAAGTGCTGCTCCAAGCGGCTCTCACCGCTGACCCTGGCCTACGTCCACTCCGTGCTCAAGTCCGCCCTGGAACACGCGGTACGCGAGGAGGAGATCCCGCGCAACGTCGCCCGCAACGTCCGTACCGGCGCACCACGGCCGCGCCGCTTCGAACCACTCACCACTGAAGAGGCCCGCGCGTTCCTCGCCGCGACCAGCAATCATTCGCTGAACGCACTGTTCGAACTCGCCCTGCGTACCGGGCTGCGCAAGGGCGAACTCCTCGGACTGCGCTGGGAAGATCTCGACCTGGTCGGCGGAATCGCCAGCATCCGCCGCACCCTCCAGCGCACCAACAGCAGCGGCCTGACTGCCCTACCGACGAAGACGCAAAGCTCGGAGCGGCGGATCGCACTGCCCACGCCGTGCCTGCGCTCTCTCGAACAGCACCGCAGCCGACAACTCCAGGAACGCGAAGCGGCAGGCGAAAGCTGGCAGAACAGCGGCTACGTCTTCACCCGGCCCAACGGTGCCCCAATCGAAGGAACCACGCTCACCCGGCACTTCACCGCCCTGCTCCGTCGTGCCAGGCTCCGCCGCATCCGGTTCCACGACCTCCGGCACTCGACCGCGACCCTCCTCCTGGAACAGGGAGTCGAACTCGTCGTGATCAAGGAACTCCTCGGCCACGCCCACATCGGCGTCACCGCCACCGTCTACGCCCACGTCCGACTCCGCCTCCAGCGCGACGCCATCGATCTCCTCGGCCGCTCCCTTCATAGCCCCGCCGAAGCCGTCAACCGGCCCGATGAAGGCGACGAATCGCCCCTCCGTGCCGCACCCGTCCGCTGACGTTGCCGTCAACTACTGCCGTCAAGAGCACCAGAGGCCCCGCCGGATTCAAGAATTTCCGGCGGGGCCTCTGGCTTGTTCAAACTGACAACTCCTGCTGCGCCTCGGCGTACGAATTAGCCGGGACAAGCTCGGACATCTTCCTGAAGAAGATCATCCCAGCCGCTTTGACAGCCTCCAGGAAATCCGCGGATGACGCATTTACTGTCTTAGTTTCTTCGCCAATTTTCGCGGTCACCAAGACGCGAGACCCTGCGACCCGGAAGGAGAGCTTGATCGGCTGATCCGGGAAATACGTCTCCGCATAACCCGACGACTGCATTTTCGCCACCATCTCGGCGATATAACACCAGAGCTGGTCAACGTAGTCCCACTCTTCAGTGCCGATGATTTCCAATCCATCAACGGATAGCCGAATGGCACCTTCGATGTAGTCAAGGTCGGGCGGCGGGGTACGGCAGGCTTCCACCTGCACGAACCCACCGTCCGCGCCCTTCAGGAACGTCTCAATCTCAACCACGTCTCAGGTCCTTCGATGATGGTTATTCCGGATAGAACTGGCCCACTCGACCTTTATTCATGCCGAGTACGTAATCGACGCCGTTGACGTTCCCGCGAATCTGATACATGCCTTGACTGCCTCGCTGAACCAGCGTATCGCGGTTCTGTCGCATGACTTGACCGATAGCACCTTGGACGTCATCAACACTCATGCTCGAATCGAAGAAGGATTGCGTCTTCTTCACCGAGCCATCCCAATACTTCGGGTGATGACGAGTGAGGATGTGCTCCATTCCCTTCTTATCCAGCAAGAGGGACTGATTCCCGAACTGGAACCGCTGACTGCTCCAGTCCCGGAGAGCGGGAAGGCATCCGCCACTGTTATGAACCAGAACCGGCGTCTGCCCAGCGAGTACATAGTACGTGTGGAGGTCGTCAACGGTGAGGTTGTATGTGCGGGCGTGCTTACTGAAGGGGCGGTTGGCCTGGACGGTAAGTGTGGTGCCGTCGTCCGTGAGGAGAGTCATGCCGGGTTTGAGCTCGCCGGCTTCGATCCATTGGCGTTCAGACGGGGACCAGAAGGGGTGCTCGTGGGTGGCGGTGAGGTTCTCGAGTCCTACGTCTGTCTCGATGGTGAGCTCGTTGAAGTGCTTGTCGTGCTCGGTGACGATGAGTTGGGTGACTTCCCGCGGACCGGTCTCACCCGTCTCCGGGTCGGTCGCCAGAACCTTCTCTCCCACCTTGATGTCTTCGATGTTCTTGGACGAGCCGTCGGCCATCTTGACGCCTGTGCCTGCCAGGAAGCACTTAGTGCAGGCGCCAAGCAGTCTCGACAATGCTCCATCGGCAGAGCCCTTGGCTCCGGAGGCTGAGACTGTTCCTGCGGCTCCCTTGCCGACCGGACCGGAGAGGAGTCGGCCTATTCCCCAGCCGAAGAGGGCTATGAAGTCTGAAACTACTGCTTCGACGCAGTCGCCCTTGCCTCTCACGCAGTTGATGTTTGCCTGAACGCCCCAGGGGTCGTTGCCTACCTCGAGGAGCCCTGCGCTCTTGGCGCTTGTGCACAGGCCCGCTGTCTGTCCAGTGCCTCCGCCCGCAGCGAAGCACTTGTCCTTGGCCCACCTCTGGACCAGCTGGTCGTAGGAGTCTCCTGGCCAGGCGTACGGCATGGCACGCAGTTCGTCTTCGGTGGGTACCGTGAATCCCGCCGAACTCGTAGGTGCAGTGCCCTGGCTGCCGCCACCACCGCCACCGCCTCCACCCGTGCCACGGGGGGTTCCGTCGTCGTTCTTTCCGCCGTCGGGGTCCCCTGCCGTTCCGCCGTCTGGGCGCGTCCAACCCGCGCCGTCGTTGCAGCTGTCGCACCACAGGCCAGTGGCATCGCTGGATGTGACGGGGGTGTTGTTGGCGTAGCTGTAGCCGTTGAGGGATTGGTGCTGGTCGAGGGCGAGGACGGGGTCAACGCTTATGAATTGGCCGATTCCGGGGTCGTATTCGCGGGCGCCGATGTGGGTGAGGCCGGTGGTGTTGTCGGCCGGCTTACCCAGGAATGCCTTGTCGTCGGGCCACGCCGTGGGCTTCGTGCCGCGAGGGGCGCCGAACGGCGTCGAGTAGCGCTTGGTCACCGCCAGAGTCGTCGCGTCGATCGCCAGGCTGGAGGTGCCGTGATGGTCGCCGGCGAGGAAGTTGAGCTTGGTGCCGGCAATCCCCACCGTTGCCGTGCGGACCGCGATGGTCTGGCCGGCCGCCGAGTAGTAACGGGTGCCGGAGAGTGTCTTGGTCGTGCCCTTCGTGGCGCGCCTTCGGTCGACAGGGTCAGACCTGGCCGTGCGTAGCCGCTCGCATCCTTGATCTCATTGCCGGTGGACGGGCCGGCGTTCCAGTCCGCCACGAGCGCGGTCGCCTGGCCTCCGGCCTGCGCAAGTGCCGAGACCTCCGCTACATCCACCGACCGAAGCGCTCGCTGCCAGACCGCTGCCTCATCCACGTAGCCGTGGAAGTACCACTGATAGAAGCCGTCATCCTTGGTCCGGCCGATCTGAAGGCCCTTGGCGGATGTCCACGGTTGGTACGCAGCAGCCTCGACGGAGAGATTCACGGGCTGCCCCTGGGATCGGCCGTTGACGAAGAGCTGGACGGTGTCATTCGTCCTGTCCGTGTCCCTCTTGGTGTCGAACACCCCGGCCAGATGCGTCCACACGCGGGCAGGCGGGTTCGCCGCATCGCCATAGGAGACGACGTCCACTGTGTCGCCGCGGTCCTGAGCACCGCGGCCGAAGGCCCACTTCTTCTGCTTGGCGGAGTAGTACAGCTCGAATGCCGCGTCCTGTGCCCCGGGTGCCGAGAGCACAACCTGATCCGACCCCGTACCGGCGAGATAGGCCCAGGCCGAGACCGTGAACGAATCCTTCGTGTCGACTGCCGGTCCGGCTGTGGCCGCGTACGCCTTGCGCTTGGCCGGGTTTGTGCTGTTCAGGTCGAGCGAGTAGTCACCGCTGCCACGCCTCGCCCGCTCCGACCAGGTCGCGCCACCCTTGAGCGTCGCGTCGTGGCGCACTGTGCCCTCGGTGGCGGTGTCCTTGGTGGTGCTTCGGGTCAGCCGGACGGTCGGCGAACTGCCAGTGCCCAACCGCGCCGGCCGCCGGCTTCACGTTGAACCTGAAGTACGCGGGGGCGCTCCACCGTTCTCCCCAGTCCTTGGCCCGCACTTCCAGAGTCTGAATGCCGGCTTCGGGCGGGACCACGGCGTGTGACGCTTCGGCTCCGCTGACCACTGTGGATCCATGCTCGCCCTGCAACCTCACGACGTACGCCGTGACATCCGTCGTCCCCGTCTCCGGGTCGACGTCCGCCTCATTGGGCCGGAACGTGAACGTCCCCGCCAGCCCGGGCTCGCCCCGCCCGACGCAGTCATTCGCCGTGCACTCCGTGTACGTGCCGTCGCTGGTGATCCGCGGCACCAGCGGCACCGGGTCGTCGACCGGGTCGTCCCCCGCCCCGAAAGCCGGAGTCGAAAGCACCCCCGCCATCAGCACGGCACCCACCAGCGCCCCCAGGCACGAGCGCCTCGCCATCTACGTAAACGCATGACTGATCCCCCCTCCAAGGGCCTCCCCAGACCCTTCACGGAACGGACGACTACTTGAAGTCCGTCGGCGCACCCTAGATCACAAGGCGGGTCCTGATCGACCACATATGCCGAGGGCGCAGGCTCCTGCGATCCGAGCTTCCGCTCAACCCAGGTAACGCTTTGGTTGCCTAGAACGCGCTGGCCATTGACGCCCGCCTGACGTGCGGCTTACTTTCCTCTCACCGAATAGGAAACTTTCCTAACAGTGCATTGGGGAAGTGGGCAGCCGAAGGGCAGGTGCACCCCGTCGTGGCCGGAACCACACCCAGTACCCCGGGTACTCCCGGAACCCCCGGAACACCGGGAACCCCGCGCGTCCTGCGCGCCATGAACGACCGGGCCGCGCTCGACCTGCTGCTCGAGCACGGGCCGCTCTCCCGGACGAAGATAGGGAAACTGACCGGCCTCTCCAAGCCCACCGCCTCCCAGCTGCTCGCCCGGCTCGAGGCCGCCGGGCTCGTCGTCGCCACCGGTACCACCGAGGGGCGGCCCGGGCCCAACGCCCAGTTGTACGCCGTCAATGCGCGAGCCGCCTTCGCCGCCGGGCTCGATGTGACTCCGCAGCGGATCCGCGCCGCCGTCGCCGACATCACCGGCGCCACCGTCGGCGAGTTCGAGCTGCAGACCCCCGGGCGGCGCGCCGAGAGTGTCGTACGGCAGGTCACCGAGGCGCTCGACGGGGCGGTGAAGGCCGCCGGGGTCACCCGCTCCGACGTGCACCGTCTGGTCATCGGGACGCCCGGCGCCTTCGACCCCTCCACCGGGCGGCTGCGTTACGCATCGCATCTCCCCGGCTGGCACTCCCCCACCCTCCTCGACGAGCTGGCCGCCGTGCTGCCGATGCCCGTCGAGTACGAGAACGACGTCAACCTGGCCGCTGTCGCCGAGCAGCGCCTCGGCGCCGCGCGCGGGCATGAGAACTTCGTGCTGCTGTGGAACGAGGAAGGCCTCGGCGCCGCCCTCGTCATAGGCGGCCGGCTGCACCGGGGCTTCACCGGCGGCGCCGGCGAGGTCGGTTTTCTGCCGGTACCCGGCACCCCCCTCGTACGCCAGGTGACCAAGGCGAACAGCGGCGGCTTCCAGGAACTGGCCGGTGCCCAGGCGCTGCCGCGGCTGGCCCGCGGGCTCGGGATCGAGGGCGTCGGGCACGGCCCGCACGCCGAGGTCGCCTCCGCGCTGGTCTCCCGGGCGATCGGCGCCGACTCGGGTCCGTACTGCGAGCTGCTCGACGCGTACGCGACGGGGCTTGCGACCGGTCTCGCCTCCATGGTCGCCGTGCTCGACCCCGAACTCGTCGTCCTGTCCGGCGATGTGATCACCGCCGGCGGGGAGCCGCTGCGCGAACGCGTACAGGCGGAGCTCACCGAACTCGCAGCGTCAAGGCCGCGGCTTGTGCTCGGTTCCGTACGTGAACACCCGGTCCTGCGCGGGGCGTTGGAGAGCGCCCTGGTCACCACGCGGGACGAGATCTTCGACACCTCCCGCTGAGAGACCACTGAGAGGCCGCTGAGCGACCGCTGAGCCACCGCCGAGAGACCGCTGAGCCACCGCCGAGACCGCCGAGACCGCCGACAGACCGCTGAGAGACCCGCGCAATCCCCTGCCACCTCGACCCGTCACAGGGAGACCCCGCCATGTCCACACGCACCCGGAACACGGCCGCCGCGCTCGCCGCGACCGCCGCGATATCCCTCCTCGCCTCGGCCTGCACGGGGTCGACCGACACCGCCGCGAACGACGACCCCAAAGCCAAGACCACCATCACCTTCTGGCACGGCTGGTCCGCGCCCAGCGAGGTCAAGGCGATCCAGGAGAACGTCGCGCGCTTCGAGAAGGAGCACGCGAACATCAAGGTCAAGGTCGTCGGCAATATGACCGACGACAAGATCAACCAGGCGCTGCGGGCGGGCGGTTCGAACGCCCCGGACGTCGTCTCGTCGTTCACGACCGACAGCGTCGGGAAGTTCTGCGCTTCCGGTGCGTTCGTGGATCTGAAGCCGTTCCTGGACAAGTCGAAGATCGACCCGGCCAAGGTCTTCCACAAGCCGCTGCTGGACTACACGCAGTTCGACGGCAATCAGTGCTCGCTGCCGCTCCTCAATGACGCGTACGGCCTCTACTACAACAAGGACGCGTTCAAGGCGGCCGGGATCACCGCCCCGCCGAAGACCTGGAGCGAGTTCGAGAAGGTCGCCGAGAAGCTGACCAAGTCCAAGGGTGACAGCTACTCGCAGCTCGGCTTCATGCCGAACTACCACGGCTACGAGACGACTCCGATGCACTACGTCTCGCAGTGGGGCCCGACGTACTTCGACGCCGACGGCAAGTCCAACATCGTCAAGGACCCGGCGTTCTCGAAGATGCTGACCTTCCAGAAGGGCCTGGTCGAGAAGTTGGGCGGCTTCGCCAAGCTGGAGAAGTACCGCAACACCTTCGGTGACGAGTGGGGCGCCAAGCACCCCTTCCACACCGGTCAGGTCGCCATGCAGCTCGACGGCGAATGGCGGCTCGGCATGGCCAAGGAAGCGAAGGCGAAGTTCGAGATCGGCACCGCGCCGCTGCCCGTCGCCGACGACCAGGCCGCCGACTACGGCAAGGGCTATCTCTCCGGCACGATCATGGGCATCGCCTCCACCAGCAAGAAGCAGAACGCCGCGTGGGAGCTGGTGAAGTACATGACCACGGACACCGCGGCGGTGGTGGCCTTCGCCAACGGCATCCACAACGTGCCTTCCACGATCGAGGCGCTCAAGTCGCCGCAGCTGAAGATCGACCCGGAGTTCAAGACCTTCATCGACATCGCGCAGCACCCGAAGTCCAGCACCACCCCGGCCAACGTCGACGGCGGCGCGTACCAGGTGACCTTCCAGGACTTCGGCTACCAGTACGAGGCGGGGAAGGTGAGCGACCTGAAGGCCGGTCTGGAGAAGACCGCGCAGCAGATCGACACGGACATCGCGAAGGCGAAGTAGCACCGTGACGACGCACACTCTGCGGTCGAAGCGCCGTCGCTCGACGCTTCGTACCGCGGCCTTCATGTCGCCCTGGCTGATCGGCTTCAGCGTCTTCTTCGCCTACCCGCTGATCTCCACCATCTACTTCTCCTTCATGAAGTACGACGGCTTCCGGCCGCCAGTCTTCAACGGCCTGGACAACTGGACGTACGTCTTCAGCGAGTACCGGATGTTCTGGCCGGCTCTGCAGAACACCCTGTGGCTGGTGCTGGTGATGGTCACCTGCCGGGTCGTCTTCGGCCTCGGTGTCGGGCTGCTGATCACCAGGATCAGGACGGGCGCGGGAGTCTTCCGCACCCTGTTCTATCTGCCGTATCTGGCGCCGCCGGTCGCGGCGACGCTCGCCTTCGTCTTCCTGCTCAACCCCGGTACCGGACCGGTCAATTCGATCCTCGACTCGATCGGGCTGCCCACCCCCGGCTGGTTCACCGACCCCGCCTGGTCCAAGCCGGCGCTCACCGCGCTCGCCCTGTGGGGCATCGGCGACCTGATGGTGATCTTCATGGCGGCGCTGCTGGATGTGCCGAAGGAGCAGTACGAGGCGGCGGAGCTGGACGGCGCGACCGCCTGGCAGCGCTTTCGGTTCGTCACCCTCCCGAACATCTCGCCGATCGTGATGTTCGCCATCGTCACCGGCGTGATCCAGACGATGCAGTACTACACACAGCCGCTGGTGGCCGGGAAGGTCGCCTCCGGAATCATCGGCGGCAGCGGGCAGCAGTTCGAGCCCGGCTACCCCGAGAAGTCGACGTTGACGCTGCCGCAGCTCATCTACAACCTCGGCTTCCAGCGCTTCGACTACGGCTCCGCCGCTGTCATCGCGCTCGTTCTGTTCGTGCTCTCCATGGTCTTCACCGCGTTTCTGATGCGACGGCGCGGCGGCCTGATGCAGGCAGGTGGGTGACCGCCATGACTCAAGTACTCGACAAGCCCGGCCGGCACGGAACGCCTGCCGCGCCGCCGACCGCCGCTTCTCAGGCCGGGCGCACGGCGCGCCGCAAGGCGCTGCTGCACTGGATCGCCGTGCACTCAGTGGGTATCGCGGCCGCGCTCTTCTTCGTGCTGCCGTTCGTCTTCGTCGTCCTCACCTCGCTGATGAGCGACCAGCAGACGCTCACCCGCGATCTCGTCCCGGCGACGTGGGAGTGGGACAACTACACCCGGGTCCTGGACACCCCCGGCTTCCTGACCTGGTGGAAGAACACCCTGCTGTACGCGGGTCTCGGCACCGTCCTGACCGTCGTGTCGTCCATCCCGGTGGCCTACGCGCTCGCCAAGTTCCGCTTCCGCGGCCGCAATCTGTCGATGATGCTCGTCATCTCGATGATGATGCTGCCGCCCCAGGTGATCATCATCCCGATGTATCTGTTCTGGGCGAAGCAGCTGGACCTGGCCGGCACGCTCTGGCCGCTGATCATCCCGATGGCGTTCGGCGACGCGTTCTCGATCTTCCTCCTGCGGCAGTTCCTGCTCACCATTCCCAATGAGTACCTGGACGCGGCGAAGGTCGACGGCTGCGGTGAACTCCGCACGCTGATCAAGGTGGTGCTGCCGATGGCCAAGCCGGGCATCGCCGCCGTCGCGCTCTTCCAGTTCTTCTACGCCTGGAACGACTACTTCGGCCCGCAGATCTACGCATCGGAGAACCCGGCGGCGTGGACTCTGAGCTACGGCCTGGAGTCGTTCAAGGGCGCGCACCACACGGACTGGAATCTGACCATGGCCGCGACCGTCCTGGTCATGGCCCCCGTGATCCTCGTCTTCTTCTTCGCCCAGAAGGCGTTCGTCGAGGGCGTCACACTGACCGGAGTGAAGGGCTGATGCACATATGAAGCTCGCAGTCGTGGGTGGCGGATCCACCTACACCCCTGAGTTGATCGACGGCTTCGCCCGGCTGAGGGACACCCTCCCGATCAGCGAACTGGTGCTCATCGACCCCGCGGCCGACCGCCTCGAGCTGGTCGGCGGCCTGGCGCGGCGGATCTTCGCCAAGCAGGGTCACGACGGGAAGATCGTCACCACCTCCGACGTGGACGCGGGCGTCGCGGACGCCGACGCGGTGCTGCTGCAGTTGCGCGTGGGCGGACAGGCGGCCCGGAACGAGGACGAGACCTGGCCGCTGGAGTGCTGCTGCGTCGGGCAGGAGACGACGGGCGCGGGCGGGCTCGCCAAGGCTCTGCGGACCGTCCCGGTCGTCCTCGACATCGCCGAGCGGGTGCGGCGTACCAACCCTGATGCCTGGATCATCGACTTCACCAACCCGGTGGGCATCGTGACCCGGGCGCTGCTGCAGGCCGGGCACAAGGCCGTCGGGCTGTGCAATGTCGCCATCGGCTTCCAGCGCAAGTTCGCGAAGCTCCTCGAAGTAGCCCCGTCCGACGTCCACTTGAACCATGTGGGCCTCAACCACCTGACGTGGGAGACGGGTGTGCGCATCGGCGGGCCCGACGGCGTGGATCTGCTCCCGAAGCTGCTGGCCGAGCACGGCGACGCGATCGCGGACGATCTGCGGCTGCCGCGCCAGTTGCTGGACCGGCTCGGTGTCGTCCCCTCGTACTACCTGCGCTACTTCTACGCGCACGACGACGTCGTACGCGAGCTGAGGACCAAGCCGTCGCGGGCCGCCGAGGTCGCGCAGATGGAGAGGCAACTGCTCGAGATGTACGGCGACCCGGCGCTGGACAGCAAGCCGGAGCTGCTCGCCAAGCGCGGCGGCGCCTTCTACTCGGAGGCGGCCGTGGACCTCGCGGCCTCGCTGCTGGCCGGGGGCGGCAGCTCGGTGCAGGTGGTGAACACGTACAACAAGGGCACGCTGTCCTTCCTGCCGGACGACGCTGTGATCGAGGTGCAGGCGCGCGTCGACGGCAGCGGCACCACACCGCTCGCCGTGCCCGAACTCGACCCGCTGTACGCGGGGTTGATCGCCAATGTGACGGCGTACGAGGACCTGGCGCTGGAGGCCGCCCTGCGCGGCGGCCGCGACCGCGTCTTCAAGGCGCTGCTGTCGCATCCGCTGATCGGCCAGTACGAGTACGCCGAGCCGCTCACCGACAAGCTGATCGCGCACAACCGGGAGCACCTCGCGTGGGCATGACCGCACGTGGCGTCCTGGCCATCGACGCCGGCAACAGCAAGACCGACGTCGCGGTGGTCGCGGCCGACGGGACCGTCCTCGGCAAGGCCCGCGGCGGGGGGTTCCAGCCGCCGGCCGTCGGCATCGAGGCGGCTGTCGACGCCCTGGGCCATACGGTCGCGGCCGCCGCGACCGCGGCCGGTGTCACCGCGGCCGGTGTCACCACGGCCGATGTCACCACGGGCGGTGTCACCACGCTCTCCGAGCCGTTCGTCGCGCATGTCTCGGCCTGCCTGGCCAACGCCGATCTTCCAGTCGAGGAACTGGAGTTGGCGGCCGCGGTGCAGGCTCGCGGCTGGGGGCTCACGACCGAGGTACGCAACGACACGTTCGCCATCCTGCGGGCGGGCGTGGATGAGCCACGGGGGGTCGCGGTGGTGTGCGGCGCGGGCATCAACTGCGTCGGCATGCTGCCGGACGGCCGTACCGCGCGCTTCCCCGCGATCGGCCGGATCTCCGGTGACTGGGGCGGCGGCGCGGGGCTCGCGGAGGAGGCGCTGTGGTTCGCGGCGCGGGCGGAGGACGGACGCGGCGAGCCGACGGCCCTGGCCCGTACGCTGCCCGCGCACTTCGGCCTGGACTCCATGTACGCCCTGATCGAGGCGCTGCACCGGGGGCGGATCCCCGCGGCGCGCAAGCACGAGCTGACGCCGGTCCTCTTCGCCACCAGCGCGGAGGGCGATGCGGTCGCCCGCTCGGTGGTGCACCGGCTGGCCGAGGAGGTCGTCGCCCTGTCCACGGTGGCACTGGCGCGGTTGGATCTGCTCGACGAGGAGGCGCCGGTGCTGCTGGGCGGCAGCGTGCTCGCGGCCAGGCACCCGGAGTTGGACGAGCACATCGGCAAGCTGCTCGCGGCCAAGGCGCCCAAAGCGGTGATCGAGGTGGTGACGGCACCGCCGGTGCTCGGCGCGGCCCTGTTGGGCATGGACCACATCGGGGCCTCGCCCGAGGTCCGCGCCGGGCTGCGCGCGCACTACGCGTAGCCGCTACGTCTCCAATCGCCGGACGGGCTGACGTCACGCCCGTCCGGCGATTGGCCATGCCCGACATCCGTGCTGCCCAACGTCCGTGCTGCCGAACATCCGTGCTGCCCAACGTCCCTGCTGCCCAACATGCCTGCAACGGGAACCGATCAAGGTCCTGAAGCGTATTCATGGTGGGGAGAATGGCGGGGGAGACGGGGCCTGACGGATCCTGAATTGCTGCGACAGGACAAGATCCAGTCAATCCTGCTGTGTATGTCAGTCACTGCGGCCATACTGCTGGCCGGGGGACGTCCCCCGACCCGCCGGGGGCGGGCCGACGTCAGCGACCGAGGGGGAGGTCACGTGACATACCCGCCGACTGTGCGCACCGCGCCCCAATCGGCTCCGACGCATGCGCCGGCACAGCCGCCGGCCACGCCGCCCGCCCACCGCGGCGCCTGGGCCGAGGGCAAGAAACGGCTGCGCACTGCGGCGACGACCGAGCCGGGGCGGCTGCAGATCATCGGGGCCGTTCTGGCGGCGCTGGTGGTGGCGTTCGGCGCGGTGACGGCGTTCGAGATCTCCGACCGGGCATCCGCGGCCGACGACGTGGTGAGCCGGAGCCAGCCACTGAGCGCGGACGCCGCGTCCATCTACCGCTCGCTGGCCGACGCGGACACTGCGGCCTCCAGTGGCTTCCTGGCCGGCGCCGAGGAGCCCCGCGCTGCCCGTGAGCGGTATCAGAAGGACATCGCGCTCGCTTCCCGGCTGCTGGTCAAGGCTGCGGCGAACACAGACAGTTCGAGCGAGTCGGGCCGCCAGATAGCCGCCCTCAACGAGCAGCTCCCCCGCTACACCGGCGTGATCGAGACGGCCCGCTCCTACAACCGGCAGGGCCTGCCCCTCGGCGGCGCGTATCTGCGGTTCGCGAACGAGCAGATGACCCGGGATCTGCTGCCCGCCGCCCAGAAGCTGTACGACGCGGAGACGGCCCGGCTCGACCGGGATGACGACAACGCCCGCTTCTGGCCGGTCTTCTCGCTCGCCGTGGGTGTGGTCGCGCTGGCCGCCCTGGTGTGGGCGCAGCGCCGCAACTACCAGCGGACGAACAGGGTGTTCAACCACGGCCTGCTCGCCGCCACGGCGGCCGCCACCGTCGTGCTGCTGTGGCTTGCCGTGGGACACACGGTGGCCCGCGCCGAGCTGAACGCCGCCGAGGCGCACGGCCAGAAGTCACTCAAGGTGCTCAACGACGCCCGGATCAGCTCCCTGAAGGCGCGGGCGAATGAGAACCTGACGCTCGTCGCCCGGGGCGCGGTGCTCACCGACGACGGCAAGAGCGACAAGTACGAAACGGACTACACCACGGGCATGAAGAAGCTCGGCGACCGGCTGAGCGAGGCGCAGAAGCTCGCCGACGACAAGGAAGGCCTCGGCCCCGTCGAGGCCGCCGTCAAGGGCGTGTCCGAGTGGAAGGTCCGGCACGCCAGCGCCAGCACCACCGACAAGGCCGGTGACTACGAAGGCGCGCTGGACAAGGTCATCGGGCCCAAGGTCTCCACCGGCCAGTCCTTCGACCAGGTGGACGGCGCGCTGGCGACAGCGCTCGCGCACGAGCAGCGCGAGTTCACCCGCGCCGCCGAGGACGGGCGCGGCGCGCTGACCGGGCTGCCGGTCGGCGCCGCGGCACTGGCAGTGCTGGGTGCGGCGGGCGCCGTGCTCGGCATCAACCGCAGGCTTTCGGAGTACCGGTGAGAGGAGGAGCGATGACGGACCTGAGGACCAGGTTCCGCGGCTGGGGCGGCGTCGCGGGGATGGCCGCTGCCTGTGCGCTGACCGCCGCCGTCACGCTGCTGCCGCTGTCCCATGGCGGCGCGGACGCCCTCGGCTCCGGCCTGGACGGCCAGAGCGCCGCCTCGGCGACGCCCGCCAAGGCCGACAGCTGTACGGAACCGGAGCGCTCCCTGTCGCCGTCAGCGGCGAACGGACCGAACATCGACGCGATCGTGGCGCGGGGCAAGCTGATCGTCGGCGTCGACCAGAACAGCTACCGCTGGGGCTACCGCAATCCGGCCACCGGCGGCCTCGAAGGCTTCGACATCGATCTCGCCCGGGCCATCGCCCAGGACATCCTCGGCAAGCCGGACGCCATCATCTTCCGTGCCATCCCGACCAATCAGCGCATACCCGCACTGAACAACGGCACGGTGGACATCGTCGTCCGCACGATGACGATCAACTGCGCACGGATCAAGCAGGTCGCCTTCTCCACCGCGTACTTCCAGGCGGGCCAGCAGGTCCTCGCCTCCAAGGGTTCGTCCATAACCGGATACGACAAGTCCCTCGCCGGGAAGAAGGTCTGCACGGCGGAGGGCTCGACGGCGTACGACGCGCTGGAGAAGGACTCCTTCGGCGCCACGTTCAAGGACAAGCACGACGGGCAGCCGGGAGACGAGGACGTGCTCACCGTGTCCAACCAGCTGGACTGCCTGGTGCGGCTCCAGCAGGGCCTCGTCGACGCGATCGTGACGGACAACGCCCTCGCGGCCGGCCAGGCGGCGCAGGACCCGGCGGTCGAGCTCAAGGGCGGCAAGCCCTTCACCACCGAGTACTACGGCGTGGCCACCAAGCTCGGCAAGGACGACCTGGTGCGCCGGGTGAACAAGGTGCTTGACGAGTACCGCAAGGGCGCCTGGACGCAGGCGTACAACAAATGGCTGGTGGCCGATCTCCCCGGGATAACCGGGCCGCCGGCGCCGAAGTACCGCGCCGGCTGACACAGCCGGCGCTGAACGAGCTGAACGAGCTGAACAACTAGTCCTGCAAGGAACACAGGAAGAGCAGAGAGGTGATCGATGGCCGCGGCGGGACCCTCCCCCAGCTCCGCGGGGGGACCCCCAGGCCCGGTGATGGACCGGGACGAGGTGGACCGTGCGCTGGCGCGGCTCGGCGCGGAGCACGAGGCGATCGAGACCTCGCTCCTCGCCCTGCAGGACCATGCCGGCCGCAGACTCCTCGAAGGCGCCGAGCTGACGGGCGTCACCAAGGACCGCTGGGCCTCTGCCGAGCAGGCGATCAGCCTGCTGTGGGAGTACTTCGACGCGTACACCGCCGCCCTGAACGACACCCGTGAGCTGCGCGCCAGGCGTCGCTGGCCGAACCGCGAGGACCTGGTGGAGCTGACCGACCGGCTGCGCGGCCGCAGTGTCACGATCGCCGGCTCGGCCACCCACACCGCACCCTCGATCACCGGACCCGCCAAGCTCTCCCAGCAGTTCACGCTCGAAGAGCTGGTCGCCAGGATGAACGAGCTGTACGCGGGCTCGCTGGACATGGTGGTGACGGCCGACTCGGTGTGGTCGGCGCTGCCCGCCCGGATAGATCTGCTCTCCGCCGAGCTGCAGCGCACCCGCTCGCTCGCGCACTCCGTCGGCGTACGGCCCGGGGAGCACCCGGCCGGCGACGAGCTGGAGTCGATCACCCACGAACTGTCCACGCTGCGCGCCCAGGTGATCTCCGACCCGCTCGCCTTCTGGCGGCCCGCGCTCGGCAGTTCGGCACCCGGCGGCGGCCGCCCCGACACCGACCGCTACGACCGTGCGGCGCGCGCACTCGAAGACATCCGCCGGGAGATCGAGGCCGTGCTCCGGGTCCGGCAGGACTCCGAGGAGCGGCTGATCCGGCTGCGCGACGTGCTGTCGCGCGCCGACCGTACGCTGACCGAGGCGCGGTCAGCGCGCGGCGAGGTGCTGGCCAAGATCGCCGCCTCCGAGGTGCCCGCGGTCAGCGGCCCGCCGACCGCGCTGCAGGAGCGGCTCGCCACCGCAGCCGAGTACCGCAGGCACTCACAGTGGCACCGTCTCTCGCCGCTGCTCGAATCCCTGGAGCGCGAGGCGGAGGACGAACTGCTGCGCGCCCGTGAGTCTTTGACGGCCGTCACCGCCCCGCTCGCGGTCCGCGCCGAGCTGCGCGGCCGTCTCGACGCGTACAAGGCGAAAGTGGCCCGGCACGGGATGGCGGAGGATCCGCTGCTGATCGAGCGGTACGACGCGGCCCGCCGGATGCTGTGGAGCGCGCCGTGCGATCTGCGCGTCGCCGAGCAGGCGGTGCTGCGCTATCAGCAGGCCGCCGCCGAAGTCCTTGTCCCGAGACAGCCGGGACCGTCCGGGCTCAATGACCGCAGGGGGGATTCGTGAGCGAGACCAAGAACTGCCAGCGCCCCGGCTGTGAGGGCTCGTACGAGGACATGGGCGGCGGTGAGCTGTACTGCAACATCTGCGGCCTCGCGCCCGTCGTCGCGTCCAACGGGATGGTGTCCTCGCAGCCCACCGGCATCACGGGCGGCGGCCGGGACTCCGGCTCCGGGCGGAGCAGTTCGCGCTCGTCGCGGGCCTCGTCGCGCTCGTCGACGTCGCGCCGTTCCGTGTCCGGGCGGCTTTCGCGCTCGCTGTCCGGGAGCAGCACCTCGTCCCGGTCGGTCTCGGTGCGCAGCTCCGGCAGCTCCACAGGCGCGTCGGGGCGCAACCGGCTGGGCGCGGGCCTGGTCTCGGTGCCGGACGTACCGCGCCCCGAGCCGCGTACCGCGGTGATGGAGAACCCCGAGGTCCCCGAGCGCAAGCGGTTCTGTTCGCGCTCCGACTGCGGGGCCCCGGTGGGGCGTTCGCGCGGGGAGCGTCCGGGGCGTACGGAAGGGTTCTGCACCAAGTGCGGCCACCCGTACTCCTTCGTGCCCAAGCTCACCGGCGGCGACATCGTGCACGGGCAGTACGAAGTGGTGGGCTGCCTCGCCCACGGCGGCCTGGGCTGGGTCTATCTGGCGGTGGACCGCGCGGTATCCGACCGGTGGGTGGTGCTCAAGGGCCTGCTGGACACGGGCGACCAGGACGCGATGGCCGCGGCGATCTCGGAGCGCCGCTTCCTCGCGGAGATCGAGCACTCCAACATCGTCCGGATCTACAACTTCGTGGAGCATCTCGACCAGCGCACCGGCTCGCTCGACGGCTACATCGTCATGGAGTACGTCGGCGGCAAATCGCTGAAGGAGCTCGCCAACGAACGGCGCGACCCGGCGGGCAAGCGCGATCCGCTGCCGGTCGATCAGGCGTGTGCGTACGGCATCGAGGCGCTGGAGGCGCTCGGGCATCTGCACAGCAGGAACCTGCTGTACTGCGACTTCAAGGTCGACAACGCCATCCAGCAGCAGGACCAGCTCAAGCTCATCGACATGGGCGCGGTCCGCAGGATGGACGACGACGAGTCCGCGATCTACGGCACGGTCGGGTACCAGGCCCCGGAGGTCGGCGAGGTCGGCCCATCGGTCGCCTCCGACCTGTACACCGTCGCGCGCACGCTGGCCGTGCTGACCTTCGACTTCCAGGGCTACACGAATGTGTTCGTGGACTCCCTGCCGGACCCGGAGAACATCAAGGTCTTCCAGACGTACGAATCCTTCTACCGGCTGCTGGTACGGGCGACGGACCCGGATCCGGCGCGTCGGTTCGCCTCGGCGCAGGAGATGGCGGAGCAGCTGACGGGGGTGCTCAGAGAGGTCGTCGCGATCCAGACGGGCCGCCCGCGCCCTGCGCTTTCGACGCTCTTCGGGCCTGAACTGCGCGTCACGGACACGCAGTTGTTCGCGGAACTGACGGAGGACGTCTCGCGGCTGGGCTGGCGTACGACGGCGCCCTCGGGCCGCGGCCGCGGCAAACGCTCCGCGGCGGCAAACGGCCCGGCTGCGGTGGGTGGCACGGCGGTGGGCGGCGGTCCGGCCGCGCACCCCTGGGGCGCCGGGAATCCGGCCGGCGGAGCCGGGAACGCGGGTGGCATGCCGGTACCGGGGGCGGGTCCGGGGCAACCGGGCGCCGGATACGCCGGATACCCCGGCGGCGGAGCGGCCAATGCCTACGCCGCACCGATCCCCGCCCCCCGCTCCGCCGAGCTCTCCTCCGCTCCCCCGAACCTCGCCCTCGCCCCGCATGTCGCCGTGCTCGACTCCCGGGCGACCTCGCTCGCCCTGCCCGTGCCGCGCGTCGACCCGGACGACCCCAACGCCGGTTTCCTCGCCGGTCTGATGGCCTCCGCGCCCGCCGAGCTCATCGCCGCGCTGCACTCCGCGTCCGCGGCCTCCCCGGAGACCCGGCTGCGCGAGCTGCGCGCCCGCCTGGAGATGGGTGAACTGGACTCCGCC
The DNA here is from genome assembly GCF_030817355.1 of Streptomyces sp. V1I1. Taxonomy (NCBI): domain Bacteria; kingdom Bacillati; phylum Actinomycetota; class Actinomycetes; order Kitasatosporales; family Streptomycetaceae; genus Streptomyces; species Streptomyces sp. V1I1. Next base: position 5,499,381 of record NZ_JAUSZH010000001.1, on the reverse strand, counting down.
ACCAGGGCTCTCGCCACCCTGGAGAGCCAGCACCCCGACGACTGGCGGGTCGTCTGGTACCGCGGCCTCACCTCGCTGGTGACCGGGGACAACGAGGTCGCGGCGCTCTCCTTCGACGCGATCTACGACGCGTTCCCCGGCGAGCCGGCGCCCAAGCTGGCGCTCGGCGTCTGCGCCGAGGTGCTCGGCCAGCTGGACAACGCCGGTGAGTACTACCGCCTGGTGTGGACGACCGACCCGAGCTATGTCAGCGCCGCGTTCGGCCTGGCCCGGGTGCAGCTCGCGGCGGGCGACCGGCCCGGAGCCGTACGGACGCTGGAGTCGGTGCCGGAGTCGTCGATCCACTACACGGCCGCGCGGGTGGCTGCCGTACGGGCGAGGCTGCGGCGACGCGCCGCGCACGACCCGCTGATCGACGACCTGTCGGCGGCCGCCGCGCAGGTGGACGCCCTGAAGGACTTCGGTCTGGACGCGGTGCGCCGCGCGCAGTTGTCCACAGAAGTACTCGGCACGGCCCTCGACTGGGTACTCTCCGGTAGTCCCGGAGCCCCGCCGTCCGGACAGAGCGTGCTGCTCGGCAGCGAACTGGACGAGCGCGGCCTGCGCTTCGGGCTGGAACGCTCCTACCGGGTGCTCGCCCGGCTCGCCCAGCGTGGCGAGGAGCGGATAGACCTGGTGGAGCGGGCGAACCGCTTCCGCCCCAGGACGTGGGTGTGATTGATGGCCTCGCAGATTGACCAGCCGGCCGCCGGGTCGACATGCCCAAGCTGCGCCGAGCCGCTGGAAACGGGTGACCTTTTCTGCGGTGCGTGCGGGTACGACCTTTCCGTCGTGCCCGCGCCGCCGGACGACCACCCGACCATGGCCATCGGCACGCCCGTCGAGTGGCCGTCGGCGACCGGGACGGACAGCTCGGGCACGCCCGCGTCGGCGCATCTGCCCGGAGATCTGCCGGGCACGGACTCGGGCGGCGGCCCGCTGCCCGCCTCCGCCGTGCGCTACGACGACCCGCCCGCCTCACCGAACGACTCACCACCCGTCTCGCCCGCGGACCCGCCCAGCGCCTCCTCCAGCGGCGACTTCGAGCTGCCCGCGCCCGACGCGGGCACCGCCGTCGCCGCCGACCCACGCGCCGTGGACCCGATCACCACCCCCGAATCCGGCACCAAACTCTGTGTGGCCTGCCGCGCCGGCCATGTCGACACCGACGGCTACTGCGAGAACTGCGGCCACGCCCAGCCCCGCGAGCGCGACCACATGGAGCAGGAGCTCGGCTCGGTCGCCGCCGTCAGCGACCGCGGGCTGCGCCACCACCGCAACGAGGACTCGTTCGCGGTGTCGTCCACCGCCCTGCCCGACGGCTCGCCCGCCGTCGTCGCGATCGTCTGCGACGGGGTGTCGTCGGCGACCCGCCCAGACGAGGCCTCCGAGGCCGCCGCGAGCGCCGCCAATGAACTGCTGCTCGAGACGCTGCCACGCGGCACCCACCCCCAGCAGGCCATGCACGAGGCGATCGTCGCGGCCTCCGAGGCGGTCAACTCCCTTGCCAGGGAACCCGGTGAGGGCGAGGCGATGGAGCACGACCCGCACCGCCACCAGAACGCGCCGGCCTGCACGATCGTCGGCGCCGTGGCGGCCGGCGGTCTGCTGGTCGTCGGCTGGGTCGGCGACAGCCGCGCCTACTGGGTGCCGGACGACCGCAGCGGCCCGCCCGCCCGGCTCACCGAGGACGACTCCTGGGCCGCCCAGATGGTGGCGGCCGGCCTGATGAGCGAGGCGGAGGCGTACGCCGACGAGCGCGCCCACGCCATCACGGGCTGGCTCGGGGCCGACGCGTACGAACTGGAGCCGCACACCGCCTCGTTCAAGCCGGACCGTTCCGGCGTGGTCGTGGTCTGCACGGACGGCCTGTGGAACTACGCGGAGGGCGCCGAGGACATGGCCCAGGCGATCCCGGTCGATGCGGCGGGCCGCCCGCTGCACAGCGCGCAGGTTCTGGTCGGCCACGCACTCGACGGCGGGGGCCACGACAACGTAACAGTGGCCGTCCTGCCGTTCGCCGTGCCGCACCAAGGGGCAGGATCGGCCTACAACAGGGCTTGAGCCCCCTTATGTCCGCCGAGTGGCCGCTTGTCGCCGCCTGTCACCGCCTGTTGCCGCTCGCGGACCTTCGTGTCATTTCTCTGCCCGAGTGGAGCCTCAAGGAGCAAATCAGATGGCCAATTTCGCCAAGTCACAAGTGCCGCAGTTCTCCGTCGAGGTGTACCAGAACGAATATCTGCCGGAGGGCGGCCGCGAGGTGAACGCGATCGTCACCGTCACCTCCACCGGAGGCGGCACCAGCGGCCGGGCTCCGCTCGCGGGCGCTACGCGCTCACCTGCCTACATACCGGGACAGGCGCCGGGCGCCGCCGTTGTGATCATGGTCGACTGTTCCGGCTCGATGGACTATCCGCCGACCAAGATGCGCAACGCCCGTGATGCCACGGCGGCCGCCATCGACACGCTGCGCGACGGCGTCGCCTTCGCGGTGGTCGCGGGCACGCATGTGGCGAACGAGGTCTATCCGGGCGACGGCCGGCTCGCGGTCGCCGATCCGGGGACCCGCGGCCAGGCCAAGGAGGCGCTGCGGCGTCTCACCGCGGGCGGCGGCACCGCGATCGGCACCTGGCTCCGTCTCGCCGACCGGCTCCTCGCAAGCTCCGATGTCACCATCCGGCACGGCATCCTGCTCACCGACGGCCGTAACGAGCACGAGTCGCCGGAGGATCTGCGGGCCACCCTCGAAGCCGGCGCGGGCCGCTTCACCTGCGACGCCCGCGGCGTCGGCACCGACTGGGAGGTCAAGGAGGTCACCGGCATCGCCTCCGCGCTGCTCGGCACGGCGGACATCGTCGCCAACCCGGCCGAGCTGGCCGCCGACTTCACCAGCATGATGGAGAACGCGATGGGCAAGGAGGTCGCGGACGTGGCGCTGCGGCTGTGGACGCCCGTCGGCGTGGAGATCAAGTTCGTCAAGCAAGTGGCGCCGACGGTCGAGGAGTTGACCGGACGGCGTACGGAAGCCGGCCCGCGGGCCGGCGACTATCCGACCGGTTCCTGGGGCGACGAGTCCCGCGACTACCACGTGTGCGTGCAGGTCCCGGAGGCCGGGATCGGCCAGGAGATGCTGGCGGCCCGGGTCTCGCTGATCATTCCGGCCGCGGACGGCGGGGCTCCGCAGGTGCTGTCGCAGGGTCTTGTACGGGCGGTGTGGACGGACGACATGGTGGCGTCCACCTCGATCAACCCGCAGGTCGCGCACTACACAGGCCAGGCCGAACTGGCGCAAGTCATCCAACAGGGGCTTGATGCCCGCAAGTCGGGTGATTACGACGGCGCGACCGCGAAGCTCGGCCGTGCGGTGCAGCTCGCGGCGGACTCGGGCAACGAGGACACGGCGAAGCTCCTTTCGAAGGTGGTGGACGTCGTCGATGCCGCGACAGGTACTGTGCGACTGAAGGCGAAGGTCGCGGAGGCTGACGAGATGACGCTCGAAACGCGCTCCACCAAGACGGTTCGTGTGAAGAAGTAGCCGGCACAAAGGCCGACAGAAACACAGAAGTGAAACGGCCCTCGGGCCGGACGAGGAGAGGGGGAAGCGCCGACATGCCGACCTGCCCGAACGGACACCAGTCGGGTTCCGACGACTGGTGCGAGATCTGTGGCCACCGCATGGCCGGTCCTGGCGCTCCCGCGGGTGCCGTTCCGCCGCCCCCTCCCCCGCCGCCGGCCTACGGCTACCCAGGCCCCGGCGACCCGAACGCCACCGCCCAGGCCGAGATCTGCCCGCAGTGCCGCACCCCGCGCGAGGCCATGGCCCCGTTCTGCGAGGAGTGCCGGTACAACTTCCTCACGCACACGGCGACGTCGTACACCCCGGTGGCCCCGTCCCAGCAGCAGCCGTCCGGGCTGAACCTCCCGCCAGGCTTCCAGTCGCAGCCGGCGCCCGCGCCCGTGCCGCCGCCTACTTCTGTCCCGCAGCAGCCTGATCCGTACGACTACCAGGGCTCGCGGCCCTCGCAGATGAACCGGCCGGCCGAGCCGCTGATGAGCGACCCGTCGGAGCAGCAGCAGCCTCCGCAGGCGTTCCTGCAGCAGGGGCCGCCGCCCCCGCCGCCGTCGTTCCAGCAGCCGCAGCAGAGCCCGCACAGCCCGCCCCCGCCGTCCTTCCAGCAGCCATCGGCGCCGCCCGTGCCGCAGCAGCCCCAGCAGACGGGCGGCGGGGACGACTGGATGTTGTCCCCGCCCTCGCAGCAGCCGCAGGCACCCCAGGCACCGCAGCAGCCGCAGGCGTTCCAGCAGCCCCAGGCACCGCAGCAGCCGCAGGCGTTCCAGCAGCAGATGCCGCAGCAGTACGCCCAGCAGCCCGGCCCGCCTCCTGGCCCGCAGCAGGGGCAGCCGGGTCAGCCCCAGGGGCAGCCGGGGCCGCAGCAGCCGCCCCAGTACCAGACTCAGGCCCCGGCGGGCTGGACGGCCGTCATAGCGCCCGACCGTGAGTACTTCCTCGCGATGATGCAGCGCAGCGGCCCCGACGCCACCGGCCTCAACCTGCCCGCGTACTCCCCCGAGCAGCACCTCCCGCTCGGCGGCAACCAGATCACGATCGGCCGCCGCCGGCACTCCACCGGCGAGTCCCCCGACATCGACCTGTCCGTCCCGCCGGAGGACCCGGGCGTCTCGCACCAGCACGCGGTGCTGGTCCAGCAGCCCGATGGCTCCTGGGCGGTTGTCGACCAGAACTCCACCAACGGCACCACGCTCAACGGCGCCGAGGAGCCGATCCAGCCCTATGTCCCGATCCCGCTGAACGACGGCGACCGGGTCCACGTCGGCGCCTGGACGACCATCACCATCCGTCGCGGCTAGCTCTGCCCGTAAAGCGGCTGGCCCCGCCCGTACAAACAGGTCAGCAAAAACAGTCAGCCGGACGGACGCCCGAGCGGCCATGCGTAGGGCCCCTCGGGGTCGTCCAGCCAGGCCCACTGGTGCTGTCCGCTGACTGTGACCCCGAACCGGTCCCGCTGCGGGCGCCGCTCCCGCTCCCACAGCGAGAGCGCCTCGTGCGGATCGAGGCTGCCCGCGGTCAGTGTCAGCAGGAAGCGGAAGAGATCGTTCTCGACCGCGCGCCTCGGCAGCCCGCCGGTGTGCCCCTCCTGGGCGAGCCCGCCGCCGCGTAGCGGCACGAAGTACGCGGACGTCCGCAGGAAGTGCCCCTCCGCGGTCCGGCCGCGGCTGTCGTCGCGCACCCGCAGCGCGATCAGCCCGGTGGAGAGCGGGGCCAGGATCCGCGCGCCCGGTCGGCACTGCGGCAGCCAGTCGAACGGCACGGACGCCAGCGTGCAGGTCGCGATGACGCGGTCGAAGGGCGCGCGCTGCGGGCAGCCGCGCACCCCGTCGCCGGTGATCACAGTCGGTTGGTAGCCCGCGGCCGCCAGATGTGTACGCGCGGACTCGGTGATCTCCGGGTCCACGTCGACGGTCGTCACCAGCTCGTCGCCGAGCCGGTGCGCGAGCAGCGCCGCGTTGTAGCCGGTGCCCGCGCCGATCTCGAGGACGGTGTGCCCATCCCGTAGCTCCAGCTCCTCGAGCATCATGGCCATCAGCGAGGGCTGGCTGCTGGAGGAGATCAGCTCGCCGTCGCGCACCCGGGTGGCGAGTGGCCCGTCCGTGTAAGCGCCGCGCAGCCACTGGTTCCGCCGCACGGGATCGGGGTCCTCGCACCACAGACGCTCGTACGCGCCGCCCCGGCCCACGAAGTAGTACGGCACGAACAGATGCCGCGGCACCTCCTCGAACGCCGCCCGCCAGGCCGGATCGGTAAGCCCGCCCTCGGCCACGATCACCCGCACCAGCGACCGCCGCGCCTCGGCGGCCGGCTCGGCATACTGCTCCAGATCAACACCCATGCATCCACTGTCCTGCGGCGCAGCGCCTGAGGCGAGCACCCGATCGTGGATGGTCCTAGGGCCTCGGTCCTCGGCCGGTGAATCTGAGACGATGGTCAGGTGAAAGAGATTCCGCGCGGCACGCTTCAGGAGCAGACCTTCTACGAACAGGTCGGCGGCGAGGAGACCTTCCGGCGCCTCGTCCACCGCTTCTACCAGGGCGTCGCCGAGGATCCGGTGCTGCGGCCGATGTACCCGGAGGAGGACCTGGGTCCGGCCGAGGAGCGGCTCACGCTGTTCCTGATCCAGTACTGGGGTGGGCCCCGCACCTACAGCGACAACCGCGGCCACCCGCGGCTGCGGATGCGGCACGCGCCGTTCACCGTCGACCGGGCCGCGCACGACGCATGGCTGAAGCACATGCGTACCGCCGTCGACGAGCTGGGCCTGTCCGAGGAGCACGAGCGGACACTCTGGAACTACCTCACGTACGCCGCGGCCTCCATGCTGAACACCGCGGACTGATCAGCGTCGGAACCTGGGCGATCTGCCCGGTCACGCACGCGTGCGAGCGGGTCAGCCGGGCCTGGTGGGGGTGACGCTCAGCCCGCCGAGGCCGTTCTTGCGTACGGCGATCGACCCGAAGGGCGTACGCAGTCTGAGCCACGCGCCCGTGGACAGCAGCGCGACCGGGACTCCGGGACGCAGAAAGCCGAGCGACTGGGCGGCGTGCACGGCACGCAGCGGCAGCCCGGTTCCGCCGACGGTGCGCGACCATATCTCGCGCCCGATCCGGTCCCGCTCGGCGCGCGTACGCCGCTCGGCGGGCAACTGCTCGTCGCGGGTGCGGAATTCAGCCACGGCCGCGGCCACCGCGCCCCGCATCGCGGTCACTTCGGGCAGCCCGGGCAGTTCCCGCCAGCCGCCGCGCGGCGGCAGCATGCCCGCCCAGGGCGGCCCGGTGACGGCGGCGGGCACGGTGAACTCCGCCCCGCCGAGGGACTCCAGCAGCTCACCGGCGGAGACGGTGACATCCAGCTCGACTCGGTCACCGAGCCTGGCCGTACGGATCGCGAGCACCTCGAAGGAGGGCGGACGCCCGAAAACGGCGAGCGCGCCACCGCCGGCCTGGAGCCGGACGGCGGCGGCGCGGTCGTAATGGATCAGCCGGGCGAGGAAGGCTGCGAGATCTTCAGCCTCCCCCGCGTCGGCGAAGTGCAGACTCTGCACGGGCACGCTCATACCGCGAGAGCACCCTCGTCGGCGTCGGCGTTTTCGTTGGCGTCGTCGAGGTACTTCTGGAGGAAGGACTTCTCCTCCGCGCTGATCCGGCGCGGACGCGCCGCGCCCAAGTCGTACGGCACGACGATGGTCGAGGCCCGCACATACACCTGCGAGGCCCCTTCCGCGTCCTTGACCTCGTACGCGATGGTCAGCGACGCCGCGCTTATGTTCGTCACCCACGACTCGATGATCACCGGCTCGTGCCGGTGGACCAGCGGCCGCTTGTAGTCGATCTCGTGCCGGGCAACGACGGACCCGCCGGAGAACGACGGGGAGCCGTCCCCCGGCGCCAGCCGGAACATGAAGTCAATGCGCGCCTCTTCCAGGTACCGCAGGAAGACGACGTTGTTGACATGCCCGAAGGCATCCATGTCCGACCAGCGAAGGGGGCAGCGGTAGATGTGCCGGGCCATGTGTGAACCTCAGCCCCGGGTCAGCTTCTTGTACGTGGCACGGTGCGGACGGGCGGCGTCCGGGCCGAGCCGCTCGACCTTGTTCTTCTCGTACGAATCGAAGTTGCCCTCGAACCAGAACCACTTGGAGTCGCCCTCGTACGCCAGGATGTGCGTGGCGACGCGGTCGAGGAACCAGCGGTCGTGGGAGACGACCACGGCCGCACCGGGGAACTCGAGCAGGGCGTTCTCCAGGGAGGAGAGCGTCTCGACGTCGAGGTCGTTGGTGGGCTCGTCGAGGAGCAGCAGGTTGCCGCCCTGCTTCAGGGTCAGCGCCAGGTTGAGGCGGTTGCGCTCACCGCCGGACAGCACGCCGGCCGGCTTCTGCTGGTCCGGGCCCTTGAAGCCGAACGCCGAGACATAGGCGCGGGACGGCATCTCGACGTGGCCGACATTGATGTAGTCGAGCTCGTCGGAGACGACGGCCCACAGGGACTTCTTGGGGTCGATGTTGGCGCGGCTCTGGTCGACGTAACTGATCTTGACGGTCTCGCCGACCTTGATCACACCGGAGTCGGGCTCCTCCAGCCCCTGGATCATCTTGAACAGCGTGGTCTTGCCCGCGCCGTTCGGACCGATGACGCCGACGATGCCGTTGCGCGGCAGCGTGAAGCTGAGGTCGTCGATGAGGACCTTGTCACCGAAGGCCTTGGAGAGCTTCTCGACCTCGACGACGACACTGCCGAGCCGCGGGCCCGGCGGGATCTGGATCTCCTCGAAGTCCAGCTTCCGCATCTTGTCGGCCTCGGCCGCCATCTCCTCGTAACGGGCAAGACGAGCCTTGGACTTGGCCTGCCGCCCCTTCGCGTTGGAGCGGACCCACTCGAGCTCCTCCTTGAGCCGCTTGGCGCGCTTGGCGTCCTTCTGGCCCTCGACCTTGAGACGCGTCTGCTTGGTCTCGAGGTACGTGGAGTAGTTGCCCTCGTAGCCGATCGCGCGGCCGCGGTCGAGCTCCAGGATCCAGCCCGCGACATTGTCGAGGAAGTACCGGTCGTGGGTGATGGCGACGACGGTGCCGGCGTACTTGGCGAGATGCGCCTCAAGCCACTGCACGGACTCGGCGTCCAGGTGGTTGGTGGGCTCGTCGAGGAGCAGCAGGTCGGGGGCTTCGAGCAGCAGCTTGCACAGGGCGACGCGACGCTTCTCACCACCGGAGAGGTTGGTGACGGGCCAGTCACCGGGCGGGCAGCCGAGCGCGTCCATGGCCTGCTCGAGCTGAGCGTCCAGGTCCCAGGCGTTGGAGTGGTCGAGCTCCTCCTGGAGCTTGCCCATCTCTTCCATCAGGGCGTCGGTGTACTCGGTCGCCATCTGCTCGGCGATCTCGTTGAACCGGTCGAGCTTGCCCTTGACCTCGGCGACGCCGAGCTGGACGTTCTCCAGCACGGTCTTCGACTCGTCCAGCGGCGGCTCCTGCAACAGGATGCCGACGGTGTAGCCGGGCGAGAGGAAGGCGTCGCCGTTGGAGGGCTGCTCCAGACCGGCCATGATCTTCAGCACGGTGGACTTACCGGCGCCGTTGGGGCCGACCACACCGATCTTCGCACCGGGCAGGAAGCTCAGCGTCACGTCATCGAGGATGACCTTGTCGCCGTGCGCCTTGCGCGTCTTGCGCATCGTGTAGATGTACTCAGCCAAGAGAAACCGTCCGGCAAGAAGTGGGTGGGCAGATACACCCCATCTTGCCGTACGTCCATCCCCCGACGGAAACCGGTGGCCGGCTCCGCCCCCGGAGATCACCCCACGGTGAGGCCGTGGCCCTGCTCCACCGTCACCCACCACAGCGGGTCGATCATGGCGCTTCCCGACCGCACGACGACGCGTCGATCGGCGCCCACGCCGCCAAGGTCTGGGTGACCTCCCACCCCACCCCCGCGATCCGGCCGAACAGCAGGCAGCTCAACGCGACGGCCCCGGTGCGCGCTTCGCACCGGGGCTGTCGTCAGCGCAGTGTGAATCAGCGCTTACGCATGGTCACTACTCGCCGGCCGTCGCCCTCTTCCTGCGGAGGAAGAAGACCGCGCCGCCGCCGATCACGACGAGCGCGATCGCGATGCCCGCGATCATCGGGGTGGCGCTGGAGCTGCCCGTCTCGGCGAGGTCGCCGCCCCCGGAACCCGAGGACGTGCCGCCGGCCGAGGCCGGGCTGGGCTGGGACGACGGGGTGTCCGTGCCCGGGCTCGGGGTGCCGGTGGTCTTGCAGTCCAGCACACCCTTGAAGTTCTTCTTGAAGCCGTCGGGCCCGGTGATGGTGAAGTCGTACGCCTGGTCCTCGGCGACCGGAACGGTGACCGTCTTGGACTCCCCGGCCGGGATCGTGTGCTTCAAGCCCGCCAGCTCGAAGGTGAACGGAGCGTCGCCCTTGTTCTCCGCGGTGATGTCCACGCCGCCCTTGGCGCAGTTCTTCTTCGCCGAGAGCGCCGGTATCGCGCCCGCCTTGGCCCAGGTGGCCGTCGCGTTCGCGGTGACCGTGGACTCGCTGGAACCGGCGAGGATCTGGGTCTGGCTCTTGGTCACTCCGGCGAACGCCCGGCCGACCGGCACGGAGGTGGTCGCCTGCGCGGTCAGCGTCGCCGAACCGTCCGCGGCACCGGCCGGCACGTCGAAGTACAGCTGAGTGCCGTCGACGGCGGAGGTGACGGGCTTGCCGGCCGCGTCGGTGACCTTGATCCCACTGGCGGCCGCGTCGGCCGGCGGGGTCACGGAGACCTGCCCGGCGTCCGTGCGGACCGTCACGGGACCGAGCCGCCCGCCCGCCTTGCCGGAGACCGCGTTCGGCTCCAGGCTGAGCGAGGCCTTCGGCTCCGCGACGTCCTGGGCCTGCTTCTCCAGCCAGTCCGCGAGCTTCTCAGCCGCGGGGTCGAGCGCCTCGACGTCCGCCTTGTCCGAGTAGCGCCAGATGGCGACCTGAGTACCGGCCGCCGCGGTGCGCTCGCTGAGCGGGCCGCTGTCCGCGTCCTTGGCCAGCGCGCCCAGATCGTCGACCTGGGGGTAGGAGTGCTGCAGGATCCAGCGGATCTTGCCCGCGTTCTCGTTGCCGCCCAGCGACGTCTGGTTCCAGGGGGTCTCCAGGTACTTCGCCTGGTCCTGGGTCGGGTTGTGGATGTCGATGCAGTACGTCTTCAGCCGACCGCCGCCGTCGACAGTCATCTCGAAGAGCCCGGCGGCGATTTCGCGATTCTTGCCGTCCGCGTGGAGCACGGCACGGTCAAAGGTCTTCAGCCCATCGAGAGTGGCGACCGCGCCACCCTGGTGCTGGACACCGTCGTCGGCGGCTGCCGCACCCACGCCGGCTATGGAGCCGGTCGCGATGAGGCCCGACATCAAAGCCGCGGCTGTGAGACGACGAACAGCGCCCCGCCTGCGTACAACTGACGCAGAGAACAAAGCAAACACAGAATTCCCCTCCGAGCGAGGTCCTTAGTTCGCGTACGAGCACGTGTTCACGTCGGATCACGTGCGCGTGTGACGCGTGGGGGGAGTGCCTCGCCTGCAGACTCAAGTGCCCCGTGAGTACGCGGGAATCCTATGGACGCCGCGCACCCCAGTCCCCCGTCATACCGTCAGACAACCATTCCGACTCGGAATCGTTATCGACGAACGTCATCGACGCTCGCACCGAACACGGTCGTACCCCCGTTTCTGAATCGACAAATCCACCCAACTCCAGGTCAGGCCACAGGCGTCGGCGTCGCCTGCACCTCCTCGGGCGTGGGACGGTGCGCGAGATTCGGTTCCGCCTTCACCACCCGCCGGAATGCCGCCGTCCCGCGCGTCAGATCGTGTCCCACCGCCACCGCGTCGATCTCGACGGACGTCCTGCGCTGCCCGTCCCGCTCTTCCTCGCGCACCTTCAACCGCCCATGGACGAGAAGAGGTTCACCGACAGAGACCGACCCGGCCAGATTTATGGCGAGGGACCGCCAGGCGAAGACCGTGTAGAAGCTGGTGTGCCCGTCCGTCCAGCTTCCGCTCTGCCGGTCGTACCGCCTCGGTGTCACCGCGAAACGGAATCGCGCCATCCCTCCGGCCGCCGATTCCCGGTACTCCACATTCGTGGCGACATTGCCCACCACCGTCACCATCGTGTCGTTCACGACGGCCACCTCCCCCTCCGGTTGCCTGGCCCGGTCTGTCCTGAACCGATCTCCATGCTGGACCGGCCGGGAAGATCCCGCCGACGCCTGTGGACCACCGCTCCGTTGTGGAAAACCCCGTCACCCCAGAAGCCGGACCGTCCCGCCCCCGCCAATCCCCGAACCGCCACCGGCCCTGCCGGCCCCCGCCTTCCCCGACACGGTCGCGTACTGCTCCCGCACTTCCCGGTAGCGCATGAGCTCCCCGGCGATCGGGTCGAGCACCTTCGCCCGACCACACCCGGACGCCGCCTCCCGCAGCCGCCGCTGCGCGTCCTGCCCGTACCGCCGCGCCGGCCCTCGTACAGCCGCCGCACACGCCCACTCCACCAGCGGCCCGCCCACGATCCCGGCGACCATCAGCAACACCGGCGGCAGCAGCCCCGGCTTCAGTACGCCGATGATCTGGCCCACCAGCCACAGTCCCCCGAAGATCTGAACCAGCGTCATCGACGCCTGCGCCAGCACCGCGGCCGGCCACCACGCGGGCCGCAGCGGCCGCCCGTTCGTCGCCGCCGCCTCGCGCGCGGCCAGTTCGTCCAGGGCCTCCGGCAGCCCATCGGCCCCGCGCACCGCCGCCTCGCGCACCGCCTGCGCCCACGGCGCGGGCAGCCCGGCCGCCGCCTCGTCCGCGACCGTACGCACCGCCTGCTCGACCCGCTGCCGTGCCGTGAGCTCGTCCTCGACCGGAGCCGCGGGCTCCGGCAGCCCGCTCCCCGGCGTACGCATGCGCTCGTACCAGCGCCACAGCCGCAGCCACGGCGTCCCGCACGCCCGGCTGGCGTTTCTGCGCCACTCGCGCTCCGCCGCCTCACCGGCCGCGTTCGCGCCGATCGCCTCCGCCAGCCGGGCCGCGAAGTCCTCGCGCGAGCGTTCATGGAGGCCGGTGTGCCCGTCGGCGAGGTACACCGAACGGAGCTTCGCCGCCGCCGCGTCGACATCGGCGGACAGCCGGCGCGCTGCGGCATTGCGGTCCTGTACGAACTTCCCGATCAGCTCGCGCAGTTCGCCGACCCCCTCCCCGGTCAGGGCGGAGAGCGCGAGCACGGTGGCGCCCGGCTCGCCGTGTTCGCCAAGGGCCATGCCGTCCTCGTCGAGGAGCCGGCGCAGATCGTCGAGCACCTGGTCGGCGGCCTCGCCGGGCAGCCGGTCGATCTGGTTGAGCACGACGAACGTGATCTCCGCATGCCCGGCGAGCGGCCGCAGATACCGCTCGTGCAGGGCGGCGTCCGCGTACTTCTCCGGGTCGACGACCCAGATCACCGCGTCCACCAGTGCCACGACCCGGTCCACCTGCTCCCGGTGTCTGACCAGGGCCGAGTCATGGTCGGGCAGATCGACCAGCACCAGCCCGTACAGCTCCTCGTCGCCGCCCGCCAGGGGCCTGCGCCGCAGCCGTGGCGGGATGGCGAGCCGGTCCAGCAGCCCGGCCGCGCCCTCCGACCAGGTGCAGGCGATCGGCGCGGCGGTGGTGGGTCTGCGCAGCCCGGTCTCCGAGAGCGGCACTTCGGCGAGCGCGTTGAAGAGCGTCGACTTCCCACTCCCTGTCGCGCCCGCGATGGCGACGACGGTGTGCCGCGAGGAGAGCCGTTGCCGGGCTGCGGCCTCGTCGAGGACGCGTCCCGCCTCGGCGAGGGTCTTCCCGTCCAGCCGGGTCCGCGAGAGGCCGATCAGTTCGCGCAGGGCGTCCAGGCGTACCCGCAGCGGCCCTACGTACGGCCCGCCGATCGGCACATGCACCTCGCCCCACGGGTCCTCCTCGGAGTCCGTCCCGTCCTCCCCCGCTTCGTCCCAGCCGTCCGCGCGCCGGGCGATCAGCCCGTCGTCCCAGCGGCCGCCGTCCCCGTTCTCGTCGTCAGTGTTCTCGTCGTCAGCGCGTTCGTCCGTGATGGCGGTCACCGCCGTCACCTCTCCTTCTGCAGTACGGAAAGCGCGGCGATCAGCTCGGCCTGCGGCTCAGGGGTCACTTCGAGTGCGTCGAGGGGTGCGAGGCGGCGGTCTCGTTCGCTGTGCAGTACGCCGTCGATGTACGTCGCCATCAGCTCGCCGCCCTTGTCGCGCAGCTTCAGCGCGCCCTGCGCCCCGATTCGTTCGGCGAGCCGCTCCCCCGCGCCGCGGGCCCTCCGCCCGCCGAGCAGCGCGGCCGCGACCAGTGCGGCCACCGCCTCGGGGTCGGGTGACACACTCATCTCCAGACGACGCACCTCCTCCTCGGCGAGCTCCTCCAACTCCCGCCGCCAGCGGCGTACGGCGATCCCGATCCGCTCGGCCGTCTCCAGATCCAGCCGCCCCTGGACGACAACCGCCCGCGCGGCCGGCTCGCGCCGCCACGCCTCCTGGACGCGCTCGTCGGCGGCGGCGACGGCGCACTGCAGCAGCGCGGACAGGCTTCCGACCAGCGAGTCCAGCAGTTCGCCCGCGGAGCTGTCGCGCGGATAGCCACGCCAGCGGGTCCGCGCGTCCCCGGCGAGCACCGCCCCGCCCCGGAGCTGCTTGCGTACCCGCTCGCGCTCCTTCTCGTACGCCTCCTCGACCGCGCCCGTGAGCCGTACGGCCGCCGCGTACTGCCCCGCCACCGCCGCCGCGAGCTCGGGCATCCGTGCGTTGAGCGAGTCGATCACACCCGCCGCCGTACGCCCCAAGGTCTGCTGTCTGGCCGCCGGGTCCTGCGCCCGGTGGGCCAGCCAGGCGTAGAGGGGAGCCACGGCGGTGGTGGGCAGCAGCCCGCGGCCGGCGCCCGCCGACTCGGGCAGCTCCGGGATGGTGAACCGCGGCACCTCCCCGAGACCGGCCTTGGTCAGCAGCGCCGCGTACTGCCGCGAGACATCCGTGATCACCTGGTGCGGCACCCGGTCGAGCACGGTCACCAGCGTGGCGTTGTACTCCTTGGCCGTACGCAGCAGATGCCACGGCACGGCGTCCGCGTACCGCGATGCCGTCGTCACCAGCACCCACACATCGGCGGCGCAGATCAACTCGGCGGCCAGCAGCCGGTTCTCGACGACGAGCGAGTCGATGTCGGGTGCGTCGAGGAGCGCGAGCCCGCGGGGCAGGGTGGCGGCTGTCTCGATCCGCAGGGAGTTCTCCTCCTCCCCCTCCCGCCCGCCGTCCTCCGCCCCCTCGGCCTCGTCCTGCTGCGGCAGCCATACACGCGTCAGCTGCGGCAGCACCCGCATCCCCGCGAACCAGTGATGATCGTCGGGGTGGCACACGAGCACCGGCGTACGCGTGGTGGGCCGCAGCACCCCCGCCTCGCTGACCCGCCGCCCCACCAGCGAGTTGACGAGCGTCGACTTCCCGGCCCCGGTGGATCCGCCGACTACCACGAGCATCGGTGCTTCGGGCTCCTTGAGCCGGGGCACGAGATAATCGTCGAGCTGCGCAAGAAGCTCTGCGCGCGTCTGCCGGGCGCGCGGGGCACCGGGAAGGGGAAGAGGAAGACGCACGGCGGCGACACGGTCGCGGAGGGCGGAGAGTGCGTCGATCAGCTGAGGCCGTGCATCCAAGGTCACCACATGCGAAGAATGCCCAATTTTGGCGGCTTTTTGAAGCGTATGGACCTCTCTGCGCGCCGGTCGGACAGACGGGACAGACGGGACGAGTGGGGCGCAGGCATAACGAGTGCACAACACCCGAGACGTGAGACGTCAAAAGCGCTGCAGGAATCGCACCTGCCTGCGATTATCGGTTCGCTTCACCGAACCTCCACATCGTGCCACGCAGGTGAAGCAACCGGGTCAAGGCGATCGGAGCCCTATCCTTGTCCCCGGCAAGGTTCACGGACGACCCACCAGGGGCTCCAGGCCACCGAGGCCACGATCCGGCCCCCGTAGCTCAGTGGATAGAGCAGGCGCCTTCTAAGCGCTTGGCCGCAGGTTCGAGTCCTGCCGGGGGCGCTCTTCCCGACCAATGCCCGGCCCTCCTCCACGGAGGGCTTTTTTTGCAGGTCAGGGCAGTGTAACGAGACAGGCGCAGCCGGGACGTAAGCAGCGGGCCCACCCCGAGTGATCACGGAGTGGGTCCGGGGTGTCCGGCTGGTCCCGGGTTTCTGCGGTTCGCTCAGTCGAACCTCTGTCGAACTCTGTCGAATACGTGTCGAAGGTCCGTGGGACGGCTCAGTTCCCTTGGAACAGGCCGGGGGATCTCCTCGGGTGCTGGTGGCTAGGCACTGAGACCTCACCGACCGTCCCGCCGGTTGTTTGCATCGAGGGGGTCGCTGTCCGCCCGGGGAAATACCCGCCGGGTGCCGATCCGATGTGGCCATGCATCCTGGCGGGATGACGGAGGGCCGAGAGCAGTACGTGAAGGTTCACTTCCACCTTGAGATCGAGGACGACTGGCCTCCCGCCTCGGTGGAGAGTCTGTGGGCAGTCGACCAGGGCGACGGCACGGTGAAGTTGGACAATGTCCCGTGGTTCGTCCGTGGAGTGGCATGCGGTGACGTCGTCGCGACCCAGACTGATTTGGATGGCCTGCGATGGGCCGGTGACGTGGTCCGTCGTTCGGAGAACTGCACCATCCGTCTGATCGTGTTTCGCGATGGCGGTTCGGGCGCCGCGCGGCAGAGCGTGCTCAACGCCTTTCACCAGTTGGGCGTCTTCGGCGAGGGAATCGAGAAGTTCGGCATGGTCTCTCTGGACGTCCCTCCCACTGCGGACCTCGCCAAGGTTCAACGGCTGCTCAACCACGGCGTGGCGGAAGAGTGGTGGGACATGGAAGAGGGGAGTATCACCGCAGCGTGGCGTGCGGCCGCATCCAACTGGCAGCCGGCCCAACCCTGAGCCGTCTCTGGGCCGTCCGAGGTCGCTCGACAGCGGCCAAGGATGACCTATGACGAACAATCAGGAACCGTCGGCCCACTCCCGGAACACCGAAAGCGGTGGCGGCCAAGCTCGCCCGTAAGACCCAGGGCATTGAAGAAAGGCCTCAGGAGAGACGTGCAGGAAGGCGACAGCAGCGACCGCATCAGGGTGCACTTGTGAGTAGGAGGCGGTACGTGGCCAGAGGTGTACCGGGCGGCTACCGAATCTGGGACAACAGGGGGCGTCGGTGGTGGGGTGACCACTACCAACTCTGTCCTGATGATCTCCTCGTCGAGCTGAACGGCGATGCGAACTACGAGAAGATCACCGACCTTCTCAAGCGATACAGGGCTCAGAAGCGATAGACGCTGGTCGTGGCACCCCACATTGGCAGGCGCGGCCGTTTTTCGGCGATCGTGACTGACACCCAAGGCGCGGGGTGCGCGGAATGTGAACCTGAATGCTGATGTTGTCGTCTTGATGAGTGATTCGTCCCCTGATGCCGATTTCCCCCCGATCGAGCGCGAGTCCGTCCGCGAGCGGCTGGCGGCCGACCGTGCCAGCACGAGCGCGCAGATCGCGGCATTGAGGCGTGACTTCGACGGGATCGTCGAGGCCAATGCCCTGGTGGCGATCGACGACGAGCACGACCCGGAGGGGTCGAGCACCGCCTTCGAGCGGGCCCATGTCGCCGCGTTGCTGGCACAGACGCGCGACCACCTGGCGGATCTGGATCGGGCACTGGAACGGCTGGAGCGAGGCGACTACGGGCGTTGCGAGGGGTGCGGCGAGCCGATCCCGGCGGAACGTCTGGAGGTGCGCCCGGCGGCGAGCACCTGCGTGCGCTGTGCCGCGGCCCGCCCTCGCTGACCGGGGCCGACGTAGCGGACACCGTAGGCGCCGGACCGCTCCCGATGATCACGAGGTGGGTCCAGCACTGTCTGGCTGTCACCGGGTTTCTGCGGGGCCGCGGAGAATACGCGGTGAAGTCTCGCGGGGCCTCGGCCGGCTCTACCTCACGGGGATCCGGCAGGTCGTTCCGGCCTCGATGAGCGCCTTCAGGTCCGAGATGCGCCCGGGCACCCGCGCGCAAGACCGGACCTGGCACTTGTCCCACAGCCTGTGTCGGCGGCGCTCCGTTTCGTTGAGCCACTTCGTGATGCAGGCGCGAGGCAGGCCGTACACCTCCCGGCATTCCCGCCCGGGACCCTCGCACTCCTTGGGAGGCGTTTCGCAAGGCCCCAGGACCTAGTTCGGCGAGCCGCTCGGCGCCGGTCTTCTAATGCGGCGTCGGCGTCTTTGTCGTCTTCTTCGTCGTCGTCGACGTCGGCTTCTTCGTCGTCTTCTTCGTCATCGTTGACGTCGGCCTCTTCGTCGTCTTCTTCGTCATCGTTGACGTCGGCCTCTTTGTCGTCTTCTTCGTCATCGTCGACGTCGGCCTCTTTGTCGTCTTCTTCGTCATCGTCGACGTCGGCTTCTTCGTCGTCTTCTTCGTCGTCGTCGACGTCGGCTTCTTCGTTATCTTCTTCGTTGGCGTCGGCGCCGGCGTCAGCGCGAGCTGCGCACTTCCCGCCGTCAGCGCCCTATCCTGTTCCGCGGTCACTGAAGGATGGTTGGCAGCCACTCCCTGCGCCATCACCGCCGGCGCGAGTGTCAGGGTTGCCGCTGCGACCATGGGGCTTAGGGCTAGTGCGAGATATCGTGTCGCGCGCATAGTTGTCCCATTTCCCGGAGAGAGGTGTGCGCAGGGGGCGCTCGTCTGGGTCGGGTGAGATTGCGATGCCGCAGTGGAGCAGGCTGGAATTCTCACTAGCAAGAGTGAGGCGCCCTTGCGACCGTTGCATTCTGCCGTGGCGCCAGCTGCTCTGCTTGGCGAGCCCCTGGCAGGGGCGCCAGCAATTCGACCGTATCGAGCCGCGGGCGACATGTCTACTTTTGGGCTAGTCTCCGGAATTTGACAGTCGGCGCACGGGGGGAACTCGGCAGCGCGCCGCCGCGGCGCCTTGAACCCCTGGCAGCGTCTCCGGTTCCACCTCGAACCCGCCGAGGCGAGGGCGCGGCCGAGTTGACCAGGGCTCCTCATGACTGGGGGCGCGGGCGATTCGCCGTGCGGAACCTTCCGTTCGCATTGGGAAGCAACGCAAAGAGCACGATCGACGTCTTGATCAACGGCAAGCGTTGGAGCGGGTGTCTGCAGGCACCCCTTCAGGCCCCCGTAGGCAGCGAAGCGGGGTGCCGGCAGGGGTTTCCGCCTCCCGTACCAGTCGTCTATACACTGCATGTATAGACGCTGTGTATAGTCGCCTGCCTCATCAAGTCCTCTGCAACGACCACCCCCTTCTGACCTGCTCGCTCACGAACTCTCATGCCCCCTGGCCAGAGCCCGGAAAGCAGAAAGGCACCCATGTACAGCAAGGCCTTCGCCGCCGAATATCAAGGCGCCCTCCAATCAATGTCGGTGAACGCCTCCTTGGCCGACGTACTGGCCAAGGGGACCGAGCAGTTGCGGGAGGCCAAGCTCTCGGGTTCCCTGCAGGAGGTCGCGCGGTCCGGGCTTGCCGTCGCGGAAGCACATCGCCGCCTGGGTCACGTCAAGGAGGCCGATCGGGCATGGAAGGCGAGTTACCGCACCGCGCGCTCGGTCGGTGACCTGGGGGCGATGGCATGGGCGCTGTGGAGCGGCGGCACGCTGGCCCGTCAGCGGGGCGCCCTGGCTCTGGCCCGCCGCCTGCTCGGGCTCGCCGCCGAAATGGGCGAGCGCGGTGGTGACGTCGTAGCCCGGGGCTACTCGCTCGCGGGGATGGCGGAGACCGGCCGGATCCAGGGTGACTACGAGGCCGTCCGCGTCCTTCACGAGCAGTTGCTCGCCGAGGCCCGGCGGCGCGGCGAGGCCCGGCACACAGTGTGGGCACTGGAGGGCATCGCGCAAATACACCGGAACACCGGCTCGTACGACACCGCACTCGCCATGTTCGAAGAAGCGGCTGAGATAGCCGAGAAGGCAGACGACAGGCGGGGCCGGGCGTGGGCACTGCGCGGCATCGCCGACATCGTGTCCGCACGGGACGACGAGCCCGATCGCGCCCTGGGTCTGCTCTCCGAAGCGGAACTCATCTGCCAGGAGATGCACTTGACCAGTGCTCTGGCCTACAACCACAAGATGCGCGGCAACGTGCTCTTCCGCGCCCGCCGTTACGAGGAGGCTCAGCAGGCGTACGAACAGACCTTGGCGGAGTTCCGCGCCATCAGCGAGCCGCGTGGCGAGGCGCTGGCCCGACTGGGGCTGGTCAAGACACTCGCCCATCTAGGGCGGGACCAGGCGGAGACGGCCGCGGATCTGGACGAGTTGCGCCTCGACCTCGACCGGATCGGTCTGCACCATGCCCGCGACATGGCCGACAAGGCCCGGGCCGACCTCGGAATACCGCCCACATCCCCCGGGATGGGCAAGAGGGGCGGTCTGCGATGACCCTGCCAATGGCGGCCAGCGACGTGAAGGCAGCACCGCAGTCGACGGCACCGCACTCGACGGCACCGCGGTCGACCGCACCGCACCCGACCGCGCCACAGCCGACAGCACCGCAGATCCTCGCCCGCTGCCGGGAACTCGTGCGGCCGGCCCTGGCCGCGGCCATTGAACGCCTCCACCCCTGGCCCCGCGAGATGGCCGCGTTCTCCCTGGGCTGGTGCGAGGTGGGCGGCAAGCCCGGATCCGGTGCTCATGGCAAAGGCGTTCGCCAGGCCCTCACCGTGCTCTGCGCCGAAGCCGCAGGCTCGCCCGGCGAGAGCGCCGTCGCCGGCGCGGTGGCCGTAGAGCTGATCCACACCTTCTCGCTCCTGCACGACGACATCATGGACGGCGACGAAACGCGTCGGCAGCGGGAGACCGTATGGAAGGCGTACGGCACCGGGCCTGCGGTTCTCGCAGGAGACGCGTTGTTCGCCCTCGCCCTGGAAACGCTGGCCACATCGCAGAACGCCAACAGTGGCGCCGCGATACGGAAGTTGTCCGAGGCATTGAACAATCTGGTACACGGTCAGGCGGAGGACCTGCTCTTCGAAGCCCGCCCCTGGACAGGCCCGCATGCCGTGCAGTTGCACGAGTATCGGTCCATGGCGGACCACAAGACCGGTGCCCTCCTGGGCTGCGCCGCCGCCTTGGGCGCCGTACTCGCCGGAGCTCCGTCGTCCACCGTCACCGCCCTCGCCCAGGCAGGGCAGCACCTCGGCGTGGCATTCCAGGCGGTCGACGACCTGCTCGGCATGTGGGGAGACCCCGAAGTCACCGGCAAACCTGTTCACAGTGATCTGCGCCGGAGGAAGAAGACCTTCCCCGTCCTCGCCGCACTGACCACGAACAGCCCTGCCGCCCCGCGCCTCACCGCGCTCCTGGAATCTCCGTCTGCGCTGGACGAGGTCACTGTCCGCCACGCCGCGGAACTCATCGAGGAAGCCGGCGGGCGCTCCGCCACCCTGGACGAGGCCAGTCGCCACCTTGACATTGCCTCCGCCTGCTTGCACAGCGTCCCGCTGGCGCCGACGGCTGTCGGCGAAATCCTCACGCTGCTTCCCTTTCTCATCACACGAAGAATGTGAGGGGCTGCCGCCCGGAACGCTCCGACCACCCGTCAGTCGATCCACCCTCTGGCGGAAATCCGGGAGGTGGTCTCCCCGGCCTCTTGGCTGCCGGTATGGCCGGCGGTCTCTCGGCCGGGGTGACCACCCATCGGGTGGGGGGCGGCGAACGCGGACGCTGTCGCGGTGGAGACGGCGCTAACCGCGCTCATCGGCCGCCCCTTCTCCGCAGACGCGGGAAGAACCAGCAGCGCGATGGCTACCGCGAGGCCCTCGCCCGCCCCCGATTTGTCATGCATCTGGACAGAGGCTGAGGCCTGTGCTGTCATGCCAACTGCCCCTCCCTTCAACGTTGCAGACGGCTCATCGGCGTACACGCGCAAGCCCAAGCCCCCGTCCCCCCGAGGTCAACGGCAGGAGCGCCCCCCCATGCCGCTCAACCGACGCCACTTCCTCCAGACGGCCGCCCTCGCCCTCGGCCCCGTCGCGCTCACCGGCCACGCCGCCCTCGACGCCGCCGCGGTGCCGAAGCGAGCGGCTCTCATACCTCCCGTCTCCCTGCTGGCGCCCGGCAGCATCACGGCTCGCGGCTGGCCGGCCAGGCAGCTCCATCCATCTTGACAACGTTGCCAAGACGCAGGGCCAGTTCCCACCCATGGTGGCTCCTCCGATGGAGTCTCCACCGTCCCTGCCGGGGGTCTAACAGCCCCTACGAGCAGCCTCTACGGGGTGCGTCGCGCAGCGTTCTGAGAGCGCTCTCGGAAGACTGACTTGCCATCAACCCACAGGAAACGACAGAAGGGTTCACCACAGTGATACGCACATCAGTGAGACGCACCTTCGGATTACGCATCGGCATGACCGCGCTGCTCGTCCTCGGCGCGTGGGGCGGGGCGTCGCTCACCCCCGCCGCCGCGGCCCCCCAGCCCCGGCTCTCGGCCGGTCTGCTGACCGCCATGCAGCGGGACTTGGGCCTCACCGAGCCGCAGGCACGCGAGCGGCTCGCGCAGGAGCGGGCAGCAACCGCCCTCCAGGGAAAGGCGGAACGGGCCGCGGGCGCCGCGTACGGCGGCTCCTGGTTCGACGCGACCACCGGCAGACTGACTGTCGCCGTCACCAGTCGCGGCAGTGCTTCGGCCGTACGGAGGACAGGCGCGGCGGTCCGGCTCGTACAGCACAGCGCGAAGGAGCTGGACGCGGCCAAGGAGCGCATCGACCAGCAGGCGGCGCACTCCGCGCAGGGCGCGCCGCGCGGGGTGAGCGGCTGGCACGTCGACCCGCGGGCCAACCAGATCGTCGTCGGCGTCGTCGCATCCCGCCGCGACGACGCCGATGTCCGGGCCTTCGTCGACCGCGCCCGCTGGGCCGGGCCGGTGCGGGTCGAAGCGGCCATTGGCCAGGCACCGGCCACCTTCGCCGCCGGAACCGTGGGCGGCGACCCGTACTACACGGGCAACGTCCGCTGCTCCATCGGCTTCTCGGTCCACGGCGGCTTCGTCATGGCCGGGCACTGCGGCAGGCCCGGCGACTTCGTCCGCGGCTGGGACGGCTCCGGCATGGGCACCTTCCAGGGCTCGTCCTTCCCCGGTGACGACTACGCCTACGTCGGCATCGGCCACGGCTGGTGGACCGTGCCGGTGGTGCTGGGCTGGGGCACCGTCCCCGACCAGCTCGTACGCGGCTCGGCGGAGGCCCCGGTAGGCGCCTCGATCTGCCGCTCCGGGTCCACCACCCACTGGCACTGCGGCACGGTGCTGGGCAAGAACGAGACCGTCAACTACAGCCAGGGCGCGGTCCATCAGATGACCAGGACCAACGTCTGCGCCGAACCCGGCGACTCCGGGGGCTCGTTCATCAGCGGCGACCAGGCACAGGGCGTGACCTCCGGCGGCTGGGGCAACTGCGGCAGCGGCGGCGAGATCTGGTTCCAGCCTGTGAACGAGATCCTCTGGCGGTACGGGCTGACGCTGCACACCGCCTGACGCACGGCTGAGAGCTCTCGACGTACGAG
Source organism: Streptomyces sp. V1I1 (assembly GCF_030817355.1). NCBI lineage: Bacteria > Bacillati > Actinomycetota > Actinomycetes > Kitasatosporales > Streptomycetaceae > Streptomyces > Streptomyces sp. V1I1. The sequence goes on along the minus strand of NZ_JAUSZH010000001.1, from coordinate 5,476,197 downwards.
GGTTCTCGGGGGCTTGACCAGGTCGCCGCCCGGCCTGGTCAAGCCCACAGGCCGGTAACGCCGGTCAGCTCATGAGGAACACCGCGTCCCAGGCGTCCTTGCCCAGCAGGCGGCCCCGGCGGGCATCGGCGTAGGAGGTCAGGACGAGAGCGACGCCGGCTGCGCCGTCGATCACGCCGGGGCTGTCCAGGCGGGTCAATTCGGCGCCGGATCGGACCACTTGGCGGTAGCCGAAGGCGGAATCGGGGCGCAGAGCGGACACGAGTGCGTCCGCCGCGCGGTCGGCGCCCTGCCACAGCTCCGGGTCACTCGTCTCCACTGCCAGGCGCACGACCGCCTGGAGCACACCGGCCAGGCCGTGGCAGAAGCCCGGGTCCTCTCCCGTCAGCTCGTCCAGCGGCCGGCGCAGGATGCCCTTCATGGCGGTGACGGCCAGGCTGGAAGCCTCACGGTCCGCGAGGACCTGTCCCGCCAGGTAGAGGGTCCAGGCGATGCCTGACGTCCCGTAGCACCAGCCCGGCCGGGCACTCGCCTGGGCAGCGGACCCGGCAGGCCGCGCGGTCGAGGTCTCCTCGTCGAAGGCGACGCGCCCCGGCCAGGACACGCCCCGGTCGTCCACGCGCGCCCACTCCCGGAGCCAGTCCGTGATCCGGCGGACGGCGTCGAGGGTGCCCGGCACGCGATAGCCGGCGAGGTGGGCGAGGGACAGCAGGGCCAGCGGACCGCAGATGCCGTGGGCGGCGCCGACGTTGAAGTCGCCGCCGGGGAAGGCTTCCCGGTCCCGGGGGACCACATAGCCTTCCGGGGCGCACCACCAGCCGGGCACCTCACTGCCGTTGACGTCAAGCGGGTGGGTCAGCGCGACAAGGAAGCCGAGTACGTCCGTCAGTACCCGCGCGCACTGCTCGTCCCCGTGGTCGGCGGCCAGCATGAGGGCGCGGCCCTGGCCTGCGAGGCCTGCTATCACGTCGTAGTCCAGGTACGACAGGCCGGGTCGCTCGTTCCGGCGTTGCCGGAGGCGGGCGAGGCGGTGCTCGGTGAAGTCGGCGTGCAGTGCGGCGCTGCGAGCCAGCAGACGTGCGTAGCCCCCGGTGTCGGCGGCGCGCAGCAGGGCGGGGAGGATGAGGTTCCCGGCCGCGGCGGGTCCCGTCTGCGGGGCCGCTGCGACAGCCGCGGCCAGGTGAGCGTGGGCGACCGGGGACCACCGGGCGTCGTCGCGGGCGCAGCGGGTGTGCAGCATGCTGATCCCGGCGTGGCCGAGCAGCACGGATGCCGGCTGCCAGCCGGGGAGCATCAGCGCGCTGGGCACATCGGCGAATGCCCGGCCGCTGGTACGGGCCACCCGGCCCGGGTCGCTGAGCAGTTCGGCGACGGTGTGCACGGTTTCGCGCGCCGTGTCGCACCGGTCCTGCAGACGGGTCATCGGCCGTGCCTCTTCCTGCTCAGGCGGAGCGCGAGGCCCTCCCGGGCAGTCACATGCGCGAGGACCTCCTCTTCGCGACGGGGGCCGAGGAGCCGGTTGCAGTGCATGTGCGCCAGGCTCATCGCGACCGACGCGCGGCGCCCGGGCCCGGGCGGGACGGTGGCCAGGACATCGCGCAGCCGGGTCAGCGCGGCATCGCGGGCGGCCCATGCCCCGGCGAGATCGGGCGTCCCCGGCATCGGGGGGCGTGGCCTGTCGTACTGGTCGAGTGAATCGGCCACCACTTCCTTCGTGAGGCGTGGCACATCGGAGCGCCGGGCCAGGAAACGCTCGTCGCCGAGCCATTCCAGGGCCTCATCGGCCGAGCCGAGTCGCGTGAGGATGTCGAGGATGCCGAGCGCCGCCAGGGTGACCGGGGCGATTTCGGAGCCGCCGGCCGGCGGGGTGGCCAGGTGACCGAGCACGGCGGCGCTGTCCGCGTGGAAGACCCGCTCGGCATGCCCCATGGCGGCTGGTCCGCCGTACCGTTCGATCTCGGGGTCATAGGTGTCCAGCACCAGCCGGTCGGCCAGTCCCGCGTCCCGCAGTTCCTCTGCCCAGTCCCGCAGCGCGGGCAGGAGGACCGGCCACAACCCGTCGGGTTTGCCGTGGAAGCGAAGGCGCAGATGCGGGTCGGGGTCCGCGTACCGCAGGAAGAACCAGGTGTCGGCGTTGGCGGCGCACAGCTCTGAGGAGCCGGTGAGCTGCGGGAAGTGCTGGGAGAGCACCTGTTGCTGGAGGGCGTCGGGGACGTAGATCTTGGCGTACAGCCACTCCCCTCCCGGCATGCTGGCGCACAGCGCGCGGTCACGGGCGGGAGCGGACCGAACCGCCGCGGGGGCCTGAACCGGCGTCGGCGCCTCAGCCGATGGGGTTGCCTGAACCGGCGTCGGCGCCTGAACCGGCGTCGGCGCCTGAACCGGCGTCGGCGCCTCAGCCGATGGGGCTGCCTGAACCCGCGGGGCGGATACGGGCCGCCGGGCGAAGAGCGGGAAGACGAACTCGCAGGCGTGGGCGCCGTCCGGGCCCGCGAACCACCCGGTGGCCCGGGGACCGCCGTACCGTTCGACGACCAGCAGGCCCTGCGGGCGCTTCAACTCCTCGTGCAGGACCAGGAGATGAAGCGGATCGTCGAGATCGACGGCGACGCGGTTGTCCGCCCTGGTGAGCAGGGTGTGCCTGGGGATGCCCCAGCGCTGCCGCCACCGCGCGACCTCCTCGCGCCAGGCCTCGGCTCCCCCTTCGGTCCGTGCGGCCGCGTCCCGCAGTGCCCGGTCGGAGAGCCAGCGGGCGGGCGACAGTACGGTCCTGCCGTACCGCACGCGGGGCAAGGCGGGGGCGGAGGCCCAGGCGCCCCAGTTCCAGGGAGTGCACCAGTCCTGCCCTTCGTGGCCGATGTCGAGCAGGAAACGTGCCACGTGCGGGAGGTGGCCGCTGCTGGGGTTGAGCATCGAATACGACACCGGGCGCACCGGCAGGCCGGTCGCGGTGTGCACCATCCTCAGGCCGTCCAGGTCGGCGTGGACGGCGAGGTCCTCCAGTCGCAGGTCCGTCACACCGTCCGCGGCGGCGGGAGCTGTGCCCAGCGGTATGCGGTGGGGCAGCCACTGGGGAACGGTGGCCACGTTCGCGGAACGGGCGACCCGGGGGCGGTAGGCGACGGTCGCGGTCAGCTCCCCCTCGGCAGGGGCCCCTTGGCCCTGCCGGATCACGTCCCGGACACGCACGGCATGCTCGCCGAGCACCGGAGCGAACCGGCTGAAGGTGGCGCCGGCCAGTGGTGAGCCGGGGTTCGCTCCGAGGACGAGCCGGAAGTCGCCCGCGCACAGGGCCTGCCAGCTGTCGGCGACGACCTCGGCGCCCAGCTCCAGGGATGGCGGGGTCCGCCGTGGGTCGGTCGGGGCCAGGTCGGTCAGCGTCTCTTCGTCGAGCTCGACCTCTGCGGTGTTCCGCCGGCCGGCGGCCAGCAGCAGTTCACCCAGCACCTGGTCGCGGTGGAGGGCCCGCGGGTGCGGCTCGGGTGTGGCGGCGGCGTCGGCGAGACCCCGGCGGTAGGCCTCGGGCAGTCCGAGACCGCGTCCTTCGTCGAGGAGTTCGAGCACCGGTACGGCCCGGTCGGTGCCGTACCGCTCGAGGAAGGCGAGGTGGTAGTCACGCAGCTGCGGGCTGCCCGCCCGGATGAGCGAGGTCCGCCACAGTGCGGTGGCCGCCCGCTCGGCCTCCCGGCCGACCTCCGGCGGCAGGACGAGCCGCGCGTCCAGCCCGAGATCCGACTGAACGAAGTCGTCCGCCGGATGCAGCGCCCGCATACGGGCGGTCACCGCGCCCAGCGTCGGACCGCGTTCGGCCGGCGACGCGGCGTCCAGCTCGGACAGCGCTGCCCGGATGCCGGCCAGCGCATGCGGCACGGGGTGGTCCAGGCCGTGGAGGCGGTCGAGCACATGGTCCAGCGGGGTGGTGCAGTCCGGCGGCGGCACAAGGTCGCTGAGCAGGAAGCCGTTCTGCACGAGCTGCGCTACGGTGCGCACCACGGTGTCCCTGGACGCTTCGGGGAAGCGGTCCGACAGCCGCTGGACCAGCTCGCTCCAGGCGAGGGGATCGGCAGCGCACTCCAGGACGTACTGGACGACCGCGGTGAGGCGCACCGAGTGGGCCAGCCGCCGGGATCCGGTGGCGTCGTGGTGGTCGACGAGCACCAGTCGGCCGTCCCGGACCGTACGCAGCGGATTGGCGGCGAGCCGGGACCGTTCCCGGATGCCCGGTGCGGTGAGCACGGTGGCGAGGACGCCGTCCAGCCAGGCCGCGTCCGGCCGGCTCAGAGTCCGGTGGCCGGTGCCCACTTCCCGTACGGGCGACGGGCCGACCCCGGCGAGGGCCACTCCCGCGAAGAAGCCGAAGGGCGTGGGCCGGTGCGTCATGCGGAGGCGGTACTTGACCAGGGAGATCACGACGCGGCGGAGTCTCTTGCGCTTGAGCGGTTCACCCGCGAGCAGCTTGCTCACGTCATCGGCGAGGCTGGGGCTGGCCAGCCGCACGGCCGCCATGAACGCCGGGTCGGCGGCGAGGCGTTCGGCCTCCGCCCGCAAAGTGGCCTCGTCACCGGGACCCGCCCCGGCGGGGACGCGCGGCCTCGAGGGGTTGTCCTCGGGGTGGTCTTCGAGGTTGTCCTCGGGGTTGTCTTCGGGCACGTCGTCGCAGGGCAGTGGCAGAACGGCCGCCCGCAGCAATGCCGTCCCGGCGGCCTCGAATTCGGTGTGGCTGCTCATCCGCACGTGTCTGTCCCCGGTCCGTCTGCGCGATTCGCTGGGCATGGTGGTGGCGCGCCGGGCGGCACGGCGGTGTCCCGCCGTGCCGCCCGGCTCCGGCCAACTGCTCAGCAGTGCCAGGAGGTCACCGGACAGGAGAGACAGGTGCCCGTTCCCGTGAAGGACTTCGCCTCCATCGCCGGAGAGTCCTGAACCATGGCCTCAAGGTCCAGGTCGAGGTCGAACTCCACCTCTGCGGTGATGGCATTCGCCATGTTTTCCTCCCAAGGGATCGCGGTCGTCCCGGTGGTTCCTGTTCGTCGAACCACCGGTCACGCCGTTGTGCGAGGCCAAGGTCTAGGCGGGCGGTCCAAACCGCCCCTTAAGACTCCCTAATGGTGCGGCGCGCAGGGTCGGAAGAGTTCGACGATCACGCTTGGAGGCTCTTCGATGATCCGTACGTTGGTGCCGGATGCCGTCAGCTGCATGGAGGCGTTCGACGACCGGGAGCCGGCTCCGCTCCATCCGCAGGAGGCGGCGCTGGTCGTGCGCGCCGTGCCGTCCCGGCGCAACGAGTTCGCCACCGCGCGGCAGTGTGCGCGACGCGCGCTGACGCGGCTGGGCGTGCCGCCGGGGCCGCTGCTTCAGGATCACCGAGGGGCACCCTTGTGGCCGCAGGGAGTGGTCGGCAGCATCACACATTGCGACGGGTACCGGGCCGCCGTGGTCGCCCGCGCAGCCGATGTCGCCTCGCTGGGCATCGACGCGGAACCGGCTCTGCCGCTCCCGCCGGGTCTGCTCGAAGCGGTCGCGCGTCCCGAGGAGCGCGCGATGGTGCGGTCACTGATCGCGCGCCGTCCACAGGTGAGGTGGGAGCGGCTGCTGTTCAGCGCCAAGGAGGCGGTGTACAAGGCCACGTATCCACACCTCGGGCTGGCGCTCGAATTCACCGACGCCGTCGTGCGTTTCACCGAGCACGGCCGTTTCGAGGCACGGCTTGTCGTGGGCCGGGACGGTACGCCGGAAGGAGATCCGGTCGGGGCGTTCCACGGCAGGTGGTACGCCGGTGCGGGGCTGGTGGCCACCGCGGTCACGGTTCCGCTGTCTCACGACGTACGGCAGGACGTACGGCAGGACGTACGCGGCACGAAGCCGACCGCCGACGCCGCAGGCAGCCGCTAGACCGCTGTTAGGGCCGCTTTAGACAGCTCCCCAACGATGACCCGCGTCGTACCCGACGTACGGGGAGAGCTGGGGATGGTCGAGAAGACGGACGACACGTTGCAGTCGCTGCACGCACGGGGCCTGATTGCCGCCGAGTACCCGCGGGTGCGGGCGCTGGTCGACGCGATCGCCGGGGAAGGCGGTCCGGACGAGCTGCGCCGGGCGGGAAATCTGCTGGCCCGTGTCGGCGCGGATGCCGTGCTCGACGAGCACCCGGACGCCCCGGCCGTGTCGGTGGCGTTCACCGGGCACGGCACGGTGTCCGGCCTGGTGGCGCCCCTGACCGCCGAACTGGCCAGACACGGCCTGCTGCTGAAGTCCCACGTTGCCGACTTCGACAGCTATGTCTTCGACCTCTCGGCCTCCGGGAGCGAGCTGTACGCGGCGAAGCCGGACGCGGTGGTGTGCCTGCTGGATGCCTCGGTGGTGTTCGACGAGGTGCCGGTGCCGTGGACACCGGACGACGTGCGCCTGGTCTTCACTCAGAAGCTGGAACTGCTCGACAAGCTCGCCACCGTCTTCGAGAGCGTGGGTCACGGCACCTTGGTGTTCAACACGCTCCCACTGCCCCGCAGTTGGTCGGCCCAACTGGTCGGTCTGCACGACCGGGCCCGCCTCGGCGCCCTGTGGCGTGAGGCGAACGCGCGACTGCTGCGTCTGATGGACGAGCATCCGGCGCTGGCCGTCCTCGACCTGGACCCGGTGATCGGCGGGGACCTGCCGCTGCGCGACGCCCGGCTCGGGGTCTACACCAAGACGCAGCTGTCCGGGCAGGCGCAGGCGGAGTACGCCCGTGAGGTGGCGCACCTGCTGCGCGGGACGTCGGGGCGCGCGAAGAAGTGCCTGGTGCTGGACCTGGACAACACGGTCTGGGGCGGGATCCTCGGCGACGACGGCATCGAGGGGATCGAGGTCGCCGAGAGCTACCGCGGCGAGGCGTTCCGCGGGCTGCAGAAGGCCGCGAAGCAGATCGCCTCGCAAGGGGTGCTGCTCGCCGCGGTCAGCAAGAACGACCTCGACCCGGTTCGCGAGGTGCTCCGTACGCACCCGGACATGACGCTGCGCGAGGAGGACTTCGTACGCGTCATCGCCAACTGGCGTCCCAAGCACGACAATCTGCAGGAACTCGCCAAGGAGCTCAACCTCGGCGTCGACAGCTTCGTGTTCGCCGACGACAGCCCGTACGAGTGCGGTCTGGTCGCGCGTGAGCTGCCGGACGTGGCCGTCCTGAGACTGGACGACGACCCGGCGCTGCACGTCGAAAAGCTGCTGCGGGACGGCTGGTTCGACGTACGGGACATCACCGCCGACGATCTGAAGCGGCCCGAGCGCTACCGCGAGGAGCTGGACCGCAAGGACTTCCTGCACAGCTTCTCGTCGCTGGACGACTATCTGCTGGAGCTGGACGTCCAGGTGCGCCTCGCGGACGCCACCGGTCCCGAGATCCCTCGGGTGTCCCAACTGACCTTGCGCACCAACCAGTTCAACCTCACCACCCAGCGGCTGCAGCCGGCCGAGGTGAGCGAGCGGGCGGCCGCCCCGGGCTCGCTGGTGCTCACCATCCGCGCAGGCGACCGTTTCGGCGACAACGGGATCGTCGGTGCCGTACTCGCCCACCGGGAGGGTGAGGAACTCCTCATCGACAACTTCCTGCTCAGCTGCCGGGTGTTCGCCCGCGGCATCGAGCAGGCCTGTCTCTCCGCGGTACTGCTGCACGCCCGGGAGCAGGGCCTGCGCGCCGTGCGCGCCAGTTACCGGCCGACGGCCAAGAACGGCAAGGTCAAGGACTTCTACCCCGGCAACGGCTTCCGGCCGGAGGCTGAAGGGACCGACGGCGCCGCGACCACGTTCCGCCACGACCTGGCGGAGATCGCCGAGCCGCCGGAGCACATCCGGCTGACCCAGAGCCTGGGAGGGCTGCACCAGTGAAGACCATCGAAGAATTCCTCTCTCTCGTCCACGGCGAGATCGGGCTGTCCCTGACGCCCCAGAGCGTGGGCAGCGGCTTCGACGAGCTGCCCGGCTGGGACTCGTTGCACCTGCTGACACTGCTCACGGCCATCGAGCGGGAGACCGGGCAGCGGGTATCCATGCCGGAGGTGCTCGAGGCGACCAGCCTGCGCGACATCTACGAGCTCTCCGTGCGGAAGGTGGAGACATGAGGGGCGGCACGGGCGGGGCGGCCGGCGCCGTCGCACCGCCCAGCCCCTCGCCGTATCTGCTGCCCCGGCAGCCGGATCCTGGTTCCGCGCCGTTGCGTCTCTTCTGCTTCCACCATGCGGGGGGAGCGGCTTCGTCGTTCGCCGACTGGCAGCCCCGGCTGGGCGGTTCGGTCGCGGTGGTGCCGATTCAGCTGCCGGGGCGCGAGCACCGCACACGCGAGCCGAGGCTGCACGACTTCGGCAGGCTGCTCGACGAACTGGACGAGGCGCTCGACCCGCTGATGAACCAGCCGTACGCGCTGTACGGGCACAGCATGGGTGGCCTGATCGCCTACGAGCTGACGCGGCGGCGGCTCGCCCGCGGCCGGCCGCTGCCGAAGCAGCTGCTGGTGGGCGCCTGCCCGCCGCCGCACGCCCCGCGCGCTGAGACCGCGCCTGAGCAGCTGTCGGACGACGAGCTGACCGCATGGATGACCGGTCTGGGCGGGATTCCGGAGCTGGTGCTGCGCTACCCGGACTGGCTGCGGCTCTCCGTCGCGCTGCTGCGCGACGATCTGCGGCTGGCGCACAGCCGCCTCGGCCCGGGCGAAGAGCCGGCCGTTGGTCATCGGCCGCTGTCGGTTCCGATCCAGGTGCTTGCGGGAGCCGGAGACTTGCTGGTGACGCCGCGTCTGGCAAAGGAGTGGGCGCGCCACACCACCGCCGACTGCCGGGTGTTCACACTGCCCGGCGGCCACTTCTTCCACCGGTCGTCCCCCGCCATCGTGCTCCGGTTGCTCTCCTCGCTGCTCACCGCCGGCGGCGCCGTCCGGCTCTGAAGGCGTTCTGCCGGCTTGCCGAACCTGCTGCTTGCTTGCGGACTCTTCTGCTTGCTTGCCGACCCTTCTGCTTCTGACCCCTGTGACTTCTCCGACCTCTGCGACTTCTGCGACTTCTGCGATCTCTGCGATCTCTGCGATCTCTGCGACTTCTGTGACTCCTGCGGAACCGAAATTCGGACGGTAGACGATGACTGCTGTACCCAATCCCGTCGTACTGTGGCCGGTATCGGCGCCCGGACCCGCTTCGCTGCGTGCGCGTGCCGCGGCCGCGGCGGAGCTGCTGGACTCTGTCCCCGCCCTGTCGCCCGCGGCGGCGTCCGCTGCTCTGGTGGCCGCGGACCGGGCCGCCGGACAGCGGGCCGTGCTTCTCGGTCGGGACCGCGCCGAACTGCTGGCGGGGCTGCGCGCGCTGGCGGCCGGCGGGGCCGAGGAGGCCGCCGCCGAGGGGCTGCGCGAGGGCCGGGCGGCGGACTCCGGCGGCGCCGACGGCGCCGTCTTCGTCTATCCGGGCTTCGGCGCGCACTGGGACGGGATGGCGGTCGACCTGCTCGACGGCTCCAAGGTTTTCAGGGAGAGCATCGAGGCGTGCTCCGAGGCGCTGGCATCCCTGGTCGACTGGGACCTGGTCGATGCGCTGCGGGGGGCGAAGGATGCGCCGCCGCTGGAGTCCGCCGCGGTGGTGATGCCCGCCCTGGTCGCCGTGATGGTCTCGCTCACCGCGGTATGGCGGTCCCGTGGCGTCGAACCGGTCGCGGTGGTCGGGCACAGCATCGGCGAGATGGCCGCGGCGCACGCCTGCGGAGCGCTGTCGCTGCCGGACGCGCTGCGGATCGCGGCGGTGTGGGGCACTGCCCTCACCGAGGAGCGCTCGGGCCGGTGGGGCATCGTCGCCGTTCTGCTGCCCGCCGATGAGATGCGGACCCGGCTGGCTCCCTGGGGGGACCGCCTGGGCATCGCCGCGGTCAACGGTCCCGGCTCGGTGACCGTCTCGGGCGACGAGGACGCCCTGGTCGAACTGCTGGAGACGCTGGGCGCGGAGGGGATACGGGCCCGCCGTATCCGCGCCGACTTCCCCGTCCACGTACAGCAGGTGGACCCGATCATGGACCGGCTCGTCGAGGGCCTGCGGACGGTACGCCCGGAAGAATCCCGTATTCCGTTCTACTCGACGGCACGCGGCGAGCGGCTGGACACCCGGGAGCTGGACGGCGGGTACTGGGCACACCAGCTGCGCAGCCCCGTGCTCTTCGAGTCCGCCGTGCGCGCGCTTCTCGCCGACGGCCACGGGGCCTTCCTGGAGGCGAGCCCGCATCCGGTGCTCAAGATGGCGGTCGAGGACATTCTGGAGGACTCGGGCCGGGCGGACAGCGCGGTGGTGACCGGTTCGCTGGTGCGGGGGCGGGACGGGCAGACGGCTCTGCTGACCGCGTTCGCCGAACTGTACGTACACGGCGTGCCGGTCGACCTGGCAAAGCCGGCTGAGGACTCGGCTTCCGGCGACGTTCCGGGCGGCACTCCGGATGGCGGGGAAGCGGTACGTCTGGAGCTGCCCGAGTACGAGACCGGGGGCGACGACATCGACGGCGTGAAGCCGCTCACCGCACTGCGCGCGGAACTGGACTCCCTGTCCACGGAGCGCCGGCGGCAGGTGCTGCTGGATGTCGTACGGGAGCAGACCGCGGGAGTGCTCACGGCCGCACCTGGCAACCCGGTCCAACCCCGGCAGACCTTCCGCGACCTGGGTCTGGAGTCGGCCTCCGCCGTCGAGTTGCGCAACCGGCTGGCGCGGCTGCTCGGCGTGAGCCTGCCGGTCGCCGTCGCATTCGACCGCCCTACGCCAGAGGCGCTCGCCGCACACCTTCACACCCTGCTCTACGACGCGGCCGCGGCGCAGAAGACCGGACGGCCGGTGACGGCTGCCCCTGGCGAGCCGATCGCGATCGTGGGTATGGCATGCCGCTATCCGGGAGGCGTCACCTCACCCGACGACTTGTGGCAGCTGGTCGCCGAGGGCACCGACGCCATCGGCGCCTTCCCCGAGAACCGGGGCTGGGACGAGAACCTGTACGACCCGGACCCGGCGGCGGTCGGCAAGTCCCTGACCGACCACGGTGGATTCCTGTACGAAGCCGGCCAGTTCGACCCCGCGTTCTTCGGCATCAGCCCGCGCGAGGCCCTGGCGATGGACCCGCAGCAGCGGCTGCTGCTCGAGACCGCCTGGGAGACCTTCGAACGGGCGGGTATCGACCCCGCCGCGCTGCGCGGCAGCGACACCGGCGTTTTCGCCGGTACGTACGGGCTCGAGTACGGCCCGCGGCTCACCGACGCGACGGCAGGCGTCGACGGCTATCTGCTCACCGGGCAGCTCGGCAGCGTGGCCTCGGGCCGTATCGCGTACACCCTGGGCCTTGAGGGACCTGCGCTCACCGTGGACACGGCATGCTCCTCGTCGCTGGTGGCCCTGCATCTGGCCGTCCAGGCGCTGCGGCAGGGCGAGTGCTCGCTGGCACTGGCGGGCGGGGCCGCGGTCATGGCCAGCCCGGGCATGTTCGTCGAGTTCAGCCGTCAGCGGGGTCTTTCTCCCGACGGACGGTGCAAGGCGTTCTCCGCCACCGCCGACGGCACCGGCTGGAGCGAGGGCGTCGGCCTGCTCCTCGTCGAGCGCCTGTCGGACGCCGAACGGAACGGTCACCCGGTTCTCGCGGTCATCCGCGGCACCGCCACCAACCAGGACGGCGCCAGCAACGGCCTGACCGCCCCCAACGGCCCCTCCCAGGAGGCCGTCATCCAGCAGGCGCTCGTTGCGGCACGGCTGACTCCGGACCAGGTGGACGCCGTGGAGGCGCACGGCACCGGCACGACGCTGGGCGACCCGATCGAGGCGCAGGCCCTGATCAATACGTACGGCCGCGAGCGGGACGCCGAACAGCCGTTGTGGCTGGGCTCGTTGAAGTCGAACATCGGACACGCGCAAGCCGCGGCCGGTGTCGGCGGTGTCATCAAGATGGTGATGGCCATGCGACATGGGGTACTGCCGCGGACGCTGCACGTCGACCGGCCCACGGACCACGTCGACTGGTCCGACGGCACCGTCAGGCTCCTCACCGAGGCGCAGCCGTGGGAGCCGGACGGGGACCGGCCGCGGCGGGCGGGCATCTCGTCGTTCGGGATCAGCGGCACGAATGCGCACGTCATCATCGAGCAGGCACCTGAAGTGGCTGAGCCGGTACGGGAGTCGGCCTACCTGCCGTGGCTGCTGTCGGGGAAGACCGAGGACGCGCTGCGCGAGCAGGCACGGCAGCTTGCCGCGTACGTCACCGAGCACCCCGACACCGAACCGGCCGGGGCACTCGCGGCTCGTACCCGCTTCGACCATCGCGCCGTCATCCCCACGGACGACCGCGGCACCCTGCTGGCCGGACTGCACGCTCTCGCCTCAGGGACCGACGCACCGGGCCTCGTCACCGGCACCGCGACCACCGGCAAGACCGCGTTCCTCTTCACCGGCCAGGGCAGCCAGCGCCTGGGCATGGGACGCGAACTCTACGAATCACACGTAGAGTTCGCGGACGCGCTGGACGAGATCTGCGCACTCTTCGACTCCCACCTCGACCGGCCGCTGCGCGAGGTGATGTGGGGCGAGGACGCGGATCTGCTGAACCAGACCCAGTACACCCAACCCGCCCTCTTCTCCCTCCAGACGGCCCTGTACCGGGCGCTGGAACACCACGGGCTGACGCCGGACTTCCTGATCGGCCACTCGATCGGTGAGATCGCCGCCGCCCATGTCGCGGGTGTCTTCTCGGTGGACGACGCCGTCGCTCTGGTCGCCGCCCGCGGCCGTCTCATGCAGTCCGCCCGCAACGACGGCGCCATGATCGCGCTCCAGGCAACCGAGGACGAGGTACTGCCCCACCTCACTCCGCAGGTCGGCATCGCGGGCCTCAACGCCCCCGGATCGCTGGTCGTCTCCGGTGACGCGGCGGACGCGCTGAAGATCCAGGAACACTTCGCCGCGCAGGGGCGTAAGACGACCCGCCTCAAGGTCAGCCACGCCTTCCACTCCCCCCACATGGACGACGTACTGGAGGAGTTCCGCGCAGCAGTGTCGGGACTGGCCTTCAGTCCCCCGGCCATTCCGGTCATCTCGAACGTCACCGGACTGCCCGCCACCGGCGACGACCTCACCACCCCCGACTACTGGGTACGCCACATCCGCCAGGCCGTCCGCTTCCACCCCGGCATCCAGCATCTCGAACAGGCCGGTGTCACCCGCTACCTCGAACTCGGACCCGACGGCACCCTCACCGCCCTCGCCCAGCAAACCCTCACCACGACGGCCACCCTCACCCCCGCCCTGCGCAAGAACGCCCCAGAACCACGCACGTTCACGGACGCCTTCGCCCGCCTCCACACCAGCGGCCACACCCCCACCACCTGGAACCCGGACCGCACGCCGAGTGATCCGGGCAGCCTGCCCACCTACCCCTTCCAACGGCAGCACTACTGGCTCGCCCCCACCACCGCCGCATCCGACGTCACCTCGGCCGGCCTGGTAGCCCCCGGCCACCCCCTCCTCGGCGCCCTCATCACCCTCGCCGACACCGACCAACTCGTCTTCACCGGCCGGATCTCGACCCGTACGCACCCCTGGCTCGCCGACCACACCATCGCCGGCACCACCCTCCTCCCCGCCACCGCCTTCATCGACCTCGCACTCCACGCCGCAAGCCACACAGAAACAGGCACGGTGGGGGACCTCACCCTTCAGACCCCTCTCCCCCTGTACCCCGGCACGGCCGTCTCGCTCCAAGTGACCGTGGACGCGCCGGACGTGAACGGCCGGCGGGCCATGGCCATCCACTCCCGTACCGACGACACCGAGCCCTGGACCCAGCACGCCACCGGCACACTCACCCACAGCCAGGCCACCCAGGAGCCCATCGCCTGGCCACCGCCCGGCGACCCCATCGACCTCACCGACATCTACGACCGCCTCGACACCAACGGCTACACCTACGGCCCCACCTTCCAAGGCCTCACCGCCGCCTGGCGCGACGACGACACCCTCTACGCCGAAATCACCCTCCCCCAGGGAACCGACCCCGCCGGCCACACCCTCCACCCCGCACTCCTCGACACCGCCCTCCACCCGCTCGTCGACGGTGCCGAGGGGCTGCTCCCCTTCAGCTTCGGCGGTGTCACTCTGCACTCCGTCGGCGCCACCCGGCTGCGCGTCAGCGCGGTGCCGTCCGCAGAGGGCGGCGTGACACTGCGGCTCGACGACCCCACGGGCGCACCGGTCGCGAAGATCGAGTCGTTGGTGCTGCGTGAGGCCTCTGCCGAGCAGCTGCGTGGCACCGGCCGGCGGAATCCGCTGTTCACCGTCGCCTGGCAGGCGTCCGAGGTGGATCCGACGGCCGCGGAGGAGGGCCGCTGGGCAGTGCTCGGCGCCGGTCCGGAGGCCGGGGAACTGGCCGCCGTGCTCGATGCCGACGCGTACGAGAACGTTGCCGCGCTGCGTGCCGCGCTGGACGCGGGCGCGGCAGCTCCGGATGTCGCGGTGTACGCGCCCGGCGCCGTACCGTCGCCGTCCTCCCTCGACGACGGCCTGCTCGTCGCCGTACGTCATGCCGCGCACGACGCCCTCGCCACCGTCCAGGCGTTGCTGGACGACCAGCGGCTTGCGGACTCCCGTCTGCTGGTGCCGACGCGGAACGCCGTACCCGCCGGCGCGCTGCCCGTGTCCGGTCAACCGGATACGGCGGCAGCCGGGCTGGTCGCGTCCCCCCTCTGGGGACTCCTGCGCACGGCACAGTCGGAGTATCCGGGCCGCTTCGTGCTCGTCGACCACGACGGCACACCCGAGTCGCTGCGTCTGATGCGTGCCGTCACCGCGTCCGGCGAACCTCAGTCCGCGGTGCGCGGGGGCGAGGTGCGGACACCTCGTCTGGTCAGGGTCGAGGATGATCCCCGGGAAGTGCGGCCGCTCGCGCCGGAGGGGACAGTACTGATCACCGGCGCGTTCGGCCGGCTGGGGAAGCTGCTGGCCGAACATCTGGTCGCGGAGCACGGCGTACGGCATCTGCTGCTCACCAGCCGCCGCGGCACCGACGCCCCAGGTGCGGCCGAACTGGCCGCGCAGCTGGCTCAGTCGGGTGCGTCTGTACGTATCGAAGCCTGTGACACCGCGGACCGCGACGCTGTCGCGGCCCTGCTGGCGACCGTCTCCGAGGCGCATCCGCTGACCGCCGTCGTGCACACGGCCGGTGTGCTCGACGACGGCGTGGTCACCGCGCTCACTCCGGAGCGGCTGGACGCCGTGCTGCGCCCGAAGGCCGAGGCGGCGCTCCATCTGCATGAGCTGACCCTGGATCTCGACCTGTCCGCCTTCGTCGTGTATTCCTCCGTGTCCGGGCTGATCGGCGCGGCCGGACAGGCCAACTACGCGGCCGCGAACACGTTCCTCGACGCACTCGCCCACCACCGCCACATCCTCGGCCTGCCCGCCACCTCCCTCGCCTGGGGGCTCTGGGGCGAGGGAGGCATGGGCGAGAAGCTCAGCGGCTCCGACCTGGCGCGGATGGCCCGCTCCGGTGTTGCCGCGATGTCCGAGGACGACGGTCTGGCGCTGTTCGACAGGGCCTTCGGCCGTCCTGAGCCGCTGCTCGTACCGGCCCGGCTGGATCTGGCCTCGGTGCGCGCCCGCGCGGAGGCCGGGGCAGTGCCACCGCTGCTGCGTGGTCTGGTCCGTGCGCCGCTGCGCCGGGCAGGCGCCTCCGCCGCGGGCGCAGACGGCGGCATCGCCGAGCGGCTGGCCGGACTCGGCGAGGCCGAGCAGGACAGCGCCGTCATGGAAGTGGTCCGTGCGGAAGCTGCCGCCGTGCTCGGCCATGCCTCTGCGGACGGGGTCGACGTCTCGGCCAGTTTCAAGGATCTCGGCTTCGACTCGCTGAGCGGGGTGGAACTGCGGAACCGGATCAACTCCGCGGCCGGGCTTAGGCTGTCGGCCACGCTGGTCTTCGACTACCCCACTCCGCGGGCTCTGGTGAGCCATCTGCGGGAACGGCTGACAGACGGCGGCGCCCGGAAGAGGGCTGCGGCACCGGCCGTACGGGCCACCACGGCCACGGACTACGAGCCCATCGCGATCGTGGGTATGGCCTGCCGCTATCCGGGCGGGGTCGCCTCGCCAGAGGACCTGTGGCGACTGGTCGCCGAGGGCACCGACGCCATCGGCCGGTTCCCCGAGGACCGCGGCTGGGACCTGGACAACCTCTACGACCCCGACCCCGAGGCCATCGGCAGGTCCAGCACGAACCAGGGTGGATTCCTCTACCGGGCGGGCCAGTTCGATCCCGCGTTCTTCGGCATCAGCCCGCGCGAGGCCCTGGCGATGGACCCGCAACAGCGGCTGCTCCTCGAGACCGCCTGGGAGACCTTCGAACGGGCCGGCATCGACCCGGCCGAGGTGCGCGGCAGCGACACGGGCGTCTTCACCGGCACCATGTACCACGACTACGCGCCGCCCGTGCAGCTGATGCCGAAGGAGCTGGAGGGCATCCTGCTGACGGGCAACACCGGCAGTGTGGTGTCCGGCCGGATCGCGTACACGTACGGGCTCGAGGGCCCGGCGATCACGGTGGACACGGCGTGCTCGTCGTCGCTGGTGGCCCTGCATCTGGCGGCCCACGCGCTGCGGCAGGGCGAGTGCTCGCTGGCCCTGGCGGGCGGCGCGACAGTGATGGCGACGCCGGGCACGTTCGTGGAGTTCAGCCGTCAGCGGGGCCTTTCCCCGGACGGACGGTGCAAGGCGTTCTCCGCCACCGCCGACGGCACCGGCTGGAGCGAAGGCGTCGGCCTGCTCCTCGTCGAGCGACTGTCGGAGGCCGAGCGCAACGGCCACCCCGTTCTCGCGGTCATCCGCGGCACCGCCACCAACCAGGACGGCGCCAGCAACGGCCTGACCGCCCCCAACGGCCCCTCCCAGGAACGCGTCATCCGGCAGGCCCTCGCCAACGCCCGGCTGACCGCCGACCAGGTGGACGCGGTGGAAGCACACGGCACCGGTACCCGCCTCGGCGACCCCATCGAGGCACAGGCCCTGATCAACACGTACGGACAGCACCACGACGCCGAACACCCGCTGTGGCTCGGCTCGTTGAAGTCGAACATCGGACACGCGCAAGCCGCGGCCGGTGTCGGCGGTGTCATCAAGATGGTGATGGCCATGCGCCACGGCGTACTGCCACAGACCCTGCACGCCGAGCAGCCCACCGACCACGTCGACTGGTCCGACGGCACCGTCGAACTCCTCACCGAGAACCGGCCGTGGCACAGTACCGGCGGGGGACCACGCCGCGCCGCTGTGTCCTCCTTCGGAATCAGCGGCACCAACGCGCACGTCATCATCGAGCAGGCCCCCGAAGCGGCTGAGCCGGTACGGGAGCCTGCGGACCTGCCCTGGCTGCTGTCGGCGAAGACCGAGGACGCGCTGCGCGATCAGGCACGGCAGTTGGCCGCGTACGTCACCGAGCACCCGCAGACGGAACCGGCGCAGGTCGCCGACGTACTGGCCACCCGTGCCCGTTTCGACCACCGCGCCGTCATCACCGCGGCCGACCATGACAACCTGCTGGGCGGACTGGACGCTCTCGCGAAGGGGGCCGACACCCCCGGCCTCGTCACCGGCACCGCGACCACCGGCAAGACCGCGTTCCTCTTCACCGGCCAGGGCAGCCAGCGCCTGGGCATGGGACGCGAACTCTACGAGTCACACCCGGTGTTCGCGGAAGCGCTCGACGCCGCCTTCGACGCCCTCACCCCCCACGTCGACCGGCCGCTGCGCGACGTGGTGTGGGGCGAGGACGCGGATCTGCTGAACCAGACCCAGTACACCCAACCCGCCCTCTTCGCCCTCCAGACGGCCCTGTACCGCACGCTGGAACACCACGGCCTCACGCCCGACCAGTTGGCCGGCCACTCGATCGGTGAGATCGCGGCCGCCCACGCGGCGGGCATTCTCTCTCTCGATGACGCCGCCCGGCTCGTCTCCACGCGGGGCCGTCTGATGCAGTCACTGCCCGTCGGCGGCGCCATGATCGCCCTCCAGGCAACCGAGGACGAGGTACGCCCGCACCTGACCTCTCAGCTCGCGATCGCGGCGCTCAACTCTCCCGACAGCACCGTCATCTCGGGCGACGAGGCGGACGCGCTCGTGGTCCAGGAGCACTTCACCGCCCAGGGGCGCCGCACCAGTCGTCTGAAGGTCAGCCACGCCTTCCACTCTCCGCTGATGGAGCCCGTGCTCGACGAGTTCCGCGAGGCCATCGCCGATGTGACGTTCCAAGCCCCGGCGATCCCCCTGATCACCACCGGAGATCCGACAACGCCCGGCTACTGGACCGGCCACATCCGCGACACCGTCCGCTTCACCGACAACCTGCGCACCCTGCACACCAACGGCGTCACCCGCTACCTCGAACTCGGGCCCGACGGCATCCTCACCGCCCTGGCCCAGCAGACCCTCACCACCCCCGCCACTCTCACCGCCGCGCTCCGCAAGAACACACCCGAATCGCGCACGTTCACCGACGCACTCGCTCGCCTCCACACCACCGGCCACACACCCGCCGCCTGGACGCCCGCGCACACCCCCGCCCACCCCGACGGCCTGCCGACCTATCCCTTCCAGCACGGGCACTTCTGGCTCACGCCGCGTCAGTCGCCCGTCGGCCAGGCCGGTGCGGATCACGGGCTGCTCGACACGGTCGTACGGCTGGCCGAGGGCGACCGCCTTGTGCTGGCCGGCCGTATCTCGCTGCGTACGCACCCGTGGCTGTCGGATCACGCCGTCGCGGGAACGACCCTGCTCCCCGGCGCCGCTTTTGTGGACCTCGCCCTCCACGCCGCGGACCACACCGGCACCACCACTGTCGAGGACTTCACCCTTGAAGCACCGCTCGTGCTGACCGGGCAGGCGTCCGTGGACCTCCAGCTGACGGTCGACTCCGCCGACGAGTCGGGCCGCCGTCCGTTCACCGCGCACTCCCGCCCGGCGGACGCACACGATGACCAGCCGTGGACGCGGCATGCCGCCGGTGCTCTCGTCAGCACCCCTGTTCCCGCCGAGGAGATCGCCTGGCCACCGCCCGGCGAACCCGTCGACCTCACCGGCTCCTACGACGAACTCGCCGCCAGAGGCTACGCGTACGGACCACTCTTCCAAGGCCTCACCGCCCTCTGGCACGACGGCAACGACCTCTACGCCGAAATCACCCTCCCCGAAGGAACCGACACCACCCACCACACCCTCCACCCCGCACTCCTCGACGCAGCCCTGCACCCACTGCTCGTCGCCGATCCGGACGCGCCGCTGCGGGTGCCGTTCAGCTGGTCGGGAATCGCTCTGCACTCCGGCGGTGCCACTCAGCTGCGGGTACGGCTGCGCCGTACCGGCGAGGACACCGCAACCCTGACCTTCGCCGACCCCGCGGGTGCGCCCGTTGCCACAGTCGGTGAACTGGTGCTGCGTGCCGTGGACTTCAGCAGTCTGGCTGCCACCGCGCCTGCCCGTGATCCGCTGTACGTACTTGAATGGCTGGCCCTGCCTGCCGAGCGGGCGGACGACGGCGCCGTCGCGCCCACGTCCTCGTGGGCGGTTATCGGCGACGACGCTCCCGGTCCTGGTCCCAGCACCGGCATCGCCGATGAGCTCGGCGCCGGTGCGGTCTACGCCGACCTGTCCGGTCTGCGGGCCGCGCTCGACACGGGCGTACAGCCGCCCCCGGTGGTCGTCCTGCCCTGGCCCGCAGCGGACGGCGAACTTCCGGCGGCCGCCCATGAATCGGCTCACGCCGCCCTCGCGGTGCTCCAGGAGTGGCTGGCCGACGAACGGCTGGCCGATGCGCGTCTGCTGGTGGTGACGAGGGGCGCGGTCGCCGCCGGGCCCGAGCCGCAGGCTCTGTCGCTCGCCGAGTCACCGGTGTGGGGACTGCTGCGCACCGCCCAGTCGGAGAGCCCGGGGCTGTTCACCGTGGTCGACCTGGCGCCGGATTCCGGCTCCGGCGTCCCTGACGGCCTCGCGCTGCTGCCTGCGGCCGTGGCGACCGGTCGCGGACAACTCGCCGTACGGGGTGGAGCACTTCACGTGCCCGTGCTGACCCGTGCGGTGGTGACGTCGGGCGAGGAAGACGTAGAGAGCACTCTGGATCCGGAGGGGACGGTGCTGATCACCGGCGCGACCGGCACCCTCGGCAGCCTCCTCGCCCGCCACCTCATCACCCAGCACAGCACGCGCCACCTGCTGTTGATCAGCCGCCGCGGACCCCAAGCCCCCGGCGCCACCGAACTCACCGCCGAACTCACCGCACTGGGCGCCCACGTACGCATCGAAGCCTGCGACGCAAGCGACCCGGACGCCCTCACCACCCTCCTCGACACCATCCCCCACACCCACCCCCTCACCGCCGTCATCCACACCGCCGGCGTACTCGACGACGCAACCCTCACCGCCCAGACACCCCAACACCTCGACACCACCCTCCGCCCCAAAACCGACGCAGCCTGGAACCTCCACCACCTCACCACCCACCACAACCTCACCAACTTCGTCCTCTACTCCTCCATCTCCGGCCTCACCGGCACCCCAGGACAAGCCAACTACGCCGCCGCCAACACCTTCCTCGACGCACTCGCCCACCACCGCCACACCCTCGGACTCCCCGCCACCTCCCTCGCCTGGGGACTCTGGGACGAGGGAGGCATGGGCGAGAAACTGAGCGATGCGGACCTGTCGCGGCTGCGCCGCTCCGGGATCACGCCCATGGCGCCGGCCGAGGCTCTGCGGATGTTCGACGCCTCGCTCCGGCACGGCGCGCCGGTGCTCTACCCGGCACGCATCGACATCCCCGCGCTGCGGGCCCAGGCGGCCTCCGGCACGGTGCCGGAACCGCTGCTCGGGCTGGTGCCCGGACCTGTGCGGCGGACCGCGGCGGCAGCGACCGGAACCGGCTCCGCGGCGGCGGGTGGGCTGTCGCTTGCCGGGAAGCTGGCCGTCGCTCCGGTGGAGGAGCGCGAGAACCTGCTGCTGGAGCTGGTGCGGGAGCACGTCGCCGCGGTACTCGGCCACGGCTCGCCGGCCCGTATCGAGGCCGAACGCGGGCTGCTGGACCTGGGATTCGACTCGCTGACCGCCGTGGAGTTCCGCAACCGGCTCAACTCCGTCACCGGACTGCGGCTGCCGACCACGGTCGTCTTCGACCATCCGACGCCGCTTGCCCTCGCCCGGCATCTGCTGACGGAACTGGCTCCGGCCGGGCCCGCCGAAGCGGCCGGCCCGTTGGAGGCGATCGACCGGCTGGACGCGCTGCTCAAGCAGCACTCGGCCGACGCCGACAGTGCAGCGGACGCGGCGGAGATCGCCCAGCGATTGCAGTACGTCCTGCAGAGCTGGCACAGCCTGACCGCGTCGCGGCAGAACGCAGACGACAGCGACCTGGACTCCGCGACGGACGACGAGCTCTTCGACGCGCTCGACAAGGAGCTCGGCCTGTCCTGACACCGCGGCGCCCGCCCCGGACGCCGCCGCAAGTCCGCTCCGCTCCGCCATTCCGGCGCCCTGACGCCGCCGGGCCTCCCGACCATCGCCGAATTCCCCAGCAGTAAAGGTTGATCTCCCGTGGCGAACACCGAAGACAAGCTCCGCGAATATCTCAAGCGGGCGACCACTGATCTGCGCCAGGCCAGGCGCCGCCTGACGGAGATCGAGGAGGCACAGCAGGAGCCGATCGCAATCGTGGGTATGGCATGCCGCTATCCGGGCGGCGTCGCCTCACCCGACGACTTGTGGCAGCTGGTCGCCGAGGGCACCGACGCCATCGGCACCTTCCCCGAGGACCGCGGCTGGGACGAGGACCTGTACGACCCGGACCCGGCGGCGGTCGGCAAGTCCCTGACCGAGCACGGTGGATTCCTGTACGGGGCGGCGGAGTCCGACCCCGAATTCTTCGGGCTGAGCCCGCGGGAGGCCATGGCCACCGACCCGCAGCAGCGGCTGCTGCTCGAGACCGCCTGGGAGACCTTCGAACGGGCTGGTATCGACCCCACGACGCTGCGCGGCAGCGACACCGGCGTCTTCGCCGGCGTGATGTACAACGACTACGCGTCGCGACTGCGTCCCGCACCGGAGGAGTACGAGGGGTACCTCGCCAGCGGAAGCCTGGGCAGTGTGGCGTCGGGACGCCTCGCCTACGTCTACGGCCTGGAGGGCCCGGCGGTATCGGTGGACACCGCGTGCTCCTCGTCGCTGGTGGCCCTGCATCTGGCCGCCCAGGCGCTGCGCCAGGGCGAGTGCTCACTCGCGCTTGCGGGCGGCGTGACGGTGATGGCGACGCCCAACACCTTCGTGGAGTTCAGCCGTCAGCGTGGTCTGTCCCCGGACGGACGGTGCAAGGCGTTCTCCGCCTCTGCCGACGGCACCGGCTGGAGCGAGGGCGTGGGTCTGCTCCTCGTCGAGCGACTGTCGGACGCCGAACGGAACGGTCACCCGGTTCTCGCGGTCATCCGCGGCACCGCCACCAACCAGGACGGCGCCAGCGGGAGGCTGACGGCTCCGAACGGCCCTTCCCAGGAACGCGTCATCCGGCAGGCGCTCGCTGCGGCACGGCTGACTCCGGACCAGGTGCACGCCGTGGAGGCACACGGCACCGGCACGACGCTGGGCGACCCGATCGAAGCGCAGGCCCTGATCAATACGTACGGCCGCGGGCGGGACGCCGAGCACCCCTTGTGGCTCGGGTCGTTGAAGTCGAACATCGGCCACACACAGGCCGCGGCGGGCGTGGCAGGCGTCATCAAGATGGTGATGGCCATGCGCCACGGCGTACTGCCGCGGACGCTGCACGCCGACCGGCCCACCGACCACGTCGACTGGTCCGACGGCACCGTCAGACTCCTCACCGAGGCCCGCCCCTGGAACGCCTCCGGCGACGTGCCTCTCCGCGCCGCCGTGTCGTCGTTCGGAATCAGCGGCACGAATGCGCACGTCATCATCGAACAGGCGGCCGAGCAGCCCGAGACGGCCGACGAGTCCGCCCTGGCCCCGGAGATTCCTTGGCTGCTGTCGGGGAAGACCGAGGACGCGCTGCGCGATCAGGCACGGCAGTTGGCCGCGTACGTCACCGAGCACCCCGACACAGAACCGGCCGGCATAGCCCCCGCACTGGCGGCTCGTACCCGCTTCGACCATCGCGCCGTCATCCCCACGGACGACCGCGGCACCCTGCTGGCCGGACTGCACGCTCTCGCCTCAGGGACCGACGCACCGGGCCTCGTCACCGGCACCGCGACCACCGGCAAGACCGCGTTCCTCTTCACCGGCCAGGGCAGCCAGCGCCTGGGCATGGGACGCGAACTCTACGAATCACACCCGGTGTTCGCCACCGCCTTCGACGAGGTCTGCGACCGGTTCGACGAGATCCTCGACCGCCCGCTGCACGAGGTGATGTGGGGGGTGGACGCGGATCAGCTCAACCAGACCCAGTACACCCAGGCCGCCCTCTTCACCCTGCAGACCGCGCTCTACCGCACGCTGGAACACCACGGGCTCACGCCGGACTTCCTGATCGGCCACTCGATCGGTGAGATCGCCGCCGCCCATGTCGGGGGCGTCTTCTCGCTGGACGACGCCGTGGCTCTGGTCGCCGCCCGCGGCTGCTACATGCAGTCCGCCCGCAAGGACGGCACCATGATCGCCCTCCAGGCAACCGAGGACGAGGTGCTTACGCTGCTCGACGCGCTCGGCCGAGACCTGGCCGTCGCCACGGTCAACGGTCCTGAGGCCACCGTCATCTCGGGCGACGCGGACGCGGCGGAAGCCGTCGCGACCCATTTCGCCGCGCAGGGCCGTAAGACGACCCGCCTCAAGGTCAGCCACGCCTTCCACTCCCCCCACATGGACGGCGTACTCGAAGAGTTCCGCACAGCGATCTCCAAACTCGCGTTCAACTCCCCGGCCATTCCGGTCGTCTCGAACGTCACCGGACTGCCCGCCACCGGCGACGACCTCACCACCCCGGACTACTGGGTACGTCACATCCGCCAGGCCGTCCGCTTCCACCCCGGCATCCAGCATCTCGAACAGGCCGGTGTCACCCGCTACCTCGAACTCGGACCCGACGGCACCCTCACCGCCCTCGCCCAGCAAACCCTCACCACGGCGGCCATGCTCGCCCCCACCCTGCGCAAGAACGCCCCAGAAGCAGAGTCGTTCGCCGGGGGGCTGGCACGGCTGCACACCAGCGGCCACACGCCCACCACCTGGAACCCGGACCGTACGCCCAGTGATCCGGGCAGCCTGCCCACCTACCCCTTCCAACGGCAGCACTACTGGCTCGCCCCCACCACCGCCGCATCCGACGTCACCTCGGCCGGCCTGGTAGCCCCCGGCCACCCCCTCCTCGGCGCCCTCATCACCCTCGCCGACACCGACCAACTCGTCTTCACCGGCCGGATCTCGACCCGTACGCACCCCTGGCTCGCCGACCACACCATCGCCGGCACCACCCTCCTCCCCGCCACCGCCTTCATCGACCTCGCCCTGCATGCCGCAAGCCACACAGACACCCCCACCATCGAAGACCTCACCCTCCAAACCCCCCTCACGCTGCCTCCCGAACAGGCCGTGACCCTTCACCTCACAGTCGGCCCGCCCTCGGACGACAGCAGCCGTCCCTTCACCATCCACTCCCGTACCGACGACACCGAGCCCTGGACCCAGCACGCCACCGGCACACTCACCCACAGCCAGGCCACCCAGGAGCCCATCGCCTGGCCACCGCCCGGCGACCCCATCGACCTCACCGACATCTACGACCGCCTCGCCGAGCGTGGCTACAGCTACGGCCCCACCTTCCAAGGCCTCACCGCCGCCTGGCGCGACGGCGACACCCTCTACGCCGAAATCGCCCTCCCCCAGGGAACCGACCCCGCCGGCCACACCCTCCACCCCGCACTCCTCGACACCGCCCTCCACCCATGGGCCCTGGCACGCGGCGTGCTCGACGCGGCCGACCCCGGCAGGGAGCAGCAGATCCTGCTTCCCTTCAGCTGGCAGGGCGTCCAGCTGCACGCGGTGGACGCGACCGCGCTGCGGGTGCGGCTTGCCCCCGAGGGCGAAGACACGATGCGACTGGACCTGGCCGATCCGACAGGTGCCCCCGTCGCCACGGTGACGGCACTCACCGCCCGGGCCGGCGCTCTCGCCGAGTTCGCCGCCGCAGCCGCGGGTGGCAACAGCTCCGCCCTGTCGCGTACGCCGCTCCACCTGCTGGAGTGGAAGCCGCTGCAGGCCACCGACGCCGCGGCGGCGCCGGGCAGCGTTGTCGTCCTGGGGCCCGACCCGCTCGGGCTCGCCGAGGCGCTCGGCGTGCCTGCCCACGCCGATCTGGCGTCGCTGCGCGCAGCGGTGGAGGCCGGTTCGCCCGCGCCCGGGATGGTGCTGGCGAGCTTCGTCGGCGACGAGACGGACGGTACGGTCCCCGACCGGGCTCGCGCTCTGAGCACCCGCGCGCTCGAACTGGCCCAGGGCTGGCTGGCGCAGGACTGGCCGGCCGACGACGGCTCGGACGACGCGCGTCTGGTGCTGGTCACACAGGGGGCGGTGGCCGCCCGGCCCGGCCCGGAGATCCAGGATCTCGCGGCGTCCACCGTGTGGGGTCTGGGCCGTAGCGCGCGGTCCGAACACCCGGGCCGGTTCGCGCTGCTGGACCTGGACAGGGCTCTCGGGGACCGGGCAGATGTGGCGGAGACAGTCGTGTCCGCGCTCCTCGCCGGCGACGAGTACCAACTGGCCGTGCGGGACGGCGGGGTCTACGCGCCCAGGATCGTGCGCGCGGACTCCGCGTCCGAGGTGCTGGTGCCGCCGGTGGACACCGAGCACTGGCGGCTCGACGTGCACAGCACCGGCACGCTCGGCAACCTGGCTCTGCTGCCCGCGCCCGAGGCGGGCGCGCCGTTGGGCCCGGGCGAGGTGCGGGTGGCGGTGCGCGCCGGCGGACTGAATTTCCGCGATGTGCTGGTCGGTCTCGGCATGTACCCGGGCGACGAGGCGCGCATCGGCGGCGAGGCGGCCGGTGTGGTCCTGGAGACGGGTCCGGAGGTCACCTCGGTCTCGCCCGGCGACCGTGTGATGGGTCTGTTCCCGCTGGGCGCGATCGGCCCGGTGGCGGTCACGGACCACCGATGGGTGGCGCGGATGCCGGTGGGCTGGAGCTTCACCGACGCCGCGGTGATCCCGGTCGTCTTCCTCACGGCGTACTACGGTCTGGTCGATCTCGCGAAGGCGCGCCGGGGCGAGTCTCTGCTGGTGCACGCAGCGACCGGCGGCGTGGGCATGGCCGCGCTGCAACTCGCCCAGCACTGGGGCCTGGAGGTGTACGGCACGGCGAGTCGGCCCAAGTGGGAGGTGCTGCGGTCACTCGGTGTCGACGAGGCCAGGATCGCCTCGACCCGCGCCCTCGATTTCGAGGAGCATTACCGGTCGGCCACCGAAGGCCGGGGATTCGACGTGGTGCTCAACTCGCTCGCCCAGGAGTATGTGGACGCCTCACTGCGGCTGCTGGCGCCCGGCGGCCGTTTCCTCGAGATGGGCAAGACGGACATCCGGGATGCGGCGGAGGTGGAGGAGCGGTTCAAGGGCGTGACGTATACGGCGTACGACCTGATGCGGGTGCCCCCTGAGCGCGTCCAGGAGATGCTGACCGAGCTGGTGCGGCTCTTCGAGTCGGGGGCACTTCGGCCACTGCCGGTGACGGCGTGGGACGTCAGCCACGCGCCGGAGGCGCTGCGCCATCTCAGCCAGGCACGGCACACCGGCAAGGCGCTGCTGACGCTGCCTGCACCGCTGGATCCGGAGGGGACGGTGCTGATCACCGGCGCGACCGGCACCCTCGGCAGCCTCCTCGCCCGCCACCTCATCACCCAGCACAGCACGCGCCACCTGCTGTTGATCAGCCGCCGCGGACCCCAAGCCCCCGGCGCCACCGAACTCACCGCCGAACTCACCGCACTGGGCGCCCACGTACGCATCGAAGCCTGCGACGCAAGCGACCCGGACGCCCTCACCACCCTCCTCGACACCATCCCCCACACCCACGCCCTCACCGCCGTCATCCACACCGCCGGCGTACTCGACGACGCAACCCTCACCGCCCAGACACCCCAACACCTCGACACCACCCTCCGCCCCAAAACCGACGCAGCCTGGAACCTCCACCACCTCACCACCCACCACAACCTCACCAACTTCGTCCTCTACTCCTCCATCTCCGGCCTCACCGGCACCCCAGGACAAGCCAACTACGCCGCCGCCAACACCTTCCTCGACGCACTCGCCCACCACCGCCACACCCTCGGACTCCCCGCCACCTCCCTCGCCTGGGGACTCTGGGACGAGAGCAGTTCCATGACGGAAGGCCTCGGCGACGCCGACCTTGCCCGCAT
The DNA here is from genome assembly GCF_030817355.1 of Streptomyces sp. V1I1. Lineage (NCBI taxonomy): Bacteria > Bacillati > Actinomycetota > Actinomycetes > Kitasatosporales > Streptomycetaceae > Streptomyces > Streptomyces sp. V1I1. The sequence goes on along the minus strand of NZ_JAUSZH010000001.1, from coordinate 5,448,782 downwards.
GGCCCGGGACGGCATCCTTCCGCTGGAGTCCGAGCAGGGCCTCGCGCTCTTCGACGCGGCGCTGTCTGGTCGTCAGCCGCTTGCCGTCGGCGTCGGCCTGGATCTCGTGGCCCTGCGTAGCCGGGCACGCGCCGGCATGCTCCCGGCGCTCTTCGGTGAGCTGGCGGGCGAGACCCGGGGGGCGGTACGCAAGGCTGCGGGCGGTTCCGCGGGTCCGGCGGGGGGGCCGACGGTTCAGGAGCGGCTTGGCGCGCTGGGTGCCGGGGAGCGGCTGGAACTGCTGCTCGACCTGGTGCGTGGTCATGTAGCCACGGTGCTCGGGCACACCGACGCCAACGGGGTCGGCACGAAACGTCCGTTCAAGGATCTGGGCTTCGATTCGCTCACCTCGGTGGAGCTGCGCAACCGGCTCAACTCGGCCTTCGGGCTCCGGCTGCCCAGCACGCTCGTCTTCGACCATCCGACGCCGCTCTCACTCGCCCAGCATCTGCTGACCGCGCTCGCGCCCGCCGAGGCCGACGCCGTGACGTCCGTACTGGCGGATCTGGACCGGATCGAGGCTCGGCTGTCCTCCCTGTCCGCGGCGGACGGTGGGCGCACCAGGCTGACCGGCCGGGTGCGGGACCTGCTTCTGCGCCTGGAGTCGGACGGCCGGGAGCCGGAGGCGAACGGGACGGAGGCGGTGTCGCTGACCGCCGCTTCGGACGACGAGATCTTCGACTTCATCGACCGGGAACTTGGCGTCAACTGACCGAAACATGCGGGTGATTGATAAACGGGGACCCTCCCTGTATCTTCCTGATACGAAGCGAGGAAGGTCCCCGTTTACCTTTCGAGGAGATGTCCGAACCATGAGTGAAGAGACCGTCACGAGCACTGCGGGCCAGAGCCCCCCACCCAAGGGCGACGATGCCGCAACCCGCCGTCCCGGCATGGTGCTCGTCATCGTCCTCGCCCTCCAGACAATGCTGATCCTCGACGTCAACGTGGTGAACATCGCCCTTCCCGAGGTCAAGGAAGCGCTCGACTTCACCCCGACGGGCCTCTCCTGGGTGCTGAGCTCCTATCTGCTCACCTTCGGAGGACTGCTGCTCCTCGGCGGCCGGGCCGGAGACGTGCTGGGACACCGCCGTGGACTGCTCATCGGTGTCACGGTGTTCACCGCCGCCTCCCTGCTCGGCGGGCTGTCCAACTCCGCGGCGATGCTGCTCATCGCCCGGGCCCTGCAAGGCGTGGGCGCGGCGATCGCGGCACCCACCGTGCTCGCGCTGATCGCGACCCACTTCACCGACGAGAAGTCCAGGGCCCGCGCGCTCGGCGCGTATGCCGCGGTCTCCGGCTCCGGCGCCGCGATCGGCCTGATCGGCGGCGGCCTGCTGACCGACTGGCTCTCCTGGCGCTGGGTGCTCTTCATCAATGTGCCCATCGGTGTGGTGCTGCTGATCGTCGCGCCGATGTTCATTCACGAGACCGACCGGACACCGGCCCGCTTCGACCTGGGCGGCGCGCTCACGTCCACGGTCGGTATGACCGCGCTGGTGTACGGCTTCATCCGGGCCGCGGAGAGCGGCTGGGGTGACGCACTCACGCTGGGTTCCTTCGCCCTGGCCGTCCTACTGCTCGTCGTCTTCTTCTTCATCGAGACCAACGCACGGCAGCCGATCACCCCGCTGCGGCTGTTCGCCGACCGCAACCGCGCGACCGGATACCTGTCGCTGCTGTTCGTCATGGCGGCCGGCAACGCCATGTTCTTCTTCCTCACCCAGTTCCTCCAGGAGGTCAGGGGCTTCACCCCGATCCAGGCGGGCATGGCGTTCGTACCGCTGGCGCTGCTGATCCTGGCCACCTCCAGCATTGCGGCGAAGCTGCTGCCGCGCTTCGGCCCGAGGGTGCTCACCGCGGTCGGCGCGGCCGCCATCAGCGTCGGCCTGGTGTGGTTCGCCCAGATCACCCCGACCTCCGACTACGTTTCGGCGCTGCTCGGCCCGATGCTGGTCGCCGGCCTGGGCATGGGCACGCTGCTGGTCGGAGTTACCACCATCCTGATGTCCGGCATCGAACCGGAAGAGACCGGTGCCGCGTCGGGCCTGCTGAACGTCATGCAGCAGATCGGCGGCGCGCTCGGCCTGGCCATCATGGTCACCGTCTTCGGCTCCGCGAGCCGCAGCGCCGCGGACGACGTCCCCGCGGGCCTCGACACCAAGGGTGTCGCGGACTTCATCCTCACCGAGGGTGTGACCACGGCCTTCGCCTGGGGAGCCGGATTCACCGCGGCAACCATCCTGCTCACCCTCATCATGCGCACAGTCCCGTCGGCAGCCGGCGGCGAACCGGCGCAGGAGCAAACCGAAAACGCTTCGCGCGAGGTCAGGGCCCAGTAGGCCGGACACCCCGCAGGCTCCCTGGGAAGCCCTGGCCGGCGACAGCCGGCCAGGGCACGCCCATATCACTTTCACATGCTTCTTGTTGGTTTAGACCACCGTAACAACCGACACGTACCATGGACAGTGAGTGATCGTTATCGTTTCGCACGAGACGTCTAACCTCGAGGGGGAAGGTATCGTCATCGTGAATACGCCGTTGATCATAGAGAGTTCATCACGAATATCCTCGGTGCGCTGCGAGGAGTCGCTTCAGCTCTTACGCGCACTCAAGCGTCTGGAAGACGGCCACGGCGGCATCGTCGAGCTGCTGGGTGAGCCCGGCTCGGGAAAGAGCAGGTTGCTCGCGCAATTGGCCTCCTCGGCGCGGGACCGTGGCATCACGGTGCTCGACGGCCGCTGCTATCCAGCCGAACAGCACGACGTATTGCATGTATTCACCCGGGCGCTGAACGGCCTCATGACACAGGAACGCCTTGCCGCCCTCTCTCCCGAACACGCCGAGTTACTGCGAGCCGGACTGTGTGCCCGGCTCGGCGGCCGGGGCAGTGGGCTCCAACCGCTCCCGCTGTCACAGGCTGTGCATGCCCTGCTCACCCAGTCCGCAGGCAGCGGACTGCTCCTGGTGCTCGACGACTTCCACTGGGCCGACCCGAAGTCCCTGGAGCTCGCCGACCATCTGGCACGCTGGTCGGTCCGGGCGCCGATACTGATCGTGATCGCGCACCGGCCCCGGCAGGCCGCCCCGTCCCTCCTGAGCACCCTCGCCCAGGGGGTGGAGCAGGAGCACGTCAGCCGCATCGAGCTGGAGCCGATGAACCTCGATCAGGCAGCCCGGCTGCTCGGGGTGCGGACCGACACGAGCTGGCTGCCGTCCGTTCTCCATGAGAGCCGCGGCAATCCGCTGTATCTGCTGGTGCTGGGCGAGTCCGCCCCGCTCAGCCCGGCGTTACGGACCAGTCTGCTCACCGGACGGCTGGCCCCGCTGGCGGCCGAACTGGCCGTGCTCGATCCCGGCGAGCGGCTGGTGGCCGAGTCGGGAGCGGTGCTCGGTGACCGGTTCAGCCGGGAAGAGCTGTCAGCGGTGTCCGAGCTGCCGATCGACGAGGTGTGCTCGATCGTCAGCGGTCTCATCCAGCTCGACGTACTGCGCCCGTTGAGCTGCTCCGCCGCGCAACTCGCCTTCCGTCACCCGGTGCTGCGCAGGCTTCTGCACGACCAGGCCGACCGCTGCTGGCGGTCCCAGGCCCACCGCAGGGCGCTGACCGTGCTCAACCGCCGTGCGGCTTCCGCCTCCGAGCGCGCCGTCCATATCGAGCTGTCCACCAACAGCTTCACCCCGGAAGACCTGGAGACGCTGGCCCGGGCCGGCGAGGAGACCGCGCTGAGCTCGCCCGTCGACGCTGTCCGCTGGCTGTTGTTCGCGCTGCACGGGCTGTCGGAGGAGTCGACAGGCAGGCTCCTCGGTCTGATTCCGCCGCTGGCACGGGCGCTGCGCGCGGCCAATTATCTGGCCGACGACCAAGCGCTTCAGCAGCAGCTGACGCAGGGCTCCGCGATGGGGCCGAACGAGGCGCACCGCGCGGCGATCCGGCTCTGTGTAATCGTCGAATGCCTGCACGGCCGGTTCGCCGAGGCGGACGCTCTGCTCAGAACCGAACTCGCCGCGCTCTCGGCGATCGGCGACGCCGACAACGATCTGCTCGCCCGGCTCGTGATCTACCGGGGCATCGTCTCCTCGCTGCGCGGGAGCGACGACCTGCCGGACCTGGCGGCCGAGGCCCTGCTGCTGGCCCGCGCGGGCGGTCAACCGGTGACCAGGGCCGGGGCGATGGCGCTGCACGCGCTGGGCGAACTCACCGTTGGCCGTACCAAGCAGTGCCTGGCGTCGTACGACGCGGCTGTGCGTCAGATGGACGAGCTGAGCAACTCGGAGGTGTACTTCCACACCGAGTACTTCGCTCTCCTCGGCTGGTGCGCATCAGGGCTGGGGCGGCCGCGAGAAGCGGAATCCTTCTACGAGCGCGGCATCGCGGTGGTCCGGGACTGCTCGCACAACGCGATGCTGCCCGTGCTGCTGAGCGGACTCGCCGAGGCCCAGCTGCGCCAAGGCCGGCTCGAGAGCGCGCGACGGTCCGCCGCCGAAGCGACAGATCTGGCCGGCTACCTCGGCGCCGAGCAGTTGCGCGCCTTCACCCTGGCCCAGGAGGCGCTGTGTGTCACCTATGCGGAACCGCCCGGCAGCAGCCGGGCCTCGGCACTGACGGAGGAGGCGCTGCGCGCGCTGAGGCCCTCGTCGGGAAGCTGGCACTGCGCCGCGGTGCTCACGCTCGGCGAGTCGCTGCTGCTGCAGGGCAGCCCCGAACGGTGTCTGAGCCTGGTCCTGGAGCTCGGCCCCTCGGACCTGAAGGCACTTGAGCTGCCGCAGCGCACGCGGGGCTACGAACTGCTCACCCTCGCCTCGCTGTCCAGCGGCACCGGAAGCGCCCCATGGTGGGCCGACCGCGCGGCACATGCGGCCCAGGCATGCCGTCTGCCGCACACCCGGGCATACGCACTGCTGGCACGCGGGCATGTGCTCAGCCAGCAGGACGACCCGGACTCCGCGGTGGCCGCGTACCAGCAGGCGGAACGTGCCTTCGACAACGCGCAGTTGAGGCTTCTGAGGCTGACGGCACACATCCGCGCCGCGCGGGCGGCGAGCGTCAGCAGCCGCCCGGAGAGAGCGGCGGGACTGTGGGCGTCGGCGCAGGAGCTGGCCGAGCAGTGGAGCGTGCTTCTCTTCGCGCGACTGAGCCCTGACGCTCCGCTGGAGAGCTCATTGGGCAGGGGCTGCCATGCCCTGTCGCCCGCCCCCATACCGGCGGTGCCCGATCTCGGTCTGCTGACCCAGCGGGAGCTGGAGGTGGCGCGGTTCGCCGGCACCGGCCAGCGGACCCGTGAGATCGCGGAGGCACTGAAAGTGAGCCCGCGCACAGTGGAAGTCCATCTCTCACGTATCTACCGCAAATTGGAGATCGGATCACGGGCCGAGCTGGCCCGGCTCATGGCCGTACGTATTTCCACTGATGTAAGTACGTGAGCCCTCTGAAAACCTGAAGTCAGCGCGATGAACGAGGCATTGGACCGCTGGTCCGATGCCGGCGCCGTTCCTTCAGGGGGTTGATGTGAGTCAAGGTGGGATCGCCCATCATCACGTATGGTCCGCGTCCAGCAAATGTCCGTCCGCGAGATCTACGGACGCACAGCCGATAGCCGAAGAGGCGTTCCGTCGGGTTTTCCGCAAACACCCTGCCGGTGTGGCAATTGTCACAGCGGCGGGAGAGGGCGGGCCCGTCGGGTTCACCGCGACCTCACTTGCCTCACTTTCCTCCGCACCGCCTCTGGTGTCCTTCGGAGTGGGCCGTCGCGCCTCTTCCTGGGCCACGGTGTGCGCGGCGGAGTTCGTGGCCGTACACCTTCTGGAGACAGACCAGCAGCAGCTGGCCACTGTCTTCGCCCGCAGTGGCGCCGACCGATTCGCGCCACCGACCAGCTGGCGAACGGGCCCGCACGGCGTGCCGCTGCTCGATGACGTAACTGCCGTGATGGTCTGCCGCAAGGTCTACGACCTGCCGGCCGGTGATCACACCTTGGTGATCGGCCAGCCGGTTTACGCGCGCGAAGGCGCTGCGGCACGTCCTCTCGTGTACCTCGACGGTCGCTACGGCTCAGTGTCGCGCTGAGCGCCGTCGGTCACCGCGATCCCCGGAAGGGCAACAAGAAAATGCGATTCGAACTCTTGGGAAGCCTGCGCATGACTGACGGTGACGAGATCTTCGCCATCAGCGCGCCAAAAGTGGAATCCCTCCTCGCGGCCATGCTGGTGCGCGCCGAGGATGTCGTTTCCACGGACCAGCTGTGCAACGAGATCTGGGGCGAGCACCCACCTCGACGGGCCACCGCAACGCTCCACGTCTACATATCGCAGCTACGTAAACTCCTGAAACGCAACGACCGGGCGAAGAGCCCTATCGTGACCCACTATCCCGGCTACGTACTCCAGCTCGGCGACAGCACCCTGGACGCCCACGAGTTCCAGCAGCTGGCACAGCAGGGCCGTACCGCCATCAGGGCCCGGCGCCATGCGGAGGCATCCGCGATCTGCGGCCAGGCCCTCTCGCTGTGGCGCGGCACCGTGCTCGGCGAGCTGCGCGGCGGCTCCATCGTGGACGAATTCGCCACCTGGGCGGAGGAGACGCGGCTGGAGTGCATCGAGATGCGCAACGAGGCGGAACTGACGCTGGGGCGCCACCGTGAGCTGGTAGGGCCGCTGTACACACTGGTGGCCAAGCACCCGTTGATCGAGGCGTTCCACCGGCAGCTGATGCTCGCCCTGTACCGCTCCGACCGGCGGCCCGATGCCCTGCAGGCGTACCACAACGTGCGTTCCGTGCTCGACCGCGAGCTGGGAATCGCTCCGTGCCGGCAGCTGCACGAACTGCACCAGGCGATCCTGCTGGACAGCGAACTGGGCGTGCCCACCGCTGCCTGAACCAATGCCTGAACCCCGCACTGGCCAGGCCGTATTGAAAAGTGGGGACAGTCCCCATATTCTCGATGCATGACCACAGCATTGGGAATCAAACTGTCGGCCCTGGACACCGCACCTGTGTGGCAGGGGTCGACAGCGACGGCATCACTGCGCAACACCATTCGCCTGGCTCGCGCCGTGGACCGGCTCGGCTACCACCGCTTCTGGCTGGCCGAGCACCACAACATGCCGTCGCTGTCGACCTCTTCACCCGCGATCCTCGCCGGACAGATCGCCGGCGTCACGAAGCATCTGCGTGTCGGCGCCGGCGGCGTCATGCTGCCCAACCACCCGCCTCTCGTGGTCGCCGAGCAGTTCGGCACCCTGGCCGCGCTGCACCCCGGACGCGTCGACCTCGGCCTCGGCCGGGCGCCCGGCACCGACGCCCTCACCGCCAGGGCGCTGCGCCGCCAGACCGGACCGCTCGGCGGCAGCGACTTCCCGGCCCAGGTAGCGGAGTTGCTGCAGTACTTCGCACCACCGCCGGGCGCCGGGCGGGGCGTGCCGGCCGGGGAGCCAGGCCTGGTCTCCGCGGTCCCGGCCGGGGAGCAGACCGTGCCGGTCTGGCTGCTCGGCTCCAGCGGCTACAGCGCGCAGCTGGCCGCCGCGCTCGGGCTGCCCTTCGCCTATGCCCACCACTTCTCACCGCACGGGACCATGGCCGCGCTGGACGCCTACCGCTCGGAGTTCCGCCCTTCGCAGTATCTGAGCGAGCCGTACTCGATGGTGGCCGTCTTCGGCGCGGTGGCCGAGGACGACGCGCGGGGCGAACTGCTCAGCGCTCCGCTGCGTATGATCACCGCCCAGTCCCTGCGCGGCCAGAATCCGTACTTCCCGCCCGCCGAGGAGGCCGCCCGCTTCCACTTCGCACCGGAGGAGCGGGCCGTGGTGGACCAGATGTACGATCTGCAGATCTTCGGCGGTCCTGAGACCGTGCGACAGCGGATCACGGAGCTCACCAAGGCCTCCGGCGTCAACGAGTTGATGGTGCTCAGCGTGGTGCAGGACCATGAAGAGCGCGTGCGCTCCTACGAGTTGCTCGCCGAACTGGCCGGACTGAGGGCACCGGAGGACGCCGTCACAAGCGGCTGATCCACGGCCTCGGCAAGCAGCTCGAACGAACGCACCCGGGCTTCGAGTCCGAACACGGGCGTCGCCGCCAGGAGTTCATCCGCGCCGGTACGGGACCGGAACTCGGCCAGGCGGCGACGCACCTCTTGGGGACCGCCCACGATCTGCGTCGCGAAGTGTCCGTCCAGGTAGCTCCGCTGAGAATCGGTGAGTTCGTACTGGGCCGCCTGGCCGGGCGTACGGAAGAGGGTCAGCGGATTGATCCGCCCCTCCACATGGGCGATCCTGATCGGTCCCGCCAGCCAGTCGGCCTCCTCGTCGGTGTCCGCCGCGACCACCTGGGACGAAACGGCGACGTAGGGGTGCGCCAGGTGCTCCGAGGGCTGGAACTCCTCCCGGTACCGCGCCAGCGCGGCATCCGTGCCCGCAGGGTTGAGATGGTGCGCGAAGGCGTACGGCAGCCCGAGCCGGGCCGCGAGCGAGGCGCTGGAGGCACTGGTACCCAGCAGCCAGACCGGCACACGACGCTCGGGGGGCGGCGAAACGGCCACCGCCGGGCGGTCACCAGACTCCGTCGGAGTCAGATAGCCGATCAGCTCTTCCAGCTGCTCTCCGAAGCTTCCCTCGTGGGCCGGGTCGCCGGTGCGGCGCAGCGCTCGCGCGGTGGCCGGCTCGCCGCCCGGGGCGCGGCCGATACCGAGGTCGATCCGGCCGGGGTGGAAGACGTCGAGGGTGGCGAACTGCTCGGCCACCACCAGCGGAACGTGGTTCGGCAGCATCACTCCGCCCGATCCGATCCGCAGCGTGGAGGTGACGGCGGCGAGCTGACCGATCAGCACCGGGGGGGTGGACGTGCCGAAGGCAGGCATGTTGTGGTGCTCGGCGAGCCAGTAGCGGCGGTAACCGAGACCCTCCACCTCGGGTGCCAGCTCCAGGAGTTCATGCAGAGAACGTGAAGCGGGGACTCCGTTCCACACCGGCACGGTGTCCAGGACGGACAGGGCAAAGCCAGCTTTCTCGTTCATAGGGCGACTCACCATCAGGAGACACGGCCGGGCACGGAAGGCCCGGCCAGGGCGGTTGAGGAATCGGCCGGCCGACGACTCGCATCGCCCGACCACAAAAGCGCGTCCAGTAGCTGCCTGGTCCAGGGGTCTTCGGGCCGGGTGAAGACCCGCTCCACAGGGCCGCTCTCGACGATGCGGCCCGCCCGCATCACCGCGACCCGGTCGCTGACGTGGCGTACCACCCCGAGATCGTGCGAGATGAACAGCAGGGCCACGCCCAGCCGTTCCTGCACCTGCGCGAAGACGTCCAGCACCTGTGCCTGCACCGATACGTCCAGGGCGGAAACCGGCTCGTCGCAGACGATGACGTCCGGATCGGGCGCCAGGGCCCGCGCGATCGCCACCCGCTGCCGCTGACCGCCGGACAACTGGCGGGGTCTGCGGTCCAGCAGCTCCTCCTCCAGGCCGACCAGACCCAGCAGTTCAGCGGTACGGGAACGGTGCCGGCGCGCTGCGCGACGGCCACCGCCACCGAGAGCCTCGGCCACGATCCGCTCCACGGTCCACCGCGGGTCGAAGGAGGACAGCGGATCCTGCTGCACCAGCTGGATCCGGCCCCGCAGCGGCGCGCGGGCCGACTCGCTACGGCCGGACCAGGGGCGGCCCAGCAGGGTCACCGAGCCCGAGTCCGGTTCCAGCAGCCCCAGTACGACCTGGGCGAGCGTGGACTTGCCGGAGCCGGATTCGCCGAGGATGCCCAGCGTCTCCCCCGCGTGCAGGGTGCAGGACACATCGCGCAGCGCGTCGGTGGCGGTGCCCCCCGGACCCGGGTAGGTCTTCGTCAGTCCCTCGGCCCGCAGCACCACGGTGTCGTCCGCGGCGGTCGTGGCATCCGCCCGCCGGCCGGGCCGGGCCGCGGGCACGGCGTCCAGCAGCCTGCGGGTGTACGGATGCGTCGGAGCGCCCAGCACCTGCTCCGCGGAGCCGGTCTCCACGAGGCGCCCGCCGTGCATCACGGCGATCCGGTCGGCAAGCCGGGCCACGACCGACAGATCGTGGCTGATCAGCAGCAGCGCGGTGCCGGAATCCTTGCGGGCCGCGAGGAGTTCGAGGATCTGCGCCTGCACGGTCATGTCCAGAGCGGTGGTGGGCTCGTCGGCGATCAGCACCCGCGGCTGCGCGGCGATGGCGGAGGCGATCAGGGCCCGCTGCCGCTGACCTCCCGAGAGCTGGTGCGGAAACTGCCGGGCGCGCCACTCGGGTTCGGGCACCGCGACCTCGCGCAGCAACTCCACAGCCCGGCCCGGCCGGTCGCGTCGTGTGCCGATGCCGTGGTTGGCGAGCGACTCGGCAATTTCTTCGCCGACCCTGCGCAGCGGGTCGAGGGAGACCAGCGCGTCCTGGAGCACCAGGCCCAGCTCCGCGCCGCGGACCCGGCGCCACTCGCGCTCGCTCAGCGCGGTCAGGTCTTGGCCGTCGAACTCGAGTCTGCGCGCGGTCACCGTGGCACCCGGCCCGGTCAGGCCGGCCAGGGTCCGGCCGGTGACGGTCTTGCCCGAACCGGACTCGCCGACGATCGCGAGGCACTCGCCGGCCCGCACGGTGAGATCGACGCCGTGCACGACCTCCGTTCGCCGCCGGCCGTGACCGAAGGCGATCCGCAGGTCCTCGACGGTGATGAGCGCCTCGGCGGCGCCAGTGTCATGACCGGCCATGGCCGTCCCTTCCGTCCAGGCGCCGCTGGAGGTCCCGGCCCACGACCGTCACCGCGACGACCGTGGCCGTGATGGCCAGGCCGGGAAAGACGGCGGCGGCCCATGCGGTGTCCAGGTGGTCACGCCCCTCGGAGAGCATGGCGCCCCACTCCGGTGACGGCGGCTGCGGCCCCAGTCCGAGGAAGCTGAGCGTGGAGCCTGCGATGACGGCGCTGCCGATGTTGACGGTGGCCAGCACCAGCAGCGGCGGAAGGGCGTTGGGCAGCAGGTGGCGCAGGAAGATGCTGCGCCGGCCGCGCCCGATCACCACGGCCGCGCGCACATAGTCGCTGTCGCGGATGGCCAGGGCCTGGCCGCGCGCGAGCCGGAGAAATCCGGGCAGCAGCGAAGCGCCGATGGCCAGCGTCGCATTGCCGCTGCCCGGACCGAGCACGGCCACCACCACTAGCGAGAGCATCAGTCCGGGGAAGGCCAGCAGCACATCGGTGGCCCGCATCAGAAGCTGGTCGACGGCCCGGCCCGCGGCGGCGGCGAGCACGCCGAGGAGCGCCCCGGCGACCACGGCGAACGCGGTCGCACCGAAGCCGATCAGCAAAGACGTACGGGCCCCGTGCACCATGCGGCTCAGCACGTCGCGCCCCAGCCGGTCGGTGCCCAGCCAGTGCTCGGCGCCGGGCCCGGCCAGGGCATTGACGGGGTCGATGGCGTCCGGCTCCTGACCGGCCAGCAGCCCGGGCGCGGCGGCTGCCAGCACGGCCAGCACGAGGACGGCCCAGGCGAGCGCCATACCGGGGCGGAACCGGCGCGGGGTGCGTAAGGAACGGACCCGCGCGGCCGTCAGGGCCTCGGTCGGGCCGGCGGGCGCGGGGGTGCCAGTGGACGTGGGAGTGCCAGTCGACACGGGGGTGCCGTTGGATGTGGAAGTGCCGTTGGATGTGGAGACCTCGGAGGCCGTCACCCGATGCTCCTCTCGTCGATCCGCGGGTCGATCAGCCGGTACAGCACGTCCACCGCGAGATTGATGAGAGCGAAGGCCACGGCGGACACCAGAACCACCCCGGTCACCACCGGAAGGTCCCGGCCCGCCACCGCGCCTGCGGTGACCTGGCCCAGGCCCTGGCGGCTGAAGACGCTCTCCACCACCACCGCCCCGCCGAACAGAGCGCCCACCGCCCAGCCGGCCAGCGTCACCAGCGGGATCAGTCCGTGCCGCAGTGCGTGCCGCAGGCGTATGGCGGTTTCACCGCTGCCGCGAGCCCGCGCGGTGAGCACGAACGGCTGCTCCAGCGCACGCTCCATCTCCTCCCGCAGCACCTGCGTGAAGACACCGGCCATCCCGGCCGCGAGCGTGATGGCGGGCAGCACCAGACCGGCCGCCCCGCTGCCGCCCATCGCGGGAAACCACTTGAGCCTGAAGGACAGCAGCGCCAGCAGCAGCATCCCGATCCAGAAGGCGGGCGTGGAGGCGGCCACCAGCTCCAGGGTGGACGAGACCCGCCGGGCCCGCGGCCTGTTCGCGGTCAGCACCGCCACCGTCATCGCGGTCAGCAGCGCCAGGACGAAGGAAGCGGCGGCGAGTTGAACGGTCGGCCACAGCTGACTGCTGATCACCTCGCCCACGGGCTGTTGCAGTTGGTAGGAGTCGCCGAGGTCACCGGTGAACAGCCGCCCCATGAACCTCCCGTACTGCACGGCGAGCGGCTGGTCGAAGGCCAGTTCGTGCCGGACCTGCTCGACCAGCTCCGGCGTGGGATTGGTGGAGCCGAGCACGCTGCGCACCGGGTCGCCGGGCAGCAGACGGAAGGCGAAGAACACGGCGTTGGCCGCGCCGAAGACGACCATCAGGGCAAGCAGCAGGCGGCGCGCGAGCCAGCGCAGCGGGGTGCCCATCACTCCTCCAGCCGGGCGTCGTAGAAGCGCGGGTACGCCTGGACGTCGAAGGTCACACCGCGCACCCGCTCGGCGGCGCCGAGCAGCGTGGCGGGGGCGTACACGGGAAGGGCGAGGGCCTCACTGTTCACCAGCGCCTGGGCCTTCGCGTACAGCGCGTCGCGCCTCTCGCGGTCGCGGGTGGCGGAGGCTTCGTGCAGCCAGCCGTCCAGCTGGGCGTTCTTGACACCGAAGGCGTTGGAACCGCCCTGCTTCGCGGTCTGGTCGGAGGCGAAATAGCTGCGCATGATGTCCGGTTCGGCACGGTTCCAGCTGAAGGCGAGGATGTCGGCGTCGCGGCCGATGGCCTTCTCCAGATAGGCGCCCGGCTCCAGGGCGGTGAAGCGGATCTCGATGCCTGCCCGCTTGGCCTCCGCCTGGATGCCCTGCCCGACCAGCGCGCGCTGGTCGCGCATCAGGCCGTTCATGTACGGCCAGTGCAGGGTGAGGCGCTTGCCGTCCTTGGTGCGGTAACCGGCCTCGTCACGTCCGGTCCAGCCGGCGCTGTCGAGCAGACGGGCCGCCGTCTCGGCGTCGTACGGCCATGACCCCTCGGCCTTCGCGTCGTATGCGGCGGTGGCGGGCGTCAGCACGCTCCAGGCCCGGTCGTACTGACCCGAGTACAGGGCCTTCACCAGGTCGTCCAGTCGGACGGCGTGCTGGAGGGCCTGGCGCACCCGCCGGTCGTCGAGGGGTGCGCGGTACGGATTGAGCAGCAGGGTGTACGGGGCGCCGGGCTGCGGCGCCCGCAGGAACCGGAAGCCGTCGGCCTGCCGCAGCCGGCTGATGTGGCTGGGCGGCACGGCGGCGGCGATGTCGATCTGCCCGGAGCTGAGCGCGCCGAAGCGGGAGGCCGACTCGGGGATGAACTCGACGGTGAGTCCCGCGACATGGGCGGGGCCGCGGTGCCCGGCGCCCTTGGGGGCCCAGGCGTAGTCCGGATTGCGGTCCAGGTCGATCCGCCGGTTGCGGGCCCATCCGGCGAAGACGAACGGTCCGCTGCCGACGGGGTGGAGGCAGGTCTTTCCCCGGTTTGTGCGCAGGGCGGCCGGCGACTGGATGCCGAACGTGGCGGTGGAAAGGACCTGGAGCAGGGGCGTGTACGGGCGGGAGAGCCGCACCTTCACCGTGTGGTCGTCGACGACGGTCGCGCTCTCGTACATGGAGATGAGCCCGGCGGCGTACTGCGACTTGGTCTCCGGCGCGACGGTGTGGTCGAGGGTGGCCTTCACCGCCGTGGCGGTGAAGGGCGTGCCGTCGTGGAAGCGGACGCCCTCGCGCAGCCGGAAGGTGTAGGTGCGTCCGTCCCCGGAGATCGTCCACGATGTCGCCAGCCAGGGACCGATCTGTCCCCTGGCATCCATCGTCACCAGTGAGTCGAAGACGTTCCGGCTGAGGGCGGCTGTGATGTCGTACGGGCTGATCTGCGGGTCCATGCAGTCCGGTTGGCTGTCGACGGCGTAGGTGATCCGGCCGTCGCGTCCGCCACCGGCGGCGCCGGAGCCGCATCCGGTCGCGACGCACCCCAGCGCCAGCGCCAGCGCCACGGCGCGCCGGACTCCGGTGGGATACCTCATGCGCCCTGCTGCCCCGGTGGGCCGGTAGTGCCGTCCGTGTCCGGTGCCACCGTGAGTGCGGCGGCCGGGCACAGATGCTCGGCCTCGCGCACCCGCGCCACGTCGTCGCCGGAGACGACTCCGTCGGTGAGCAGCTCCACGATGCCGTTCTCGTCCTGGTCGAAGAGGTCGGCGGCGGTGAGCACACACTGTCCGGCGCCGATGCAGCGGCCGGTGTCGGCGACGATCCGCACGGCACTCACCAGGCCACGGGGAGTTCGTAGATGCCCTGCACTCCACTCTGCGCGGGCTTGATCTCCACCTGCTCGGCGGGCACGGCGAGGCGCAGGCCGGGGATGCGGGTGAAGAGGGTGGTGAGCGCGCTCTCCATCTCGGCGCGGGCCAGGTTCTGGCCGATGCACTGGTGCACGCCGTAGCCGAAGCCGAGGTGGTGGCGGGCGCCACGCTCGAGATCCAGCACATCGGCGTCCTCGAACGCCGCCGGGTCGCGGTTGATCTCCGAGGTGGAGAGCATCACGCTGTCGCCCTCGCGGATGGTGACATCGCCAACGGTGATGTCGGCGGCGGCGATCCGCATGGCCACGTCGCCGATGGACAGGTACCGCAGGAGTTCCTCCACGGCGAGGGCGGCCTTGCCCGGGTCGGCACGGAACACGGCCAGCTGCGCCGGGTTCTGGAGCAGGGTGAAGGTACTCAGCGTGATCATGCTGGCGGTGGTCTCGTGACCGGCCATCAGCAGAATGATCCCCAGCCGGATCACATCGTCGCGGGAGAGCGAACCGTCGGCCAGATCCTCGGACACCAGGGTGTCGAGCAGCCCGTCACCGGGCTCGGCCTCCTTCTCCTTGCGGTCCACCAAGGTCGTCAGATACGTACGCAGGTTCATCAGAGCCTGCGTGGCATCGTCCTCGGTCACCTGCGGGGACACCAGCAGGGCCGACTGCTCCTCGAAGTAGTCGTGGTCCTCGTAGGGCACGCCGAGAATGCGGCAGATGGTGTGCGAGGACAGCGGCAGGGCGAGCCCGCCGAGGATGTCCGCGGGCGGTCCCTTCTCCAGCATGGCCTCGACGAGTTCGTCGGCGCGCCGCTGGATCGACACACTCAGCTCGCGTGTCCGCCGCACCGAGAAGGCGGAGATCAGCCGGCGCCGGTACGCGGAGTGCTCGGGCGGGTCCATCCCGACGAGGATGGTCGCCTTCTGGATGGCTTTGCGGCGCGGGCTGGGCGAGGGGAAGTCGGGCCGGCTCCAGTCGGAGGACAGCCGTGGGTCGATGAGCAGTTCGCGGGCCTGGGCGTGCCCGAGCACCACCCAGGTGGGGCGTCCGTCGTAGAGCCGGGCCCGTACCACCGGCCCCTGGTTCTCGCGCAGTTCGCGATAGCCGGGCGGGGGCTGGTAGGGGCACTGCCGCAGCTGGGGGAAGTCGGGCAGCGGCTCAGTGCCGTTGGTGAGGCCCACTGCGCTGGGATGTGACATGCGATATCTCCTGCGAGCGGCGACGTGCTGGACGCCGGCAAGCCTGGAACCGCCGTCTAGCGCGGTTCTAAAGGACGTCTAGCGGGTGTGCCGTTCGGGGTGTGTCTTTAGCGCGCGCTAGGAGGTGCTTAAGCCGCCGTCAGGAGATTGACGGGATGCAGATCGCAGCCATCGCCCGGGAACGGCGTCACACGCTCTTCTTCCTCGACGAGATTCGTCCCTTCGCCCCGGTACATCTGGACACCGAGGTGGACATGTCCGGGGTGCTCGCCCACCGTGAGGCGCACCGCGGCGACAGCCGGCTGTCCGTCGTGACCTATGTACTCCACTCCGCTGCCAGGGTGCTGGCCGCCCACCCGGAGGCCAACGCCGCGATCCGCGGCCGGCGGCGCCCGAAGGTGGCCCGCTTCGGTGAGGTCTCCGGGAAGATCGCCCTGGACAAGCAGATCGGCGGCCGGCGGGTGGTGGTCTCCGCGGTACTTCCGGATCTGGACCGGGCGGATCTGAAAGGCATCCAGCACGAGGTGGAGCGCTACCGCGACGGCGATCCGGAGACGATGCCTCAGTTCGCCTCGATGCTGATGCTGCACCGGCTGCCCGCTCCGGTGGCCCGCGTCCTCTACCGCCGGGCCGTACGTCCGTTGCTCCAGCATCCCCGGTTCTTCGGCACCTTCTCGGTCACCTCTCTCGGGCACCGGGCCGTGGACGGCTTCCACTCGGTGGGCGGCACCACAGTCACCTTCGGCGTGGGGCGGATCACGGACCGGCCGGTGGTACGGGACGGCGAAGTGACCAGCGCGCCGGTGATGCGGCTGAACCTCACCTTCGACCACCGGGTCATCGACGGCGCGGAGGCCGCCGACATCCTCACCGAGGTCAAGGAACTGCTGGAGGGTTACTCGGGCGAGGAGGGCCTGCGGTGAACGACATCGCGGAGCTGAAGCAGTTCGTCGAAGTGCACGGCCGCATTCTCGGCATCCCGCGGGAGCGGCTGCGGCAGGTGCTGAGGCGCATCCGGCACGACCAGGACGGCGAACCCGGCTCCTGGGCACGGGAGTGGACGGAGGCCGGTGTCGAACTGGAGCGCCGGGGCCGGGAGCTGGAGGCGGGACGCCACTTCAACATCGCCCGCTTCCCGTTCGTGGACGGCCCCGCTCGCGCGCAGGCCCAGGAGCGTAACGTCGCCTCCTTCAACCGGTGGCGGTCCGGGCAGAGTTCCGGCATCCGCCGGCTCGATCTCGATCTGCCGGCCGGCCGGGTCCGCTGCTGGGCGGCGGGCCTTGACGCCAAGGGCGGCGAGCTGCGGCCCGTACTGCTGCTCAGCGGCGGGATCGTCAGTGTCAAGGAGCAGTTCGGGCCCATCCTCGCCCGGGCCTCCCGGCTGGGCGTGGCCATCGTGGCGACCGAGATGCCCGGGGTCGGCGAGAACGCGCAGCGCTACACGGCGGACAGCCACCGAATGGTTCCGGATCTCCTCGACGCCCTCGGCGACCGCGCCGATGTCTCCCGGACGTACGCGCTGATGATGAGCTTCAGCGGGCATCTGGCGCTGCGTGCCGCACTGCACGACAAGCGGCTGCGCGGGGTGATCACCGCCGGGGCTCCGATACGGGAGTTCTTCACCGACACCGTCTGGCGCCAGAACATCCCTCGCGTCACGGTCGACACCCTCGCCCATCTCACCGGCGAAGAGCCGGCAACCGTACTGCAGCACATGACCGACTGGGCTCTGACGCCGCAGGAACTGGCGTCCCTGGAAGTGCCGGTGGCGTACACGGCCAGCGGCCGGGACGAGATCATCCCGCCCGGCGACCGGCTGCTGCTGGAGCAACAGGTACGCGAGCTGAGGATGTTGGTGCACGACGATGTGCACGGCTCGCCGTCGCACGTGGCCGAGTCCCGCCTGTGGAGCCTGCGGTCCGCACTGGAGATGCTGGGCGGATACGCGCCGCAGCGCGCGGCGCTGGGCGCAGCCCTCTCCGTGCTGCGCACCCGCCAGCGCGCGGCCGAGGCCTTCGCACGGCGCGCTGCCGTACGCGAGAGCAGCGGGTGAGCGGCGTGCCGGGCTCCTGGTTCCGCGTCGGCGTCAGTGTCATCGCCCACGACGCGGACTGGCCGGCGGTGAGCCGCGAGGCCGAGCGGCTGGGCTACGACACGATCGCGACCACCGACCATCTGGGCATCACGGCGCCGTTCCCCTCGCTGGTGGCCGCCGCGGCGGCCACCAGCCGGCCGAGGGTCGCCACCTATCTCACCAACACCTCGCTGTGGGACCCGGAGGTGCTCGCCCGGGAGATCGCCGGCACCGACCGGCTGACCGGCGGCCGGCTCGATGTGGGGCTGCACGCCGGACAGACCGGCACGACGGCGACCGCCGGCCTCACGCCCAAGGACAAAGTGGCCCGCCTCGCCGCCACGGTGGACGTTCTGGACCGGCTGCTGACCGACCCGGAACACACTCCGCGGCCTGTGCAGCGGCCACGGCCGAGGCTGATGATCGGCGCCAATGAGCCGGCCGAACTGGAACTCGCGGCCCTGCGCGCCGACACGGTCTGTTTCGTCGGGGCCCACCTGCCTGAGGGCGGTGGATTCACGCTGGTCTCACCCGACGAGTTCGCCCGGCAGGTGGAGACCGTGCGGGTGCGCGCGGCGGAGCACGGCCGCGCCCCCGAGCTCAACACCGGTGTGAAGAAAGTCGTGATCACCGACGACCGACGCGCCGCGGCCCAGGCCCTTCGCCCCATCGCGCCCCATCTGTCCGCCGCACAGCTGCTGGAGCTGCCGACCCTGCTGATCGGCACCCATCAGGAGATCGCCGATCAGATCCGCGGGATCCACGACCGGTACGGAGTGACCTCCTTCATGATCCTCGCCGCACATCTGCATGACTTCGCCCCTGTGATCCCGTTGCTCCGGGAAGGATGAACCCCAGTGACCGATCCCGTCATTGTGGTGGGTTCCGGCCCCACCGGCCTGATGCTCGCCTGCGAACTCGGCCTCGCCGGCATACCCGTCGTCGTCATCGACCGGCGTGCGGCTCCCGACAGCCACTCCCCAGGTCAGGCGGTCAACGCGGCCGTCATCGAACTCCTCGACCAGCGAGGGCTGGCGGACGAGCTCCGCGAGTCGGGGCTGCCGCTGCCCGGCGCCCACTTCTCCCTGCTCTGGCTGCGCCCCGAACTGCTGCCCGGACCGCAGCCGGCCCGCGGCCTGCTGGTCCCGCAGCCCCGTCTGGAGGCGGTGCTGGAACGGCGCGCCAGGGAACTGGGCGTGGACATCCGCCGCGGGCAGGAACTGACAGATCTGCGCCAGTCCGCCGACTCGGTGAGCATGCGGCTGCGCACCGCGGAGGGCGAACACCACCTGCGCGGGTCGTACGTCGTCGCAGCCGACGGCACCCGCAGCACCGTCCGGGAGCTGGTCGGTATCGGCTTCCCGGGCAGCGGCTGGACCGTCTCGGGCACCGTGGGGGACGTCGAGGCCGACTTCTCCACCCTTGCGGTCAACCACCTGGGCGCCCACTACGTCGGCTCCGGAGGCGTGTACTCGGGTGCCCCGGCCGGCCCTGACGTCCTGCGGGTGATCACCACGTCCTTCGCGGAGGTCTCCACAGGCGGCGAGCCGGTGGCGCTGGAGCAACTACAGGCCGACGTGCACGCACTGACCGGCCGGGAGCTGCCGGCCCGGCGGCTGCTGTGGGCCGAGCGGTTCACCAGCGTCAGCGGAAACGCGGAGCGCTACCGCGAGGGCCGGGTCTTCCTCGCCGGCGACGCCGCGCACTCCTTCTTCCCGCTCGGCGGGCTGCGGCTGAGCACGTGCCTCCAGGACGCGGTGAACCTCGGCTGGAAGCTGGCCGCCGACCTCCAGGGGTGGGCGCCGCCGGGGCTGCTCGACACGTATCACTCCGAGCGGCACCCGGAGGGAGAGCGAGCCCGTCTGGCCCTGGACGCCCAGCTGGCGCTGATGCACCCGCCGTCCCGTACCGCAGGAGTACGTTCCCTGCTGGCGAGCCTCGCCCAATTCGAGGACGTCAACCGGTACTTGGTGGAGCTGGTGACCGGCGTCGACCTCCGCTACCCCGTCGGGGAGGGCCAGGCCGCGGGACCGGACTCCGCGCTGGGAGGCCGGATAGCCGGGGCCGCACCTCTGCTGCGCGGCGGCAAGGGCCTCCTGCTCGTCCCGGACGACACGTCCCTCGACCTCGCGGGCACGGCGGCCGGCTGGGCGGACCGGGTGGAGACGGAGTCCGCTTCGGCTGCCGGGGAAGCGGGCCCCGCACTGCTGCGCCCGGACGGACATGTCGTGTGGGCCGGCGGGGATGGGGAGCTGGAAGGGGCGCTCAAGAACTGGTTCGGCGATCCCCGCTGAGAAGACACGCCGAGGAGATGAGGAAGCGCCCGCAGAGTGCGGGCGCTTTTCTCGTACAGGCGGGCGATACATCTCGTACAGGCAGGCGGTACGGCAGCGCGTCAGGCCATTTCCAGCGCGAAGCCGGCCTTGAGCCACTTGCTGGACTCGACGGAGATGCCGAGCACCCGGTCACCCTCCACCAACTGCGGCAGGGTCTGCTCCAGTTGGAAGAAAGGCATCGCATTGCCCGTGTTGGCGATGGTGTCGACCCGGGTTATCTCCTCGGCCACCGGCATGTCGAGGCCCTCGACGATCCGCTGCGTCATGCGTCCGGAGAGCTGGGGCGGCAGCAGGTAGTCCACGTCCGTGGACGCCCAGCCCAGGTCCGCCAGCAGCTCCGCCGCGATCTCCCGGGACATCGCGGGTACGGACTCCTCGATCGCCTTGTAGTCCTCCTTGATGTGCGCCCGGTCGGCGTTGTCCCGGTCGAGCGCGCCCGTCCACTCCACGACCTGGCCGGGCTCACGGTTCAGACCGGTGAGCCGGTTGAGCACCCGGCGGATCACGGGCGTGCCGGACGCCGGCTCGGCGCTGAGCACCGCGGCACCCGCGCCGTCGCCGAACAGCACGAAGTTCACCAGCTCGGCGGAGTCCAGCTTCGCCAGGTCCACGCCCGGGTCGTAGTGGCGCGAGCAGAGCTCCCCGCCGATCACCAGCGCGGTGCGAAGGCCGCCCGCCCGCAGCATCTGACGGCCGACGTCGAGGGCCTGGAAGGCGCCCGCGCAGCCGGACTGGAGCTGGTAGGTCGGCACCCCGTCGATGCCGAGCCGGTCCGCGACGACATTCACCGTGGCCGGCATCAACTGGTCCGGGGTGGCCGTGCCGAGCACGACGACATCGATGTCGCCCGGACCCACACCCGCGGCATCCATGGCCCGCGCAGCGGCGCGAGTGCTCAAGTCGGCGAGGGAGGACCGGAGTTGCCGTGTGCTCAGGTCCACCGACAGATGCCTGGCCCGGGTGCCGACGAACGCGTCGACCCACTGCTCCCAGATCGCGTCCATGCCGAAGTGCCGGGCCAGCCCGGCATTGTCCAGCGGATCACCGGGAAGTGCCGTGCCGACCGACAGGATGTGGATTTCCGAGGCTTCCATACCGCCACTTTCAGCCGCCCTCCTAAAGGCCTTCTTAGGGCCTGTGGCGGATCTCGGCGGCCGCCGGTTCGGCTTTAGGTCACGCTAAGCAGCCCGTAAGCCGCTTCGGCGACGTTGCCCACGACCGTCTGGCACGTACGAGGGATGGGTTCATGGCGAACGAGGCGAACGAAGCAAAACTCCGGGACTACCTCAAGCGGGTCACGACCGACCTGCAGCAGACCCGGCAGAGGCTGACCGACGCCGAGGCCGCGGCACACGAGCCCATCGCGATCGTCGGCATCGGCTGCCGCTTCCCCGCCGATGTGCAGAGCCCCGAGGATCTTTGGCAGCTGCTCGCCACGGGGGGCGACGCCATCTCGGACTTCCCCCAGGGCCGGGGCTGGGACCTCGAGACGCTCCACGTGCCGGACCTGGACGCCGACGCCCCGGCCACCACCTATGTCGCCAAGGGCGGCTTCCTGCACGACGCGGACCAGTTCGACGCCGAGTTCTTCGGCATCAGCCCGCGCGAGGCCGAGGCCATGGAGCCGCAGCAACGAGTACTCCTGGAGACCGCCTGGGAGGCTCTGGAGCGCTCCGCAATCAGCCCGGACACACTGCGCGGCAGCGACACCGGTGTGTTCGTCGGCGCCATCGCACAGGACTATGCGCGGCCGGAGGAGGTACGGCCCGAGCTGGAGGGCTACCTCGTCACCAACACCACAAGTGTCGCCTCCGGCCGTATCGCCTACACGCTGGGTTTCGAGGGTCCGGCCATCACGGTGGACACCGCATGCTCGGCCTCACTGGTGGCCCTGCATCTCGCCGTCCAGTCACTGCGGCAGGGCGAGTGCTCGCTCGCGCTTGCGGGTGGCGCGACAGTCATGTCGTCGCCCGTGCTCTTCACCGAGTTCAGCCGGCAGCGGGGGCTCGCGCCCGACGGCCGCTGCAAGGCCTTCGCCTCCGGGGCCGACGGCACCGGCTTCAGCGAGGGGGCCGCCCTTCTCGTACTGGAGCGGCTGTCCGACGCCCGGCGCAACGGCCACTCGGTGGTGGCGGTCATCCGCGGTACGGCAGCGAACCAGGACGGCGCCAGCAACGGCCTGACCGCGCCCAACGGCCCCGCGCAGGAGGCCGTCATCCGGCAGGCTCTGGCCAACGCGCGACTGACCGCCGAGCAGGTGGACGCGGTGGAGGCGCACGGCACGGGCACGACGCTGGGCGACCCGATCGAGGCGCAGGCCCTGCTCAACACATACGGGCAGGGGCGGAACGCCGAACAGCCCCTGTGGCTCGGGTCGATCAAGTCCAACATCGGCCACACACAGGCCGCCGCGGGTGTCGCCGGTGTCATCAAGATGGCGCTGGCCATGCGCCATGGGGTGTTGCCGCGGACCCTGCACGTCGACGCGCCGTCGGACCACGTCGACTGGGAGAGCGGCGCGATGCGCCTGCTCGAGGAGGCGCAGCCGTGGGAGTCGGACGGGGACCGGCCGCGGCGGGCGGGCATCTCGTCGTTCGGGATCAGCGGCACGAATGCGCACGTCATCATCGAGCAGGCACCTGAAGTGGCTGAGCCGGTACGGGAGTCGGCGGGGCTGCTGCCCTGGCTGCTGTCGGCGAAGACCGAGGACGCGCTGCGCGATCAGGGACGCCAGCTTGCCGCGTACGTCACTGAGCGCCCCGACACCGAACCGGCGCAGGTCGCCGACGTACTGGCCACCCGTGCTCGCTTCGACCACCGCGCCGTCATCACCGCGGCCGACCGCGGCACCCTGCTGGGCGGACTGAAGGCTCTCGCCTCAGGGACCGACGCACCGGGCCTCGTGACCGGCACCGCGACCACCGGCAAGACCGCGTTCCTCTTCACCGGACAGGGCAGCCAGCGCCTGGGCATGGGACGCGAACTGTTCACGTCCGAGCCGCTGTTCGCGGAGACGCTCAACGAGATCAGCTCGCTCTTCGACTCCCACCTCGACCGGCCGCTGCGCGAGGTGATGTGGGGCGAGGACGCGGATCTGCTGAACCAGACCCAGTACACCCAGGCGGCCTTGTTCGCTCTTCAGACGGCCCTTTACCGGGTCGTCGAGCGCCGTGGTCTCACGCCGGACTTCCTGATCGGGCACTCGATCGGTGAGATCGCCGCCGCTCATGTCGCGGGTGTCTTCTCGCTGGACGACGCCGTGACTCTGGTCGCAGCCCGCGGCCGCCTCATGCAGTCCGCCCGCAACGACGGCGCCATGCTTTCCGTCGAAGCCGCCGAAGACGAGGTCCAGGACTTCCTGGCCGACTTCGAGGGCCGACTTGCGATAGCCGCGGTCAACGGCCCCCGGTCAACGGTCGTCTCCGGCGACGGCAATGCCATCGCCGAGGCCGCCGCACACTGGAGCGAACTGGGCCGTCGCACCAAGCGCCTCGCGGTCAGTCACGCCTTCCACTCCCCCCACATGGACGACGTGCTCGAAGAGTTCCGCACAGCCGTCTCCGGCCTGACCTTCAACCCCCCGGCCATCCCGGTCATCTCGAACGTCACCGGCCTGCCCGCCACCGCAGACGACCTCGCCACCCCCGACTACTGGGTACGCCACATCCGCCAGGCCGTCCGCTTCCACCCCGGCATCCAGCATCTGGAAACCTCCGGCGTCACCCGCTACCTCGAACTCGGACCCGACGGCACCCTCACCGCCCTCGCCCAGCAAACCCTCACCACCCCCGCCACCCTCACCCCCACCCTGCGCAAGAACACCCCAGAAACAGAGTCATTCGCCGGGGGGCTGGCACGGCTGCACACCAGCGGCCACACCCCCACCACCTGGAACCCGGACCGCACCCCCGCCCACCCAGACGACCTGCCGACCTACCCCTTCCAGCGTGAGCACTTCTGGGTCGAACGCACCAGCACAGCAGCCTCCGACGTCGCCTCGGCCGGGCTCGTCTCCCCCGGCCACCCACTCCTCGGCGCCCTCATCACCCTCGCCGACACCGACCAACTCGTCTTCACCGGCCGGATCTCGCTACGCACCCACCCCTGGCTCGCCGACCACACCATCGCCGGCACCACCCTCCTCCCCGCCACCGCCTTCATCGACCTCGCACTCCACGCCGCAAGCCACACAGAAACAGGCACGGTGGAGGACCTCACTCTCCAGACCCCGCTCGTACTGCCCGAGCAGGGGTCCGTGGACCTGCAGTTGGTAGTCGATTCCGTCGACGAGGCAGGCCGCCGCCCGTTCACCGTGCACTCCCGCCCGGCCGATGCTGCCGACGAACAACCGTGGATCCGGCACGCCGCCGGTGCACTCGCCCCCGCCCCCGCACCCGCGCCCGCGCCCGCGCCCGCGCCCGCCGAGCAGATCGCCTGGCCGCCCCCCGGCGATCGCGTGGACCTCACGGGTCTCTACGACCGTCTCGCCGAGCGTGACTACACCTACGGCCCGGTCTTCCAGGGCCTCACCGCCGCCTGGCGCGACGACGACACCCTCTACGCCGAAATCACCCTCCCCCAGGGAACCGACCCCGCCGGCCACACCCTCCACCCCGCACTCCTCGACACCCGCCCTCCACCCGCTGCTCCTCGACCTCGCGGGCGGCGAACCCGGCCCGGTGCGGCTGCCGTTCAGCTGGTCGGACGTGACTCTGCACGCCACCGGCGCCACCCGGCTGAGGGTGCGCCTGACACCGGCCGGGTCCGACACCGTCGCGCTCACCGCCACCGACCCCGAGGGGGGAACGGTGGTGTCGATCGGCTCACTGCTCATCCGCCCGGCCGACCTCAAGGCGGCGGCCGGCGCCGCGGACCCGGCCCACGGTCTGTTCCGCGTGGAATGGCAGCCGGTGCCCGTCGCCGCGCCCGGTGAGCAGCCGCGGACCGGGACACCGAGCCGGGCCGTTGTGGGCCGGGACGTCATCGGCATCAGCGCCGCACTGGGGGACGGCGTCGCCCGGTACGCGGACCTCGACGCACTCGCCGCCGCCGAGGGTCCGGTACCGGACGAGGTGCTGATGCCGTTCACGCCGGGGCGCCCCGCCAAGGGCACGTACAACCCTGTGGAGATCGCGCGCGAGGCGCCGCACCGGATGCTGGGCCTGCTGCAACAGTGGCTGGCCGACGACCGGTTCGCCGGGTCCCGGCTGGTCGTGGTGACCCGTAACGCCGTCTCCACCCGTTACGACGAGCCCATCCGGGACCAGAGCCTGGCGGTCTGGGGGCTGGTGCGCTCCGCGCAGACCGAGCACCCCGGCCGTTTCCTCCTGATCGACGTCGATCGTGACGAGAGCTCACACCAGGCTGTCGAGGAGGCGTTGGCGGCGACGGGTGAAACCCAGCTCGCCATCCGGCGCGGCACCGTTCATGCGGCACGGTTGAGCCGCGGTGCGCCCCCGGGCAGGCTGACCGCCCCCGAGGACGCTCCGAACTGGCGGCTCGGCGCGAACGACCGCGGCACCCTGGAGCACCTCGCGCTGCTTCCCGCCGAGGCCCCCGACACTCCGCTGGGCCCCGGCCGAGTGCGGGTCGGCGTCCGGGCCGCCGGTCTGAACTTCCGCGATGTTCTGATCACCCTCGGCCAGTACCCGGGCGAGGCCCCGATCGCCAGTGAGGGCGCCGGATACGTCCTTGAGACCGGTCCCGGGGTCGACTCCTTCGCGCCCGGCGACCGGGTGATGGGCCTGTTCACCGAGGGGGCGGCCGGGCCGGTCGCCGTCACCGACCACCGGCTGCTGAGCGAGGTGCCCGAGGGCTGGTCGTTCGCCCAGGCCGCCGCCACGCCCGTGGTGTTCCTCACCGCCCTGTACGCGCTCAGCGATCTGGCGCAGGCGAGCGAGGGCCAGACCGTACTGATCCATTCGGCGGCCGGCGGCGTCGGCATGGCCGCGGCCCAGCTCGCCCGTGCCCGGGGCATGGAGGTGTACGGCACTGCCAGCCCCGCCAAGTGGGACGCGCTGCGCTACCACGGCTTCGACGACGCGCATCTGGCCAACTCCCGCACCCTGGCCTTCGAACAGGACATCCTCGCCGCCACCGATGGGCGCGGCGTGGATGTCGTACTGGACGCACTGGTCGGCGAGTTCGTGGACGCCTCACTGCGGCTGCTGCCGCGCGGCGGCCGCTTCGTGGAGATGGGCAAAGCCGACATCCGCGATCCGCGGCAGGTCGCCGAGGAGTACCCGGGCGTCGGCTACCGCGCCTTCGACCTGATGGAGGCCGGTCCTGAGCGCATCCAGGAGATGCTGGCCGAACTCAAGGAGCTCTTCGCGGCGGGCCGGCTGACGCCGCTGCCCGTGGAGGCGTGGGACATTCACCGCGCCACGGACGCCTTCCGCCACCTGGGCCAGGCACGGCACATCGGCAAGGTCGTGCTGACCCTGCCGCGCACGCTGGACCCCGAAGGAACGGTGCTGGTCACCGGAGGCACCGGCACCCTCGGCCGGCGTCTGGCCCGGCATCTCGCCGCCGAACACGGCGTACGCCACCTGCTGCTGGCCGGCCGCCGTGGCCCCGACGCACCGGGTGCCGGCGAACTGGTCGCCGACCTCGCCGCGTTGGGCGCCAGTGCCACCGTGGTCGCCTGCGACACGGCCGACGGCGTCGCGGTGTCCGAGCTGATCGACTCGGTCCCGCGGGAGCACCCCCTCACCGCCGTCGTCCACACCGCCGGTGTACTGGACGACGGGACCATCGAGTCCATGACCCCGGAGCGGCTCGACATCGTCGGGCGGCCCAAGCAGGACGCGGCCTGGCACCTCACCGACGCCACACGCCACCTGGACCTGGCCGCCTTCGTGGTCTTCTCCTCCTTCGCCGGCATCATCGGCAACGCGGGCCAGTCCAACTACGCGGCCACCAACTCCTTCCTGGACGGGCTCACCGCCTACCACCGCAGCACCGGCCTGCCGGGGCTCTCCCTGGCCTGGGGCCTGTGGGGCGGCGACGACGACGGCAGCGGCATGGCCGGGGCGCTCGGCAGCGGTGACCTCGCCAGGCTGTCCGGAGCGGGCTTCGCGCCGCTCACCCCGGAGCGCGGCCTCGCCCTCTTCGACGAGGCTCTGACCTCGGACGAGCCGCTGCTCGTCCCCCTCCGGCTGGATCTGCCCGCGCTGCGCGCCCGCGCAGAGAACGGCACACTCGCACCGCTGCTGCGCGGTCTGGTCCGTACTCCCACCCGGCGGGCCGCCGCGGGCCGCACGAGCTCCGCGGGCGATGCGCCACTCGCCGAGCGGCTCGCCGCACTGGACGACGCGGAGCGCGACCGGCAACTGCTCGGCCTGGTACGGGCGCAGGCCGCGGCGGTCCTCGGGCACGGCACGGCCGATTCCCTGGCCCCCGAGCGGGCGTTCAAGGACATCGGCTTCGATTCGCTGACCGCGGTCGAGCTGCGCAACCGCCTCAACTCCGCCACCGGTCTGCGGCTGCCGTCCTCGCTGGTCTTCGACCATCCCACTCCGGCGGCGCTCGCCGCCCATCTGCGCACCGGTCTGCTCGGTGACGGGCCGGCGCCGGCAAGTGCCCGTACGCCTGCCGCTCCCGCCGTGGCCGGGGCACTCGACGACGATCCGATCGCGATCGTCGGAATGGCCTGCCGGTACGCGGGCGGGGTCGCCTCTCCCGAGGACCTGTGGCGGCTGGTGGCCTCCGGCGCCGACGCGGTGACGGACTTCCCCGAGAACCGCGGCTGGGACACCAGCGGCCTGTACGACCCCGACCCCGACCGGCCCGGCACCTCGTACACGAAGCGAGGAGCCTTCCTGACCGGGGCCGACCGGTTCGACGCGGCGTTCTTCGGAATCAACCCGCGTGAGGCGACCGCGATGGACCCGCAGCAGCGGCTCCTCCTCGAGACCGCCTGGGAGGCCGTCGAGCGGGCCGGTATCGACCCCACAGAACTGCGCGGCAGCGACACCGGCGTCTTCGCCGGTGTGGTCGCCGGGGACTACGTCACCCGGCTCGGTCAGGCCCCCGAGTCCGTCGAGGGGTATCTGGCGACGGGCACCACAGCCAGCGTCGCCTCCGGCCGTATCGCCTACACCTTCGGCCTGGAGGGCCCCGCGGTGTCGGTAGACACGGCGTGCTCGTCGTCGCTGGTGGCCCTGCATCTGGCGGCCCAGTCGCTGCGGCAGGGCGAGTGCTCGCTCGCGCTGGCCGGCGGTGCGACCGTACTGGCGGGACCCACCAGCTTCATCGAGTTCAGCCGTCAGCGCGCGCTGTCACCGGACGGGCTGTGCAAGGCCTTCTCCGCCTCCGCGGACGGCACCGGCTGGGGCGAGGGTGCGGGGCTGCTGCTTCTGGAGCGGCTCTCGGACGCCCGGCGCAACGGCCACCCGGTGGTCGCCGTCATCCGCGGCACCGCCACCAACCAGGACGGCGCCAGCAACGGCCTTTCCGCCCCCAACGGCCCCTCCCAGGAACGCGTCATCCGGCAGGCCCTCGCCAACGCACGGCTGACCGCGGGCCAGGTGGACGCGGTCGAGGCGCACGGCACCGGTACCCGCCTCGGCGACCCGATCGAGGCACAGGCGCTGATCAGCACGTACGGACAGGACCGCGACACCGAACACCCGCTGTGGCTCGGC
Organism: Streptomyces sp. V1I1; assembly: GCF_030817355.1. Lineage (NCBI taxonomy): Bacteria > Bacillati > Actinomycetota > Actinomycetes > Kitasatosporales > Streptomycetaceae > Streptomyces > Streptomyces sp. V1I1. Next base: position 5,420,000 of record NZ_JAUSZH010000001.1, on the reverse strand, counting down.
TCCTTGAAGTCCAACGTCGGCCACACCATGGCCGCGGCCGGCGTGGGCGGCATCATCAAGATGGTGATGGCCATGCACCACGGCCGTCTGCCGAAGACGCTGCATGTCGACGCGCCCACCGACCACGTCGACTGGTCCACGGGGACGGTCCGGCTGCTGACCGAGGACCGGCCGTGGGAGACAACCGGCGACGCACCGCGGCGGGCCGGGGTCTCCTCCTTCGGGATCAGCGGAACCAACGCCCACGTCATCATCGAAGAGCCCACTCCCGGGCCGGAGGACGGCGGGAAGACCGCCGAACTCCCCACGCTTCCCTGGCTGCTGTCGGCGAAGACCGAGGAAGCACTGCGGGAGCAGGCCGGTCTGCTCCAGGCGTACGCCGTCGAGCACCCCGGCACCGAGCCGGCCGGGGTCGCGCACGCGCTCGCCTTCCGTACCCGTTTCGACCACCGGGCCGTCGTCCCCGCGGGCGACCGTGACACGTTGCTGGCCGGACTGGACGCCCTCGCCCGCGGCAAGGAGTTCCCCGGCCTCGTCACCGGCACCACTGTCGGCCACGGGCCCGGCCGACCCGTCTTCGTCTTCCCCGGCCAGGGCAGCCAGTGGGCGGCCATGGGCCGTGAACTCATAGAGAGCAGCCCGGAGTTCGCCGGCTATCTGCGGGAGTGCGCCGAGGCGCTGGCGCCGCACACCGACTGGGACCTGATGCAGGTGCTCTCCGGGGACCCGAAGGCCCCCGGTCTGGACCGCGTCGACGTGGTGCAGCCCGCGCTGTTCGCCATGATGGTGTCGCTCGCCCGGCTGTGGAGGCACCACGGCGTCGAACCCGCCGCCGTCATCGGGCACTCCCAGGGCGAGATCGCCGCGGCTCATCTCGCGGGCGCGCTCAGCCTCGCCGACGCCGCGCGGATCGCCGCGCTGCGCAGCAAGGCCATCACCAGACTGGCCGGGACCGGCGGCATGCTCTCGGTCCAGCTGCCCGCCGACCGCACCAGGGACCACCTCATCGACGGCACGTACATCGCCGCCGTGAACGGGCCGGGGGCGACCGTCGTCTCCGGTGCGCAGGGAGCCCTGGAATCGCTGCGGGACCAGCTCACCGCCCAGAAGGTGCGGGCCCGGATGATCCCCGTCGACTACGCCTCGCACTCCCCGCACGTCGACGCGCTGGAGGACGAACTGCGCGAGGTGCTGGGCGGGATCAAGCCCGGTGCGGCCGACGTCCCCTTCTACTCCGCCGTGACCCACGCGCCGCTGGAGGGGACGGCACTGACCGGCGACTACTGGTTCCGCAACCTCCGCGAGCCGGTGCTGTTCGACGCAACGGTGCGCAGGCTGCTGGCGGACGGGCACACCGCCTTCATCGAGGTCAGCCCGCACCCCGTACTGATCACAGCCATCCAGGAAACGATCGAGGAGACCGGCGCCCCGGCCGTCGCGCTGGGCACCCTCCGCCGCGACCAGGGTGACCTCCAGCGCTTCGGCACCTCGCTCGCCGAGGCCCATGTCGCGGGCACCTCGCCCGGCGTCTGGCGCCCCGCGCAGCCCCCGGCCCGGCCGAGCGGGCTGCCCACCTACCCCTTCCAGCAGCGGCGTTACTGGCTGGAGGCTTCCCGGACGGCCGTCGACGCCGACGGACTCGGACTGGACACCGCCGGCCATGCGCTGCTCGGTGCCAGCGTCCCGCTCGCCGACGGCGACCAGCTGGTGCTCACCGGCCGTATCTCTCTGCGCACCCATCCCTGGCTCGCCGACCACGCGGTGGAGGGCACTGTGCTGCTTCCCGGCACGGCCTTTGTGGACCTGGCGCTGCACGCCGCGGGGCTCACGGACGCGGGCACGGTGGAGGATCTCACCCTCGAAGCGCCCCTCACCCTGCCCGAGCAGGGCTCGGTGGCGCTTCAGGTCACCGTCGGCACCCCGGACGACGAGGGGCGGCGCACCCTCGCCATCCACTCCCGCAGCGACGACATCCCGTCCTGGACGCGGCATGCCGCCGGTGCTCTCGTCAGCACCCCTGTTCCCGCCGAGGAGATCGCCTGGCCACCGCCCGGCGAACCCGTCGACCTCACCGGCTCCTACGACGAACTCGCCGCCAGAGGCTACGAGTACGGACCACTCTTCCAAGGCCTCACCGCCCTCTGGCACGACGGCAACGACCTCTACGCCGAAATCACCCTCCCCGAAGGAACCGACACCACCCACCACACCCTCCACCCCGCACTCCTCGACGCAGCCCTGCACCCACTGGCGCTGGGCACACCGGGCGAGCGGGACGACAGCGTCCAACTTCCCTTCTCCTTCAGCGGGGTCAGCCTGTACGCCCAAGGCGCCACGGCTCTGCGGGTGCGGCTGACCAGGGCCCAGAACGGCACGGTGGGACTTCGTATCGCCGACTCGGGCGGCACGCCCGTCGCCGCCTGCGAAGCGCTCACCCTGCGTCCCGTACCGGCTGAGCAACTGGCCGCGCTGCGGGCCCGAGGCGCGGGGAGCCTTCCGCTGCACACGGTGGAGTGGTCCGCCCTGCCCGCCGCTCCGGCCACCGCCGCTCCGGCCCCCGCCGAGAGTGCCTGGGCCGTGCTCGGCGACGACGCCGAGCGGATCGCCGGGGTGCTGGACGTCACCGCGCACACTGGGCTCGACGCGCTCCATGCGGCTGTCGAGGGCTCCGCGGCGGGGCTGCCGGACACCGTCGTGGCATGCCTGCCGCTGCCGTCCGGATCCGTCGGGGCCCACTCGGCTGAGGGCGTACGGGCCGCGCTGGGTTCACTGCTCGCTCTTCTGCAGTCCTGGCTGGACGACGAGCGGTTCGCCGGCAGCCGGCTGGTGACGGCCGTGCGCCGGTCAGTGGCCGTCACTGACGCGGAGTCCACCGAACCGGCCGCCGCCGCGCTGTGGGGGCTGCTGCGCTCGGCCCGCACCGAGAACCCCGACCGGATCGTGCTGGTGGACCTGGACGAGGACGAGTCCTCGCTGCGGGCGCTGCCCGCGGCCGTGGCCTCCGGCGAAAGCGAACTCGCCGTACGCGGAGGTGTCTTGTACACGCCGCGGCTGGCCGTCTCGCCGGAACCCACGTCCCGGGAACGGCCGCTGGACCCCGACGGAACGGTGCTGATCACCGGTGCGACCGGCACCCTCGGCGGCCTGCTCGCCCGCCACCTCGTCACCGAACACAGCGCGCGCCACCTCCTGTTGATCAGCCGCCGCGGCCCCCAGGCCCCCGGCGCCGCCGAACTGGAGGCCGAGCTGACCGCGCTGGGCGCCGAGGTACGTATCGAGTCCTGCGACGCGAGCGACCGCGAAGCCCTCGCCGGGCTGCTTGCCTCCATTGGGTCGGAGCGGCCGCTGACGGCGGTGGTGCATGCGGCCGGAGCCCTCGACGACGGCGTCGTCCAGTCGCTGTCCCCCGAGCGGTTCGACGCGGTGCTGGCCGCCAAGGCCGACGCCGCCTGGAACCTGCACGACCTCACCCGCGACACCGCTCTGTCGGCCTTCCTGCTGTTCTCCTCGCTCGCGGGCGTGGTGGGCAACGCGGGGCAGGGCAACTATGCGGCGGCGAACGCCTACCTGGACGGGCTGGCCCAGCACCGCCGCTCCCTCGGACTGCCCGCCGCCTCCATCGCCTGGGGCCTGTGGGCGAAAAGCAGCGGCCTCACGGGCCACCTGGGCGATCGCGAACGGGACCGGCTCGGCCGCGACGGCATCGTCCCGCTGTCCGCCGACGACGGTCTGGCGCTGCTCGACCAGGTGCTGGCCGGACAGCAGGCCACGGCGGTCGCGGCCCGGCTGGACCACGCGGAGCTGCGCCGCCGGGCGGCGGGCGGGCTGCTGCCCCCGCTGTTCCGCGGGCTGGTGCGGGTCCCGGAGCGCAGGTCCTCAGGACCGGCGGGCGCCAAGTCCCTGGCCGAGCGACTGGCTTCAGTGCCGGAGAGCGAGCGGGACCGGCTGGTGCTCGACCTCGTACGCGAGACGGCGGCCGTGGTTCTCGGTCACACGGACACGGCGCTGATCGACGACGACCACTCCTTCAAGGAGCTCGGCTTCGACTCCCTGACCGCGGTGGAGTTCCGTAACCGCCTCACCGCCGCGACCGGTCTGCGACTGCCCGCGACCGTGGTCTTCGACCATCCTTCGCCGGCCGCGCTCGCCGCACGCCTGCGTGCGGATGCCGAACCGGCCGAGCCGGAGTCGGCGGCCGTCACCGATCCGCTCGCCGGACTGGACGCCCTGGAACGGGCGTTGGCACTGACGCCGCGCGAGGACACGGGAACGCGGACCGAGGTGGGCAGGCGGCTGCGCGAACTGCTGCACGCCTGGGAGACGGAACAGCCCGCAACCGGCCCGGAATCGGATGTGGCTTCACGCATCCAGACCGCGTCGGCCACCGAGATCCTCGATCTCATCGACAGCGAATTCGGCAGGAAGGCCCGGTCGAAGTGACGAAGCCGACGAGCACGCAGAGCACGGCGAGCGCCACAAGCGCCGCGAGCCCTACGAGCCCCGCAGGCCCCGCAGGCCCCGCAGGCCCCGCAGGCCCCGCGAGCAACGAAGAGAAGCTGGTCGAGTACCTCAAGTGGGTCACGGCCGACCTGCACGAGACCCGGCAGCGGCTGGCGGAGCTGGAGTCCGCCGCCCAGGAGCCGATCGCGATCGTGGGCATCGGCTGCCGGTATCCCGGGGGTGTCCGCAGCCCCGAAGACCTGTGGCGGGTCGTCGACTCCGGCACCGATGTGATCGGCGGCTTCCCGGAGGATCGCGGCTGGAATCTGGAGGCGCTGTACGACGCCGATCCCGACCGGCCCGGCACCTCGTACACCCGCAGTGGCGGCTTCCTGCCCGACGCCGCCGAGTTCGACGCCGGCTTCTTCGGACTCGGCCCGCGCGAGGCGCTGGCCACCGACCCGCAGCACCGGCTGCTGCTGGAGACCGCCTGGGAGGCGTTCGAACGGGCCGGTCTGGACCCGCAACGCCTGCGGGGCAGCCGGACCGGCGTGTTCGCGGGCCTGATGTACAGCGACTACGCGGCCCGGCTGCCCTTCATCCCCGAGGAGGTGGAGGGGTTCATCGGCAACGGCACCGCACCCTCGGTCGCCACCGGCCGGATCGCGTACACCTTCGGTCTTGAAGGCCCGGCCGTCACCATCGACACCGCCTGCTCCTCCTCGCTGGTCGCCATCCATCTCGCCGTCCAGTCCCTGCGGCAGGGCGAGTGCACCCTGGCGCTGGCCGGCGGTGCCACGGTGCTGGCGACGCCGGGGCTGTTCACCGAGTTCAGCCGCCAGCGGGGGCTCTCCCCCGACGGCCGGTGCAAGTCCTTCGCCGCCTCCGCCGACGGCACCGGCTTCGGCGAGGGTGCCGCGCTCATCGTCCTGGAGCGGCTGTCCGACGCCCACCGCAACGGGCACGACGTACTGGCCGTGATCCGCGGCAGCGCCACCAACCAGGACGGCGCCAGCAACGGCCTGACCGCCCCCAACGGCCCGGCGCAGGAAGCCGTCATCCGCCAGGCCCTGGCCAACGCCCGGCTCGCCCCCGGCGATGTCGACGCCGTGGAGGCGCACGGCACAGGCACCACGCTGGGCGACCCGATCGAGGCGCAGGCGCTGCTGAACACCTACGGACAGGACCGGGACACCGAACGCCCGCTGTGGCTCGGCGCCCTCAAGTCGAACATCGGCCACACACAGGCCGCGGCCGGGGTCGGCGGCGTGATCAAGATGGTGATGGCCATGAACCGCGGCACGCTGCCCCGCACCCTCCACGCCGACGAACCCACTCCGCACGTCGACTGGCACAGCGGTGCCGTACGCCTCCTGCCGCAGCCCCGGCCCTGGCCTGCCGAGGACGGCCGGCCGCGCCGGGCGGCCGTCTCCTCCTTCGGGATCAGCGGGACCAACGCCCACCTCGTCCTCGAGGAAGCGCCCGAGCCCCCGTCCGCGGAACCTGCCGCGGAACCCGGACCCGCCGCGCTCCCCGTCGCCCCCTGGGTCCTCTCCGGCCGTGGCACAGCGGCCCTGGCCGCGCAGGCACAACGGCTGCTGGAGTACGTACAGGAGCAGCCGTCCCTCACCACGGCCGCGGTGGCGAGGGCACTCGTCTCCCGGCCGGCGCTGGAGGACCGCGCCGTGGTGCTCGGCGAGGACCGTGCGGAACTGCTGCGCGGCCTTGCGGACCTCGCCGCGGGTGCGGGAGGCGCCGGTGTCCTGCGCGGCCGGACGGACCGGGGAGCCCGCACGGCGTTCCTCTTCACCGGCCAGGGCAGCCAGCGTCTGGGCATGGGCCGCGAACTGTACGGGACCCACCCGGTCTTCAGGGCCTCCTTCGACGAGGTGTGCGCACTCTTCGACGAACACCTCGAACACCCGCTGCGCGACGTCGTGTTCGCGGCGCCCCGCACGCCGGAGGCGGCGCTCCTGGACCGGACGCAGTACGCGCAGGCCGCGCTGTTCGCCCTGGAGACCGCGCTGTACAGGGTCATGGAACACCACGGCCCGGTCCCGGACTTCGTGATGGGGCACTCCGTCGGCGAGCTGGCCGCCGCTCACGCGGCCGGGGTGCTCACCCTGGACGATGCCGTCGCTCTCGTCGCCGTTCGCGGCCGTCTCATGCAGTCGGCCCGAAGCGACGGCGCGATGGTGTCGGTGCAGGCGTCGGAGGACGAGGTGAGCGCGTTCCTGACGGACGGTTACGCGGGACGCCTCGCCGTCGCGGCCGTCAACGGCCCGCAGGCCGTGGTCGTCTCCGGCGACGCCGATGCCGCCACCGAGGCCACGGCATACTGGCGCGCTCAGGGCCGTAAGACCAAGCGCCTGCGGGTCAGCCACGCCTTCCACTCAGCCCACATGGACGGTGTCCTGGACGAGTTCCGCCGCGCCGTCTCGGAGCTGTCCTTCAAGCCTTCGGCCATTGCGCTCATCTCCAATCTGACCGGCAGACCCGCGACAGCCGACGAACTGTGCGACCCCGACTACTGGGTACGGCACATCCGCGAGACCGTCCGCTTCCACCATGGAGTGCGCTACCTGGAGGACAACGGCGTCCGTGTCCATGTCGAGCTGGGCCCCGACGGGGTGCTCTCGGCGATGGCCGGGCAGAGCCTTGGGACCGCGCCGCTGGTCCTCGCCCCGGCCCTGCGGGGCGACCGCCCGGAGCTGCGGACGCTGCTGACCGCGCTCGGGCTGGCCTGGGCGCACGGCCGTCCGGTGGACTGGCGGCAGGGGCCCGCGGACGGTGTCAGGCGCGTGTCCCTCCCGACGTACGCCTTCCAACGGCGCACGTACTGGCTGCACGGCCCTGCCTGGCAACCCGCGCCGGACGGCGCCCCCTCGACCCCGGCGCAGGACAGCGCACCCGAAACCGTCGATGCCCTCGGGGAAACTGTCCTGCGCCGGAATCTGACCGGTCTCGGTCCCGATGAGCAGGACGCCGTGCTGCTTGACCTGGTCCGCTCCACGGCGGCCTCGGTGCTGGGGCACGAGTCGGCGGAGGAGATCGACCCCGCACTCACCTTCCTGGAGGCGGGCTTCACCTCGTTCACCGGTCTTGAGCTGCGGAATCTCCTGTGCGAGGCCACCGGTCTCGCGCTGCCCGCGGTCGTCGCCTTCGACCACCCCACCCCCGCGCAGCTCGCTCGGCGCCTGCGCGACGAGCTCGAAACCGAGGCAGGGTAGAATCCGGGGGCATACCCCGGTTTGGTGCTGCTGCCGTCACCGACGGGAGCAGCACCGCTCCCTGGACGGCAAGGAGAGAGCAGCCCGATGCGCGCAGACGCCCGCCGCAACTACGAGCGACTCCTGTCGGAGGCCAAGACGGCCTTCGACAAGCACGGTATCCACACGTCGCTCGACGACATCGCCCGGCAAGCGGGGCTGGGAAACGCAACCCTCTACCGGCACTTCCCCACCCGGGAGAGCCTGCTGAAGACGATGCTGCACGACAGCATCAAGGAACTCGGCACCACTGCCGAGGAGTTGCTGACCACGGAGCCCGCGGGTGAGGCGCTGGCGACGTGGGTGCGGGCCGCGGTGGCGCATGCGACGACGTACCGGGGGCTGGTGACCCTGTTGATGGACAGCCTCAAGGACGAGGCGTCCGAGTTGAACAACGCCTGTACGTCCATGCAGTCGTCGGGCCAGCATCTCCTGGAGCGGGCGCAGCGGTCCGGGGAGGTGCGCGACGACACCTCCCCCAACGAGCTGTTCGCGCTGATCGCCTCCGCGGCGTGGGCCCGGGAGCACGCCCCCGACGAGGCCGACCAGGTCCTGACCGTCCTCATCGACGGGCTGTGGCCGCCGCGCCGGTGACGGTCAGCGGGTGGGCGGGTCGTCGGGTCAGCGGGCCGGCCGGGCGACTCTGCGAGTGATCAGGGCTGCCAGGTCCGCTGCGTAGTCCTGGTCCGACAGATAGAAGTGCCCGCCGCCGGGAAAGACGTTCAGCGCGAACTCCCCCGTGGTGTGGGCGCTCCAGGCCCGCGCCTCCTCTTCGGTGACCCGCGGGTCGCGGTCTCCGAGCAGGGCCTCGAGCGGTGTTTCGACGACGGCGTCCGCGTCCGGGCTGTAGGTCTCGATCGCCCGGTAGTCGGCCCGCAGCGGCGGCAGGATCAGCTCCCGCATCTCCGGATCGGCCAGCAGCCGTGCGTCGGTCCCGCTCAGCGCCTCTGTCTCGGCCACCAGCCCGTCGTCGTCGAGCAGATGAAACGCCTCCGGCCGGTGGGTCGACGGCGCTCGCCGTCCCGACACGAACAGCACCTGCGGCGGCAGACGGCGGGCCGCCTCGAACGCGACGAGCGCACCCATGCTGTGCCCGAAGTACGCGAGCGGCCGGTCCGCCCACGGCTCCAGCGCGGCGATCACTCCCGACGCCAGCTCCTGGAGGTCGTCCGCCGGCGCCTCGGCCCGCCGGTCCTGCCGCCCCGGATACTGCACGGCGAGCACCTCGACCGCCGGACTCAGCAACCCCGACAGTGCGTGGAAGTAGCTTGCCGAGCCGCCCGCATGCGGAAAGCACACGAGCCCAATGCGCTCCTCGCCGCCGGCCGGCAAGGAGTGGTACCGCCTGATCCACAGCTCGCTGTCGACGATGATCCCCGCCATGCCTGTCTCCTCCGTACGCCAGTGATCACATGCACTCGGCCACGAGCTTGCGCCAGGCCGCTAAAGCGACGGTTTCCTCCGGCCTGTTCACGGTCACTGCAGCGCGGCGCCGACCAGCAGGGCGAACGACGCGAGCGTGAACAGGGTGCGGATCAGGTGCAGGAGGTTCCAACGGGGCTCGAAGGCCGCGCGAACCTCGCTGTCGGGGGCGGCCGGAGAGAGGTTCTCCGCCGCGGCGAGGGCGTTGTTCAGCGGGATGTTGCCGACGATGGTGATCAGATGGTTGATGACCGCGCACACCAGGCCCGCGACGATCAGCCATCGCTGGGTGTCCGTGCGCCCGTCGACGGGCACGGCGAGTGCCGCGGCGGGGAACGCGATGATCCCGAGGAAGAGGAGAAGGAAGGCAGGGCGCGGTACGACCTCGTTGATACGGCGCATGGCCGGCAGGAACTGGTCGTCCGACAGCCGGGCGAGCGCGGGCATGACCGAGATCTGGAAGGTCAGCATGAAGCCCGCGTACAGCCCCGTGAAGATGATGGCGAGGGCGAGGAGAAGGGTGGCCATGGCGCACATCATGACGCGAGGGGACGGACGACGCGGCATCGCGCCGCGCCGCCCGTCCCCCTCCCCCTCAGTCCCGTACGCGCTGCGCCTGAGCGATCGCCTCCGCCAGCTCACGCACCGCGCCGTCCTCCGTCGAGCCCGCCAGCTTCCTCGCCCGGCCCACCAGTTCGCCCAGCCCCGGCGCCCCGGGCATCGAGCCGCCCCGCATTGATTCTGCGAAGTACGCCGCGACCGCGGTGACTTGGAGCCGCTTCGAGCCCCCGTCCCACAGCGCGCCGTCGACCGCGTCCGTCTCGACCGAGCCCGTCTGTTCGTGCGGCGCCCGCGTCCTCGGGTCGAGCCAGCGGACGGTCGCCGTCGCGACGTGACCGCTCGCGCCTTCCCTGAGCCGTACGGCATACAGCGCCGTCACCGTATGGCCCGGGCCGACCTCGCCGCCGTCCACCGTGTCGTTGCGGAAGTCCTCGTCCTCGACCGCGCGGTTCTCGTATCCGATGAGCCGGAACTGCTGGACGGTCTTCGGGTCGAAAGCCACCTGCGCCTTGGCGTCCCGTGCGCGCAGTTCGACATGCGTGGGCAGCTGGTCGCAGAAGACCTTCCTGGCCTGCTCGCTGGTGGAGACATACGTGGTGTGCCCGTCGCCCTTGTCGGCGAGCCGCTCCATCAGCGCATCGCCGTACTCACTGCCGACGCCCACGCCGAAGAGCGTGATGCCGTACGTGCGACGGGCGTCGTCGATCCGGTCGAGGATCGCGTCGGCCTCGGTCTCGCCGGTGTTGGCGAGTGCGTCGGAGAGGAGGACGACGCGGTTGGTGGCCCCGCGGCGACGGCCCTCGACCGCCTCGTCGTAGCCCTGCCGCACGCCCGCCTCGACATTGGTGGAGTCCGTGGGCTCCAGGCTGTCGATCACCTCGTGGATACGGTCGCGGTTGTCGTCGACCCTGGTCATCGGCAGCCGCGTCTTGGCCTCGTCGCTGAAGGTGACCAGCGCCATCGAGTCGTCGTCGCGCAGCTCGTCGGTGAGGATGCCCAGCGACTCCTTGACCAGATCGAGCCGGCCCGGCTCCGCCATGGAGCCGGAGATGTCGATGACGAAGGTGAGGGCGGCCGGCGGCCGTTCACCCTTGCGGTCGGAGGGGCGGGTGGAGAGACCCACGCGCACCAACGACCAGTCCCCGCCGCCCGCTCCGTCATCGCCCCGGCCGCGGATCTCGCCCTCCGCGCTGCCGGGCCGCGCCCCGTCGACCGTCACCGAGAAGCCGTCGCCCTTCGGCCGCGGGTAGTCCTGCCGGAAGCTGTTGATGAACTCCTCGGGCCGGATCTGACCTGGCTCCGGCCGCCGCCCGTCGGCGAGGGTGCGGCGAGCATAGCCGTACGAGGCGGTGTCCACGTCGAGCGCGAAGGTCGACAGATAGTCGGGGGCCCGTTCGGACTCCCGGAACGCGTCGCCCTCCCGCGCCCCGTCAGCCCCTCCGTCCACTCCCGTGGCGGGCGCGCCTCCTCCCCCGTCCGGCGCTATCGGCGCGGGATCGGGCCTCGCGCCGTCGTTCGCCCGCTCCTTGGCGCCGCCCTGGGAGGTCCGGTCGGCGTGGCCGCCGCCACCGCCGCAGCCGGCGGTCAGCAGCATGCCGCCGGCCAGGACCGCGGCCAGCACTCCCCTGTACGTCCGTGCGCTGAGCTTCATCTGGGCTCCCCTGGGTCGTCAGCACTTGTGAATGTGACGTCCGAGACGGCCCCGGGGAGCTGTCGAAGGAGTTGCGGATGAATCTCAATGCGGCAACGGCGGGCGGGAGTTGCCCGGAACCGTTCCCGGAACCGAAAGGAATGGCAATGACTCGCCAGCCGCGAACCGGAACTTGTCACCATGTGCAATCGTGGTTGTACATGGAGTGGCATACGGATCCGAGGGGACGGGCCGTGTGGCGTGTGAAGGGCGGGGGATGATCTGTCATGGCAGTGGGGGTGGCCCCGGGCTCCGTGCTCGGTCGGGAGGTCTCTCGGTCTGTCCTGCGCGAAGCGCCGGGGCAGCCGGTTCAGGGAGTGACTCAGGTGAGAGCGGCCCTGGCAGGGCTGGTCCGCTCGGCGCGCCATGAGCTCCTCAGCTTCGACGACCCGGCGAGCGCGCTGGGCCACGGCATCCCGGAGCCGTTCCTGGAATTCGGTGGCGCCTGTGTTCGTACGGCCGCCGAACAGACCGCGGCGGTCAGGCGGATCGCGCCCCGGCACGGGCTGACCCATCTTGCGCAGCCGTGGCTCTGCCCCGGCGCGACGCGGGTGACGGACTCCATCCCGTTCAAAATGGTTGTCGCCGACCGTTCGGTCGCTGCCGTTCCCCTCGATCTGGAACTGCACTTCAACGGCGTGCTGTTGATCCGCGACCCCGTCGTTGTCCAGGCCCTGGTGCGCACGCACCGCGCCTGGTGGGACACCGGTGACAATCTGACCCGGCACACCGTGCCCGGCGCCGTGCCGGCCCATCTGCAGCCGGTGCTCCTGGCCCTGCTCGCCGGGCTCACGGACGAGACGGCCGCGACCCGCCTCGGCATGTCCGGGCGTACGTACAGCCGCCGCGTCGGTGAACTGCTCACCGACCTCGGCACGACGAGCCGTTTCCGGGCGGGAGCGGAAGCGGCTCGTCGGGGCTGGGTGTAGCGAGCCCTACGCCGGCGGTCTGCGCCGGCGGGTCTCCGCCGGCGACTACGACACGATGTCCTTGCGGGAGAAGTTCCGGAAGGCGAGCGCGAACAGCACCAGGGCGTATGTCACCGAGACGGCCGCGCCCTTCACCATGCCGTTCCACTCCAGCTGCGGCTGGAGCGCATCGATCCATGCGAACTGCCAGTGCGCGGGCAGCACATCGCGCCACGACCCGAGCGCCGTGACCGCGTCCAGCACATTGCCGATGATCGTCAGTCCGACCGCTCCGCCGACCGCGCCCAGCGGGGCGTCGGTCTTGGTAGACAGCCAGAACGCAAGCCCTGCGGTGACCAGTTGGGAGAAGAAGATGAACGCCACGACCAGCGCCAGCCGCGACACCGTGTCGCCGGCGGCCAGGGAGCCGCCTGTGGGCAGTTTCAGCGGCCCCCAGCCGTATGCCGCGGTGCCCGCCGCCAGGGCCACCAGCGGCAGAAGCACCATGGCCGCCGCACTGAAGCCGAGCGCCACCGCCAGCTTGGACCACAGCAGCCGGGTGCGCGGGACAGGGGCTGCCAGCAGATAGCGCAGCGAGGACCAGTTGGCCTCCGAGGCCACGGTGTCTCCGTGGAAGAGGGCCACCGGCACCACCAGCAGGAAGCCCGCAGAGACGAACAGACAGGTGGCGGCGAAGTTCGCGCCCGACGCGGTGGCGGTGTCGATCAGAGTGATCCGGCCGTTCTCCCCGCCGTCCGGGGTGCCGCCGATCGCGAAGGCGGCGATCAGAATGAGGGGCAGCGCGGCCAGCACCCCGGCCATCACCAGCGTCCGTCTGCGCTTCAGCTGCCGTACCGCCTCGACACGCAGCGGCAGGGTGTGCCGTGCCCGGTAGCCCGGGGCCGAATCGACCAGCGTGCTCATGCGGATCCTCCGATCAGGTTGAGGAAGGCATCCTCCAGGCGGCGGTGCGGACCGACGCCCGTCAACGGCACGTCCAGCCGGACGAGTTCGGCGATCATTCCGGTGGCGGTGGCCCCGTCGAGCCGTACGAGCAGTCCTTCGTCCGTACGGGTCGCCGAACCGATCCCGGGCAGCGCGGCGATCTTCTCGACCACCGGCTCCGGCACCTCCTCCGCGGTGGTGACGAGCAGTGTGTCGCTCTCTCCGGTGATCTCAGCGACCGGTCCCGCCTGCACCAGCCGGCCGCGGTCCATGACCACCAGATGGGTGCAGGACTGCTCGACCTCGGAGAGGAGGTGACTGGAGACGATGACGGTCCGGCCCCCGGCCGCGTACCGGATCATCACGTCCCGCATCTCGCGGATCTGGGGCGGGTCGAGTCCGTTCGTCGGCTCGTCGAGGATCAGCAGATCCGGCATGCCGAGCATGGCCTGGGCGATGGCGAGTCGCTGGCGCATGCCCTGCGAGTAGGTGCGTACGGCGCGGGCGAGGGCGTCGCCGAGACCCGCGATCTCCAGGGCCTCCTCGATGTGCGCGTCGCTCGCTGGCCGGCCGGTGGCCCGCCAGTACAGCTCCAGGTTGTCGCGGCCCGACATATGCGGCAGGAAGCCGGCGCCCTCGACGAATGCGCCGACCCGGGAGAGCACGGGCGCACCCGGCCGGATGGCGTGGCCGAAGACGCGGATCTCACCGTCGTCGGGCCGGATGAGCCCCATCAGCATGCGAAGGGTGGTGGTCTTGCCCGCGCCGTTGGGGCCGAGGAGGCCGAGGACCTGCCCCTTCTCGACACGGAAGGACAGCTCCCGTACGGCATACCGGTCCGCGGACTTGGCGTACCGCTTGGTCAAGCCGGTGATTTCCAGGGGCACTTCGGCACGCTCGGGGTCGGGTGGCGGGGCGAGGGCCCTGCGCCGGGCGGTGAGCAGCAGCGCCGCCGCGATCAGCGCGCCCGCGGCCGGGAGCGCCCAGGTCCACCAAGGCAGTCCCGCGGCCTGGGTCTTCACGGCGGGCGCGGTGGGCACGGCGAGCGCGCCCGCATCCAGGAGAGAGACGGTGTACGTGGCGGGGGCGGCCGGCGAGGCATAGCCGAGGTCCGTCGCCGACAGGACAAGCCGCAGCCGGTGTCCGGCGTCGACGTCGTGGTCCACGGCGGGCAGGGTCAGTGTGACGTCCTTGCCCTGCTTGGCGTTCTCGACGCGGACCGGCGCGACGAGCTGGGAGGGCAGCACCTGTTGGCGGCCGTCGGGCCCTACGTCGTACACCTTCCCGAACAGGACGGCGTCGCCGCTGCTGGAGGCGACCTTGACCCGGACGGTCGGCGAGCCCGTGATCCGCAGTGACCGGTCCAGCGGCGCGGACTCGAAGCGTGCGGACTGGCCGGGGAAGTCGAGCGAGAGGCCGACGCCGAGAGAGGAGAGCCGGCCGAGTCCGCCGCCGAGGCCCGGGACCGCGGAGATGGCGGGCGGGCCCGCGCCGGCCGGGTTGGCGAAGCGCTGCTCGCGGCCGGTGAGCGGGATCGGCTCTGCGCCGCTCGCGAGACCCGGGTAACTGTCGCCGGTCGCGCCGCGCAGCAGGGCCTCGCCATCCGTGGAGTCGACGCCTCCGGTCCGGCTGACGCGGAAGGCGGGTCCTGTGTCCGCGCCCTTGTCCTGCCCCAGATACCGGTCGAACCAGTCGCCGATGCGGCCCTCGACGCGGCCGGTCTCCCGGTCGCCGCCGTCGTGCCCGCCGGCGATCCAGTCTACCGAGACGGGTGCGCCATTGGCGCTGATCCGCTTGGCCATGGCGTCGGCGTGCGAGAGCGGGAAGAGGGAGTCGGCCTGGCCCTGCACGATGAGCGCGGGCACCTTGATGCGGTCGCCGACGGCGGAGGGACTGCGGCTTTCGAGGAGCGTACGGGCTGCGGCGTCGGGCTTTCCGGCGACGGCGACGCGTTCGTACATGGCGCACAGCGCGGGCTGGAAGCGCCCGCAGCCGCCCGGGTTCGCGGGGCCCTCGGCCGCGTCGGCCTTGGCCGCACCGGCGGCTGTTGCCGCGTCGCCCGCAGTCGCGGGACCGGCCGGGGCGTCTCCTGCGGGCGCGTCGGCGGGGGCGGCTCCGTCCGTGCCGGCCGCGGAGCCGGTGGAGAAGAAGATCCCGGCCCAAAGCTTCTTGAAGACGCCGTTCGGGAAGAGGGCGTCGGCCAGGTTCCAGTAGGTGATCTGGGGGGCGATCGCGTCGACGCGCTTGTCGTGTCCGGCGGCGAGCAGCGAGATCGCCCCGCCGTAGGAGGAACCGGTCATGCCGACGCGCGGATCGCCGTCCGCGTCCAGCCGCACCTCGGGCCGTTTCGCCAGCCAGTCGATCAGCCGGGAGACGTCCTTGACCTCGAATGCGGGATCGTTGAGCCCGATCTGCCCGGTGGACGTGCCGTGGCCGCGGGCGGACCAGGTCAGCACGGCGTATCCGTCGCGGGCCAGCTTCTCGGCCTGGGCGCGGACATCGTCCTTGCTGCCGCCGAAGCCGTGCCCGATGAGCACGGCGGGCCGGCGCTCCGTGCCGCCCGTCGTGAAGTAGGAGGTGTCGATCTTCGCCCCGGGCATTTCCTGCACCCGGTCCTCACGGTGCACGGCCGGTGCGCCGTCGTCGGCGACCGCGGTCCAGGTGCCCGCGCCGGCCAGGACGGCGAAGGCGGCCACGCCTGCGAGCCATCGGCCGCGCGGCCGGGGAAGTCGGATCTGCATGGTTGAACCCTAAGCGGATCCCCTGTGCCGTCTCGGCTGCCGCCAGGCGGAACTCATGAGCCTCCGCAAGTAGTACGGAGTACGGTCGCCCTACACCAGACGCGGTACGCACCCCCGTAGGGAAAGGGCCAGGAAAGGGACCCGTATGGACATCCGGCGCGCGACGACTGTCGCCGAGCTCACCGCGGCCGAGCACCTCTACGACGGCCCGGCGCGTGCGGAGTGGGCCGAGCGCTTCCTGGCCTCCCCCGGGCATCTGATGCTGATCGCGTACGTGGACAGGGCGCCGGCCGGGATGGTGTCGGGCATCGAGATGCTCCATCCCGACAAGGGCTCGGAGATGTGCCTGTACGAGCTGTCGGTGGACGAGGCGTACCGCAGGCGCGGCATCGGAAGGGCGCTGGTCGAGGCGTTGCTCAAGGTGGCGCGGGAGCGGGGCTGCTACGACATGTGGGTCGGCGTGGACACGGACAACGACCCGGCGCTCGCGACGTACCGCTCGGCGGGAGCGAAGGACGACGGTGTGTTCGCGATGCTCACCTGGGACTTTCCTCAGACGTAGCCTCCGGAATCCGGCATTCCGTATCGTTTCCACCCGGCCTGATGGGTCTTCACAATCCGGCGTCCCGCCATGTCTTACACATTCCGCTCTCTTGTGTCGCAGGTCACGTCACGAGACCCTGGTCAGCGCATATGCACCTCCTGACACCATGCACGACCGTACTTGCCCGTCCTCCGGTCAACGAAAGGTCAGGTGCACGAGATGAGAAGCACTGCCCGCCGCTATGGGGCGCTGATACCCGCAGTCGCCCTTGCGGCCGGTCTCCAGTTCGCCGCCTCCCCCACCGCGCAGAGCGCGACCATCGGCGATCTCCGTCTCGCTCCCACTGCAACTGCCATACAGAACAGCTGGATTGTCGTCCTGAAGGACGGCTCTACGCGCGCCGCCGATCTGGGCGTCACACCGAAGCACACCTACCGCAGCGTCCTTGAGGGCTTCTCCACGACGATGTCCCGCGCGAAGGCGGCAGAGCTTGCCGCCGATCCGCGTGTGGCGTACGTCGAGCAGAACTCCACGGTCCGCCTGAACGAGACCCAGGCCAACGCGACCTGGGGCCTCGACCGCGTCGACCAGCGGAATCTGCCGCTGTCGAAGTCGTATACATACAACACATCCGCGTCGAATGTGAACGCGTACATCATCGACACCGGGATCCGCACGTCGCACAGCGAGTTCGGCGGCCGTGCGAGCGTCGGCACGGACACGGTGGGCGGCGGCCAGAACGGCCAGGACTGCCAGGGCCACGGCACGCATGTCGCGGGCACGGTCGGCGGCAAGACATACGGCGTTGCCAAGGGCGTCAAGCTCATCGCCGTACGGGTCCTGGACTGCAGCGGCTCCGGCACGACGGCGGGGGTCATCGCCGGCGTCGACTGGGTGACTGCCAACGCCAAGAAGCCGGCTGTGGCGAACATGAGCCTGGGCGGCAGCGCGAACACGTCGCTGGACAACGCGGTGAAGAAGTCCATCGCCTCGGGCGTCAGCTACGCGATCGCCGCGGGCAACGGCATCATCCTCGGTCTGCCGGCGAACGCCTGTAACTACTCGCCGGCCCGCGTCCCCGAGGCGATCACGGTCGGCGCGACGGACAGTTCCGACCGGCGGGCGTCGTTCTCGAACTACGGGACGTGCCTCGATCTGTTCGCGCCTGGCGTGAACATCACCTCGGCGTGGAAGGACAACGACACGGCGACGAACACGATCTCGGGCACGTCGATGGCCACCCCGCACACGGTGGGCGTCGCGGCGCTCTATCTGTCGACGCACGCCACCGCCACCCCGGCGCAGGTCCGGGACGCACTGGTGAACAACGCGACGAGCGGCAAGGTCCAGGACCCGCGGACCGGGTCACCGAACAAGCTGCTGTACTCGCTGTTCTAGACCCGCTCTTCCGGCAGACCCGCTCTTCCGGCCGGGCAAATGCCCGAGGAGCGCCTTCCCATCCGGGTACGGGCGCTCCTCGGACAGCATCGTGCTTGCCGGCTTCGCCTACTGCGACTCCGAATGCTCATGACCCATGCAAGGGCGCGCGCCTTTGCACCAGCCGCCTGCCCGGTCGTGTGCCGGTCGGGTGAGGGTGATGTGGCGTACGAGCTGATGGAAGCAGACCATGGACGCGAGGGCGGGGAGACCGGCGACGGCCGCTCCGCTGACGGTCCTGGGCGCCTCGGCAATGCACGTAAGAACGGCGACTCCGCAGAAGAGCACGGCGAAGGCCCAGGAGTGCGGAGCGCTGCGGCGGTGCAGCGCGGCGCGCAGGATCGAGAGGGATGCGACCATCCACGGTCCGTACACCAGCATCGGCCACCAGGGAGCCAGGCCGTGGGCACCACCGGGGACAGCGACCTGTCGCAGGATGTCGTGGGTGAACAAGCCCCCGAGGACGCTCACCATGGCAATGATGACCGTGCTCACCGCTGCGATGGCGTAGCTGAGGGACTGGTTGCGAGTGAGCGTCCACGCTCTCGTCTTCACCTTGTGCATCGGGCGCCGACGGTGGCAGGACGGGCCGATCGTCGGGGGCCGCAGTTCCATGACCGGCTTCGGCAGGTCCAGGGGTTCGGGGGCTTCCTGCAGCAGCTGCGTCAGTTCGACGTCCGGTTCCCAGCGCCCCTGCAGAACATCTAGGTCCGGGGCGGAGATTGGTTCCTGCACGAACGCGGAAGGGTAGCCGTCCCACTGGCCGGGGAGGGTGGCGTACGCCTCGCCGTATTGCTCAGCAGCAACACCGTACGTCCCGAACTGGTCATATCTGTCATGCATGTGGTTCCTGCCGTGGACGATGTAGGAGGTAGAGGCTGAGGCCGCTCCCGCAGCTGGCCGCAGCTGTAGCGTGCGAGCGCACGCGCGGCGGTCACGCCGGGGAGCGACGGGCGTAATCGGCCTCGATCTGCTCCATGGCCGCCATGAAGTCCGCCAGTTCCGGGTTCCACGGCCGGACCAGGGCGGCGGCACCTTCTGCGCTGGTGTTCATGGGCCGCAGGAGCGATCCCTCGGAATGCGAGTTGAGCAATTGAGGCTGTGCGATAGGCGTTTTCACAGACCTCTCAACGACAACCGTGCCCCGCCCGCTGTCGGCCACCTGGATGACAAATAAATAGGAATTAGGGTAAATCTGCTCTCCCATTCGGCGAGGCCGTGACCCGGCGCACCGCACGTGAACTGCGTTCTCTTTTCAGTGAGTTGGGTGAGCAGCCCTGAAACGGACCCGGCCCGTACGGATGAAGGTTCCGTACGGGCCGGGTGCGTGGTGGGCGGTCAGTGGTTGCGGGGGAAGCCCAGGTCCACGCCCGCCGGGGCGTCCGAGGGGTCCGGCCAGCGGGTGGTGACCACCTTGCCGCGGGTGTAGAAGTGCACGCCGTCGTTGCCGTAGATGTGGTGGTCGCCGAAGAGCGAGTCCTTCCAGCCGCCGAAGGAGTGGTAGCCCACCGGGACCGGGATCGGGACGTTCACGCCTACCATGCCGGCCTCGATCTCCAGCTGGAAGCGGCGGGCCGCGCCGCCGTCGCGGGTGAAGACGGCGGTGCCGTTGCCGAACGGGGACGCATTGATCAGGGCCACGCCGTCCTCGTACGTCTCCGCGCGCAGCACGCACAGCACCGGGCCGAAGATCTCGTCGCGGTAGGCGTCCGAGTCGGTCGAGACGCGGTCCAGGAGCGAAAGGCCGATCCAGTGGCCGTCCTCGAAGCCGTCGACCGTGTAGCCGGTGCCGTCCAGGACGACCTCCGCGCCCTGGGCCGCCGCGCCCGTGACGTAGGAGGCGACCTTGTCGCGGTGGGCCTTGGTGATCAGCGGGCCCATCTCGGAGTCCGGGTCGTTGCCGGGGCCGATCTTGATCTTCTCGGCGCGCTCGCGGATCTTCTGGACCAGCTCGTCGGCGATGGAGCTGACCGCGACGACCGCGGAGATCGCCATGCAGCGCTCGCCCGCGGAGCCGTACGCGGCGGAGACCGCAGCGTCAGCGGCCGCGTCCAGGTCCGCGTCCGGGAGAACCAACATGTGGTTCTTCGCGCCGCCGAGCGCCTGGACGCGCTTGTGGTTGGCGGAGGCGGTGGTGTGGATGTAGCGGGCGATCGGGGTGGAGCCGACGAAGGAGACCGCGGCGACGTCCGGGTGGGCGAGCAGCGCGTCGACCGCGACCTTGTCGCCGTGGACGACATTGAGCACGCCGTCGGGCAGGCCCGCTTCGGCGGCCAGTTCCGCGAGCAGGTTGGACGCCGACGGGTCCTTCTCGCTCGGCTTCAGTACGAAGGTGTTTCCGCAGGCGATGGCCAGCGGGAACATCCACATCGGGACCATCGCCGGGAAGTTGAAGGGCGTGATGCCCGCGACGACGCCGAGCGGCTGGCGGATCGCGGACACGTCGACCCGGTTGGAGACCTGGGTGGACAGTTCACCCTTGAGCTGGGTGGTGATGCCGCAGGCCAGCTCCACGATCTCCAGGCCGCGGGCGACCTCGCCGAGCGCGTCGGAGTGGACCTTGCCGTGCTCGGCGGTGATCAGCGCGGCGATCTCGTCGCGGTGCGCGTCGAGGAGCGCGCGATAGCGGAAAAGGATGCCGGTGCGCTGCGCGAGCGAGGACGTACCCCAGGTGGCGTACGCCTCCTTCGCCGCTGTGACGGCCGTGTCGACCTCCTCGGTCGAGGCCAGCGCGACCTGGGTGGTGACGGCGCCGGTCGCCGGGTCGGTGACCGGGCCCCAGTTGCCGGACGCGCCCTCGACGGTCTTGCCACCGATCCAGTGGTTGACGGTCTTCATTTCGTGCTCCTTCACAGATGGCGGCGTCACAGATGGCGGCGTCGGGCTGCGACCTGCCGGTCGTACTCCTCCCGGGCCTTGACCGCCGACGGGCGGGTCGCGGTCTCGGCCACCGGAACATCCCACCACGCCTGCGCGGGAGGCGCGCCCGACACAGTGTCTGCCGTTTCGGTCTCGACGTAGACACCTGTGGGAACGTCTGACGCCCGTGCCTCGGCGAGGGCTTCGCGCAGGTCACGCACCGTCTTGGCGCGGATCACACGCATGCCCAGCGAGGCGGCGTTGGCGGCCAGGTCGACGGGGAGCGGGGCGCCGGTGTACGTACCGTCGTCGGCCCGGTGGCGGTAGGCGGTGCCGAAGCGCTCCGCACCCACCGACTCGGAAAGGCCTCCGATGGAGGCGTACCCGTGGTTCTGCAGGATGACCACTTTGATCGGGATGTTCTCCTGGACTGCCGTGACGATTTCGGTGGGATTCATCAGATATGTACCGTCGCCGACGAGCGCCCAGACGGGCCGTCCGGGCGCGGCCATCCCCACGCCGATGGCCGCGGGGATCTCGTATCCCATGCAGGAGTAGCCGTACTCGACGTGGTACTGGTCGGCGGAACGGGCGCGCCACAGTTTGTGCAGGTCGCCCGGGAGCGAGCCCGCGGCGTTGATCACGATGTCGTCGCCGGTGACCAGCGTGTCCAGTGCGCCGAGCACCTGGGGCTGGGTGGGGCGGGTGTCCAGGTCCTCGGCCTCGTACGCGGCGTCGACGCGGTGCTCCCAGCGCTCCTTGTCGTCGGCGTACTCCGTCTCGTACGCGGGCTCCACATGGAAGCGCGTGCCCAGCGCGCCGGCCAGCTCCTCAAGGGCGGTGCGGGCATCCGCGACGAGTGAGAGCCCGGACATCTTGTGGGCGTCGAAGGCGGTGACGTTGATGTTCAGGAACCGGACGGCCGGGTTCTGGAAGAGGGTCGCGGAGGCGGTGGTGAAGTCGGACCAGCGAGTGCCGACACCGATCACCAGATCGGCGGTACGAGCCAGTTCGTCGGCCGTGGCGGTGCCGGTGTGGCCGATGCCGCCGACGTCGCAGGGGTGGTCGTGGGGCAGCGAGCCCTTGCCCGCCTGGGTGGAGGCGACCGGGATGCCGGTCGCGTCGGCGAAGGACCGCAGGGCTTCCTCGGCCTCGCTGTGGTGGACGCCGCCGCCCACAACGATCAGGGGGCGGCGGGCCGCGGTCAGCGCACGGCGCGCCGCGTCGAGCGCGTCCAGGTCGGGCCGGGGCCGGCGCACCTGCCAGACGCGCTCGGCGAAGAACTCCTCCGGCCAGTCGTACGCCTCGGCCTGCACGTCCTGCGGCAGCGCGAGCGTGACCGCGCCGGTGGCGGCGGGGTCGGCGAGCACTCGCATGGCCTGAAGGGCGGCCGGGATCAGCGCCTCGGGGCGGGTGACGCGGTCGAAGTAGCGGGAGACTGGGCGCAGCGCGTCGTTGACCGACACATCGCCTGCGTACGGGACTTCGAGCTGCTGGAGGACCGGGTCGGCGGGGCGGGTCGCGAACACGTCGCCGGGCAGCAGCAGGACCGGCAGCCGGTTGATGGTGGCGAGCGCGGCGCCGGTGACGAGATTGGTCGCGCCGGGGCCGATGGAGGTGGTGACGGCGTGGGCGGAGAGGCGGCGGGACTGGCGGGCGTAGCCGACGGCGGCGTGCACCATGGCCTGTTCGTTGCGGCCCTGGAAGTACGGCATGTTGGCGGCGGACGCGCCGGGTGTGGCTGACGTGGCGGACGCGCCGGACTCGAGGAGCGCCTGGCCGAGTCCGGCGACATTGCCGTGCCCGAAGATGCCCCAGGTGGCGTTGATCAGGCGGTGGCGGCGGCCGTCGCGCTCGGTGTACTGGCGGGCCAGGAAGGCGACGAGGGCCTGGGCGACGGTGAGTCGGCGCGTACTGCTCATCGGGGGCCTTCCTTGGCGTCGGCTTCGTACAGGGGCAGTCGGGGGTCGACGGGCTGCGTCGGCCAGGTGTCGCGGATCCAGCCGTGGTCCGGGTGGTCGCAGATCAGCCACTCGCGCTTGTCGCCCGGACCTGCCATGACGTTCAGGTAGTACATGTCGCGGCCGGGCGCGGCGATGGACGGGCCGTGCCAGCCGTCGGGGATCAGGACGGCGTCGCCGGTGCGGACTTCGGCGAGGACGTCCGTACCGCCGGGACGGGACGGGGAGACCCGGTGGTAGCCCATGCCGCCGCGGTCGATCTCGAAGTAGTAGATCTCCTCGAGCTCGGACTCGACGCCCGGGCGGTGCTCGTCGTGCTTGTGCGGGGGGTACGAGGACCAGTTGCCGCCAGGGGTGAGCACTTCGACCGCGATCAGCTTGTCGCAGGCGAAGGTGTCCGCGGCCGCGAAATTGTTGACCTGGCGCGAGCAGTTGCCCGAGCCGCGCAGCTCGACCGGTACCTCCGGCGCGGGGCCGTAGCGAGCGGGGAGTCGTCGCTCGCACTTCGCTCCTGCCAGGGCGAAGCGGCCTCCCGCACCGGAGGCGATCTGTGCATGGGCATCGCGCGGTACGTAGGCGAAGTCCGTCACTCCGCCGAACACGCTTTCCCTGCCCTGCAGTTCAAAGATCTCGCCTTGCGTCCGCACCGTGCAACCGCCGGTGAGCGGGAGCACGATCCACTCGCTTTCCCCGGCGGCGAGGGAGTGCGAGCCGCCGGGCTCCAGCTCCAGTACACGGAGGCTGGAGTAACCCCAGCCGGCCTGCTCGGGGTCGATCCGGAGGGCGTAGGGACCGCTCGCCGCGCTCCCCGCCGGCACGTACTGCTTCTGGTCGTCGTGGTCGCTCATGACTTCTCCGTACCCCCTACAGCAGTCCGACGGCCGTATCGACCGCCCCGGCGACGTCACCGTCGACCGGATAGAGCAGCGACCGTCCCACCACCAGTCCCTGCACGGTGGGCAGTTGCAGCGCACCACGCCATTTCTCGTATGCGCCGTGCTGGTCGTCGCCGATCTCGCCTCCGAGAAGGACCGCGGGCAGGGTCGAGGTCTCCATCACGGCCGCCATGTCGTCGGGGTCGTCGGTGACGGGGACCTTCAGCCAGGAGTACGCGGAGGTGCCGGCAAGCCCGGACGCGATGGCGATCGACCGGGTGACTGCTTCGGCGCTGAGATCGTTGCGGAGCAGGCCGTCGATCCGGTGACAGATGAACGGCTCTATGAAAACTGGAAGCTGACGCGCAGCCATCTCGTCGACGGCGCGGGCGGTGGAGTGCAGCGTGTCGAGGGAGGCGGGGTCCTGGTAGTCGATACGGAGCAGCAGCTTGCCCGCGTCGAATCCGAGCCGGTCCAGGTCCTGTGCGCGGTGTCCGGTGAACCGGTCGTCGAGCTCGAACGCGGCGCCCGCGAGGCCCCCGCGATTCATCGAACCCATGACGACCTTGTCGTCGAGGGCGCCGAGGAGCAGCAGGTCGTCGAGGATGTCGGCGGTGGCGAGGACGCCGTCGACGCCGGGACGGGAGAGGGCCAGGCAGAGCCGTTCGAGCAGATCGAGCCGGTTGGCCATGGCGAAGCGACGGTCCCCGACGGCGAGGGCGCCGCGGGCGGGGTGGTCGGCGGCGATGATCATCAGGCGCCCGCTGTCGCCGATGAGCCGGGGTCGCCTGCGCCGCCGGGTGGCGGCCTCGGCGACGGCCTCGGGATGGCGGGTGCGGATCCCGACGAGCTCGGCGATGTCGACGCGGCTCACGAAGCGGCTCCGGGCGGAGGTGTGTCGCCGTGCCGATACGGCGCGGCGGGTGTCGGGACCGGGGACGGCGGGGGCGGTGCGCTGGGCGGCGGGGTCGGGGACGGGGCGGCGGGCGCGGGCGGTGCGGCGGGCGGCGGGGTCGGGGACGGCGGGACCGGGCCGCCGGTCAGGACCTGGTCGACCTCGGCGGCGTACGGCATCGCGGTGGAGCAGGCGAGGCGGGCGGCGACGATGGCTCCGGCGGCGTTGGCGTACCGCATGATGCGTTCCAACTCCCACCCGGAGAGCAGCCCGTGGCACAGCGCCCCGCCGAACGCGTCCCCGGCACCAAGCCCGTTGACCACCTCGACGGGGACGGGCGGGACCTCGGCCTGCGTCCCGTCCCGGTGTACGGCGAGAACACCTTTGGGACCCTGCTTGACGACGGCGAGCTCGACCCCGGCGGCAAGGAGCGCGCGGGCCGCGGCGTACGGCTCGCGCTCGCCGGTGGCGATTTCGCACTCCTCCAGATTGCCAACAGCGACGGTGGCGTGCGCCAGGGCCTCGGCGTAGTACGCCCGCGCCTCGGCCGGGTCCCCCCAGAACATCGGCCGCCAGTCGAGGTCGAAGACCGTGATGCCGGACCGGTCCCGGTGGGCGAGCGCGGCCAGCGTCGCCGTACGGCTCGGCTCCGCGCACAGGCCGGTCCCGGTCATCCAGAAGACGCGCGCCGCGCGGATCTCCGCGAGGTCCAGCTCGTGCTCATGGATCTCGAGGTCGGGGGCCTTCGGCTGCCGGTAGAAGTAGAGCGGGAAGTCGTCCGGCGGGAAGATCTCGCAGAAGGTGACCGGGGTCGGATAGGCGGCGACCGCGGTCACCCAGCGGTCGTCGACCCCGAACTCCCCCAGCGCCTGGTGGAGATAGTCCCCGAAGGCGTCCTGGCCGGTGCGGGTGATCACCGCCGTCCGCCGGCCGAGCCGAGGGCCGCCCCGACCGCGACATTCGTGGCCGAGCCGCCGAGGAACTTCCCGAACGTGTCGACCTGCGCCAACGGGACCCCGGTCCGCAGCGGATACAGGTCCACCCCGATCCGGCCCATCGTGATCACGTCGTACGGCTGAGGCATGCGCGTCCCTTCGGTTCGACGCCGGCTGTCCCCAGGTGTAGTGCTCCTTCCTGAACCCTGTCAACATTTTGTCCTTACATTCGGACGAAGCCTTGACACCCTTCCGCGGCGGCCGGAAAGCTCGTCCGCATGACCTCATCCGTCCCCTCCCTGAACCGCATCCGGGTCGGCTCGGCCCCCGACTCCTGGGGGGTGTGGTTCCCCGACGACCCCCAGCAGGTTCCCTGGCAGCGCTTCCTCGACGAGGTCGCGAGTGCCGGTTACGAATGGATCGAGCTCGGCCCGTACGGCTATCTCCCGAGCGACCCGGCCCGCCTCACCGAGGAGACGGCCCGGCGCGGCCTGAAGGTCTCGGCGGGAACGGTCTTCACCGGGCTGCACCACGGGCCGGCCGTCTGGGACAAGACCTGGGCGCATGTCTCCGACATCGCCGCGCTGACCCGGGCCATGGGCGCGGAGCATCTGGTCGTCATCCCCTCCTTCTGGCGCGACGACAAAACTGGCCAGGTGCTGGAGGACCGCACCCTCACCCCCGCGCAGTGGCGCGATCTCACCGCCCAGACCGAACGGCTGGGCCGAGAGGTGTGCGAGCGGTATGGACTGAAGATCGTCGTCCATCCGCACGCGGACACCCATATCGACAGCGAGGAGAACGTCAGCCGGTTCCTCGACGCCACCGATCCCGAACTGGTCTCCCTGTGTCTGGACACCGGGCACTACGCCTACTGCGGCGGCGACAGCGTCAAGCTGATCGAGACCTACGGGGAGCGGATCGGCTACCTCCATCTCAAGCAGGTGGACCCGGAGATCCTCGCCGAAGTCGTCGCGGACGAGGTGCCGTTCGGTCCTGCGGTCGGCCGGGGCGTGATGTGCGAACCGCCGGCCGGAGTACCTGCGCTGGAGCCCGTACTGGCCGCGGCCCAGGCGCTGGACGTCGAACTCTTCGCCATCGTCGAGCAGGACATGTACCCCTGCCCGCCGGACAAACCCTTCCCTATCGCCCGGCGGACCCGCGGTTTCCTGCGCTCTTGTGGTGCCTGACGCGAACACGCCACTTCCGTGTGGGTTGTTGCCGCCTCATTTCGCATGTCCCCGTTTTGCGAGTCTTCCGTCACAGTCGATCAACAGCCCCTCCCCTCGCTCCCCTCGCAGTCGTTCAACGGGTACAGCTCAGTGATCGCCAGCGTCCGCGCGGCAGCTCCCCCGACGGCCCCCCGCGCCGCCGCTGCCGCGCACGCACGGAGGTGCCACACAGATGACGGACAGAAGACTCTGGTCCTACAAGGACATCGCCGCGCACATCCGGGTGCAGCCGGACACGGTCCGCTCCTATCGCAAGCACGGCCTTCTCCCGCCGCCCGACCACGTGGAGGCGGGAAAGCCCTACTGGTACGCGGACACGATCCGCATCTGGGTGGCCAATCGCCCCGGGAACAGGAGCCGCAGGGACTGAGCCCCCGCGAGGCGCGCCCGGGAGTGGGCGGTCCGCCGCGGTGTCAGGCCCTGACGCTGTCCCGCACCCCGCCCGGGTCCGGGTCCGGGTCGGGTTCCGGGCCCGGGTCCGGCTCTGAGCCCGGGGCCGGCTTCTGCTCCGAGTCCGGCTCAGGGCCCGGGTCCGGCTTCTGCTCCGAGTCCGGTTGCGAGTCCGAGTCCGAATCCGGCCGCGGTGGCACGGGCTGCGATATCTCCCCCTCGCTCAGCCCGAATCGCTGATGGAACCGGCGCAGCGGGCCGGGCGCCCACCAGGTCGAGGCGCCCATCAGCTTCATCACCGAGGGGACAAGCAGGCTGCGGACCACCATGGCGTCCATCAGCACGGCCAGCGCGATTCCGAGACCGAGCATCTTCGTGTTGGTCACCCGTGAGGTGCCAATGCCCACCATCACGACCGCGAGGATCACGGCCGCCGCGGTGATGAGCCCGCCGGTGCGCTGGAGGCCGAATCTCACCGCGTGCTCATGGTCGTGGGTGCGGTCGTACTCCTCCTTGATGCGGGAGAGCAGAAAGACGCCGTAGTCCATGGAGAGCCCGAAGGCGATGCAGAACATCAGCACGGGCAGCGTCGTCTCTATGTCACCGGTGGAGGTGAAGGCGAGCAGCCCGGAGAGGTTGCCGTCCTGGAAGACCCAGACGACCGCGCCGAACATCGCCGTCAGACTGAGGGCGTTGAGCACGACCGCCTGGATCGGGATCAGCACACTGCCGGTGAGCAGGAAGACCAGCAGCAGGGTCACCACGGCGATGATGGCGAGCGCCAGCGGCAGCCGGTCGGCGATGGCGGCCTTGGAGTCCTCCAGCACCGCGGCCCTGCCCGTCACCGAGGTATCGAACGGGGCCGGGACGTCGCGCAGTTCATGGACGAGCTGCTGCGCCTCCTCCCCCACCGCCTCGCCCTTGGGCTGCACCGTGAAGTAGGCGGTTCCGCCCGAGGCAACGGGACCGTCGACCCGCAGCACCCCCGGAAGGTCGGCGATGCGGTCGCGGTATTCGGCGTACGCGGCGGGCGTCGTCGCGGCTTCGCCGGAGTCCGCATCCTGGGCGACCACCGCGAGGCCGCCGGCCGGGCTCCCGGGGAAGCCGTCCCGTATCTGCTGCTGGACCACATGGGACTCGGCGGTCGACGGCAGCTGGCGATCGTCGGGGGTGCCGAACTTCACGCCCAGGAAGGGCAGTCCGAGCAGCACCAGACCGGAGATGGTGGCGAAGGCGAACAGCGGAGCCCGGCGCATCACCAGGGCCGCGACCCTGGCCCACCCGGCACCGGCCGCTTCCCTGTCCGCGCCCGCCTCTTCGGACGATGCGCCGGCCTTGCCCCGGCCCCGCCGGAAGAGGCGGCGCAGATCCAGCGCATTGACCCGGTGGCCCAGGAGCATCAGCGCGGCCGGCAGCAGGATCAGCGCGGCGGCCGCGGCAAGCAGCACAACCGCGATCCCGGCGTAGGCGAAGGAGCGCAGGAAGTACTGCGGGAAGACCAGCATCGCCGCCAGCGACACGGCCACGGTCAGCGCGGAGAAGAGAACCGTGCGGCCCGCGGTGCGCAGGGTGATGCCCACCGCCTCCCGCACCTCGGCCCCCGCCCCCAGTTCCTCCCGGAATCTGCGCACGATGAACAGGGCGTAGTCGATGGCGAGTCCGAGGCCCAGAGCCGTGGTGAGGTTCTGCGCGAACACCGAGACATCGGCGAACTCGGTGATGCCGCGCAGCACGGCATTCGTCCCCAGGATGGCGATAATGCCGACGCCCAGCGGGAGCAGTGCCGCGATCGCGCTGCCGAAGACCATCACCAGCAGCACCAGCGTCACCGGCAGGGCGATCAGCTCGGCCCGCAGCAGGTCCTCCTGGATGATCGTCGTCATCTCGTGCTGCACGGCGACGGGGCCGCCGATCGAGACCTCCACCGGGCCGTGCGCACCCCGGAAGTCGGGCGCGATCCGCTCCAGCACCTCGGCCCTGGCCTTCTCGTCACCCTCGATCCGGGCCGTTATCAGCGCCTGCCGACCGTCCTCGGCGCGCAGTGCGGGTGAGCCGGTCTTCCAGTACGAACCGACACCCGTGACGTCCTTCTCGGCGGCGAGGCGCTCCGCCAGCCGTCGCCCCTCGGCTGCGACCGCGGGGGCGTCGACGCTCGCCCGCCCGCTGTCCACCAGCAGCAGCAGATTCGGCTGCGATGCGGGGAACTCCCGCTCCAGCGCGGCCGTCGCATACGTCGACTCGGCGGCCGGGTCCTCCCAGCCGCCGCTGCCCATGCGCTCGGCGACCCCGCTGCCGGCGAACACGGCGAGTGCGGTGAGCACCAGGGCGGCCAGCAGCGAGAGCCGCGGCCGCGCGGTGACGAAGCGGGTCCATCCCCCGACCGGCGGCGGGCTGTTGACTTCAGACATGGTGCGGTGTCCCCTTCACCGTGGCCCATGCGCAGGCTTCCCGGCAGGCAGCATGAGTCGACCATTGCCATAGACTGGCAAACACGAGCTGTCGCTCGCATTAATCAAGAATGCGAGTGACCACTCGCGTTTGTCAACCGCACCAGGAAAGCTGGGGATTTCACGTGCCGCAGCCCACGACGCCGGAGCCCGCCGCGACGACTGCCATCGCTGCGGCCGCCGCGGCCAAGGGAACTTCCGGACCGGCCTCGACCACGGGGGCCAGCAGAGCCTCCGGGACCAGCAGCACCTCCGGGGCGGCCAAAGCCCCCGGGACCAGCAGCGCCTCCGGGGCCGCCAAAGCCGCCGGGACAGCCCCCCGGACCGCCAAGCCGCGCCGCCGTCAGGCCCGTGGCGAGCGCCGTATCGCCCAGCTCCTCGAAGCCGCCGCGAACGTCTTCTGCAGCAGCGGCTACACCGCCGCCAGCACCAACGCCATCGCCCGCGAGGCCGGCGTCTCCCCGGGCACGCTCTACCAGTTCTTCCCGAACAAGGAGGCCATCGCCGTCGAGCTCGGCGGCCGGCTCCTCGAGCAGTGGCGCGAGTCCCACGGCGCGGCACTGACCGCCGCCAACCTCAACCTCCCGCTCGACGAGCTGCTCGACGCGGTCCTCGATCCACTCTTCGCGTTCAACCACGAGAACCCGGCCTTCGCCGTCCTGATGCACGGCCCCGACATCCCCGGCCAGATCACCCAGGAGTTCAACGCGCTGCACGCGGGGCTGCTCACCCGGATCGAGGAGATCATCGCGGGCTACCTCCCCGACGCCCCGCCCGCCGAGCTCTCCCGCACCGCCGCCACGATCTTCGCCATCTTCAAGGCCGGCCTGGATCTGGTACTCACCCACGAGGGCGAGGAGCGGCAGGCGTACATCGCAGAAGTCAAGAAGGTCATGTTCGGGTACCTGAACCCGATCGTCGGCGAAGCCGTGACCGCCACGACGGAGCGGCGAAACGCGGCGCCGGGTTCGCATTAATACCCCCTAGGGGTATAGTCTGGTGAGCGTCGGGAAGCTACGGCATTCCCCGTCTCTCCGGCACCATGACCTCGTACGTGTACCCAGTACGTGTTGCACCCTCGAAGAGGAGAACGCCATGACCGCCGAGACGAAGACCGAGAGCGCCCAGGCGACCGGCTCCTGCTGCTCGTCCACCGGCTCCTGTCACGACGGCGCGGCCGACGTCCGGATCGGTGGCGTCACCACGGTCTACCAGGTCACCGGCATGACCTGTGGCCACTGCGAGGGCGCCGTCACCAGCGAGCTCTCCGAGCTGCCGGGCGTCACTTCCGTGAAGGCGGTCGCCGCAAGTGGCCAGGTGACGGTGGTCTCCGATGCCCCGCTCGATGAGACGGCCGTGCGCGAGGCCGTGGACGAGGCCGGATACGAACTCGTCGGCCAGGCCTGAGACCGGGCACCCAGCGCCGGCACCGGGCACCCTGCGCCCAGCACCGCGGCGCGCCCAGCACCGGGCACCGAGCGCCCGCTACTGCAATGCCCTCCCGCCGGGCCGTGCCCGACCAGTCCCACACTGGTCAAGTACGGCCCGGCGGCGCCCGTTGTGGAGATGGAGTCCTGAACGTGGAAACCTCCCAGATCGAGCTCACCATCGGCGGGATGACCTGCGCGTCCTGCGCCGCCCGCGTCGAGAAGAAGCTCAACCGCATGGACGGCGTCAGCGCCACGGTCAACTACGCGACCGAGAAGGCGAAGGTCTCCTACCCGCACCGGCTTGAGATCGCCGACCTCATCGCCACCGTCGTCAAGACCGGCTACACGGCCGAGCAGCCCCCGCCGCCCGAGCCCGAGCCGGACCCCGCTCCCGGCGCGACCTCCGACGCGACCTCCGACGCCGCTCCCACGGCCCCCGTGGCACACGTCGACCCGGAGTCCGCCGCCCTCCGCCAGCGCCTCACCGTCTCAGCCCTGCTCGCGATACCCGTCGTCCTCATGGCGATGATCCCCGCCCTCCAGTTCGACAACTGGCAGTGGCTCTCCCTCACCCTCGCCGCCCCCGTCGTCGTCTGGGGCGCGCTCCCCTTCCACCGGGCCGCCTGGACCAATCTCCGGCACGGCGCGGCCACCATGGACACCCTCATCTCCGTCGGCACGCTCGCCGCCTTCGGCTGGTCGCTCTGGGCCCTGTTCCTGGGCCACGCGGGCATGCCCGGCATGCGGCACGGCTTCGACCTCACCGTCTCGCGCACCGACGCCTCCTCGACGATCTATCTCGAAGTCGCCGCGGGCGTCACCACCTTCCTTCTCCTCGGCCGCCATCTGGAGGCCCGCTCCAAGCGGAAGGCGGGGGCGGCCCTGCGCGCCCTGATGGAGCTGGGCGCCAAGGACGTCGCCGTGCTGCGCGACGGTACGGAGGTACGAATTCCGGTCGGCCGGCTCGCGGTCGGTGACCGGTTCGTCGTACGCCCTGGAGAGAAGATCGCCACCGACGGCACGGTCATCGAGGGCGCCTCCGCCGTCGACGCCTCGATGCTGACCGGCGAGTCGGTGCCGCTGGATGTGGCCGCGGACGACCCGGTCACCGGCGGCTGCGTCAACACCGCCGGCCGTCTCGTCGTCGAGGCCACCCGGGTCGGCGCGGACACCCAACTCGCCCGGATCGCCCGGCTGGTCGAGGACGCCCAGAACGGCAAGGCCGATGTGCAGCGCCTCGCCGACCGGATCTCGGCCGTCTTCGTACCCGTCGTCCTGGTGATCGCCCTCGGCACCCTGGCCGGCTGGCTGCTGACCACCTCGGACGCGACCGCGGCCTTCACCGCCGCCGTCGCCGTACTGATCATCGCCTGCCCCTGCGCGCTCGGCCTGGCGACGCCGACCGCCCTCATGGTCGGCACCGGCCGCGGCGCCCAGCTCGGCATCCTCATCAAGGGCCCCGAGGTCCTCGAGTCGACCCGCCGGGTCGACACCGTCGTCCTGGACAAGACGGGGACGGTCACCACGGGCCGGATGAGCCTTCAGGGTGTGTTCGTCTCCGAAACCGCCGATGAGGAGGAACTGCTGCGCTTCGCAGGCGCAATGGAGCACGCGTCGGAGCATCCCATCGCCCGCGCTGTCGCAGCGGGAGCCGAGGAGCGCGTCGGCGCCCTGCCCGTGCCGACGGCTTTCGAGAACGTCCCGGGCCTCGGTGTACGAGGCGTCGTCGACGGACACCAGGTGGTGGTCGGGCGCGCGCAGCTGCTCGAGAACGTCGGGGTGGAGCTGCCCCCCGCGCTGAAGGCCGCTGCGGCGGACGGACGTACCGCCGTCTTCGCCGCCCGGGACGGCAAGGCGCTCGGCGTGCTCACCGTCGCCGACGCGGTCAAGGACACCAGCGCCGAGGCGGTGAAGCTGCTGCGCGGCCTCGGTCTCACCCCGGTGCTGCTGACCGGCGACAGCAAGGCGGTCGCCGATGCGGTCGCTGCCGAGGTCGGCATCGACGAGGTGTACGCCGAGGTCATGCCCGAGGAGAAGGTGGATGTGGTCAGGCGCCTCCAGGCGCAGGGCCGCAGCGTCGCCATGGTGGGTGACGGGGTCAATGACGCGGCCGCCCTGGCCACCGCCGACCTGGGTCTGGCGATGGGCACAGGCACGGACGCGGCCATAGAGGCCGGTGACCTGACGCTCGTACGGGGGGACCTGAGGGCTGCGGCCGACGCGATCCGTCTCGCCCGTCGGACACTGACGTCAATCAAGGGCAATATTTTCTGGGCTTTCGGCTACAACGTCGCCGCACTGCCTCTCGCGGCATCAGGCCTGCTCAACCCCATGATCGCCGGTTTTGCCATGGCCTTTTCGTCCGTATTTGTGGTAGCCAACAGCCTGCGTCTGCGCTCCTTCAGGTGACTACAAGCGGGGCACAAGACCTTCACAAAGAGACCTAGATCACAGATATTTAGGGGTAACCATTCAGGCTCCTCGCGGGTCTAAATTGGCGATGCCGAGAACGTCTTGGGGGACGTTCATGGGATGTCTTGGGGGACGTCCCAGGCAAGCGTTGGCCGGGGCACGTGCCCGGGGAGCTTTGAGCGGCCCTCCCGTGCGTACGTACCCCGGCAGACCGCGTGAGGAGCTTCTGCAGCCAGCAGACGCCCGGCCGGATCCCGTGGGGGGAATCCGCTCCGGGGATATGGGAAGCGCCCCGCCCGCCGACCCGTGGGGGGATCGGCAGCGGGGCGCTTTCCGCTGTCTGTGCCTGCCACAGGACCGGTTGCGAGGCGCGGACGCGCCCTACCTACCGGAGTCCTGGTGTCAGCGGGCCTCGACCGGGACGAAGTCGCGCAGGACCTCACCGGTGTAGATCTGGCGCGGACGGCCGATGCGGGAACCCGGCTCCTTGATCATCTCGTGCCACTGGGCGATCCAGCCGGGCAGCCGGCCGATCGCGAAGAGCACGGTGAACATCTCGGTCGGGAAGCCCATGGCCCGGTAGATCAGGCCCGTGTAGAAGTCCACGTTCGGGTAGAGGTTGCGCGAGACGAAGTAGTCGTCGGAGAGCGCGTGCTCCTCCAGCTTCAGCGCGATGTCGAGCAGCTCGTCGGACTTGCCGAGCGCCGAGAGGACATCGTGCGCCGCAGCCTTGATGATCTTCGCCCGCGGGTCGAAGCTCTTGTAGACCCGGTGGCCGAAGCCCATCAGACGGACGCCGTCCTCCTTGTTCTTCACCTTGCGGATGAAGGAGTCGACGTCGCCGCCGTTGGCCTGGATGCCCTCGAGCATCTCCAGGACCGACTGGTTGGCGCCACCGTGCAGCGGGCCCCACAGTGCGCTGATACCGGCGGAGATCGAAGCGAACATGTTCGCCTGCGAGGAGCCGACCAGACGCACGGTGGAGGTCGAGCAGTTCTGCTCGTGGTCCGCGTGCAGGATCAGCAGCTTGTCGAGCGCGGAGACCACGACCGGGTCCAGGTCGTACTCCTGGGCGGGGACCGAGAAAGTCATCCGCAGGAAGTTCTCCACGTACCCGAGGTCGTTGCGCGGGTAGACGAAGGGGTGGCCGATCGACTTCTTGTACGCATACGCCGCGATCGTCGGCAGCTTGGCCAGCAGCCGGACCGTGGAGAGGTGGCGCTGCTTCTCGTCGAACGGGTTATGGCTGTCCTGGTAGAACGTCGACAGTGCGCTGACCACGGAGGACAGCATCGCCATCGGGTGCGCGTCGCGCGGGAATCCGCCGTAGAACCGCTTGACGTCCTCATGCAGCAGCGTGTGCTGGGTGATCTCACCCCGGAAGCTGGAAAGCTCGTCGACCGTCGGAAGCTCGCCGTTGATCAGCAGGTACGCCACCTCGAGGAAGGTGGAGCGCTCGGCCAGCTGTTCGATGGGGTAACCGCGGTAGCGCAGGATGCCCTTCTCGCCGTCGAGGTAGGTGACCGCGGATTTGTAGGCGGCGGTATTGCCGTATCCACTGTCCAGGGTCACCAGACCGGTCTGGGCTCGGAGCTTCCCGATGTCGAAGCCCTTGTCACCGACGGTGCTGTCGACCACCGGGTAGGTGTATTCACCGTCCGCGTACCGCAGTACTACAGAGTTGTCGCTCACGTCATCCCTCACCGACGTAGTGCCTCTTCTTCGAGGTGCCCTGACTGTCTCTACCATCCCCCATTTGGCTGAGGAGAGTGCACTCGGGGTCGACCATTGGGCCTATCGGCGGCACTCAGTGCCGCCAACCTGCTCATCTTGCCCCGTTCGCCCAGGTTCCGGAAGCCGGGGTGGCGTTTCCCACCCTGCGGGGCCGGGGGGCTTCCCCCGGGCGGCGGAGCCCTCAGTGTCAGCCGCCGGCCAGCCGGTGGTCCACCGCGGTGAAGCGTCTACCCGCGGAAACAGTGCGCACTGCCTGTCCTATCGCCTTACGGGAGCCGACCAGCACGACGAGCTTCTTGGCCCGGGTCACCGCCGTGTAGAGGAGGTTCCGCTGGAGCATCATCCAGGCTCCGGTGGTGACCGGGATCACCACTGCGGGGTATTCGCTGCCCTGCGAGCGGTGGATGGTGACGGCATACGCGTGTGCCAGCTCGTCGAGCTCGTCGAAGTCGTACGGAACCTCCTCGTCCTCGTCCGTCAGCACCGTCAGCCGCTGATCGTCCAGCTGGAGCGAGGTGACCACGCCGACCGTGCCGTTGAAGACGCCGTTCTTGCCTTTCTCGTAATTGTTGCGAATCTGGGTGACCTTGTCGCCGACACGGAAGACCCGGCCGCCGAATCGCTTTTCGGGGAGGTCGGGCCGCGCGGGCGTAATCGCCTGCTGGAGCAGGCCGTTGAGGTTGCCTGCGCCGGCCGGGCCGCGGTGCATGGGCGCGAGCACCTGCACATCGCGCCGCGGGTCCAGGCCGAACTTTGCGGGAATCCGGCGGGCCGCCACGTCCACCGTGAGCTTTCCCGCGTCCTCCGTCTCCTCCTCCACGAAGAGAAAGAAGTCGGAGAGCCCGGAAGTGATGGGCTGCACGCCGGAGTTGATGCGGTGGGCGTTGGTGACGACACCGGACTGCTGAGCCTGCCGGAAGATGCGGGTCAGCCGGACATTCGGCACCGGGCCGCCGTCCGCGAGCAGATCGCGCAGCACCTCGCCGGCGCCGACGCTCGGCAGCTGGTCCACGTCCCCCACCAGCAACAGATGCGCGCCGGGGGCGACCGCCTTGACCAGCTTGTTGGCCAGCAGCAGATCGAGCATGGACGCCTCGTCGACCACCACGAGGTCCGCCTCCAGCGGTCTGTCCCGGTCGTACGCCGCGTCTCCGCCCGGCCTCAGCTCCAGCAGCCGGTGCACCGTGGACGCCTCCGCGCCGGTGAGCTCGGCGAGCCGCTTGGCCGCGCGCCCGGTGGGGGCAGCGAGCACGACCTTCGCCTTCTTGGCGCGGGCCAGCTCCACGATGGAGCGGACCGTGAACGACTTGCCGCAGCCGGGGCCGCCGGTCAGCACGGCGACCTTGCGGGTGAGAGCCAGCTTGACCGCCTGCTCCTGCTCGGGCGCCAACTCCGCGCCCGTACGCTCCGCAAGCCACGCCAGCGCCTTGTCCCAGACGACGTCCTGGAAGGCCGGCATCCGGTCCTGCGCGGTCCGCAGCAGTCTGTTCAGCTGGGCGGCGAGCGAGATTTCGGCGCGGTGGAAGGGCACCAGATAGACGGCGGTCAGGGGGTCTCCACCGTCCGGGGCCGGGACCTGTTCCCGTACGACGCCCTCCTCCTCGCCCGCGAGTTCGGCGAGGCACTCGATGACAAGGCCGGTGTCGACCTGGAGCAGCTTCACCGCGTCCGCGATGAGCCGCTCCTCGGGCAGGAAGCAGTGCCCCTGGTCGCTGGACTGCGACAGGGCGTACTGCAGGCCCGCCTTGACCCGCTCGGGGCTGTCGTGCGGTATGCCGACGGCTTGGGCGATCCTGTCGGCGGTGAGGAAGCCGATGCCCCAGACGTCGGCGGCCAGGCGATACGGCTGGTTCTTCACTACCGAGATCGAGGCGTCGCCGTACTTCTTGTAGATGCGCACCGCGATGGAGGTCGAGACGCCGACGCCCTGGAGGAAGATCATGACCTCCTTGATGGCCTTCTGCTCCTCCCAGGCGACGCCGATCAACTTCGTCCGCTTCGGGCCGAGTCCGGGGACCTCGATGAGCTTCTTCGGCTGCTGCTCGATGATGTCGAGGGTGTCGGTCCCGAAGTGTTCGACGATGCGCTCGGCGATTCTGGGGCCGATGCCCTTGATCAGGCCCGAGCCGAGATAGCGGCGTATGCCCTGGATCGTGGCGGGCAGGACCGTGGTGTAGTTCTCCACCGTGAACTGCTTGCCGTACTGGGCGTGGGAGCCCCAGCGGCCCTCCATACGCAGCGACTCGCCCGGCTGCGCGCCGAGCAGCGAGCCGACCACCGTGAGGAGATCGGCTCCGCCGCGGCCGGTGTCGACGCGGGCGACGGTGTAGCCGGTCTCCTCGTTGGCGTATGTGATCCGCTCGAGGACCCCTTCGACCACTGCGAGATTGGACATGATCCGACGCTACCGCCGGGGTCCGACAGTGCGGGTGGCCTGTGGACAACTCTGCGCTGGGCTGTGCGCCGGGGAGGCCTGTGGCCTGCGGGGTGGACCGGAACGGTCGAGGAGGCCCGGTCCTACGACCGGGCCCCTCCTGTTCCCCTCCGTCAAGGGCTCCCCAGATCCCCCCAGATCCCTCCCCGGGAGCCTTGATGACAGGTACGACCCTCGTCACGCGGAAAGGGTTGCACGGTTGTGGGGAGTTGTTCTCGCCATGTTTTGAAGCACAGTTTCGGTCAGGCCGGATCGGCGCAGCGTCGGCTCGTCGTCCGAAACCGAACCGACCATCTAGAGCCGCGCTCCCCTGCTCTCCGCGACTCGCATCACATCGCGCAGCGACTCGCTCAGCCGACTCGCGAGGTAGTGCAGTCCACCGCTCGACACCCGGCAGTCGGCCAGCAGACCCGTGGCGTGGCCGAGCAAGCCGCGCGCCATGCCGAACTGGATGCTCTCGACGTCGTCCGCCAAACCGCGATACGTCGCCGGTGCCGTCGCCAAGGGCGTAGCTCGGCTTGCCACTTGGCCCCGCCCACGGCAGCGGCCGAGCGCTGGGCCGCTCATGCCGTTCGCCGTTCACGCGGGCACCTCGACTACGTGGATCAGACGGGGACCGGCATCCACTCCGTGCGCGGCGAGCAATAGCGCTCTCCGCCACGCGCGGTCCCCGACTGTCCACGCTCATCGGGTGGTTCAAGTCCGGCTACAGCCGGAGGCGGGCAGGGAGTGCGCCTTGAAGTCGCCCGCGGCCACGCCGTCGTTCCCCGTGCGGGACAACAAGAACGTGACCGGGCCCGCCGTGGTGTTCTCGGCGGGCGGCTTGCTCGCATTCGTGGCCGCCGCCAGGACCGGCAAACTGCACGTCTGAGTGAGCGGGCATGCTGACGACGATTGCGCCTGGTGCCCCACGCCCTCGTTGCTCGCAGGAACGGTCGCATGGCAGCATTCGGCGCGTGACTGACAACGGGGATGACATACCGAAGCCTCTCCGGGTTTCGAGATTGGTCGAGTTGGCCGAAGCGTCGGTGTCGGAAAGACCGCCCGCACCTCGGAAGGCTCCGCCGACTGCCGCACCGATCGACGAACTCGGCCTTGCCCGCAAGCGGTTTGGGCAATTGCTCGATGAATTCCGGAGTACTGCCGTTCTCGTGCCGCTCGACGCCCACGGGAGTCTGTGGACGGCCGACCAGAACGGTGTGCGGTGGATCTGTGTGTTCTCCGACGAAAACTCACTGTCCCGGTTCGCGCAGGCACAGGGCGACGTCGAGCGCGAGTGGACGTACCGGACGATTCTGGGCGCGCGGCTGTTGGATGTGATGGTGCCGATGCTTCGAGTCCCGGCGGGTGTGGCGCTGGATGCGGGCAGTGAGGACGGCATGCTGTTCCCGCCGGTCGAAGGCATCGTGCCCCGTGCGGCGGCAGTGGATATTGGGGGGACGCAGTGAGCGGGAACGAGCCTTACCTCGCGGCGCCGACGTGGGCGCTGGTGGAGATCGCGAACGGCATCAATCTGGCGCATGCGGAGTTGAAGGAACTCGGCATGATCGGTGAGGCCTCGGTCGGGCGGGGGTTCTCCGATCTTGCCCTGTCGGGGATGGAGTTGGGACACAGCGGACTGACCGGCGAGTTCGAAACATTCTGCAACCGGTGGGAATGGGGCGTCCGGGCGCTCACCCTGCGCGGGAACAGTTTTGCCCAGGGCGTTGGCCTGTCGGCGGGTTCGTTCGCGGAGCAGGAACAGTACGTCAAGGACTCGTTCAAGATCGGCGTGAATTCCCTCAACGGTAACCCGCACCTCTCAGAGGACGAGGTCAAGCAGATGAGTTGGGAAACGATCCGCAACCAGCACGCGTGGGACAACGCGGACTGGAGCGGCGAGTCGTTCTCTCAGGCGCACGCAGAGGTGAAGCAGACCTGGCAGAACACGGCCTACGACGTGGAGGACGCGCTCCTCGACTCGATGGAGCGCTCCGGAGCGATTGACCCCAAGCTGCGGGATGCCCTGGACGAGCAGCTCAAAGAGACGCTTGATCCGGACCAGGCGACGATCGACCAGGCCGAGCAGCCGCGCTGGGGTGAGAGCCGCTGATGGCGGATTTCGGAGTCATCGGCGACCTCGCTGGTAAGGCCACCGACAAGGTCGTCGACGGGATCGACAAAGGAATCGACCAGGGCAAGGAGCTCGTCGGCGAGGGCGTCGACTGGGCGACCGACAAGGCCGGCGACGGCCTGCGGCACTACGGCCACGACGGCGTCGCGGAGGCCGTCGAGGACTGGGGCGACGAGACCGCGTCCTCGCTCGGTGCGGAGGTGGGTGAGCAGCAGCTGGGCCAGACCGAGGAGGCCAACGAGCTGATCCACGGCAAGCCGGACAAGATCGCCTCCACTGTGAAGAATCTGCGGGACTTCCAGAAGGCGTTCGACCTCGTCGGCGGCGGTATGAAGAAGCTCGACTCCAGCAATTGGAAGGGTGAGGCCGCGAACGCCTTCCGGGAGAAGTTCGAGACGCTGCCCACGGACTGGCTGCGCGCTGCCGACGCGTTCGAGGAGGCGGCCAAGGCGCTGGAGACGTACTCCAAGGCGATCACCAGCGCGCAGGGAAAGGCGCGTGAGGCCATCGCGCTCTACAAGGAGGGCGACAAGGACACCGAGACGGCCAAGGCCGAGTACAAGAAGAAGGCCGACGCCTACGACGCCGCCCGCAACAGCGACACCCCGCTGCCGCACCCCGGCAACCCCTCCGATCCGGGCAAGTCCAAGCGAGCCCGCGCGCAGGAGATCCTGGCCGACGCCCGGCGCGCCCGCAACGAGGCCGCGGAGACCGCGAAGGGCGCGGTCACGGCGGCGATGGCGCACGCGCCGAAGGAACCCACCGGCCGCGATAAGGCCAGGCTCGAGATCATGGACTGGGGGTTGGGCCAGAGCATCGAGCTCGCCCACTTCGGCGGCGGCGTCATCAAGGGCACTGCCGGCTTGGTCAACTTCGTCCGCTCGGTCAACCCGATCGACGCGTACAACCTGACCCACCCGGCCGAGTACTACAAGGGCGTCAACATGACGCTCGCCGGCCTCGCCTCCACCGCGGCGAATCCGGACCGGGCGCTGAAGAACGCCTGGGAAGCCCTCAAAAGCGACCCGGGGGAGTTCTGGGGGCGCGTCGTGCCGGAGATCCTGGGCACGAAGGGTGCGGGCGTCATACGAGGCGGCCTGCGCGCCGGCATGCGGCCTGGCATCGGAGGAAAACTCGACCATCGAGCACTTGACAATCTCACGAGCCGAGGGTCAGGCGGCGAACTTCCCTCGTTCGAGGACGTAAAGAGAGCTGTCGTCGAGAGTAATCCGGAGATCGTGTCACGCAAATGGCCCGACGACGACGGGCGCTACTACGCGAGCCGGGTCTTGAAGGGAGGCCGCCCGGACGGTGAGACGGTGCTGGCAGGGCACGGCTATTTCGAGGCCGGCGCCGGAGAGGTGATCGTTCCTCCAGGCACTAACATATCCTTCTATGTTCCACATGGCGACCGAATCCCTGGCCTCAACGGTGTTGCAGTGGAAGGAGGATCCTACCCCGGAGGAGCCGTTGAGACTTTTGGCCCCGGAGATCGAATACCCAATTACACCCTTGCACCTCCCGAACCAAAGGGACCTGGAGGCTTCACTGTATACGAGAATTCAACAACGGTAGCGCAGCGGAAAACGCTCATCGACCTCCTGAAAGAGGACATGGGAAACATTCACTGGGCCGCCTGCCGAGAATTCAAGTGACAGAGGCCCTGATCGAGATTGGCGGAAATCAGTGAACAATGATCACCAGCAAGGTGGGGCTTGGGTCCTGACCGATGTGACTCTCATCATCAAGGGGTCCGAGCTTGACCCGGATGAAGTAACCAAGGAACTGGATATCCAGCCGACAGCAGTTCGCCCCCCGGGGCCGGATCGCTGGGGCCCTCCGGGTGAAGTCGATGGGCAATGGAGACTCCAGTGCAACGAGCACTCCACGAGAATCCTCTCACAACAGCTCGACACAATTCTGACAGCAGCAGAATCTCGATCCAATACTTTGAAGGCATTCCTTTTGGAAGACTTCAAGGTGACGCTAACTATCGGGGGATACGCGGATAGCGATTCGCAGATTATCCTCTCCCCAGCAGAGCTGAGCCGCGTGGCCCGCCTCGGCATCCCTCTCATCCTCACCCCCAGCCTCAGCGAACGGTGACGACCATGTCAAAAGAATCAGAGAACCCCTGCGTCTCGGCTGAGTGGAAATCCCTCAACACTTCTTTGGCCATCACAAGGGACAAGTTGGATGCATCCGCTATCGACCAAGCATTGGGGCTCAGTCGGCTTCCGGGAGTCCAGAGCGGGGCAACCGTCCACTCGGGCCCAGGATGGTGGGCGTTTACATTCGATGCACGCTGTTCTCCCGACCTGGACGATCAGGTCTCGGCCCTAGTCTCACAAATCACCCCCCACCTGGACCAGTTGAAGGATTTGATCGACGCCGGACACTTTATCCAAGTGGCCATTGCAGGAACCGTTGAAGTAGGTGACCAATTGGTTCTTTCGCCACAATCTGCCGGTCGTCTGGCAACACTCGGCCTCCCGGTTTCATTCACGACGCTCACGCAGGAAAACAGACCAGCGGATGACCCCCTGAGCTGGCTCGACTGAACTAACTCCTTGCCGCGAGCAGATCACGCCGAATGCTCGTCCCCGCACCTGTTCAAACAGGCCGGGGCCGCACCCGCCTACTCCTCTGGCAGGCGTCCGTTTCACAGGGTCAGTGCTGCACAAGGGCGCGCGACTTGTGTCCCCGGCCCCGGGTGCGCGGCACCAAGACCGCCCCGGCAAGCCACTCAGGAACGCCTCCGCCACGAACCTCCCCGCCGTCTCCTTCAGCACCTCCACCCCGTCCCGCGCCCACAGCTCCTCGTTGAACAGCTCCACCTCGATCGGCCCGGCCCAGCCAGTCGCCTCCACCCGCTCCCGCCACTCGCGCATGTCGATCGCGCCGTACGGCCTGGGCCCCCGCCCGTGCCACCGCCGCTGGGGTCGTGTCGTCCCACCCGATGTGGTACGTGTCCACGACCACACCCACCTGCGAGGCGGGAAGCGTTCCGCCAGCTGCAGAGCCTGGATCAGGGTCGAGACGACGCAGCGGTCGGCCGCGTACATCGGGTGCAGCGGCTCGATCGCCAGCCGTACGCCCCGCTCCCCCGCGTACCGGTCCCGGCTGCCGGCCGGAAGGCCGCCGGAGGAGAGGACCAGCGTGTCCGTGCCCAGGGCCGCCGCCTCGTCGACCGCCGCGCGGTTGTCGTCCAGCGCCCCTCACGCGTGGGATGTCCTGACCGAGCTCGGCGACGACAAGCTCCAGGAGATCGCCGGGCTGCTCGGAACGGACGCGGCCGGCGCGCAGAGCGTCGTGGAGTCGACGGTCTCGGCCATGTCGGGCGGCCTGCAGGAGAAGGCGGCCGCGCCGGAGGAGGCGGAGGAGGTACGCCATGCCGTCGCGGAGGTCTCGGCCGCGTCCTCGGAGCCACCGCTGGAGGGCGCGGCCACACTGGGCGGCAGGCTCGGCGGGCTTATATCCGGGGTGCTCGGCAAGATGAGCAGACCGGTGGCCGAAGCGGTCTCGAAGAAGACGGGCATCCCTGCGAAGTCGGTGACCCGTGCGATCGAGGTGCTGATCCCGGTGGTGCTAGCGGTCCTGACGAAGCGCGGCAAAGGGCAAGGCCGGGGCGCCGAGGGCAGCTCAGGGCGAGGGCGGGTTGGGCGACCTGTTGGGCACATCCTGGGCGGCGGCGCGAAGAAGTAGGTGCGGGGCGGCAGTTCCCCCCACGGGGCGGTTGTTCCCCCACCCCGCCCGTTCCCGAAACTTGGCGCTGCACCCCCAGAACCCCTGAGGAGGAGCGCGCGGGGGCTGCCCCCCTCAGAGCGGCGCCCCTCGGGCCGATGCCCTTGATCAGGCCCGAGCCGAGATAGCGGCGTATGCCCTGGATCGTGGCCGGGAGGACCGTCGTGTAGTTCTCCACCGTGAGCTGCTTGCCGTACTGGGGGTGGGAGCCCCAGTGGCCCTCCATGCGCAGCGACTCGCTCAGCTGCGCACCGAGCAGCGAGCCGACCACCGTGAGGTGGTCACTGCCGCGTCCGGTATCGACCGCGCGACCGTGTAGCCGTTCTCCTCATTGGCGCATGTGATCCGCTCGAGGACTCCTTCGAGCACGGCGGGTTGGCACACGACCGGATTGGACTGACCCGACGTTATCGGCGGGGTCGGACAGTGTGGGGGGCCTGTGGACAACTCAGGGATTGAGATCCAGCACCCGGACCGGCTCGCCGTCCCATCGCTTCGGCTCCGTGGTGGCGACGATCGCACCGTCGGGCCGGT
Source organism: Streptomyces sp. V1I1 (assembly GCF_030817355.1). Classification (NCBI taxonomy): domain Bacteria; kingdom Bacillati; phylum Actinomycetota; class Actinomycetes; order Kitasatosporales; family Streptomycetaceae; genus Streptomyces; species Streptomyces sp. V1I1. Next base: position 5,376,048 of record NZ_JAUSZH010000001.1, on the reverse strand, counting down.
CAGGGGTGGGCTGTGCCGCGTACTGACTGTGGGCTGCCGCCCACGTCTCTCGGCGTGCCATGAACAGGGCAGCGGGCAGGTCCAGATCGAGAACCGTAATTGCGGGCAGAGCGGCGAGAGGCTCGGCTGTTCCCGGTCTTGCCCGGTCGGCCTCCACCAGCGCGCACGTGGGCGCGTACAGGAACCAGCCCGGCTCGGCATGGGCTCAGTGGATGAGACGGGAGGCGAGGACGTTGCCCTGGCCGGCCGCCGCCATGGCGGTGTCGTCCAGGACGATGTGCGTGGCGTCGGTCACGGGTGCTTCACCTGAGCCAGACGCCGGTCCAGTTCGCTGTCCAGGTCGCGTTGCTCGGTCGCCGTCGGGGCGTAGCCGTTCCACTCGTTGAACGCGGCAAGCGCCTTCTCGGCCCGCTCGGCGCGCTCGGCCGGAGTGAGCAGCGTCTCGGCCAAGCGAGCCAGGTAGGCCCGCAGCGACAGACCCTCGGCGGCCGCTATGGCGGCGAGGCGGTCCTTGGCCTCAGGAATACGGACGTTGGCATCGGGCATCATCGTGCTCCTTCCCACCCACCCTTCCAGGGTATGCGTACGGGTACGCACCCATACCCTGCGGTTCAGTCGGATGGATCGGCATGGGCAGACACCTCCTCCGCCGCCGGCGCCCGGGCGCCCCGGCTCTCGGCGACCCGTTTGACGTCCCGCAGGGACTCACTCAGGCACCTGGCGAGGTAGCGCAGTTCCCCGGTGGTCACGCGGCGTTCCGCCAGCAGGTCGTCGGCGTGCGCCAGAAGGTCGCCTGCCATACCGAGCTGGACACTCTCGATGGCATCCGCAACCCGGGACACCGGGCCGGTGCCGTCACCCAGCACGTAGCACGACTTCCCCTCCGCCCCGGTCCACGGCAGGAGCCGCGGCACAGCCCCGTACGGCGGGGCACTCATCGACCCACCTGCACGCCATGGATCGGCCGGGGCCCGATGTCCACCCCGTGCACGGCGAGCCACAACGCGCGCCGCATGGCCTGCTGTTGCCTCTCGTGCGCGACGAGGTAGGGGCGGACGAGGGGGCTGTCCTCGCCTCTGGGCGGGCGTTCGCCGGTGCAGCGATAGGTGTGGCCGGCGACGTACTCGCACGAGTACGGATACGGGGGTGGCGACGGCGGGCGCCCCTCGAGGCATCGCAGCAGCAGCGCGACAAGGCGATCGGCGAGTCGAGTCATGGGAATGCCTCCGGATCAGCGCGACTGCGTTCTGTCGCGAACTGCTCACAGAGTGGGGCCGCCGCTGGCTACGCTGCCAGTACCGGAGGCTTGACAGCACACCCGTCAGGTTGGGGAGTTGTTCACATTGGAGAAGAGTCGTCAGCCGCGAACGCCGCGCGAGAAGTACGGCGAGGAGCTGAGACTGCGGCGGATCGCGACGGGCCTGACCCAGGAGGGGCTGGGCGAGCAGGTCGTCTGCTCGCCCACACTCAGCCACTTCGAGGCTGGGCGGCGGCTGCCCAAACCGGATGACGCCCAGCGCATCGACCGCGCCCTGGGCACGGACGGGTTCTTCGCCCGCTGGCTTGAGGACCTGGAGACGAAGTACGCCGACCACTTCGCGGCGGTGGAGGAACTGGAACAACAAGCCACGCTGATCCAGCAGTTCGCGCTGTCTTTGGTCCCCGGTCTGCTCCAGACGGACGGCTACGCACGTGCACTGTTCCGTGCCTACCGGCCCAACCATCGGGCGGAGGAACTTGACAGAGCCGTTGTCATTCGAACAGAGCGTGCCCGGATTCTCGACGACGTGTTGAACCCTGTTCTGTGGACCGTGCTGGACGAGGCGGTGCTCCGACGCCAGGTCGGCGGGCCGCGGGTCATGACAGAACAGCTGCGCAAGATCGCGGACATGGCGGAGGCGGGGCGGGTGAGGCTGCATGTGCTGCCGTTCGGGGCGGGTGCGCATGCGCTGCAGGAGAGCCTCCTCACCCTGCTGAGCTTCAAGGACTCGGCGCCAGTGGCGTACGCCGAAGGGCTATTCACCGGGCACTTGATGGACGATCCGGCTCTGGTGAACGCCAGTCAGACCGCCTACGCTCTTGCGCTGAGCGATGCGATGTCGCAAAAGGAGTCACTGGCCCTTGTCCGGGCCGCAGCGGAGGAACACGACCATGGTCAGCAGTGAGCACACCGTCTCTGACTCGTCCACCCTCACCGGGTGGTTCAAGTCCAGCTACAGCGGCGGCGGCCAGGGCGAGTGCCTGGAGGTCGCGCGTGGCTACGCGGGCGTGCCGGTGCGGGACAGCAAGGCGATGAACGGGCCTGCGCTGGTGTTCTCGGCGGATGGGTGGGCGGTGTTCATCGCAGCCGTGGGGAGCGGCGAGCTGCCCGAATGACACTGGTATGCAGTGCGCGGGGTCCGTTCGAGGCGCAGTGCTCGATGAAGCCGATCTCTCCGGTGCGATGCTGGTGGAGACGGTGCTCTCCGGCGCCAAGCTGTACAACACCCTTTTTACAGAAGCGCGTCGGTGCCCGGAACAGGTGGCGCGAGAGATCGACCGTCGGGTCGAGGAGTTCACGGAACCATCCGCGGCGGTGCCTCGCGTCACCGCCCGTGACCGGAGTGGAATTGGCGCTGCCATCCGCGATAGACAAGAAGCATGAGTAACTATGGGGGATCCCCTCACGGGAACGGTGAGCCGACGAGCTTCACACTGCGGCCGCCTCAGCCCGACGCACCCCACCCCCACCCCGCCCCCGCGCCGCACCGCCTGCCACAGCAAGGCGCTCCACAGGCCGGCGCGCCGTACGCCGCGCCGACGCAACAGGCAGCGCAGCCGCAGGCGGACGCTGCGGACCCCGGTGCGGGGCGGCTGATCGCCGGACGATACCGGCTGCTGGCCAAGCTGGGCCACGGCGGCATGGGAACCGTGTGGCGAGCCGAGGACGCGACGGTCGGCCGCGAGGTAGCCGTCAAGGAGCCCCGGGTCCCCGACCACCTTCCCGGGCGCGAACGTGCCAACGCCTTCGAGCGGATGCGCCGCGAGGCCCGGGCCGCAGCGCGGCTCGACCACCCCGCGGTGGTCAACGTGCACGACGTGGCTGTCGAGGACGGTCAGCCCTGGATCGTGATGGAGCTGCTGCAGGGCCACTCGCTCGGAGCTGTCCTTCAGGAGGGCACGCTGGGCACGCGCGAGGCCGCTCGAATCGGCCTGCAGGTGCTCGGCGCCCTGGAGGCTGCCCATCAGGCCGGCATCCTGCATCGCGACGTCAAGCCTGACAACGTCCTGCTCGGGCGTCACGACCGCGTGGTCCTCGCCGACTTCGGCATCGCCCAGATCGAGGGCGAGACCAGTCTGACCGACACCGGCGGTTTCATCGGATCACCGGAGTTCATCGCGCCGGAGCGGGTACTGGGCCAGCGCCCCGGACCGGCCAGCGATCTCTGGTCGCTCGGCGTGCTGCTGTACGCGGCGACGGAGGGCGTTTCCCCCTTCCGGCGGGGCAACACCCCTGCCACCCTGCAATCCGTTCTCAACACCACCCCGGCTGCGCCGGGGGCCACCCAAGGCCCGCTCGCGCAGGCCATCAACGGCCTGCTCCTCAAGGACCCGTCCCAGCGGTTGTCCGCGGACCGAGTTCGCCGGCTTCTGGAGGAGGCCGCCGCGCCCCCGCCGCCTGCGCCGACGGTGGTGCACTCCCCGTCGTCGGGCGAACGTGGCAGCCAGGGCGTGATCCTGAGCCGGAAGACGCTGCTCGGCGCGGGCGGCGCGGTGGTCGCCGCGTTCGTCGCCATGGCCCTCGTCCTGACCAACCCGTTCGCCGGGGACACCGATCAGGGCGACAAGTGGAAGCAGAAGACGGAGAAGCAGCTCGGCGCGACGCTGTCGGTGCCCGACCCCTACAAGCGGTTGCATCCGACGGAGTCCAACGGCAACGAGGACTGGATCCGGTACGAGGACCCGAGCGGCGCCCTCTGGATCCGGCTGGATCTGACCCGCAAGGACGACGAACTGAACAAGATCGCCGGCACCGCAGCTGCTGAGGCATACGACGACGCCGAGACGTTCCGCGAGAGCGGCAGCACCAAACTCGACATCGGCTCCGACTCCGAGCTGAAGATGCAGACGAAATCGGACATCGCATACAAGGGGCAGAAGGCCGCCACGAACTCGGGCACCTTCATCGACACCTTGGACAGCGCCAACCCCACCCCGCGCGAGTTCCGCATCTTCTACTACAAGACCAAGTCCGGCGACATGTACAGGCTGACGGTGATATACCCGGGCAAGGGTGATCTGACGGAGCGGGGCCGCGAGGTCGCCGAGCGGACCATCCAGGAGCTGGACATCACCAAGCTCTAGGACGTGGGCCACGGTCGGCAGCGGGGTGCTCCAATATGCCGACCGGCCGGTCCCCGAAGTGGTTTCCTCGGCGGATAACTGGTCGGCGTTCGCCGCCAGGGCAGCGGTTGTCTCATCGGAACACGCAGTCCAGGTACCGCCCCGCCGTCTCCTCCAGCACCTCCTCCCCGTCCCGCGCCCACAGCCCCTCGTTGAACAGCTCCACCTCGATCGCGCCCCCGTACCCCGCCGCCTCCACCCGTTCCCTCCACTCGCGCATGTCGATCGCACCGTCCCCGAGCTGGCCCCGCCCGTTCAGCACTCCCGTCGGCAACGGCGTTGTCCAGTCCGCCAGTTGGAACACGTGGATACGGCCCGACACGCCCGCCCTCGCCACCGCGGCCGGCGCCGCCTCGTCCCACCAGATGTGGTACGTGTCCACCACCACGCCGACCTGCGCCGCCGGGAAGCGTTCGGCGAGGTCGAGCGCCTGCGTCAGCGTCGACACCACGCACCGGTCCGCCGCGTACATCGGGTGGAGCGGCTCGATCGCCAGCCGTACGCCCCGTTCTCCCGCGTAGGGAGCCAGTACCGACAGCGCGTCCGCGATGCGCTCCCGCGCGCCCGGCAGGTCGCGGCTGCCCGCAGGGAGGCCGCCCGAGACCAGGACCAGGGTGTCCGTACCGAGCGCCGCCGCCTCGTCGATCGCCGTGCGGTTGTCGGCCAGGGCGCGGGCCCGCTCCGCCGGGTCGATCGCGGTGAAGAAGCCACCGCGGCACAGACTGGTGACCGCAAGCCCCGCGTCGTGTACGAGCTTCGCCGCCGCATCGACTCCGTACGCCCGGACCGGTTCGCGCCACAGGCCCACCCCCGGGATGCCCAGTCGTACGCATGCCTCGGTGAGTTCGGGGAGGGTGAGCTGCTTCACCGTCATCTGGTTGATGCTGAAGCGGGTCAGGTCGGCTGAAGCGGTCACTGTGCGACTCCGTACATCGTCAGCAAGGACTTCATACGCGTCTCGGCCATGCCCGGGTCGGGGAACAGGCCGAGGCCGTCGGCCAGTTCGTACGCCCGGCACAAGTGCGGCAGCGAGCGGGCCGACTGCAGGCCGCCCACCATCGTGAAGTGCGACTGGTGCCCGGCCAGCCAGGCGAGCAGCACGACGCCCGTCTTGTAGAAGCGGGTCGGCGTCTCGAACAGATGGCGGGACAGCTCGACCGTCGGGTCGAGCAGTTTGCGGAACCCTGCGACATCGCCGGTGTCGAGGATCCGTACCGCCTGAGCGGCCAGCGGGCCGAGCGGGTCGAAGATCCCGAGCAGCGCGTGGCTGAAGCCCCGCTCGTCGCCCGCGATCAGTTCCGGGTAGTTGAAGTCGTCGCCGGTGTAGCAGCGGACGCCCTGAGGGAGGCGGCGGCGCAGGTCGATCTCGCTCTGCGCGTCCAGCAGCGAGATCTTGATGCCGTCGACCTTGTCGGGGTGGGCGGCGACGACGTCGAGCAGGACCGACGTGGCCGCGTCGAGATCGGCAAAACCCCAGTAACCCTCCAGCGCCGGGTCGAACATCGGGCCCAGCCAGTGCAGGATCACCGGTTCGCTCGCCTGCCGCAGGAGGTGGGAGTAGACGGAGAGGTAGTCGTCGGGCGTCCGGGCCGCCGAGGCCAGTGCGCGCGACGCCATCAGGATCGCCTGCGCGCCGGTGTCCTCGACGAGCGCCAGTTGTTCCTCGTACGCCGCGCGCACTTGCGTCAGCGAACCGCCGCCGGAGCCGAGTTGGTCCGTGCCCACCCCGCACGCGATCCGGCCGCCCACCGCCTTCGCCTCGGCCGCCGAGCGCCGGATCAGCTCCGCCGCGCCCGCCCAGTCCAGACCCATCCCGCGCTGCGCCGTATCCATCGCCTCCGCGACGCCGAGGCCGTGCGACCACAGATGGCGGCGGAAGGCGAGCGTGGCGTCCCAGTCGACGGCTGCGGGCGAGTCGGGGCTCGCGTCGGCGTACGGGTCGGCCACGACATGCGCCGCGGAGAAGACCGTACGAGAGGCAAGTGCGGCCGCACGGGCGAACACGGCCGGTTCGGTGCGGGGTTCGTACACCCCGTGCGGGAGCCTGATCGTCACAGCGAAAGCTCCGGCACCTCGAGGCGCCGGCCCTCGGCCGAGGACTTCAGGCCCAGCTCGGCGAGCTGCACGCCGCGCGCGCCCGCCAGCAGGTCCCAGTGGTACGGCTCGCCGAGCGCGACATGGCGCAGGAACAGCTCCCACTGCGCCTTGAAGCCGTTCTCGAACTCCCCGTTGTCCGGCACCTCCTGCCACTGGTCGCGGAAGGACTCGGTGGCGGGCAGATCCGGGTTCCACACCGGCTTGGGGGTGGCGGAGCGGTGCTGGGCGCGGCAGCGGCGCAGGCCCGCGACCGCCGAGCCGTGGGTGCCGTCGACCTGGAATTCCACGAGTTCGTCGCGCATCACCCGTACCGCCCACGAGGAGTTGATCTGGGCGACGGCGCCGCCTTCCAGCTGGAAGATGCCGTACGCGGCGTCCTCGGCGGTCGCGGCGTACGGCTTGCCGCGCTCGTCCCAGCGCTGCGGGATGTGCGTGGCGGCCTGCGCGGTGACGGACGTGACCCGGCCGAACAGCTCGTGCAGTACGTACTCCCAGTGCGGGAACATGTCGACGACGATGCCGCCGCCGTCCTCGGCGCGGTAGTTCCAGCTCGGGCGCTGTGCCTCCTGCCAGTGGCCCTCGAAGACCCAGTAGCCGAACTCCCCGCGCACGGACAGGATCTGGCCGAAGAAGCCGCCGACGACGAGGCGCTTCAGCTTCAGCATGCCCGGCAGGAAGATCTTGTCCTGGACGACTCCGTGCTTGATGCCGGCGGACTCGGCGAGGCGGGCGAGCTCCAGCGCGCCGGCGAGGTCGGTCGCGGTCGGCTTCTCGGTGTAGACGTGCTTGCCCGCGGCGATGGCCTGCTTGATCGCGTCGACGCGGGCGGAGGTGACCTGCGCGTCGAAGTAGACGTCGATGCTGTCGTCGGCGAGCACGGCGTCGAGGTCGGTGGAGATGTGCGCGAGGCCGTGCCGCTCCGCGATCTCGCGCAGCGCGTGCTCACGGCGGCCGACGAGGACGGGCTCGGGCCACAGGACCTCGCCGCCCCCGAGGTCGAGGCCGCCCTGTTCGCGGATCGCGAGGAGGGAGCGCACCAGGTGCTGGCGGTACCCCATCCGCCCCGTGACGCCGTTCATGGCGATCCGCACTGTCCTGCGTGTCACGAAGGGGCCTCCATGTGCCCTCGATGCTTCTTGTTCCCTCATCACGGCCGTGTTCCCTCGATACGGCAGTAGCAAGCGCTTTCTACACGGTATGACGCTAGCCTGCCGACAGTGGCCCGGACAAGGGCTCTGTTCCATCTCCCGTGGAGGAAAGCGATGACAGTCACCCTGGCGGATGTGGCGGCGCGCGCCCGGGTGTCCCCGGCCACCGTCTCCCGTGTACTCAACGGCAACTACCCGGTCGCGGCGTCGACGCGGGATCGGGTGCTGAGGGCGGTCGATGAGCTCGACTACGTACTGAACGGGCCCGCGAGCTCACTCGCCGCGGCCACCTCCGACCTGGTCGGCATCCTCGTCAACGACATCGCCGACCCCTTCTTCGGGATCATGGCCGGGGCGGCGCAGACGGAGATCGGCGGACAGGAGGGCTCGGGGCGGGCGGGCGGCGAGAAGCTGGCCGTCGTCTGCAACACCGGAGGCTCGCCGGAACGCGAACTCACCTATCTCACCCTGCTCCAGCGGCAGCGGGCCGCGGCCGTCGTCCTGACCGGCGGTGCACTGGAGGACCCGGACCATATCGCCGCGATGACCGCCAAGCTGGCGAGGCTCGCGGACGCGGGGACGCGGGTGGTGCTGTGCGGCCGGCCCCCGCTGCCGGGCAGCGAGGCGATCGTCGCGGCGCTCGCCTTCGACAACCGGGGCGGCGGGCGGCGGCTCACCGAGCATCTGCTGGCGCTCGGACACCGCCGGATCGGTTACGTCGCGGGCCCGCCGGAGCGCACGACGACCCGGCACCGGCTGGAGGGCCACCGGGCTGCGCTGGCCGCGGCGGGGATCGACGAGGACCAGTCACACGTGACCGTGCACGGCCCTTACGCGCGCCGCTCCGGCTACGACGCGACGCTGGAACTCCTGCGACGCGACCCGGACTTGACGGCGATCGTGGCCGCGAACGACACGGTCGCTCTGGGCGCGTGCGCGGCCCTGCGCGACCAGGGGCTGCGCATCCCCGAGGACATCTCGGTGGCGGGCTTCGACGACCTCCCCTTCTCGGTGGACGCGGTCCCGGCGCTGACGACGGTCCGGCTTCCGCTGTACGAGGCGGGCGCACGGGCGGGCCGCCTGGCGATGGGCAACGAGGCCCCGCCGCCCGGGGGGATCGCGACGATCGCCGCGGAGCTGATGGCACGGGCGTCGACGGCGCCGCCGCGGAAGGGATGAGGGGGCGACTCCGGCACGAGGGCGCCGCACTGCCCCCGCCGGTGAGGCCGCGGGACTGTCAGCCGTACTGCGCCGCCGTGGCGGCGCAGTACGGCTGACAGTCCCGCAACTCAGGATCAGCCGACGGCGGCTGGTTCCGTGGATTGCGATCGGCTGACCGGGCGTCGTTCGAAGGGGCCCAGCTGAGCGACCACGCCTGCGTAGAACCGGTCCACAGCCTCGTCGACGCTGCGGATGAATCCGGATTCCGCGCTGCCGCGAGTGGCGCCCATGCCCTTGAACAACGACAGCCGGAAACCGGTCATCCGGGCGCCGTCCTTGGGAAGGATGTCGGCCGGTTCGGGCCGTAGCCGTTCCAGGGTGCCGCGTGGGCCGTTGCCGCCCTCGACGAGGGTCTCGACGTGGAGGTCCGCAGGCGCCTCGGCCAGCAGCCGGATCAGGCGCTTGGCCGAGGTGAGGGGGTAACTCCCTTCCGGGGCCTGGATTTCGATGGACGTGCGCAGCTTGCCGGTCCGCAGATCGGCCACGATCGCCAGAACACCGGGCGTGCCGTCGATGCGCAACTCGGCGGTCAGTCGGCCTTCCTCGCACAGCCGGTCGGCGAGTGCGGCCCGCCGGGAATGCGGATCGGTGCCGCGCTTGGCACGCTGTACCGGCAGGGCCTTCTGGCCGAGTTCGCCGCCCAGCCGCAGACAGACCTGACGGATGAGCTGCTCCCAGCTCTCGACGACCTCGACGGCGCGCCGGTCCCCCTGGCAGAGAGTCTCCGTGTCGATACCGTTTCGTACGGGCACCCAGGCCGGACCCATGTTCTGAAATCCGTGGCAGCCGGAATTCTCGTGCTGAAGGTAGTGCAGCAGTTCCTGCAGGAGCCACGCATGGGCGGCGTTGCCGACGCCCTCGTGGCGGATCAGCATCTGTGCCTGGTGGGCCACTTCGGCCCAGGACAAGTGCCACAGCGCGACCTTGTGCTTACGCCGTCCGTCGATCCTGACGTCCACCAGCGGACTGCCTTCCAGAGCCACGTCGTTTGAGAGCGTGATGACGGCCTCGTAGCCGCGGCGGGCGCCGATGTCCATGTAGTTCTGTACCTGATCCGGCTTGAGCGGGTTTCCATTGGTCTTCGTCTCGAGCAGAGCGGTCCAGAGCTTGCCCGCCCTTTCCACGCGGATCACACCGTCCGGGCGCTTGGGGTTTTCTCCGTGCGGCAGCGTGACCTCGGTGAAGGTCTGCATACGGCCCGCCGGTGCGCCGAAAGCAGCGATGAGCCGGCGCCCGAACTCCGGTACTTCGGCCATCACCGAGAGCAGAACGGAAGTTGCCCGTAGCTCACGCTCCTTGTCGCTCTTGAGCGACGGCGCGGGGAAGAGACGTGCAGGTTTCCAGGAATCGTTCTCGGCGAGGGACTTCTTGGCCACCTTGGGAAGCGTGACCTTCTTCTTGGCGGTACGAGGGCCACGGGCGCGCGTCGGCGTCTGCTTCACATCGGCAGGCTGCGCTTCGCGTACTGCCTGTGCGGGGAACGCCACCGGCGGTTCGGCGGCCGGAGCCCGTGGCTCTTCGGCCTTCAGCACCGGCTCCACCTCGGCTGGTTCTGCGGCATCGTCATCGCTCGCGTCATCGATGTCGATACCGAAGTCCGTGGCCAGACCCGCCAGGCCGGTCTCGTAGCCCTGACCGATCGCCCGGAACTTCCACTCCTCGCCCCGCCTGTAGAGCTCACCGAAGATGAATGCGCTCTCGACGCCGGCGTCGGCGATGGAGAATCCGAGCAGAGCCTCGCCGCTGCGATCGGCGAGCGTCACCCGCAGGTCGTCCAGTTCACCGAAGCAGGAACCGCCGTACTGACTGGCCGCAACAACAATGCGTTCGACATTCGGGGGCACTGCGGTCAGATCGAGGCTGATGCGGTCTTCGCTGCCACTGTCGGTCGGTGTCTTGCCCAACAGCTGCACGCTGCCGTCGGCTGCCGCGGGGTTGTTGTAGAAGAAGAAATCGGCGTCGCTGCGCACCTTGCCGTTGTCGTCCAACAGCAATACGGACACATCCGCGTCCCCGTCTCCCGCCGCGCTGCTCCAGCGCAGACTCACGATCACCGAACCGGTGTCATCGCTCAGGGTTGTCAGGCCGACATTGGAGCCCTTGGGCATTTCGAGCATGCAGTCCCCCAGACGTGCGGCCGCCTCAGGGCAGGCCCAAGCAGCCACAACATGTCGATCTGTGACGTAGTGCGCACGTGGTGCGACGAAGAGAACCGTAGCGCTCATAGCCGACGTATGAGGAGATGTTGTGAAGACTGGAGCGAATGAGAAACGGGGATCCTTCTGACCTAGGGCAACCCGGGACGGCCTACCGGGAGAGCGAGAACACCAGTTGGCGCGGCCGCCGCGACCGTGAACGACAAGGTGGCCACCAGCCCTTGCCGGGGCCCGAACCCCGCCATACCGTTGACTCAGTCAAGGGTAGAGCCCGGAGTAAGTAGCCCAGAGTAAGCAGCCCGGAGTGACCCAGCCCGGAGTAGCTCATGCCGATCCATGAAATCCGCGCGTTCAACCGCTTCTACACCAACCTCATCGGCGCGCTCGACTACAGCAAGCACCTCTACACCCCGTACACCCTCACCGAGTCGCGCGTCCTGTACGAACTCGCCCACAGCCCCCGTACCGACGCCGCCGACCTGCGCGCCGAACTCTCCCTCGACGCCGGGTACCTGAGCAGGCTGCTCGCCAAGTTCGAGCGGGACGGGCTGGTCGGGCGGGCGCCGTCCGAGGTGGATCCGCGGCGGCAGCGGATCACCCTCACCCCCCGCGGGCGCGAGGCCGCCGCGCTGCTGGACGAGCGGTCGCGGGAGGCCGTCGGGGCGCTGCTGGCCAAGGTGGCGACGGACGAGCGGCCGCGGCTGGTCGAGGCGATGCGCACCGTGCGCGAGATCCTCTCCCGGTCCCGGACTGCGCACCGCGAGGGACCGGTGGTGCGCGAGCCCGGGCCCGGCGATCTGGGGTGGGTCGTGCAGCGGCACGGTGCGCTGTACGCCGCCGAGTACGGCTGGAACGCCGACTTCGAAGGGCTCGTCGCCCGGATCGTCGCGGACTTCGCGCAGGACCACGACCCCCATCTGGAGCGGGTGTGGATCGCCGAGCTGGACGGGCGGCCGGTCGGGTCGGTGATGTGTGTACGGGACGACGCGCCGGCGACCGCGCGGCTGCGGCTCCTGCTCGTCGAACCGGAGGCGCGCGGTCACGGACTCGGCGACCGACTCGTGAGCACTGTCGTGGATTTCGCGCGCGATGTGGGGTACCGAGAACTGGTGCTGTGGACCAATGACGTACTGACCGGGGCCCGCCGGATCTATCAGCGGGCCGGGTTCACCCTCGTCGCCGAGAAGCCGCACCGCTCGTACGGAGCGGATCTGGTCGGCCAGGACTGGCGGCTGCCCCTGCAGGAAGGAACGGTCAAATGAGGTTCGCCTTCTCGACGCTCGGCGTGCCGGGCATGCCCGTCGCGGATGTGGTCGCGCTCGCCGCGGACACCGGCTATCAGGGGGTCGAGCTGCGCGCCGACCCCGAGGAGCCGGTGCATCCGGGGATCGGAACGCGGGAACGGGCCGCTGTGGTGGCGGAGTTCGAACGCGCGGGCGTGGAGATTCTCACCGTGTGCGGGTACACCGGCGTCGCGGCTCCCGGCGACGACGCTCCGGTGTACGAGGAGCTCGACGAACTCCTCCGGCTGGCGAAGGACTTGGGCGCGCCGAATGTACGCGTCTTCCCCGGCGGGGGCGACCAGGACCCGGCCGAGGCGGAGGCCACGGCCGCCCGCCGGCTCGGAGCCGCCGCCGAGACCGCGGCCGGACTCGGCGTACGGATCCTGCTGGAGACCCACGACTCGCACCGTACCGGCGCCGATGTCTCCCGCATCCTGGGCCCCGTCGGCCACAAGCACGCGGGCGCGATCTGGGACGTGGTGCACCCGTGGCTCGACCACGAGGAACCGGCGGCGGCGCATGCGGCGCTCGCTCCCTTCCTCGGCTATGTCCAGGTCAAGGACGTCGCATCGCGCGACGACCTCGCGCCGCTGCCGCTGGGCGCAGGCGTACTGCCGCTGGCCGAGTGCCTGGCGACGCTCACCGAGGAGACGTGGCTGTGCTGGGAGTACGAGAAGCGCTGGCATCCGGAGGCAGCTGACCTGCCGGGGCTACTGGTTCCGGGACGGGAGCACCTGGAGCGCCTGCTCGCGACAGTGAGGTGAGTGCCACCCCGCCGACCAGCAGCGCTGCCGCGCCCCAGCGCAACGGGCTCACCGACTCGTCGAGCAGCAGGGCCGCCGACGACATGCCGAAGACCGGCACGAGCAGTGAGAAGGGGGCGACGGCGGAGGCGGGGTAGCGGCGCAGCAGGAAGCCCCAGGCGCCGAAGCCGAAGACCGTCGCGCCCCAGGCGACGTAGACGATCGCGCCGGCGCCGCTCCAGTCCAGGGCGCGCAGCGCTTCCAGATCGGCCTGCGGGCCTTCGAAGAGCAGGGAGAGCGCGAGCAGCGGCAGTACGGGGACGGTCGAGACCCAGATCATGAAGTTCAGTGCGTCCGGCGGGGACGCCTTGCGGGTCAGCACATTGGACACGCCCCAGCAGGCCGCGGCCGCGATGACGAGCAGGAAGGCGAGGACGGGGCCCGAGGTCCCTTCGTCGACCGCGGCGAGGGCGATGCCGCACAGGGCGACCGCCATGCCAAGGACCCGTACCCTCCCCGGCCGTTCGCTGAGGACTACAGCGGCGAACAGGGCCGTGAAGACCGCCTGGATCTGCACGACGAGCGAAGACAGCCCGGCCGGCATCCCGCGGTCCATGCCGATGAACAGAAGTCCGAACTTCGCGACACCCAGCGCCAGTCCGACGCCGATCACCCACTTCCAGGCGACTTTCGGACGGCCCACGAAGAAGACCGCGGGCAGCGCGGCCACCAAGAAGCGCAGGGCGGAGAAGAGCAGCGGCGGGAAGTGGCCGAGCCCGAGCTCGATGACGACGAAGTTCACTCCCCAGACCGCGGCGACCAGGACGGCGAGTGCGATGTGTACGGGACGCATGTACCGAGGATCACCGGCCTCGACCATGTAGCACCAGCACGGATTTCTTCATGGTGGAATTGAGCGTTGCTTACGAATGCCCGAAGAAATGGAGGTCGGCCATGCTCGATCTGGGACGACTGCGCGCACTGCACGCCGTCTCCGTCCACGGTTCCGTGGCCGCCGCGGCCATCGCCCTCGGGTATACCCCGTCCGCCGTGTCGCAGCAGATCACCAAGCTGGAGCGGGAGACGCGTACGCCCCTGCTCGAACGGCGGGGACGGGGTGTCGCGCTCACCGACGAGGCGCGTCATCTGGCCGCCACCGCACAGGAATTGCTCGCCATCGTCGAGCGCGCCGAGACCACCCTGGAGGAGCGCAGGGGTCAGCCGACCGGCCGGCTCACCATCGGCGCGTTCGCCTCGGCGGCCCGTGGACTGCTGCCCGGCGTGCTCGCCGAACTCGGCCGGAGGCATCCGGGGCTCGACGCCCGGATGACGGAGGTCGACCCGCATCTCTCCATCGACCTGGTGGCCCGCGGGGTGATCGACCTGGCCCTGGCGCACGACTGGGACATCGCGCCGCTGCCCGCTCCCGAGGGCGTGGAACAGGCCGTCATAGGCGACGACCTGTGCGATCTCCTGGTGCCGGAGGGGCATCGGCTGGCGTCGCGCGTGTCCGTGCGCCGCGAGGATCTGGCGGGGCAGCGGTGGATCTGCCAGCCGCCGGGCACGGTCTGCCACGACTGGCTGGTCCGTACGCTGCGGGCGGCCGGCTGCGAGCCCGATCTCGCCCACCAGGCCGAGGAGTACCACACCCAGCTCGCTCTGGTCGCGGCCGGGCTCGGCATCGCCTTGATCCCGCGGCTCGGCCGCGGCCCGCTGCCTGCCGGGGTGGTGGCTCTCGCCCTGGATCCGGTGCCGAAGCGACGGCTGTACGCGCTGTGGCGCACGGGCGCGGCGCGCCGCCCCGCGATCACGGCGACGGTGGAATCGCTCCAGCGCCACTGGCCGGGCGCGTGAGCCGCGCGGCGGATGCGGGGGGCGGGTCCGGGTGCGGGTCCGTCGGGCGGTGCGCACCCGGGACCGCCATCGCGTCCGGGCCGCCCGCGCCCGGGCCGGCCGACCGTCACCGCGTCCGGCACCGTCGCCGTCACCGCCACCGCCACCGCCACCGCGTCCGGGTGACCTTTCGCGTGCCGCGCGTGCTTTCTGTTGCCACACCCTTGACCTGGCAGTAACTTTCCGGCTATCCGTGAATCCTTGGAAGTTTCCTTCAACTCCCTTGTCGAGCAAGGCCGGAAGGAGCACCCATGCACGACCGGAGCCTCTCCAGACGCACCCTCCTCACCGCGACCGCCGCGACCGCCGTCGCGGTCGGCGCCGTAGCCACCGCGTCCCCCGCCCTCGCCCACCCCTCCCACCGCGACCGTCTCAAACGGCTGATCTCCCGGATGAGCCTCGAGGAGAAGGTCGGCCAGCTTTTCGTGATGCGGGTGTACGGGCACTCCGCCACCGCTCCCGACCAGGCCGACATCGAGCTCAACCTCAAGGAGATGGGCGTCCGTACGGCCGCCGAGCTGGTCGCCGCGTATCACGTCGGCGGGATCATCTACTTCTCCTGGGCGCACAACACCCGCGATCCGCACCAGATCGCCGATCTGTCCAACGGCATCCATCGCGCCGGGCTCGCCCAGTCCACCCCTGTACCGCTGCTGATCTCCACCGATCAGGAGCAGGGCATCGTCGCCCGGGTCGGCAAGCCCGCCACCCTCGTGCCGGGCGCGATGGCGCTGGGGGCGGGCGGGTCACGGTCCGACGCCCGCAGCGCCGCGCAGATCGCCGGGGCCGAACTGGCCGCGATGGGCATCCTGCAGAACTACGCCCCGGTCGCCGACGTCAACGTCAATCCCGCCAACCCGGTCATCGGCGTACGGTCCTTCGGCGCCGACCCGGAGGCGGTCGCCCGCCTGGTCGCCGCGCAGGTCAAGGGTTACCAGGGCGCGGGCATCGCGGCGACCTCCAAGCACTTCCCGGGGCACGGTGACACCACCGTGGACAGTCACACCGGCATCCCCGTCATTACGCACACCCGTCAGCAGTGGGAGGAGATCGACGCCCCGCCGTTCCGGGCCGCGATCGCCGCCGGCATCGACTCGATCATGACGGCGCACATCCAGTTCCCGGCTCTGGACCCGAGCAATGACCCGGCCACGCTGTCCCGCCCCATCCTCACCGGCATCCTGCGCGAGGAGCTCGGCTACAACGGGGTGGTCGTCACCGACGCGCTCAATATGCAGGGCGTGCGCGACAAGTACGGAGACCACCGGGTGCCGGTGCTCGCGCTGAAGGCGGGCGTGGACCAGCTGCTCAACCCGCCGGACCTGGCCGTCGCCTGGAACGGCGTCCTCAGCGCCGTCAAGAGCGGCGAGATCAGCGTGGCACGCATCGACGAATCGATCCTGCGCATCCTCTGCCTCAAGGAGCGACTGGGCCTGTTCCGCGACCCGTTCGTCTCCCACCGGCGTCTCGATCGCACCGTCGGCGTCGGCGCCCATCTCGCAGCCGCCGACCGGATCGCGGAGCGGACGACGACCTTGCTGGTCAACGAGGGCGGGCTGCTGCCGCTGAGTCGGCGCACGCAGCCGCAGCTCCTGGTGGTCGGCGCCGACCCCGCCTCGCCGACCGGGACGACCGGGCCGCCGACCGCCGTACTGGCGAAGGCCTTCACCGAACTGGGCTTCACCGCGACCGCGCTGTCCACCGGCATCACCCCCACCGCGGCGAAGATCGAGGAAGCGGTGGCGGCGGCGGGCGGCAAGGACGCGGTGATCGTCGGCACGTACAACGTCTCGGCGACCAGCCCTCAGCGCACCCTGGTGGCACGGCTCGCCGTGACGGGGGTGCCGGTCGTCGCGCTCGCCATCCGCAATCCGTACGACATCGCACGGCTCGACGGCGTACGCGCGGCGCTCGCCGCGTACTCCTGGACCGATGTCGAACTGCGCGCCGCGGCAAGGGTGATCGCGGGCCGTGCCGAGCCCGAGGGGCGGCTGCCCGTGCCCGTGCAGCGGGCCGACGATCCGGCCCAGGTGCTGTATCCCATCGGCCACGGATTGTCGTTCGGCTGACGTAACCGACCCGTCCCGCGCCACCGGCGCACTCCCCCCAATTGTCCCGAAACACTCCGCGCGTCTGGCGTGTGCCCGCCTCGGCGGGCCACGCTGGACCAACCGGCCGGGGGGCCGGGGCTCGGGGGGTCCGGATGGGCACACAGCGGCGGTCCGCCGGGGCGGTGAACGCCCTGGTACTGGTACTGGCACTCGCGCTGGCGTCGGCGCTCACCGTCGGCTGCCAGCAGGCGACGGGACGCGCCACAGCGGCCGGCGGCAGCGCCTGGAGCCCCACCGCCACGCCCTTCGGGTACGGCCCGGTCTTCCTCGGCCCCGGCGACTGCGGCTCGCGCGGCCGTGACGTCCAGGAAGTGCCCTGCACCAGTGAGAAGGCGGCGGCCCGGGTGATCGCCCGCCACGAAGGCCGGTACGAAGGCGCATACGGGGCCGGAGACGGGGGCGGAGACGGGGGGCGGCCCGCGAGCGGCCCCGCCTGCCCCGCGGTCACCGACTTCGTGCTGCACATCTCCGAGAGCCGTCCGGCGGCCGACGAGGACGGCGACGGCGAGGTGGGCCGTGGCTACGCCTGTATGCGCAGTCTGGAGCCTCCGCATCCGGGCGACCCGGGCGAGGGCGGCGGCCCGCACACCGTCGTCGGCGACTGTGTGTACAGCGCGAGCAAGGGGCAGGTGAAGGAGACGGCCTGCGACGGATCGGGCGCGCGGGCGCCGGAGTTCGAGGTGGCGTCGGCGGTGCGGAGCAGGGCGCAGTGCCCGCCGTCGACAGCGCTCTATGTGCGGTTGGGCGGTGACAAGCCGGTGGGCTGCGCCCGCCGTGTATGAGGATCACTCAACGGCGGGCACAGCCCACTCACTACCTTGCGATGGGTTACGGCCGCAGGGCCGGCTCCCGCTCGATGTCCCGCTTGTCGAGCTTCGCGTCGTACTTCGTCAGCGGCTTCGCCTTCTCGGCGTCCTGCTGGACGGCGGCCGGGGCGACGCCCGCCCACTTCAGGATCGCGGCGGTGGCCTTCGCCTTCTGGTCCGGCACCAGGCCGGCGACGTTGGACGAGTGGTTTCCGCCGGGCGCGACGTACACATAGCTGTCACGACTGCCCTTGCCGACCCGGAACGGCTCGGCGCCCCACGGGTCGTTCTCGCCGTAGACGAACATCATCTGGTGGGCGTTGTGCCGGACCCACTTGTCGACGTCGTTCATCACCCACGGCTTGAAGCGCATGGGGATGTCACGCGGCACGAAGTTCCGCGGCGGCTGGTACCCGTACCGGCTCAGCCCGTCCAGATGCGGCTGCCTGATGTCGGGTGAGCCCAGCTCGGTGCCCGCCTGGTAGTAGTACGGCGTGTACGTGCCCAGGCCCTGGTCCGTGTAGAAGGAGAAGCCGGAGATCGCGTCGATGGAGTCGTAGATCTCCTGGTCGGTGGCGGTCGCGGCGGCCGGGATCGACTCGCAGTCGGCGAGCAGGCTGTACTGCCAGAACGCCCAGGTGTAGTCGAGGACCACGGCCTCGTACGCCTTGTCGAGGCTGCCGATGGTCTTGAAGGTGTAGCCCTCGGTGGTCGCGGCCTCCTGGTACTTGGCCTCCAGCGGCGCGCGGCGCACGAGAGCCTCGCGCTGGACCGCGTTGAGCTTGTCCCGGCACTCCTTGGTGCCGACCTTCTCGAGGAACCGGTCGTACGCCGAGTCCTCCTTGTTCACCACGTCGTTGGGGGCGACATACGCGACGACGCCGTCCATGTCCCGGGGGTAGAAGCGCTCGAAGTAGGTGGCGGTCATGCCGCCCTTGGAGCCGCCGGTGGAGAGCCACTTCTTGGCGTAGATCTTCTTCAGCGCCGTGAAAACGCGGTGCTGATCGCTGGCGGCCTGCCAGATGTCCAGCTTGGACCAGTTGGCGGGATCGGGCCGGGACGGGGTGAAGAACCGATACTCCAGGGAGACCTGGTTGCCGTCGATGATCGCCGTCGGCTCACTGCGGCGCGGCGTGGTGCTCACGTTGTAGCCGGAGGTGAAGAAGACGGTGGGACGGTTGGTGTCCTTGTGCAGCAGGGTGATCCGCTGCTTGAAGGAGCCCTTGTCCGGGTGCCGGTGGTCGACCGGCTGCGTGTAGTTGAGGACGAAGAAGCGGTAACCCGGGTACGGCTTCTCCTCGATGAGACTCATGCCCGGTATCGCGAGGATCCGGTCCTTGATGTCCGTGCCGGTCGTCGGCTCCGCGGCGGTAGCCGCACCGGCCGTCGCGCCGGCCGCGCTCACGGTGCCAATGAGCACCACGAGCGACAACAGCCATCTGAGCGCCTTGCGCATTCACCCTCCCCTTGATTCACCAGCGGTCGCGGTGAACCTAGCGGGGGCAATGCCCGGCCCGCCAGCCCCAGTTGGCGTGGGTCTCCGTCAAGTGGGCTCGGAGCCCTGTCAGCAGAGGATCCAGCCGGTCGAGCGCGCGACCCCGGAGACGGCGCCGGTGGCCCGTACGCAACGGTTGAGGGCGTGGACGGTGACGGGGCCGGCGTGACGGGTGAAGGTCCCTCTGTCCCCGGCCGGGTGGCCGCCGCGCGCCTGGAGGGAGACGGACATGGCGCGCCGGGTGCCGGGCGTGTTGGAGACGGTGACGGCGCAGGCGTACTGCCGCTTCTTGTAGACGCGCAGCTCGCCGGTGGCGAACTTGAGGGTCTTCAGCGGCCGCCCGCTGCAGACGGAGACGACAGCGTCGGCGCGCTGTGTGCCCGGGCCTGCCAGGGTGAGGGCGGCCACGGCCATGAGCACGGCGAGGCCCTGCGCGAGCAGCCGCCGCCCTAGCCGCCGCCCCAGTCGCTTGTTCCCCGCCCCACCGAACACTCTTGCGCCCCCTTGTCACAGCTCCGTACATGCGTACGACGCAGGCGGGAGCTGAACGGTTGCGACGCTCACGAATCCGTCACACGGTGGAGGGCTCCTCACAGGTTCGACATCAGGGGGGCGAGCTGTTCATCGTGCGCCAAGATCAGTGCTCGGGACTCTCGTTCTGCCACCTCGGCTCACCGCTTCCGCACAGGTTCTGCGCGACGCCGCTCGCCATCCGCCATCCGCCATCCGCCATCGTCGTGGATGCAGGGACAGCCGATGAACGCTGGTCCGTGATCGAAGCCAATGCGGCCTGGGCGAGCGGCATGTACACCGCCGACCCGCAACGAGCCTTGGCCGTCGTACTCCAAGCCGCCGGGCCGGCCGGCGCCATCACAGGGCGCTGGGTCAGCGCCCGGTCAGCCCACCACCTTGTACAGCATCTGGCCGTCGGGCCCGATGTCGACCAGGCGCAGCGCCGGGTCCTTCGAGGGCGGACCGCCCTCGACGTCCCACCGCAGGAGCCACTTCGCGTTGTAGCGGTGCAGGATGTCGATCTGGTCCTTGCGTGACGTGTCGTGCGCGAAGAAGCGCTCAACGGCGGCGTGCCGCTCCTTCTGGTCCGGCAGGAAGATGTCGTCGAAGCCAGGGGCGACGGTGTAGATGCCGTACGCCGGAAGCACCAGACTGGTGCGGTACGTCGTCATGACGGTGTCGCCGCGCTTCACCGCGCGAGCCACCCACTCGCGGCCCTGCCAGGACGGCCAGGACTTCTCCCGTACGGCCTGGGGCAGTGCGTCACCGATGAAGACATAACCGAGGGCGGTGGACTGGGTCCATGCCCCGAACAGCAGCGCGGCGCCCGTGACCGCCGCGAGGGCATTGCGGGCGAACCTGCTCCCGGCTTCCGCGATCGCGAGGGCGATGGCCAACTGCGCGGGGATGATCGCCGCGGGCAGCGCCCTGCCCCACGACCAGTGGCCGGTGAGACCGCCGGCCGCGACCAACAGCGTGCCCAGCGCGAAGAGGATCACCAGCGGGTCGCGCTTGTCCCGCCGCCACCGGAACAGCAGAGCGACGACCCCGATGAGGGCGAGACCGAAGCGTGCCGGCATATCGCTGTACAGCGACTGATGGATCTCCTCCAGCCCGTCGAAGGCGAACAGCGAGAAGAACGAGTAGTACGGCCACACGGCGATCACCGCGACGCCGAGCACGATGCCCCATCCCAGCCGCAGCCAGGTCTCCTTGGCCGGCCACGGCCGTGCGGAGAGCAGCACGGCCAGAGCCCCCAAGGTCGCGACGACCCCCGAGAACTGGTGGCTGAGCATGATCACAGCCCACATCAGGCCGAGCCCGAGGAAGGCCTTCCAAGACGCCGCCGTGCGCAGGGCCTTGGTGAGCAGTGCCCAGAAGTGGAAGGAGAGCGCGACGACAAAGGTGCTCGGGTACGAGATGACGAGCGCGAGCGAGCCGAGCTCCAGGAAACCGCTCCACGCGAGCAGCGGCGGGCCCCAGAGCAGCAGCAGGCAGAGCACGGCCAGCGCCGGCGCGAGCCGGCGTGTGCTGAGCGTCCGGGTGAAGTGCCGGATACCGGTGAGCAGCAGAGGGAGCGTGATCAGGGCCGCGATCCGCAGCACCGTGAAGGCGTTCGCTCCGGTCGCCTTGGCCACCAGGGCGAGCAGCACGGTCCACGGTGAGCAGTACGGGCTGTCGGTGTCGGCATCGACCTGCGGGCTGCCCGGGTGGAGCAGATCGGCGCGCAGCCGCTCGATCGTCGCGGCGTGGGGGCCGAGGTCGCCGTTCCACGGCAGTCACTGGATCAGCAGAAGCAGAAGCACGGTCAGCAGCAGCACCGCGGACTGTACGACTGCTCGCGCGACGGCGCCGGCGCGAGAGCGGACGGGTTCGGAGGAGGGAGGGACGGGGGCCGGGCGGGGGGTGGCGAGGCCGTGGGAGCGCTGTCGCCACCCCACGGCGGAGGACATGGTTGGCGGCGCCGAAGCGTCATCGATCTTGGGGGTGTTCACGTGCCTGCCCTTCACCGGATTCAGAGCCGCCGTCAGATTGATCCTGGTTTATCAGGCATTCGGCTCCGCCTGGCGGGCGCGGAAGGCGTGTCGCGGCAGTCGGCCAACTGTCCGGTGTGTAAGGCGCCTTCCGTGAGGTTGAGGCAGGCGGGCCGGGTCACACCGGCGCCGCCTCGTCCTCCTTTTATGAAGGTCCGCCAATATCGGGACCCCTCACACGGTGGCGGGCTCGTCCTCCCCTATGAAGGTCCGCCACAGCGTCGCGTACGTGCCACCCAGCGCCAGCAGTTCCTCGTGGGTGCCGTCCTCAGCGACCCGGCCGCCGTCCATCACGATCACCCTGTCCGCGCGTGCCGCCGTCGTCAGGCGGTGGGCGACGACCAGCGTGGTGCGGCGGCCGGTGAGGCGGTCCGTGGCCTGGTTGACCTGGGCCTCGGTGGCCAGGTCGAGGGCCGCGGTCGCCTCGTCGAGCAGCAGGATGTCCGGGTCGACAAGCTCGGCGCGGGCCAGGGCGATCAACTGGCGCTGGCCCGCCGAGAGGTTGCGGCCTCGCTCGGAGACCTCATGGAGGTAGCCGCCGTCGAGGGTCGCGATCATGTCGTGCGCGCCGACGGCGCGGGCTGCGGCCTCCACCTCGGCGTCGCTCGCGCCGGGGCGGCCGTACGCGATGGCGTCCCGGACCGTGCCCGCGAAGAGGTACGCCTCCTGCGGGACGACGCCGAGCCGGTGCCGGTACGCCGTCAGATCCAGCTCGCGCAGATCGGCGCCGTCGGCGGTGACCCGGCCGCTCGTCGGGTCGTAGAACCGCGCGACCAGCTTGACCAGCGTCGACTTACCCGCACCGGTCTCGCCGACGAAGGCGACCGTCTGACCGGAAGGGATGCGCAGATCGATGCCGGTGAGGGCGTCTTCCTCGTCGCCGTAGGCGAAGTCCACGTCCTCGAAGGCGATCTCGCCGCGCAGCGACAGCACATCGAGGGGCTCCTTCGCGGCGGCGGTCGACGTCGGCTCCTGGAGCAGTTCCTGGATGCGCCTGAGCGACACCGTCGCCTGCTGGTAGCCGTCGAAGACCTGGGACAGCTGCTGCACGGGCGCGAAGAACAGATCGATGTACAGCAGATACGCGACGAGCGCGCCGGCGGTCAGGGTGCCCGCCTCGATCCGGCCGGCGCCGACGATCATCACGGCCGCCGCGGCCACCGAGGACAGCAGCTGGACGAAGGGGAAGTAGACCGAGATCAGCCACTGGCCGCGGACCCGCGCCTGGCGGTAGCTGTCGCTGCGGGCGGCGAACCGGTCCGCGCCGTCGCGCTCGCGCCGGAACGCCTGGACGATCCGCAGCCCGGACACGGACTCCTGGAGGTCGCCGTTGACGACGCTGATGCGCTCACGGGCCAGTTCGTACGCCTGCACGCTCTGCTTGCGGAAGAAGTACGTGCCGAAGATCAGTACCGGCAGGGTCGCGAAGACCACCAGCGCCAGCTGTACGTCGATGACGAGCAGGGCGACCATGATGCCGAAGAAGGTGACCACCGAGACGAACGCGGTGACCAGTCCGGTCTGCAGGAACGTGGACAGGGCGTCCACGTCCGTCGTCATCCGCGTCATGATCCGGCCGGTCAACTCGCGCTCGTAGTAGTCGAGTCCGAGTCGCTGGAGCTGCGCGAAGATCTTCAGGCGCAGGGAGTAGAGGATCCGTTCGCCGGTGCGGCCCGTCATCCGGGTCTCGCCGATCTGAGCGGCCCACTGCACGATCACGCTCACCAGCGCGAGCGCGGAGGCCGCCCACACCGCGCCGAGCGCCATCTGGGTGACGCCCTTGTCGATGCCGTGCCTGATCAGTATGGGAAGCAGCAGGCCCATACCGGCGTCGACGGCCACCAGCAGCAGGCTGACCAGCAACGGCAGGCCGAAGCCGCGCAGCAGCCGGCGCAGCCCGTACTCGTGCTCGGGGCGCACGGCGCGGGCCTCGTCGATGGCGGGGGTGCCGTCGGCCGGGGGCAGCGCCTCGACCTGGGCAAGCAGTTCGGGGGTCGCGCCGGGGGCGGCAGACTCCTCGGCGTTCTCCTCGCGCTCCCACAGCCGGGGCGTGATGCCGCGCTCGGCGTCGAACTCGGCGTCCAGCTCGTCCCGTACGGAGTGGTCCTCTTCCGGTTCCGCGGCCGGCAGCGGTGTGTGCCCCGGCGAGACGCCGCCGAGCTCGTCCGGGTCGGTCAGCAGCCGCCGGTAGAGGGCCGAGCGGCGCGTCAGCTCCTCGTGCGTGCCGATGTCGGCGAGCCGTCCGCCGTCCAGCACGGCGATGCGGTCGGCGAGGCCGAGGGTGGAGCGGCGGTGGGCGATCAGCAGGGTCGTACGCCCGGCCATGACCGATCTGAGCGCCTCGTGGATCTCGTGCTCGACGCGTGCGTCGACGGCCGATGTGGCGTCGTCGAGGAGGAGCAGCCGGGGGTCGGTGAGGATCGCGCGGGCGAGCGCGATGCGCTGGCGCTGGCCGCCGGAGAGGGTGAGGCCGTGCTCGCCGACCCTGGTGTCGTAGCCGGCGGGCAGCTCGGCGATGAAGCGGTCGGCCTGCGCGGCGCGCGCCGCGGTCTCGATCTCTTCCTGAGTGGCGTCCGGCTTTCCGTACGCGATGTTCGCGCGCACCGTGTCGGAGAAGAGGAAGCTGTCCTCCGGCACGAGACCGATGGCCGCGCGCAGTGAGTCGAGGGTCAGCTCGCGCACATCGTGACCGCCGACCAGGACCGCGCCGTGCGTCACGTCGTAGAAGCGGGGCAGCAGCAGCGAGACGGTGGACTTGCCGCTGCCGGAGGAGCCGACGACGGCGACGGTCTCGCCGGGCCTGATCTCCAGCGAGAAGCCGTCGAGGACGGGGCGCTCCTCGTCGTAGCCGAAGGTCACATCGTCGAACTCGACGGTGGCGGGGGCGTTTGCCGGGAGCTCCTTCGTGCCGTCCTTCATGGTCGGCTCGGTGTCGATCAGCTCCAGTACGCGCTCCACGCCGGCCCGCGCCTGCTGTCCGACGGTCAGCACCACGGCGAGCATCCGGACCGGGCCGACGAGCTGCGCGAGATAGCTGGAGAAGGCGACGAACGTGCCCAGCGTGATCTGGCCGCGGGTGGCGAGCCAGCCGCCGAGCGCCAGCATCGCGACCTGTCCGAGCGCGGGGACGGCCTGGAGGGCGGGGGTGTACTTCGCATTGAGCTTGATGGTGCGCAGCCGCCCCGCGAAGAGCTTCCGGCTGACCTCGCGCAGCTTGCCGGTCTCCTGGTCCTCCTGCCCGAAGCCCTTGACGACGCGTACGCCGGAGACGGCGCCGTCGACGACGCCCGCGACGGCGGCGGCCTGGCTCTGCGCGTACCAGGTGGCGGGGTGCAGCCGGGTGCGGCTGCGCTTGGCGATGAACCAGAGGGCGGGGGCGACGGCGATCGCGATCAGGGTGAGCGGGAGCGACAGCCACGCCATGATCACCAGGGAGATGAGGAAGAGCAGGATGTTCCCGATGGTCATCGGGAGCATGAAGAGCAGGCCCTGGATGAGCTGAAGGTCGCTGGTGGCGCGGCCGACGACCTGTCCGGTGGACAGTTCGTCCTGGCGGCGTCCGTCGAGGCGGGTGATCGTCCCGTACATCTCGGTACGGAGGTCGTGCTGGACGTCGAGCGCGAGGCGGCCGCCGTAGTAGCGGCGGATGTAGGTGAGGACGTAGACGACGAGGGCGGCGGCGATCAGCAGGCCGGTCCAGAGGGCGAGGGAGTTCGTCCGGTCGCCGATGACGTCGTCGATGACGACCTTGATGATCAGGGGGACGAGCGCCATGACGGCCATGCCGACCAGCGAGGAGCCGAGCGCGAGTACGACGTTGCGCCGGTACCGCCAGGCGTATCCGATCAGCCGCCGCGCCCACCCCTGATCTGCCGACTGCTCTGCCGACGCCACGTGGTGCCTCCCGTTTTGATCTGGTCTACCGGAAGGCACCAACGCGGCGAGCAGCGGATTTCATCCCGCCGCAACAATTCGGTGGTTCAGCGGGTGGCGGGGACCGCATCCCTCGGGGCCGTCTCCGGGGTGCCCGGCAGGGCCTCCTGCGGGACGGCGGGCGGCGCGAAGACCTCGGCCGTCGCGGTGGCCGCGGGGGCCAGGTCCTTGTGGACCGCGCGGGCGACTCTCTGGATGGTGTCGACGCCGTACTGCATGGAGCTGTTGTCGTGCGTCAGCACGGAGATCGTGTAGCTGTGACCGCCGCTGGTGAAGGCGCCCACGCTGTGTACGCGCCAGCCGTGCGTGGCTCGCGAGAGCCAGCCGTTCTTGAGCTGGATGCGGGCGGTGCTCGGGGCGCCGGCCGAGACGCCCCAGCGCTGCGAGGGCACGACCTTGTACATCAGGCCGAGGGTGTAGCCGCGCGAGGCGTCGGTAAGGACGGTGTTCTTCAGGGCCAGCAGATTCAGCAGCAGCATCTGGTCGCCGGCGCTGATCTGGGTGAGGCCCCAGTAGCCGCCCGAGCCGGGGATGGTCCGGGACATCTTGGCGGCGCTGAGGAAGCCCTGGATCTTGGTGACGCCGAGTTGCTTCCACAGCGCGCTGGTGGCGGCGTTGTCCGACTTGGTGATCATGTCGGAGGCAAGCTGCTTCTCGCGGTCGGTCAGCTGACGACCGGTCTTCTGCGCGTCCCACAGGAGCGTCGTAAGGACGGTGACCTTGACGACGCTGGCGGAGTCGTAACGGTCGCCGATCCGCAGCCCGCAGGTGGTGTTGGTGGTGTTGTCGCGCACGGCGACGGCGGTGGTGGAGGCGCGGCCCGCGAGCGAGGCGGTGATGTCCTGGGTCAGCTTGGCGGCGAGTCCCGACTTGCCGGAGGTGCAGCTGACCGTCGGCGTCGCGGCGGCCGCGGGCGTCGCGCCCGCGGCCAGCGGCACGAGCACACCCGCGGCGAGGGCCGCGGCGGCAGCACGGGCGCGCCGGGATATGCGGCCCGTTATTCGGTGGTGAGTCATGGAGGCTTTCCGTCCCCTTTTGCTGAAGGGGGTGCGCTTTTTCAGCGCACCCGCTCCACATGACTCACGAGTGGCCGAAAAGTTGTACGGCGTCAGTGGTTGTACGGGAGCCGGACCGTCAGCCGGTACAGCCGGGTGATCTGGGCGGCGTTCTGGTTGTCGTCGCCGGCGAGCAGGAGCCGGAGCCGGCCGCCGGGGCCGTGCGCAGTGACGGCAAGGGCCTCGATGTTGTCGAGGAGGGGATTGGGCTGGGGCTGCTTGGCGGGCGCGCCGAGGGAGGGGCAGTCGACGAGGTCGGCGAGCAGTGTCTTGCGTACGAGCCGGACGCCTTCCTGCCCTGTGACGTACTCGACATCGCTGACGTCGGAGGCATGCCGCAGGTCGGCGAGGTAGAGCCGGACGGTGTTGCCGACCCCCGCGGTGAACCCGCGCTCGAGCACGAGCAGCCGTCCGTCGCCGGTGGCGGTGGTCTCGCTGATCCCGAGCTTGGCATCGGCTCGATACGCGTACTGCGCGGAGAGCCGGAAGTCATGTTGGGGGATGGCTCGCCGCCAGGTCTGCATCCGTACGATCCCCGTACCGTCTCCGGCGATCGGACTCTCCATGGCGGCGACGAGGGTCCTGCCGCCGGGCTGCAGGGTCAGCCCCTCGAAGGTGAGGTTCCGGGTGGCCCGCCCGGCCGGAGCGACCTTGAGAGCGCCGGGCACGGGCAGCCGGCCGAGGACGGTCCCGTCCCGTCCGTACCGGCGCACGGACGGCTCGCTCTCCGAGGTGAACACGGACCGGGGATAAACCCCACCGCGGACGCTCGTGCAGGCAGGATCGATCCGGCGTGCAACGACTGTGATCGTGGATGCATGGAGATCAGGCAACAGTCACATCGCCGTTCCGCCCGTTCGTTCGTTTCGAAGACCTTGGGCAGGCCCGGCCAGTCGTGGGTCCGGCGGGGGATCACGTTGCTGCCGGTGTCGGCTGCCCTGTTCATGCGCACAGTACCGAGGGGGCGCTTCGCCGACGCACCGGCGGCGCTCCTCGGGATGGGGCTGGGGCTCGTCGCCTGGTTCATCATCCTGATCAGCACACAGGCCGCCGTAAATGGCGCTCTCTACCCGTTCTTGGATGCGCACGACTACCAGAACTCCTGGGGCGGTCCTACCCTGGCGGGTGCCTGGGCAGCACACGCGGCGCTGGCAGTGCCGATTCTCGTGGCTGCCGTATGGCTACTGCGTGGCCTTGTCGCACTCGGCTCCTACGATCAGGAATCGTCCACCGGAGCGAGGTCCCACTGGTGGAGCAGGCCACTCGCCATCCTGTTGGCCGTAGCAGGAGCCGTGCTGTTCGTGGGATGGATCAATCAACTGTGAACCGGACGGCGTGTGGTTCCGGCTCAGGCGTCGCGCCAGTTCAGGGTTGATTCTGCGGCTCATGAGGTCGATCACCCCGAGGTGGCTCATGGCCTCGGAGCGATGGGGGTGGGTCTCGCCCGCACCGCCCTCCAGATGGCTGCACAGCGCACCAGGGGCAGAAACACGGGTTTGCCGGGCCCGGTGGGTCGGGTAAAGCGCTGCAACACCTAAAGGCCGACGGGCGATGGCACGCGAGCCTGCCGCATGCTGTGGTGGTGCCCAGGCCGGCACGTCCGGTGAAAGTGTGCGGACCCCACTGGAACACTGGCCGCATTCCGGTACTGACATCCACGGCTGACTTCAACGACGGCGCATAACCGTATCCGTGAGCGGCCGAGCACGACAGACACAGGCCGGTGCGTGAGGCAGAGGGTCAGCTGTCGAACTTGCAAGGCAGGTCGGCGACGGCGCTCGTGCCAGATTCGTGCCAGATCGAGCGGTCAACCACGGTCAATCGAGGCGTGCCCAGGTGCAGACAGCCGCAGACAGGACGAGCGCCGTTGCTCCACAGTTGACCAGCCCAGACCCGTCCGCGGGCGGCGCCAGGCTTACAGAGCAGATGTCGGCGGTTCGAAACCGTCCGCGCCCACCCCCCGGCACTGGCAGACGAGCCATCCATGCGGGCATGAACATCTGCCGGTAGAAGCCTTCGAAGACGACTGCGACCGTCTGCGCAGCATTTCTTCGGGCATTTCGTCCGAGAACGCGGTCTCTGAGGACTCTGCTGGTGACCGCATGACTTCCTTGATCGTGTTCACCACCTGGCCCTCCCGCCAGGAGTCCACGCCGTGCGCGAGCCGCCGCTACCGCAGCTCCTGCCACTCCAGCGGATCCACCGCCCCCGCGGACCGCCGGGCCTCGGCCGCGCAGCAGGCGAGGTGGTGGAGGGGGCCGGTGGCCAGGGCGAAGTGAGTGAAGACGGGCATGCGGTCAGCCCGCGGCCGGTCCGGGTCCGTAGTACGCCTTGAATCCGCCCAGACAGTCCGCGAGGTGGGCCAGCCAGCCGCTCGGGGAGTACGGCTGGGGCGGGTCGACCTCCATGCCCAGCTGCGCCACCGCGAGGGCGTATTCGGACTCTTCGAGGGCGAGGGCGAGCAGTTCGTGGAGCTCGCCCGTGAGGCGGGCAACCAGCTGCGGGTCCGTGGTGGCGGTGTAGTCGCGTACGGCCGCGTCGTGGTCCGGGAACTCGTCCGGCATGTCCTGCGAGAACCAGCCGCCGAGGAACTGGCCGAGCTCGGGGAAGCGGGCGTGCCACTCCCAGTGGGTGCGAGGGCCGGCCGGGGGCGGGACCTCGCCCTCCTCGATCGACCGCTTCAGGTGATCCGCGATCACGAACAGCCAGTCCTGAATTGCCGATTCAGGCAGGCCGACGTCCGGCACGGGGTAGAACTCACCGAGGCTCAGGCGCAGCCGGCCCGGTGGGTTGCGGGCGTACTCGCGGATCTGCTGTTCGGCCGTGGCCAGGGCCCAGGGGCGGGTGTGCCAGATGTGGCGGAGGTAGGCCTGGAGGGCTTCGCTCGGCTTGTCCGGCTCGTCGTCGGCCGCCATGCCGGTGTACGCGCTGATGACCTGGTCCAACTCGCCGTAGCGGCGGTCGAATTCGAGCGGCTTCATGGACACGGCGTTGGACCTCTACAGGTAGATCGGGACGGTGGTGAGCACGACGAAGCCGTGCGGGCTGTTCGGCTCACGCTTGAGGACGACACGTGCCGCGCGTACATCGACGGGCTCGCGCCCGGCGAGCATCATCGCCTGCAGCAGTACGCGGCCGACGGGCGCCTCACGGGAGGGCCAGGCGGCCTCGATGGCGAGGCGGGCGCGGGTGCCCTGGGCGAGCCAGCGGTGGATCTTCTGCTCGTTGCCGGTCACCACCTGCTGGGTGGCCCAGTGGGCGGTTTCGCGGTCGGGGTAGGTGGCGGATCTGGTGCGTACAGTCATGTCTTCCACTTCAGCTTGCGTCGAACGACCAGATGAGGCCGACTTCCTCACGGGACACCGCGAGAAGGCCGAAGTCCCAGGAGTACTGGGTCATAGGCCAGCAGCCGGTGACCCGTTCGTAGAAGTCGGGGTGGTCGCCGTGGCGGGTGTTCGTGAAGAACTGCGAGCCCTCCGGGAAGCGCGACAGGATCGCCTGCGCGCGTTCCTCCATGCTCGGCCTGCGTTCGGCGAAGCCGTACTGCCGCGACACGTCCATGGCGTCCGTCGCCAGCATGACGAGCAGCCGT
Source organism: Streptomyces sp. V1I1 (assembly GCF_030817355.1). Taxonomy (NCBI): domain Bacteria; kingdom Bacillati; phylum Actinomycetota; class Actinomycetes; order Kitasatosporales; family Streptomycetaceae; genus Streptomyces; species Streptomyces sp. V1I1. Next base: position 5,345,586 of record NZ_JAUSZH010000001.1, on the reverse strand, counting down.
ACGACGGCGGAACGCGGGATCTCGAACAGCCGGCTGCGCCATTCCGCGGCCCCGGTCTCATCCGTCGGCGGAACCCGGAACGGGAAGGCGGGGTCCTCCTCCAGCTCCTCGTCTCCCTGCTCGGGATCCCTGCCGCTCCAGCCACGGGGATCGGCCACCTCGCGGTGCATCACCGCGGCCACATCGGGCAGCCAGTCCTCGTGGGCGCGCGGGCCGACCGCGACGAAGGAGTACCGGTTGCGGTACATCTCCACAGCCGCCGCCCAGGTCGCGGCATCCAGGGGCAGCTGCGGGCCGTCCTGCCGATCGGGCTCGGTCTCGCTGTCCATCCGGGTCTCCCTCACTTGGGCATCGAGCTGAAGACGACGAACGGCGGATCGAGGCTCGGGTCGTGCATGAGACGCAGCGAGACCCCCTTGGTGTCGCGCACCTCTGTGAGCTGTCCGTCGACCAGAGCCGTGCCGCGCCCGGTCACCGCGTCGCCGGCCAGGGGACCCTGGAGAGGAACGGACGCCGTATTGAATTCCGCGAACGGCTTCGGCGGATTCTCATTGAGCCACTTGTTGATTTCGTCCGTGTTGTCACGTAGAGCGTACTGGGTGTACCGCTGAGCGGATTCCATGTCGGTGTACGTAGATGCGCCCGGGATCTTGGGCGTCCCATCCGCCTTGCTCTCGTCCCTCATCCGCTGGAGCAGTTGCTCGTCGGTCTTCCCCACATGCTTGTCAAGGGTATGGCCATTGCCCACCCCTTCCGCCGCGGCGAGGTCCATCGAGTACATGTAGGGAAACTGGCTCTCCGGCAGCTGCCAGCGGTGCTCCTTCTTGAACTCATTCAGGGAGCGCGCACCGAACCCCTGCGCCCGGGCCCGCTCCGCCTGGAACGTGGGCACGCTCTGCAGCGCCTCGTCGAGCTCGAACTCAAGCATGGCCAGCTTGCCCGCGGCATCGCCGAACGCCTCGAGATAGGCCCCGACCGCCGCGTCCATGGCCGCCTTGTCCATATGGGACCGGAAGGTCAGGACGACCTCCGCGACCACGAGCCCGACCGCGAGTCTGGTGAGCTCGATGGGGTCGAGACCAGACGTGAGGTCCTTCACCGTCTTGTCCGCGGCCTCCTTGGCAAGGCGCGTGGTCGTCTCGGTGGTCTTCTCGCCCAGGTCGGCCAGGTCGTCGAACAGCTTCTGAATCGTGTTCGCGCTCTTGTCGAGGACCTCGATGATCGGGCGTCTCGTAGCGGGGTCGACCTTCCCGAGGGTCTTCCAGCTTCGGGCGCCCTTCTTGGCGGTCACCTCCGCCCGCTGGTCACGTACCTTCCCCCAGGCCGTGGTTCCCCAGATCGTCTGGCAGAAGGCCCTCATCGCGGACTGCCACTCACCATTCCCCGTGGGATCGGTGATGTAGGAGATCGCGTCCGTGAAGCCGTCGGCCGCCTTCTTCACGTCCTTTGAGACATCCCGCCAGGCCCCGGCGATGTCGCGGAACTCGTCTTCCTTGACGCCCGGCGTGATCTCGTGGACGCGGCCGAGTCTCAGCCCTTCGTCGACCACGGGTTTCATGATAAACATGAGGAAGTCCGGGACCTCGCCCAGGATTCCCGAGATCGCCCAGGAATCGTGGTACTCGCCCTCCCCTCGCCAAGTGAGGTCATTGGGCGGGCCGTACGTGGGATCGCTGTCGATCACCGCCGGAGGCTGCTTCTCCTCGGGCGGACTGCCCTTGCCCTTGTTCGCCGCCCAGTCCGCCTGCGCGTAGTTGTTCGCGGTCTGCGTGAAACCCACCGACACCCCGCCCACGGACACCACGCTCTTCGCCCAGAGCTTCACGAACTTCCCGGCGACGATGCCGTACCGGTCGGCGAAGGAGTCCGGACCCCAGCCCGTGCCCGCGGACTGGCTGTACTTGTTCACGCGCTCGATGAACTTCTTCGCGCTTTTGTCGTACGCGAATTGCTCGTCGCGAACGACAAGTGACGTCAAGTAGAGGTGCTTCGGCTGTACGTCGAAGCGCCCGACGCCCTGATTGGGCGGGGCGGTCTTCGCCTGGTCGCGCTCCTGCTTGCGCTGCTTGTCGGAGGGCAGATCGGCCATCAGGCGGCACCCCAGCCCCGGAGCACCGCTTGGTGCGCCGCCGCGTAATTGATCTCGCCGTTGACCACCACGTCGTGCAGCCAGGCCTGCGTGGCCTGCAGATCCGCCGCGGACCGGTCCCACTCGTCCAGCTTGTCGATGAACACCTCGCGGGCTTCGCCCTCCCAGGTCAGGACCACCTTCTCGGCGCGCCGGTAGAGCAGGTCCAGCTGCTCGTTGAGGCGCTTGAGAATGTCCTCGAGATCTCCGGAAAGGTCCTGCAGCGTCGCGAAGTCGACGGTTATGTGGTCGTCGTCCACCATGCTTCCCCCGTTCAGAAGTCGTCAGTTGGCGTATGGGCCCTCAGAGGTCGGAGAGGGTGCTGCGCGGCGCGGCGGGTACCTCTGTGTTCGGCGTCGACAGCGCGTCCGCTTCGCGCTTCACATCCGTCTCGACCTGGATCTTCCGTAGCTGCGCCATGATGTCCAGGTCCTGCTCCGAGAACCCGTCCCGGCTCAATCGCACTGCCTGTTCAACAGCTTGGATGATCATGCGGATACGTACGGCGTCCTCGGCCGCGCCCCGGTGGAGGTCCCGGTAGGCACGGGCGGCCGGCCCCTGCCATCCCGCCTCGATCCGGTCGACGATCGCGTCCATGCGTCTTACCTGCTTGTCCAGGTAGCCCTGCATACCGTCGAGGTCATTGGCCAGGTCCGTCAGCCGGTCGTCCTGCGCCCGAAGTCGTGGCTGTCCGCCTGCGCCACTCATCGCATCCCCCAGTCTGCGGTCGTCAACGCCGCTGCTCCGCTGGTTACTTGACACACCCGGGCCACCGTAACAACTTCACTTCAGACCCTGGCAGCAGCAAATCCTCCATGAATGTGGGGTCGCTCACCCCGCGCGGATCGGTGGATGCCACACCCGATACGGTCGGGGGCCGAGACCGGGACAACTGAAGCCAGCGTTCTCTGTTCCCGGAGGCCGTCTCAATGGGCTGTCCGCACCTGGCGCACGTATCCCGGTCGGGCTCGCTGTCCTCCATGGCCTCTGTGGCGTACTCCTGAGCCTCGTGAACAACGATCCCGAACGCGAATAATCGGTGTTTCATGAGTCGGCACCATTGCTCTCGGCTCGCGTTGCCCGGAAGAACGTGGTCATTACGGCCCGGAAGCCGGTGTGCCCGGAACGGCCCGCATGCCGCAGGCACCACACCTCTGGCTGCTCTTTGCCGTCGGCCGCTTCTGACGACTCCTGGCACGTCGTGCACTCGGCCTCGAAGATCGGGCCACTTCCAGAAGCATCGGGCTGCAACACCCAGTCCACGAAACGCAACACCGTCCGTGCCGCCATCACGTACGCCTTCCTCTCGGCTTGATTCGCAGAGTCCGGCCACGGCGATCCACCGTCAGCGCATCGGCCGCATTCACTCGCAGCGCGGGACCCACCTTGAAAACCAGGACCACCTGTGGACCGCCCGAGGCGTACCGCTCGGAGCGGACCGCCTTGACCTCCCGCCACCGTCCGTGTGCGCTCACCCAGTCCCCACGCCGCACCCGCAGCGCCATCACCCGAGCCATCGCGCCTCATCTCCGTCGGTAGCAGTCACCACGGCCCATACCGACTTGCCGACCCCATCCCGGTCGTCGACACCCCACCGGTCGGCTAGCTCGTCGACGAGGCCAAGGCCCCAGCCGCCGGACTCTCCGGGCAAGCGAGCTGCGGGACGTTCGTCAGCCGCGTCGTGAACCTCGATGCGGACGCCTTCTGCCTCACGCAGATACCGCGTCTCGATCTCGCGCCCCGGCGAAACATGCGCATGCCGAACCGCATTGGTCACTAGCTCAGACAGCACCACCAGTGCCGCGTCCTCGACCGCGTCTAGGCACCAATTGGCAAGCGCCTTCTTTAACTCGGCCGCGCTCTGCCAACGCTTGCAGGATGGCGAGTCCAGCGATGTACCAACGGCTGCTCTTTCGCCTGCATGTCGCCCACCTCGGTTCCGGTGATCGGTAAACCGGCTGTTCAACCATGCTGGCGACACAAGAAGCCCCCGACTTTCACACTTCAGTGAAAGTCGGGGGCCAGGTGTGAGAGTCCTACAGCCCCACCCAGGCGGCCAGGTGATCAAGGGTGTCGGGAGTGCGTCGGGCCAGATGCACCAGACCGCGGATGGTCTCCCGAGCTCCCGCGTGGTATCGGGTCTGCTGTGGAGCCAACCGCCGCGCCGTGATGAGGGACTTCAGCGCAGCCTCGGTGCGGCCGGCCTCCATCTGGACACGAGCCCGGTCCACGTGGAAGTGGGAAGCCCGGGACACCGCCCAGTCATTCGGTATGCGCACCTCTTCGGCTTGGCGCAGTGCTTCACCGAATTCGCCCATCTCGATATGGGCCGACACTGCGTGAACCCTCACATTGGTCGGACCGAACGACAACCACAGCACATCTGCTGCTTCGCCTACACGGGAGGCAAAGGCGCGTGCCTCCGCCAGGTGTGCCGTGACTTCACTGTGGTCATGAGCACGAGCAGCGATGATCGATGCCCCGAGGTGGAGCTGACCCGCCACGGCGAAGCGTTCCCGAGATGACTGGGCCTGCCCCAGAGTGTTTTGGCCAGCCACGATGAGGCGCTGACCGATGGTGTACTCGCCTTCCCGGAAGTACACGAGCGCCCGCATGTACTGGCGGACCGCTGCCAGCAGGGGATCAGAGGCACGCGTAGCGGCCCAGTCCATGCGATCGAGTGCCACGGTGGACAAGTCGTAGTAGCCGAGTTTCACCGTCACGTCGTGAGCAGTGCGATACGTACTGGACAGCGCCGCCCAGAGCTCCGAAGACGGCGCACGGTAGGCGGCAGTGGTGATCTCCCCTATGACATCAGGCAGTTCGAGCGCAGCGTCATGGAGCTTCGTCGCCCGCACCAGGCGGCACAGGTTCTCGGCCGCCGCCACGAGCTGAGGCGTGGGGCGGGGTGTGATCGCGGGATCTGGCCCCAGGTCGTAGAGATCCAGTGCTTCCCTGATGGGCCGGACCAGTTCTGCCAGCCGATCTTGCTGAAGTTCGGTCACGTACGGCTGACCGGTCAGTGACGTGACGTCAACACACAGCACCTTGGCGACCGTGGCGACCAGGTCAGGACTAGCAGGCTTGTGGCCGCTCTCCACCTGAGTGAGCAGGCTGTACGAGTACGGGATCTTCTGAGCCAGCCCGCGCTGGGTCAGCCCGGCTCGCTTGCGGTGGTACGCGATCCGGGTGCCTGTGTGCTCACCTTCGGTGAGAGGCATTGAAGGGGCTCCATTCCGTGGCGCGCTCACGGGAAACGCTACCCGTCCCACCAGTAGGGGGAACGGCGAACCGTCCCCAAGGCCTCAGCTAACTGCGGTTGCGCAAGCCCGAATATTCAAGATGAACTGCGGCCATGACTGCGAACCGAGTCCTGTACTTGCTGGGCAGCGCGGCCCCTCCGGTGCTCAATGTCGCCGGGGTCATCGAGAAAGCCCAGACGGCGGGGTGGGATGTCTGCCTGGGGCTGACACCCACCGCCGCCCGCTGGCTGGACGATCAATTGCCCGCCCTGGAGGAGCTGACCGGACACCCGGTGCGCAGCCGATACAAGCTGCCCAAGGACCCCGACGTGTGGCCGCCGGCGGATGTTGCCGTACTGGCCCCTGCGACGTTCAACACGATCAATCAATGGGCTCTGGGCATCACAGAGAAGTTCGTGGTCGGGTTCGTGGCCGAAGGCACCGGCAAGGGCATCCCCGTGATCACCATGCCCTGCGTCAACGCCGCATACGTGCAGCACACCCAGTTCAACCAGAGCATCGCGACCCTCCGCGCCATGGGCGTCCACGTGCTCTATGGGAAGGGAGGGTTCGTTCCGAACGAGCCGGGGCAAGGCCGACCGGACGCGTACCCATGGTTCCTCGCGATGGCCGCCGCAGAGTCAGTCGTCAGCCGACACGACACGCCGTAACGTGGCCGTCGACCCTATGTGTCCCACTTCAAAAAGGACTATGAACACGACTTGACGTGGATCAAGCCGTCATTCCTCTGGATGATGTATCGCTGCGGGTGGGGCGCCAAGGAAGCCCAGGAAACCGTCCTCGCCGTCGAGATCACCCGTGAAGGCTTCGAGTGGGCGCTGGAGCATGCCTGCCTGGCCCACTACGAGCACGGGCTGCACCCCGACCGCGCTACCTGGAAGCGCCAGTTGAAGCGGGCCCCGGCCCGAGTAGCGGTCATTAGCGCACCATCGCCGCGAACGGCACGTTCATGACGACGGGGTGAGCGATGCCACGGCCGTGGAATCCGTCGTCGCCGAAAGCGTCGCCATGGTCGGCGCACATGATGATCAGCCAGCGTTGCTTCGCGGTCAGAGCGGCGATCAGGCGCCCGAGGTGGTCGTCGGCGTAGGCGAGCGCGGCACGCTGGGACGCGAGTGTTGGGCGGGTAGGGCTACTCGATCGCGCCCCCGGGCACGAGCTCGCTCAAGCCGCGTCCCCCATGTCCTCGTAACTGTCCACGTTCCCCGGCCGTTCAGACATAACCTGGCCCCGCTGCCTCGGGGGATGGGGCAGCGGGGCCAGGGATCAGAGGGACGGCTCAGGCGTGCGTCGGGGCGAACATCCGCAGGACCGCGGGGAGCACGACCACCGACGGGCCCGGCTCCGTGAGCGCCTTGCCCAGGTCTTCCGTCAGGGACTCCGGGGTCGTACGCACCGCGGGCACGCCGAAGGACTCCGCCAGCGCCACGAAGTCCGGGCGGGACAGTTCCGTCGCCGTCGGCTCGCCGAAGGCGTCCTTCATGTACTCGCGCAGGATGCCGTAGCCGCCGTCGTCCACGATCAGCCAGGTGACCGGGAGGTCGTACTGGCGCGCCGTGGCCAGTTCCGCGATCGAGTACATCGCGCCGCCGTCGCCGGAGACCGCGAGGACCGGGCGGGAGCGGTCGGCCGCCGCGGCGCCCAGCGCCGCCGGGTAGCCGTAGCCGAGGCCGCCCGCGCCCTGGGCCGAGTGCATCGTGTTCGGGTGGCGGGCGTCGAAGGCGGACCAGGCCCAGTAGGCCAGGATCGTCATGTCCCAGAAGCTGGGCGAGCTGTCCGGCAGGGCCTCGCGTACGGACGCCAGCACCTGCTGTTCCAGGGGAAGGTCCTGGGACGCGAGTCGTTCGCGGACCTGCGTCAGGACCGTACGGACACGCTCCTCCGCCGCCCGGTCCTCGCGCTCCTCCACCGTCTCCAGCAGCGCGGACAGCGCGAGGCGCGCGTCCGCGTGGATGCCGAGGCCCGGGTGGTTGGACTCCAGCTTGCCCGCGTCAGCCTCGATCTGGATGACCCGGCCGCGCGGCGCGAACGTGTGGTAGTTCGAGGAGAGTTCGCCCAGGCCGGAGCCGACCACGAGCAGGACGTCCGCAGACTCGAGGAAGTCCGTGGTGTGGCGGTCCTCCAGCCAGGACTGGAGTGACAGCGGGTGCTCCCAGGGGAAGGCGCCCTTGCCGCCGAAGGTCGTGACGACCGGGGCGTCCAGCTTCTCCGCGAGGGCGAGCAGCTTGCCGGACGCGTCGGAGCGTACGACTCCGCCGCCCGCGATGATCGCCGGACGCGAGGCGCGGGACAGCAAGTCGGCCGCCACCGCGGTCAGTTCCGGGCGCGGCACGACCTCGTCCGGGGTCGCGTCCATCGCCGTGACGACCGGCAGCGTCGTCTTCGCCAGAAGAACGTCCTGGGGGATCTCCACCCACACCGGGCCGTGCGGAGCCGTCAGCGCCGACTCCCACGCGGCTGCGATCGCCGAAGGGATCTGCGAAGCCGTACGCACGATGTGCACGGACTTCACGATGTCGCGGAACGAGGCCTGCTGGTCGCGCAGTTCGTGAAGATAGCCGTGACGGCCGCCGCCAAGACCGGCCGTCGGCACCTGACTGCCGATCGCCAGCACGGGCGCGCTCGCCGCCGCCGACTCCTGGAGCGCGGCCAGCGACATCAGCGCACCCGGGCCGGTGGAGAGCAGCAGCGGGGCTACTTCACCCGTCAGACGGCCGTACGCGTCGGCGGCGAAGCCCGCGTTGTTCTCGACGCGCAGTCCGACGTACGAGAGCGAGGAGCGGCGCAGCGCGTCGAACATGCCCAGCGCGTGCTGGCCGGGCAGACCGAAGACCGTCGTCGCGCCCAGGCCCTGGAGCGTCTCGACCACGAGGTCGCCCCCGTTGCGGCCGGGCGGTGGGTTCAGCGCGGCCTCGGTCTGCGCCTCGGTCGGCCGCAGGACCAGGTCGTGATCGTGGGTCATCGGGTCTCCGCGATCTGGCGGGACATGATCGTGGTCAGCTCGTACGCCGTGTGGGACGCCGCGACCGAGGTGATCTCGGCATGGTCGTACGCGGGCGCGACCTCGACGACGTCCGCCGACACGAGGTTGCAGGAGGCCAGACCGCGCAGGATCTCCAGCAGCTCGCGGGAGGTCATGCCCCCCGCCTCGGGGGTGCCGGTGCCCGGGGCGTGGGCGGGGTCGAGGCAGTCGATGTCGATGGAGATGTAGAGCGGGCGGTCACCGATGCGCTGACGCAGCTGGTCGGCGACCTCGTCGGCGCCCCGGCGGTAGACGTCGGAGGAGGTGACGATGCCGAAGCCCATCTTCTCGTCGTCGGTCAGGTCCTGCTTGCCGTACAGGGGACCGCGGATACCGACGTGCGAGAGCGCCTCGGTGTCGAGGATGCCCTCCTCGACGGCCCGGCGGAACGGCGTGCCGTGGGTGTACTCCGCGCCGAAGTACGTGTCCCAGGTGTCCAGGTGCGCGTCGAAGTGGAGCAGGGCGACCGGGCCGTGCTTCTTGGCGACCGAGCGCAGCAGCGGCAGCGCGATGGTGTGGTCGCCGCCGAGCGTCATCAGCCGCGCGCCGGTGCCCAGCAGGTCGTCGGCCGCGGCCTCGATCGTCTCGACGGCCTCGTTGATGTTGAACGGGTTCGCGGAGATGTCACCCGCGTCCGCGACCTGCGCGAGAGCGAAGGGCGAGGCGTCCTGCGCCGGGTTGTACGGGCGCAGGAGCCTCGACGCCTCGCGGATCGCGTTACCGCCGAAGCGCGCGCCTGGCCGGTAGGAGACCCCGGAGTCGAAGGGAACGCCGACCACGGCGACATCGGCGCGGCCGACCTCGTCGAGCCGGGGCAGCCGGGCGAACGTGGCGGGTCCGGCGTACCGCGGGATACGGGACGAGTCGATCGGGCCGCGCGGTTGCTCGGTGCTGCTCATGTGAATTGCCTTCTTTCCTACGCTTCGTTGCGGTTTGACTCTAGCTGTGGGCGCTAGCTGGGGACAGCGGCGGGCTCGGCCGGGGCCTCAGCCTCGGCGCCCGGGAGGCCGGCCAGCCGCTCGCGCCAGTTCGCCAGGATCGCCTCGTCCGTCGGCCGGGTGCACAGGCTGACGATCACGTACGCGGCGAACGAGGCCAGCAGGCCGTAGTAGATGGGCTCGGTCGCGAGGATCGAGTACTTCGCCATCAAGGCAATCACGGCCCCGCCGCCGACGACGACTCCGGCGAGCGCTCCGTAGACCGTGCCGCGCTTCCACAGCAGACCGCCGAGGATGGGCACCAGCAGACCGGCGACGAGCAGGTTGTACGCGACGGTCAGCGCCTCGATGACGTTGTTCAGAGCGATGGCGATGCAGATGACGGCGACGCCCATGATGAGGATGAAGGCGCGGTTGCCCTTGACCTCGTCATGCGGATCGTCGCCGCCCGAGACCGCGCCGCGCAGCCGCGACCAGATGTCGTTGTTGGCGACGGTGGCGCAGGCGATGAGCGCGCCGGAGGAGGTGGACATCACCGCGGCGAGCGCGGCGGCGAGCACCAGTCCGCGTACGCCCATGGGGAGTTCGTCCTTCACGATGGTGGCGAAGGCGTCGTCCGCGTTGCCCAGCTTGGGGTAGAGCACCTTGGCCGCGGTGCCGATGACCGCGCCGGCCAGGGCGTAGGCGAGACAGTAGGTGCCGGCGACGGTGCCGCCCCAGCGGGCGACCTTGTCGGTGCGGGCGGTGAAGACGCGCTGCCAGATGTCCTGACCGATCAGCATGCCGAAGGTGTAGATCAGGACGTACGTGAAGATCGTCTCGCCGCCGATGCCGAGCGGCGCGAAGTACTCGTTCGGCAGCTGGGCCTTCATCTGGGCGAAGCCGCCCGCCTTGACGACCGCGATGGGCAGCAGGAGCAGCAGCACGCCGACGGTCTTGACGACGAACTGCACCATGTCGGTGAGGGTGATCGACCACATGCCGCCGAGCGCGGAGTACGCGACGACGATCGAGCCGCCGAGGATGATCGCGACGGTGCGGTTCATGTCGAAGAGGACGTCGAAGATCGTGGCGTACGCGATGGTCGAGGTGACCGCGAGCATCAGGGTGTACGCCCACATCACGACGCCGGTGATGATGCCGGCCTTGCCGCCGTAGCGCAGGTCGAGCATCTCGGAGACGGTGTAGACCTTGAGGCGGGCGATGCGCGCGGAGAAGAAGATGCTCAGCGCGAGCAGCCCGAGGCCGATGGCGAAGACCATCCAGGCGCCGGAGAGGCCGTACTTGTAGCCGAGGCCCACGCCGCCGATGGTGGAGGCGCCGCCGAGGACGATGGCGGCCATGGTGCCGGAGTACATCCAGGGACCGAGCCGACGGCCGGCGACCAGGAACTCGCTCTTGGACTTCGCGCGGCGCATGCCCCACCAGCCCATGCCGAGCATGCCGGCCAGATAAACGACGATTACTGCATAGTCGACAGCCATCGGCTTCCTTCCGTCTCGTCCCCCGGGGTTCTCAGGTCTTGTGCGACGACGGTAGGTGGCCGGAAAGCATCGATGAAGTGTACGTTTCATCCATTCTTGACACCGCCTATGGATGGACTGTCCATGCCGGAGATCGCAGCAGCCCCACCGACCCCACCGATCCCTCTCGCCGCGCTGCTCGCCCGCGAGGAACTCGGTCTGCGGCAGATCGCCGGGCCGATGGAGGCGGGCGCGGCGGTGCACTGGGTGCACACCTCCGAGATGGCGGACCCCTATCCGTATCTGCTCGGCGGCGAGCTGCTGCTGAGCGCGGGGGTGCTGCTCAAGGACCCCGACATGTACGTCTCGCGCATCGTGCAGGCGGGGGCGGCGGCGCTGGGCTTCGGGGTGGCGCCGGTGTACGACACGGTGCCTCAGGCGCTGATAGAGGCGTGCGACCGGCATGGGCTGCCGCTGCTCGAGGTGCCGCCGAAGACGACGTTCACGGCGGTGGCGCGTGCGGTGTGGCGCCTGATGGCGGAGGCGCGCCACCGGGAACTGCGCCGGGTGACCCAGGCCCAGCAGGGCCTCGCGGCGGCGGCGGCCCGCCCTGACCCGGTCCCGGCGGTCCTGCACCAGCTGGCGTCCCGCCTGGGCGGCCAGGCGGTGCTGCTGGCCCCGGACGGCATGGAACTCTCTTCGTCGGGCCGCGCGCCGAGCCCGGACGCGGGGGCGGCGCTGGGCCGCCTGGCGCGGGTGGTGAAACCCCTGCCGGGAACGCCGAGGGACGACCCGGGACAGGCCGTGCCCGTGCCCGCGTCCGCCAGTGACGCCATTCCCGGCGCGCAGCTCGCCGCCTACGCCCTCGGCGGGCACCAGGGGCTCGTGCTCGGGCTCGCCACCCCCGTGCGCGAGGCCGGCGACCACACCGTCGCCGGGGTCGCCGTCGTCCTCCTCTCGCTGCTGACCGCGCCCCACCAGGGCGCCGACAGCAGCGGGCGCAGCGCCGCGCTCGTACGGCTGCTGCTCGGGGCGGGGCCCGCCGAGGCAGCGGCGCTGCTGGGGGCCGAGCGGTGGACCGTCGTCCACGCACGCGGCGGGAGCGGCACCCCCTTCGCCGCGTCCGCGCTCGGCGCCGCGCTCGGCAGCGCGCTCGTCGACCCGGCCGACGACGGGACCGTACGGATCCTGCTGCCGGCCGACCGCGAGGTCACCCCGCAGCCCGGCTGGGTGCTCGGCGTGAGCGCCCCCGTCCTCCCCGAAGAGCTCGCCGCCGCCGACACCCAGGCCGCCAGGGCCGTGCACCGGGCCGCCGCCACCCGTACCGACCTGGTCAGGCACCGCGGCACCTCGCTCGCGGCGCTGCTGGCCCCCGAGGAGGCGGCCGCCCACGCCCGGCTGCGCCTCGCCCCGATCGCGGACTCCCCCGTCCTGCTCGACACTCTGCGCAACTGGCTCTCGCTGCACGGCAGTTGGGACCGTACCGCCGCGGCGATGGAGGTCCACCGCAATACCGTCCGCCAGCGCATCGCCCGCTGCGCGACCCTGCTCGACGAGGACTTGGACGACGCGGACGTACGCATGGAGCTCTGGTTCGCGCTGCGCTCGCTGTGACGCGTACGACCGTCCCCCGCCCTGGACAGCCACGGTGACCGTTGGGTAACTTAGTCTGAGCAAGCGCTTAGTTGCACCATCAATTGAGCAGCCACGATGGCGCTGAACCACCTCCGCGAGAGCGGCTGGGAGCACCTCCCAGCCCGCCAGGGCGAGGGGGAGGTTCAGCCGTAGAGGGAAGGGGGCGTCCCCGTGCGCCGTACCGTGTACAACGAGGACCACGAGGCGTTCCGCGAGACCATACGCGCCTTCATCGAGGCCGAGGTCGCCCCTGTCTACGACGAGTGGTTCGCCGCCGGCCAGGCGCCGCGCGACTTCTACTACAAGCTCGGCGAGCTGGGCATCTTCGGCATCAACGTCCCCGAGGAGTTCGGCGGCGCGGGCCTGGACACACACAAGTTCGAGGCCGTCCTCTACGAGGAGACCTCGCGCGCGGGCGTCAACTTCGGCGGCTCCGGCGTGCATGTGCTGCTCGCCCTGCCGTACATCAAGATGCTTGCCACCGACGAGCAGAAGAAGCGCTACCTCGAGAAGTTCGTCAGCGGCGAGGAGATGTGGGCGCTGGCGATGACCGAGCCGGGCACCGGCTCCGACGTCGCGGGCATGAAGACCACCGCCAAGCTCTCCGAGGACGGCACGCACTACGTCCTCAACGGCGCCAAGACCTTCATCACCGGCGGTGTGCACGCCGACCGCGTGATCGTGTGCGCCCGCACCTCCGCCCCGCGCGAGGACGACCGCCGCTTCGGCATCTCGCTGTTCGCGGTGGACACCAAGTCGGAGGGCTACTCGGTCGGCCGCAAGCTGGACAAGCTCGGCCTGCGCACCTCCGACACCGCCGAGTTGGCCTTCGTCGACGTCAAGGTCCCGGTCGAGGACCTGCTCGGCGAGGAGAACAAGGGCTTCTACTACCTCGGCGCGAACCTTCCCTCCGAGCGCTGGGGCATCGCGTTCGGCGCGTACGCACAGGCCAAGGCCGCCGTCCGGTTCGCCCAGCAGTACGTGCAGGAGCGCACAGTCTTCGGCAAGCCGGTCGCGCACTTCCAGAACACCAAGTTCGAGCTGGCCGCCTGCCAGGCGGAGGTGGACGCCGCCGAGGCGGTCGCCGACCGTGCCCTGGAGGCCCTGGACGCGGGCGAGCTGTCCGCCGCGGAGGCCGCGTCCGCGAAGCTGTTCTGCACCGAGGTCGCGCACCGCGTCATCGACCGCTGCCTCCAACTGCACGGCGGCTACGGCTACATGAACGAGTACCCGATCGCCCGCCTCTACGCCGACAACCGTGTCAACCGCATCTACGGCGGCACCAGCGAGGTCATGAAGTCCATCATCGCCAAGTCGATGGGCCTGTAGGTTCCGTCCGTGAACCAAGCGCTCGACGACCTGCTCGATCTGCTCGACCTTGAGCAGATCGAGCAGAACATCTTCCGCGGCCGGTCCCGGTCCGCGGTGGTCCCGCGCGTCTTCGGCGGGCAGGTCGCGGCCCAGGCTCTCGTCGCCGCGGGCCGCACCGTGCCCGACGACCGCACGGCCCACTCCCTGCACTCGTACTTCCTGCGCATGGGCGACCCGGGCGCGCCGATCGTCTACACGGTCGACCGGATCCGCGACGGCCGCTCCTTCACCACCCGCCGGGTGGTGGCCGTGCAGCACGGGCAGCCGATCTTCCACCTCTCGGCGTCGTTCCAGACGTACGAGGAGGGGCTGGAGCACCAGGCGGAGATGCCGGCCGCGCCGGACCCGGAGACGCTGCCGACGGCGGCCGAGATGCTGCCGCGCTACGCGGACCGCTTCGTCGATCCGGGCGTGGTCGACCGTTTCCTGGAGGCGCGGGCGGCGGTCGATCTCCGGTACGTCGACGCCCCGCCGTACGGAACGGTCGGCGAGGCGCGCGAGCCGCGCTCGCAGGTCTGGTTCCGGGCGAACGGCAAGCTCGCCGACGACTCGCTGCTGCACGTCTGCCTCGCCACGTACGTCTCCGACATGACGCTGCTCGACTCGGTGCTGCTCGCGCACGGCCGCGGCGGCTGGGCGGTCGGCGATGTGGTGGGCGCCTCGCTCGACCACGCGATGTGGTTCCACCGCCCCTTCAGGGCGGACGAGTGGCTGCTCTACGACCAGGAGTCACCGTCGGCGTCCGGCGGCCGGGGTCTGGGCCAGGCGCGGATCTACACGCAGGACGGGCGGCTGGCGATCACCGTCATCCAGGAGGGCGTCGTTCGCGTACCCCGCGCCTGAGGGCGGTCACGCGGCGGGCGTGTGCGGCACCCGCCGTAAACCCTGGGACGTCAGCCCTGGGACGTCAGCCCCGGGACGTCAGCCCCGCCGCGTCCAGCAGGTACTCGGCCATCGGGTCGTAGAAGCGGGGATCCGTGACGTGGTCGTCCAGGGGCACCACCACCTGGAGGGTTCCCTCCGCCTCCCCGATGAAGAGCGCGGGGTCGTTGCAGTCCGCGTACCCGACGGAGTCCAGACCCCGCTGCCCCGCGCACCCGGCCCAGCCGTGGTCCGCCACCACCAGGTCGGGCTGCGGGCGTCCCTCCCGCTCGAGCGCGTCCAGGATCGCGGCCATGGGCGCCGGGGAGTGCGTGTGCCACAGGGTCGCGCCGCGCTCCAGCATCGCGATGTCCGCGAACTGGACCACCATTCCCTCGTCGGCGGTGAGCCCGCCCGGAATCCGTACGATCTCGCACCCGGCGGCCCGCAGCGCGTCGGCGGTCTGTCTGTGGACATCCAGCAGCCCGCCGGGATGCCCGGTCGCGAACAGCACCCGCTCCTGCCCGGCGGCGGCCTTGCGCAGCCGGGCGGCCAGTCGGTCCAGGGCGTCGACGGTCAGCTCGGGGTCGATGGTGTCCTGCCCGGCCCGGTGCTGGGGATCGTCGTTGACACCGCACCGCTCGGCCATCACGGCGAGCACATCCTGCTCATCGGTCCACCGGTCGCCGAGCTCCAGGCCGAGCCAGAAGTGACGGTCGCCGTTGGCGAGCTTGCGGTAGTGGGAGAGGTTGTTGTCGCGGGGGGTGGCGACGTCTCCGGCGATACGTGTGCGGACGAGGTGGTCGACAAGGGCGGCACGGCTGGGTATCGGCATGTGCCCATTGTGCCGTCCGCAACGCCCGCGGCGCCCTGCGTCCCGAACGTTGGACGGCAGCGGCGGGCAGCTGGGCAGAACCCCAGGTCCTCAGCCCGCCAGTGACGCGAACGCCCCGTGTGCCAAGCGCCGCAGCAGCGTC
Organism: Streptomyces sp. V1I1; assembly: GCF_030817355.1. Classification (NCBI taxonomy): domain Bacteria; kingdom Bacillati; phylum Actinomycetota; class Actinomycetes; order Kitasatosporales; family Streptomycetaceae; genus Streptomyces; species Streptomyces sp. V1I1. Next base: position 5,329,928 of record NZ_JAUSZH010000001.1, on the reverse strand, counting down.
TCCGTCGCCGCGCGGCCCGGCAGGCCGCCGCCGTACGAGCCCAGGTGCGGCGTGGAGTTGAGCAGGCCGAACACCGCGTGGACCGCCGCCCTGGCCTCCGACTCCGCGACATCCGGGTGGAGTTCGCGGACCGCCGTGACCCACAGCTCGACGTACTGCCGCTGCAACTGCCGCACCAGCTTGCGGTCGCTGTCGCGCAGCCGGTCCAGCTCGCGGTCGTGGAGCGTGATCAGCGGGCGGTCGTCGAGCGCGAAGTCGATGTGCCCGTCGATGAGCGAGGCGAGCAGCAACTCGGGGTCGGCGGCCGCCTCCTCGACGCGGAGCCGGCCGCCGCTGAGCAGGCGTTCACTGATGCCCACCAGCAGCTCCGCGAGCATCGCGTCCTTGCCGGGGAAGTGGCGGTACAGGCCGGGTCCGCTGATGCCGACGGCCGCCCCTATCTCGTCGACGCCGACGCCGTGGAAGCCGCGCTCGGCGAACAGGCGCGCGGCCTCCTTGAGGATCTGTTCGCGGCGCGTGGGGGCATCCGTCCTGGTGGTCATGACATTGATTCTAGACAACACTGTTAGCGGTCGTTAACCTGATGGAAACGCGTTAACGCTCATTAACTTTTCTCGTACGAAGGCGTACGGCAAGGGGGCTCACGACGATGCAGCAGGCACCCGTGCTGGCGAGCGCGGCGGACCCCGCCTCCCCGGCCTGGCAGGCCAACGAGGCGGCGCACCAGGAGCTGGCCGACGCCCTGCGCGCCAAGCTGGCCGCGGCCCGCCTCGGCGGCGGCGAAAAGGCCCGGGCCCGCCACACCGCCCGCGGGAAGCTGCTGCCGCGCGACCGCGTGGACACCCTCCTCGACCCGGGCTCGCCCTTCCTGGAGCTCGCCCCGCTAGCCGCGGAGGGGATGTACGACGGCCAGGCCCCGGCCGCCGGAGTGATCGCCGGTATCGGCCGGGTCAGCGGCCGTGAGGTGGTCGTCGTCGCCAATGACGCCACCGTCAAGGGCGGCACGTACTACCCGATGACGGTCAAGAAGCACCTGCGCGCCCAGGAGGTGGCGCTGGAGAACCGCCTGCCCTGTGTGTATCTGGTGGACTCGGGCGGCGCCTTCCTGCCCATGCAGGACGAGGTCTTCCCCGACCGCGAGCACTTCGGGCGGATCTTCTACAACCAGGCCCGGATGTCCGGCGCCGGCATCCCGCAGATTGCGGCGGTCCTCGGCTCCTGCACGGCCGGCGGGGCATACGTCCCGGCGATGAGCGACGAGGCTGTGATCGTGCGCAACCAGGGCACGATCTTCCTCGGCGGCCCGCCCCTGGTGAAGGCCGCGACCGGCGAGGTGGTCACGGCGGAGGAGCTGGGCGGCGGCGAGGTCCACTCCCGGATCTCCGGCGTCACCGACCATCTCGCAGAGGACGACGCACACGCGCTGCGGATCGTACGGAACATCGTGGCGACGCTCCCCGAGCGCGGCCCGCTCCCCTGGTCGGTCGAACCGGCCGAGGAGCCGAAGGTGGACCCCGCCGGGCTGTACGGCGCGGTGCCGGTGGACTCCCGCACCCCCTACGACGTACGCGAAGTGATCGCCCGGATCGTGGACGGCTCCCGGTTCGCGGAGTTCAAGTCGGAGTTCGGCACGACGCTGATCACCGGCTTCGCCCGGATCCACGGCCACCCGGTCGGCATCGTCGCCAACAACGGCATCCTGTTCTCCGAGTCCGCCCAGAAGGGCGCGCACTTCATCGAGCTGTGCGACCAGCGCGGCATTCCCCTGCTCTTCCTTCAGAACATCTCGGGCTTCATGGTCGGCCGGGACTACGAGGCGGGCGGCATCGCCAAGCACGGCGCGAAGATGGTCACGGCGGTGGCCTGCACCCGCGTGCCGAAGCTGACGGTCGTAGTCGGCGGCTCGTACGGCGCAGGGAACTACTCGATGTGCGGCCGGGCGTACTCCCCGCGCTTCCTGTGGATGTGGCCCAACGCCAAGATCTCCGTGATGGGCGGCGAGCAGGCGGCGTCGGTGCTGGCCACGGTGAAGCGGGACCAGCTGGAAGGCCGCGGCGAGCAGTGGCCGGCCGCCGAGGAACAGGCCTTCAAGGAGCCGATCCGAGCGCAGTACGAACAACAGGGCAATGCTTATTACGCGACGGCCAGGCTGTGGGACGACGGCGTGATCGACCCCCTGGAGACCCGGCAGGTGCTGGGCCTCGCGCTCACGGCCTGCGCCAATGCCCCGCTGACCGACCCCGCCTTCGGCGTCTTCCGGATGTGAGACGGACCATGACGATGTTCAGCACAGTTCTTGTCGCCAACCGGGGCGAGATCGCGGTCCGGGTCATTCGTACGCTGCGCGCCTTGGGCGTCCGCTCGGTCGCCGTCTTCAGCGACGCGGACGCGGACGCGAGGCATGTACGGGAGGCGGACACGGCGGTCCGTATCGGCCCCGCACCCGCGGCCGAGAGCTATCTCAGCGTGGAGCGCCTGCTGGAGGCCGCGGCCCGTACCGGCGCCGAGGCCGTCCACCCCGGCTACGGCTTCCTCGCGGAGAACGCCGGCTTCGCGCAGGCCTGCGCCGACGCGGGCCTGGTCTTCATCGGGCCGCCCGCCTCGGCGATCTCGCTGATGGGCGACAAGATCCGCGCAAAAGAAACCGTGCAGGCGGCGGGCGTGCCGGTGGTGCCTGGCTCGTCCGGCTCCGGCCTGACGGACGACCAACTGGCCGCCGCTGCCCGGGAGATCGGCATGCCGGTGCTGCTGAAGCCCTCGGCGGGCGGCGGCGGCAAGGGCATGCGCCTGACCCGGGTCGAGTCGGTGCTCCTGGAGGAGATCGCGGCGGCCCGCCGGGAGGCGCGTGCCTCGTTCGGCGACGACACCCTCCTTGTGGAGCGGTGGATCGACCGCCCCCGGCACATCGAGATCCAGGTGCTGGCGGACGGCCACGGCAATGTGGTCCACCTCGGCGAGCGCGAGTGCTCGCTCCAGCGCCGCCACCAGAAGATCATCGAGGAGGCGCCGAGCGTCCTGCTCGATCCGGAAACCCGTGCCGCGATGGGCGAGGCGGCCGTGCAGGCGGCGCGTTCGTGCGGCTACCGGGGCGCGGGCACGGTGGAGTTCATCGTCCCGGGCAACGACCCCTCCTCGTACTTCTTCATGGAGATGAACACCCGCCTCCAGGTCGAGCACCCGGTGACGGAGCTGGCTGTGTCGATCACGGGAAGGGGCGGCCTCGACCTGGTGGAGTGGCAGCTGCGGGTCGCGGCGGGCGAGCAACTGCCGTTCGCCCAGCGGGACATCAGCCTCACCGGCCATGCGATCGAGGCCCGTATCTGCGCGGAGGACCCTGCCCGCGGCTTCCTGCCCTCGGGCGGCACGGTGCTCGCCCTGCGCGAACCGCAGGGCGACGGCGTGCGCACCGACTCCGGCCTCAGCGAGGGCACGGAGGTCGGCAGCCTGTACGACCCGATGCTGTCGAAGGTCATCGCCCACGGCCCGGACCGCGCGACGGCCCTGCGCCGCCTGCGCGCGGCCCTCGCCGAGACGGTCACCCTCGGCGTCCCGACCAACGCGGGGTTCCTGCGCCGTCTGGTGGCCCACCCGTCGGTCGTCTCGGGCGACCTGGACACGGGCCTGGTGGAGCGCGAGGCGGACGGACTCGTGCCGTCCGGGATCCCGGACGAGGTGTACGAAGCCGCGGCCGCGGGACGGCTCGCCGAGCTGACCCCGCAGCGGGGCGCGGGCTGGACCGACCCCTTCTCCGTGCCGAGCGGCTGGCGCATGGGCGGCCGGCCTGCCCCTGTAACGCACTGGTTCCGTGTGCCGGGACTCGACGCGGTGGCCTATGAGGTACGGGATCGCAGCAGCCACCGTGTCGAGGCCGACCGGGTCTCTGTCACCCTCGACGGCGTGGTCCACACCTTCTGGCGGGCCGGCGACTGGCTCGGCAGGGACGGTGACTCCTGGCACGTCCAGGACCACGACCCCGTCGCCGCCTCCCTCACCGGCGCCGCGCGTGCCGGGGCCGACACGCTGGCCGCGCCCATGCCCGGGACCGTCACGGTCGTCAAGGTCGCCGTCGGGGACGAGGTCGCCGCCGGCCAGAGTCTGCTGGTCGTCGAGGCGATGAAGATGGAGCACGTCATCTCCGCCCCGCACGCCGGCACCGTCACCGAGCTCGATGTGACCGCGGGCTCCACCGTCGCCATGGACCAGGTGCTGGCCGTGGTCACCCCGCACGAGGAGGACGAGCGATGACCGGCCGACTGCCGATGGGGTTCCCGGCGCAGGACCTGCCGCCCCGGGTGCGCATCCACGAAGTGGGCCCGCGCGACGGTTTGCAGAACGAGAAGACGGTCGTACCGACCGAGATCAAGGCGGAGTTCATCCACCGCCTGGCCGACGCCGGACTGACCACCGTCGAGGCGACCAGCTTTGTGCACCCCGACTGGGTGCCCCAACTGGCCGACGCCGAGCAGTTGTTCCCCCTCCTCGGCGACATCAGGGGCGTCGGCCTGCCCGTCCTCGTGCCGAACGCCCGCGGGCTCGACCGCGCCATGGCACTCGGCGCGCGCCGTATCGCCGTGTTCGGAAGCGCGACCGAGACCTTCGCGAAGCGCAACCTCAACCGCACGATCGACGAGTCGCTCTCCATGTTCGCGCCGGTCGTCGCCAAGGCCCGCGCCGACAAGATCCACGTGCGCGGCTATCTCTCGATGTGCTTCGGCGACCCGTGGGAGGGGCCCGTCCCCGTCCATCAGGTCGTCCAGGTCGCCAAGCGGCTCATGGACCTCGGCTGCGACGAGCTGAGCCTGGGCGACACCATCGGCGTGGCCACGCCCGGCCATGTGCAGAGCCTGCTCGCCGAGCTCAACGAGGAGGGCGTGCCCACCTCCGCGATCGGCGTGCACTTCCACGACACGTACGGGCAGGCCCTCTCCAACACTTTCGCCGCGCTGCAGCACGGTGTGACCACCGTGGACGCCTCCGCGGGCGGCCTCGGCGGCTGCCCGTACGCGAAGAGCGCGACCGGAAATCTCGCCACCGAGGACCTCGTGTGGATGCTCAACGGCCTCGGCATCGAAACCGGGGTCGACCTCGGCCGGCTCACCGCCACCAGCGTCTGGCTGGCCGGACAACTGGGGCGACCGAGCCCCTCCCGCACCGTTCGCGCCCTCTCCCACAAGGAGTCGTAGCAATGTCGCTCGACCACCGGCTCTCCGCCGAACACGAGGAACTCCGCCGTACCGTCGAGGCGTTCGCGCACGACGTCGTGGCGCCCAAGATCGGCGACTTCTACGAGCGCCATGAGTTCCCGTACGAAATCGTCCGCGAGATGGGCCGCATGGGCCTGTTCGGACTGCCCTTCCCCGAGGAGTACGGCGGCATGGGCGGCGACTACCTCGCCCTCGGCATCGCCCTGGAGGAACTGGCCCGCGTCGACTCGTCCGTCGCGATCACCCTCGAAGCGGGCGTCTCGCTCGGCGCGATGCCCCTGCATCTGTTCGGTACCGAGGAGCAGAAGCGGCAGTGGCTCCCCCGCCTGTGCTCCGGCGAGATCCTCGGCGCGTTCGGCCTGACCGAGCCGGGCGCGGGCTCGGACGCCGGCGGCACCCGCACCACGGCCGTGCGGGACGGCGACGAGTGGGTGATCAACGGCTCCAAGTGCTTCATCACCAATTCCGGTACGGACATCACGGGCCTGGTCACGGTCACCGCGGTCACCGGCCGCACCGACGGGGGGAAGCCGCAGATCTCCTCGATCATCGTCCCGTCCGGCACCCCGGGCTTCACTGTCGCCGCCCCCTACTCCAAGGTCGGGTGGAACGCCTCGGACACCCGTGAGCTGTCCTTCGACGAAGTCCGGGTACCGCTCGCCAATCTGCTCGGCGAGGAGGGCCGTGGCTACGCCCAGTTCCTGCGCATCCTCGACGAGGGCCGGATCGCCATCTCCGCGCTCGCCACGGGCCTCGCTCAGGGCTGTGTGGACGAGTCCGTGAAGTACGCGCGGGAGCGGCACGCCTTCGGGCGGCCGATCGGCGCCAACCAGGCCATCCAGTTCAAGATCGCCGACATGGAGATGCGGGCCCATATGGCCCGGGTCGGCTGGCGCGACGCGGCGTCCCGGCTGGTGCGGGGCGAGCCGTTCAAGAAGGAGGCGGCGCTGGCCAAGCTGTACTCCTCGACGATCGCGGTGGACAACGCCCGCGAGGCCACCCAGATCCACGGCGGCTACGGCTTCATGAACGAGTACCCGGTGGCCAGGATGTGGCGCGACTCCAAGATCCTGGAGATCGGCGAGGGCACGAGCGAGGTACAACGGATGCTGATCGCACGGGAGTTGGGCCTGCCCGCCTGACGTACGGGCCCGCCGTCCGCACGGCCGGGGGAGGCACCCTCTGGACAAGTAGTGAGGTTAGGCTAACCTACCCTCGAACTGCCCAGTGGCCGACCCCGGCACGTACGAAAGCGGACACCATCATGCCCAACGCCCGAGCTTCCCATCTCACCCGTCGCGGCCTGCTCACCGCGGGCAGCGCCCTCGGGCTCGGCGTCGCACTGGCCGCCTGCAGCAAGAGCGACGACAAGGGCGGCGCGGGCAAGGGCGCCGAGAAGTCCGGCCCCTGGAAGTTCCAGGACGACCGCGGTACGGCGGTCGAGCTGAAGTCCGTCCCGAAGAACATCGTCGCCTTCACCGGCACCGCCGCAGCCCTCCACGACTACGGCGTCGAGGTCAAGGGCGTGTTCGGCCCGACCAAGACCAAGGACGGCAAGCCCGACGTCCAGGCCGGTGACCTCGACATCAGCAAGGTCAAGATCGTCGGCAATGTCTACGGCGAGTTCAACATCGAGCAGTACGCGGCCCTCGCCCCCGAGCTGCTGATCACCAACATGTGGGCCAAGAACGACCCGTGGTACGTCCCGCCGCAGTCCAAGGACAAGATCATGAAGCTGGCCCCCAGCGTTCTGCTGTGGGCGGCCGAGACCACGATGGCCAGGGCCCTGGAGCGCCACGCCGAGCTCGCCGAATCCCTCGGCGGCGACGTCAAGGGCAAGAAGGCCGCCGACGCCAAGGCGCGCTTCGAGAAGGCCGCGGCCCGGTTGCGCGCGGCCGCCAAGGCCAAGCCGAACATCAAGGTCCTGATCGGCTCCGGCAGCCAGGAACTCTTCTACGTCTCCGTCCCCAAGACGTCCGCCGACACCCTGTACTTCCAGGAGCTGGGCGTGAAGTTCGTGGAGCCGAAGCCGAACGCGCAGGGCTTCTTCGAGGAGCTCAGCTGGGAGAACGCCGGCAAGTACGGCGCCGACATCATCATCCTGGACAACCGCACCGGGACCCTTCAGCCCGACTCCCTGACCAAGAAGCCGACCTGGGGCAAGCTGCCCGCCGTCAAGGCCGGACAGGTCATTCCGCGCGTCACCGAGCCGATCTACTCCTACGACAAGTGCGCGCCGATCCTCGAAGACCTGGCCAAGGCCATCGAGACTGCGAAGAAGGTCGCCTGACCATGACGACAACGGCCGAGATCGCCCCGTTCCGCTTCTTCGACCTGAAGGTTGTACGGACCAGGCGGCTCGGCCCGTCCATGGTCCGCGTCACCTTCGGGGGCGAGGACCTCAAGCACTTCACCACCGGGGGCCGCGACCAGTCCCTGTCGCTGTTCCTGCCGCACCCGGGCCAGGAAGCGCCCGTCGTGCCCGTCGACGCCGGTGACGGCAGCGCGATATTCGCCGCCTGGCGTGCGCTGCCCGACGACGTACGGGCCGTGATGCGCTCGTACACCGTGCGCGAGCAGCGCCAACTGCCGGGCGAGGCAGGCGAGGTGGACATCGACTTCGCACTGCACGAGGACGGCGGTCCCGCCTGCCGCTGGGCCGGCCAGGCCACGCCCGGACACCGCGTGATGGTGCTCGGCCCGGCCGTCGCCGACAACACCGCAGTGCGCTGCCGGCCGCCCGAGGACACCGACTGGGTGCTGATCTGGGCCGACGAGACGGCCCTGCCGGCCGCCGCGGCGATCCTTGAGTGGCTGCCGGCCGGAATGAAGGCCCGGGTCTGGCTGGAGGTGCAGCACACCGAGGACCGCCAGGACCTGCGGACCGCGGCGGACGCCCGGATCACCTGGCTGGTACGGGAGGAGGGCGCGCCGTCCGCCCTGGAGGCGGTCAGCGCGGCCGAGTTGCCCGAGGGCACCGGGTACGCCTGGATCGCGGGCGAGTCGGGCAGCGTGAAGGCGCTCCGCCGCCATCTGGTGCGCGAGCGCGAACTCGACCGCCGCCGCGTCACATTCGTCGGCTACTGGAAGCGCGGCGTGAGCGAGGACGGCCTCCGCGAGGAGGCTGAGACCGGCGCGGTGGACGAGGCCGGTGCGGTGGACGAGGCCGACGACGCCACCGAGGCCGATAACGCCACTGCCATGTGAACAAGGCCAAACAATCGCGCCCCGAGGGGGCGAGGGTCAGCTGGCATCGAAAGTTAGGTTAGGCTAACCTAACTTCGATGTCGCCCCCTCGCCCCCTCTCCTGTCCTGAGGGGCGACCAAGTCCCCGCATCCGGGAGGACGTTGCATGCGCGCGCACCTGCTCAATGACGTTACGGCGGAGAGCTATCGGCTCTCCGTGACCGAAGGAGTCGAGCGGGTGGCGAACCGACTCGCCACAACCCGGCGGCCGTTCACCGGCGTGACCGCCGATGAGCTCGCCCCGGTGATCTCCGCGGTCGACCTCGACCAGCCGCTGGGCAACGTCTCCGCCGCCCTCGACGAGCTGGAGAGCGTCTACCTGCGGGACGCCGTCTACTTCCACCACCCCCGCTACCTCGGCCACCTCAACTGCCCGGTCGTCATCCCGGCCGTCCTCGGCGAGGCCGTGCTCTCCGCTGTCAACTCCTCGCTCGACACCTGGGACCAGAGCGCCGGCGGCACCCTCATCGAGCGCCGCCTCATCGACTGGACCGCGCAGCGGATCGGCTTCGGCCCGGCGGCCGACGGTGTCTTCACCAGCGGCGGCACCCAGTCCAACCTCCAGGCGCTGCTGCTCGCCCGCGAGGAGGCCAAGACCGCGGACCTGGCGAAACTGCGCATCTTCACCTCGGAGTGCAGCCACTTCAGCGTGCAGAAGTCGGCGACGCTGCTGGGCCTCGGCCGCGAGGCCGTCGTCTCGATCCCCGTCGACCGCAACAAGCGGATGCAGACCGTCGCTCTCGCCGCCGAACTGGCGCGCTGCACCCGTGAGGGCCTGGTCCCCATGGCCGTCGTAGCGACCGCGGGCACCACCGACTTCGGCTCCATCGACCCGCTGCCCGAGATCGCCGAGCTGACCGCGCAGTACGGAACCTGGATGCATGTGGACGCGGCGTACGGCTGCGGACTGCTGGCATCCACCACCCGCCGCCGTCTCCTCGACGGCATCGAGCACGCCGACTCGGTCACCGTGGACTATCACAAGTCCTTCTTCCAGCCGGTGAGTTCGTCCGCGGTGCTGGTACGGGACGGGGCGACGCTGAGCCATGCCACGTACCACGCGGACTACCTCAACCCGCGGCGTACCGTGGAGGAAGGGATCCCCAACCAGGTCGACAAGTCCCTGCAGACCACCCGCCGCTTCGACGCGCTGAAGCTGTGGATGACGCTGCGAGTGATGGGCGCGGACGGTGTCGGGCAGCTCTTCGACGAGGTCTGCGACCTGGCCGCGGCCGGCTGGGAGGTGCTCGCCGCCGACCCGCGCTACGACGTGGTCGTCCAGCCGCAGCTGTCGACACTGGTCTACCGCTACATCCCCGAGAACGTCACAAGCCCCACCGAGATCGACCGGGCCAACCTCTACGCACGCAAGGCGCTGTTCGCGTCCGGCGAGGCCGTGGTCGCCGGGACGAGGGTCGGCGGCCGCCAGTACCTGAAGTTCACCTTGCTCAACCCCGAGACGACGACCGAAGACATCGCCGCCGTACTCGATCTGATCGCCGGCCACGCCGAGCAGTACCTGGGAGAGAACCTTGTCCACGCGTCTTGAGCCCCTTGATTTCATCGGCATCGGGCTCGGGCCCTTCAATCTCGGTCTCGCCTGCCTGACCGAGCCGATCGACGAGCTGAACGGCCTCTTCCTCGAGTCCAAGCCGGACTTCGAGTGGCACTCGGGGATGTTCCTGGAAGGCGCGCACCTCCAGACGCCGTTCATGTCGGACCTGGTCACCCTCGCCGACCCCACCTCCACCTACTCCTTCCTCAACTATCTGAAGGAATCGGGGCGGCTGTACTCCTTCTACATCCGCGAGAACTTCTATCCGCTGCGGACCGAGTACAACGACTACTGCCGCTGGGCCGCCGCCAAACTGTCCTCCGTCCGCTTCAGCACCACGGTGACGCGCGTCGAGTACGAGAGTGAGCTGTACGTCGTCCACACCGCCGCCGGCGAGCAGCTCCGCGCCCGCCGCATCGTCCTGGGCACCGGCACCCCGCCGTTCATACCCGAGCCCTGCCAGGGTCTCGGCGGCGACTTCCTGCACAACTCGCGCTACCTCGACCACAAGGAGGCGCTGCAGCGGAAGGAGTCGATCACCCTCGTCGGCAGCGGGCAGAGCGCCGCGGAGATCTACTACGACCTGCTCTCCGAGATCGACGTGCACGGCTACCGGCTCAACTGGGTCACGCGCTCCCCGCGGTTCTTCCCGCTGGAGTACACCAAGCTGACGCTGGAGATGACCTCGCCGGAGTACATCGACTACTTCCACGCGCTCCCGGAGGCCACCCGCTACCGGCTGGAGTCACAGCAGAAGGGCCTGTTCAAGGGCATCGACGGGGATCTCATCAACGAGATCTTCGACCTCCTCTACCAGAAGAACCTGAAGGGCCCCGTCCCCACCAGACTTCTCACCAACTCGGCGCTCGAGAGAGCCAGTTACGAGGACGGCGCCTACACCCTCGGGCTGCGCCAGGAGGAGCAGGGCAAGAGCTTCGAGCTGCGTACGGAGGGCCTGATCCTGGCCACCGGCTACAAATACGCCGAGCCGGAGTTCCTGGAGCCGGTCGCCGACCGGATCCGCCGGGACGGGCAGGGCCGCTTCGACATCGCCCGCAACTACAGCATCGACACGGCCGGACGCGAGATCTTCCTCCAGAACGCGGGCGTGCACACGCACTCCATCACCTCGCCCGACCTGGGCATGGGTGCGTACCGCAACGCCTACATCATCGGCGAGCTGCTTGGTTCCGAGTACTACCCCGTCGAAAAGTCCATCGCGTTCCAGGAGTTTTCCGTATGAGGTTCACCGTCCGTCCCCTCGACCCCTTTGCCGACGCCCAGCTGGTGCACGGCTGGGTGACCCACCCCAAGGCCGCCTTCTGGCTGATGCAGGACGCGAAAATGCAGGACGTCGAGCGCGAGTACATGGCGATAGCCGCGCATGAGCACCACGACGCCTTCATCGGCCTCAAGGACGGCGAGCCCGTCTTCCTGATGGAGCGCTACGACCCGGCACATGTGGAGCTGAAGGGGCTGTACGACGCCGAGCCCGGCGATGTCGGCATGCACTTCCTGGTCGCGCCGACCGACAACCCTGTGCACGGTTTCACCCGCGCCGTGATCACCGCGGTGATGGAGACGCTGTTCGCGGACCCGGCCACCCGGCGAGTGGTGGTCGAGCCGGACGTACGCAACAAGGCCGTGCACGCGCTCAATGAGGCCGTCGGCTTCGTGCCCGCACGAGAGATCGAAAAGCCGGAGAAGGTCGCCCTGCTGAGTTTCTGCACCCGCGCCCAGTTCGAGGCTGCACGAGAGGTCGCACGAGAGGCTGCACGAGGAGTGACGGCATGAACCTGTCCGACGCCGTATCGCATCTGACGCCCGAACTGTGGGAGCAGGCGAACCGACTCCTCCTGCGCAAGGCGCTCGCGGAGTTCTCCCACGAGCGGCTGCTGGCCCCCGAGTCCCTCGGGGAGGACCGGTACCGCGTCCTCAGCGACGACTCCGCCACCGAGTACCGCTTCACCGCGCGCCGGTTCGCCCTCGACCACTGGCAGGTCTTCGCCGACTCCATCACCCGGCACCGGGACGGCGACGAGCAGCCGCTGGACGCGCTCGACTTCTTCATCGAGCTGCGCGTCTCGCTCGGCCTGAGCGAGACGATCCTGCCGGTCTATCTGGAGGAGATCTCCTCCACCCTCTCCGGCACCGCGTACAAACTGACCAAGAAGCCGGTGACCTCCGCCGAGCTGGCCACGGCCGGCTTCCAGGCCATCGAGACCGGCATGACCGAGGGCCACCCCTGCTTCGTCGCGAACAACGGCCGGCTCGGCTTTGGGGTGCACGAATATCTCTCGTACGCCCCCGAGACGGGCAGCGAGGTCCGCCTGGTCTGGCTCGCTGCCCGCCGCGACCGCACCACCTTCACCGCGGGCGCGGGACTCGACTACGAGTCGCTGGTCCGCGACGAGCTCGGCGAAGCGACCCTCGCCCGCTTCGGCGGGCAGCTGAACGCCCTCGGCCTCGACCTCGCCGACTACTTCCTGCTGCCCGTCCACCCCTGGCAGTGGTGGAACAAGCTGTCCGTCACCTTCGCCGCCGAGATCGCCCAGCAGCGCCTGGTGTGCCTGGGCCCGGGCGACGACGACTATCTCGCGCAGCAGTCGATCCGCACGTTCTTCAATACGAGCGCCCCGGCCAAGCACTACGTCAAAACAGCGCTGTCCGTCCTCAACATGGGCTTCATGCGTGGCCTTTCGGCCGCGTACATGGAGGCGACCCCCGCGATCAACGACTGGCTGACGGGCCTGATCGACAGCGACGACGTCTTCAAGGCGGCCCGCTTCTCGGTCATCCGGGAGCGGGCGGCGATCGGCTACCACCACCGCCAGTACGAGCAGGCGACGGACCGCTACTCCCCGTACCGCAAAATGCTGGCCGCGCTGTGGCGAGAGAGCCCGGTGCCACAACTGCAGGCCGGCGAGCGGCTGGCCACGATGGCGTCGCTCCTCCATGTGGACCACAACGGCGCGTCGTTCGCGGGAGCGCTGATCGACGAGTCGGGCCTGGCCCCCGCCGACTGGCTGCGCCGCTACCTGGACGCGTATCTCACGCCCGTACTGCACAGCTTCTACAAGTACGACCTGGTCTTCATGCCTCACGGCGAGAACGTCATCCTGGTCATCGGCGAGGACGGCACGGTCCAGCGGGCGATCTTCAAGGACATCGCCGAGGAGATCGCGGTGATGGACCCGCACGCGGTGCTGCCGCCGGCCGTCGAGCGCATCCGCGCGGACGTGCCCGAGGACATGAAGCTGCTCTCCGTCTTCACGGACGTCTTCGACTGCTTCTTCCGTCTCCTCGCGGCCACGCTGGTCACGGAGGAGCGGCTGGACGAGGAGACGTTCTGGCGGACGGTCGCGGAGAGTGTGCGCGGGTACCAGGAGTCGGTGCCGCATCTCGCGGACAGGTTCAGGGAGTACGACATGTTCGCGGACGAGTTCGCGCTGTCGTGCCTGAACCGGCTCCAGCTGCGCAACAACGAACAGATGGTGGACCTGGCGGACCCGTCGGGCGCGCTGCAACTCGTCGGCGCGCTGGAGAACCCGATCGCGCGGTTCGCCCACTGAGCGGGCGGGGGCGCCGGTGAATACGGTCCCTCACCGGCGCGCCCGTCTCTTGGGCGGGGCCTTTCCCTACCCGCCCCTTCCCGTAACTGGGGCTTCGCCCCAGACCCCGTAACGCCCTTCGGGCGTTGTCCTCAATCTCCCCCAGACTTCGTCCGGGGGGACCCCCAACGGGCTCCAATGGAGCCCCACCGGCGATTGAGGCGCGGGGTCCGGGGCAGAGCCCCGAAACCAGCCCCACCGGCGATTGAGGCGCGGGGTCCGGGGCGGAGCCCCGGGGGCGGCGCGCCCGGACGCCTCAGCCCGACTGCCAGGGCACCTGCGGCGACCGGTAGAAGTCGATCCCGAGCGCCGCCATCCTCGGCCCCTGCGCCCCCAGCCGCACCCTGTACGCCTCCCAGTCATGCGCAGACGCAGGCGACCAGCCCAGCTCCGCCACCCCCACCACCCGCGGGAACGCCATGAACTCGATGTGGTCGCTCGTCGAGATCGTCTCCGACCACAACGGCGCCTCGACCCCCGCCACCGCCGACGCCGGCGCGCCCGGCAGATACGCCGCCGGGTCCCAGTCGTAGGACCGCCGCACCTCCACGTATCCGGCCCAGGCCAGCCCCAGCGGGGTGTCCTTGTTGTACTTCATGTCGAGGTAGATCCGGTCCGCGGGCGACAGAATCAGCCCTGTACCGTTCTGCGCGGCCTTCGCGACCTGCGCCTTCTCCGCGGCGCTGGTGCTGTCCAGACCCCAGTACTGCGCGAGCGCCCCCTTCGCCGGGGTCGCGCCGGTCAGCTGGTGCCAACCGACCACCGTCTTCCCGTACTTGGCGACGATCGGCTGCACCTTGTCCATGAACGCCACATAGTCCGCGTGGCTGGTGGAGTGCGCCTCGTCGCCACCGATGTGGAGGTACTTGCCGGGGGTGAGCGCGGCCAGCTCGCGGATGACGTCGTCCACGAAGTCATACGTCACGGGCTTCGGCACGCACAGCGAGCTGAAGCCGACGTCCGTCCCGGTGTAGAGGGGCGGGGCGATGCCGGAGCAGTTCAGCTCGGCGTACGAGGCGAGGGCTGCGTTGGTGTGCCCCGGCATGTCGATCTCGGGGACGACCTCCAGATAGCGCGAGGCCGCGTAACCGAGGATCTCCTTGTACTGGGCCTTTGTGTAGTGGCCGCCGGGGCCGCCGCCGACCTGGGTCGAGCCGCCGTACGTCGCCAGCCGCGGCCAGGAGTCGATGGCGATCCGCCAGCCCTGGTCGTCGGAGAGATGCAGATGCAGCTTGTTGATCTTGTAGAGCGCCAACTGGTCGATATACAGCTTGACTTGGTCGACGGTGAGGAAGTGCCGGGAGACGTCGAGCATCGCGCCCCGGTAGCCGTAGCGCGGGCTGTCGGTGATGGTGCCGCCCGCGACCTTCCACGGGCCGCGCTGCCGGGTGTCCTTCTCCACCGAGGCGGGCAGCAGCTGGCGCAGCGTCTGCACGGCGTGGAAGAGCCCGGCGGGCTTGCGGGCGGTGAGGGTGAGCGCGCCGCGCGTGGACTCCAGCCGGTAGCCCTCGTCGCCCAGGGCGCGGTCCTTGGAGCTCAGGCGCAGCCGGATACCGCCGGGGCCGCCGTCGTCGGTGACGGGCAGGGCGTAGCCGGTCGACGGCCGCAGCAGCTGGGCGAGATACGTGCCGATCCTGCGGGCCTCGCGGGAGTCGCCGTCGACCCGGATCCGGGTCCATGGGGTGAGGGTGTACGCGGACCCGCCCGGGCGTACGGAAGCGGGCGCGGGGACGATCTGGCCGAGCGGCCGGACCTCGGGGGCGGCCGGGGCGGGGGCCGGGCCGGCGCCGATGCCGGCGATGCCGGCCGCCGCGACGAGCAGCAGCGAGCCGAACAGACGGGGGAACGTTCTGGGCTGTCTCACAGGCTGGGTCCCTTCGACGGGCGTCGCAACTGTGGTGCTGAGCAACCGAACGGCAGTCATCATGCGTACCGCGCGCCCCAACTCCGGTCAAGGTGTAGACCACGCTCGTGGGCCGACCCTTCGCCAACTCCCCCTGGGCGAGCCCACGTACGCCATCCCCGGTGCGAGAATTCCGGCATGGCGGAAATCATCCAGAAGGACGGCACCTGGACCTTCGACGGGGACACGGTGCGCATCGTGCCCGGCAGCGACAAGAGCGTGAGCCTGCTGCGCAAGACCCTCGGCGAGATCGCCGTACCGCTGGGGGCGCTCGCCGGGATCTCCTTCGAGCCGGGCAAGAAGTCGGGACGGCTGCGGCTGCGCCTGCGCAACGGCGCCGACCCGCTCCTGCAGATCACCGGCGGCAAGCTGGAGGACAGCTCCGACCCCTACCGGCTGACCGTGGACAACGACCGCACCGGCGTCGCCGAGTACTTCGTCGACGAGGTGCGCAACGCGCTGCTGCTGGAGCAGGTGGAGACAGGCCCGGTCGACAGCTATCTGCTGCCCGGCCCCGACCTGCCAATCACCGTGGGCGCGGGCGACGGCACCGCCACCTTCGACGGGGAGCGGATCCGGCTGGAGTGGAACTGGAAGACCGAGGAGTCCAAGTCGTCCGGCGGCGCGCGCACCCTCGCGGTTCAGGACGTGGAGTCGGTGGAGTGGCTGCCGTCGGCCGGTCTGGAGAACGGCTACCTCCGCTTCGCCGTGTCCAAGGCCCCGACCAAGGCTCCGCCCAAGTACGACCCGCACGCCGTGGAGCTGTGGGGTTTCCGCAAGGACCCGCTGATGGCGCTGGTCGGGGCCGCCGTGGTGGCCCGTATGCCCCATCCGTACGCCCCCTCCCCCATCGCCCCTCCCGCCCAGGCCGAGCCTGCCGACGCCGTCCCCGCGCCCGGCGGCAGCGATCATGACGCGCTGCTGCGCCGACTGCGTGAGCTGGGCGATCTGCATCAGGCCGGAATACTGACGGCCGAGGAGTTCACCACCGCGAAACAGGCCGTATTGAAGCGAATGTGAGCCCTACCTGCCCGCAATCGGGCAGGATTCTTGCAAATGCGGCAGGTGACCCCGCAATATCTACGGGTGCTCGACCGCCGCCCCTCGTCACACGACGACCTCATCGACCATCTGGTGCGCAGCACCGCGCTCCAGCGCGGTGAGGCGGGCCGGGTGGTGCTCGACGTGCTGGCGTACTTCGACGAGAAGACCGACGAATTCGTCCGCCGCCGCCACCGCGAGCTGCAGTCCGGTGGCATGGCGAACACGGAGATCTTCGAGCGGATCGCGGCCGAACTGCCGCACCGCGCCGTGGCGCCGCCGGAGCTCTCGCTCCGCCAGCTGCGCCGCATCGTATACGGCTGACCGGTCGACCGGCCCGATCGGCCGGGCGGCCAGACAGCCCAGGGGGACGAGCACACACCTGATCTATGGAGGGGTAAGAACTCTATGTGTGGAATTGTCGGATACATCGGCAAGCGTGATGTGGCACCGCTGCTGCTCGAAGGCCTGCAGCGGCTGGAGTACCGGGGTTACGACTCCGCGGGCATCGTGATCACGAGCCCCAAGGCCGCCGGACTGAAGATGGTCAAGGCCAAGGGCCGGGTCCGTGACCTGGAGGCCCGGATCCCCAAGCGCTTCGCCGGCACCACCGGCATCGCCCACACCCGCTGGGCCACCCACGGCGCCCCGAGCGACATCAACTCGCACCCGCACCTCGACCCCGAGAACAAGGTCGCGGTCGTCCACAACGGCATCGTCGACAACGCCGCCGAGCTGCGCGCGAAGCTGGAAGCGGACGGCGTCGTCTTCGCCTCCGAGACCGACACCGAGGTGCTCACCCACCTGATCGCCCGCTCCCAGGCCGAGAAGCTCGAGGAGAAGGTCCGCGAGGCGCTCAAGGTCGTCGAGGGCACCTACGGCATCGCCGTCATGCACGCCGACTTCAGCGACCGCATCGTCGTGGCCCGCAACGGCTCCCCGGTCGTCCTCGGCATCGGCGAGAAGGAGATGTTCGTCGCCTCCGACGTCGCCGCACTGATCTCCCACACCCGCCAGGTCGTCACCCTCGACGACGGCGAGATGGCCACGCTGAAGGCCGACGACTTCCGCACCTACACGACCTCGGGCACGCGCACCACCGCCACCCCCGAGACCGTCGAGTGGGAGGCCGCCTCCTACGACATGGGCGGCCACGACACGTACATGCACAAGGAGGTCTCGGAGCAGCCCGACGCGGTGGACCGCGTCCTGCGCGGCCGCATCGACGAGAAGTTCTCCACGGTGCACCTGGGCGGTCTGAACCTGGACGCCCGCGAGGCCCGCGGCATCCGCCGTGTGAAGATCCTCGGCTGCGGCACCTCGTACCACGCGGGCATGATCGGCGCCTCGCTGATCGAGGGCCTGGCCCGCATCCCCGCGGACGCCGAGCCCGCCTCCGAGTTCCGCTACCGCAACCCGGTCGTGGACCCCGACACCCTCTACATCGCGGTCTCCCAGTCGGGTGAGACGTACGACGTACTCGCCGCCGTCCAGGAGCTCAAGCGCAAGGGCGCCCGCGTCCTCGGCGTGGTCAACGTGGTGGGTTCCGCGATCGCCCGCGAGGCCGACGGCGGCGTGTACGTGCACGCAGGCCCCGAGGTCTGCGTCGTCTCCACCAAGTGCTTCACCAACACCGTCGTCGCCTTCGCGCTGCTCGCGCTGCACCTGGGCCGGATCCGCGACCTGTCGGTCTCCGACGGCAAGCGGATCATCGAGGGCCTGCGCAAGCTGCCCGGGCAGATCACCGAGATCCTCGAGAACGAGGCCGAGATCAAGAAGCTGGCCGAGGAGTACGCGGGCGCCAAGTCGATGATGTTCATCGGCCGGGTGCGCGGCTACCCGGTGGCGCTCGAGGCTTCGCTGAAGCTCAAGGAGATCTCCTACATCCACGCCGAGGCCTACCCGGCGTCCGAGCTCAAGCACGGCCCGCTGGCCCTGATCGAGCCGGCGCTGCCGACGGTCGCGATCGTCCCGGACGACGAGCTGCTGGAGAAGAACCGCGCGGCCCTGGAGGAGATCAAGGCCCGCAGCGGCAAGATCCTCGCGGTCGCGCACCGCGAGCAGGAGAAGGCCGACCACACGATCGTCGTGCCGAAGAACGAGAACGAGCTGGACCCGATCCTGATGGGCATCCCGCTCCAGCTCTTCGCGTACCACACGGCGCTGGCCATGGGCCGGGACATCGACAAGCCGCGCAACCTGGCGAAGTCCGTCACGGTCGAGTAGTTCGGCCCCGTACAGCCCCGTACAGGGCCGTACAGCCGACACAGACAGGGGCGGTCCCCCCGTGCGTTGCCACCTTTACGCGCGGGGGGACCGCCCTTTCGTCAGCCGGCGCAGCCCAGACGCCGGCTTGTGGCTGCCTCAGCCGGTGGCCGTCACTCCACGGCCGGCAGCACGTCCTGAGAAGGTCGGCCACTTGACGAGTGCGGCCGTCGCGCCGTACCAGGCGGCGAGACCCGCGACCGCGCCGATCCAGCCGCCCGCCTTGGCGAGACCGTCGTTCTCGGCGAACGACGCTATGCCGAGCAGCAGCAGCGAGACGAACAGCAGCCCGTACACGCCCTGTCCGAACAGTCCGCTGCCCGCGGACGCGGCCGTCAGGGTCAGTGCGAGCAGCGCCCAGAGCAGCATGAAGAGGCCTGCCGCCTCACCGGTGACTTCGGCGCCGACCCCGGTCCCCCAGGTGAACCAGAAGGCACCGAGGCCCGAGAACGCCGTGCCCGTACCGCCGTTGCCCGCGTGGAATTCGAGCAGCCCGACGATGAACAGCGCGACGCCGCCGACCCAGGTCGCAAGACCGGCCGCGTCTGCCGCCGCCACGTTGTCGATCACGCCTGTGTTGCCAACGCCGAACGCCAGCAGGGTCAGTCCGAGTGCGAGGTGGCCGAGAGTCTGTGTCGATGCGGTGGCGCTTCCCGCAGAGACTTCGTTGTCCACGGCGGGCTCCCTTCGTGTCCTGTGCAGTTGTGCTGCTTCCCAGCGACCGCTATGTACCCTTCACAAGCGCACAATCCACCTGTACGGACGGGTAGATTTCCATACCGAGGAAGGGAGTTGACGCTGCCTCACCTGGGCTGACGCCGGGATTACAGAATGGACACGACAAGGCGTACACCGGATTACGACGATCAGTGACGAGCAGACGACCGTGCGTCACGGGATCGCGCTACGGGGTCGCGCTACGGGATCACTACGACCGGGCGCTGCGCGCGCCGCGCGAGCCGCCCGGCCACCGAGCCGAAGATGCGTCCGACGATGCCGTGTGTCGAGCCGACCACGATCGCGTCGGCCGAATACTCCCGGCCGACCTCCTCCAGCTCGTGGCAGATGTCGCCGCCGCGCTCGACCAGGATCCAGGGCACCTCGGTGAGGTAGTCCGCGCAGGCCAGCTCCAGGCCGAGCACCTCGGTGCGGTGATCGGGGACGTCCACGAAGACCGGGGGCTCGCAGCCCGCCCAGACGGTGGTCGGCAGCCGGTTGGCGACGTGGACGATGATCAGGCCGGAACCCGACCTTCTGGCCATGCCGATGGCGTACGCGAGCGCCCGCTCACTGGAGGTCGAGCCGTCGAAGCCGACGACGACTCCGTGCCGGAAGGCTGGATCGCAGGAATGACATGTTTCTTCCGCCGCTTGCAGGTCCGACAGTGGGTCGGCTACCTGCTTGCGGTCCGCGGGTTCGGGAATTTCGTGACCGGCCATCGGTGTCTCGGCGAAGAAGGTCCTCTTGTGAGGGATCGTCTCAGGGGAGTCTCAGGGGAGGGTGCGTCGGTTGGCATCGCGGCGGAGCTGTGTCCGGGAATCATCTTCCCTGGCCCATACCCCAAGGGTACGGCGACACTCCTCTCCTGCCCAGAGCTGCTGCCCGTCCGCGGCGTTCCAGGGAGCATGCCCGAGCCTGCCCCGGATTGGCAATGCCGCTTGGCGTCTACAGCAGTCTGCTCCGGTCGTCCACTGGGCCGCTCGTGGACTGGGCCGGCCGTCGACTGGGCCGGCCGTCCGCCGTCCGTCGGCAGTCCACCGCCGCCCGCCGATCCGGCCGTTGATCCGGCTATTGATCCGGCTACTGATCCGGCTACTGATCCTGCCGTTGACGTCCGCGCCAGTGACCGGAAGGCTCCGCTCCTCGTTGCACCTCGGTCACCCCGCCGCCTCCAGGGAGCTTTTGTGCCCGCACGCCCGTCCGCCCCGGCCCCCGACCCTTCCCCGGCCCCGCAGCACGGACAGCGCGTCGAGGCCGCTCCGCGTCCCTCGTCCGATTCGGCGAGCGACGTGGTGCGCTGGGCGGCCTTCAGCTGCGTGGTCGTCCCTGTCGTGCTGGTCGTGTACGGGACGTCCGTCGGCGGGGCGGCCGCCGCTGCCCTCGGCCTCGCCGCCGTGACGGCCGCCTGCCGGGTGCTGTTGCGCCAGTCCGAACGCAGTGCGCCCCGCGCCCCGGCCGCCGAGTCGGCGCAGCCCCGCGGCCGGCGCACGCGGACCGCTCCCGGGGCGCACCGGGGCTCTCGGCGCGGCGCGGGAAGTGCGCCCGGCGACTGACGCGTTCACACACCCGCACCCGTATGTTTTCAGCCAACTTCGCGCCACCGGCCTTCCCTTGGCGAAATGGCCTGCCAACCCCCTTGCCACCAGGGAAGAAAGGACCATTCATGGCGCTCGCACCCTACGTGGACGGGCCATGCGTGCGAGGCGCACTTCCCTGTGGAGCCCCCGAGTGGAACGCTTCGTGATCGAATGCTTCGCGCCAAGTTGCCATGTCGACATAGCGGGGCATGCCGAACTTGTCACGTCGGCGCCACGGGACACAGTAGATTCGATCATGAGTATCGAAGGCTCGGGACTCGTGCGAAACCGAGGGGAAACGTGCAGGAGCGAAAGGCCCGAAACGAACGGGGAGACGCGAACACCGAGGGGGGCTTAGCGTCATGAGTCAGGACTCCGCCGCACCGGAGGCAGCACGGAAGCTCTCCGGGCGCCGGCGCCGGGAAGTCGTCGCGGTGCTGCTGTTCAGCGGCGGCCCCATCTTTGAAAGTTCCATCCCGCTCTCGGTGTTCGGAATTGACCGTCAGGACGCCGGAGTTCCCCGCTATCGCCTGCTCGTCTGCGGTGGCGAGGAAGGCCCGCTGCGGACCACCGGCGGGCTTGAACTGACCGCGCCGTACGGCCTGGAGGCCATCGGCAGAGCGGGCACCGTCGTCGTACCGGCCTGGCGGTCGATCACCTCACCGCCACCGCCCGAGGCGCTCGACGCGCTGCGCCGGGCGCATGAGGAGGGGGCCCGGATCGTCGGACTGTGCACCGGCGCGTTCGTGCTCGCCGCGGCCGGTCTGCTGGACGGCCGCCCGGCCACGACCCACTGGATGTACGCGCCGACGCTGGCCAAGCGGTATCCGTCTGTCCATGTCGATCCGCGCGAGCTGTTCGTCGACGACGGCGATGTGCTCACCTCCGCGGGGACAGCGGCCGGAATCGATCTCTGCCTGCACATCGTGCGCACCGACCACGGCACCGAGGCCGCCGGGGCGCTGGCCCGCAGGCTGGTCGTGCCGCCGCGCCGCAGTGGCGGGCAGGAGCGCTATCTGGACAGGTCTTTACCAGAGGAAATCGGGTCGGACCCGCTGGCCGAGGTCGTCTCGTGGGCGCTGGAGCATCTCCATGAACAGTTCGATGTGGAGACCCTGGCGGCCCGGGCGTACATGAGCCGGCGCACCTTCGACCGGCGATTCCGTTCGCTG
The DNA here is from genome assembly GCF_030817355.1 of Streptomyces sp. V1I1. Taxonomy (NCBI): domain Bacteria; kingdom Bacillati; phylum Actinomycetota; class Actinomycetes; order Kitasatosporales; family Streptomycetaceae; genus Streptomyces; species Streptomyces sp. V1I1. The sequence continues at coordinate 5,307,634 of NZ_JAUSZH010000001.1, read as the reverse complement.
ACCGGCAGCGCGCCGCTGCAGTGGCTGATCACCCAGCGGGTGCTGCAGGCCCAGCGGCTGCTCGAGACCTCCGACTACTCGGTCGACGAGGTCGCGGGTCGCTGCGGCTTCCGCTCACCGGTGGCGCTGCGTGGCCACTTCCGGCGTCAGCTCGGCTCGTCCCCGGCCGCGTACCGGGCCGCCTACCGGGTCCGCCGCCCGCAGAACGACTCCGCCCCGCACGCGGTGGTGGAGGCGGTCGTCCCGACACAGGCCACCGCCCAGGCCAGACGGGCCGCCGCGGCGGCGGGAGCCTCGGGACCCGCGGCCACCTCGGCCGCTCCGCCGGAGCTGGGAAAGCCTCCGTCCGAGGCGTACGCGACCGGTCACGGCCGTCCGAGCCTGCCCGGCCAGCGCAGTGCGCCTTAGGCCGACCGGCGTCCCCCGATCGCCGGTCGGCCTAAGGTAGGACGCATGAACGATCGCATGGTGTGGATCGACTGCGAGATGACCGGGCTCTCGTTGACGGACGACGCACTCATCGAGGTGGCCGCACTGGTCACCGACTCGGAACTGAACGTGCTCGGCGAAGGGGTGGACATCGTGATCCGCCCGCCGAACGCGGCGCTGGAGACGATGCCCGAGGTGGTGCGGCAGATGCACACCGCCTCGGGCCTCCTCGACGAGCTGGCGGGCGGCACCACGCTCGCCGCCGCCGAGGAGCAGGTCCTGGCGTACGTACGCCAGCACGTGAAGGAGCCCGGCAAGGCCCCGCTGTGCGGAAACTCGGTCGGCACCGACCGCGGCTTCCTGCTGCGCGACATGCCGACGCTGGAGGACTACCTCCACTACCGGATCGTCGATGTCTCCTCGGTCAAGGAACTGGCCCGTCGCTGGTACCCGAGGGCGTACTTCAACAGTCCGGAGAAGAACGGCAACCACCGGGCGCTGGCGGATATCCGTGAATCCATCGCGGAGCTGCGCTACTACCGCGAGGCGGTCTTCGTGCCGCAGCCCGGACCCGACTCGGAGACCGCGAAGTCGATTGCGGCGAAGTACGTCCTGCCCGCGCAGTAGCCGCCGCGCGAAGGGGGCGTAAACCCGGGCGCGAGCACCCTCCCCGACCCTGTACACTTTTTCTCGGCCGGTCCGGAAAGAGACCGGTCGTGGTGGGTATAGCTCAGATGGTAGAGCACCTGGTTGTGGTCCAGGATGTCGCGGGTTCGAGTCCCGTTACTCACCCTGAATGATCAGCCCCTGACCTGGGACAACGGGTCAGGGGCTGATCTTGTTTCATCTCGGGCCAAACGCGGGCCTAACCAGGTCGCCAAATCGCCCGTACTCTCCCCTCCATGGCGACCATCAGAAAGCGTGAGCGCAAGGACGGGAGCTGCATCTACCAAGTCCGATGGCTTCAGGGCGGACGCGGCGGCAGTTGGGAGTCCGAGCCCTTCGGCGACGAGGCCAGCGCCGAGCAATTCAAGAAGCTCGTCGACGCGCACGGCCAGCAGTGGCCGCACGGCTGGGTCAAGGGCCAGGGCTTCGTCGAAGAGCCGGCAGTGCCCGGCGACGTCCCCCTCGACAGCTACGCGACGCGATACGTCGACCGGCTGACGGGGATCGACGAGCGGACTCGTGAGGACTACCACCGCGAGATCCGCATCCACTTCGCCGTGCTGAAGCACACCGACCACGCCGGACGCGAGCACCCCGCGACGATCTGCACCCTCACCCAAGACGACGTCACCGACTGGGTGCGCGCCGAGGAGGAGGGCGAGCGCGACCAGGCGGACCCCGAGAAGTGGGCCCGCAGGCCGGCCGACCCCAAGTCGATCGCGAACAGACACGGCTTGCTCTACTGCATCGTCCAGGCCGCCATCGACGCTGACCCGCAGCTGCGCACGATGAACTGCTGCAAGCGCACCAAGCTCCCCCGCGTGGACGACCACACGGTCGAGGAGATGACGTTCCTGGAGCGTGACGAGTACCAGCGGATCGCCGCCGAGATCACCGACCCGGACGCCCGGGACCTCGCTGACTGGCTGGTCGGTACCGGCATGCGCTGGAGCGAGGCGACAGCCCTGCGGATCAGCGACCTCAACCTCACCGCGGACCGACCCTCAGTGAACGTCCAGCGGGCATGGAAGAAGGCGAAGAAGGGGACCGCTGGCGGTGCGTTCTACCTTGGCCCGCCCAAGACGAAGAAGGCCCGGCGGCTCCTGCGCCTCTCCCCCGTGCAGGTCGAGATGGCTCGGCGCCTCGCGACCGGCCGTAAGGGCGATGACTACCTGTTCCGCGCGGCGATGGGCGGGGAGTGGCGGCACGCCAACTACTACAACAGGAAATGGAAGCCGGCCGTCGAAGCGGCGATGAAGAAGGGGCTGCCGAAGCGGCCCCGCATCCACGACCTGAGGCACACGCACGTGTCGTGGCTGATCGCTGCGCGCATCCCCTTGCCCGCGATTCAGATCAGGCTGGGGCACGAGAGCATCCAGACCACCGTGGACCGGTACGGGCATCTGGTGCAGGGCCTCGACGACGACATTGCTAGCGCCGTCGAGGCCGTAATGGGCGTACCTGCGCCGCGCCCGGGGCTGCGGCAGGTGGTCTAGGTCTAGTTGGCGCTGGGGTCGGTGTCTTCGCCGGCCCCGCGCTGGATCCAGACCTCTGCCCTGACCATGCAGCGCAGCAGCACGCTTATCTCCGCCACAAGTTGGGGCGTGGCGTCACCTTCCCGTACGAGCCAGGAGTGGCGTCCTATGCGCTCGATCGAGACGCAGTGCACGCCCTTGGGGATCTTGTGGGCTGGCGTGAGTTCCCAATTGGCGTCGAAAACGCGGCGCGGGTGTACGAGGTTTTCAGGAGTGGGCTCTAGGCGTGTCCACTGGCCGGTGCGGAAGGCGCTGCGCTGCTGCTCGCCGATGTCCTTGAGCAGGTCCGCGGTGGCATGGCCGGGCCGGACGATGACCTGCACCAGGAGGGAATCTTTGCTGCCGACGATGTCCACGACGCGATCGGGAGGAAGCTCGCCCGGCTCGGCGAACCGGTACCAGGTTTCGATCACGCTCTGGTTGGACTGGTTGCTCACGTCGTTCCTCCCTGCGCCGCACCCCTCAGTGCGCACGTCAGTTCGAACGAAACTGCGCATCGAGTGGCTGATTCCACCCCCCAGGCGGATGACTCATCATGCACCCGGCCTGCGGGGTTTCACCAGATGGAAGGCGAAAGTGACTGAGCGTGGCGCGAGGGGCTAGGGCTGCCTGAAGGTTTCGATGATCGCGAGCACCTTGCGCTGATCCTCGGGGCTCAGGTCCTCAAAGCCATGCACCATCGCCCGCACCTGCGCGTCGGGGCTATACACCGAGTCCATCCCGAAGAACTGGGCGGCCGCCGCATCCTGCACCGTCCGGAGAGGCACCTCAAGGCCGACATGCATGCCCCGCAGCGCCGCAGGGTCGGGAGGCTGGACGGGCTCGCGGGTGGCGATCCGGTGAAGCCATGACGACTTGACCGACTGCTCCCCGGTTTCGGGGTCGATGCACCGCGCTGCCAGCTTTTCGTAGCTGAGCCGGAGGGCTCCTTTACGCTCCAGCACCAGGTCGCTGAGCTCGTTCCTCCCGGTCGGCGCCGGGGCGCTCTTTCCAGCCGCCATGAGGCTCATCCTGCCACTCCGTGTCATGTCATGGGCTGTGGGGTGTCCATGTGACCAGCGAGGTGTGAGGCGGATCCCCCCTGGTGGCGCAGGGTCTGCCATCCCGTGCGCTGGACAGAGTGTCCATGCAATTAGGCATGCCTCGCTAGGGCGCACCGGGTTTTTGACCGAATCCCCACACTCTATCCAAGACGCTGGACGTCACGTCCAAGCTATGCAATGCTGCTCTCATCCAAGCAGTGCAATGAATCACCGCACGAGGTGGACGTGACCAGAACTGCCCTTCGCTACAAGCTCGTCAGCATCCAGCTCCTGGAACTGCTGATGGAGCGCATCGGAACCGGCGAGTCGGTGAACATCCGCGAACTCGCCGACCGCGCCGGAGTCCCTCACGGAACCATCGGCAACCTCCTCACAGGCGAGCAGGGAGGCGTCTACTCCGACGCCGCCGAGCGCATCGCCGCCGCCATCGGCGTCGACCTGCTCATCCTGTGGATCCCCGTCGAGCGTGCCGCATCGAGCGTTCCCCGGCCGCGCCTGTCGGTGCCGGCATGAGCCGCCGCTACACGTACGCCGAGGCCGCGGCTGAACTCCGCGTCGAGGAGCGCTGGTTGCGCCGCAACATCGGCCGCCTGCCGCACTCCAAGAAGGGCCGGGTCGTGACGTTCTCGGACGCGGACCTGGAGCGCATCGACGCGATGTTTCACCACGAGCCGACGACGGGCCCGTTGGCTGTCGTCTCCGCGCCGACTGCTGGCGCGCATCCGCTGCGTCACCTTCGGCCGCTGCCGCCCCGCGGTGCGGCTGTCCGTAGCTGACCCCCGCAAAACGTGCGGGGCCGCCCGGACCGGGCCTGGTCCGTGACAGCCCCTCGGCAATCCACACACCCCATAGAGAGAAGTGGACACCGTGAAGACAAACATTACCGCCCCCACCAGCACCGAACCGGAGCTGTACGAGTCCGAGGACGGGAAGCGCTGGAAGCTCGCCGGGACCGACTCGGCTGGCGGCCGGCTGTTCGTCCCGGAGTACAAGGACCCGGCTGACGTGCCGCGTTGGGTGTGGGCGAAGGAAGCCGAACTGGCGGCCGCTGTCGGCGCGCTGAGCCCGGTTGGCGGTGCGGCATGACGAACTCGCCTACGCCTGCTGAGCGCTTGGCGCTGAAGACCGCGCACGCGGCGCTCGAATCGCGGGACGCGTCGTATGACCTGGTGTCGACGGTCGTGTTCGCGCTTGGTTCGGCTGGTCTGCTGATGGACCCGGAGACCGCGGAGGAGCTGCGCAGGCTGCGGGGGTTGCCTGCCCGCGTCGCCGCGCTGGAGACGCTGCGGGATGCCGTGCTGGCGCTGCACCCGAAGTACGAGGACTCCCAGCACTGTCGGCGTGACGGCGAGCTGTGGCCGTGTTCAACGGTCACGGCGGTTGGGGGCCCTGCGGTTCAGGCTGTGCTCGTCGAGGCGTTGCATGCGTCGTCCGGTGCGGTCATCGACACCAGCCGCGCCGAGGACGTCCGCCCGCAGGTGCAGAAGCTGCGCGAGCTGATCGGCCGCCAGTCCGAGGACCGGCACGAGAGCCCGCTGCACCACGACTACCGGCTCCCCCGGGACTTCCCGGAGGCCTACCACCCGTTCGGCGAGCCCGTCGCGCACCTGGTCATCGACCTGACGACGGATGACCCGGAGGCGCGGCCGTGATGGACGACTTCCTGATCATCTTCGCCGCCGCGTGCATCGCATGGGGCCTCGGTGCCGCGCTCGTCGTCGCGATCGCCGACGACCGCCACCACCCCATCGCCTACCTCCTCGCCTTCCTCCGCACCATCAGGAGCGCCCGATGAAGTCCATCCGAGCCTGGCTCCACCGCTGGCTGCGGCCCCGCATCCTCGGCGGCGCCTACACCGGCCCGATCCGCGTCAACGTGTCCAGCATCCCCGGCGGTGCCCTCGTGCACCTCGACCACTTCCTCTTCTACACGGTGCTGGAGCTCGCCGAGCAGTTCGTCGAGGACCGCGAGACCGTGACGCAGCTGCTCGAAGAGATCCGAGAACTGTCGATCGTGGCCCGCGAGGACTCGTACGAGGAGCACGAGCGGGACCGGCTCGTCGACGAGCTGCTGGAGCTGACTGGCGGTAGCTATCTCCACCTGTACGGCAAGCAGGTCGCGCGTGTGGCTGAGCTGCTGCTGACGGCTGATGGGTCCAGCACGGTCGTCGCTCTGCCGTCGCAGCGTGGGGCAGGTGCCGCATGAGCGCCGCACGCGAGGCCGCGATCCAGGCCGTCAAGGATCACCCGTCCACCACGTTCATGGCCCCGTACGAGTCGCTGGCCGATGCGGTGTTGGCCGCAGCAAGGCCGCTGCTCCGCGCCGAAGTGCTGCGCGAGGGCGCTGACGCAGTCGTCGCGGAGAACGACCGCATGCTCTGGGCGACGAAGCCCGGCAAGCACTGGGCTGCCGACCGGCTGCGCCGCATGGCCGACGAGGCCGAGCAGGGCCAGCCCGCACCCCAGCCCGCGACGATCGAGAACTATCCAGGCGAGCTCGCCACGCTGCGCGGCGTCCTCGGTGTGGTCCGCACGATCGCCCGACACGGCGACTTCGCCGACACCGAGGGCGTGCGCGAGCTGCGGCGGATCATCACCGAGCACTACGCCGACGAACGCGCCGCCTACGCCGAGCAGGAGAAGGACACCCGCGAGGGCGAGTCCACTCCCCAGCCCGCCGAGCTCACCATCTACCGCGCCTCACACGAGTCCATCGTCTTCGGCCGGTACACCAACCGCGCGGCCGCCCGGGCGCACTGCGAAACGCTGGTGCGCCGCGAAGTCGGCGAAGACGTCTTCCTCGGCTGGGTCCCGGACCACGGTGGCGAGGATGCACCCGAGGAGCTGTGCACCGGCGAGGACGTCGAGTGCACCGGGTATGTCGTGACCCCGCTCACCGTCGCCTCCGAGTACGACGCGGAGGCCGACGAATGACGACGACCGCGCAGGCCGGGGCGAGCACCGCCCCGGCCGCCGGCCGCAGGGTCACCCCCACCGGCCGCCTCATCCTCCCCGCCACCGCCGACCGCGCCGACTGGCTCACCGCCCGCCGCTCCGGCATCGGCTCCAGCGACGTCCCCGCCATCCTCGGCCTCGTCGAGAAGAAACCCCCGCTGACCGTCTACTACGACAAGATCGGCCGCGACGTCGACGACGCAGGCGAAGCCGCCTACTGGGGCAACGCCAACGAGGAGAACGTCGCCCGCCGCTGGGCCATGCAAAACCGCTCCGTGATCCGCCGCATCGGCCTCGTCGCCCACGTCGATCACCCGCACTGGATGACCACCCTCGACCGCCGCGTAACCGAATGCCCCCTGGCTGAGGACCAGCGCATCCCCTGCGCCCTCGAAGTGAAGACCCGCTCCGCCTTCAAGTCCGCACAGTGGCACGCCGGAGCACCGGACGACGTCACCGCACAGGTGCTGTGGCAGATCGTCGTCAACGGCTACGAGCACATGCACTACGCCGTGCTGATCGGCGGCAACGAGTACCACCAGGGCACCATCCGCGCCGACCAGTACACGGACGTGATGGCCGACATCACCACCGCCGTCGACAAGTTCTGGGTCGAGCACGTACAGGCCGAGGTGCCGCCCGAGCCGACCGGTGACGGCGAGTCCCTGGTGAAACTCTTCCGCCGCCTGCACCCCACCCGCTCCGGATCCGTGGACGTCGACCGCCACGACGACGCCCTTGATGCGCTCTACGACTACGGCCGACACCAGCGCACCGAGGCGAACGCGAAGAAGGCGAAGGCCGCGGCGAAGGCCCGCATGGTCGCCGCCCTCGGTGACGCGCAGTCCGCGCTGATCGGCGGTGAGCGCGCCTACTCCCTGGAGCCCAGCAACGCGGCCCCGAAGGTCGACCTGGAGCAGCTCGCCGAGCGCTGGCCCGACGCGTACGCCGCGTGCGTCGCCCCGAACCCGACCGAACGCATCGACATCGCACCGAACTTCAAGGGGATCTGATGGGCTTGCGAGAGAACGCAGCCGCGGCCGCCGGCCGCACGCTCGACGACGAGCAGCACGACAGCCCGGCCGCAGCCGAGGATGCACCGCCCGCGCCGGACCCGATGGCCGACTACGAGCCCGGTGACGACGACCCCGACATGGTGCCCGTGCACCTCGCGTGGCTCCGCGTCCGCAAGGACGTCCGCGCCATCGGCAAGGGCGAGCTCTACAACGGCGGCGGCACGCGGTTCAACTTCCGCGGCGTCGACACCGTGGTCAACACCTTCGGACCGGTGACGCTGAAGCACGGCGTCAGCATCCTGCCCGTGGACGTGGAAGCGGAGTACCGCGACACCACGTCCAAGGGCGGCACGAAGATGCACGAGGCCACGGTGACCGTCACCTGGCAGATCATCGGGCCGATGGGCGACACCTTCCCCCTGCCGCTCAAGACGCAGGGTGAGGCGCTCGACTCGGCCGACAAGGCCACCGCCAAGGCGCAGAGCGTCGCGCTGCGGGTGCTCCTCCTGACGGGCGGTCTCACGCCGACGCACGACAAGGACCCGGACGCCTCGTACACCGAGCGCGGCAACGAGGCCCCGGTCCGGTCCGCCGAGTCGTACCGCGACGAGATCCTCGACAAGAAGACATCGCAGGGCCGCTTGCAGCAGATCGGGTACGAGCTCGGCAACCTGCGGATGCTGAACAACAAGGTCCAGAACGAGACCGGCGAGTGGGAGACCCTCGACGCGCTCGGTCAGCGGATCTACAAGGAGCGCGCTGCGGGTGGTGGCGCATGAGCTGGCACCTCGGCCGCATGTGCGGCTTCGACCTGGAGACCACCGGACCCGACCCCGAGACCGCGCGCATTGTCACCGCCTGCGTCGTCCAATGCGGCGGCAAGCAGCCCACCGACTCCGCGACATGGCTCACCGACGTGGACGGCGAAACCATCCCCGACGAGGCCGCCGCCATCCACGGCATCACGACGGACCGTGCCCGCGCCGAGGGCGCGCCGCTCGCCGAGGCGGTCGCCGAAATCGTCGCCGCGCTGACGCAGGTGATCGCGTCCGGGGTCCCGGTGGTGGCGATGAACGCCCGCTACGACATCACTCTGTTGGACCGTGAGGCCCGCCGCTTCGGCGTCGATCCGCTGCCCGAAGGCTTCCCCGTCGTCGACCCGTTCGTCCTCGACAAGCGGTTCGACAAGTACCGGCGCGGCTCCCGCAAGCTCACCGCCCTGTGCGAGCACTACGAGGTGCCGATCGGGGACGCGCACTCCGCGGACGCCGACGCCATCGCCGCGTGCCGAGTGGCATGGAGGCAGGGCACCCGGTACCGCGAGCTGTCCGGCCTGTCCCTCGACAACCTGCACACGGCGCAGGTCGGTTGGGCTGCCGAGCAGGCCGCGTCTCTTCAGGAGTACTTCCGCAAGAAGGACCCGGCCGCGGTCGTCGAGGGCGCTTGGCCGCTCATCCCGCACCAGCAGCGAGGTGAGCAGGCATGAAGCTCCGAACCAGCCGCCCGTCCGTGTACGCCCCGTCCGTCGAGCAGCTCATCGAGCAGCGCGACGAAGCCCGCAAGGCTGCCGACGCCCACATGGGCAACGTCGTCCGCATCGCCCGCAAGAACGCGCGGCTGTGCCGGATCGTCGCCGAGCACATCGTCAACGGCCAGCAGACCGAAGGCGCCGCCAAGCTGCTCGTCGACCAGCTCGCCGAGCGGCTCCTGATCGAGGGCGTGAACCTGTCGATCGAGTTCGCGCAGATCCGCAGGCAGCCCGCCACCAGCGCCACCACGAAGGGGGACTGACCATGGGCTACAGCACGCACGTAACCGGCGAGTTCGCCATCACGCCGCCGCTCACCTGGAACGAGATCAAGGCGAGCCCCTTCGAGCCGATCGGCCGACGCGGGTACTACGGCGCCGTAGACGTCGACTTGATGCTGCGCGTCGACGAGTCCTCCGTCGACACCGAGGAGGGGACCCTCGTGCGCCGCACGGGGACCGCTTTGGTGATGCGGGAGATCGACGAGTACCGCGCCCGGAACCTCGTCGAGCAGGTTCAGAGCCTCATCAGCATGTTCACCGGCCACACGTTCACCGGCCGCCTGGAGTGCGAGGGCGAGGAGAACACCGACCTGTGGCGCGTCGTCGTCCGCGACGGCCGCGCCGTCCGGATTGAGCCGCGCATCGTCTGGCCCGACGAGGACGGTGCCGCGTGACGATCCCGCTGTTCGCTCCTCAGACCCCCGCGGCCGGGCAGACCATGAGCCGCCCGGCCGCGGTGTCCAGCTACACCGTCACCCTCCCCGCCGGCCTCGTACTGCTCAACTCGAACCAGCGGCTGCACCACCACCCCAAGGGCAAGCGCACGGCCGCCATCCGTGCTGCCGCCCACGAGGCCGTCACCGAGTCGCCCGAGCTGATGGCCGCCCTCGCCGCGGCCAAGCCCGGACCGCTGTTCCACCGTGCTCACATCCTCGGCGTCTACCACCCGCCGACGAACGGACGCTGCGACCCGGCGAACTGGTACCCGTCGTTCAAGGCCGCAGTGGACGGGCTCGTCGACGCGGGCCTGTTGGACGACGACGACCACACCCGCGTTGCCGGACCAGACATGCGGCTCGGCGACAAGGTCAAGGGCGGGCAGATCGTCCTCGTCATCCGCGCCCTGGAGCAGGGCCAGGACTGGCCCGAGTTCGTGGCAGGTGCCCGATGAAGCACTACACCCGCCGGGCACCCGCCGGCCTCGACCGCCGAGACGACTGGCGCGACCACGCAGCCTGCATCGGCCTCGGTGACCTGTTCCTCCCCCGCGACGAACACCACGTTGACAGCACCGAGCCCAAAAGGATCTGCGCAGGCTGCCCCGTCAGACTGCCCTGCTTCGAAGCCGCCATGAAAGAGGAAGGCACCGCCGACCAGTTCCGGCGCGCCGGCGTCCGCGGCGGCCTCACCCCCGCCGAACGCGCCGCCCTCGGCCGCCGCACCGCCACAGGCGCGGTGGAGCGCCTCACCGCAGCCGAACAGGCCCGCGAGGAAGCACAGGCCAAGAACGGCCAAGCAATCGACATGATCCGCAAAGGCGTCAACGACGCCCAGATCGCTGAAGTCGTCGGCCTCGCCGCCTCCACGGTCGGCAAGATCCGCCGCGAACTCGGCATCCCCGTCCAGCCCGTCCCAAAGAGCATCGAGGAGACGTACGCCGAGCGGACCGCAACCGTCGACGGGGGCCACGTCCGCTGGACCGCCACTTCCCAGCAGGCCACGCTCAACGGCCGCACCTACACCCCTGCCAGGCTCGCGTTCCTCCTCGGCCACGGCCGGGAGCCCGAGGGATGGGTGTACGTGTCGTGCGACCGGCCGGGCTGCGTCAACCCTGAGCACCTGACTGACCGGCCGATGCGGGAGCAGGCACGTCAGGCGGTCAACGCGTGACCGCGGCCCGCGTCGAGCCCGTCGGCGCTCTGTTCGTCGACCTCGGCGAGGGCCGCGAAGACAAGGAACGCGGCGGGATCCGCTACACCCGCCAGCCCCGCGCCAAGTACGAGTGCCTGCTCTGCCACGCCACCGAAGGCCCCGTCACCGGCCCCATCGACGTCCGCCAGTTCGTCGCCACCATCCGCGACGCCCACAAGACCACCTGCCGACCCACCCACCCCAACCAGAAAGGCAACACCAGTGCCTGACATCAAGTTCGACTCCAAAGTCCTCGAAGACATCAAGGACGCCCTGGAGCCCTACACCGGCGACATGTTCCGCCAGCGCAAGGGACGTTGGATGGCCGTCGTCGAGCTCGCCCACGTCGAGCGCGTCGAACCCGGCCCCGACGAGGACAAATTCCCGAGCGTCAAGCTCCGCATCGTCGCCATCGAAGTAGCCCCCGAAGAGTTCTCCGACGAGCGCCTGCGCGAACTCCAGCGAGGCCTCTACAGGCTGCGGACTAAGGGCGGCACCCTCGACGCCGAGATGCACCCGGACGTGCAGCAGGCGAACGACATCCTGCGGCACGGCTCCGGGCTCCTCACCGGCGCCAGCAGCGAGCAGAACTGATGGCCTACATCGGACACCGCTGCGGATGCGGACACACCGACCTCAGCCACACCGGCGACGGCACCACCGGAGCCTGCCACGCCCGCTTCGGCTCCTCCTGTGGCGGCAAGTGCGCTCCCGCTCAGCCCGAGGTGATCACCAGCTTCGACTCCAAGGGCAGGCCCATCGAGCAGATCACCCCGCCCGGTGAGGGCCTGAAGTCGCAGAGCGGCGCACCCATCGTCCGCACCTGCACCTGCGACGAGTGCGCGGCGCTGTACCAGCAGCTCACCGGGGCGAACGCCTGATGACGCGGGCCGGCAGGGCGAGCGACGAACACCGCTGCCCGTCCTGCCGTGCCCGCATCCTCACCCAACTCGTCGGCCGCATCGCCGCCCTCAACGTCACCGCCGACCTCACGCCCCTCAGCCCCGCACAACAGGCCGAGCTACGCGAACCCAACCGCCTCATCTGGTGCCTCGTCACCACCGCCCTCGGAACCCACCGACTCCGCTGGACAGGCCGCGACCACCCGGACACCTGCCCCCACCAGCACGTCACGGAGCACCGGTGCCCACCGACGACACTCTTCTGAACGGAGCCCACGTGGAGAACGTCCACCCCTTCCCGCGCGACCAGCAAGGGGACCACGACGGCTTCACCATGACGTCACCGCACGACGCCGAAGCCGAAGCCCTCGTCATCGGCGCCGTCATGCACGACGCAGCCGCCTACCAGGCCTGCGCCGCCATCATCGACCGCGACGACATTTACATCCCCGCCCACCGGCTCCTGTGGGACACCGTCGCCGGACTCGTCGCCGCAGGCACCCCACCCCACCCCGTCCTCGTACGCGCCGAGATCGAAAAACTCGGCAGGCTCCGCGAAGTCGACGGCGGCAACCTCATCAACCTTCTCGGCGCCGACTACCTCCCCGCCTCCAGCGCCCCCCACTTCGCCGAACAGATCTACGAGACCGCCCGCCAACGCCGCTACGACCAGCACGCCAACGAACTCAAAGCCGCCATCATCCGCGGCGCCACCGGCGAAGACCTCGACGCCCTCGTCACCAACTTCAACCAGGGCGAGCAGCTCCGCGAAACCACCGGCCGCGGCCCCGCCCACCTCGTCGCCGCCCTCCTCGACTGGGGCACCTTCTACGCCACCGACTTCGGCGCCATCCAACTCCTGCCCGGCAAGCTCATGGGCCCCGGCCAGCAGATCACCGTCGTCGGCGACGGCAAGGCAGGCAAGTCCCTGTTCGTACAGGAGTGGGCCTGGCGCATGGCCACCGGCCAGTCCTTCCTCGGCGACAAGCCGCAGGACCCCGTCCGCATCCTCTACCTCGACGCCGAGAACGGCCAAGAGCAGGTCCAGGAACGGTTCCTGTCCTTCGGCGCCGGGCCCCTCAGCATGGGCGAACTCCGCTACGCCTCCTTCCCGCCCGTACGCCCCCTCGACACCGCCGGCGGCGGCGCGGACCTGATCGCCCTCGTCAAGGCCACCAACGCCGAACTCGTCGTCATCGACACCGTCAGCCGGTTCATCTCCGGCCCCGAGAACGACGCCGACACATGGCTGAACCTGTACCGGCACACCCTCCTGCCGTTGAAGCGCGACCGCATCGCCTCCGCCCGCCTCGACCACTTCGGCAAGGACAAGGACCGCGGCGGCCGCGGCTCCTCCGCCAAGACGCAGGACGTTGACCACGTGTGGGAACTCGCCGCGCAAGGCGGCGGCGCCCTCACTCTCAAGCGCACACACACCCGCACCGGCATCGGCCCCGAACACTTCAGCCTGCTGCGTCAGGCCCGCCGCGACGGCGACAACTGGGCAGTCGGCGGGACCCGTCACGTCCTCATGACCTATGAGCACGACACCGGCATGGCCGCCATCCCCGGCACCGTCGAGCACATCATCGCGACCCTCGACAAGGCCGGGCTTCCCAACGACGCCGGCAACCGAGTGGTCCGCGGCAAGCTCACCGAGCTCCAGATTTCCGCCGGAAACGACAAGATCGCTAAGGCCGTCGCCACCCGCAAAGCCCGGACCGAAATGCCCGGTTCCGACGTTTCCGGAGAAGCGTTCCGCGACCCCCTCCCACAGACGTTTCCCGGAACGCGTTCCCGGAACACCCCCGGAACAGACGAAACCCCAGGTCAAACGTTTCCCGGAACGCTCCCGGAAACACCCGGAACGCCCCCCGTTCCGACTGTTCCCCCCTCGAAGAGGGGGAACGGTCAGGGAACTCCCGGAACAGACGACACCCCAGACCCCCTCTGCACCGTCTGCGACAAGCCCCTCCACGGCTACCGACTCGACCGCGGATACGACACCTGCCTCAGCTGCGACCCCGAAACCGGCAGCCACCCAGACCCCGCCGCCTGACACCCCAGAAAGGACCACCGTGCTCACCACCCAGACCGTCCGCACCAACCCCCACCTCACCGACGACCAAGCCGCCCACATAGTCGCCCTCTGGACCGCGGCCTACCCGGCGATGCGGGAGACCCTCGACACCGTCATCCACGCCCAACGAGGAGCGGACCGACGGACCGTCGACATCCCCCGCCTGGAGCGAACCCGACGCGCCCTCGGGCAGATCGACCGTGGCACCTACCGCCCCTGCACCCGATCAACACCCGCCTTCAGCCCAACGTCGGCGTACTTCCTGGTCCGCAACGTCCTCAACGTGACATCCCTCGGCAGCCCCCACGTCGGCGCCATCCATCGCCTGGCCGCCGAACTCGCCGATCTATCCGCCGCCGCGAGCACCCGACACGCCGCATAAGCCGGACCGCGCCCATCCGGTTCCAGCCAGCCCCGCGCATACCCGAGGAGAGATCCACATGCCATCGAACGACCAACCCACCAGCCACACGTACCCGGTCACCATCCGCGTCAACTGCGACAACGACCGCACCAGCTTCGAGGGCGAGTTCACCGTCAGTGACGACATGACCCAGGAGCAGCGATTCGACGTCGTCCGCAAGCACCTCACCGACGTCGAAGGCTGGTCGTGCACGGACGACGGCTACTTCTGCCCGGCCTGCAAGCCCACCGAGGAGCAGCCGTCGTGATGTTCCTCGCCTGCTTCGTCGTCATGACCGCCGTCGCCGCCGGCCTGTTCCAACTCCTCACCGCCCGCGCACGAAAGGCACAACGATGACACTCCACCTCGTGCCTGTACGGTTCCGCGACGCCGCGGCGTTCGTAGCCATGTGGCACCGGCACAACCCGCCGCCCGTCGGCATGATCTTCGCCGTCGGCACCGCAGACGACGACGGGATCCTGCGCGGCGTCGCCGTCGTCGGCCGCCCCGTCGCCCGCCACCTCGACGACGGACACACGCTCGAAGTCACCCGCACCGCCACCGACGGCACCCGCAACGCGAACTCGATGCTCTACGGAGCAGCATGGCGAGCAGCGCGCGCCCTCGGATACCGGCGCCTCATCACGTACACGCAGGCGAGCGAGACCGGGGCAAGCCTGCGCGCAGCTGGCTGGCGCGTCATAGCCCAGCGTCCGCCGCGTCCCGGCTGGCATTGCCCCTCACGGCCGCGCACCCCTGCCCGCTCTGAGTACATGCCGCGCACGCTGTGGGAGGCCGTGTCATGACGCCCCGTGTGTTCGCCCTCTACGGAGCAGGCACCCTCACCGCAGCCGCAGCGTTCCTCACCGCGGAAGTCGCCCTCTGGCCCCTCGCCACCGCATGCGTCGCCATCGCGACAGTCCTCTACGGCCTCGCCGACTGGCTACGCGACCAGCAGCACGCCCGCGAGCAAGCCGCGCGACCCCGCGGACCCAACGTCCCCTCATGGGCCGCCTGCTGCCCCTTCTGGACCACCGACGCCGTGCACGCCGACGAGTGCAACAGGAGCAACGCCGCATGACCGAGCCCCGCCTCACACTCTCCACGCCGTGTGCCGCCTGCCCGCACCCGTACAACTGGCACATCCCCGGCGGACAGTGCCAAGCAGGCGACGAGGAGAAGCACTGCGGCTGCATCGCGTTCGCCGTGCCCGCGCCCGCCGCGACGCGTCTCACCGTCGACAACATCACCAGCGACCAACTCGACCAACTGCAAGACCGACTGAAGGCCGAGCAGGAGACAAGCCGCCGACTCCTTGCCCAGCGGCAGGAGATGGCCGCCGAGCGATACGCATGGCAGGAGCGCGGCGACCGCGCCGAAGCCGAGCTGCAACGCCTCCGCGAGGAATCGCCCTGGCTCCGAGCCACAGCCGAAGACCTCGCCGACGCCAAGGCCGCCATCGCCCGCGTACGCGCCCTCCGCACCGACTGGCTGAGCACCGGCGCACCGCCCATCGGCACGAGCATCGCCCGCTGGTGGGACAAGCGGCTGATCGAGCTGGACGCCGCCCTCGACGAGCCCAAGGAGCCCACCACATGATCCCCGCACCCCAGCTCACCGACGAGCAGCGCGAGCAGCTCCAAGCCAGCATCACCGAGACCCTCCGCGGCATACAGGCCGCCCTCGAAGCCGTCGCGCAGGCCATGGCCAACGCCGCGAAGGGCTTCGCCAGCTTCCAAGCCGCCTTCGAGCTCGCGCCCCCGCCCGCGCAGTGCGAGCAGCACCCCGACGCGCCCCGCATCGGCTGCATGTGCGGCGGCTGCACCCAGTACCCCACCGACATGACCAAGGAGCCCCGCACGTGAACACCCACGCCCTCTTCGCAGTGATCGCCGTCTGCCTCACCGCCATGTTCTGCGTAGCGCTCTGGGCAGCCGTCCGCATCAACCAGACCAAGGACAAGTGACCATGCTCGCCCTCGCCCTGGCCTGCGTCGCCCTGGCCGTTTCCCTCGGCTCCGTCTACTACGCGCTCAAGGCCGCGAAGTACCGCCGCGAGACCGAAGCGATCTACCGCAGCATCAACCAGAGCAAAGGGCGCGACCAGTGAACGAGAACACCGTCATCGCGATCATCGCCGTCTGCATCACCGCGATCGTCATCGCCCACATCTGGGCCTCGGCCAAACGCAAGTACCCCCGCTGAGCATGCGCGAGGGGCGCCCGCATGTCTCCCCAGACCGGACGCCCCCAGGTGCGATCACCGTACCGCTTGAGCACCAGGAGCACACGATGACCACCAGCCAACACCTCCGCACCATCGCAACGTCATGGACGGACCTCCGCGACGCCCTCGGCACACCCAACGTCGTCGGCGCCTTCGGATTGGGCCTCCGCGGCTACCTCGCAGCCCTGGAGCAGTACGACGCCGAAGAAGCCACCGCCTACCACGTGCAGAGGCTCGTCACCGTCGCCCGCCAGGACGGGAACACCGCCTACGAATGCGCCCACTGCGATCACGTCGGCCCCGGCCACGACCACGGAGTGTCCGAGGACCGCAGCCCCGACCAGCTCGGACAACGCCCCGTGCCGATCAGCCTCCGCGTATACGCCACCATGCGCACCATCGAAGCCGCCCTCGCCGAATGCGCCGACGCCATCGCCGCCGTAGCGCAGATCGAACCCACCCCCTTCGCCACGAAGGATTGGCCGGCCGCCGACCGGGCGCGCCGCGACGCACGCGCCCGCGCCGACCTCGCCGACCCGAGGCGCTGGCGCTTCCGCGGCAACACCCCGCCCGCCCCGTACACCGCGCTGTGGCTCTTGGCCCGTGTCGAGCGCCGCCCCGGACCGTTCCGGGCGCTCACCGAGCAGCAGCTGCGGCACATCGGCAACGTCGCACTCGGAGCGGTCGCGCGTATGGAGGCCGTGCTGGACCTGGCCGACGGCAAGCGGGAGTTGTCCGGGCAGCACACCTGCGCGTGCGGTGGCATCATCGTCGTGTACGGCGGGGCCGGAGCCACCCCGTGCGCCAACTGCAAGAGCTGCGGCGCGCTGTGGACCGAGCAGGGCATCATCGTCGCCGCGTAGGGAACCAAAGCTCCTGACGCACCCGTCAGGGTGGTCACAACCCCAACAGCGCGGAGGGAACATGAGCAACACCGAAGAGGGCAAGAGCCCGCAAGACGCAGCCCGCGACGCGCTCCTGCGACAGATCGCTGCCGCAGCAGACGCCGCACCGAAGCTGAACCCCGGCAACGCCGCCGAGGCGCTCAAGAACCTGGCTGAGGCGTACGCGTACGTGATCAGCCCGGCACAGTCTCACTGAGTAAGCCAGGCCCGAAGCAGCGGTGAGCCCCCGACCATGACGGCCGGGGGCTCAGCTGTGCGCGGGCTACTCCTCGGCCGGCTTCTTCGGCGGGCGCTTGACCCCACGCAGCCCAGCACCGATCTGCTGCGCACGCGAGGGAGTCACCCCGCCGAGGATCACCCCAATCTCCGCCCACGTCTTGCCCTGCGCCTTCAGCGCCTGAACACGCTTCTGCCTGATCTCACGCAGACGAGAGTGATGATCCGGCCACTGCTCCAGCAGCCTCGACACTGCGCCCGCACAGGTGGCGTCGTCCTCGATGGCTTCGAACGCCTCGATGGCTTCCAAGAGCCGCTTCACCTCCTCGGGTTCGTCTGCCACTCCCGCTCTCCCTTCTCGCGTTGAGAGCGCGGCTGAGCCCAGATTAAACCCTAGGGTTGCATCGCCTCAACCCTAGGGTTTAGCTTGGACTCGGTGAGGCCGCCCCTCGGTCTCGTGTCCCAACAGAAACGGCCCCGGTCGGTGTGTGAGAGCCCGGCCGGGGCCAGGGGCCCACCTCGAAGCGATCGAAGGAGCAGGCCCGATGCCTGAGGTTACCGATCAGCCCCCGGAGCAGCCCAGCCCCGCGCAGCCCCGCCCTAACCCCATTGTTGACGCGCCCGCGACGGTCGAGGCCTGCGCCGAGGACTTCGCCAGCGGCGCCAGCGTCCGCGCACAGATGTTCAAGCAGCAGGCCCGCCAGCGCTGACCACCCCACAGACCGGCCGGGCTCGCGAACATCCCCCCGCGGGCCCGGCCTCCTTCCGCTCCAGGAGGAGCACCGTGACCGGATCACCGACAGTGGATCAGCGCCGCGCCACAGTGCGCCAACTGGCGCAGACCGGCGCATCGAACCGGCAGATCGCGGCGCAACTGAACGTCTCGAAGGACACCGTGCGCCGCGACCTCGAAGCCCTCGACGCACCACCCGAGACACCAAGCGCACGCATCGCGCAACGCGCGGCGCAAACCCACAGCGCCATGCGCCAACTCAGCGCCGCAGGTCAAGCCATCGACGACGCCCGGCCCGCGTACACCATGACCGACGATGCGACAGCGGCGCGCTGGTGCGCCGAGCTCCGCGCCACCGCCGCGCGCCTCGTGGCGCACGCCGACGCATTCGCCGAGTACTACCCGAGCGCCACCAGTGCGACAGGGCGGCTCACATGATCCTCGGACTGATCGTCTTCGGCATGCTCGCGATCATCGGCGCTGCCGGTCTCGTCGCCATCGCACCCCGCCGCACCCCCGGCGCGTACTTCCTGCCCGCGGTGCGCACCGTCGCCCTCATCTCCGCCGCCGTGGTCTACGTGGCCGCGATCTGGAGCCACACATGAACCTCGGCAGCCCCGCCGTCAGCCTCGGCGGCATCACCTTCGGCACGATCATCGTCGCCCTCGTCGTCCAACGCTGGTGGAAGAAGGCCGGCGGAGGAGGCGGAGGCAAGGGCGGAGGAGGCGGAGGCTCGCGCGACTGGAAAGGCCTGCTGCCCTTCACGCTCGCCATGTCGTACGGCATCCTCGCCGTCCTCGCCGCGAGCAGCGACAGCTTCCTCGGCCTCATCACCCGCTTCAGCCTCTGGTCCGGCGACACCATCGGCACCCTCTACCTCGTGTACGGCGTCGGCGGCTCCAGCCCCTCCGTCACCCGCGCCGCACCCGTAGTCCTCACCCCGGGCGGCTACGCGGTCTACGCCATCCTCACCGCGGTCATGGTCGGCCAGTTCCTGTGGTCCAAGCGCATCCCCAAAGCCCAGACCGGCCTCGGGGTCCTGGCAGGGATCTGCCTCGGCCTGTCCCGCGGTATCGCAGGGCTCGCCGCGGTGCCGCTCGCATCGCTGGTCAACGTGCTGGGCTCCTGGTACGCGGGGTTGATCCAGTGAACGCATCACGGCCTGTTGAGAACATCGCGCGGGGGAGTGCGCGTATCGCCCGCGGCGTGGGCCCGGCACTGTGGCCGGGGGAGCGGTCCGAGGCGGTCGCCCGCTGGATCCTCCTCGGCCTGGTCGGCTCGGTCGCGGTCACCGCGTTGTCGGTGCACCGCTGGCTCATGTGGATCGCCCTCGGCGTCGGCCTGTTCGTCGCGCACCAGGCCGGCCGCTCCCCCGAAGCCGACGCCGAGCCGGACGACGACGAGCAGCCCGAAGAGTGGCATCCCGACGACGTGATCGAGCTGGTGTGGGAGCTGGTCGGCGACCGCAAGGGCGTCCACCTGTCCACGCTGCGCACCGAGTTGGAGGCCGAGACCGCACGCGCGTGGACGCCTGCGGATGTGCGCGCGCTGCTCGCCTCCGCCGGGGTGCCCGTGCGCGATGGCGTGCGGGTGCGTGGGGTGGGCAACACCACCGGCGTCCACCGCGATGACCTCCCGCCGCTCCCCTCCCCTGCCCCTCCCCCGGGCCCTGTTGGTGTTGTTGGTGCAGGTCATGACGCCAACGCCAACACCAACAACAGTCCGCAGGTGGAGCGCGAAGAGTGGGGCGTGAAGATCACCGACCCCACGGAGCAGCACCGCCGGCACCACGTGCCGCGCGCCTAAGACCCCGGGGCGGCCGATCGCTGCCAGGCATCCCGACCGCCCCGGTCCCATCACCCATCAGGAGACAGGACCGCCAGCATGGCACTCAAGCGACCGAAGATCGAGAAGGACGACCCGCGCCTGAAGGGACACGAGACGACGTATCAAGCGTCCCGCGGCGGCTACTACCCGACCAAGAAGAAGCCCGTCCCGGGCACGCCGAAGAAGGGATGATGGCCACCATGAGCGAGGACTACGACGACATGAGCATCGACGACGTGATCAGCGCATCCGAGCTGTACCGAGATGGACCAGGCCGGTGAGGCGCGTCTCGACGCCGAGGACGACGCCCGGAACGCGGCGCTGGTGACAGCGGAAGACGCCGACGCTGTCAGCGCCCGCGAGTAGCGTGAAACCTGGAGCCCCTGCCGTTCGTCCCCCCGTCGGCAGGGGCTTCGCCATGCACAGGGGTTTCCCCCGCCCCAACACCGCGCGTACCGTGACGGATCCGGCGACGGCTCAGTGAGGGCCCACGCGCACTTGGTAGGTGCGTCCCGAGATATACGGGTCGCTGAGTCGCCGCCCCCGGGGCCCCGCTTGCTTCCACCCAGGCGGGGCTTCACTACGTCTGTAGTTGCAATCCGAGCGATCGTGCCTCACCATGGGCCGCAGATCTGGCGTGCCCGGAAACGGTGAACCTCCCCGATCCCTTCACGCCGCTCTCACCCCCGTGCAACGCTGGCCCCCACCGCTCCAAGGGGGGACCGGCAATGGGCAAGTCACAGCGCTACGTCGAACGCCGCGGCGCAAACCACGGACTACACGTCTTCCTATCGATCATCACCTGCGGCCTGTGGGCCATCACCGGATGGCCAATCGCCGCAGCCATGGGACGCAAGACCGTGACGAAGGTGCCGGTCTACCAGCCGCCGCCGCAGGCCTACCCGCCGCAGCAGTACGGGCCACCGCCCGGACCGTACGGCCACCAGCCGCCACCGGGCCAGTACCCGCCCCAGCAGTAAGCCGAAGCCCCGCCAACTGCGCGGGGCTTCCTCATGCCCGGAGGTGACCCGTGGGGGCAAACCAGCACACCAACCCCGTCACCGACAAGACCCGCGCCGACGTCCGCCGACTGCACGCCGAAGGCAAAGGCCGCAACGCCATCGCGAGAGAGCTCAAGCGCAGCCCGCGCACCATCAGCGTCCTCGCCGAAGAGCTCGGCCTCGACTTCGACCGCACCATGACCGCCGTAGCCACGCAGGCCCGCGTCATCGACTCCAAAGCACGCCGCGCCGGCATCATCTCCGGCTTGTACGACGTCGCCGAGGACGACCTCACGTACCTCAAGGACGACACGTACGACCTTGTCGAAGTGTCCATGGGCGCACCCGTGCGCTACGAGACGAACCGACTCCCCGCGCAGGACCGTAAGGCGTTGATCACCGGCATCAGCACCGCGACGACAGCAGCGGCGCGTCTCGAAGCCCTCGACACGAACAACGGAGTCGACGACGCCACGAGCATGCTCGGCCGGCTCGCCGTTGGCCTCACCGCGGCGTACGACGCCATGAACGAGGGGGCGGGTGATGCTCCGTGACGTCCCCCTGCCCCTGTCCCCGGCGCAGATCCGCTCGATCGTCGAGTCGCAGGATGCGCCGATAGCGCTGTGGTCGGGGGCAGTGTCCAGCGGCAAGACCATCGCCAGCCTGCTGGCGTTCCTGCTGCGCGTCGCGGTAGCACCCGATCATGGGCTGATCGTCATCGTGGGCAGGACGCTCCAGACCATCGAGCGGAACCTCCTTGACCCGTTGCAGTCGACGCACCTGTTCGGCCCCCTGGCCAAGCACGTCAAGCACACCACCGGCTCAACGACGGCCGTCATCCTCGGCCGCACGGTGCACCTCGTGGGCGCGTCCGATGCCCGCGCTGAGGGCCGGATCCGCGGTGCGACGATCGCTCTCGCCTACGTGGATGAGGCGACGCTCGTGCCGCACGCGTTTTGGATGATGCTGCTGTCCCGGCTCCGCGTCGGCGACAAGTCGAGGCTGCTGGCCACGACCAACCCGGATGGGCCGTTCCATTGGCTGCGTAAGGATTTCGTGCTGCGCGGCGCTGAGGTGGGCCTGCATCACTGGCACTTCACCCTCGACGACAACCCGAGCCTTGACCCGAAGATGGTCGCCCGGCTGAAAAGGCAGTACACGGGGCTCTGGTACCGCAGGTTCATCCTCGGCGAGTGGTGCTTGGCGAGCGGTGCTGTCTACGACATGTTCGACGAGGACCGGCACGTCGTGGACCTGCTGCCGTACATGAGGCGCTGGACCGCGGTCGGCATCGACTACGGCACCGTGAACCCGTTCTCGGCAGTGCTGATCGGGCATGGCGAGGACGATCACCTGTACGCCGTGTCCGAGTACCGGTACGACTCGGTGCGCTCGTTCCGGCAGCAGACTGACGCGCAGTACTCCGCAGACGTCCGCCAGTGGCTGGCCAACGTCCGCCGGCCGGGCGAGATCGGGAACGGGCGCGGCGTGCAACCCGCCTGGATCTTCGTGGACCCCTCCGCGGCGAGCTTCATGAACCAATTGTGGAGCGAAAAGGTGCCGAACATCGCCCCAGCGGTCAACGACGTCCTCGACGGGATCCGCTCCGTCGGTGTCGCCCTGGGCTCCGGGCTGCTGCGTATCCACCGCTCCTGTGAGGGCCTGCTCGGTGAACTCCCCGGCTACGCATGGGATGAGAAGGCCGCTGAGCGAGGCGAGGACAAGCCGCTGAAGCTCGAGGACCACTCCGCGGACGCCCTGCGCTATGCCCTGCATTCCACCGCGCACGAGTGGCGCGGCCTGATCGACTACGAGGAGGCCGCGTAATGCCCGCAAAGGCGACCGTGCCCGTGTTCATGCGCGTCGGGACCTCTGGCGACATGTTCAAGGCAGGCGAGATCGAGTTCGACATCAACGTCACCGGCACCGAGGCGCGGGCCGAGCCCCTCGACCTCCCCGGCTTCCTGCGCGCCATGGCCGACGAGATCGAGAACGCCAGGCAGGAGGACGCGCCCGATGCCCCTGCCTGAGAACAACACCGCATGGCCCCCTCAGCAGTACGCGGCACAGCTCGCGGACATGCGCATCGATGACGCCTGGTACGCCGGCGACAAGACCAAGCTGCGCAAGGTGTACTCGTTGCAGGGCTACGACAACGGCAACAACGAGCGTGACGGCAACGGCCGCCCCTGGCGATTCTGGGAACGCCCCCGGCCAGTCGGACGCCGAGACAACCGCCTGCACGTCCCACTGCCGGCCGACATCGCCGCCAAGAGTGCGGCGCTGCTGTTCGCCGAGGCGCCCACATGGACGTTCGAGAACGACACGGCGCAGGACCGGTGGGCACAGATCGCCGAAGCGGGCGGGCTCGACTCGACGCTCCGTGAGGCAGCCGAGGTATCCGCAGCACTCGGCGGCGTCGCCCTGCGCGCCACCTGGAACCAGGACCTGGCGAAGCGGCCCCTCATCACGGCCGTGCACGCCGACGGGGTCCTGCCCGACTGGCAGTTCGGTGTCATGACTGGCATCACGCTGTGGCGGGAGGTCGCGCGCAGCGGGAACACGGTGCTGCGGCACCTGGAACGCCATGAGCCTGGGAAGATCCTGCACGCCCTGTACGAGGGCACCCTGATCAACCTCGGTATGCGGGTGCCGCTCACGGAGAGCCCCGACACTGAGGGCATTGCCGAGTCGCTCGACGCTGACGGGCCCGGCGACACCATCACCACGGGCGTGCAGGGTCTGACCTGCGTCTACATTCCGAACATGAGGCCCAATCGGAAGTTTCGGGGCAGCATGCTTGGGCGCAGCGACTGGCAGCACGACGGAATCCGCGACCTGTTCATGAGCCTGGACGAGACGTACACGTCGTGGATGCGCGACATCCGGCTCGCGAAGGCGCGTCTCGTCATCCCCTCCGGGTTCCTGACCAGCCAAGGGCCAGGCAAGGGCGCGTCGTTCGACGAAGACCAGGAGCTCTACTCCGAGATCAACGCCTCGCCCACCAGCGGCGAGGGCCTGACCCTGGTCCAGTTCGCGATCCGTGTCGCCGAGCATGAGCAGTCGTGGCGGTCCTTCAGCCGCAAGGCCGTGGAATCCGCGGGCTACGCCGCGCAGTCGTTCGGCCTCGGCGACTCAACGGCCATCACCGCGACCGAAGTTGTGTCGCAGGAGCGGAGTTCGCTGCTCACCAGCGACCAGAAGGGCGGCTACTGGCTGCCCGGCCTTGGCGACCTGGCAGACGTTGTGCTCCAGCTGGACAAGCGCTTGGGGTTCTCCAGCGTGGCGGCGGAGCGGCCTCAGATCGAGTTGGCCGACTCGGTCTCCGAGGACGCGCAGACGAAGGCCACCACAGTGGAGCTCTTCTCCCGCGCGCAGGCGATGTCCACAGAGATGAAGGTCCGCTACGTACATCCGGAGTGGGAAGACGCCGCGGTCAAGGAAGAGACGGACCGGATCCTCAAGGAGACCGGGGCGCTGGTCAACGATCCGGCGATGACCGGCGCCGAAGGACCCGGGGCACCGGGGTTCGGTGAGGGTGGTGGGGAGGCGGACTGATGCCCGTCTCCCCGACCCTCGCTGAAGACCTCGCTGCCGCGATCACGCTGCTGTACGAGGACGCAGAGCTTGCGATCTTCGACAAGCTGCGGGCAGCGCTCGCCGAGGGAATCGACTCGCCGCGCTGGGCTGAGATCAAGCTCGGCAGTATCGGCGACCTGCGGCAGGCCATCGAGGCAATCACCGACGCGCTCCAGACCGACGCCAACGGGGCCGTAGCCCGGGCGCTCGCTGAGGCGTACGGGCGCGGCCGACAGGCTGCTGTGGCAGAGCTCGGCGGGCTGGACATTGGCCGTGAGCTCCAGGCGCGCCGCGTCCTCCCGAACGCGGCTGCGGTGGACCGGCTCGCAGCGTCGTACGCGAGCGATACGCGGCCGCTGTACGTGCGCATCACGCGCGCTGTGCTCGACGTGTACCGGTCGATCGTGACCCGTGCTTCGACATCCACGCTCCTCGGCTCCCTCACCCGCAGGCAGGCGTCCCAAAGGGCGCTGGATCAGTTCGCGCAGCGCGGGGTGACCGGCTTCGTCGACTCGGCCGGCCGGTCTTGGGAGCTCGCGGCGTACGCGGAGATGGCCGTCCGGTCCGTCACCGCACGCGCTGCGATCGAAGGGCATATTGATGCCCTCGCGGAGATCCGCGTCGGCCTGGTCATCGTCTCCGATGCGCCCCTGGAGTGCCCGCTCTGCCGCCCGTGGGAGGGCGAAATCCTCACCCTCGGCAGCGAGTCGGGCCCGCGCACCATCCGGGCTGAGCACACGATCCAGCCGTCCGGGCTGTTCGAGCCGACCCGCACGGTCGCGGTGCACGTCGCGGGCTCACTGGTGGAGGCGCGCGCGCAGGGGTTGTTCCATCCAAATTGTCGACACTCGCTGTCCGCGTACCTCCCAGGCGTGACCACGCGGCCGCCGCACCATGCGACGCCCGGCACGACGTACGAGGACACCCAGCGGCAGCGGGAGATCGAGCGTCACATCCGCGCGTGGAAGCGCCGCCAGTCGGTCGCCATCGACGAGCAGGCCCGACGTGCGGCCGGGGCGAAGGTCCGCGCGTGGCAGAAGGCAGCGCGCGAGCACGTCGCGGCACACGAGCACATCCGCAGGAAACCGCAGCGCGAGCAGATCGGCTCCGCACGGTAGAACGCCCGCCAGGCGCGGGCCTGATGCGCCCCTGGAGGGCACATGCACACGCTCCCTTTCCGCCACCCGCTCGCCATGCACGCCGCGGGGACGGTTCTTGGCCGTCGCCGCAACGGCTCGCTGATCTACGCCATCGCGGGTGGCAGCGGCGAGGGCGGCGCCGGGTCCGGTGGCAACCCGCCCGCGCCGCCCGCCGGTAACCCCGCCCCGCCCGCTCCGACACCGCCCGCTCCGACACCGCCGGCCCCTGCGCCTGCGGCCGACCCGTGGGCAAGCTTCCAATGGGACGGCAAGGTCGAATCCCTCCCCGCACCCGTCGCGAAGGTCATCACGGACGCGCGCGCCGAGGCGGGGAAGGCGCGCACCGTCGCCAAGGAGAACGCCGCGACGGAAGCCCGCGAGCAGCTCCTCAAAGACCTCGGACTTCTCAAGCCCGACGAGACTCCCGACCCGGCCAAGCTCGCCGCCGAACTCGGGGAGAAAGATACGCGCCTCGCCGCACTCGCGGAGTCCGCGCGTACGCAGGCGATCGAGCTCGCTGCCTACAAGGCTGCGGGCAAGCACGAAGCGAACGCGGCCGCGCTGCTGGACAGTCGGTCGTTCCTGGAGTCGGTGAAGGGGCTGGACCCCACAGCAGACGACTTCGCAGACAAGCTCGACACCGCGATCAAGGCGGCCGTCGAGGCAAACGCACAGCTCCGCACAGGCCAGGCGCCGAGGCGGGGCGGGGGCGAATTCCCCGGTGGACCCGGGACAACAGGCCGCCCCACCTCTCTCGGATCTGCCGTAGCCGCTGCCCTCGGCGGCGGCTGACACCTAGGAGCAACCCATGCCCATCACCCTCGCCCAGGCGCAGGTCAACGCCGCGAATGACGTTGACTACGCCGTGATCGACAACCTGCGCCGCAGCTCATGGCTGGTCGACCAGATGGTGTTCGACGACACCGTTACCCCGGGCACCAACGGCGGCAGCCTCACCTACGCCTACACGCGGCTCACCTCCGCCGCGCCCGCCGGCTTCCGCGCGATCAACACCGAGTACACGCCCGGCCAGGCAGCGCGCGCGCAGGCATCGGTGAACCTCAAGCCGATGGGTGGCAGCTTCACCCTCGACCGTGTCCTGAAGAACCTGGGGCAGGCGGCCACCAACGAGGTCACGTTCCAGCTCCAGCAGCTCCAGACGTCGATCCCGATCCGCTTCGCGCAGGAGCTGATCCTCGGCGACACCGCTGTGGACGCGAACGGCTTCGATGGCCTGTCGAAGATCCTCACCGGTACGACCACGGAGAAGACCGCCGTAGTCGCGGACTGGACCGCGGCGACTGTCATCACGCAGCCGCTCGCCATGGCCCGTCTGGACGAGGTCGACGAGTGGCTGTCGAGCATCGTCCCGTCCCACACCGGTGGCGGCGACGCGGGCACCATCGGTGCTCTGCCGCCCGGCCAGAAGGCCATCCTGGGCAACACCAAGAGCATCACCCGCTTCAAGGCGCTGGCCCGGTGGGCTGGGATCTACACCGAGGCCAAGGACGACCTGGGTCGCACGATCATGCGGTACGGCGACTGGACCCTCGTCGACATCGGCGACCGCCTCGACGGCTCCGCGCCGATCATCCCGGTTTCCAGCTCCAGCACGGACCTGTACGCGATCACCTTCGGTCTGGACTCCGTCCACGCCGCATCGGCCGCGGGCAACCCGCTGGTTCAGACGTGGCTGCCCGACTTCAGCACCGCGGGCGCGGTCAAGACCGGCGAGATCGAAATGGGCCCGGCGGCGATGGTCGTGAAGAACACCAAGGCTGCGGGCGTCCTCCGTGGCATCGACGTGGTCTGAGGGGAGTGAGCAGCATGAGGTACCGCATCAGCACGCCCGTCATCGGGTTCACTGGCGTTTCCGCCGGGGTCAACTTCACTGACGGCGTCGCCGAGATTGAGGCGCCTGTCCTCCCGGACCTGCCTGAGGGCAAGGAGCTGGGACGTAAGGAGCGGGCGGAGCGCGAGGAGATCGCGCAGGACGCGAACCTCCGCAAGGTCGCCTACTTCCGCTCGCAGGGCTACGTCGTCGAGGAGCTCGACGAGCGCGAGCCCACCGAGGAGCGCGAGCAGGAGCCGAGCGACGACGAGCCGTTCGACCCAAGCAACCACGACGTTTCCGAAGTCCTCGCCCACCTCGCCGACGTCGACGAAGACGAGCAGGCCCGCGTCATCGCCGCCGAGCGGGACGGCAAGAACCGCAAGACCATCACCGAGAGGAGCGCGTCATGACGCAGCTCGGCGCTTACGGGCGCAACGTCCGCGACGCACTCGCCCACTTCAACCTGTCCGACCCCTCCGGCGCAGACACGTTCTTCCGCCGGAACCAGCCGCGGCACGGCCTGTACGACTCCGCCGGCGACACCGGACAGGTCGCCCTCGTCACCGAGGTCATGACGTCCGTGCCGATCTACCTGCACGCTGGGGACGTCATCACGAACCTGTCGTTCCGCTCCGGAGCGACGGCGGCCGGCACTCCCGTCAACTGGTGGTTCGCGCTGTACAGCGACGCCGCTACTCCCGCGCTGCTCGCACAGACCGCGGACCAGACGTCGACTGCTTGGGCGGCGAACACCACCAAGACGCTGGCGCTCGCCTCGGCGTACACGGTGCCGAAGTCGGGCATCTACTGGGCTGCGATCATGGTCAAGGCGACCACCGTGCCGACCCTCCTCGGAGCGTGCGCGGCCCCGGCGATCGTCACCGGTGAGCGGAACCTGTCCCAGTCCTCTGGCTCTGCGCTGGCTGCCACGGCTCCGGCCACGATCGCGACGCCGACGGCAAAGCAGTTCGTGCCGTACGTCGTCGCTACGTGAGGGGGGTGACAGCTGATGCCTCTGACTAGTGACTTCAGCATGTCTGCGAGCGGCCTGTACACGAAGGCTGGGGACCTCTCCACACCGTCCGACGAACTCAATTGGCGGCGGACGGTCCATCTCGACACGGGCACCGCGGTGGGCAAGGCCGACCTCCGGTTCACGGACACCCGCACGTTGGGGGCGTCGGCGACTGAGGATCTTGACCTCGCGGGTGTGCTCACCGATGCGTTCGGCGTCGCGCTGACGTTCGTGCGGATCAAGGGGCTTTTCATCAGTGCGGCCGCGGCGAACACGAACAATGTGATCGTCGGCAACGCTGCTGCGACCGCGTGGGCGGCGCTCCTCGGCGCTACGGGCACTGTGACGCTCCGCCCGGGCGCGAGCATGGGCGTCATGGCGGGCGCGGCGGACGCTACCGGGTACGCGGTCGCGGCAGGGTCAACAGACCTGCTCAAGGTCGCCAACTCCGGTGCCGGTACGGGCGTCACGTACGACATCCTGATCATCGGCGCGTCTGCGTAGGGGGTGGCCATGGCCCGGATCTACGCCACCTCGGCGCAGTACGTGACGTACACCGGGCTGGCCGCGCCCGCGGACATCGCGAAGATGCTCGCGGACGCCTCCCGCATGCTCGACAGCAAGGTGTTCCAGTACTGCTGGTTCGCCGCCGACAGCGTCACCGGGATGCCGACCAACGCGCTCGTACTCCAGGCCTTCGCGGACGCCACGTGTGCGCAAGCCGAGTGGGGCGACGAGACCGGCGACACCACCGGCGCCGCCGGGGCCGGTTGGGGCACGGCGGAGCTTGGCTCCGCGAAGCTCGGCCGCTCGGTGACTGCCGTGTCTGGGGCTGATGCTCCGGGTCGGCAGATCGCTGACAAGGTGTGGGACAGCCTCCGGAGCCCGGATCTGACGCCGGACATCTTCGTTCTGGGGATGGTGTCGTCGTGAAGCTGCCTGGCATGTGGCTGCGGCACGAGGTCACCGTCGAGGCGTACGAGGGCAACTCGGCGAACGGCCCCAAGTACGGGGTGGCTTTCACGGTCCGGTGCTTCGCAGAGGACAAGACCCGCCTGGTACGGAGCCCGACCGGGGAGGAAGTCACCTCCATGTCGACCTTCTACGCCCGACGGGGAGTGACGATCCCCGCCAAGTCGAGGGTCACCCTCCCCAGCGGCAGGAAGACGACCGTCATCGCCGTCCTGGACCATCACGGCGGCGGGCTGCCGACTCCTGACCATCTGGAAGTGCAGCTCATCTGAGGGGGTGTGCGGTGCCGCAGTACACGCGGTTCGAGCCCGGCAACGCCCGACTTCAGTGGACCAGCCGCGGCCGCCGACTCGCCTCGGAGGGCCTGGAGAAGGGCCTGGAGCACGTCCTCAAGGTGTCCAAGCAGCAGGTCCCCTTGGACGAATCCACCTTGGAGAGGTCCGGGAAAGTCGTGATGAACGGCCCTCTCGATGGGGCGATCTCCTACGACACGGTGTATGCCGTCCGGCAGCACGAGGAGCTCACCTGGAAGCACCTGCCCGGGCGCAAGGCCAAGTATCTGGAAGACCCGATGATGTCCGAACGGGACATCGTGCTGCGGATGATGGCCGTCACGCTACGGAGGTTCTTCCGTGGCTGACCTCCTGGACGGGCTGGCCCGTCACCTCCAAAGCCAGGGCCTCGTGGCCTACGAACCCGACGTGGCCGGCGGTGACTGTTTCCTCGAGGAGATGCCGCCGGAGCCTGACGAGTGCGTCGTGTTGACCCTGTACGGGGGTCCGGAGCCGGACAGCCTGTCGGGCTACAGCGAGCCGCGTCTACAGGTGCGCACCCGTGGCGGCCGCGGTGACCGGCGCACCTCCCGCACTCGCGCGGAAGCCATCTTCAACGAACTGGAGGGCCTCGGCACGCTCACTCTCCCCGACGGCACCCATCTGCTCCTGTGCTACGCCCTCCAGGCCGTGCCCGCGTCGATGGGCGTGGACGAGAACAACCGGCATGAGCACAGCTGCAACTACCAGCTGAGCGTCCGGCATTTGACGAAGCACCGCGTGTAGTCCCCCCACCCCCTTTCTGGCCCGTCACGAACACCGTGACGGGCCTTTCGCATGCCCGGAGGAAGAGATGGCAGCAGAGCAGTACAACGCCCGAGACGTCGTATTCCAGATCGAGGACTATTTGAATCCGGGGGTGTGGACGTCGATCGGCCCCAAGGGCATCGAAACCTTCTCCAAGTCCAAGGAATACGAGACCGCCGATACGACAACTTTCGGCAGCAACGGCCAGGCCGAATCGCAGAACATGCAGATCGGGCAGGCGATGCAGCTGGAAGGCAAGCGGCTGCGGGACTCTGCCACCGGCGCGATCGACGCCGGGCAGCTGATGGTGGAGACGCAGTCCGAGCGGCTCGGCGACGCGTCCAACACCGGCTTCCGCTTCGCCCACAAGGACGACACCACGTGGACGGTATGGGCCAAGGCGAACTTTCAGATGGGCGAAGAGGGCGCCGGCACGAACGAGAAAGTCACCTGGTCCGTCACGGTCACCCGGTCAGGTGCGTCGTCCACGGCGGCGAAGGTATGACCGCGCCTCGCGCCCGCAAGGCGCCCGCGGACAGCTTCGATGCGTTCTGGGCTGAGCAGGCCCGGAGCGGCCGTACGACGGTCATCCGCGGCGTCACCGTGCCCGTCCCGGCGGACCTTCCGCTGGCGCTTGAGCTGCGTGCCCAGGAGCTGTCCGAGTCGACCGCAGAGACCGACATTCGCGAGCTCCTGGCCCTGCTGTTCGGCGTCGACGTCCTCGACGAGTGGCGCAACAAGGGCATGGGCCTGCTGGAGCTGAAGACCGTCCTCGCGTGGGCCAGCGCGCAGGGCGCGGGGCGTGACATCTCCTTCGCCGAGGCGCTGGAGGCCGTGCGCGCCGAGGAGGCCGAGGGAAAAGCCCCGAGCGGCCAGAACAGGGCCGCCAGGCGAGCCGCGCCCAAGAAGCGGTCCGCGAGTACTGGTGGGCGGTCCGCGCGGACTTCCGCCGGGAGTACGGGATCGGCTCGCAAGACCTCGCGCGCATAGGCCGCGGCGAGTTTTGGGCCCTGCTGTCCGGCCTCTCTGCTGAGGCGATTTTCCGCAAGGTCGCGGGCAAGCAGCTGGCTGTCATCGACGACGACGAGCAGATCCGCGCCGCACTGCACAGCTAAGGGGGGTCTTCGTGTCGTCCATGACCATTGGCACTCTGACCGGTTTCCTCCGCGCGGACGACTCGGGGATGCGCCGCGGCCTGTCGGATGCCGAGCTGCGTATGCGTGGCTTCCAGCGCGACGTGGAGGGCCGGATCAGGCACCTCGACGGCAGGTTCGCCACTATGGGCGAGCAGCTCGCGGCCGGGTTGCGGACCGCGGACGGGGAGGGTCGCCGGTTCAACTTCAGCCTCGGCCGGCTCGTCAGCATGGCGGGCGGTCTGGGTGGCGTCGCCATGTCTGTGGGCCGTATCGCGGCGATGCTCGGGGCTGCGGCGCCGCTGGCTGCTGGGTTGGCCGCGACGATCGCGAACATCGCGCCGGCGGCCGGGCTGGCGGCTACGGGCATCTTCGCAATGCTGCTGGCCACCCAGACGCTCAAGTTGGGCATGCAGGGCGTCGGGGATGCGGTGAAGGCCGCTTTCGACACGTCGAATCCCGAGGCGTTCAACGAGGCGATCAAGAAACTGTCGCCGAACGCGCGAGCCTTCGCCATAGCGATCAAGGAGATGGCGCCGGAGTTCAAGAAGCTTCAGCAGCAGGTGCAGGACAGGCTGTTCGCGGGCTTCGACACGCTCGCTAAGAACATGGCGTCGGCGACCCTGCCGCACCTGCGTAAGGGCCTGACGCAGACCGCTGACGCGCTCAACCTCATGGGCAAGGGCGTCGGGAACGCCGCGGTCCGCATGGGCAAGAACGGCACGCTCGGCCAAGCCATCGGCGGTGCCACCGCCGGCCTGAAGAACCTGTCCCGCATCCCCGGGCAGCTGACGGTGGGCCTCACGCAGGTTGCGGCCGCCGCGGCCCCGGCCTTTGCGCGCCTCACGGCGGGTGTCGGGACCGCCATGGACGGCATCGCCGACAAGATTTCCAAGGCTTTCGAATCCGGGGCGATGGAGAAGGCCATCGAGCAGGCCATCACCCTGATCGGCCAGCTGGCCAACATCGCGGGCAACGTCTTCTCGGTCATCGGCTCCATCTTCACTGCGGCGCAGGCGTCCGGCGGCGGTTTCATTGGCGTACTCCAGCAGATCACCGCGGCGCTGGCCGCGGCGTTCGCGTCGCCTGCGGTGCAGGACGGCCTCAGGGCGATTTTCCAGACGATGGCGGTGGTCGCGAAGACGGTCGCCCCGCTGTTGATCAGCGCGTTGCAGGGCATCGCCCCTGTGTTCACGGCTCTTGGCCCGCCTATTCAGACCGTGGTCAAGGCGCTCGGTGCGGCTCTCGGCCCGATCATTAAGGCGCTTGGTCCCGTACTGGAAGCAGCCGCGAAGGCTGTTGGCGCACTGCTGGTGGCGCTCTCGCCGCTGCTCCCCGTGATCGGGCAGCTGGTCGCCGCGCTCCTGCCCGCGCTGACGCCTCTTTTCGACGCGTTGAACAAGGTGTTCGTGGCTCTCGCCCCGGTCATCTCTCAGATCGCGACGACCCTCGGCGCGACACTGGCCCCGATCATTGCCGGACTAACGCCGATCATCGCGATCCTCGCGAAGACCATCGGCGACCAACTCGTCATCTTCATCGGCATGCTCGGCGACCTGATCATTGCGCTGTCGCCGACGCTCATCCAACTCGGCGGGATCTTCGGTGAATTGCTAGTTGCCGTGGCGCCGCTCATCAAGACGCTCGGTGACCTGGCGACCAAGCTCCTCACGGAGCTGATGCCTTTCATTCAGCCGCTGATTGAGCTGATCGCGAAGCTGGCCGCAATGTTCGCGGACGAACTCGCGGCGGTCATCAGGACCGTCGTCATCCCCGCCATTCAGATGATCGTCGCCCTGCTGCAAGGTGACTTCTCCGGGGCGTGGGACGCGGCGAAGCGGATGGTCTCGGGCGCGATCGACACCATCGTCCGATGGCTCACGCAGTTCCCACAGAAGGCGTGGGCGGCTCTGTCGAGCTTCGCCAGCAAGTTGGGGCAGCGGGCTCAGGAGGCGGGCGGCAGGCTCAAGGACGCGATCGCACGGAAGGTCTTGGAGGCGGTAGCGAAGGTCCGCGAGCTGCCGGGTAAGGCCGTGTCAGCGCTCGGCAACCTCGGCAGCCGGTTGTTCGAGTCGGGGAAGGCGCTGATCCGGGGCTTCATCGACGGCATTAAGAACATGGCCGGCCGTGTCGGGGACGCGGTCAGTGGCGTGCTGTCGAAGGCCCGGAACCTGCTGCCGTTCTCGCCCGCGAAAGAGGGACCTTTCAGCGGTAAAGGCTGGACGCTCTATTCCGGACAGGCCATCTCACAGGCTCTCGCGGCTGGTATCGCCAGCGGTGAGGGGAAGGTGCAGAGCGCCGTGGGGTCGGTGCTCGCGGGTGCGCAGAGCGCGATTGCGGGCTCGCCGTTGGGCCTGTCGATGGGTGGTGCGGTGCCCGGCATGGCGCTCCCCGGGGGCGGCGGCGCTGCGGCGAGCGGCAGGCGCCAGCGGGTGGAGATCGTGCTGTCCGGGCCGGAGGAGTTCCGGCGTCTGATCCGCCGCATCGTGCAGGACGGCGGCGGCGACGTGCAAGAAGTCTTCGGAATGTGATGAGGGGAGGCCCTAATGCCGGTCCCGGACGCCAAGGTTGAGATGCAGATCGGCGGCGTCTGGACCGACACCACGAACGATGCCCTGATGGAGGAAGGGGTCAGCCATACGCGGGGGAGGACGCGTCCAGGCGCGCGAGTGGATGCCGCGAAGATGGCGTACGGGCTGCTCAACCCGGACCTGAAG
Organism: Streptomyces sp. V1I1; assembly: GCF_030817355.1. Classification (NCBI taxonomy): domain Bacteria; kingdom Bacillati; phylum Actinomycetota; class Actinomycetes; order Kitasatosporales; family Streptomycetaceae; genus Streptomyces; species Streptomyces sp. V1I1. The sequence goes on along the minus strand of NZ_JAUSZH010000001.1, from coordinate 5,272,790 downwards.
TACTCCCCGCGGCACCCCATGTCGGCCAACTACGGACTGATCGGCCGGAACACCCGCACCCGCTTGTCCGTCGCCGGGCCGGTGCACCTGGCCATGACGGGCACCGCCGGCTTCAGTACCGGTGCGTCCACCCCGGACGCGGCAGCCCTGGACATCGTCGGCGACATTGACATCCGCTTCGACGCGACCCTCACCAACTGGCTCGCGTCCGGCTCGGTGGAGCTGTGCGGCAAGGGCACCCCAACCGGCAATCAGCGCTCCTGGCTGCTGCTCATGAGGGACAGGCGGCTGCACTTCGAGTGGTCCACGGCGGGTACGTCGACCATCTCGACGGATTCGACCGCCGAGGTGGTCGTGCCGCCGTCGGACCGTCTCGCGGTGCGGGTGACGCTCGACGTCGACAACGGCGCGGCTGGGAACACGTGCCGCTTCTACACCGGCCCGAGTATCTCGGGGCCGTGGACTCAGCTCGGTGCTGACGTGGTCACCGCGGGCGTGACGAGCATCTTCAACAGCACGGCGCCCCTGCGGGTCGGCCAAGGCTGGGACGCTCTCGGCTTCCCCTCCGCAGACGGCCAAGTCCACGCCTTCGAACTCCGTAGCGGCATCGCGGGCTCGGTGGTCGCCAATCCTGATTTCACCGTGCAGACCGCCGGCGCCGCGTCCTTCACGGACAGCACGGGCAAGGTGTGGACGATCGGCCTTGCCACCAGCCTCAGTGACCGGCATTACCGCTGTGTCACGGAGATCCCGGTGTGGAAGCCCCGCTGGCACGTGAGCGGGAACAAGGTGACGGCGCGCATCGAGTCGTCGGGGATCATGCGACGTCTGGGGCAGGGCCGTAAAGCCCTCGCTTCCACGCTGAGGCGGCGTATCCCGAGCTTCTCGCCGCTGGCCTATTGGCCGATGGAGGACCAGAACGGCGCCACCCGCGCCGCATCCGCCCTCACCGGCGGCAGCCCGCTGTACACCCTCGGCCTGGATTTCGGCTCCGACGACTCCCTGCCCGGGTCGAAGGCTCTGCCGGTCGTGTCGACCGGAGGCCGCCTCAATGGCCGCGTGCCCGCCCCGGCCGCGGGGGTGACGGAGTGGCAGACGGAGTTCGTGTTCTTCCTGGCGACCGGCCCGGGCGCGGAGTCCATGGCGCTCGGCTACTGGTCGACAGGCACCGTCAAAAAGTGGCACCTCTCCTTCAACGACGCGACCTCGGCCCGCATCCAGGGGTTCGGCGCCGACGGCCTGTCCGTCGTAGACACGATCGTGGGCCCGACCACAAGCCTGTACGGGCAGTGGAACCGCTGGCAGCTCTACGCCACACAGAACGGCGGAAACGTCGACTGGAACGCGTTGTGGATCGGCGTTGGCGGCAGCGCCGGGGCAACCAGCGGCTCCTACGCGGGCACCGTGGGCCGCATCACGGACGTGGTGGGCCCTCCGGCCGCGTACGCGGCTGGCGCGGACGGTTTGAGGTTGGGCCATATCGCCGTGTTCGCCGACATCGATACGGCCTACTACAACTTCGCCGACCACGGATTCAGCGGCGAGTCGGCCGGTACCCGGCTGCGGCGTCTGTCGGGTGAGGAGTCCATCCCGGTCGTTATCCACGAGACCGCAGGCGCGATTCCGGAACTCCTCGGCGCGCAACGCCCGGACACGGCGCTGAGCCTGATGGGTGAGGCCGCGGACAGCGAGTCGGGCATCCTCTCCGAGGACCATCGCACGGTGGCTCTGGCCTACCGGGACCGGTGGTCTCTGTACAACCAGACGCCGAAGCTGGTCGTGCCCTACGCGAAGTTGGGGCCTCCGCTGGAGCCGGTCGATGACGACCTGACGACCCGCAACGACAATGAGGTCGGCCGCGCTGGCGGCTCCTCGTCGCGGGTGGTGCAGGAGACCGGCCCCATGTCGGTGGAGGCCCCGGAAGACGGCGGCGTCGGCATCTACGACGAGTCGGTGACCCTGTCCCTGGCGGCGGATGAGCAGACGTTTCAGCAAGCCGCGTGGCGAACCCATTTGGGCACGTGGGATGCGTCGCGCTTCGAACGTGTGCGGATCATGCTGCACAAGCATCCGGAGTTGATCACCGAGGTCCTCGCGATCCGGGAGGGCGACGTCATCCAAATCACGGACGGGCCCGACTTTCTGGAGCCTGGCCCGTTCAATCTGATGGTGCAGGGCTTCGAGGAGGAGCTCAAAGAGTTCGCGTGGGAGATCACCTTCTACTGCTCCCCGGCTGATCCGTGGACGGTCGGGGTGGTCGGAGACACGATCCTCGGCAGGCCGGACACGGACGCGTCGGAACTGGCGTCCGGGGTGGACGCGGACGACCTGTCGTTCTCGGTCGCGGTCACCGCAGGCCCCCTGTGGATCACTTCGGCTGCGTTCCCGACACACTTCCCGCTGAACGCGATGATCGGCGGGGAGCGGGTGAGCGTCTCGGCGATCTCGGGTGGCGCGTCGCCGCAAACGTTCACGATCAGCGCCCGCAGCGTGAACGGCATCGTCAAAGCCCACTCCGCCGGGGCTGCCCTGTCCCTCGCTGATCCGATGCGACCCGCACTGTGAAGGGGGCCTAATGCCGATCCTCGCTGGCCAGATCGTCACTGCCGGACAGCTCAACCGGCTCAGGCCGACTGTCTACTTCGCTCAGGAAAGCTCCACCCTCACCAGGACCACGACCACCGCGGCCGACATCCCCGGCGCCACGGTCACCTTCAACACCGAGGCCGCGAACGCCGTGTACCGGGTCGACGCGTCGTTTGACTCGGCGGTCGGCACATCGAGCGCCTCCACGGACATGATCGGCACGATCGTCGTCGACGGGGCCACCGCGCCCGTGTCCGGCCGGCACCAGATGGACAACCTTGACCGGGACTCGGTGTACGCGATGGCGACGGGGACTCTCGCCGCGGCCGGTAGCCACACGATCAAGCTCCAGGGTGCGCTCAGCGCGGCCGCGGGGTCTGGCACCTGGCAGGCGTTCACCAGCCTCATCGTGACCATCTACGAAGTCCCCTGACCCGCGCCTCACCCCATCCGCCCGCCCCCATGAGGGGCCTTTTTTATGCCCTGAGGAGTGCTCCTGTGACCACGCCTGCCGCTGATCCCATACCTCTGGCGACCGGACGCGACGTTGATTTCGTCACCGGCCACCAGGATGACGAGCTGGTGATGATGGGCTGGGCTTTCGTGCATCACGTCCTCGCCGGGCGTAGGGCGAATCTGCTGCTCGGCACCGACGGGTCAACGACCTCGGCCCTGCGGATGGTTAACGGCGAGCTCGCGTCGGGCTGGTGGGGCGGCTTCCACTACCCGGAGCGCGAGGGGTACGAGCGGCTCACCCCACAGGACATGGCCGAGGCGCGTGACCTGGAGTACCTCGGCTCGGGCGCGGAGGTTGGCCTGTCGACCGATCGTATCCACCTGAACCTGGAGTACCGGGGCCCGAACATCGACGAGGATCAGGCGACGGCGCTGCTCCTACGCAGGCGCGAGCAGGCGCCTGACGCGGGCGTGTACACGCACCACTGGCTCGACATAGACCCGAATCACGCCGCCCTCGGCACGGCACTCAAGGAGCTGCACACCCAGTCCCCCTCGGACTGGTCGGACGTCCGGTGGATGGTGCGCCCCGAGCAGATCGGGCAGATAGCGGGCGCGCAGCAGTACGGCGTGCCCGGCACGTACTACGACGGGGCGAAGGTACTGCTGACGAAGGCCGCACGCCATTACGCGTCGTGGGCTCCGCGGCAGGGCCGGGTGGCTGCCGGGTATCACGGTGTTGGCCTGTCCTTGTTCTCGAAGCTGTTGACGCAGCCGAATTACTTCGTCAAGCCCTGACTTTGTCCGCCTCGTGCCTGTTGGCCGGGGCTTTTTTGCTGCCCTGGAGGGCCTCATGCCTCAACCTGCGCCGAGCGTCGGCCGGATCGTCCACTACGTCAGCTACGGCACCCCGGGCGGCGAGTACACCTCGCAGTGCCGCGCGGCCATCATCACGGGCGCGCCAGAGTGCGACGCCCACACCGAGTGCGTTTCCCTCGCCGTTCTCAACCCCGAGGGCATGTTCTTCAACCAGCACGTCCCGCACAACGAGACCAGCCAGCAGCGCGGCGGTACGTGGCACTGGCCGGAGCGTGTGTGATGAAGCTCGTAACCCGCTCCCAGTGGGGCGCGCCCGCCAAGTCCCCCGCAGCCGACCTCCGCGCCGCCCGCGGGGTGAAGTTCCACTACCTCGGCTCCGCCTACGCCAGCCGCTCCCACGACAAGTGTGACGAGCAGGTACGGGCGATCCGGGCCGCGCACCTCGCGAACAAGAAGGAGGGCTACGTCGACGTCGCGTACAACTTCCTCGTCTGCGAGCACGGGCACGTCTTCGAAGGCCGCGGCGTCCGCAAGCGCACAGGGGCGAACGGCAACCAGGCGCTGAACCTCCAGGACTACGCGGTGTGCGCCCTCTTGGCGAAGAAGGGCGGCGGCCTCGACGAGCCCACTGACGCGATGCTCGAAGGCCTCGCGGACGCGCGGCAGCTGCTGCGCGAGAACGGGGCCGGCGCCTGGGTCGGCGGGCACCGCGACGGGCACAACACGGCCTGCCCGGGGGACGCCCTGTACGACTGGGTGAAGCGCGGCGCGCCTCGCCCTGGTGGTACGCCGCCGCCTCCGGTGGAGACGAAGCCTTCCACGCCGAAGCCGGTCGTGGACCTGTCGAAGCTGGTGGCCGCGGCCAAGTTGGATCCGCCGAAGCGGGGTACGCCGATCTCGTACTACGGGGTGAAGACCGTAGAGACCGCGCTCGTCGGCGAGGGCCTGCTGCACCGCGAGCTCGCGGACGGGCACTACGGCACTGCGACGAAGACCGCGTATGCCGCGTGGCAGCGCTCCGCGGCCGGGGGCGGCTTCAAGGGTGCCGACGCGGACGGTATCCCCGGTAAGGAGTCCCTCACTCGCCTCGGCAAGCGCCGCGGCTTCACCGTCACCGCCTGAGCCCCTCGAGGAACAGGTACGGACCAACGTTCCCAACTCGCAGAATGGATGACCGCCATGCCTGACTTCCCCCTGCCCGATGCCGAGACCGTCCTCAAGACCCGCAAGACCTACGGCCGCGACCTCCTGGAGCGCGTCCTCACCACGTTCCTCCAGGCGGGCATCGCGGGCATCGTCGTCACGCAGCCCCTCGACGGCAGCATGTGGTACGCCGCGGGCGCTGGTGGTGTCGGAGCTGTCCTGTCGCTGTTCAAGGGCCTCGTCGCGCGCCTGCGGTCGGTGACCAACTCCGCGTCCCTCGCCAAGGGCGTCTGACCCTGCCCGCCAGCACGACCGGGAGGGCGCATGGATGCCGCCACCGTCACGGCCATCGGGGTACTCGGAAGCGCCCTGGTGGCCGGGCTGGCAGCCATGTACGGCTCCCGGATCGCGGGACGGGCGCAGCAGGAGGGCCACGTGATCACCGGATACGACAGCCTCGCCGCGAAGCTCGTCGCCGAGCGGGACAAGGCCGAGCGAGACCAGGCGACCGCGGAGGCCAAGGTGACGGCGCTTGAGCTCGAAGTCGCGCGCCTGCGGCTGCTGGTGACGACGCTCGGGGGGACACCGTGACGCGCACGGAGAGAGCGTTCGTGCGACGCCGTCACCTGCTGTGGGTGGTTGCTGCTCTGCTGGCTCTGGCGGGGGCGGTCATCCTGGGCTGGCAGCGCATGGACGACGAGGCCGCGGCACGCGAGCAGCAGCTCGCCGCAGAAGCTGACTTGCGGGGGAAGGCCGTGTCCACGCTGACAGGCGATGTGCGGGTGCTGCGCGCGCAGCTCCAGGCGGCTGGGAAGACTCCCGCGGTTCCGGACCCGGAACAGGCCGTGGAGGATCTCCCGGAGCGGGCGGAAGTGCCGGTGTCGATTCCCGGAGAACCTGGCCAGCCGGGGCGGGACGGGGCTCCGGGGAGCGCCGGGGAGGACGGCCTGGACGGGAGCGACGGAGCGGACGGAACCCCCGGCGCGGACGGGAGCCCCGGCGCCGATGGTGTCGACGGCCGTGACGGAGCACCAGGCGAGAAAGGCGACCCCGGAGAGAAGGGCGAGAAAGGCGACAAGGGGGAGCCGGGGGAGCGCGGACCCGAGGGACCTGCCGGCGCCAGCTGCGAGGACGGGTACAGCTGGCAGACCCCCGACTACGACCCCGACGCGCGGATCTGCCGCAAGAACGGGGCTCCCCCGCCCGACAGTCCCGGCCTGCTCTCCTCTGCCGCGCTCGATCCGAACCGCCGCCAGTACCCGTGACCCCCGCCCCTGCTGCTTGCCCTCGACGGGCAGGCGGCAGGGGCCTTTCTCTATGCACTGCTGAGGTAGCGCCGCACGGGACGACTGGCCGACACTGCGGCATGAGCAACGACGACACCGCAGACGTGATCCCCCTCTTCAAAGAAGACCCCGAGGCCGACAAGCGACAGAGGATGATCGAGTACTGGGAGGCCCTGTACATGCGCCATGGGCAGACGCTGACGGACGCCACATCCGCTGCTTCCCTGCACGTCGCCATGGAGATGGTGATCCTCCTCCTCAACGGCGCTCACGCATCCGACGTCATTGACGAGACGCAACGGGATCAGCTCGCAGCCATCGCCCACACCGGCCATGCGGCGGCCGATGAGTTCCAGAAGTGACGCCCGCCTGACCCTGCCCCGCTGTCAGCCCCTCGTGCCACACTGAGGTCGCTGCCCTCCCCGTCGCTGAACGCCCGCCCCTGCTACCGGGGCGGGCGTTCGTGCGTCTACTGCTCCTTGTCGCGCTCCTTGAGGATGCCGTCCACCTCCTCGTACAGCGCGTTCCGGACCTTCGCCTTGAAGTGGTCGATGCCTACCTTCAGGCCGATTCCGACAACGATGCCGAGCCCGAAGGCCCCTGCCGCGAGGTACATCATTTGGAACTGCTCCTTGCCAGGACGAATTCCCAACCGTCCGGTCGGAGCGGCGGGCTTCCTCTTCTTCCTGGCTTCCTGGAGCTTCCTAGGCTGCCGTCTGCTCGGGCCCGCCGTCCCTGAGGGGACTGGCGCAGAAGGCCGTGCTGGCAACACCGCTAGGCTACCATCGGTCACGGTGCGCTTCGCACCGTGACCGTCACCCCACGATCCCCAACGCGTTGTCACCCCCGCCCCACAGCATGAGGTGTCCCCGCTTGCTGCGGACTCTGCCCCCGCCGCCGGGACAGCGCCCGGAGGTGGGGGCGTTCAGCCCGCCGCCAATACCCCTGACGTACAACGCCCCCTGTTCTCCCTTCGGGGAGGGCAGGGGCGCTTTCGTCATGTCCGGGCTCAGTCGTCCAGGTCGATGGCGAAGTCCACGACAGTGGTGTCACCGCGGCGCACGATCGGATGCGCCACTTCAACGACTCGCCCGGTGTCCACGATGTGCCGACGGGTGTAGCGGATCACCGGAACACCCGCACCTACGCGCAGTGTTGCAGCCTCAACCTCGGTTGGCATGGCCGCGGTGAACGACTCCGTGATCCTCGTGACCCGAATGCCGAGGCTGGTCATCTGCGCCCGCGTGCCGCCCGGCCACGGTTCGTTGATCGGATCGGCCACCGGTGTACCCGCCACGTCGGACCAACGCAGGTAGCTGGTGCTCATCTGCGTGGGCTGGTCGTTGTCGTAGAACACGAAGTGCCGGGCGAGGAGCCGCTCACCGGGCTCGCACTCGAACAGCGCGGCCAGCTCGGCGTCCGCCTCGACTTTCTCGAACCGCTTGTCGAGCCGGTACTCGGACCAGCCGATGCCCTGATCCCTGGTGTACGGCGTGGCCTTGGTACCGGGCACGGTGCGGTATCGGTCTGCGGCCATGCGGTGTACCGGCGGCCGCGACCGGACCAGGGTCCCGGCGCGTGCTTTGGTCTCGATCAGCCCCTCGTTGCGGAGCAGGCCGAGGGCGTTCCGGATCGTCGTCTCGGAGACGCGGTATGTCTCGCACAGGGCGGGGAGGGTCGGCAGCCGGTCGCCCGGTTGCCATTCGCCGGAGGAGATGCGGCGCCGCAGGTCAGCGGCGATCCGCAGGTACTCGGGCTGTGCCACTGCCGCACCACCTTGCCGAATGATCGCGTCAATCTGTGCACACATAGTCTCGCTTCCCCCTTGACCTGCGCCAACTCCAGGGACAATCTGAGTACAGAAAAGCACTATCCGTACTCAGATAGCGACGGGATCCGGGGTACAGCCGTGTCCGAATCGGGGCATACCTGGCGCGTGGCCTTCAAAGGCCACCCCGCCGAAGCCGCCCGCGTCCGCCAATGGACCCGAGGCCGCCTCACCCACGACGACGCCCCGGCCATCGCGAACGAGCTGTTCATCGCGATCCTCGGCAGCCGCACCGAACGGCGCCCCGACGTCATCGAGATGACCATCTCGACCGCCGGCAGTCGCGCCCGCATCAGCGCGACCGGATACCGCCCGCTGCCCGTCCTTCAGATCCACGGGCCGGGCGCCCTCATCGTCAACCAGCTGTCGCACTCGTCTGGCGTCTCCATCGACGGCAGCGGCTTGTGGGCGCAGCTCCGCCCGGAGGTGGCGAAGTGACACGGAGATGCGACTGGTGCGGCTTCGACACCGACGAGCCGATCGCCGTGGGCATCGCCCACGCGAACTCCGGGCCCGGACGGACCATGTACGCCTGCCCGCCCTGCAAGACGACGAAGCGGCTCCTGCCGCTCGACCAGCACCCGGCGGATTCCTTCGGCTTCCCGCGGTTCGACTACGCGGCCGCAGCTTCCGCCAACTGATCCCCGCCTCGGCCGATACATCCCGCCAGGAAAACCGGCCGAGGCGGTGACGGGCCACTGAGGGCCCGGCACGTGCACGACGGCGTGAGGGAAGGCCTCCCGCCGAGGACGCACCCAAGGAGCATCGCATGACCGCTCTCGCAACAGAACAGATCACCGGGCGCCAGCTCGTCACCGCCGAACTCTTCGACCGGCTCGCCGACTTCTGCGCCGACGAGTACGGCCTGGAACGAGGCGTCGCCGAACGCGTGATGGACGAGGGCCTCGCGTTCCTCGACGTCATGGGGCGCACAGGTGAAGCCCTGTCGCCCAGCAAGCTCGTTGACCCGGCATGGCACACGTTCATGCTGCACAGCACCGAGTACACAACCTGGTGCCAGGAACGCTACGGCCGGTACATCCACCACGCCCCGAACTCCCGCTACCGGGACAAGGCGGCGATGGTCGACGTCGTCGGGAAGATTCGCGCGGCCGGCTACGCGGTCGACGAGTCCCTGTGGGGCGTGACGGCGGACTGCAACGAGCCGACCTGCTGCGGCGACGGCCCCTGCTGCTAGCCCGAACCCCTCGCGCGCGCGGTCGTCGAGAGGCGGCCGCGCGCCACTCACAGAACGGAGCCGCTGTGGTTGCCCTTCTCTCCGCTTGCAGCCGTCTTACGGTCTTCCCGCTGGAGGGCCTGACCGTCGCGTACACCACGCAGTCGAGCGACTCCCGCGGACTCGGGGATGTCGCGATCGTCGGTGTGGTCGCCCCGGACAGTGCGACTGGCGACCACTTGTGGCGGCTGGCCGCGAGCATGTACACCAACCCGCCCCCTGGTCAGACGGAAGCGCGCTGGATCCTCACCCAGTGCACGCGGGCCCGCATGGTCAAGGCGTCGACATACCGCGATCTGCCCGACGCGAAGTGGACTGGCGACCTGACCAAGGAGTTCCGCCTGGACGGCCTCTTCGCTAACCACACCATCCTGCGCACTGGTCGTCTCACCGTTGAGTGACACGACGGCCCAATGCCGCCCCGGTCTGCCACCCGTCCCCCGTCATGGGGCAGGCCGGGGCTCTTCTCAGCCGCGTCGCGACGGACGGACCTGTCTCCCGCGTAGAGCAGGGAGAGGAGCCCTACCGCATGAGGTCTGCGAGGTCCACACCGATGGCGTCGGCGACGAGGAGCAGCGTGTCCAGAAGCGGCGAGACGTGGCCCTGCTCGATGCGGTTGTACGACGGCCGGTCCATCCCGATCTGGTTGGCGACTGCCTCTTGCGTGAGGTTCGCGTACAACCGCGCTGCCCGAATCTGGTCACCGATCTGTCGCCTTCGATTCAGGACCCAGGTGTCGGGTGGGGTGGAGCGTGGCACGGGTCCACGTTTACGGGTCCATGATCGAATAGCTGTGGGTTAGAACCTACATTGTTTGATCTATGAGCGGTCCGGGCACCTAGCCGGAACCCCCCATTCCAGACCGGCCCTCCGTGTCCTCCCCCAGGCGGATCGGAGCGGTCGGCGACGCCCCCACCTTCGGGTGGGGGCGTTGTCAGTTGGCCACGATCGCGATTCGGGTTTCTTCTACTCACCCCGCCCCGCCGTTGGGCATCGCCGCCCGCCCGCTTGGCCATGGCCAAACCGAGCGGCATTCAGTGAACCCGAGTGACACTCACTGGCATCGAACAGTCCCGATTTGGCACGGTTTTCAGCATCACCGCAGGTCAAATATGGGTAACAAAACAGGTTCGAGTCCCGTTACTCACCCTGAATGATCAAGGGCCCCGGTCTTCGGACCGGGGCCCTTGATTCTTTTCCGCGGAGCCATGGATCTGTGGATCTGTGGATCCCGCTACGACGACTCGCGTACGACCAGCTCCGTCGGGAGCACGATCTGCGGCCGCTCGCCCGTGCGCCCCTCTATTTCCTGAAGCAGCACCTCGGCCATCGTCCGGCCCATCTCCTCTATCGGCTGGCGCACGCTGGTCAGCGCCGGGTCCATGTGGCGGGCCACCGCCGAGTCGTCGAAGCCGACCAGCGCCACGTCCTCCGGGATCCGGCGGCCCGCCTCGCGCAGCACCTGGCGGGCGCCCGCCGCCATCACGTCGGAGGCCGCGAAGACCGCGTCCAGCTCCGGGCAGCGCTCAAGCAGCTCCCGCATCGCGCGGCGGCCGCCCTCCTCGGTGAAGTCGGCGGGGGCTGTCAGTCGGGCGTCGGGTGGCAGGCCCGCCGCCGCGAGAGCCGCGCGGTAGCCGTCCAGGCGGCACTGGGCGCCGTACACATCCAGGCGTCCGGTGATCGTCGCTATCGCACGGCGGCCGCGGGCCGCGAGATGCGCGACCGCGCTGCGGGCACCCTCGAAGTTGTCGGAGTCGACCGCGGCCAGCGTCTCGGCGGCCGACCTGCGGCCGCTGATCACGGCCGGAATCGAGAGGTCCTCCAGCATGTCGGGGATCGGGTCGTCGGCGTGCACGGAAACCAGCAGGACGCCGTCGACGCGGTGGGCCGCCAGATACTGCGCGAGCCTGCGGCGCTCGCGGTCGCTGCCGGCCAGGGTCAGCAGCAGCTGCATCTCGGTGTCGGCGAGGGCCGCGCCGACACCGCGCACCATGTCGGAGAAGTACGGCTCGGCGAAGAACCGGTCCTCGGGCTCCGGGACGACGAGGGCGATCGCGTCGGTGCGGTTGGCGGCGAGCGCGCGGGCCGCGCGGTTGGGTACGTATCCGAGTTCGGCGACGGCGGCCTCGACGACGGCGCGGGTGCGGTCGCTGACCCGCGGCGAACCGTTGATCACGCGGGAGACCGTGCCTCGTCCGACACCGGCGCGTGCGGCGACCTCTTCGAGGGTGGGTCTGCCCGTGCCCCGCCCTCCGTTGCGCGTACGGATTGTCCGAGACACCATGTCCGCCTCCCCAGGCTTCCCCGTCCGAGAACATAACGTGCCGGGTGCCTTGACACCCCCTCAGGGAGCGGCGACCCTTCAACACATCACATATGGGAGCGCTCCCACCGTACCTGACTCATACACAACCCGCACGTTCCCCGCCCGAGCCGCGGAGCATCAACGGCACTGCGCTGCACGCCAGTTGGCCGGGGGGTCGGCACGTCAGGGCACAAGGAGGACGCAATGCGCAGGGCAGTAATCCTCGCGGTCGTCGCCGCGCTCGGCGCCGGTCTGCTGGCCGGCTGTGCCGAGGACAGCGACGAACCCACCGGCAGTGCGTCGAACGGCGGCGGGGGAGGCAAGGGCAGGACCACGCTCACGGTGGGGGTCTTCGGCGCCTTCGGTCTCAAGGAGGCCGGCCTCTACGACGAGTACATGAAGCTCAACAAGAACATCGAGATCAAGCAGACCTCGATCGAGCGGAACGAGAACTACTACCCGCAGCTGCTGACGCATCTGGGCAGCGGCAGCGGTCTCGCCGACATCCAGGCCGTCGAGGTCAACAACATCGCCGAGATAACCGCGACGCAGGCGGGCAAGCTGGTCGACCTGGGCAAGACCGAGGGGGTCCAGAAGGACGCGTTCCTGCCCTGGAAGTGGGCGCAGGCCACCACCAAGGACGGCAAGACGATCGCGCTCGGCACCGACATCGGTCCGCAGGGCATCTGCTATCGCAAGGACCTCTTCGCCAAGGCCGGGCTGCCCACCGACCGGGAGGCAGTCGGCAAGCTGTGGGCGGGCGACTGGAACAAGTACCTCGACACGGGCAAGCAGTTCAAGGCGAAAGCGCCGAAGAGGACGGCGTTCGTGGACTCCGCCTCCGGAGTGATGGCGGCGATCACCGGCAGCAACGAGAACCGCTTCTACGACAAAGACGGCAAGATCGTCTACAAGGCCAACCCGGCCGTGAAGGAGGCCTGGGACATCGCGGCCCAGTTCGCGACGGAGGGTCTGACCGGTAAGTTCCAGCAGTTCACGCCGGCCTGGGACCAGGGCTTCGCGAACGGCACGTTCGCTACCGTCTCCTGCCCGGCCTGGATGCTCGGCTACATCCAGGACAAGGGCGGGGCCGCGGGCAAGGACAAGTGGGACGTGGCCGCGGCGCCCAAGCCCAGCAACTGGGGCGGCTCCTTCCTGACCGTCCCCGATGCGGGCAAGAACAAGGACGAGGCGGCGAAGCTCGCGGCCTGGCTGACCGCGCCCGAGCAGCAGGCAAAGCTCTTCGCCGAGCGCGGCAGCTTCCCGAGCGCCAAGGCCGCGTACTCCCTGCCCGAAGTCTCCGGCGCCAAGCACGCCTACTTCGCCGGCGCGCCCATCGGACAGATCTTCTCGAAGGCAGCCGAGGGAGTGCCGGTCCAGATCATCGGGCCGAAGGACCTGATCATCGCGCAGAACCTGGCGGACATCGGCATGCTCCAGGTCGACCAGAAGGGCCGGTCCTCCCAGCAGGGGTGGGACGCGGCCGTGAAGGCGATCGACAACGCGCTGGACCAGTGACCGGTATGGCGAGTGACGCACCGGCCGCCGCGCCCTCCCAGGGGGAGGAGGGCGCGGCCCCACGCGACCGGTCCGACGGCGCGGCCGACGATCGCCGCCGGGCCCGGCGCAGCCGCCGCTACCGGCTGGACGTCAAGTGGAGTCCGTACGCCTTTGTGGCGCCGTTCTTCGTGTTCTTCCTGGCCTTCGGGCTCTTTCCGCTGCTCTACACCGGCTGGGCCTCGCTCCACCGGGTGGAACTGACCGCGCCCACCGACATGGAGTGGGTGGGGCTGCGCAACTTCTCCCGCCTGCTCGAGGACGAGTTCTTCTGGAACGCTCTGAAGAACACCGTCACCATCGGCCTGATCTCCACCGTGCCGCAGCTGCTCATCGCGCTGGGCATCGCGCATCTGCTGAACTACCGGCTGCGCGGCTCGATGTTCTTCCGGGTGGCCGCGCTGACTCCGTACGCCACCTCAGTGGCCGCCGCGACGCTTGTCTTCGTCCTCCTCTTCGGACGCGACTACGGAATGATCAACTGGGCGCTCGGACTGGTCGGCATCGACAACATCGACTGGCAGAACGGCGAATGGACCTCCCAGCTGGCCGTCTCCACGATCGTGATCTGGCGGTGGACGGGGTACAACGCGCTGATCTATCTGGCCGCGATGCAGGCCATCCCGAACGATCTGTACGAGTCGGCCGCGCTCGACGGGGCCTCTCGCCTGCAGCAGTTCATCCATGTCACCGTCCCCTCGCTGCGGCACACGATCCTGTTCACCTGTGTGGTCTCGACGATCGGCGCGACCCAACTGTTCGGCGAGCCACTGCTGTTCAACGGCAGCGCGGGCGCGACCGGCGGCGCCGACCATCAGTTCCAGACGCTCGGGCTCTATCTGTACGAGCAGGGCTGGGTGAATCTCCACCTCGGCCGGGCCTCGGCGATCGCCTGGTCGATGTTCCTGATCCTGCTGGTGATCGGCGCGGTGAACTGGCTGCTCGCCCGCCTGCTGAGCAAGGGCGCGTAGGGGGTACGACGATGACGACACTGCTCAGCGCCAAGCGCGCCAAAGGCCGCGCCGGTCGCGCCGGAGACACAGGCCGCACCGGAGGTGCCGGAGGCGCCCGAGGCGCCAAACGTGCCGGACGTCAGCTGCATGGCGGCCGGATCACCTATGCCGTGCTGATCGTGTTCACGGTCGGTTCCCTCTTTCCTCTGGTGTGGACGGCAGTCGCCGCCTCCCGCAACAGCTCCCGGCTCGCGCAGACTCCCCCGCCCTTCTGGTTCGGCAGCAATCTCTTCAAAAATCTCGAGATCGCCTGGACCGACGCCAACATGGGCACCGCCCTGCTCAACACCACGATCGTCGCCGGGTCGATCGCGGCCGGGACCGTGCTCTTCTCGACCCTCGCCGGCTTCGCCTTCGCCAAACTCCGCTTCCGCTTCAAGAACCTCCTGCTCCTGTTGGTGATCGGCACGATGATGGTGCCGCCGCAGCTCAGCGTCGTACCCCTGTACATGCTCATCGCCGAGCTGTCCTGGACCGACCAGCTGCAGTCCGTCATCCTGCCCACCCTGGTCAGCGCCTTCGGGGTGTTCTTCATGCGGCAGTACCTGATCGAGGCGCTGCCCACCGAGCTGATCGAGGCGGCGCGGGTGGACGGCGCGAGCAGCTGGCGCGTGGTGTGGCACGTCGTCCTCCCCGCTGCGCGGCCCGCGATGGCGGTGCTCGGGATGCTGACCTTCGTCATGGCCTGGAACGACTTCTTCTGGCCGATCATCGCGCTGACCCAGAACGGCAACCCCACCGTGCAGGTGGCGCTGACCGGGCTCGGCCGCGGCTATATCCCCGACCAGTCGGTGATCATGGCGGGCGCGCTGCTTGGCACCCTTCCGCTGCTGATCGCCTTCGTCGTCTTCGGCAAGCACATCGTCGGCGGCATCATGCAGGGCGCGGTCAAGGGCTGACACCTCCTCGCATTCCCGTACCTATGCATTCGTACCTATGCATTCGTACCTGCGCATACGTTCCTACGCACATGTTGGGAGCTCACCGATGTCCATGACCTTTCCGCCGGTCTTCCTGTGGGGCACCGCGACCGCCGCGTACCAGATCGAGGGCGCTGTACGGGAGGGCGGCCGCACGCCGTCGATCTGGGACACCTTCAGCCATACGCCCGGCAAGGTGGAGGGCGGTGACACCGGGGACACGGCGGTCGACCACTTCCACCACCGCGCCGACGACGTCGCGCTGATGGCGGGCCTCGGCGTCAACGCGTACCGCTTCTCCGTCTCCTGGTCCCGGGTGCAGCCCACCGGCCGCGGCCCCGCCGGCCGGCGCGGCCTCGACTTCTACCGGGGCCTCGTCGACGATCTGCTCGACCACGGCATCCGTCCGGTGCTCACCCTCTACCACTGGGATCTGCCCCAGGAGCTGGAGACGGCGGGGGGCTGGCCCGAGCGGGACACCGCGCACCGCTTCGCCGACTACGCCCGTATCGTCGCGGACGCGCTCGGCGACCGCGTGGATATGTGGACCACCCTCAACGAGCCCTGGTGCAGCGCCTTTCTCGGGTACGGCTCCGGAGTCCACGCGCCGGGCCGCACCGACCCGGTCGCCGCGCTGCGCGCCGCACACCATCTCAACCTCGGCCACGGGCTGGCCGCCCAGGCGCTGCGCTCCGCCCTACCCGCCGGCGCCCAGCTCTCCGTCAGCCTCAACCCGAGCGTGGTCAGAGCGAGCAGCCAGAGCCCCGCGGACCTGGACGCGCGCCGCCGTATCGACGCGCTCGCGAACCGCATCTTCGCGGACCCGATGCTCAAGGGCACGTATCCGCAGGACCTATTCGCGGACACCGCGGCCCTGACCGACTGGTCGTTCGTCCACGGCGACGATCTGGCCGTCATCAAGCACCCCCTGGACTCGCTCGGACTGAATTACTACGCACCTGCAGTTGTATCGGCTGCCACTGACAATCGCCCCCGCAGCGACGGCCACGGCGCGAGCAAGCACTCCCCCTGGCCCGGCGCGGACTCGGTCTCCTTCCACCAGCCGCCGGGCGAGCGCACGGAGATGGGCTGGTCCATCGACCCGACCGGCCTTTACGACCTGCTGCTGCACTACACCCGCGAGGCCCCGGGCCTGCCGCTGGTGATCACCGAGAACGGTGCGGCGTACGTCGACAAGCCCGCGGCGGACGGCTCGGTCCACGACCCCGACCGCATCCGCTATCTGCACGGCCATCTCTCCGCCGTTCACCGCGCGATCGCCGACGGCGCGGATGTGCGCGGGTACTTCCTCTGGTCGCTGATGGACAACTTCGAATGGTCCTACGGCTACGGCAAGCGCTTCGGCGCGGTGTACGTGGACTACGAGACGCTGGCCCGTACGCCCAAGTCGAGCGCGCACTGGTACGCGGCGCTGGCCCGGTCCGGGGTGCTCCCGGAGCCGCCGGCCGGCGACCTCACTCGCTGAGCACCGGCCACGTACCCCGTCGGGCGTGACTCAGCAGCACGGGGTCATCGCCCACGACCACCGGGTTGCCGACCTCGGTCAGCAGGGCGAGGTCGGCCGCCTCGTCCGCGTACGCGTGGCAGTCCGCCGGGTCGAAGCCGTACTCCCGCATCAGCGTGCGCGCCGCGTACCCCTTGCCGTGGCCCCGCATGCAGGTGAGCATCTCGTCCGCGCCGAGTCGCGCCGCCAGCGGGGCCACCACGGGCAGCGGGGAGCTGGAGACCAGCACCATCAGATCGCCCGCCACCGCGTGCCGCAGATACGCGGCGAGTCCGGGCTCGTTCCACAGTGCCTGCCGCACCAGCGTGCCGCCCACATCGAAGAACGCGGCCCTGCGCGGCGCCTGGCGGATTTTGGCGGTGATGGGAGTGATGGGGGCAACCGTGTCCTTCATGCCCTTCAGTACGGACTGACGGCTTGCACCACTCAATGGCCGCGGGGGTTTTCCCCACCCCGCACTGACCGGACAGCGGGATGTTCCGGAAGACGCGTCGAGCCGATCGTGGTGGTACGAGATCGACGACGTACGGGGAAGGCACTGACCATGCAGCTCAGGAGTGGATCGGGCACCATCTGCAGGACCGTCGCGGCGGCCGCGCTGCTGGCTGTCACCGCGGGCATGGCCCTGCCGCTCGCCCCGGCGGGCGCTGAGCCGGCCCGGCCGCCGTCCGGAGTGTGGCGGGTGGACGGGTACGGCGAGGTGCTGACGCTGGACGCGGGGCATCTACAGGAGTACGAGGTCACGGGCGTCAGCTGCGTCAAGGGCGTCGCCGCCGAGCGCGCGGGCGGGCAGGGCGGGACGGCGCGGTACGCCGGCGACGGCGGCTTCGTCTTCACCGTACGGTCCAAGGGCCGGCCCGACCGGGCGGCGATGCACATCGACGGCTCGCCCGGCGACCGCGGGCTGCGGCGGATCGACGCCCTGCCCGCCGACTGCCTGAGGCCGGCGCCGAGCGGTCCCGTCGCCCCGGCCGGGTGGGGGGCAGTCCGGCCGGGACGCGCCGCCGGGGGGTGGCGGCTTGGTGGGACCTACTTGTAGGCGGAGAACGCCTTCGTGAAGGCCAGCGGCTCCTGGAGGATCGAGCTGCACGTCGCATCCGCGGCCGGCTTCTCGCCGCCCGCGCACTGCTTGTCGCGGGTCGAGGACCACATGGCCAGCCAGCCCAGACCCTTGGACTTGGCGAAGTCGACCAGCTGCGTGGCGTCGTCAACCTTGAAGATCTCGGTCACGACGTCGTTGACGCCGATCATCGGGGTGACGGCGACGGCCTTCCACGCGGCCGCGTCCGACAGCCCGAGCACGCCCTTGATCTGGCCCTGGGTAGCGGTCGCCGCCTGGATGGCGTACTGGCCCATGTCACCGCTGTAGGCAGGTCCGTAGTCCATCGCCATGATGTTGACCGCGTCGACCTTCACGCCGTTCTTCTTGGCGTCGGCGATCAGATCCACGCCGGGCTGGGTCAGCCCCTCGGGCATGACGGGCAGCGTGAAGGAGACGTCGAGGCCCGGGTGGGACTTCTGGAGCTGCGCGATCGCCTGCGAGCGGCGGGAGTTGGCGGCGGTGTCCGGCAGGGCCGCGCCCTCGATGTCGAAGTCGACCTTGGTGAGCTTGTACTCGTCGATGACCTTGCCGTACGCCTTCGCCAGGTCGTCGGCGGAGGAGCAGTTCAGCGCCAGCTCGTGGCCGGCCGCGCCGCCGAAGGAGACCCGGACGTCGCCGCCCTTGGCGCGCAGCGCGCCTATCTGGGCCGCGACCTTGTCGTTGGCGAGGTCGGTGACGCCGCCCCAGAGCGGGGCGCAGCTGCCGCCGGAGGTGATGAAGGCAAGGTTGAACTCCTTGACCCCGGTCTTCGTGACGGTGTCCAGCAGGTCGTACGCCGGGTAGAGCGAGGTGTCGATGTACGGCGCGAAGCCTGCGGCCGCGCCCGTACCGCCGCCGGGCGTCTCGGTGGGGGTGGGTGTCGGGGTGGGGGTCGGCTTCTGCGTGGGCGTGGCGCTCGCCGTCGGGCTCGGGGTCTTGGTGGGTGTGGGCTGCTCGGTGGGGCGGCCGCTCGGCTGCGGCGTCGCGCCCTCGTCGACGGAGCACTTGACCTTGTTGATGAGACAGGAGGTCGGGTCGGCGATGGTCGCCGTACCGCTCGCGGAGGTGACGAAGCCGACGGTCACCGACTTGCCGGGGGCGAGCTCCTTGTTCCAGCTCGCGGGCTTCACGGTGATGTGCTGCCCGTTCACGGTGTGCTCGCCGTTCCACAGCGAGCCGATCGTGGTGCCCTCGGGCAGATCGAACTCGAGCGTCCAGTCCGACTGCGCCTTGTCGGTGGCATTGGTGATGACGTACTGGCCGGTGTAACCACCGGTCCAGGAACTCGTCTTGGTGTACGCGGCGCCTACGGCTGCGGCCTGCGCGGTGCCCGTGAGGGCGAACGCCGCGCCGCCGATGACGGCGGCGGCGACGACCGCGCCGACCGCCTTGGTCTTCGCGCTCGCCCTGCGCCGGTGCGTACTGCTGCCCATTGCGTGCCTGCCTCTGCGTTACGGGGGGTGGGGGTGTGGCAGCACGCTAGCGGCCCGGAAACGGACAAATGACCTGTTCGGGGCGGGGGTTGAGCTTCTTAGGGCGCCCTTAAGGAGGGCATCGGAACGGATTAATGGTCGAGACCACTTGCAACCAAGCCCGTCCGGCGATTGAGGACAAACCGGCCACCGAAGGTCCCGGTCACTTCATCAGGCGGACGCCCTTGCGGCGTCTGACCGTTCCCCGGTGGCCCCGTCTCCGCTCCCCCGGCAGCCCCTCGCGCGGGTCGAGCCCGATCCAGATCCGCACCTCCGTGCCGCCGAGCACCGAGCTGCCTATCCGCACGTCCCCGCCCGTCGACTCCGCCACCCTGCGCACGATGTCCAGGCCGAGCCCCGTCGAGCCGTCCCTGCCCCCGCTGTTGCCGCGGGCCATCGCCGCCTCCGGGTCGGTGATGCCCGGGCCCGCGTCCGACACCAGCACGATGACCGCGTCCCCGCCGTTGTGTACGTCGACCGAGAAGGCCGTGCCTTCCGGGGTGTGCCGGAAGACATTGCCGAGCAACGCGTCGAGCGCGGCGGCCAGTTCGGGGCGCGCGACCGGGATGCGTACGGGACGGTCGACGCCCGCGACCCGCACCTCGCGGCCCTCGTCCTCCGCCAGAGCCGACCAGAAGTCCATCCGCTCCCGGACAACCTCGGAGGCGTCGCAGCCCGCTCCGGGGCCGGGCGACGCGGTCTGCGGCTTGGCCTCGCGCGCCGTGCGGATGATCGTGTCGACCTCGCGCTCCAGCTGCTCGACCGCGGCCCTGGTCTGGTCGGCGGCGGGTCCGTCGCCGAGCGAGGCGGCGTTGAGGCGCAGCACGGTGAGCGGCGTACGCAGCCGGTGCGACAGGTCGGCTGCCAGCTCGCGCTCATTGGCGAGGAGCTGGACCACCTGGTCCGCCATGGAGTTGAAGGCGATCGCGGCGGAACGCAGCTCGGTCGGCCCCTCCTCGGGGACACGCGCCCCCAGCTTGCCCTCGCCCAGGTCGTGCGCCGCGCCCGCGAGGCGCTGGGCGGGCTGCACCATGCGGATGCCGAGCCGGTCGGCGACCGCGACCGAGCCGACGATCAGCGCGATGCCGACACCGGCGAGCACCAGCCAGGCGGTGTCCACGCCGTTGGATACCTCGCCCTCCGGCACGAACACCTCGACGACGGCGATCTGTCCGGTGCTGATCGCGGTGGGCTGGAGCAACGCGGAGCCGCCGGTCACTTCGGTGATGGAGGCGCGGCCGAGCCGCTGCGTGGTCGCCAGGTCCTTCTGGGTGGCCCGGCGGGTGCCGATGTTCACCGGCTGGCTGCCCGGCTCGCCGGAGGCCGGGATGTGCACGGCCATCCGCCCGGCCGATCCGGCCTGGGTGGACATCACCGCCCGCTCCAGCGGATCGCGGTCGGCGGTGATGGAGAGGGTGGGGCCGATGGCGGCGGCCTGCCGCTCGGCGTTGGAGAAGGCCCGGTCCCTGGCCATCTCCTTGATGACGAGCCCGAGGGGTATCGCGAAGGCGACCACGACCATGGCGGTGACGGCCAGCGAGACCTTGACCAGCGCCCATCTCATGACAGGTGTCCGTTCATGGCGTGCGTCCGTTCATGGCATGCGTCCGTTCGGCGGCTCCAGCTTCACGCCGACGCCGCGGAGGGTGTGCAGATAGCGGGGCCGGGCCGCCGTTTCGCCCAATTTCCGTCGCAGCCAGGACAGATGGACGTCGATGGTCTGGTCGTCGCCGTAACTCAGCTGCCAGACCTCGGCGAGCAGCTCCTTGCGCGGTACGACGACGCCGGGCCGCCCGGCCAGGAACGCCAGCAGGTCGAACTCCCGGCGGGTCAGGTCGAGTGCCGCCCCGTCCAGCTCGGCCTGGCGGCGCAGCGGGTCGATGGAGAGCCCGCCCACCTGGATGACGCCCGAGGGCGGGGCGTCCCCGGCGGCGCGCGAGCGGCGCAGCACGGCCGCCATCCGCGCGGACAGGTGCTCCACCGAGAAGGGCTTGATGAGGTAGTCGTCGGCGCCGTCGTTGAGCAGGCGGACGATCTCCGCCTCGTCGTCCCGCGCGGTCGCGATGATCACTGGTACGTCGGTGAGTCCGCGCAGCATCTTCAGCGCCTCGGACCCGTCCAGATCGGGCAGGCCGAGATCCAGGATGACCAAGTCGAAGCGGAAATGGGCCACCTCGCGCAGCGCCTCGAGGGCTGTGCCGACGCTCCGTACGGTGTGGGAGGCCTCGGTCAAGTGCCGGATGAGGGCGGAGCGCACGAACTGGTCGTCCTCGACCACGAGCACACTTGCCATGGGCGGCACCGTACGCCATTGGACGCCGGTCCCCCTAGGGACAGTTGTGGGGTGCGTGGTGCAGTATGGCCCCGATGCATCGAGGACTCGTACATGCCATGGCGTGGTCGCTGTCCACTGGCGCGGCGGTCACGCTGTCCTGGTGGGGCGTCCACACGGTCATGTCCGGGACCGCCTACGACCGGCCGCGCGCGCTGCCCATCACCGCGGACGGCGCCACCACGCAAGGCGCGAAGCCGCAGGCATCGTCGACGCAGCGGTCGCCGAGCCCGACGCCGTCGAAGCCGGGCAGTGCGGACAAGACCCGCAAGCCGTCGGCCACTGGGTCGGCCGGAAAGCCGAACAAGACCAAGCCGCCGTCGCCGCCGCCCGTCTCGGGCCCGCCGTCCGGGAATGTGAAGGGCTACACGGTCGACGGCGGCCGGGTCGTCTTCGACATCGGCGAATCGTCGGCGGAGCTGGTCTCGGCGACGCCGGACGCCGCCTGGCAGATGCAGGTCTGGAAGCAACCGACGTGGATCCGGGTGACCTTCACCAAGGACGGCCGCGAGGTCTCGGTCTTCTGCACCTGGAACGGTCACCCGCCGATGGTCGAGTTCGACGATCGCTAGGTTGTCTGTTCTGTCCTCAAGTGCCGGGTCCCGGTCACCGCGCTAACGGAACGTCGCCGGCGGCGGTACGGGTGAGGGCTTCGCGCTCGCGTCGGTGACCGCGGCCGCGCCGCCCGTGAAGTCGGTGAGCGCCCTGCCGTGTTCGACCCGACCGGGGTGCGGGTCGCTCGCGACGCGGCGGGTCAGCTCGGCGACGGGCAGCGGAACGTCGGACGCGAGCAGCACCGCATTGCCGAAGCGGCGGCCGCGCAGGACCGTCGGGTCGGCGGCGAGCGCGAGCTCGGGGAAGACGGCGGCGGCGGTGGCGACCTGGGCGCGCAGATGGGCGAGCGGCGGCCCGTCTGCGAGGTTGGCGGCGTAGTGCCCGCCCCGCTTCAGGACCCTGCATACCTCGGCGAGGAATTCCGTACTGGTCAGATGCGCGGGGGTGCGGGCTCCGCTGAACACGTCGGCGATCACCAGGTCCGCCCAGTCGTCCGGGAACTTGCCGAGCCCGGCGCGGGCGTCGGCCGACCGGACTCGTATTCGTGCGCCGGGATCCAACGGGAGCTGCTTGCGGACCAGTTGGACCAGCGAGGCGTCCAACTCGACGATCTGCTGGGTGGAACGGGGGCGGGTCGCCGCGATGTAGCGGGCGAGAGTGAAGGCCCCGCCACCGAGATGCACGACCTGGAGGGGGCGGCCGGGCGGGGCGACGAGATCGGCGACATGGCCGAGGCGGCGCTGGTACTCGAAGGAGAGATGGACCGGGTCGTCGAGGTCGACATGGGACTGCGGGGCGCCGTCGAGGAGCAGCGTCCAGCCGCGCGGCCGCTCGCGGTCGGGTATCAGCTCGGCGAGCCCGCCGTCGACCTGCTCGACGACGGGTTCGGGGCTGCCTGCCCCGCCCGTACGGCTGCGCCGCTTGCTCTTTGCCACCAGCCCATTATCGGCGCAGTACCGATGGGGGGGCTCAGCGACCGGGGCTCAGCAACAGTTGTCGGCGGCCTCGATGAGGCGGGCCGCCTCGCCGAGCGCCTCGCGCAGCACCACCGGGTCGGTGACCGGGCCGGCGCCGTCCGGCGGCAGTAACCAGTCGGCGCCGGTGTCGGCATCGGCATCGGCGCCGGTGACCGGGGGTTCGGCAGGGATCCGCAGACCGCGTCCCGACGTCTGCGTACAGGCGCTGCCCGGCATGTCCCAGCCGTCCGCGGTGCCGGGCGGCACCAGGAAGCCGAGGGTGTCGCAGGTGCCGTCGTGGAGCACGGGGCCGACGGCCGGTACTGGGCCGCGGCGCAGGATGTCGACGGCCTCGAGCCCCTGCCTGGCGGGGACGGTCACCAGATCGCAGGGCTCCGCGTCGTCGCCGGGCGGTGCGCTGCTGTCCGGGGTTGGCCTGTGGCGAGCAGTCGTCGCAGTCGTACGTGAGCCGCCGTTGGCGCTGGACTCCATGCCGATCTCCAACAAGGGGATCCCCTCCTCGCTCGAGTGGAGACACGTATCGCGCCTCCGGATGGTTCAACGCCCGTTCGCGTCAAGGGCTACGGCGGCTCGCCGCCGCAAAGGATGGCAGTTCATGGCAGATCGAGGGAGAGATATCCCTTTTGTAGCTAAACCCTGTGTGTGCGGCCCATCACAGCAGGTACGTTCTTGCTCCGCCGGAACACGGCTGCACCAAGAGAGGGCTCGGCCATGGCGTCATCGTCACAGGCATCACGGGCAGTTCCCAACCGGGCGGTTCCCAACCTCGCCTTCCGCCGGCTGCGGGGGCAGCGCTCGCCGGGGGAGTTCGCGGCGAGCGTACGCAAGGCGGCTCGAGAGATCGGCGAGCAGGTCTCGTGCGACGCCCGCTACATCGGGCGCGTCGAGGCAGGTGAGATCCGCTGTCCGAACTATGCGTACGAGCGGGTGTTCGTGCACATGTTCCCCGGTCTGACGCTGGCGGACCTGGGGTTCGCGGCGCGGGAACAGGTGCGGGGCGGCGGCCGGGGGCGGCCGCCCGAACCCTGCGGCCCCCTCGGCCCTCTCGACCTTTGTGACGGCAACAGTGACAGCGACATCGACGAGGAGAGCGACGTGCTGCGTCGCGCATTCATGACGAGCGGCTCCGCCACCGTGGCGGCCGCGTCCCTCGGGCTCGGTCCCGGTCCCGGCCTCGTGCCCGCACAGCGACGACTCGGCGAGGCGGAGGTGAACGCCGTCGAGGACGCGGTACGGCGGATCCGGCTGCTCGACGACCGGCACGGCGCGGACGGGCTCTACAAGCGGGCCGCGCAGCCGCTGCGGGCGGCGTACGCACTGCTCGACGCGGGCACGGCCACGCGCCCCTCGACGGCGGACCGGCTGCACGCGGGGGCGGGCGAACTCGCCATCTCGGTGGGCTGGCTGGCGCACGACTCGGGCCGGTTCGACGATGCGCGCTCGCACTACGCGGAGGCGCTGGCGACGGCTCGGGTGGCAGGCGATCCGGCGCTGGAGGCGCACGCGTTCTGCAACACCTCCTTCCTGGCGCGGGACGCGGGCCGCCACCGGGAGGCGGTCCGCTCGGCCCAGGCAGGCCAGCGGGCGGCGGGGCACCTGGCCTCGCCGCGGCTGCTGTCCCTGCTATCGCTTCGGGAGGCGGGCGGCTGGGCGGGGCTCGGGGACCGTACGGGCTGCGAGAAGTCCCTGGGGCGGGCGTACGCGTACTTCGACCGGGGGCCGGCGGACGCGGATCCGGAGTGGATGTCCTTCTTCGGCGAACCGGAACTGGAAGCGCTGCAGGCGCAGTGCTGGTCGGCCCTCGGCGACTGGCCCCGGGCCGCCCGCCACGCCCGCCGGGCGGCGACCCTCCAGGACAACCGCTTCACCCGCAACCTGGCCCTGTACCGGGCGGAACTGGCGGCGGACCTGGCCCGCGCCGGAGCCCCGGACGAGGCGGCGGAGGCGGGCCATCAGGTGCTGGACCTGCTGGCGGGGGTCCAGTCGTCACGCATCCAGTCGATGCTGTCGGACACGGCGAGGGTGCTGCTGCCGCAGCGGAGGACGGGGGGTGTGGGTTCGTTCCTGGAGCGGCACGGGGAGTCGCTGCGAAGGGCGTGATGCGGGCGCCGCCTCCGGCGGGGTCCATGGCGCGGGTCGCGGGCGCCATGGGTGCGCGGCGCCTCCGGCGGGAAGCTCACCCCTCCAGATGGCCCGTGTCGTTCCAGCGATCCACCGCCGGCGCACCGTACGCCCACCCGAGCACCGACAGACTCGTCGGGTCCAGCTTGATCCGCGCCGCGAACGACGGGTCCATGCCCAGCCACCGCGCCCCCAGCACCCGCAGGATGTGGCCGTGCGCGAAGACCAGCACGTCGCGGTCCGCCGAGCGCGCCCACTCCACCACCTCGTCCGCCCGCGCGCCGAGCTCCGACAGGGTCTCGCCGTCCGGGACGCCGTCGCGCCAGATGAACCAGTCCGCGCGGTCCGCGTGGATGTCCGCCGGGGCCAGGCCCTCGTACGCCCCGTAGTCCCACTCCATCAGGGCGTCCCACCCGGTCGCCCGGTCCCCGAACCCCGCCAGCGCACACGTCTCCGCCGCCCGCCCCAGCGGGCTCGTACGGACCTCGACGCCCTCCAGGCCCGACCACGGCGCCCGGTGCAGCCGCTCCCCCAGCAGTTTCGCCCCGCGCCTGCCCTCTTCGAGCAGGGGGATGTCCGTCCTGCCGGTGTGCTTGCCGAGCAGCGACCATTCCGTCTGGCCGTGCCGGGCGAGCAGGATGCGCGGTGCCATGCGGGGTCTCCCTCAGGTTCACATCGGGTGGCCTTCCATCATCTCGCACCTGAACACGAGGCAACCTCCAAGTCGATCTCAGCGTCCTGCTAGCAGGCGGGACCTGCCGACGGGACGTCGCCTTATACACCGTACGGTCGAGCGGTGGCCGATGGCCGCCAGAACACAAACTGGAGAAACGTTCGGATGCCGTACACCGCGCCCCGCCATCGGCCCCGCTGGTGGACCGAACTGACGCTGATCGCAGTGGTTTACGCCGCCTACTCGGCGGGCCGGCTGCTCGCCCGCGGCGATGTGTCGACCGCAGTCGACCACGGTATGGCGATACTCCGGGCCGAGAAGGCCCTCCTCCTCAACGCCGAGCACCCGCTCAACCGTCTCTTCAGCCAGACCCCCGCCCTCGGCATACCCGCCGACTTCGCGTACGCCTCGCTGCACTATCTGGTCACCCCGGCCATCCTCGTCTGGCTCTTCCGCCGCCGCCCCGCCCGCTACCACGCCGCCCGCACCTGGCTGATGCTCTCCACGCTGCTCGGCCTCGTCGGCTTCACCCTGCTGCCGACCTGCCCGCCGCGGCTGCTCGACGCCGGTCAGGGGTTCGTCGACACGATGGCGCAGTACAGCTCGTACGGCTGGTGGGGCAGCGAGGCGAGCGCGCCGCGCGGCATGGGCGCGATGACCAATCAGTACGCGGCGATGCCGAGTCTGCACGTCGGCTGGGCGCTGTGGTGCGGTGTGATGCTGTGGCGGCACGGGCGCACGCCGCTGATGAAGGTCCTCGGCGTCGCCTACCCGCTTCTCACCACGCTCGTGGTGATGGGCACGGCTAACCACTACTTCCTGGACGCGGTCGCCGGCGCCGCAGTGATGGGCGTCGGCGCGCTGCTGACGCGGCCCGCGATGCGCCTCGCCGACCGGGTGCGCACACGTGTCCTGTCCGCTCCTTCCGGCTCGAAGTCCCCGATTGTCAGTGCCGGATGCGAGACTTCCGCGGGTGAGCGAATCCCTGGACAGCGGACCTCCTCCGCAGGCGCCGACGACAGCACTCCGGCAGCGGCTCGCTGAGCTGCGCGGCCCCGCCGCCCAGCCGCATCCGCTCGACGCCCGCGCGCTGGCCACCCTCGCCGCGAACCCCGGCTGCAAGCGGCGCGCGCTGCTGGACGGTGCCGGGGTGGACAAGGCGGCGCTCGCCTCCGCGCTGGGGTCCCCTGCGGCGTTCGGGCAGTCGCAGTTCGCGTTCATGCGCGGCAATGCCTTCGAGGCCAGGGTCAAGGCCGACGGCGGTACGGAACTGATGCGGCTGCTGGGCGTGGACGCCCCGGCCGAGGTCCGGGTTCCCGATCTGTCGGCGGCCGGTCCCGAAGGCCGGGCCGCGCGTACGGCGCTGGCGCTGCGCGAGGCGACCGCGGCCGGTGCCCAGGACAGGGTGTGGACGCTGCTCGACCATCCCCTGCTGGCGCTGGAGGTCGCGGGCTCCCCCGCCTATCTGGAGCCGGACGCGGTGGTCGTCCACCCCGGCGGGCGGTGGACGGTCGTCGAGATCAAGTCCTTCCCGATGATCGACGCGTCGGCGGACGCGGCGAAGGTGGGCGCGGCCGCGCGCCAGGCCGCGGTGTATGTGCTGGCGCTGGAGCGGGTCGCCGCGCTGACGGAGGGCGCGGACGTGGCGCACTCGGTGCTGCTGGTCTGCCCCAAGGACTTCTCCAATCTGCCGACCGGGTCCGTCGTCGACGTGCGTAAGCAGCTGTCGGTCACCCGCCGTCAACTGGCCAGGCTGACCCGGATCGAGGACATCGCCGCGGCGCTGCCCGAGGGCACGACCTTCGACCTGGAGCGGTCGGCTGAGGAGCTGACGGCGGCGGTCGAGTCGGTGTCCGCGGCGTACGCCCCCGAGTGCCTGGCCGCGTGCGAGCTGGCCTTCCACTGCCGTGACCGGGCCCGCGAGTCGGGCGCGGTCGAGGCGCTGGGCCGTGGGGTCCGCGGCGAGCTGGGCGGGTTGACGACGATCGGCGACGTCCTGGCGGCGGCGCGGGGGGCCGCGGGCGATCCGGACGATCCGGCGGTCGCCGCCCTGCGCAGGGCGGCGGCGCTGCGGGCCGAGGCACTGGAGGCGGCCGGATGTCGCTGATCTCCACGCTTGCCCGGTTGGAGGCCGTGGAGTCCGGGCGCGCCCGGCCGCTGGCGACCGTGCGGCACCGGCATCTGTCCGATCGGCCGCTGGTCTTCGTACCGCTCACCACGGCGGGTGAGGCGGGGGCGCCGCTGGGCGCGCTGGTCGGCACCGATCCTGAGGAGCCGCGGCTGCTGGTCGTGGCGCAGCCGCGCGACCGCGATCTGCGCTTCACGTTCCTCGCGGAGCTGGCCGACGCGGTGCTGCCGCATCTGGATGCGTACGCCGACGACATCGAGCTCGTCGAGCGGGCTGAGACGGATGCCGAGACCGGCAAGAGGGTCAAGGTTGAGGCCGAACTGTGCGCGGACGCCCCGCAGTTGATCGTGCCGGGGCGGGCCGGCATCGACTTCGTACGGCTGCTCGGCCGGTCGATGCGGTTTCGGCGTACGGCGGAGGAGGAGCCCGACGCGCCCTACCCCGCGCCGCCGCGCGTACCGCTGCTCGGCCGCTGGCTCACGCACTACGGCGAGCGGGCCCGGGTACCCGGCTCCTCGCTGCTCCTCGCCGCGACCGATCTGCTGAACCGGCACTGGGCGACGGGTCAGTCCTCGCTGGAGGACCAGCATCTGGGGGCGCTGCTCGCCTGGATCGATCCACCGGAGGGTGAGTCCGGCGCGGATGCCGCGCTGCGGGCCGAGCTGGCGCGGGGCCGGGACGGGCAGCTGCTCTGCCCGCCGGCCGGGCCTGCCACCGACCCGGCCTTCGACAACAGGCTGCTGGCCCCGGCCGTGGAGCGCTACGACCGGGCGCGGCAGGCGCTGGGCGCGGCGGAGGACGGCGCGGCGGCGGATGCGCGGCTGGGTGAACTGAGTGTCGCCGAGCGGGAGATCCGCCGACTCGTGCTGACCCAGCTGCGGCCCACCTGGCACGCGGTGTGGCGCAGCCTGGAGCTGTTGCGTGAGCTGCCGGAGGGTTCCAGGGCGGCGGACCGCTGGACGCGGGACCGGTGGTCGTTCACCGGGCACCGCGATCGCGTACGGGCGGGCGAGCCGCCGCAGCCGCGCCGCGACGACGCTGTGACGGCCGCGCAGAAGCTCGCCTCCCGCGAGACGGCCCAGGCGCAGCTGGAGGCCCAGGAGGCGCTGGACGACCCGCTGGTGCTTGCGGGGCGCAGGCTGGCGGGCGAGGCGTTCCTGAGTGAGGTGACGGAGGTCGTGATGGCCTGGTCGGACTCGAAGCGCCCGAGCCCGCGTCCGCTGCTCACGGTCCGCACGGACGACCGCCCGCAGCTCGCCGAGCGGACGAAGGTGTACCGCTCACTGGGGGGCAAGCCGCAGACGGCGGAGTTCGTACGGTACGACGCGGAGGGGACGCTGGTGCTGCGGCTGACGGACCGCATGGGCCGCGCCAAGGACCCGGCGGAGGGCTCGGTCCCGGGGAAGGGCGACCGGATCGCCTGGACCCTGTTCGAACACGACCAGCGGGGCGGCCCGAAGCTCCCGCCCCCGGAGGAAACCCCGTGGACCCATGGCGGGCCCCCGGGCACATCGGCTCAGAGCCCGGACCCTGTGACCCCGGAGGACGTGCTGTGACCCGGCCCGAGCAGGGCGGCGGCTTCGAGCCGTCCGTCGAGGCCGCCCGGGCCACGGACGCGATCCTCGACGACACGCTGCACGGCTCCCACCGCGGTGTCGTCGTGGACTCGCCGCCCGGGGCCGGGAAGTCCACGCTCGTGGTGCACGCCGCGCGGGAACTGGCCGCCGCCGGGCGACCGTTGATGGTCATCGCGCAGACCAACGCCCAGGTCGACGACCTCGTCGTCCGGCTTGCCGAGAAGGAGCCCACGCTGGCGGTCGGGCGGCTGCACAGCAATGAGCCCGATCCGTACGACAAGGCCCTCGACGAGCTGGGCAACGTCCGCAAGTCCGCCAAGGCCGGTGACCTCGCCGGGCTGGAGATCGTCATTTCGACCGCCGCGAAATGGGCGCACGTCCAAGGCGTCGAGCCCTGGCGGCACGCCATCGTCGACGAGGCCTACCAGATGCGCTCCGACGCGCTGCTCGCCGTCGCCGGGCTCTTCGAGCGTGCCCTGTTCGTGGGCGACCCCGGTCAGCTGGACCCGTTCTCGATCGTCGGCGCGGACCAGTGGGCCGGGCTGTCGTACGACCCCTCCGCAAGCGCCGTCTCCACGCTGCTGGCCCACAATCCGGAGCTGCCGCAGCACCGGCTGCCCGTCTCCTGGCGGCTCCCGGCCTCCGCGGCGCCGCTCGTCTCCGACGCGTTCTACCCGTACACCCCCTTCCGCAGCGGTACCGGCCCCGGCGACCGGCGGCTCGCCTTCGGTGTGGCGTCGGACGGCTCGGGCCCCGACCGGGTGCTCGACGAGGCGGCCGAGTCGGGCTGGGGCCTGCTGGAGCTGCCCGCCCGCCACACGCCCCGTACGGACCCCGAGGCGGTACGGGCGGTGGCCCTGGTCGTCCGCCGGCTGCTGGACCGCGGGGGCGCGGCGACCAGCGAGCGGTCCGCGGAACCCGTCCCGGTCACCGCCGACCGGATCGCCGTCGGCACGGCCCACCGCGACCAGGCGGCTGCGGTGCGGGCGGCGCTCGCCGAGCTGGGCGTCGCGGACGTCACCGTGGACACGGCGAACCGCCTCCAGGGCCGTGAGTTCGACGTCACGGTCGTCCTCCACCCGCTCTCCGGCCGCCCTGACGCGACCGCGTTCCATCTGGAGACGGGCCGGCTGTGCGTGCTGGCCTCCCGCCACCGGCACGCGTGCATCGTGGTGTGCCGCGCGGGCGTCACCGACCTGCTGGACGAGCACCCGTCGACGGAGCCGGTCCAGCTGGGCGTCACGGTTAAGTTTCCGGACGGCTGGGAGGCCAACCATGCGGTCCTGGCGCACCTGGCGGAACACCGGGTGAGCTGGCAGCCATGAGCCACGAGCGCCGGACGGAGTCCGGCACGCCGCCCGAAGCCTGCGAAGCAGTGCGAGGGCGGCCAAAAGAAACAGCCCGGACGGCTGGGAGGCCAACCACGCGGTCCTGGCGCACCTGGCGGAACACCGGGTGCGCCGGCAGCCATAGGCACACTTGCATACGCCGCGACAATGGAAGGCGGCGATGGGTATGCGATGGACACAAGGTCAACGGAGGGCGGCCCGGGAAGGGGCTCGCACCTGGGCGAGGAGGAGAACCACATGGCGGAACCCGAGCGGAGCGAGCGGAAGCTGCGACCGGCCCCGCTGCTCTTCGAGCCGTCGGAGGCTGCCGCCGACCCCGAGCACTTCTTCGATCTGGAGTCGATAGAGGACCCGCGGGAGCTGCTGGCGCGGTCGACCGAACTGACCCTGGCGTTCCGCGCGGCCACCGACCGCGCCGTGGAGTTCCAGGCGCTCGCGGCCGCCCAGCTCGCCGACCCGCGCCGGTTCGACCGGCTGACCCCCGCGGACATCGCCGAGCGGGCGGAGTGGACCGAGGACTACGCGAAGAAGATGATCGAGTTCGGCCGCGGCCTGCTCCGCAACACCACGCCCTAGCCCACCGGCCGCCCCGCCCCGCCCCGCCCCAACATCGCGCATGGCATATGCCGGGGCGCAAGATACGCCTCCCCGACCGGCCCTGTCCCCGTTTCCGCCAACTCTCAGAAACGGAACGGTCACTCCGGGTAGGTCTTGTTCCATGAGTGCATGGCTGCAAGACGACTCTCTGCCGGCCCCCGGCTCCGGTGACGACGAGCGCCGGACCCACACCTTGGCCCTCCTGCGGGACGAGGGCAGGCACCAGGTCGCCCAGGTCACGTCGCCCGGCGCGAGCTGGCTCGTCTCGGCCGTCGGTCATCCGCGCTCGATGCTGGCCCTCTGGGAGACCCACCCGTACGCCCCCGCCGTACTCCCCTGCGGCTCCGTCTTCGACGTTGTGAACGTGCCCACGATCTTCGGCCGCCGCATGCTCGACCGCCTCTGGGAGGAGGGGCCGGGGTCCGGCCCGGTCGCCATGCACCGCGGCCGGATGCTGCTCTTCGCCGCCCCCGGCACCGCGCACCGGCTGCCGTCCCTGCTCGGCTGGGAGGAGTGCGGCGACTCCGTACCGCCGATGCTCTGCCACGGCACCGGCGACGCGGTCACCGTTCCGCCGCTGGCCAAGGGCCACGCGGCGACGGGCGGCCCGCGCTGGCTGGTGGCCCCCGACACCCGGCACCCGTGGCTGCCGGGGCCCGAGGTGGTGCTCTGGGCATGTGTGCGGGCGGTCCGCGCGGCCTCGGCCCCCAGCGTCCGTATATCGATTTTTCCTGGCGCCGATCAGGATGCTAAGGTCTACGACGTCAGCAGGCGCCGCTAGCTCAGTTGGTTAGAGCAGCTGACTCTTAATCAGCGGGTCCGGGGTTCGAGTCCCTGGCGGCGCACAGACGGGAAAAGCCCCTCGCGAGAGCGAGGGGCTTTTTCGTACGCCGGACGCCGGGACCCGGACGACCGCGCCCCGCACCCGCAGACGCACCGCAGACCCCCCGGACGCACCGCTACGTCGTCGTGACCTTGACCGTCCACGCGCCCGACCGCGTACGGTCCGCCACCTCCACCCTCGCCCGCCCCCCCGGCGCCCCCGGCATCGTGAACGTCTCGCCGACCCCCAGCGGCGCGTCCGCCAGCGGCGGGTACACCGAGGTGTCCCAGCACGCCGAGCTGTGCGGGTGGGTGTCGACGACTTCCGCCGGGCCGCCACCCGAAGCCGTCTCGGCCTGCACGCGGTAGAGCAGCACCCCCTCCCTGCAGGTCGACTCGTCGTTCCCCGTCGAGCCGCGCACCTCGATCGCGAGCGCCGTGTCCGCGCCGGTCCGGACGACCGCGAGCCGCGTGCCGAGGCTCCCGCCCGGGGCAGGCGCGGCCGAGATCGGCTCCAGCGTGATCCACTCGGCCTTCGTCACGCACCGCACGGCCCGCCTGTCCAGCCAGCCCAGCTTCCACTTGTGCCAGCCGAAGAGATCCGGGGCAAGGCCGAACTGGCTGCCCATCACATCCCAGTCCCCGACGTACGTGTCCCAGTCGCCCTTGCCGTCCGTCGGCCGGTGGTAGAGGTCAGGCAGGTCGAAGACATGCCCGGTCTCGTGGGCCAGCACATTGCGGTCCGGAGGGTGGCGCTCGAAGACGGTGACGACCCGGTCGACGTCAGTGCCGTCGGCGTGCAGGGGCTCGTCGAAGTTCACGACCTTCGTCGCGTCGGAGTCGACGCCGGGCGCGTCCGGGTCGGCGACCAGATAGACGATGTCGAAGCGGGAGAAGTCGACCGTCGGGTCGGCCGCGTTGATCGCGTCGCGCAGATATCCGGCGCGCTGCCCTGGCTTCCAGTCACGGCTTATCCCGTACGCCGTCGAGGCCTTCGGCATCGCCACCCACTTGCGCTGCGAGTGCGGGCGCAGCACGAACTTCCCGTACGAGGCACGCGCGAAGAAGGTGCTGGTGGCCGGGAAGTGGTCGGCCACAAGCTCGCGCGGCGCGTTCAGCGGCACGGAGTCCGGGAACGACAGGAAGATCATCACCGCGTCCAGCTGCCGGGCCGGGCGCGGATAGTCGGTGTTCCACGTGTCCACGCCCAGGGAGTGATGCGCGGCCGTCCGGGTCAGCGCGCAGGGCCCACCCGCCGTCTTGGCCACCGCGGGGCCGGCCACGAGCGAAGTGGCGGCGAGCGCCACGAGGGAAGTGAGGGCAGCAGCGGCGCTCCGCAGGCGCACGGGTTCCACTCCCTCGGGTGTTCCCTCGGACGACTGCTGACCCTCCACGTGGACCTCCGGCTGCGGAATGGGCGACACCTCCACCACCTTGTGATGGTTTTTGGCAGTACGCCCTGTTCCGCTGCCCCACCCGGGTGACCGACCCGACACCGGCCCGACACCGACCCGAGACCCGACGACACTCCGATGGCTCACGGAACGTCACATTCGGTCAGCACGGATCGACCCCGGCTCAGACCTGTGCAGAAACGATCGACCGAAGGCCGTGAATGGGCCGCCTCGCGGCGGCTTAGCTGGAACGGCCCATGGGCCAGCCTCTATGATCGGCAGACTTTCCCGGCCTCTTCCCTTTACTGCCGGGCTTCTTGCCGGATTTCTTGCTGATCACATCGGTACGACCCTGTACGACACGACTGCACTGCGGGAGCGAGCGGTGAGCGGAACCTCCGAAGGAACAGGGCCCGCGGGAGTCGCAGCCGACCCCAGAAAAACCGGGCTTTCGATCACAGAGCGTAACCGCTTCGGCCGGACCACCGCCGAACTGCGCGACTACCGGGCCGCGTTCAACGTTGCGCACCTCGCGATGGCGGTCGTCGACCACGAGGGCCTCGTGGTCACCGCCAACGCGGCCCTCGCCGCGCTGCTGGGCACCGAACCCGAGACCCTGCGGGAACAGTTCGCGGCGGACCTCGTCGACCTCGCATCGGACCGTCGCACCTGGCACGCGTACCGCGAAGTGCTGCGCGGCCGCCGGTCCCGGTTCCGCTGTGCGCGCCGCCTCAAGCACCCGGACGGGCGCACGCTGTGGGCGGAGGTGACCGTCGCGCCGGTGCCCGACAGCCGCAATGTGCTGCTCTCCATCGCGGACATCAGCGACCGGCGCGAGCTGCACGCCCGGCTGCGCCATCTCCAGATGCACGACCCGGTGACCCGGCTCCCCAACCGCACGCTGTTCTTCGAGCGATTGTCGACGGCGCTCGAGTCATCGGCGTACGACCACGGCTCGACCGGCCGGATCGGCCTCTGCTATCTCGACCTCGACGGCTTCAAGGCGGTCAACGACACGCTCGGGCACCGGCTCGGCGACCGGCTGCTGGCCGCGGTCGCCTCGCGGCTCACCGAGTGCGCGGACAGCTACGGATACACGTGCAGCGGCGGGCACCTGGTGGCGCGGCTCGGCGGCGACGAGTTCGCGATCCTGGTCGAGGACTCCACCAGTACGGAGCAGCTCGCCGATCTCGCCAAGTCCGTACTTGCCGCGCTGCAGCAGCCGTTCGACCTGGCCGGTCAGCGTCTTTCGGTCTCGGCGTCGATCGGGGTGGTGGAACGGACTGTGTCCGGGACGAATGCCACCGGGCTGATGCAGGCCGCGGACACGACGCTGTACTGGGCGAAGGCGGACGGCAAGGCCCGCTGGACGCTCTTCGACCCCGAGCGCAACGCGCACCGGATGACCCGTCAGGCGCTGTCCTCGACGCTCCGTCCGGCCGTGGAGCGCGGGGAGTTCACGCTGGAGTACCAGCCGCTGGTGGGGATGGCGGACGGGGTGACTCGGGGCGTGGAGGCGCTGGTGCGCTGGAACCACCCGCAGTTCGGCACGCTCGCGCCGAATCGGTTCATCGGCATC
This sequence comes from Streptomyces sp. V1I1, assembly GCF_030817355.1. Classification (NCBI taxonomy): domain Bacteria; kingdom Bacillati; phylum Actinomycetota; class Actinomycetes; order Kitasatosporales; family Streptomycetaceae; genus Streptomyces; species Streptomyces sp. V1I1. Next base: position 5,237,458 of record NZ_JAUSZH010000001.1, on the reverse strand, counting down.
GCGGAGGAGGACGGCTCGATCGTCCAGCTCGGGCGGTGGGTGCTGCGTACGGCGTGCCTCCAGGCCCGCCAGTGGCAGAAGGACCACCCTGACGCGCCGCCGCTGTTCGTGAGCGTCAATGTCGCCGTACGCCAGGTCTGGGACTCCGACCTGGTGGCGGACGTGGCGGGGATCCTGGCGGAGACGGGACTCGCGCCGCATCTGCTGCAGCTGGAGCTGACGGAGTCGGCGGTGATGGGCTCGGCGGGCCGCCCGCTCCAGGCGTTGCAGGCGCTGAGCGACATGGGCGTGCAGATCGCGATCGACGACTTCGGGACGGGGTACTCGAACCTGGCGTATCTGAGCCGGCTGCCGGTATCCGTACTGAAGCTCGACGGATCGTTTGTCCGCGGCTTCCAGGACGAGGCGCATCCGAACCCGGCGGACGAGACGATCGTCGAGGCGATGGTGCAACTGGCGCACCGGCTGGGCCTGACGGTCACGGCGGAATGCGTGGAAACGGCGGGCCAGGCGTCGCGACTGCGGCGGATCGGCTGTGACACGGGCCAGGGCTGGCTCTACTCGCGGGCGGTGGCGCCGGAGCAGATCGCGGAACTGATCGGCGTCGGCGCGCTGTCGGTCTGACGCCCGGTCTGACGCCCGGATCCGGGCGACCGGGTGGGACGCCGACCGCCCCCGGCCGGAAGGACGTTCCGGGCGGGGGCGGCGGCCTGTGGGGGGTCGGGGGTCAGCGGCTCAGCAGGCGCCCAGGTCCTGCCAGACGCCCCATTCGCCCGTCGTGCCCGGCTCTTCGCCCTGGGTCCACCACTTCGCCTTCCAGAGGTGGCCCTTGTGGGAGACCTGCGCGCCGCCGGTGTACGCCGGGGTGCTGGACCAGGCCGCGGCCGTGCAGCCCGCCGACGGGTCAGAGGGGGACGGAGTCGGGGTCGGGCTGGAGGGCGACGGGGTCGGGTCCGAGGGGGAGGGGTCCGGGGTCGGGGAGCCGCCGACCGCCGTCACGATGTCGTTGAACAGTGTCGTGTTCGCGTCCAGGCCGAGCAGCGAGTACATCATCGCGCCCGCCAGGCCCCGGCTGTGCCCGTAGTCCGCCCGCGCCTGGATCGCGCGCTTGTCGAGGCCGGTGAAGAACTCCCCGTCCTTGTAGAAGTACGCCGCCTTGGCCTCGTCGTCCCAGAACGTCGTCGCCGCGTTGTCGACGACCCCGCCGAGCTCCTTGTAGTGCGCGATGCCCGCCTGCTGGCTCACCGGTCGTGCGCCCGATGCGCCGGTCGCGGACTGCGCGAGGCCGTTCTTCGCGCCGGCCGGGACGCCCTTCCAGCCGCGGTAGTAGAACTCGTACCCCAGCGTCAGTTTGTTCGCCGGGAAGCCGCCCGCGATGCCGTACGCCGCGTTCCCGTCGAGCCAGGAGTCGATGGCGTTGTCGATCGAGTACTTCTGTGTGCCGGGCGCGATGGGGTCCGTCGGGTCGGAGGCCGGCGAGTACAACGGCGACTGGTGGTACGTCGGGCCGTCCGCGTCCCAGGCGCCGTGCATGTCGTACGTCATGATGTTCGCGTAGTCGAGGTACGCGCCGATCTTGTCCGTCTCGATGTGCTTGATCTTGTCCTGGCCGGCCGGGAGCGCCGACGTCAGCAGGTACTTCTTGCCGCCGTGCGCCGCGCCGTACTCGTCCAGCTGCTTACGGAACTCCGCAAGCAGGAGAGTGAAGTTGGCCTTGTCCTCGGGTCCGTAGTGGTTGCCGAGGTGGCCGCCCTCCGAGCCCGGGTACTCCCAGTCGATGTCGATGCCGTCGAAGATCCCGGCGGCGGCGCCGGGGCCGCCGTAGCCGCCCTCGACCGGCAGGTCGCCCGCGATGTACTGCTTGACGCAGGAGGCGACCAGCTTCTTGCGGCTCGCGTCCGTCTTGGCCGCGTCGTGGAAGTACTTGGAGTACGTCCAGCCGCCCAGCGAGATATTGATCTTCAGCTTGGGGTGCTTGGCCTTCAGCTCCTTGAACTGGTTGAAGACCCCCACGATCGGCTGGTTCCAGGTGTCGGCGACACCGTCGACGCTGTCCGCCGCCGCGAAGGACTTCTGGTAGTCGGCGTACGCATCGCCCGCGCCGTCACCGGCGTTGGGGTTGGCATCGTCGCCCGCGGCCTTGTTCGCCTCGAAGCAGGTCAGCTCGGTCGGGTGGATGTTGCCGAACGAGTAGTTGAGGACGTCGAGCTTGGCCGCGATGCCCCGGGTGTCCAGATGCTTGGGGTAGAAGGCGTTGCCGTACACGCTCCACTGGTCGTAGTACGCGATTTTCACCCCGCCGGTGGACGCGGCGGCGGTCGTGACGTCGTCGCCGGCCGCCTCGTCGGCGGTGCCTGGGCCTACCAAACCGGCCAGGACGCCTGCGGCGAGGGCCGCGGTCGTCAGGGCCGCGAGCAAGGGTCTGCGGGAGCGCACGGGACAGCCTCCGGGGGGATGTGCGGAACGGGACCTGGAACAGGAATGCGAACGCGAGTTGGAGAAGAGATAGCGATCAGGCCACCACCGCGTCAATGGCCTGAACCAAATTGAGGACTAGACCAATTTTGGCGAGAAATCGCTTGTCAGGCACCCGCACCCCGCACGCAGAACCGCTCGCCACCAACGGTGACGAGCGGTTTAAGGCCCCATTAAGGGCCTGGGGACGGACAGTTCAGCAGTGAACCACTCCGCCCGCGAAACCCAGGTTTTACTCGGACCCCGGCAAGTCGTAGGCGTCCGCGATCAGTTCGTAGGAGCGCAGCCGCGCATCCCCGCCGTGCGCATTCGCCGTGATCATCAACTCGTCCGCGCCGGTGCGCTTCTGGAGGTCGTCAAGTCCCGTCCGCACCTCGTCCGGAGTGCCGTGGACGACGTTCGTCAGCCAGCTGTCCACGAACTCCCGCTCCATGGGGCTGAATTCGTACGCTGCCGCCTCATCGGGCGTGGGGATCAGCCCGGGACGGCCGGTACGCAGCCGGACCATGGACAGTGCGCCGGTCAGGACCTGGCGGCGGGCCTCCTTCTCGTCGTCCGAGGCAAGGGCCGAGACACCGATCAGCGCGTACGGGGCGTCCAGTACCGCGGACGGCCGGAAGGACTCGCGGTACAGGTCGAGCGCCGGGATGGTGTTGTGCGCCGAGAAGTGGTGGGCGAAGGCGAAGGGCAGTCCGAGCACGCCGGCCAGCCGGGCGCTGAAGCCGGAGGAGCCGAGCAGCCAGATCGGCGGACGGGCGGAGGGGCCCTGAACCGGTCCTGGCACCGCGTGTATGCGGGAGTACGGATGCCCGTCCGGGAAGTCGTCGTCCAGGAAGCGGGTCAGCTCGGCGAGTTGCTGCGGAAAGTCGTCGGCGCCCTCGTTCAGGTGGTCTGTGCGCCGCAGGGCCGCGGCGGTCGGGCCGTCGGTGCCGGGCGCCCGCCCGAGGCCCAGGTCGACGCGGCCCGGCGCGAGCGCCTCCAGCGTGCCGAACTGCTCGGCGATGACGAGCGGCGCGTGGTTCGGGAGCATCACGCCGCCCGAGCCGAGGCGGATGCGCTCGGTGTGGGCGGCGAGGTGGGCGAGGATCACGGCCGGGGACGAGGAGGCGACGCCCGGCATCGAGTGGTGCTCGGCGACCCAGTGGCGGTTGAAGCCGCGGCTCTCGGCGAGCCGCGCGATGTCCACGCTGGTGCGCAGGGCGTCGGTAGCGGTGCGGCCGACGCCGACCGTCACCAGGTCGAGTACGGACAGGGGCACCGGAGCCGTTCCGTTCGCCGTGCCTCGAATCGCGTCACGCCGAATCGCGTCACCCTGAATCGCGTCGTCCACCGGTGCAGCCCTCCTGCGCATGAAATACGTACAGCAAGAGCTAACAGGAGGGCCTCTCCGCTTTATTCCCGCCCGGTCACTGCAGTCGGGACTCATCCGGCTTCGCGAACAGCGTGCCGAGCTTCGGCCCGAACACCCACGCCTTGCGCTCCGCCAGCCGCAGCCCCTCCCACACCGTCACCTGGTTCGCCGTGAGGACCGGCTTGCCCAGCAGGTCCTCCAGGTCACGGAGGTACGCCGCGGTGTGCAGGGCTGTGTCCGGCAGCAGCACCACCTCCGCGTCGGGGTGGTCGCCCGCCCTCGCCAGTTCCAGCACCTCGTCCCGGCCCCAGGTGCCGACCTCGGCCGCGGTGACGATCCCGCTCGCCCGGTCGGAGACCACCTCGGCCCCGGACGCCTTGAGGAAGGCGGTGAAGAGGGCCGTGACGTCCTCCGGGTAGGTCGCGGCGACCGCGACGCGCTGGGCGCCCAGCGCCCGTACCGCATGCACGAAGGCGAACGACGTGCTCGACGCCGGCAGCCCCGCGGCCAGCGCCAGCGAGCGGATCTGCTCGCGCGCGCCCTCCCAGCCGTAGACGAAGCTTCCGCTGGTGCACGCCCACACCACCGACTCCGCGCCCTCCAGCCGGAGCTCCTCCACACCCGCGGCGAGCCGCTCCGCCGAGCCCATCCGCAGCAGCGCGTCGACGCGGTGGGCGTCCTCGCCGATGTCGGTGTGGACGACGGGCAGTCTGATGTCGCTGTCGAGCAGCACCTCGAACCGGGGGTAGTCGTCCTCGGCGGAGTGCCCGGGGTAGAGAAGTCCGACTGTCGTCATGTCCAGCCTTCCTGTTCTTCGGGCTCGGTCGTCGGCGCGGTCGTCTGCTCGGCTGTCGGCTCGGGGTCCAGCAGGAGCGCCTGGTACGGACCGACCGCGTGCACCCCGATCCGGCGCAGCGCGGCCCACATCGTCACCTGGTTCGCGGAGAGCACCGGCATCCTCAGTTCGGCCTCCAGCTGCGGGATCGCGTCGTACGTCGGCAGGTTGGTGCAGCTGATGAAGAGCGCGTCGGCCGCGCCCACCACCGCCTGCCGCGCCATGTCCACCACCGACCGGTACGGCACCTTCCAGATGTGCCGGGTCAGCCCCAGAAAGGCGCGGCCCGTGACCGTTACCCCAGCTTCTCCCAGATACACCTCCAGCGCCTGGGTCACCGACTCCGTATAGGGCGTGACCAGGGCGATACGACCGGCGCCCAGCTCCTCGAGTGCTTCGAGCAGGGCGCCGGAGGTGGTCAGCGATTCGACTTCCCCCGCCGAGCTCAGCGCCTCGCACATGGCCCGCTCACCGGCGAGACCGCCGACGAAACTGCCCGACGTGCAGGCGTACGCGACCACCTCGGGCTCGGACACGGTTAGCGCCTGGACCGCCTCGCGCAGCGTCTCGTGCTCGCTCACCAGGCGGGCGAGGTCGAGGGAGACCTCGACGGGCACATAGGGCGTACGGGTCAGGCGCAGCGATACATCGTCGGGGACCCAGCGCCACAGCTCACGGTCCAGGGCGAAATCGAACGGAGCGACCACCCCGACACCGCGCTGGGGCTGTGGTCCACCGAGGAAGGAGACATCCATCGCAGGCCCCCTATACGTGTTGTTGACGACGGTAGGTTCGGGTGCGAGCGTGGTCAATCCGTACATGTCAGACGTTACGAAACGGCTTCCGCTTGATGTCCGAACCCACTCTTCTCGTGCTGGCAGCAGACCCGGCGCCCCGTCTCGGGCGGCTGACCGGACGGGTCCGCGTCCAGTACGCCGACGAGCAGACGCTCGCCGCCCGACTCCCGTACGCAGACGTCCTGCTGGTGTGGGACTTCCTCTCCGAGGCGGTGCGTGCCGCCTGGCCGGGCGAAGGGCCGCGCCCGCGCTGGGTGCACACCCCGAGCGCGGGGGTCGACCGGCTGCTCTGCCCCGAGCTGATCGCTTCCGACACGGTGGTCACCAACGCCCGGGGGGTCTTCGAGGAGCCGATCGCCGAGTACGTCGCCGGTCTGGTCCTTGCCATGGCGAAGGACCTGCCCGGCACCCTGGAGCTCCAGCGGCAGCGGCGCTGGCGCCACCGCGAGGGCCTGCGGGTGGCGGGCACCCGGGCGGCGGTGGTGGGCGCGGGCCCGATCGGCCGGACCGTGGCCGGCACGCTGGAGGCCCTCGGCGTCACCGTGGCGGTCGTGGGCCGCACCGAGCGGCCCGGCATCCATGGCGCGCAGGACCTCGATCCGCTGCTCGCCCGCGCCGACTGGGTGGTGTGCGCCGCGCCGCTCACCGATGCGACGCGCGGAATGTTCGACGCGCGGCGCTTCGGTCTGATGCAGCCCTCGGCCCGGTTCATCAATGTGGGGCGCGGCCCGCTGGTCGTCGAGGACGATCTCGTTGCCGCGCTCAACAAAAGGTGGATCGCGGGCGCGGCCCTCGATGTCTTCAGCTCCGAGCCGCTCGTGCCCGACAGCCCGCTTTGGGACGTGCCCGGGCTGATCGTCTCCCCGCACATGAGCGGCGACACGGTCGGCTGGCGCGACCGGCTCGGCGAGCAGTTCGTGGAGTTGTACGAACTGTGGGAGGCCGGAAAGCCGTTCCCGAACGTTGTCGACAAGAAACGTGGGTACGTCCCCATGCATGACGTCTGAGCTGACTGACCTCACCGCACGCCAACTGCTCACCGGCTACGAGAAGGGCGACTTCTCCCCCGTCGACGCGACCCGCGCCGCGCTGGAGAGGATCGAAGTGGTGCAGCCCCTGGTGAACGCCTTCGTCCGGGTGGATGCCGAGCAGGCACTGGCCCAGGCCCAGGCGTCCGCCGAGCGGTGGCGCAGAGGAGAGCCGCAGGGGCTGCTCGACGGGGTGCCGGTCACCGTGAAGGACCTGCTGCTGCAGCGCGGCGGCCCGACCCTGCGCGGCTCCATGTCCGTTTCCGCGGAGGGGAGTTGGGACCAGGACGCGCCGTCCGTGGGGCGGCTGCGCGCACACGGCGCGGTCTTCCTCGGCAAGACGACGACCCCCGAGTTCGGCTGGAAGGGCGTCACCGACTCACCGCGGCACGGGGTGACGGCCAATCCGTACGACATCACTCGCACGGCGGGCGGCTCCAGCGGCGGCAGCGCGGTGGCGGTGGCGCTCGGCGCGGGTCCGCTGTCGATCGGCACGGACGGCGGCGGCTCGGTCCGTATTCCCGCGTCCTTCTGCGGGATCTTCGGGTTGAAGCCGACGTACGGACGCGTGCCGCTGTATCCGTCGAGCCCGTTCGGGACGCTCTCGCACGCGGGCCCGATGACGAAGGACGCCGCGGACGCCGCGCTGATGCTCGATGTGATCAGCGGTGAGGACTGGCGGGACTGGTCGCACCTTGGACCCGCGGACGGAGTCCGCGGCACCCTCGCGGACGGGGTGAAGGGGCTGCGGATCGCCTATTCGCCGTCCTTCGGCGGACAGGTGGCGGTGCGCCCGGCGGTCGCGTCCGCGGTACGGCGGGCGGTAACGGCGCTGGCGGGCCTCGGTGCGTACATCGAGGAATGCGACCCCGACATCGCCGACCCGGTGGAGGCCTTCCACACCCTGTGGTTCAGCGGCGCGGCCCGGGTGCTACAGCATCTCGGGCCCCGGCAGCGCGAGGCACTGGACCCGGGACTGCGGGAGATCGCCGAGGCCGGGGCGCGGCACAGTGCGCTGGAGTATCTGGCGGCCGTGGACGTCCGGATGGACCTCGGCCGGCGGATGGGCCGCTTCCACACGTCGTACGACCTGCTGGTCACCCCGACGCTGCCGATCACCGCGTTCGAGGCGGGGGTGGAGGCCCCGGCGCACTCGGGGCACCGCCGCTGGACGGGGTGGACGCCGTTCACGTACCCCTTCAACTTGACCCAGCAGCCCGCCGCGACGGTGCCGTGCGGGGTGGACGAGGACGGGCTGCCGGTCGGCGTCCAGCTGATCGGCGCGCGCCACGCGGACGCGCTGGTGCTGCGGGCGGCGCATGCGCTGTACGAGTCGGGCGCGGCGACGATTCCCGCGCCTACGCTCGCGCCCCGGTAAGCCCGGGGCTCCGCCCCGGACCCCGAACGCGCTTCGCGCGTGTCCTCAATCGCCGGACGGGCTCAAAATAAGCCCCGCCGGCGATTGAGGCGCGCGGTCTGGGGCGGAGCCCCAGCTCCTACGCTCGGCGGAATGACAGCGTCTCCCCAAGCGCGCCCGCCCGCCACAGGTCCTGGCAGGCCTCGGCCATCCGGTCGAGGCCGTCGACCACGGTGCCCCAGACGATGCCCGGGACCCAGCCGGTGTCGCCGTTGAGCAGCAGGTTGTTGCGCTCGTAGAAGAGGGCGAGGTCGACGACGGTGGTCCGGCCGTGATGGGCGGCCTGCTCGCCGTACCCGTACGACGCCGTGCCCAACTGCACGTCCGAGAAGGTGAAATAGCATAGATCGCCCGGAATGGGGGTCACCGTCGGGTTCTCCAGCGGCGGTTCCTGCTCCGCGAACGCCGGAAAAAGTGCATAAATCTCATTACGGGCATACTTCGCGTGGTAGACGTCCCCGGCGAGCGGCAGCGCGTCCCACACGGCCGCGCAGGTCAGCGGGGCCTTGTCGGTGAGGAGTTTCGCGGTGCACCGCACACCGCGCTTCTCAAGGGCAACGGTCATGTATCGGTCGGCCATTTCGTACGCATACCCCGCGTGGACGCGGGTAGCCGCGCGGCCATGGCTCGAACACCACTGACAGGATCGATTCGCAGACGCACAGTGCTGCTTGGCACCGCTGCCGCCGGCGCGCTCGGCGCCGCGGGCGCGGCCGGCTGCAGCCGGGTGCCGTCGGGTGATGCCCTGGCCCGGCTCAAGTCCCAGCGCACGGTGCGCCTGGGCATCGCGGGCGAGGTGCCCTACGGCTATGTAGACGACCAGGGCGAGTTCACCGGTGAGGCTCCGGAGCTGGCCAGGGTGATCTTCAAGCGGCTGGGGATCGACAACGTCCAGCCGGTCGCCACCGACTTCGCCTCTCTCATACCCGGGCTGAACTCCGAGCAGTTCGACGTCGTCTCGGCCGGGATGTACATCAACAAGGAGCGCTGCGAGCAGGTCATCTTCGCCGACCCCGAGTACCAGATGCTCGACGCTTTCATCGTGCGCAAGGGCAATCCCAAGAATCTGCACACCTATGAGGACGTGGTGAAGGCGAAGGCGAAGTTCGCCACCGGCACCGGCTATGCGGAGATCGAATACGCCGTCGCCGCCGGCTTCCCGGAGAAGGACATCGTCATCCTCCAGGACCAGGTGGCTGGGCTGAACGCGGTCGAGTCGGGCAGGGTCGACGTCTTCGCGGGCACCGCGCTGACCACCCGCGAGGTGGTCAAGAAGAGCCGGAAGGCGGAGGCGACCGAGCCGTTCGCGGCCGTCGTCGACGGCGAGAAGAAGATCGACGGCGGTGGCTTCGCCTTCCGCCCCACCGACACCGAGCTGCGCGACGCCTTCAACGTCGAGATCCACAAGATGAAGAAGAGCGGCGAACTCTTCCGCATACTGCGGCCGTTCGGCTTCACCAAGAACGAGATGACCACGCTCACTGCCAAGGAGCTGTGCCGATGACAGCCGGACTCTGGCAGAACTGGGTGCTCCCGGGCATCTGGATCACCGTCCAACTGCTGGTGTACAGCGCGGCGCTGGCCGGCGTCGTCGCCTTCGCGGTCGGCATGGCCCGCACCCACCGCTCGCGGTTCGTCCGCTTCCTGGCGGGCTTCTACACCGAGATCTTCCGCGGCACGTCCGCGCTGATCCTGATGTTCTGGCTGTTCTTCGTGCTGCCGCCGCTGCTGGGCTGGCAGCTGGTCCCGATGTGGGCGGCAGTGCTGGCACTGGGCCTGTCCTACGGTGCGTACGGCGCGGAGATCGTGCGCGGCGCGCTGAACTCGGTGGCTCCGGCGCAGCGTGAGGCGGGGGTCGCGCTCAGCTTCACGCCGTGGCAGCGGATGCGGCTGATCCTGCTGCCGCAGGCGGTACCGGAGATGCTCCCGCCGTTCTGCAATCTGCTGGTCGAGCTGCTCAAGGGCACGGCGCTGGTGTCGCTGCTGGGCGTGGGCGACGTCTCCTTCGCGGCGTACCTGGTGCGGCTCGCGACGCAGGAGAGCGCGCAGATCTACACCATCAGCCTGGTCATCTACTTCGTGCTCGCGTTCGGCATCACGCGCTCCATGAAGGCTTTCGAGAAGAAGGCCAAGAGCAATATCGGCGTCGCGATCTCCGGAGGTGGCGCGAAGTGAACTGGGACTGGTCCGCGGTCGCGGACTTCATGCCGCGCTTCTGGGACGGCGTGCTCATCACGCTGCAGATCCTGGTGCTCGGCTCGCTGATCTCCTTCACGCTCGGCCTGGTCTGGGCGATCGGATTCAGGGCGCCGACCCGTTTCGTACGGTGGCCGGTGAACCTCGTCACGGAGTTCATCCGCACCACGCCGCTGCTGGTGCAGCTCTTCTTCCTCTTCTTCGTACTGCCGGAGTGGGGCGTGCAGTTCTCGGCGCTGACCACCGGCACGATCGCGATCGGGCTGCACTACTCGACGTACACCGCACAGGTCTACCGGGCCGGCATCGAAGCCGTGCCGGCCGGTCAGTGGGAGGCGGCGACGGCGCTGAGCCTGCCCGCCCACCGCACCTGGTTCGCGGTGATCCTGCCGCAGGCGATCCGGCGCATCACGCCGGCACTGGGCAACTACGTCATCGCGATGCTGAAGGACACACCGCTTCTCGCCGCGATCGGCGTACTGGAGATGCTGCAGCAGTCGCGGCTGGAGAGCGCGTCGACGTTCCAGTACACCGAGCCGCTGACCGTGATCGGCATCGCCTTCATCCTCATCGCCTACCCGGCTTCTCTTCTCGTACGAACCTTGGAGCGCCGCCTTGTCCGCTGACACCCGCCCCGACACTTCTCCCGACATGTCCAAGGAACTGATCCGCTTCGAGAATGTGACGAAGCGCTTCGGCGACAACACCGTGCTGGACGACCTCTGTTTTTCCGTACAGCCCGGAAAGCATGTGACGCTGATCGGCCCGTCCGGCTCCGGCAAGACCACGATCCTGCGGCTGCTGATGACTCTGGAATCGCCCGAAGAGGGCACGATCCAGGTGAACGGAAACCGGCTGTTTCCAGCCGCCGAGAAGGAGCGCCGCGAGGCGCGCAAACAAATCGGCATGGTCTTCCAGCAGTTCAACCTGTTCCCCAACATGACCGCCCTGCGGAACATCACCGAGGCGCCGGTGAGGGTGCTCGGCATGTCCAAGGACGAGGCGGAGGAGCGCGCGAAGGAGCTGCTCGACCTGGTGGGCCTCGGCGACCGCTGCGACGCGAAGCCGACCCAGCTGTCGGGCGGCCAGCAGCAGCGGGTGGCGATCGCGCGGGCGCTGGCGATGCGGCCGCAGGTGCTGCTCCTCGACGAGGTCACATCGGCGCTCGACCCTGAGCTGGTCGCGGGTGTGCTGGACGTGCTGCGGGACATCGCCCGCTCCACCGACATCACCATGCTGTGTGTGACGCACGAGATGAATTTCGCCCGGGACATCTCGGACGAGGTGCTGATGTTCGACGCCGGAAAGGTCATCGAGTCCGGATCGCCGGAAAAAATCTTCTCGGAGCCGGAGCATGATCGTACCCGCGAGTTTCTCGGCGCGGTGCTCTGACCATTCACTCCGATAAATAGGTGTGACTGTGGCATATGCCAGGGTGCTGAGCCCCAGCCCATAAGGCTGGGGCGCAGCATGAAACTCGCCAACAGCCGCCCCCGAAACGGCTCTTGGCCGCTATCGTGGTACGAAAGCTTGCGGTCACAACCTGCTAGGGGGAAACCGTGGCGCTGAAGCCCGAGCCGACCGCGCCGTTCCACTCGGTGCAATACGTCTTGCGCGTCCTGGAGACGGTCTCGAAGCACGGTGACGGTGTCACCGATGTCCAGGTCGCACGCGAGACAGGTCTGCCGACCGGCCACCTGGCCCCCATGCTGGCGATGCTCCGCCGCGAGGGCTATGTGGAGCAGGTCGCGGACGGCGCCTATGTGATCGGCGACTCCCTGATACTCCTCGGCTCAGGGGTCACCCGCCAGCAGGCGCTGGAGGCGAAGATCCAGGAGACGCTCACCGAGCTACGGGACTCGGTCGGGGCTGCGGTCTACATAAGCCGGTACATCGACGGCGAGGTCAAGATCACGCAGTACGCCGACGGTCCACGCGCTCCCAAGGTCAACGAGTGGGTCGACTTCCGCTCGGCCGCGCACGCGAGCGCGGTCGGCAAATGCCTGCTGACCCAGCTGGACGTCAACGGCCGCCGCGATCATCTCTCGCGCCACAAGATCGCCCGACTCACATCGCGGACGATCACCAGCGAGAAGCTGCTCTTCTCGAAGCTGGACAGCCAGCCCCCGACGGTCCCGATCCTGGACCTCCAGGAGTACGCGGTGGGCACGGTCTGCGCCGCGGTCCCGCTGACGGCGGGCTCGGCGGTGGGGTGCCTGGCACTCTCGCTCCCGATCGAGCATGCCCACCGGCTGCGCGCGGCGGCGGACACGCTGAACCGCAAGGCGGCGCCGGTGGTGCTGTCGCTGGCGATCTAGCCGGGCGGCGGCGGTGTCACGAGCACCCCTGCGGACCAGGTAGTATTTTCGAGTCAGCAGGCGCCGCTAGCTCAGTTGGTTAGAGCAGCTGACTCTTAATCAGCGGGTCCGGGGTTCGAGTCCCTGGCGGCGCACAGACGGGAAAAGCCCCTCGCGAGAGCGGGGGGCTTTTTCGTGCGCCCAGACGCCCGGGCCGTCTCCACTGCACCGCCTCCACGCACACTGGGCGCGGAGGCACCCTAGGCGCGGAGGAAGGCCAGCACCGCGAGCACCCTGCGGTGGGTGTCCTCGGCGGGCGGCAGGTCGAGCTTGCCGAGGATGTTCCCGATGTGTTTGCCGACGGCCGCCTCGGTGACCACGAGCGCACGGGCGATCGCCGCGTTCGACCGGCCCTCCGCCACCAGGGCGAGGACTTCGCGCTCGCGCGGGGTCAGCGCGGCGAGCGGGTCGCGGCGGCGGCGCAGCAGCTGCCGTACGACCTCGGGGTCGACGACCGTGCCGCCCGCGGCGACCCGGGCGATCGCGTCCAGGAACTCCTCGATCTGGCCGACCCGGTCCTTGAGGAGGTAGCCGACGCCGGCGCCGTCGCCCGCGTCGAGCAGTTCGGCGGCGTACGAGCGCTGGACGTACTGGCTGAGCACCAGCAGGGGCAGCGACGGGCGCTCGGCGCGCAGGGCGAGGGCGGCGCGCAGGCCCTCGTCCTGGAAGCCGGGCGGCATGCGAACGTCGGTGACCACGATGTCCGGGTCGTGCTCCGTGACCGCGTCCCGCAGTGCGTCCGCGTCGCCGACCGCCGCGACGGTCTCGTGGCCGAACCGGGCCAGCAGGCCGATCAGGCCCTCGCGCAGGAGGACGCTGTCCTCGGCCAGAACTACTCGCAGGGGCCGGTCGGTTCGCTCTCTCTCGGTTCGCACGGGATCTCCACACGCAGCACGGTCGGCCCGCCCGGCGGGCTGGTGATCGTCAGTGTGCCATCGAGGACGGCGATACGGTCGCCGAGGCCGACAAGCCCGCTGCCCTTGGCCGCGGCCGCGCCGCCGCGGCCGTCGTCCCGCACTTCGATCTCCAGCACCCCGCGCAGTCGGCGGGCGGTGAGCCGCGCCCGGTCCGCGCCGCTGTGCTTGGCGGCGTTGGCGAGTGCCTCGCAGACCGCGAAGTACGCCGCGGTCTCGACGGACTGGTCGAGCCGCGGCAGCTCGACGTCGGCGTCCACGGGCAGGGCCGAGCGGTCGGCGGCGTCGGCGAGCGCGGGGCCGAGCCCGTAGTCGGCGAGCACCTGCGGATGGATGCCGTGGATGAGCCGGCGCAGCTCGGTGAGGACCTGACCAGCCTCATCGTGCGCGGCCGCGATGCGGTCGGCGAACGGCCCGGCGGGCGCGTCGAGGCGGGCGAGCCCGAGGGTCATCGTCAGGGCGACGAGCCGCTGCTGCGCACCGTCGTGCAAGTCCCTTTCGATACGCCGCCGTTCGGCCTCGAATGCAGCGACCAGCCGGGCCCTGGACCGGGTCACCTCGCTCAGCCGGTCGCGCAGCTCGCCCTCGCTGGGCGCGAGCAGCAGCCGGGTGAGCTGCGCCCGTGCTCCGGCCAGCGCGGCGAGCGGATGGAGGAGTACGGCAAGGAGTACGAGCCCGGCCGCGGCCGCCGCCAACGCCTGCGGGTACGACGTGACAAGGAAAGCCTTGGCGACCCGCGCCTCCTCACCGTCGAGCGCGAGCTGCACGGGCGCGGCGGCCATCGCGACGGGCAGCCCGATGGCGACGAAGACGGCGACCAGGTCGAGCGGCCACAGGACGAGCGCGTGCAGGAGCCCGTACGCGAGCTCCCGCCAGGTCGCCTGCTCACTGAGCCGCAGCCGCACCCAGGCGCCGAGACCGGGTTCCGCGGGAGTGCGGTGCGGGCTGGGCGCGGGCCCGGCGTCGACGATCCGCAGCCTGCGCCGCTCGACGACGGCGAGGGCGACGCCCGCGAGGATCAGCAGCGGCAGCCCGACGAGGACGAGCGAGAACGCCACAAGCACGACGAGCGCGAGAAGAGCCGGAACGCCGGTGAGCGCGCTGGTCACCAGATACCCGCCCGAACGCCATGGCCAGGCACTGCGCAGAAAGTCGCCCCTGGTCAGGGCCTGCCAGGGGCTGTGGGCGGCGGTCATGCGCCAACGGTAGGCGCCGACGCGCGCCCACGACCATGGGCCCTGCGGGCGGACGGGGGGTATGCCCAGCCCTACCCCTGGGCCGCGCCCGGGGGCACCCGGCAGTCGATGTGCAGGATGTCGCGGGCCGGCTCGGTCCCGCGCCGGAGCGGGTTGATGCCCGCCACGGCGGCCCCGGCCAAAGCCGCCGCGCGGGAGCCGCACGGTAACTGACTAACTGTCAGAACTGAACGTCCGAGCAGGCGTAGAAGGCGTTCCCCGTGTCGTGCACGGTCCACACCGCCAGGATCAGATGCCTCCCCGAGCGCTGCGGGAGATTACCGGAGTGAGAGAGGGTTTCCGGCGGCTGGTTGCCGCCGTAGGGGACGGTCAGGAACGGCTGCGACTCGAGCGCCGCCCTGGTCAGCGGCTGGTTGGAGTTCCACCCGCTCTTGGTGATGAAGTACTTGAAGTCGGTCGTCCGGTGCCTGGCGGTGAACCGCCAGCGGAACGTGTAGTTCTGGCCGGACGAGACCTTGGTGGTGGGCCATGCCCCGCCGCGCGGATCGTCGAGCTGCGCGAACTGGCCGAGGCCGCCCGCGCAGATCCTTCCGTCTGCGGGACCCGCGCCCGGGAACCCCTTCGGGCCCTCGACGCTCTGCGGTTCCCATTGGATGGGGCCGCAGTTGGTGACCGTACCGTTGGCACAGAGCTTCTGGCGGCTGATGGGGGACTCGGTGTAGCCGTGGCTGCTGGCGCTGCCGCTGGCGAGCACGGTGGTGCCCGCCACGACGAGGCCGACCACGGCCGCACTTATCTTCTTGCGCATGCTTCGCTCCAGGAGAACGTGGGGGTGTTCTGTGAGCCGTGCCGCACGCGTGCGTGTTGTACGAGAGTGCTTGTTCCGGTCTAGACCAAGTCCCAATGTATTGACGTGCGTTCATCATGTCCAGACCAATCGCTAACCCTCCACCGCCCCGGAGCGCCCGTTGTAGAAGGCGACGGTGAGGTCCTTGACCAGAGCGTTGCGCTCATAGGCGTCGAGCTCGACGAGCCCGCGCGCGGTCAGCCTGTTCACCGTGTCGTCCACCGCGTCCACCACCGAAGTGAGCACGCTGTCCTGGTGCTTGGCATCGATCGCCGCGAACCGCCGGCGCTGCATCGCGGCCGCCACCTCCGGCGCGTACTCGATCCCCGTCGGCTGCGCCGAGAAGACCTCGATCCCCGCCGGCACGCACTCCGCCGACAGCATCCGGGTCAGCGCGTCGCCGACCGCCTCGGCGTTGCGCAGCGTGGGGGCCCCTTCGGCGGACGCAGAGGGAGCGTCCTCGTGAAGCACGTCGGCCGTCAGCTGCGAGAGCACCCGCGCCACCGCCGACTCGACCTGCTCGGTCAGATAGCGCTCGTGATCCTCGACGCCGAGCGCCGCCAGTGCGGTGTCCTGGACCCGCCACACCACGAGCACGACGACGCGCAGCGCGGTGCCGTTCGCGTCGACCGCGGGCATCGGATTGCTTCGCCAGTGCCGCAGCCGTACATCGACCCGGCGGCGCAGCACCAGCGGGCTCATCCACACCAGGCCCGTACGCCGCACAGTCCCGCCGTAGTCGCCGAAGATGGTGAGCACCCAGGCGTATCCGACCTGTGCGCGCCCGAGCCCGCCGAGGGCGAAGAGTGCCAGTAGCACGCCGAGCGCGAGCAGGCACCACACGCCGAACCCGATGCCGTGGTACGGGTATGAGGTCAGCCCGAGCAGCCTGGTCACCCGGCCGGGCAGCGCCCCGGAACCCCACAGCAGCGCGCCGATCCCGGCGAGCGAGCAAGCCCCGGCGACCGCCCCGGTCCAGCCGGGCAGCGCGGGCGCGGCCCGCTCTGCCAGGTCGGGGTCGACCGGGGGGGCGGACCGCTGCGGGACAGGGCGCGGCGGCGCGGGTCTGCCGGCCTTGACCTTCGGCTGCTCGCCGGTCCCCTGCCGCCGCGCCACCATGGCGGAGCGCAAGTCGATCTGCTGGGTGTCGTCGTCACGGAAGAGGAGGTGCACCGGGATCTCGGTCGTCACCTCCTGGGCGATGACCGGGGTGCGCCGCGGGCTGTCGGACGGCACGCCGCCCTCCGGTTCCGACGTAGTTGGGTTCACTGCGATTCACCTCGCAAGAGTGGTCTGTTCGGCCCCGCCGACCTGCTTTCGGCGGAGGTCCGCCCCATGGCGGAGCCGCTGTCGATGGCAGCGGCCCCCTGGGGCTCAGGCAAAGAGCTCAGGCAAAGAGCCGTCGCCAGGTCTCGGGCCCGGGAATGCCATTGGCCATGCCGCCGCTCCAGCCCTGGGCCCGCTGGAAGGCCTCGACATTGCGCCGGTCCTCCTCGCTCCACCGCGGTTCGGGGCTCGATGTGTAGTACTTGCCGAAGCCGCGCTTCACCAGCTGCCGGCCGAGCTGGGTGACGTACGCGTTGGACTGTCCGGGCCTGAAGAACCCGCGTCCCGGGTACTCCGGCATCGCTGCCCTCGTGGTGCCGGGGCCGCCCGCGCCCACGGCCGGGATGTTCCTGCCCTGCTTGCTCGCCAGCCGCCGCCAGGTCTCAGGTCCCGGCAGGCCGTCCGCGTCCCTGCCTGCCCAGCCCTGGGCGAGCTGGAAAGCCTGGGTGGCCCGCCGGTCCGACTCGCCCCACTGCGTCCCGGGCCCGTTGGGGTAGAAGTGCTTGCCGCCGCGCCCGGCGAGCATCTCGGCGAGCTGGGTGATGTACGTGTTGCTCGCCCCGGGGCCGAAGGCGGTCAGGCCCGGATAGGCGTCGGCGGACGTCGCCCCGCTCACGGCGGCGGCCCCGCTCGCGGTCGCGGTGCTGGTGGCGATCGCGGTGTCGGTGTCCGTGTCGGTGTCGGTGTCGGTGTCCGTATCGGTGTCGGTGTCGGTGTCGGTAGAAGTCGCGGCGAGGCCCTTGTAGCGGTAGGGCACATACCGGTCGGCGTTCGTCCAGTACCCCATGGGCGTGGACTGCCTGCGGGTGTGCGGCTTCGTCTGTTCGTACGCGATGTAGTAGGTGTGCGTGTAGTCGGTCCAGCCGCCGAAGATCGTGACGTGCGAACCCTTGGTCGGATTGTCCGGGTTGTGGAAGAGCAGGATGTCGCCGGGCTGCAGCTGCTCGCGCGTGATCCTGTTGGCGAATGACGCGAGGCTGCCGGTCCACTCGTTGTCGGCCAGATTCCAGACCATCGAGACATAGCCCGAGCAGTCCTGGCGGTACCCGTCGGACCAGTACTTCTCCATGCTGTACGGGACCTTGGCGGTCAGCCATCGCTTGGCGCGGTTGATGATCTGGGCCCGGGTCATCTTGCGCAGCTTGGCGGGCGCGGTGCCCTGCGTGCCCGCGGGACCGCCAAGCGTCCCGCCGTGCAGCGGCCCGGAGCCGCCCTGCTCGGTGGCGGGCTCCGGGTCGGCGGCGGTGCGCGCGGGTGCGACCCCGGCCTTGGAAGGAGCGGTGCGCGCGGCCTTCGGTGCGGCCTTCGGTGCGGCCTTCGGTGCGGCCTTCGGTGCGGCCTTCGGTGCGGCCTTCGGTGCGGCCTTCGGTGCGGCGGGGGCCGCGTCGGCAATGGCGTGCGGGCGCGCGTGCCCCGCCGGGATGTCGGCCGCGGCCGCCGCACCCGTTCCCCCGCCGCCGAGCACCACGCCCGCCGCGGTGAAAAGGACGAGCGCACGGCGGCAGCCGTGCGCCGTCGGGTGGCCTCCGGCGGCAAGAGCCCGTCGCTGCTGGGCGCACCCGGCGCAGTCGCAGTCGGCAGCGGGCTCGAACTCCTCGAATACCGGCACGGTCATACGTAAACCCTCCGCAGTAATGTCCAAACTGTCCCTTCTCGGCATATTTTGACGGTATGAAGGTAGTAAAAGAGGATCCGACAGGCCGGAATGATCAGATAATGGTCGGGAGCACTTCTCCCCGTCCGGTAAAGTTCGCCAGGTCAGCAGGCGCCGCTAGCTCAGTTGGTTAGAGCAGCTGACTCTTAATCAGCGGGTCCGGGGTTCGAGTCCCTGGCGGCGCACGCAGTGTCGAGGCCCTCTCACCACAGGTGAGGGGGCCTTGGTCGTTCCCGCGGCCATTTCCGCCCACCCCCGCACTCCCGCACACCCCTTCGGCAAGGGTCTCGTAAATCGCTTGTTTGACCGATTACACACCCATTTCCACCCTTGCGGTCACAGCGGGGGTCGGAGAACCTGTTGGGGGTCAATGCCACCAATAGGCCACCCGTTAAGCGTAGTTGGGGGTGTTTTGGATGCCGCAGGTATCGCTGCAACCGGCAGGTGACTGCTCTATGTCTGTAGGGATGGTGGCCCGCCACTGATGCGTCCAGGGCCGCGGGTCCAGGGGGACCGCGCTCAGGACGGACCGACCGACCACATAACACGCAGCCAGCATGCGTGCGGGGGGATGACTCATGACGTCGACACCACGCGGCGCCCGGCAGCCCAACAACCCTTCCAGAACGGTTCAGCTCCGGATACCCGCGCATCTGCGCACCGGCGGCCACCGGCTGCGCCCCAAGAAGGCGCTGTCCCGGTACGACTACGAGCACTACAGCCGGCTCGCCGGCCCCCTCACCGAGCCCGACCCGGCCAAGCCGTACACCGTGCAGTATCGCTCGCTGCTCTCGCAGGAGCCGCACCGCATCCAGGCAGCCCTGCTGCTCAGCGCGGCGCCGCTGGTGTCACTGGGCCTGTTCGCCTGGCTGATGCAGCCTCAGCACTGGACCGAGCGCGACCCTAACCTCAAGAACGACACGCTGCTCATCCTCGACATCGTCATGCTCGTCTCGATCGGCCTGATCGAGCTCTTCCGCACGATGAACGTCCTGTCGAACGCGCACGCGACGCTGGTCGCGCGTGACCCCGTCCCGGTGGTGCCCGAGCCCGGAACCAAGGTCGCCTTCCTCACCTCCTTCGTACCGGGCAAGGAGCCCCTGGAGATGGTGACCAAGACCCTGGAGGCGGCCGTCAGGCTGCGCCACCGCGGGCTGATGCACGTCTGGCTGCTCGACGAGGGCGACGACCCCGACGTCAAGGCGGTCTGCGCGCGCCTCGGCGTCCACCACTTCTCCCGCAAAGGCATCCCGCACTGGAACCAGGCCAGGGGCGCGCACAGGGCCAGGACCAAGCACGGCAACTACAACGCCTGGCTCCAGGCGCACGGCGACGACTACGACTTCTTCGCCTCCGTCGACACCGACCACGTCCCGCTGCCCAACTACCTGGAGCGGATGCTCGGTTACTTCCGCGACCCGGATGTCGGCTTCGTCATCGGGCCGCAGGTGTACGGCAATTACGACACGTTCGTCACCAAGGCCGCCGAGTCGCAGCAGTTCCTCTTCCACGCCCTGATCCAGCGCGCGGGCAACCGCTACGGCGCGCCCATGTTCGTCGGCACCTCCAACGCCGTACGGATCAAGGCGATCAAGCAGATCGGCGGCCTGTACGACTCGATCACCGAGGACATGGCGACGGGCTTCGAGATGCACCGCGCCCGCAACCCCGAGTCGGGCAACAAGTGGCGCTCGGTCTACACCCCGGACGTGCTCGCCGTCGGCGAGGGCCCGACCGCCTGGACCGACTTCTTCACCCAGCAGCTGCGCTGGTCCCGCGGTACGTACGAGACGATCCTCAAGCAGTACTGGAAGGGCTTCTACTCGCTGCCCGCGGGCAAGCTCTTCAACTACACGATGATGATCATCTTCTACCCGATGTCGGCCCTCAACTGGATCCTGGCAGCGCTGAGTTGTGCGCTGTTCCTGGGCGTGGGCGCCTCGGGTGTGCAGATCGACCCGGTGATCTGGATGATGCTGTACGGCAATGCCTCGGCCCTCCAGATCGGCCTCTACATCTGGAACCGCCGCCACAATGTCTCGCCGCACGAGCCCGAGGGCTCCGGCGGACTCGCGGGCATGATGATGTCCGCGCTCTCCGCGCCGGTCTACGCACGCTCGCTGATGGACGCCGTACTGCGCCGCAAGAGCTCGTTCGTCGTGACCCCCAAGGGCGACTCGTCCAGTCCGGACACGCTCTTCGGCACCTTTCGGATCCATCTCTTCTTCATCCTCGTCTTCGGCGGATCGCTCGGCTCCTCCTTCTATTTCGGGCACAACCATCCGGCGATGATCACCTGGGCCACGCTGGCGCTGCTGATCACGGCGGCTCCCATCGTCGCGTGGCGGCACGGCGTCCGCGCGGAGAAGAAGAAGCGCGGCAGGCAGGAGGACGGCGAGTGGGAGGACGGCGGGCAGCCGCCGGCCGGGCATCCTCAGGCCCATGTGCCGCAGCAGCGGCAGGGCGCCGCTGCCGAACAGACCGCCGCTGCCGAACAGACCATGCAGGTCGCCATTGGGGGACGTGAAAAGTGAACTACTACCCTCCAAGCGGCCGCCGCGCCCGCCGCATGGCGACAGGTGCGGCGGTTGTGGTGACGCTGGCCGCGTTCAACGGGCCCGCGCTGTGGCGGTTCGGCTCGGAGCAGTACCACGACTTCAAGATCAACCAGCCGGACTACAAGGCCGAGAACGGCCATTGGGACTATCTCGACGTCCCCTCCGAGTACCGCGTCAACACCATCCACGCGGCCCTGCTGCACACCGGCAAGGTGCTGCTGATCGCCGGCTCGGGCAACAACCAGAAGAACTTCGACGCGAAGAAGTTCGAGTCGGTGCTGTGGGACCCGGAGACCGATGAGTTCAAGAAGATCCCCACACCCAAGGACATGTTCTGCGCCGGGCACACTCAGCTGCCCGACGGGAAGCTGCTGGTCGCGGGCGGCACAAAGCGGTACGAGAAGCTCAAGGGCGATGTGACCAAGGCCGGCGGCCTGGTGATCGTCCACAACGAGGACCCGGACGAGCCCAAGACACTGCCCGCGGGCACCAGGTTCACCGGCAAGGAGAACGGCAAGACCTTCGTCTCCAGGGACCCCGTCCTGGTGGAGAAGGCGAAGAAGATCTTCGACAAGAACACCGGCAGGTTCCTGCGGACCGAGGCGGGGCTCGGCCGGATCTATGTCGAGGCCGAGGCGTCGGGCAAGGACTACGAGACCGGCACCGAGGACAACTACCGGGTGCAGGGCCTGAGGGGCTCCGACGCCCGCAATGTCTACGGCATCGCGCAGAAGCTCGCGCTCGACAAGAAGGACTTCCAGGGCATCAAGGAGGCCTACGAGTTCGACCCGGTGGCGGAGAAGTACATCACCGTCGACCCCATGAACGAGGCCCGCTGGTACCCCACGCTGACCACCCTGAAGGACGGCAGGGTCCTCTCGCTCTCCGGTCTCGACGAGATCGGGCAGATCGTCCCCGGCAAGGACGAGATCTACGACCCGAAGACCAGGACCTGGAAGTACACCGGGATCATCCGGAAGTTCCCCACCTACCCGGCGATCTTCCTGATGGACAACGGCAAGCTCTTCTACTCCGGCTCCAACGCCGGATACGGACCGGCCGACGTGGGCCGTGAGCCGGGCGTCTGGGACCTGGCAACGAACGAGTTCGACAAGATCCCCGGGCTGAGCGACCCCGACAGGATGGAGACCTCCGCGACGGTCATGCTGCCGCCCGCCCAGGACCAGCGGTTCATGGTCATCGGCGGCGGCGGGGTCGGCGAGTCCGAGAAGTCCAGCGAGAAGTCCCGTGTGGTGGACCTCAAGGAGAACAACCCCCGCTTCACAGAGGGCGCTTCCCTGGAGAAGGGCACCCGCTATCCGAGCGCCTCGCTACTGCCGGACGACTCCGTCCTGGTCACCGGGGGCTCGTCGGACTACCGGGGGCGCGGCGGCTCCAATGTCCTCCAGGCGCGTACGTACGACCCGAAGTCCGGTACGTACAAGCGGGTTGCCGACCCCCAGGTGGGGCGCAACTACCACTCGGGCTCGGTGCTGCTCCCGGACGGCCGCGTCATGGCCTTCGGCTCGGACTCGCTGTTCGCGGACAAGACCAACACCAGGCCGGGCGTCTTCGAGCAGCGCATCGAGATCTACACCCCGCCGTATCGCTACCGGGGCTCCAGGCCCGAGGTGAGCGGCGGCCCGAAGTCGATCGAGCGCGGAGAGAGCGGCGAGTTCAAGGTGAGGGCGGGCGGCCCGGTGAAGTCGGCCAAGCTGATGCGGCCGAGCGCTGTCACGCATGTCACCGACGTCGATCAGCGCTCCATCGCGCTCGGCATGAAGAGAACGGCGGACGGCGTCCAGGTCACCGTGCCCAAGAACCGGGCGCTGGTGCCGTCGGGCTGGTACATGCTCTTTGTGACGGGCGAGAAGGGGACGCCGTCCGAGGGCGTGTGGGTCGAGGTCCCATAACTGGGGCTCCGCCCCAGACCCGTGCCTCAAACGCCGGCGGGGCTTGTTTTCGGGGCTCCCCCCGAACCCCGCGCCTCAATCGCCGGCCAGGCTTGATTTGCCCGGGCGGGCTTCAAGTTTCCGCCGGACGGGCGGGAATTCAAGCCCGTTGGGGGTCCCCCGGACGAAGTCTGGGGGAGTTTGAGGCGCGGGGTCCGGGGGCGGAGCCCCGGTTACGGGAAGGAGCCCGCGCGCCGCCTAGTTCGTCGCGCGGGCCAGGCCGAGCGCGTACTCCGGCCACCACTCCCCCGCCTTGGGCCCGCCCCTGCAATCCCCGTCCGACTCCCCCGGGCGCTTCACCCACAGATACGCGTCGACCAGCGGGTCACCGGTGTCCGTGGTCGGCGCCTCGCCGAGCGCGCGGCCCGGCGGATTGCACCAGTTCTCCTTAGGATCGCCGCTGGTGTACGGGCCATTGCCGTTGCGGCTTGTGTCGATGACGAAGTGCTTGCCGCCGACCTTCGCGGAGAGCTTCTGGCCGAACTCCTTGCTCGCCGCGGTCGGATAGAAGTTGGAGACATTGACGGCGAAGCCGTCCGCCGCCTCGATGCCCGCCCGCTGGAGCGGATCGAAGAGCGCGTCGGGCTGGGACCAGCCGGCGTTGCCCGCGTCCAGGTACACCTTGGTGTTCGGCTGCCGCTTCAGCCGCTCCACAGCGTCCTTGAGCAGGTCGAAGCGCTCCTCGTGGAACTCCTGCGGCGTACAGGAGTCCACCAGATGCAGCACCGCGTCCGGCTCCAGGATCACCGTGGCCCGCCGGTCGCCGATGCCCGTCGCGACCTGGTCGACCCAGGCGCGGTAGGCGCTGCCGTCGGCCGCGCCGCCCTTGGAGAACTGTCCGCAGTCGCGGTGCGGGATGTTGTAGAGCACCAGCAGCGCGTCCCGGTCGGCCTTTGCGGCCGCCTCGGTGTAGCCCTTGGCCTCGGCCCCGGGGTTGTCCGGGCCGATCCACTCGCCGACCGGCTGATCGGCGATCTTCTTGATCAGCTCGGCGTTCTTGTCGTCGCCGTCGTTGCGGTAGGCGGCGACCTGCTTGGCGGCGTTGCCGTCGGGGTTGACCCAGTACGGATCGTTCCCCTTGGGCTGCTGGCTCGCCGCCGGTCTCCTGTCCTTGCCGTCGTCGGAGGAACAGCCTGCGAGCAACAGCACCGCCCCCGCCGCGACCGCCCCCGCCCTGGCACGTCGGCCGGACCAACTGCCGTACATCCGCTCCCCCTTGCAGCCGGACAAGTCAGGTCGAATCCATCGTGGCACACCCCGGCGGAGGGTCACGAGCCCCGCCGGAGCACCGTGGACAGGCTGTGACAACGCGGCGGACGGGAGCGGACGGGGAACGTGGGGCACAGGGGAGGCACGAGGGTCACGGGGGAGGCGACGACTTCCCGACATGGCGTCATTCAGCCTCTAGGCCGGGCCCGTTCGCGGCCCTAGAGTGTCCGGCAACCGCCCCGGCCGCTGGCGGGACCGCAACCGGACCTTCCGCACCTCCCGCGCCGGCGCCGGGCTTCTCCCGCAGCCCGAGCACCCGCGGTTGAGGACCCGGCTCGGCCGGCGGCTCTGGGGGGAGCATGTCGTCGGCCGAGCCGGGTTGCAGACAGCGCCCGTCCGGCGGCGGAGGACTCCGCTAACCCTTGGTGACCCCGGTCAGGTAGGCAGAGACGACCACGTTGGCGGTGTACGCGCGGGTCTCGCGGTCGAAGGTGCCTCCGCAGGTGATCAGCCGCAGTTCCGCGCGCCCGTCCTTGCGCGGGCCGTAGACCTTCTGCGCGTCGAACCGGTCCTGGTCGACGACCTGGACGTCGTCGATGGTGAACTCCGCGACCGAGCCGTCGGCCCTGGTCACCTGGACTTTCTCGCCCGGCCGGGCCGAGCTCAGACCGTAGAAGACGGCCGGTTTCGTCTCGGTGTCGACATGGCCGACGAGCAGCGCCGTGCCCGCCGCGCCCGGCTGCGTACCGCTGTCGTACCAGCCGACCGTGTGCGGCATGGCGTACGGCGGCGGATCCACGGCGCCCGTGACGTCCAGGCCGCGCGGGACGACCGGGGCGGTGATCCCTATCGACGGAATGGACACCTGGTCCGGCCTGGCCGGGTCCAGCGGGTCGTGGGCGGGCGGCAGCGGCACGCCCAGCGGCCGGCCGACCGCGGCCACGTCGCCGGTGGTGGGCGCGGAGCTTCCGCCGGGGCCGTCGGTCATCTCACGGCCCCAGAGCCAGAGCCCGAGCAGGAGTACCGCCCAGGCCACTCCGGTGAGCAGCCGGCCGTTCCCGGCCGGGCGATCGGCGGAGGACATGTCAGTCCGAATCCGATCGGCGCCGCCGTGAGCTGCGGAAAGCCACGGCGACCGCTGCCGCGCCCGCGAGGACCAAGCCGATCACGGTGTGCGGGATGCCGGGGCCGGCCTCGGCCGGGTCCGGCGGGCCATCGGCCGCGAGGGCGGCCGTGCCGCCGCCGCCCGCGCGAACCGGCGCGAAGGGCGTCGAGTCGTCGGTCGACTCGTCCGACTCCTCCTCGTCCGACTCCCCCTCGTCCGACTCCTCTGTGGGCTCGTACGACTGCTCCGTCGGATGGTCTCCCCGCTTGGACGACTCGTCCGGCCGCTTGGACGACTCTTCCGACTGCTTGGTCGACTCGTCCCGCCGCTTGGTCGACTCCTCTGCCCGCTTGGTCGGCTCGTCCCGCCGCTTGGCGGGCTCATCAGCCCGCTTGGTCGGCTCGTCCGGCCGCTCCGTCGAGTGGTCCGGCCGTTTCGTCGGCTCGTTCGGCCGCTTGGTCGGCTCGTCCGGCCGCTCCGTCGGCTCGTTCTGGACGACCTGGACGCGGGCCGATACCGGGTGCTCACGGCCGTCGCAGGTGACGCCGATGTTGTACGTGCCGGGCTCCACGGAGGATTTCACGGTCGTCTCGCCGAACAGCTGGGTGCCCGCACCATTGCGGCTCGCCAGCGCGGCGTACGCGACGAACCCCTGGGACCTGGCAGCTCCGGTCATGCCCTGGCAACCGGAGACGAGGACCTCCACCTCGCCGCCGGGGGCGACCTTGGACGGGACGACCGTGACCTTCACAGAATCGGCGGCGTACGCGGCCGCGGCGGTCGGCGCCAGGACGAGTACGGCAGCCACCCCTGCGGCACGGAAAGTAACCAAACCTGAACGCATCGTGAACCTCCTGATACGGAAAGATTCACGCGTCCGGGCCGTTTTCGCATCCGCAGGAGCGGCTCAGTAGTCCGATTGTGCCCTCTGACGTGCTCAGATGCGGTCGACGAGATCCGCGATCGAGTCGACGACCGTGGAAGGCCGGAAGGGATACCGGTCGACGGCCTCGGGGGTGGTGAGCCCGGTGAGCACCAGGAAGGTCTCCATACCCGCTTCCAGTCCGGCCAGCACGTCGGTGTCCATCCGGTCGCCGATCATCGCGCTGGTCTCGGAGTGCGCGCCGATGGCGTTCAGCCCGGTCCGCATCATCAGCGGGTTCGGCTTGCCCGCGAAGTACGGGTCCTTGCCGGTCGCCTTGGTGATCAGCGCCGCGACCGCGCCGGTCGCGGGCAGCGGGCCCTCGGCGGAGGGGCCGGTCTCGTCCGGGTTGGTGCAGATGAACCGGGCCCCGGCGTTGATCAGCCGGATCGCCTTGGTGAGCGCCTCGAAGCTGTACGTACGGGTCTCGCCGAGCACCACATAGTCGGGGTCGTGGTCGGTCAGGACATAGCCGATGTCGTGCAGGGAGGTGGTCAGACCCGCCTCACCGATGACGTACGCCGTGCCGCCGGGACGCTGGTCGTCCAGGAACTGCGCGGTGGCCAGCGCCGAGGTCCAGATGTTCTCCACGGGCACGTCCAGGCCCATCCGGGCGAGCCGTGCGTGCAGGTCGCGCGCGGTGTAGATGGAGTTGTTGGTCAGCACCAAGAACGGCTTCCCGGTCTCCCGCAGCCTCTTGATGAAGGCGTCGGCGCCCGGGATCGGCACGCCCTCGTGGATCAGGACACCATCCATGTCGGTGAGCCAGGATTCGATCGGCTTGCGCTCTGCCATCAGACGGACTCCTGCCGTACGCAGTGTGCTGTGGACGCCGGAGGCACGGCCCTGTGAGTCTCCGGCATCCCCAGCCTAGTCAGGCTGGGCTGATCTTGACCCCGTCGATGACCGGACGGGCTCGGCACGGACCTGAACTGACCAGACGCGTCGCGGAGTTGGAGTCGGCCCTCAGTTCCGGTTGCCCAGGTGCACCGTCCCGCATCTCCCGGGGGACAACCCCCGGACCCCCAGCAGAACCACCCGCGGGCGGCCCTCAGCCCCCGTTGCACCAGGGGATGTTCGCAGATGTACGAGAACGATCAGCGTCGGCCCTTGGGCCGCCACCGGGACGCGAGCACCAGAGCCCCGCTGCCCAGCAGGACCGCGCCGAAGGCGGCGCCGAGGAGGACCAGGGAGCCGGTGCCGGTGCCGGTGGCGGCGAGCTCGTCAGGGGTGACGCCCGCGTCGATGCCGGAGTCGTCGCCGCCGAGGACGGCGAAGCGGTAGTCGCCGGACTCTCCGACCCAGTCGCCGTCGTCGCCCTGCCGCTGGACGACCGCGGCGTTGACCGTGACCTCGTTGGGCGGGGCGTCGGTGGCGAGCCTGAGCCGGACTTTGGCGGTGACGGACTTGCGGGCCGGGACGGCGAAGCCGGGGAAACGGCCCTCGCCGTCGAGTACGCCGACGACCTCGCCCTCGGCGGTCGTCTCGAGGACGACGGGGCGCCAGAGGGCGGCCTCGTCGTCGTAGAACTCCAGCGTGATCCGGGGCGGGGTGAGACCGGGGTCGCGTCCGGTGAAGATGATCACGGGGTGGATGTTCTGGCAGGCCTCGCCGGTGGTGTTGGCGAGTTCGACGGACCAGGGCTCGAAGCCGCCGCCGGGGCGGTGGACGGACGCGCCGCCGAGGACGCGGGTGTCGATGGGGAAGTCGGGGTCGGATGCCTTGCCGCAGGTGGGCTGCCGGCCGGCGGGGTTCTCCTGCTGGGTGGGGAGGGCGGTGGCGGCGGGCGGCTCGCCGGGTTTGTCCGCGGGCGGGGCCTGCGGTGTGGCCGCGGGCGCGGCGATGGCATCGGCGGCGGGGCGTGCGGCCAGGCCCCGGGTCATGAAAGCCGCCGCCGTCCCAGTCATCGCGGCCGTCCCAGTGATCGCCGCCGTCCCAGTCATCGCGGCCGTCGCCGTCGAGCTGGTGAGCGCCGTGTCGGCCGCGGGGCGCGGGGCTGCGGGGCGCGGGGCCACGGGAGCGGCTGCCGTCACTGCCGTCGCCGGCGTCGCCGCTGTCGCGGTCGCGGCGGTGAGCGCCGCGGGCGCGATGGCGGCTGCGGTGACGCCGACGGTGAGGGCATAGCGCAGTCGCATGAGGGGCCTTTGCTGATCGCCTACGGCTGGGGGATCGCCCGGCCGTGCCCCAAAACCTTCCCCCCGCGCGCGCGTGGGGACACGGCTCCGGCTCTCCTTGGGGCCGAACAGCCGCGCAACTCCGCCCTATCAGCGTATTTTCGGTCCGGTAGGTGACGCCTCGGCGTGGCCGAACAGGGGCGCGAGCACCAGCTGCGCGGCGCCCTCCGCGACGATGTGCGTGCCGCCTTCAGCGAGGGCCACGGGGACGCGGACGCGCTCGCCGACTCCCCGTACGAACGGCTCGGCTGCCGCGGTCACGGCCCGGCCGCCGAGCAGCACCCGGTCGATGTCGAGCAGCTCGACGAGGTTCGCGGCGCCGATCCCGAGGACACCCGCGGCCCGGTCGATGTCGCCGCGCCCGACGGCGGCGAGGCAGAGCGCCTCGATACAGCCGCTCCTGCCGCAGCCGCACTCGGGCCCGTCGAGCTGGATGACCTGATGCCCGAACTCCCCCGCCCCGGTGCGCGCACCCCGGTAGAGCGCCCCGCCGAGTACGAGGCCCGCGCCCAGCCCCGTACCGAGATGGAGATACGCGAACGAGCCCCCGGGCCCACGCAGGGCGAGTCCGAGGGCGGCGGCGTTGGTGTCCTTGTCGAGCACGACGGGCAACCCGAGCCGCGCACCGAGAGCGTCCCGGAGCGGGAACCCGTCCCACTCGGGAAACCCGGTGACGCGGTGGGGCACGCCGGCCCAGTGGTCGAGCGGCCCGGGCATGGCAACACCGACACCAAGCACGCGCCCGGCCGACGGGACCGCCTCGGCCTCCGCCGTCGCCGTCGTCGCCAGGACCGCCTCGATCTCCGCCGCCGCAGCCTCCAGGACCGCCTCTGCCCCCGCCCCCAGGTCCAGCGGCACCGTACGCGCCACGACCAGCGTGCCCGACAGGTCCAGCAGGACCGTCGTCAGCTCGTCGCGGTCCAAGTGCAGGCCCATCGCGTGCCCCGCCGACGGGACCAGGCGCAGCAGCGTGCGCGGCTTGCCTCCGGTCGACGCGCGACGGCCCGTCTCCACCACCAGGCCACCCTCCCGCAGGCGCGCGGTGATCTTGCTGACCGCCTGCGGAGTGAGCCCGGTGCGCTCGGCCAGTTCGATCCGGCTGATGCCGCCCTCCCCGGCCGTACGCAGCAGATCGAGCACCAGCGCCGCGTTGCGGCTGCGCAGCACGGGCAGATTCGCTCCGTTGACGGTCCTGTTCACGGACCCATTGTCCCCTGCGCTTGCACTTTGGCAACACCGTTGTTTAAGTGGAACCATGACTGGCACCGACACCCGCAGCCCTCTCCGCGTCGGACTCGTCGGCTACGGCCTGGCGGGCTCCGTATTCCATGCCCCGCTGATCGCCGCCACCGAGGGCCTCGCCCTCGACACGATCGTCACCTCGAACCCTGAGCGGCGGGAGCAGGCCCGCGCCGAGTTCGGCGACGACATGCGCTTCGCGGCCTCGCCCGACGAGCTGTGGAAGCGCGCGGGCGAGCTCGACCTCATCGTCATCGCCTCCCCCAACAAGACGCACGTCCCGCTCGCCACCGCCGCGCTCAAGGCTGGCCTCCCGGTCGTCGTGGACAAGCCGATCGCCGGCACCACCGCCGAGGCGCGCGAGCTCGCCGCCCTCGCCGAGGAGCGCGGTCTGCTGCTCTCGGTGTTCCAGAACCGCCGCTGGGACAACGACTTCCTCACTCTCCAGCAGCTGATCGCGGACGGCGAGCTCGGCGACGTACAGCGCTTCGAGTCCCGCTTCGAGCGGTGGCGTCCGCAACTCAAGGGCGGCTGGCGCGAGTCCGGCGACCCGGAGGAGATCGGTGGTCTGCTGTACGACCTGGGCAGTCATGTCGTCGACCAGGCGCTGACCCTGTTCGGCCCGGTCGTGCGGGTCTACGCCGAGGCGGACGTACGCCGCCCGGGCGCCCAGACCGACGACGACACCTTCATGGCGCTCACGCACGCGAACGGAGTGCGCTCGCACCTGTACATGAGTGCTGCGACCGCGCAGCTCGGCCCGCGCTTGCGGGTGCTGGGCTCGACGGCCGGATATGTGAAGTACGGGCTGGACCCGCAGGAGGCCGACCTGCGCGACGGCAAGCGCCCGACGCCGGGCAAGAGCTGGGGCGTCGAGCCCAAGTCGCTGTGGGGCCGGATCGGCGCTGGGGGCACCTCCCAGGGCGAAGCCTCTGGGGGAGAGTCCCCGCAGACCGGCATGGGGTCTCCCCAGGGCGAAGCCCGAGGGGAAGGCAGCCCGGTCGAGACGGTGCCGGGCGACTACCCGGCGTACTACGCGGGAATCGCCACGGCCCTGCGCGACGGTACGCCCCCGCCGGTCACCGCACATGAAGCGGCGGCAGCGCTGGACGTCCTGGAGGCCGCGCGCCGCTCAGCCCGCGAGGGCGTCACGGTGGAGGTCTCCGCATGACCGCGCCCAAGCCCGCGACGCCCGGGCCCGCGCCCACGCCCACGCCGCTCACCGTCGACGAGTTGGTCGCCCAGGAACGCAGGCTGACAGTGCGGCGGTTCACGAACGACGACGGCTGGGCGCTCGGCAGCATGCTGGTCGAGATGGGCTACTTGCGGCAGGCGCCGGTCGCCATCGACATCCGCCGCGGGGCGCAGCAGCTCTTCCACTGCGCGCTGCCGGGGTCGAGCGCGGACAACGACGCGTGGATCGACCGCAAGCGCCGGGTCGTCGAGCGGTACGGCGAGAGCTCGTTCCTGGTCGGCGCCCGCCACCGCGCGAAGGGCACGACGTTCGAGGAGTCCTCGCGCCTGGACCCGGATCTGTACGCGGCCCACGGCGGATCGTTCCCGATCTCGGTCGCCGGCGTGGGCGTCGTCGGCACGGTCACGGTCTCGGGCCTGCCCCAGGCGGAGGACCACGCGATGGTGGTCGAGGCGTTGGAGCGGTTCATCGCGACGTGACGGCGGCGGGCGAGCTGCGGCTCGCTCAAAGACCCACAGACCAGGGCCGCGGGGACATCCCCCGTACCTCCGCGGCCCTTCCCCGACCCGCGGCTGCGGACTCCCCCGCCCGCAGCCGCGGGTTATGCCTCCGCGCCCTTGCCTCCGCGCCCTTGCCTACGCGTCCTTGCCTACGCGTTTGCCTACGCGTCCTTGAGCTCCTGGCGCTGGCGGCCCAGACCCTCGATCTCCAGCTCCACCACATCCCCGGCCCGCAGGAACGGCTTCGGCTCCGGCTGCCCCAGCGCCACCCCCGCCGGCGTCCCGGTGTTGATGACGTCCCCGGGGTACAGCGTCATGAACTGGCTGACGTACCGCACGACCTCCGCCACCGAGAAGATCTGGTCCGCGGTCCTGCCGTTCTGCTTCAGCGCGCCGTTGACCCACAGCTTCAGGCTCAGCGCCTGCGGATCCGGGACCTCATCGGCCGTCACCAGCCACGGGCCCAGCGGGTTGAACGTCTCGCAGTTCTTGCCCTTGTCCCAGGTGCCGCCGCGCTCGATCTGGAACTCACGCTCCGAGACGTCGTGCGCGACCGCGTACCCGGCGACGTACGACAGCGGGTCCTCGTCGTCCTCCACATAGCGGGCCGTACGCCCGATCACGACCGCGAGCTCGACCTCCCAGTCGGTCTTGCGGCTGCGGCGCGGCACCAGCACGGTGTCGTTCGGCCCGACCACCGTGTCGGCGGCCTTGAAGAAGACGACCGGCTCGGCCGGGGCCTTGGCGCCCGTCTCCGCCGCGTGATCGTGGTAGTTCAGCCCGATGCACACGACCTTGCCGATCCGGGCGACCGGCGCTCCCGTACGGAGACCGTCGGCGTCCAGCACGGGCAGCTCGCCCGCGTCCGCCGCGGCCCGTATCCGGGCGAGGGCGGACGCGTCGGCGAGCAGCTCCCCGTCGATGTCCCTGACAAGGCCCGACAGGTCGCGCAGGGTCGTCCCGTCCTGGTCCAGCAGGGCGGGTCGCTCGGCGCCCGGTGTACCGACACGTAGCAGCTTCATGGTCTGTCTCCCCTGGTCGAGATTGTGAGCCCGGGCGACGGGTAGCGGCCATCGAGGGATCGGAGGGTTGGCTGATCCTCCAAGACATCGGACCACCCTGCAAGACCCCGTTCACAACCTGGACCTTTACACCGCGGTAGCAAGGGAACCCGCGACCGGCATGTCCCGGTAGAGGAACGCCCGCTCGACCGCCGTCCAAGTGGTGCTGGTGACGACATAGAGCGCGGCGGCCAGCGGCACCCACGCCACGGTGAGGAGGGTCGCGAAGGAGAGCAGCGGCATGACCTTCACCATCGCCCCCATGCCGGGCACCTGCTGGTCCATGGTCGCGCCCGCCATCTGCTGCTTCGTACGCCGGTAGTTGTACGTCGCCACGGCCGCGACGATCACGAACAGCGCGACGTACACCAGCCCCGCGCCCCCGAAAACCCCGCCGTGCGCGAGCGCGTCGGTCCACCTGTCCCCCAGCGGCGCGGCGAAGAGGGTGTGCGTGAGCAGGCCGTTCGGCTCGCCGCCGATCTGTCCGCTCGAGAACAGGTGGTACATCAGGAAGAACGCGGGCACCTGAAGCAGGCTCGGCAGGCAGCCGGAGAAGGGCGAGACCTTCTCCTTCGCATGCAACTCCATGAGCGCCTGCTGCATACGGTCCGGGTTCTTGGCGTGCTTCTTGCGCAGCTCGGCAATCTGCGGCGAGAGCCTCGCCTTGGCCTTCTGGCCGCGGGCGGCCGCCCGCGACAGGGGATGGACGGCCAGCCGTACGAGCGCGGTGAAGACGACGATCGCGGCGGCGGTGGCGGATGCGTGGAACAGCGGCTGGAGCAGGTCGGCGAGGTGCGCGACCAAGCTGGCGAAAACGGACATGGGTGAGCCCTCCGAGGGTCTCGTCGTGCCGGGATGAGGACATGGCGGCATGACGACCCGCGAGGGGTGTGTGGTGCGAGTGGGTGCCCCTACGCGGCCGTCGGAACGGCACGCCCGGGCGCTCGGGGCCTGGTCCGGCCCTTCGCGTCGGGATCGCGCTGCGGCAGGAAGGCGGTGCGCTGCTCACGGTCGCGGATGGCGGTGCGAACCCGGGTGCGCGGCACGGCGGGTGCGCAGCGCGCGCTGATCACGGCGCAGACGACGAGTGCGGAACCGGCGGCAGCGGTGGCGGTCGCGGCGAGCGCGACCGCGGCGGTCAGGCTGCCGCCGTCGATGAGCAGGACCTCGAGGAGAAGCAGCAGCAACGCGGCGGGACGGAGCAGCCGCGTCATACGACCGACCATGATCCCCCCTCGCCTTCCTTCGCTGCTTTCCTCACTGCTTCGAACCCTCAGCCTAGCGCGGGCTCATCGACTTCAACGTCCCCCATACGACAAGCCGGTACTTGGAGCTGTACTCGGGCGTGCAGGTGGTGAGTGTGAGGTAGTACCCGGGCTCGCTGTACCCGGCGTCCGGTTTCACGATGCTGCGCGGCACACGCGCGATCACTCCGGTGTCCCGGGGCGAGGTCTGCGACACCCCCTGGTCGACCACGTACACATAGACCCCGTTGCGCGTCTCGACCTTGATCTCGTCGCCGCCGCGCAGCCGGTTGATGTACCGGAAGGGCTCGCCGTGCGTATTGCGGTGCCCGGCGACGGCAAAGTTCCCGGCCTCACCGGGCTGGGCGGTCTGCGGATAATGCCCGATATACCCCTTGTCGAGGACACCCTTCTTACCAATGCCCTGCGCGACGGGAGCGACGACGCCCAGGCGGGGTATGCGGAGGACGGCGTAGGCCTGGTCCCAGCGGGGCGCGGTTCTCCGCGCGGCGGGTTGATCACGGACGGGGGGCTCGGCGGCTCCGCCCGGCGCGGTCTCATCGACCACGTCCCCCGTGTCCTGAGGAACGTCCTCCCCCCTATCCCCCGTATCGCCGGCAGGGCCCTCCCACTCCCGCTCCAGAGCCTGGACCCTGTGCTCGGCGCCCTCCCGGGCCTGCCGATTGGTCCACCACAACTGATGCACGACGAGGAGGAGTACGACGACCCCGAGGGTGACGGCGACCTCGGCCCCGGCCCACAGCCCATGGGCGAGCGTGGCCCGCCGCCGCGAGCTGCGCCCTTGCACCACGACCGGTATCCGCTCCCGCACGGCGGCACGATAGGTGCTGATCCCCCAAGTCACCAGACCCGTGAATCGGCTCATCCCCGCCGAACCCCCGTACAGCAGTACGGTGTCCACCATGCGCCCCGACACGCCTGCTGATCACATCACCGAAGCCGAGCGCCTGCTGCGTACCGCGGAGCAGTACCCCGCGGACCATGAGCCACTCCTCCTCCAAGCCGTGGCCCATCTCGAGCTGGCAGGCGACCGCGAACGCGCCTCGACCCTCTACGACCGCATGCTCGCGGCCGACCCCGAGCACCCCCTGCTGATCAAGGCCCTCCAGGCGGCGAACCTCTGGGAGTACGGCCACGAGGCCGAGGCCCGCGCCCTGATCAACGGCATCCGCACGGCGGCCCCGGCGGACGCCGCGCCCTGGGAGATCATCGCCGAGACGCTGGAGTCCCACGACGAGCTCGAGGCGTCCCACGACTGCTTCACGACAGCGCTCACCCTGCTCCTCCCCGCGGGCGACGACGAGCCCGTCCCGTACAACATCCAGTCCCTCCTCACGGGCCGCCACCGCGTCCGCCGCCTGCTGGGCCTGCCCCACGACGAGTGGGACGCCCTGGCCGACCGCGGCCACGCGTCGAACATCTCCCTGGACGAACTCCACGACCCGAAACGCCTGTGGGCCCTCGGCTCCGACAACCCGGCAGAACTCCAGGCCGAAATCGCCCGCCTGCGATCCGAACTGGGCTCGTACCGCTCGGCGCTGTCCCGCCCCTTCCCGGTGGCGGTCCTCCACTGGCCGGAGTCCGAACTGAACGAACTCCTCGCGGCCTACCCGGAGTTGGAATCGGAATACCCGACGCACACGGCCCACCTGACGGACCTCGAGGCGTCGCTGCGAGACCTGTCCTCCACGGGCACGGGGAATCTGGGCATCGTGACGGGGACGGTCCCGTCGTACGAGGCGTTCGCGGCCTCGGAACAGTCATCCCCGGCAAACGCGGACCTGCTCCCGCAGTACGCAACGACGCTGGCGGCAAGAGGCCGGGCGGTGGCGTGGCCGCCGGCGAAGGGGGCGTCTTGCTGGTGCGGGTCGGGGGCGGCGTACCGGGACTGCCATGGGGGGCCGGTGCAGGGCTGAGGCCGCCAGGCCGGGATGCCTGCTGTCCTCCCAACCGGTCCCCCGCGGAGCCGGCTTAGATGACCCCGTGACAGATCTGACTGAAGATCCCTCTCGCGGTGTCCACGACACCGAACTGGAGTTGGTAGCCGCCCATCTGGCCAGCCTCGACCATGACGGCCAGCGGTTTGCTGACGTCCTGCGAGCGACGCTCGACCAGCTACTGGACGGGCGCCGCAACGGACGCTACGAGTACCAAAAACTGCACAAAACCGAGAAGACCCACATGGGGACTCTCGTTGAAATCAACCTGCACAGAGAGTTCGAGTTCGACGACGGAGACGTCACCGACTACCGCATAGCTGGGGTCGAGGTGGACTGCAAGTTCTCCCAGCGCATCGGGGGCTGGGAGATGGGCCCAGAGATGGTTGGCCACCTATGCCTGGTGGTAACAGCCAGCGATCAGAACAGTTCGTGGCGGGCCGGGCTTGTCCGCGCCACCGAAATGCATCTTCGCTCCGTTCAGAACCGCGATGCTAAGCGAAGGCTCAATGAGGCTGGTGTAGCCGCCATCCGCTGGCTCTGGCCCGAGCACGGGAAACTTGCGGAAAACCTGCTTCTACACCTTGATCCCGAAACATGTAAGCGCATCATGAATGCGGAGGGTCGCAATCAGCGGCACGGTCAAGCCAGAATCTTCCAGCTCTTTAGAGAAGTCCGAGTCCAAGGGATCATTCTCCGGAGAACGATCATTGAGACTGTTGGCCACGGCCTCGACGATCCGATGAAGCGTGCCCGAGGTAACGGGGGCGCCCGCGACGCACTGCGGCCAGACGGAATTCTGGTTCTCGGCCATCAAGATAATGATCCTCTGGTGGCTCGGGCATTAGGTTTGCCAGTTCCAAAGAAGGGTGAGCTTGTTGCCGCCCGCGTTACACCGGCCCCGGCGATTCCAGACGAACGGCCCACGGCTGAAGTCAATGGCACTTACTGGGTAGTTGCGAGGTCGGAAGATGAGCCGATTGCAGCGCCCGTCATTCCTCGGAAACGGGCTGAAGGTAACCTGTGAGGCAGGCTCGTGGCTGGCCTGCCTGAAACCGCCCTTTGCAGTGGGAAGCATCGCTAGGACTGAACAGTGACCGACCCATGGAATCCTCCAGCTGGCTCGTGGGCCTCATCCGCTGCCCGTCGCCGCAACATGCAAGCGATCCGCAGCCGGGATACTAAGCCGGAGCGGCTTCTTCGCCGCCTGCTCCACGCCCAGGGTTTGCGGTACCGCGTAGCCGCTAAGCCGCTCCCCGATCTGCGCCGGACGGCAGACATCGTCTTCGGGCCAACGAAGGTGGCCGTATTTATCGACGGCTGCTACTGGCACGGCTGCCCCGAGCACTACGTCCCACCGAAGACCAACCCTGGTTACTGGTCAGGCAAGGTCGCGGGCAACATGGCCCGCGACCGTGACACTGACCGCCGTCTCACTGAAGCCGGCTGGACGGTCCTGCGCTTCTGGGAGCACGAGTCACCCGACAAGTGCGCGAGCGCAGTCCTCCGCGTCGTCCTCGATCGCCGGAAGCGCCTGCTGGAGCGGAAGCTCAGGAGCGACGAGTGACGGGTCATCTTCCGGCTCGAAGTCCGGCCTTGGGTCTTCGCGCAGTGGCCCGGTGCGAGTCAGCGCCTCCTTGATGCATTCGCCGACCGCAGCCGCGACAGGCGGCGGGAACGCGTTGCCGACCTGCCTGTAACGAGCGGTTTTACCGCCGCCAGTGAACTTCCACTCTTCAGGGAAGCCCTGGATGAGAGCAGCCTGTTCAACGGTGAGCTTTGGCCCTCTCTTCAGGGTGCCGAGGTCACGATCAGGGTCGATCATCTTGTCCTCGTCGTTGGCTACGCCCATAGCATCGACGCCGAGTGCAGCCCATGCCTTCTTTGCCCTCGTGGGACCAAGATCCGCGCCACCGTGCTTTTTGGATCCACCGACGAGCGTGGGAGCGACTGTGCCAAGTTCCGCCTGGCTAAGCCACTTTCTGAAACGCGCAGAGTCTTCGCCAAGCCTCCGCTTCATAGAGGGCGTCAGCGTTTCCGCTACTGTCACGATCTTTCCCTGCGGCTCCGGCCAGTCAAAGCCCCGGTATTCGTCCTCGCGGATTGCGACCAGGATGGCCCGCGGCCGGAGCTGAGGCACGCCAAAGTCACGAGCTTCCAAGACCCGCCAACCACAGATGACATAGCCAGCCTTGCGCAGCCGGTTTTTGATGTGGTTGCGGTAGTAGCGGAACTTACGCTCTGGCTCAACCAGCCCTCGCACGTTCTCGATCATGACCGCACGCGGCTGGAGCTGCTCCACAAGGGCGAGCATCCTGGGGAACAGATCACGATCGTCCTCACGGCCGAGCTGCTTCCCTGCCGTCGAGAACGGCGGGCAGGGCACGCCACCAGCGAGGAGATCAAGTTGTCCCGGCTTGATCAGCTCCACTTCATCAGACGTGGCACGTTTGCCCTCGTCGTAGGGGTCGGGAGCGGGCACTTCC
Source organism: Streptomyces sp. V1I1 (assembly GCF_030817355.1). Lineage (NCBI taxonomy): Bacteria > Bacillati > Actinomycetota > Actinomycetes > Kitasatosporales > Streptomycetaceae > Streptomyces > Streptomyces sp. V1I1. The sequence continues at coordinate 5,199,462 of NZ_JAUSZH010000001.1, read as the reverse complement.
TCGAGCGGGTGGAACTCCTTCACGTCGGCCTCACGGATCAAGCAATGATCCCTCTCCCAGCGCCACTTGGGATGGTTTTTGATGTTCTCCCTCAGCGTCTCCGCGGCATGCTTGTCGATCTCAACCAGCGCAAGGTGCCGGAAGCCAGCCTGGTGAAGCCCTACAGCTTGGCCACCGGCACCCGCGCAGATCTCAATCGAGGTCAGCTTGTGGTCGGTGGTACCCATCGGCTCCTCCTGGGGCGGTGATGACAGACACGCAAGTGTCGCATCCCGCACCGACAGGAACCACGAGACCAGCCGTAAGCCACAGGGGACGCTCAGCTCCTCATGAGTGCTTCCAGGTCCTTCTCGAGCTCCTCACGCACAGCAGCCGGGAGCTGCCGGTACATTCCCCACGCCTTCTCCGCTGGGCTCAGAGGACGATGGTCGACCTTCATCCATGCCAGCAGGTCGCGCTTGCCACGTAGTGGGAGCTCCTTCATCCGGTCCCAGACCTGCTCCTTGGTCATCTGCACACCAGTGAGGTGTTTCACTGTCTCGTTGCAGCGGGCGCACTCCGTGATCAGGTCTTCGGCATTCGCCCCATTGCCCGACTTGTGCGGATTGACGTGGCCGAGCGTAAGACGCGCATGGACCCCCGGATCGTCGGCGTACTCCTCGCCTGCGGCGACTCCGCAGCGACGGCACATGTGGCCGTCGCGTTCGTACACGAAGCGCCTCGTCTTCGCGCTGATCTGGCGCAGGCCGGCAGCGCGGTGTTCCGCCTCCCAGATCGGCAGCCCGATCTTCTCCAGATACAGCTGGTCCGGCTGAAGGCTGGGCTTGTCGCGATACGTGAGGATCACCCAGCCCGCGGGACGCAGATCCCGCATACGACGGTCAACCTGCTCGGTCCCCCTGACCGCCTCCCGGATTCGGGCCTTGGAGAACGTTCCCCCTTCGCCAACCTCGTCACGCAGCCATAGTGCGACTCGGACGCGGGCCCCGAGTGACTCGTTCTGCCAGCTCAGCCCCATGTCGACCACAGTTCCACCAATCGCTCAAACATCCGAATGCTACCCCCTTCGAGGGAGCACAGTAGCTTGCCGCCACTTGCCGCGGCAAGTGGCGGCAAGCTGTGAGCGATAGCGATCGCAGCACCAAAGCGGGAGGAACACCATGCGGAACCAGCTCGGCACCGCCACCCAGAACCGGGCGCTCACATGCATCGAAGTCTGCGCCGGCGCCGGAGGTCAGGCCCTGGGTCTAGAGCGTGCCGGTTTCGAACACATCGCACTTGTCGAAGTGGATGCAGACGCCGCGAACACCCTGCGCATAAACCGTCCGCACTGGAACGTTCTCCACACGGATGCCCGGAATCTCCTCGCTCACGATCTCCGTCCTGCCGACCAGAGCGTCGATCTGCTCGCTGCGGGCGTCCCCTGCCCGCCGTTCTCGCTCGCAGGCAAACAACTCGGCGCAGACGATGAGCGAGACCTGTTCCCCGTCATGCTGGCGCTGGCCGCCAGGCTCCGGCCGCATGCCGTCCTGATCGAGAACGTCAAAGGGATCCTGCAGAAGAAATTCGACAGCTACCGCACGGCTATTCTTCGCCAGTTAGAGGATCTCGGCTACGCCACCAGCTGGCGCCTGCTGCGCGCCTGTGACTTCGGGGTGCCTCAACTCCGGCCACGCTCGGTCCTCGTTGCCATGCGGCCGACCGCATTCACTCGCTTCAAGTGGCCAGAGCCGACGTCCTGCCCAGATACCGCGCCTTCAGTGGGCAGCGTCCTCTTCGAGTCCATGGCTTCGCGAGGCTGGGAACAGGCCCGCGAGTGGGCGGACTCCGCGAGGCGCATCGCGCCCACTCTCTGCGGTGGCTCACGAAAGCACGGCGGTCCCGACCTTGGCCCTTCCCGCGCCCGGCAGGCCTGGGCCCAACTCGGCGTCAACGGATCCAGCGTCGCCGACGCTCCGCCCCTGCCCGGAGCACTGCTGCCGGTAAAGCTCACCGTGGCCCAGATAGCGCTGCTTCAGGGCTTCCCTCCAGACTGGGCATTCACCGGCCGCAAGACTTCGGCTTATCGGCAGGTGGGAAACGCGTTCCCACCGCCGGTTGCAGAGGCCGTTGGCCGCAGCGTTGCCAGCGCACTGACTCAGACCAGTACCCCGGAGGTCTGCATCCCCCACACCGGGCGGCTCGGAAGCGAACTATCCGGCAGGAGCTTCCAGCCAGCCTCCATTGAGAGTCCCGGCGTGATGGCCTGAGCCGGAACGGCAAGACGCGCAGATTCCCAGCTGCCGTTCCTGGTCCGGTCTTCCGGGACAGCCGCGTGAAGCCACCGTCGGCTGACGGTGGCCACGTTCAATGCGCTGCCGTCAGCGCCAACGAGGACGGCAGCCATGCTCCACTCGGCATCCGTCAGCATGACCTCGTACTCGTGACGCGTGAGATGGACCAGCAGCCGGGTCGGGTCGGTCGTGGACTTGACCTCCAGATGCGCGAATTCTGAGCCGGACAGGGCCGCCTCGATGTCGTATCCGTACGCGTCCGAGAGTGCTGCCACATGTCTGACCCGCAATAACCCGCCCCGGAAGAGCAGTCCGAGGAGCGCCTGCTCGCCGACTGTCCCAACCTTTCTTCTCGCTTCCTCAGCAGCGCGGCTCCACACGACGTGGGGAATGGCAGAGGGCGCCCCCGTGCCCCGCAGCTCAGTCTCGCTGATTGCCACGACTGGACGACCGGCCGCTGTCACCATGCCCGTCTTCCTCAGCCAGGCAAGGCCCTCGGCGTACTGGGACGGCGTGAGGTCCGCATAGCGGGGGTGGTGGGTGAAGAGCACCTGTGTCCGGGGAACACCCGCCACGCGGAGCTGTGCCAGCCAGCGCAGCGCCGCACGGCGGGTGGCCTCACTGGGCAGCGACGGCATCGACGTGCCTCAGCAGCGCGCGAACATCAGCCATATCCATGCCAGCCGCAACGGAGGGCTCGTCCTCAAGGTCAGCCAGCTGCTGGACGGATGGATCGTCCAGTATTCGTCCCATGAATTCCAGCTTCGCTTCGAGCCGCATTGCCACCACATCGTCAATAGTCCCCTCGACCGCGAGGACCGTGACCCGGGTCTCCGTACCGGGCGCAAGACCCAACCGGTGAATTCGGTCCAGGCTCTGGAGAAAGCGACCCGCCATGAAGTCACGGTCCACGTAGACCGCGTCATGGCATACGTGGTGCAGGCTGATGCCCTCGCCAAGGGTCGCCGGGTTAGACAGCAGCACCTGGCAGTCGGGGTCTTCGCGGAAGCGGCGGATCTGCTCCTCGCGGTCGGGTGTACCGCCGTGCACCACAGCAGGCTGATACGCCGCGAACATGTTCTCCATCGTGGTGATGCTACGTACGAAGGTCGTCCAGACCAGGGTCTTGCGGCCCATCGCGGCGTTCTCCGCGACGATCTTCAGCGTTTCCTGGTACTTCGGGGAGAGCTCGTGCCGTGGCAGGTTCCGCATCAGCGAATACAGCGATTCGTCCTCGGGGACTTCAAGCGGCGGCACCTGGTACGTCAGGGGCTCATAGCGGCTTCCTCCCTCAACGAGCAGCGCCGGGCTCGTGGCCGCCATGAGCAGGCGCAGCATCGCCTTGCCGAGGGCATCGAAGTCAGCGCGCGAAGCCTCAGCCCGGGCAGTAAAACGCCCTACGAGGGCGTCGTACACCTCGCGGTGCAGATCGGGCATCCTCAGGCGCCTGATGCGGGTCTCGAACGGTGGAAGTCCCAGCTCGTTCTTGGTCGTCCGGGTGAACAGGGGACGGAGCACTGAGCTGGCGTGCGCGAGATCGCCTCCTGCGACGGCCTGAGTCACCACCCGGCGGCCGTGCCCCGGCCACACGAACGAAAGCAGGTTCTCCAAGTCCCGTGCCCCGTTCGGGGCCGGCGTTCCAGTCAGGATGAGCCGACGGCGACTGAGCGGCCCGAGGGCCATGCAGGCACTTCCGTAGATCCCCTGAGCCCCGAGCTTCATGCGGTGCGCCTCGTCGAGGATCACCATGGAGGGCATGGCCCGAAGCCAAGAGGCAAGCGCGGCAAGAGACTTGTCCAGCCTCTCGTAGTTCACGATCAGGATCTCTGCCCTGGGGTCGGGGCTCTTCCCCATGACCGTGGTGATAGGAGGCCTCTCGAAACACTGCCCGCTTTCGAACAGCCAGGACTCGTAAGCGGACTTAGGGCTCACGACTAGCAGCCGCCGGACCTCCTTGCGCTCCCGCATAGCCGCGTATACCGCGAGACCGACGCGCGTCTTCCCAGCGCCAGGGACGCTGAAGTTGGCGCCGTGCTGCAATGACAGCAGCCGTGCGATGTCGCGCCGCTGGAATTCAGTGAGATCCGCGCACCATTCGGATCCCAGCGCCGCTTCCACCGCGCTACAGTCCCAGGCAGGCGCGCCGCCAGGTTCCTGGAGCCGCTGCTCGGCCAAGTCGGCGTCGTCAAGAACTCCCCCGACCAGCGCAGCTAGTTCGTCCTCCCACGCAACGGAATCCGGGTGTGGCCAGTCAGCGAGGACGTCAATGCCCACCAGGAAGTCATCGAGGGTCAGCTCCATAGCAAGGGGGCCGCGCTGGCCACCCGCGGGAAAGCGGGCAGCCAGCCTGGTCAGCTCACGGCGGTACTGCTCACCCACCCGCAGCACAGCCTTAGTCCGCGATACGTCGAAGCCGATCCGCAGGGACGGTTCTGTCTCGGTCACGCCTCCTCCTGACGCACGGCATCCAGCAGCCACGCGACACCGTCACCGGGCACTTCGATGCTCTGGGCAGCCGCCAGAGCGAGCTTGCGCATGGTGGCCTTCAGCTTGAGCACCGCCTCATCGAGAGCCTCCTCATCAAGGCTGCGCGACGCCTGGGCCAGCGCCATGTCGGTGATGCACTGCTCAATGTCCTTGCAAGCATCGTTGAGCCGGTCGGGTGCCGCCTGCTTGCGCTTGCGCACCCGGGCATCCTTGCCAGCCGGCTCCAGCGCGTCCTCTACAGTCCGGTGCGCCTGAGTGAACACAGCGGCGGCCTTCTCAGCTTCGGCTGCCGGGACCTTGTCGCCTGCGCGAATAACGGCCTTAGCCCGAAGGAGAGTGTCCGTGAAGGCCCGGGCAGCGGCTACTTGGGGCACCTCGGCCCTCACGGGCCGGTTGATCCCGGGAATCCTGCGCTCTGCGGGAGCCGTGGCAGCGGGAGCGGCTTTGAGTTCCTCCGGCAGCCTGTGCTCCAGATACCGCGTCCGGAAGTCGGCTTCGATGAGGCGCACGTCGGTCTTGGAGAAATCCATCACGATAGCCGCCAGGCGGTTTTCCTTGAGCAGCTCGGCCTTCTCCTTGTTTGCCTTGGACTCCTTGCCGTAGGCGCGGTGCACTTCGCGGAGCTTCTCCTGGGCGTCCTCGAAGTCCAGCAGGCGCAGCTCCGCCTCGGCGGTGATGGACCTTTCCCTCAGGTCACGAAGACAGGCCAAAACCCAGAGGTCCTGTTCCGCAGTCTCCTTCCGAATGCGGAAATCCCTCGCAACGTCACGCAGGGGTCGGCCGGCCCCTACCTGCTCATCGATGGTTAGCAGCCGGTTGATGTACGAGTACGGGCGGCGGGTGTCATGCCTCAACTGGAGGGAGAGTTCGACTTTGTTGACGTCCGCCCAAGTGCAGGACTCCGGCAGCACACCCACCCGGATGTTCGGGACACCAAGCTCGCGCAGTGCTGCCGCACGGGTGTTGCCGTTGACGAGTACGCCGTCGCGCGTGATCAACCCGGCCTCGTTCTGCTTGAAGTCCTTGAGGCTCGTCTTGAGCTCCTCAAAGTCCTTGTCACGCTTGGCCGGATCAGAGGGCTCGGCCTGGAGCAGGTACTGCAGGTAGTCCTGGCTCTCCTCGCTCCAGGGGTCCTCATCCAGCAGCCGGTCGCGGACCGGGTCAAAGCTGCGCTGAGCACGGATGCGGTGCGTACCAGGGTTGTAGTAGAGCGACTCGACCGGCACGTCGATGACCTGTACTACCAGCGGCTTCGTGCGCCACTCAACTGTCAGGGTTTCTTGGAGCCCCGTACCCGCAGCCGCCTCCAGGAGGCGCTGCTCCACCAGATCCTGGTTCTCAACAGCGAGCGGCGGCCGACCGAAGTCTCCGAGATCCTTGCTCACGGTGTTTGTTCCCTTCCAATCGCAGCGGCGTAGCGGTGTGTGCGGTGGGGTCGCCGACGCTGGCAGCCCCAGCGCTTCTTGCGGATGCGACTCAGGCGGGCGGCAATCCAAGGTCGCCGCGGACCTGGTCCCTGGCCTCCGTCGGCAACGTGCGGAAGTCGGCCCAGAGGCGCTCTACCGCGCCGAACTCCCGCTCGTCCGCGGCAACCCACTCGGTGAGCATCTTCCGCTCCAGCCCTCCGAGCTTGGCAATGCCCGCAAGTACGGCCTCAAGGTCGGCGTCCAGTCCACGGCCGCCGACACGACAGCGATTGCACTCGGCTACGAGTTCCAACTTGCTGCTGCCGCCAGGCTGCTTCACCTGGCGCCGGGCGATGTCGATCTGCGCCGATTCAAACGAGCCGGCGTAGACCTGTCCGGGAGCGATCCCGCAAGACCTGCAGCGGTTGCCGTCCTTGGCCAGCACCTTCCGCCGCTGGGTATCAGTGATCGCAGTACTGGTCTTAGTGGCCTTCCCCGGCTCCCAGACCGGCTGACCCTGCGCGACGAACCGCTGCTCGTGCTGCCCCAGTGAGGCGTCTTCCCTGTGCGTGTCGATCTGCCATCCGTAATCACGCAAGTCACGCACCCGGCGATCGGCCTGACTGATGCCTGGAAACGCCGTCTTGACGTCCTCCTTCGTGAAGACGTTGCCCTCCCCCACCACCGACACCAGCCACAGCGCGGCGCGCTTCATCGTGCCGAACTGTCCATCTGTCCAAGACGGCAGAGCCATCACAGGTTCCCCCTAACGTCAGGTACACGGAAGCCCGTACTGGAGCTGGGTGAGCCCCCAACCAGCTGCCGCTACGAACAACCTCCACTCTTCAACTGTGACGACCCATTGCGCCAGCCTCAGCACGATTTCGAGGGGGAACGGAAAACATCCGTCGCTCCCTCAGAGTGCAGGCCATGCAGCAGAATTGGGGCTTACTCGCCTCCCCCTCCAGCGGAACGGAGCCCGTTTGTGACGCCCTATCCCAGGAAGTGGAAAGAGCTTCCAAGTGGCATCTCCGCCGCACACCAGGCGCTGGTGGCAGCAATGCGTCAACTCCGGGAGTGCAGTCCGCGTACCCAGCACGAGATAGCCCGCGACGCGCACCTGGCGGCAACCACTCTCTCGAACCACCTCAACGCTGGCCGCGTCCCGGAGAAACACCTCCTACGGGACTTTTACAAGGTCGTAGAGAAGGATGCCGCCTCCCCGGGCCTCCAACTGCCGCATGCCCTGGATGCCTTGCTGGAGATGCGCCTCGATGCGCTCGAGAAGCACTGCCACTGCTGTCATGTCGGCTACCCGCCCACACCCAGGGAGGGCGGTGAGCCGGCCTCTCGTACTGTCCAGAGTCGGCACGGTCGGCGGCAACTCCGCCTCCGTCGGCATGCCCGTCGGCTCGAGAATCAAGTGCTGGCGGCACAGATGAGGGTGCCGGTCCCCCTGCAGGCGGGGGACCGGCACCCTGCAGAAGCTGCCGAAGTCGTCTGGACGGAACTCGGGGTAGTAACTCGCTACCTTGCCGAGGGCAGGAAACGCGACGCGGACCTCATGCTCTGGAGGGCAGGAATGTCATTCTCCGCGGGCGATGTCCTGAATGTCGTCGCCTCCTGCCGTTCTGCAGGCCTGACGGAGGCTGCGGAGACCGTACTCGTCAATGCTGGTGAACGAGCCGACAAACAGGCCGTCCTGGACATCACAGCAGCATTGCACCGGGCCGGCCGGCATGAAGATGCCGCCCTCATCCTGGCCGCCGCCACCCGTGGCACTGGCTGAGCACTGGAACCGCACAACATCACGCCGCCTCCGCTTCGGCCTCGTAGTGCATCAGCGCTCGGTCCAAGAGTTCGTCTGGGTCGCCGCCTTGAGCGGCGACCCAGTGCAGGAGGTCGGCGATGAGGTCCGTGGCCGCGTCCTCGAGGATCACCAGGTTTCGGACCTGGCGCATTCCCACAGGGCCGGCCTCACCCCGGTAGTGCTCCAGCGCCGCGACCGCACGGCGCAGTTGGCGAAGGCGCGGAACAGAGCCGAGCGCGATCTCACACCACACGCCCTTGCCGACCGCCGTGACAGCGGTGCCCCATTCCGCTGCCAGGGCTTCCAGCAGATGCAGGCCCCGGCCGAATTCGCCTTCGCAGTCCGGATCCCTCAACGTCGGCACCGCACTGCTCTTGTCATGGAGCTCTACGCGAAGCCTTGCCTCGCTGTGCTCCATGACGAGGGTTGCCGGCGCCCCTGCACCTACATGCTTGATGACGTTCGCCGCGAGCTCCGTGACCGCAAGTTGCACCTCGTCTTCAAGCGCTTGGAATCCCCAGTGAGCGAGCTGCTCTCGCACGGCGGTTCTGAGTACGTGGAGTTCAGCTGGTTCCGCCACGAAGGGCAGAACAAAGCGAAGCCGAGATCGAGTAATAGCGACTTCGTTGCCGCACATGGCCACTCCCTCCTGCGCCACAGCAGCCCTGCGCCCACCGCGTCCGTACGGCTGCGCTGCGTAGCGATGCACGTGGAGTATTGCATCGAGAAGTCTCACCATGAAACTTCTCACAGGAATCGATCGAGTGAACCTGGTGGTTCCTCAACTTCACGTCTGCATAGCCTTGCTGGCGGCCACAAGGCTGGCCCGTACGAAACGGAAGGTCTCTCTGCCATGTCCGCGAGGGCCACAACCCGGCGCCGCCAGCTCGGCGTGACGATGCGCAAGCTGCGCGCCCGGAAGGGCATGACCTTGGAGGAGGCCGGCCGTCTCGTTGGGGTCTCGAAGGCCACCGTCAGCCGGTACGAGACACAAGAAGGGCCAGTGAAGTGGCCCATCGTGGACGCGCTCTGCCGTGAGTACGACGCGAGCGAAGCCGAACGTAAGGCGGTTGTCGCACTCGCCAAGGACGCGAAGCAGCAGGGGTGGTGGAGCTCGTTCGCCGAATCCATCCCGGAGACGATGAATCTCCTGCTCACCCTCGAAGACGAGGCCGTACGCGAGGATCACTTCAACTGCCTCTACGTACCCGGGCTCTTGCAGACCCGCAGCTACACGGAGGCCGTGCAGCACGCCTCCGAGATGCGGTTGCTGCCCGAAGAGATCGAGCGCCTCGTTGACATCCGGATGAAGCGCCAGGAAATCCTCACCCGGGCCAAGCCCTTGCACCTCTGGGCCATCCTCGACGAGTCGGTGATCCGCCGCGTGGTCGGTTCGCGCGACGTCATGAGGGAGCAGCTCACCCATCTGCTCCAGGCCAACGAGTCCCCGGACATCACGCTCCAGGTGCTGCCTTTCTCCAAGGGTGCCCACTCGGCGGCGATGGGCAGCTTCGTGATCCTCGGGGGCGCGGAGCCCAGCCTGGATGTCGTCTACGTCGACATTCACCTGGGCTCGCTCTTCATGGAAAAAGAGGAAGAACTGGATCGATACCGACTTGCGTTCGACTACCTCCGCGCACAAGCGTTGGATATGGCTGCCTCATCAGCCATGATCGAGCGTGTCCGTGAGGAGATGTGATGCAGAGCCGCACCCCTGAGATACAAGCCGACGCCTGGTTTAAGTCCTCGCACAGCGGGGCTAACACCAGCGAGTGCGTCGAGGTCGCCGCGTCGGCCGTGGACGTCGCCGTGCGGGATTCCAAGGTTCCGCACGGTGCGCGACTCGACATTCGACCGGCCGCCTGGGGTGAGTTCGTGGGCGCCCTGCGCGAGGGACGCCTCAGCTAGGCCGTTCCTTTCGGATGATCGGATCGTTGGCCTGGTTGTGTGGTTGGCTGACGTGCAGTGGGCCAGGATCGAGCCTCTGCTACAGGACCGGACGCCACAGCGGGGCGGGCAGCGGCGAGAGCACCGACCTCGTCATCGCGTGGCGGCCGGCGCGGCCTCCACGGGCCGGCCCTCCCTTCACCGGCCGGTTCTGTCGTGATCGCTGGCTGGAGCCTTTTCCACTCTGTGCCATGTAAGCGTGATGTCAAAGCCAGTCCGTAACGCCCCAGTCGCGCTGGGGAGAACGGGCCTTGGGCCCGTATTCGGTTCGGGCGGCGGGGCCCGGTCACCGGTCGACACCTCGGGCCGGGCGGGGGACGATGGAAGCGACGGACACCTTCCGGCCCCCGGCCGCCCGCCGACGCAAGCCGACGGCCCAACCGAAGAGTGCGGGGCCCCGAGGGGGGCTCACACCGCGGGCGTGTGCCCGTGCCTCCCGTTACTGCTTTTCCCTTGGCTCCCTTCGGGAGGAAGAATGATGCACCGACGTGTACGTCTCTCTGTGCTCACCCCCCTCTTGGCCGGCGCACTCATCGCCGCCCCGGCCGCCTTCGCGTGGGGCCCGTCGGCCGCCGCCGCCCCCGCCGCCACCTGCTCCATCTCCGGTGTCCTGCCCAACGGAAAGGTGCACCTCTCCGGTGGCGGCTTCAAGCCGGGGCCCGCGTTCGTGTCCTCGCCGACCGCCGCGGGCGGGTCATTCACCATCAGTGACAACGGCGGGTTTCAGATGCTGAACGTGGAGAACGCCAAGTACACCGTGTCGCAGGGCAACGAGCGCACCGAGTGCAGCGGCTTCAAGGGGACGGACTAGAACAACGAGGAGAACCAGGCCGTTGCTTTCGGATCACCTCTCGGCCCAGATGAGGATGGCTGCGAGGTGGAGTCCGGCCCGGTAGACGATCGCGGTCCGTAGGCCTCTCGGGGGCAGCCTGGGCCGAGGACGACGGGGAGATGGGCAGGAGCTGACCTGTCCGGTACTTCCTGTTAGCGGATCTCGTACTGGTCGTGCGGGATGGCTCGGTCCCATACCGCCTCGAAGGAAGCCACGCACTGCTTGACGATGCCGGGCTCGGTACGCAGTTCGAGGGGCGGTGACGCCCAATCTCCTGGGCCGGTGAAGTGGTTGAACAGCACCTGCGCCCCATCGCAGATCCACAGGTCGCAGCCTGGATGCAGCAGATCGGCTGCCCGCCGGCGCGTCAGCCAACGCACCTGCTCTCCGGCATACACGTTGACGTGAGTCCCGGCGTGCTCGTATCGGATGTAGTCGGTGACCGGCTCGGACACGATGCGCGCCCGTCGCACGGCGACACCGCGACCCTTCGCCCGGGAGATCAGGTCGACCCAGGGTGCCCAGTAGGCGGAGCCGGGGTCGCCGTCTGGTCGCCCGGTCTCTTGCCACTGGGTGAAGTCGTCGGCCTCGTCGCCAACTCCGTACACGTCGCGCATTTCCAAGTGGACAGCGGAGTTCTGCACCGCTTCCAGCAGGTCGTTAAAGCGCAGCTCGTTCTGCGGCATCGCAGGCCTCCCTCAGCATGGGTACCAGGCGGGCGGGGATACGGATCACCGACTCATGAGCGGGAATCCCTTTGTCGTGTCCCGGCCCGGTGTTGCTGACGCACCGGTCTCCTGTCACAACTCGACCTCCGACCGGCCGCTGGGGGAATTCGTGGACGCCCAGCGCGAGGGACGCCCACCTAGGCGTGTCCGGGTTCAGTTGAGGGCGTCGATTGCCTTCACGATCAGCGCCCGTGCCGCCTGCCCGTACACCGCCATGGCGCGCAGCTCCTCGAACGCCTTCAGGTACAGGGCGATCTCACTCGGCTGCGTGATGTCCACCTGCGCCGAGAGCAGCTCCACCGACACGAGGCTGTCGTCGTACATGTTGAACGTCTCCTGCGGCCAGAGCCGACGCTGCGGGGTAGCCATCGGGATCACGCCGAGCGACACAGACGGCAGAACGCTGGCTGCGAGGAGGTAATCCAGCTGCTCGGCCATCACGTCCCTGCCGCCGAGCTGGTAGTACAGAGCGGCTTCCTCAACGAGGAGAACAAAGCGGTGTCCCTGCTCATGGATGACACGGGAGCGCTCGACTCTCGCAGCCGCGGCCTCAGCCCCGTCGTTGGGGATCTCGCGGAAGTCGGCGATGGAGCTCAGCAACGCGGCTGCGTAGCCCTCGGTCTGCAGGAGGCCGGGCACCAGCGTCGACGAGTAGATGCGGAACAGTTGGGTGTGGTGAAAGAGCTCCACCCAGCTGTCCTGGAGTTGCTTCAGCCCGCTGCCCACCTGGTGGCGCCACTCGCTATACATCGACTCTGTGTTGGGGGACTTGGCGATGAGGTCGCTCGCCTGGTCGGCGTCCCCGCACGCACGGCACCACAGGTGGATGTCCTTGGCAGAGGGTGCGGTGCGGGCATTCTCGATGCGGGACGTCTTCGCGAGCTGCCAGCCACATCGGTCGGCCAGCTCGGAAACCGTCAGCCCTGACGCCTCGCGTAAGTCGCGCAACCTTCGGGCGACCGATTCGCGGACAGACTGCGCGGATGACGACGGGAAAAAGGTCACGGGCCAGCCGATCCTTCCTGCTAATGGATCTCGTATTGGTCGTGTGGGATCGCGCGCGACCACACGGCCTCAAAGGCCTCGGCACACAGTTTCGCGGCCGTAGGGGCGCCGCAGATCTCCGCGCCCATGGACGACCCGTCGCCGGCAAAGTGGTTCCAGCGCACGAACTGTTCGTCGAAGAGCCAGAAGTCATTGCCTGGAAGGGCGATGTCCGACGCGTGGCGGCGCGGCAACCACCGCACCTGTTCCCCGGCCGCCACGTTGGTGAAGGTGCCCGAGTGTTCGTAGCGGATGTACTCACTCACCGGCTCGGACACAATGCGGGCGCGCCGCACTACGACACCGCGCGACACCGTCTGGGACATCAGGTCGAGCCACGGCCGCGACCAGGACGCCCGGTCGGCCGGATCGTGGCGAAACCCGTTCTTCCAGGCCGCGTACGGAGCCTTTTCGTAGTCAACGGCATAGGAGTCACGCATCTCCAAGTGCACGGCGGAACGCGTGCAGCGGTGAATCATTTCATCGAATGACGGAGCGCTCGATGGCATCGCTTGCCTCTCTGATCACTTGCACCATCCTGGTCGGGATCCCGATCACTGCCCCGTGGCCGCTTCGAGTTTGGAGGCTCGGCTTCCAGCCCTGGGCTGGAAGCCGCTCGCACAGGTCCGTGTTCGCTGCCTCGTATGCCTGTCATGTCAGGGCCTCGATGGCTTTCACTATCAGTGCTCGCGCCTCCGCCCCGTACACAGCCTGCTGGTGCAGCGCCGCGAACGCCTTCAGGTACTGGACAACCTCGTCCGGTGCGGTGATCTTCACGGACGCCGACAACGGCTCATGGTGTACCCGCTCGTCGTCGAAGACTGTGAACGTCTCGATGGGCCACATGGAGCGCTCTGCACCGGCCGGGATGACGCCCAGCGACACGGACGGCAGATCCATCACCGACAGTAGTGAGCCGAGTTGGCCAGCCATCATTCCGGCATCTCCGATGCGGTAGCGCAGGACGGTTTCCTCGATGACGATCGCGAAGCGCCGATTCCCTTCCCGAACGAGACGTGAGCGATCCATACGGGCGCTGACGGCTTCGGCCACATCGTCCGGGAAGCCGCGGAAGGTGGCGATGGCCCGCAGCAGCGCCGTGGCGTAGCCGGGCGTCTGCAGGAAGCCGGGCACCACGTTGGAGCAGTAGACCTTGAAGTGTTTGGTCCGCTTGTACAGCGGAAGGCTTGCCTGCTGGAGCCGCTTGAGCCCGGTGCGCTGGAGCCGCCTCCACTGGACGTACATGGAGTCGGCCTGCCGGTTCGCCGCAATGAGGTCGGGTGCCTGCCTGTCGGCTCCGCAGACGAGGCATCACAACCTGATGTCCGCATCGGACGGTGGCGTCTTGGCGCTCTCGATGCGCGACGACTTCGACTCGTGCCATCCGCACCGAGCAGCCAGCTCCCGCTTGGTGATGCCCGCGTCCAGCCGTACCTCCCGCAGCCGCTCGGCAAGCGCGGCGCGTGCGGATTGCACGCTGGACGATGCGGACTCGGTCACGTGTCTACGGGCTATCAGATCCGGTACTGATCGTGCGGGGTTGCGTGATCCCAGACGGTTTCGAACGCGGCGGCACAGAGCTTCAGTATGGCCGGGGCATCAGTGAGTTCGTCTTCCACCACGGCGCCGTTGCCGTCGAAATGGTGGACCCGAAGAAGGGCGCCGTCGAAGAGCCAGAAGTCATTACCAGGAAGGGCAATGTCTGTGGCCAGCCGACGTGGCAGCCAGCGCACTTGCTCGCCTGCGGTGACGTTGGCAGTCGTGACGTAGTGCTCCCACTGGATGTATTCGCTCACAGGCTCGGAGACGATACGAGCCCGGCGGATGACGACGCCGCGGGCGACCGCGTCCGCGATCGTCTGGTCGTAGGGATGCCACCACGTCGCCCGGTCCTTCCAGTCGATGCGGTCTCCGCGCCGCCAGGCTTCGAAGCGCTCGTTGTCGGCGTAACTGTCGCGCATTTCAAGGTGCGCGGCGGACGTATGGCAGCTTGCCAGCAGCTCAGCGAAGCTCGGGATTTCCCCGCTCGATCGCATCGCACGCCTTCCTGATCATCGGCACCATGCGCGCCGGAATCCTGATGATGGCCTCAGTCTCCGGCACGGATCCGTTCGCCGGGCTGGCCGCCTCGCATTCGGCAACTGTTCCGGCGTCAGGCTTCCAGCCCTGGAAAAGCAACTCCTGCTTTTCTTTATCGGTCCACACTGTCGGGCAGTGATCGCGGTCCGTATCTGGATCGATGCCGATGAACCGTAACGCCATGCCGGTCTCCAACGCCTGTTTGTTTGCTCGGACTTGCATCACTGTCAGGCTATCGCCGCGGACCGTCAAGGTCGCGAATCGGCCAGGTACAGGTCAAATCCATTGCCGTGCAAGTTGGTGCAGGTTTGTGGTGGGCGCAAAGGCGCGATTCCTACCGTCGGCATCGGAGCTGATCGCCGACGAGGGGCCAGGCCGTGATGATGTTGAAGGTGTACCGGGTGGATGCCGCGTCCCGCCGACGGCGGGAGGTCTGGAGGCTCACGGTCCCGACGGGCGACCCCGCGCGGCTCCCAGACCCCCTCGCCTTCCCGCCGTGCTCCTGCCCCCGCTGCAGGGCCGTCCGGTGACCGCGTCCACGGCCGATGCGCGCGTGCTGCCCACGGCCGGAGACCTCAGCTGGGAGCAGTACGCGGGACGTGCCTGCGTCTGGTGCGACCAGCCCCTCACGACCGGCGCGCGCAGCGTCGGAATATCGTGCGGCCGGCTCGGCGTCCACGTCCTCGACATCGAGTGTACGCGGGCGCGTGCTGCCCGTAGCCACCAACCAATGAGCCCCGCCTCGGCCGACGACTCCGGTCAGGAAACCCCGGCCGAGGCGGTGACGGGCCCCTCAGGGCCCTGACGTGCACGACGGCGTGAGGGAACGCCTCGCGCCGAGGACGCACCTAAGGAGCATCGCATGACCGCTCTTGCAACCGAACAGACCACCGGCCGCCGACTCCTCGACCCCGAACTCCTCGAACGGCTCGTCACCTTCCTCGAGTTCGAAGAGGACACGGACCGGCCCCAGGCCGAACGCGTGATGGACCAGGCCCTCGCCTTCATCGACATGGCCGGGCACCGCACGGACGTACCGCTGTCCCCGTCACGGAAGGTCGACCCGGGCTGGCACGCCTTCATCCTGCACAGCCGCGAGTACGCCGACTTCTGCCGCCGCCGGTTCGGCACGTTCCTGCATCACAACCCGCTGAGGGGCCGGCGCCTGCGCGACGGCATCGCCATCAAGCGCACCGTCCAGGCCATCGAAGAGATGGGCTACGCCGTCGGTGCGCAGGGCAGGCCCTCAATCGGCAGGCGGCGGTAGGAGTGTTGCGTCCGGTGGACGCGGACGTACGCACGGCTTCGGGGGTTGCGTTTCCCGGATACGAGTACATCCACCGGGCCCACGCGCGTCAGCGGGCCCGTCGCCCGAACCCCGTACAGCGCGAGCGCAGCCGCGCCAGTGAGCAGTGCACCTTCGGCGGCGTACAGGAGCGCGGCGCGTAAGCGTTGGCGGGGGCTCGGGGCTCCCGTCTGGAGAAGGATCACGCGTGGGAGTACGCGTTGCCAAGGGCCGCCAGAGGTGCAGCGATGGGCAATGGTCGAAGCTGCCCAGCCCAGGGCGGCCAGTTGCCTTGAGGTGGCGAGGCCGTCCTGGGCCGCGATGAGCGGGGCGGTGGATGTGCGCATGTGGGAGCCATGCCCACACGGGTCGTTCCGCTACCCGCTGTTACGAAGTCAGGGCCGTGCTCGTTTGCTGTACCCGCATTCCAAGCTGCTCGGAATTCGAGTACACGACTCCGGCGAGTACGACGAGGATCTATGCCCGGCCCCGCCCGCGCGGTTGGTCGACCGCCGGCGTGACAGGGTCACCGCCCCCGCCCCCGCCCGCGCGGTCCCGGCGGTCCCGGCGGCCGAGCACACACTCCGTACTCGACCGTGCACACTTCCATCACAACTCGGCCTCGATATGCCCCAATTCAGGCGATCACTTAACCGGAATGTCATGCTCAGCCCCTCAAGTCGGACACATAAGCTTTTGGGGGGCGCATGTCAGTGAGAGGTAGAGGCAGCCACGGGGGCGTCGCGTGGGCCGCAGGTGCCGTGGTGTTGACCGTGGGGCTCGTGGGGTGTGGGGGCGACACCGCGGATCCCAAACCCGTCGCGGCTACGTCCAGCCCGGCTACGACGTCCGCGTCACCCACGCCTTCCGTCAAGGCGGCCCTCGGTCTCGTCGACGACGAGGAGAGCGTCGACGCCGGGAAGGAGATCGAGGTGAAGGTGCTGGACAACGACAGCATCACACTCAAGGACGGCACGACCGGGAGGGTCGAAGTAGCTCTGGCCGCCGGTGAGTTCACCGTGGCCGTGGACACCGCGCCGGCGCACGGGGCCGCGCGAGTCGACGGATCCGCCATCTTCTATACGTCCACCCCCGGGTACGGGGGCGAGGACGAGTTCACGTACCGCGTGGACGTCGCGGGGCAGCAGTTGACCGGGACCGCCGTCGTGCGGATCACCGTCGCCGCGCCGACGCCGACGCCCAAGCCCGCGCCCAGGCCCGCGAAGCCCAAGGTCTCGTACGCCAATTGCGATGCCGTACGGTCCGCCGGCGCCGATCCCATTCACGAGGGAGAACCCGGCTACGGACCGCACCTCGACCGCGACGGGGACGGGGTCGGCTGCGAGCCCTCCGGCGGAGGCAGTGGCGGAAGCACCGGCGGCTCCGGGGGCAGCGGAGGCGGGAGTACGTACTACGCCAACTGCGCCGCCGTACGCGCGGCCGGCGCCGATCCCATTCACGCCGGGGAGCCCGGATACGGACGGCACCTCGACCGCGACGGCGACGGCGTCGGCTGCGAGTAACTGAAATGGGCATGACTGCGGCGGCCGTGGAGTGGCTACGGCCGCCGCAGGTTTTCTGGAGCTGGATCAGGAGCGGGAGCAGGAGGAGCAGATACGGAATTGAATCCGATGGATCAGGTCCCGCTTTTATGAAGGACTGATGAATTCCGCAATGCGCACGGAAGTCACGCCGTCTTCTTGATGAGCTTGCCGTCCGCCGCGATCACGAACCACTCCCCGTCCAGCCCCTGCCCGTTGACGTCCCCCGCCGTCGCGTCGCCCACGTAGTAGTACAGCGGCCAGTCCCCGTACACCGCCTGTTCCGCGCCCTCGCCGAGCTTCGCCTCCTTCAGCAGGGCGGCGTCGGTCCCCGCGCCCGCCTTCACGTCCTTCGCGGAGGTGAGGGCCGGCCAGACCGCGATGCAGTCGGCGTCGCACTTGCTGGCGCCGGGCTTGTCCTTGGTGAATCCGTACAGCGTACGGCCCGAATCGTCGACGAGGATCTTGCCGAGGGGCGAGTCCGCCGCCCTGACGGACACAGTCGCCGCGGGCTTCGCCCCCGGCTTCCCCGCGGCGTCCTTGCCGCCGTCCTTGGAGTCCTCGGTCGAGCCGCCGCAGGCGGCCAGAGTCAGCAGCGCCAGCGATGCCAGCGGTGCGGCGAGCAGAGGTGTCCTACGGGTGCTGCGCATGATTGTTCCCCCGGTGTGGTGTGGTTGATGGGTACATCGAGTGGTACGGCGGCAACTGAACCGGGGTTCAAGCGAATTCAAGAAATTTTTCTATTGAACGAGTCGACTGCGGGGCGCGTACTTCATCGCGACCGGCCCAGTACGGAGTCGGCCTCAACGGGAGGATCAAAACAATGCAGAAGCGTTATGTTGCTGTTACCGCCGCCGCAATTGTGCTTGGTGTTGCGGGTGTTACTCCGGCCCTCGCCCACGGCAGTCACAGTGGTCATGGGGACGGCCACAGCACTGGACAGGGATCAGCCGCGAGCGGCAACGCCGGCACCACCTTCACCAAGGCCTCCAGCGGGCACGCCGTCACCTTCGCCGCCCAGCTCTCCGGCGCCAACGAGGTCGCCGTTCCCGGCGGGCCCGCCGTCAACGACCCCGACGGCAAGGCCGTCGCCCTCGTCAAGGTGAAGGGCGACCGTGTCACCTTCGCCCTCCAGTGGAAGGGCTTCGTGCCCAGCCTCGGGCACATCCACGAGGGCGTCGCCGGGAAGAACGGCGGCGTCAAGGTCCCGCTCTTCGGGACCGCGATGCCCGACACCGTTCACTCGGCGGCCGGTCAGGTGGCCGTCACCGACGCCAAGCTGGCCAAGAGCATCCGTACCAACCCGTCCGGCTTCTATGTGAACCTGCACAGCGCCGAGTTCCCGGGCGGAGCCGTACGAGGGCAGCTCAAGCCGCTCCACAAGAACATCAACCCGCTCGACATCATCAAGGGCGGGAAGCTGCGGGCGCTGTCCAACGGCGACCAGGAGGTCCCGAAGAACGACACCTCCAAGGTGGGCGACCCGGACGGGCACGCCGTGACGTTCCTGCACCCGAAGGGTACGAACGTCGACTACTCCTTCGCCTGGGTCAACATCAAGAGCCCCTCCAAGGGCCACCTCCACAAGGGCGCGTTCGGCAAGAACGGCGACGTCGTCTTCGACTTCTTCAACCGGCCCGTGCCGGACGGGATCTTCGCCGTCTCCGGGAAGCTGGCAGGACAGAACCCCGACGTGGTCAAGCGCGTCCGCGCCAACCCGCAGAACTACTACTCCAACATCCACACCGCCGAGTTCCCCGACGGGGCCGTCCGCGGGCAGCTCTTCCGCTGAACAGTCGGCCACGGAAGACGTGGCCACGGAAGACCCACGTAAGACGTGGCCGCTGAACGCGTACGGCTCGCCGTACGTACTCAACGACACCTCCCCCAGGTGGCTGGGCGCGTGACCGTACCGCAGGGACCGGTCACGCGCCCAGCGCGTGTGCCACCGTGTAGATCAGCAGGCCGGCCAGCGCGCCGACCACCGTGCCGTTGATCCGGATGAACTGCAGATCCCGGCCGATGTGCGCCTCGATCTTGCGCGAGGTGTGCTCCGCGTCCCAGCTCGCGACCGTCTCCGAGATCAGCGAGGTGATCTCGGCACGGTACGTGGTCACCACGTACACCGCCGCGTCCTCCAGCCACCCCTCCACCTTCGCCTGCAGCCGGCTGTCCGTCGCCAGCCGCGCGCCCAGCGACAGCAGCGAGGCGCGGGCGCGCAGCCGCAGTTCGCTCCGGTCGTCCTCGGCCGCCGAGATGATCATGGTGCGTACGGAGGACCAGGCCGAGGCGATCACGTCCTGCACCTCCGAACGCGACAACAGGTCCGACTTCATACGCTCCACCCGCGCCCGGGTGTCCGTGTCCGACTGAAGGTCGGCCGCGAAGTCCGTCAGGAAGCGGTCGATCGCGCCGCGCGCCGGGTGGGCCGGCATGTCGCGCATCTCGGTGACGAAGCGCAGCAACTCCTTGTAGACGCGCTCGCCGACCTTCTTGTCCACGAACCGCGGGGTCCAGCCCGGCGCCCCGCCCTCGACCGCGACCATCACCGAGTCCCCGTGGAGCACCAGCCAGTCGGCCGCGCGGGCGCAGATCAGGTCCACCGCGCGGTGGTGGGCGCCGTCGGCGACGACCTTGTCCAGGGTCTTGCCTATTCCGGGGGCGATCTCCGCACTGTCCGCGCGGCGTGTGATCGCCTCGCCGACGACGGCCTGGACGTCGGAGTCGCGCAGCACCGTCAGCGCGCCGCGCAGTGCGGTGGACAGCTCGGCGGTGACCCGGTCGGCGTGGGCGGGCTCGGCGAGCCAGGCGCCGAGGCGGCCGCCGATGCTGAGTGCGTGCAGCCGGGCGCGGACGACATCGCCGGAGAGGAAGTTCTCACCGACGAAGGAGCCGAGCGTGGAGCCGAGCTGGTCCTTCTTGTTCGGGATGATCGCGGTGTGCGGGATGGGCAGGCCCAGGGGGTAGCGGAACAGCGCCGTGACCGCGAACCAGTCGGCCAGTGCGCCGACCATGCCCGCCTCCGCGGCGGCCGCGACATAGCCGGTCCAGCCGCCCAGCCCGGCGTTCTTCCCCCAGGTGGCGAGGATGAAGATCAGCGCGACGAACAGCAGCGCGCCGGTCGCCGTCGCCTTCATCCTGCGGACGCCGCGCATCTTCTCGGCGTCCGCCTCGGTGAACGCGAAGGAGGGGAGGGGCGTGCGTGCGCGCACCCCGGCAGACCGGTCATCGGCAGACCGGCCATGGGCAGACGGGTTCGCGTCGGCGCGGCCGCCCTCCGTCAGCACCGGCCGTTCCGGTCCCGTCCCTTCCGGTCCTGTCCGTTCCCGTTCTGCACGTTCCGGTCCTGTACGTTCCATCCGCTCCACCCATCCGCGCGCGTCCCGTACGCAATAGTGCCTACCTCAGGTACTCCCGGGGCGCACATCGAGTTCCCACGACATGTCGCATGATGTGCTCATGCACAAACGCCGCGGGTACGCGACCCTCGCTGCCCTCACCGCCGTCGTGGTCCTCATTTGCGGCGCGATATACCTCGGAGTCGGGTCCGCACAGGGCCGGACAGCCGTCCGTACACCCGCCGCCGCGCCCGCGGTCTGGGTCGGCACCTGGTCCGCCGCCCCCGTCGAGGCCGCAGCCACCACGACCGGCACGGCTCGCACCACCGCCGGCCGCTCCATACGCAATGTCGTCCACACCAGCATCGGCGGCGTCGCCGCCCGGCTCACCCTCTCCAACCTTCTCGGCCGCCGCCCGCTCGAGATAGCCCACGTCTCGCTCGCCGTCCGCGCGGGCCGCGGCCCCGCCGCCGTGCCCGCCACCCTGCGCCGCGTGACCTTCCAGGGCGCCGAGGCCGTCACGATCGCGGCAGGCGGCCAGTGGGTCAGCGACCCCGTCGTGCTGGAGATCCCGCACGACAGTGATCTGCTGGTCACGGTGCATGCCGCCGACGGGCCCGTCACCATCCACCCACGCGCGCGCCAGACGTCGTACGTCGCGGACGGCGACCGTACGCAGGACGTCAGCGGGGACGCGTACACCGGCAGGACCCGCGCCTGGCACCACCTCACCGCCGTCGACGTGCTGACCCGGGACGCACGAGGCGCGGTGGTCGTCGTCGGCGACTCGATCACCGACGGGGTCACATCCACCGCCGACGCCAACCGCCGCTGGCCGGACGTCCTCGCCGACCGGCTGGCCCGCCGGGGCGCGAGCCACTACGGCGTCCTCAACCAGGGCATCAGCGGCAACCGCCTGCTCGCCGAAGGCCGCGGCCCCAGCACCCTCGCCCGCTTCGACCGCGATGTGCTCGCCCGGTCCGGGGCCAGGACCGTGATCGTCGCGATCGGCATCAACGACCTGCTGCACTCCCCGCGTACCCCCACCGCCGACACGATCACGACCGGGTTCGCCGAACTCGCCCACCGGGCACACGCACGCGGCCTGCGCGTCATCGGCGCGACGCTGCTGCCCTGCGGCGGACACCGCCGCTGCACGCCCGCCGTCGAGTCCGTACGCGACCAGGTCAACGCGATCGTCCGCGCGGGTGGGATCTTCGACGCGGTCGTCGACTTCGACCGGGCGCTGCGCGACCCGTACGCACCGAACCGGCTGCGCCCGCGCTACGACTCGGGCGACCATCTCCACCCGAGCGACGCGGGTTACGCACGGATGGCCAAGGCGGTGGACCCGGCGCGGCTGTGACGGCGGGCTCACGCCGCCCCCAGCAGGCACTCCCGGAGCGGCCCCGGCTCACCCCCGCAGGCACCCCCGGAGCGAGCCCCGGCTCACCCCCGCAGGCACTCCCGGAGCGGGCCCGGCTCACCCCCGCAGGCCTTCACCCCGGACGACGGCACACTCCCCGCTCAGTCGAGCTCCTTGCGGTCGCCCTTCTCCAGCCGCCCCCGCTTCTCCTCTTCGCGCTCCGCCTTGAGCCGCTGCTTCTCCGCCCGGGTGCGCTTGCGCTCCACGCCCACGCCGCCCATCAGCGCGAAGCCGGAGACGATCACGCGCGGCGCCGCCGGGTCCGGTCTGCCCTCGCCCTGTTCGCCGAAGCCGCCCATGAAGCCGATGCCGTTGACCTCGACGTTCAGGTCGGGCGGCACGACGATATTGACCCCGCCCATGATCGCGATGCAGCGGATCACGGTCACCC
The DNA here is from genome assembly GCF_030817355.1 of Streptomyces sp. V1I1. NCBI lineage: Bacteria > Bacillati > Actinomycetota > Actinomycetes > Kitasatosporales > Streptomycetaceae > Streptomyces > Streptomyces sp. V1I1. The sequence continues at coordinate 5,176,875 of NZ_JAUSZH010000001.1, read as the reverse complement.
GGTCCTCGAAACGGGCTTCCCGCAGGTCGAGTTCGCCGCCGCCCATCATCGTGAAGCTGGTGAACCTACGGGCCACCGTCCAGGTGCCCTTGCGTACGAAGCCGCCCCAGAAGGCGAAGGCCCCCTTCGAGGTGGCCGGGCCGCCGACGCGCTCGGCCCAGCTGCCCGTCCCGGCGGCGACCGCCGGTGACGCCAACACCGTGCCCGCCGCGGGAAGGTCGCTGACCAGTGGCTCCAAGTCGCCGTGCGTACGTGCCTTGTAGGCCGCGTCGAGGCGCTGCTCGAACTCCTCCATGTCGAGCCGCCCCTCCGCCACCGCATCGCGCAGCCGCTCGGCCACCCTTTCGCGCTCGGAGTCCGAAGCGCGCATTTCAGGGAGTTCGCTCGTCATGGTCAGCAGCCTAGTCAAGCCCGCGCCACGCTTACAGCCCCGGTTACAGCCCCGACCTCTGCGCTAAAGCCCCGACCTCTCCGCGTACATTTTCGCGATCACCGCCTCGATGTCCGGCTCCCGCACCGACAGGTCCACCAGCGGATATGTGTCGGCGAGCGCGGCCACCAGCGGCGCCGCCGACTGGGAGGCGGGGAAGGCCAGCCACTGGCGGGGGCCTTCGACCTTCACCGTACGAGCGGAGTCGAGGACGATCGGCGGCAGCTCGCGCTCCAGGTCCACCACCAGCGTCCGCTCGCTCTCCCCCACCTCATGGAGCCCGGCGAGCGCCCCGTCATACATCAGCCGCCCGTGGTCGATCACCATCACGCGCTTGCACAGCTGCTCGATGTCGGTCAGATCGTGCGTCGTGAGCAGCACCGTCGTGGCCCGCTCGGCGTTCAGATCCCGCAGGAAGTCCCGGACCCTCGCCTTGGAGATCACATCGAGACCGATGGTCGGCTCGTCCAGATACAGCACCTCGGGGTCGTGCAGCAGCGCCGCCGCGATGTCGCCGCGCATCCGCTGCCCGAGCGAGAGCTGGCGCACCGGAACGTCCAACAGCTCGGCCAGGTCCAGGAGTTCGACACAGCGGTCGAGATTCTCGCGGAACCGCTTGTCGGGGATCCGGTACATCCGGTGCACCAGGCGGTACGAGTCCTTCAGCGGCAGGTCCCACCACAGGGTCGTACGCTGCCCGCAGCACATTTGCACAGAAAGTGGTCAATTGTTACACTAAGTAACAGGAGATCACGCAGTGCAACCACAGCTCAACATCATAGAAAGGGTCCAGCGGCGTGACCTCACCGGCCTAAAGATAGCCGGATTGGTGCGTCTCTCCTTTGAGCTCCTGGACGATGCTGACTACAACGGCCCGGTACTTACTGGCGCTGACATCAACAACCGTGAAGAGCAAGAGCGGTTGTGCCGCGAGTACATCGAGCGGTTCGGCGGAACCTATGTCGGCACGTACAACGAACCTGATACGTCCGCTTGGAAGAAGCGGCGCATCAAGCAGCCGGACGGCAGTCACAAGTACCGTGTCATCCGGCCCATTCTCTATGGGGCACTGGATGACCTCAGGGCCGGACGGCCGGTTTCCAAGCACTTCATCCCGGCCGAGGGCTTCGACAAGCTCACCGCCGCAGACGGCATCATCGTCTATGACCTGGACCGCCTGACGCGCGATCAGCGCACGCTAGAAGACATCATCGAGGTGGCCGAGAACTACACCCGGCCGTTCATCGACATCACTGGATCGCTTGACCTCCTGACGGAAAACGGCCGGGACAACGCCCGGATGCTCGTCACCATGGCGGGTAAGTCGTCCAGCGCTTCAGCCCGTCGCGGTAAGACCAGCCATCTAGCGCGTGCCATGCGCGGCATACCCGTTGGTGGTAACCGGCCCTTTGGCTGGGCAGACGACAAGCGCACGGTCATCCCCGAGGAAGCCGAGCAGATCCGGCAAGCCGCTAAAGACGTGCTCGCTGACATCAGCCCCACAACCATCGTGAACAAGTGGAACGCAGCTGGTAAGCGGACAACCCAAGGCAATGAGTGGCGCCGCCGGACTCTGATCCTGATGCTTCTCTCGCCCCGTATGGTCGGTTGGCGCGTCCACGGTCCTGCTGAAATTCCACCCCACAAACGCTACCTCACGGGTCCGGATGGCGAACCAGTCAAAGGTCAGTATGACGGCATCCTCAAAGAAGAAACGTGGCATGCCGTCGTCGACAAGCTCACTAGTGATGACCGGCCTGGAGCTGGTGTCTATGTCGGGCGGCTCAAGTATGAACTGTCCGGCATAATCCGCTGTGGCAACTGCGGACGACCCATGACCGGACAAGCCAAAGCCAATAACCGCTTCGACTACGTCTGTAAGCCGCCCGCCTATTACGGCGGGTGCGGCAAGGTCGCGGGATCCGGCATAGCCATCGACAAGCTGGCTCAGGATCTGCTTTTCGCCCGGTACGACGAGCACAAGGTAACCGTTGAAGTTGGGCCATGGCCGAAGGCCGGTGAGCTAGAGCAAGCCAAGACAAAGAAGGCTGGCCTACTGGCTCAGTTCAAGGAGAACGCCGACATGGGCGCGTACATCTGGCCGGAGATCCGGAAGCTAGACAGCGAAATCGCGGACCTTATGAAGGACCGCAGCAAGTACATCCGGCAAACCGCCGGGCCCAAGGTAACGAGTATCGCCGAGCAATGGCCCGATCTGGCACTAGAGCAGCGTCAAGCCATCTACAGCGAGACCTTTGCGGCCATCATTCTCAACCGAGCCACCCGAGGCAGTAACCGGTTTGATCCGTCCAGGCTTCAGGTTATTTGGCACCAAGAATAGTGGCTACGCGCTTCCACCGCTTAGGACTGATAGCGGGTGCATTAGCTAGCTGCTGCTTGATCCAGTCCTGAGACGTTGGTATACCCTGCGCCTCATCGCTTCGGCGGTGGGGCGCTTTTTCTGTCTGCTGCTTCATGCCGGGGCTCTATTAACTGCCCTTATTTTACACCGGAGTAGCTTCTATTCCCAGGGGCCGGCTCGCCGTGAGCACTAGAGTTGTTCAGGCATGAAAAGGGCCTCCGTAAGTGAACACCTACGAAGGCCAAGTCCCGGGGAAGGGTAGGGGATGCCCTCCCCCGGGACGACTGGGGATCAGCTAGAACCGGAGCCATTGGCGGCGGCGGCCTGCTGCTGTTGCTGCTGCTGGGCCGCGAAGTACCGCCGGACGATGTCGTCGGGCACACGGCCCTTGGGGTTGACCTCAAGTCCGTTTTCTTCGGCCCAGGCCCGGACGGCTTGCGAGTCGTAGTCGCCATAGGCGAGGCCGAGTTGACCGTTACCGCCGTTGGCATAGCGCCGTGCGCCGACCTTGGGGTCTACCAACCGGGCTACCTTGTTGTACGGAGCCAACGCGTCGCGCAGCTTCTTGCCGTTGGGGGCGGACAGGTCGATCTCATAGAACTGACCATCTATGCCGTACGTGATGGTTTCGGCCGCCTCCACTTTGGGGTCGAGGTCGTCAAGCGTTACTACCTTCTTCGCCATCTTCCGTTCCTAACGGGTAGAGGGGGAAAGCTTCAGCGTCGGGTTCGTCGTTCAGGTAGTCCCGCATATGGGGATCGCAGGACAGCATGCCCAGGTCCATATAGGTGATGAGCCATACGGCCGCGAACGGGCATAGGTAAAGGTCTACCGAACCGGGGATCACCCCGATGTATTCGCATCGTTGTCTACTCTCAGCCATTGCTCATGGTGCCGCCTTGACGGGAGAGAACACGCGGACTGGTGCCGGTTAGCGGTCGCCATGACGCCAAGGCCGGCGGACGCCTAGATGAAGCGCTAGCGCCGTTGATACGGGCCGCAGTTCCAGCCCTTTGAAGGTGCTACCGCCCGGCGAAAATGGATCCACGGGACGGCCATACTTGCCACTTGTCAAGAACGTTTAACACTAGTGACGCTATAAATAGTAAAGTACCTAGCTAGGAAAAACCTTAGCTTCGAGTACCAAACATATACCGAAAACGCGACTCATTTTCAGCAGTACTTCTAATGAATACCTCAGCTGGACGAGTCACGATGAAAGGCTACAGTTGGCTTGGGTAGGGGATTTTAACGGCCGCCTATCTGTTGACTGATCGGGACGGCGCCAGCGCCGAGTCAGCAGTAGCGCGCAACTGACTTAGCAGCGCCTCTTGCGGCGAGTGATGTATAACTGGACTGCGGCCCGAATAATCTCGCTGATTAGCCTGACCCAGTCGTGAGCATTTAATGAATCCATGCCCTTCTCCTGCTTATTTTCTATGACGCAGGGAGTATGTGAAGGGCTGGACTACTTTGTTGTGTGACTGGCTTCAATCGGCAGTTCTTACGCGTCCAGATGATTGCTAGGCCTGAAAATGTGCAATGTACGACGTAGATTTGATGGCTTTCTAAAGCCCCTATCCGAGTTTCTACGACCAAAAAGAAAAACGCCGATGTGTGGTCGGCGTTTTTCGCGTGGTTATTGCCGCCATCGTCCCTATGCAGGGTGGAGGTCGCGGCAACATCTCTACGTTATCAATCTGCCTACGCCTTAACAAGGGCATTTTTCCACAGGTCGATGATGCCAGTGAATCATAACCGTGTTCAGTTTTAGTCCCCGCCATCTGTTGAATACCGGTTTTTGACTTACCTGAGTAAAAAAGTATTGCAACGCTTCCACTCACTAACTTAGAATTAGTTTAGAGAGAGTGGAATAATAACTTTGTGGAGGCTCGAATGAGCATGAAGCGATCGGTCCGCAGGTATGTCGCCAAATCTAGGGCGGCATTTAATTTTGCCAAATTTGGCCGTACTCGACGGCCACTGACGGAGCCGGCCGGGCCGGTTGCTAGCGGCTTACGCCGCTTCGTTCTGGTCGCGATGACGACCCTCGTGCTGCTGTCTGACGGTGGCACCGCGCTGGCCTTCAGCTTCGACGCCTTCAACAGTAAGCCCAATCTCAAGCCACTGGCCGTTGATGCAGCAACACCCTCTGATTCCCCTGCTAGTACGGGCGTTACCAAGAAGGACCATGACACTTCCGTGGGCGGCGGCCTAAGTGCGGATGCGGAAACTCGTCCTGGTCCTGGAGCTAAGCAGGCTCATAAAGAGCGGACGCCGGTGAAGGAGCTCAAGAATGAGTACACCCCACATGACAAGGTGACTCTCAACAGCGATGGCACCAAGACGGTTAAGCACAGCGTTGGCGTAACTAACTTCCGTTCGTCGGACGGCGCTTGGCATGACGTCGATACCACTCTCCGCCAAACCAACCTATTCCCTGCTACTTGGCAAACCACTTCCAACTCATGGACCACGACCTTTGCCCCGGCTGGCCTCGGCAGCGGCATCACCATTTCTGATAATGGTAGCTCGGTCACCTTTGGTCCCAAGACCAAGAAGTTAGTGGACCCGGTCGTGACGACTGAAGGATCGATGCAGCTGGTCACCTACCACGAGGTTTGGCCTGGCGTTGACCTCGAATTCCTGGTTACGAGTACTGATCTCAAAGAGACCATCATCATCAAGCGCCCCGGTACCGCCACGAGCTTTGACTTCAATGTTGACGGCGCAACCCTCGCAGCCATAGCCGACAAGCCCGGCTGGTTCCAGGTAAAAGATGCCCTACAGGGCCAGTTCATTATTCCCGCCCCCACCGTGGCTACTGCCACGGGAGGCGTGATTGGTGACGCCCCCTATGCAACCCAGTCAGTTCAGGGCTCGACCCTCAGTGCCACGTTGAGCGAGTCATGGCTTGCCGAGCAACCGAAGAGCGTTTACCCGTTGCGGGTAGACCCAAGCTTTACTGGCTCGACTGGTAACAACTACGTCAGCTACAAGTCAGACGGCTACGTTTGCAGCCCCGGTCAGGGTTGCGGAAATAGTGTTGGAACTGTGACGGGGCCGCTCAATCACTGGCGCTTCGTTACCTCGATGAGCTTCCCGTCGAGCACCTTTTCCGGTAAGTACATCCAGTCCGCCTACCTCCACGTAGAAATGCCGAGTTGCGGCAATAGCTACGGCATCTGTGATCCGACCAACACCTACGTTAATAAGGCGGCCTGCTGGGGTTACAACTGCGTGGATACCGCCTACGGCGAAGGCTACCTCTGGACCGGCACCTGGGGGAATGTTGATGTAACCACTCTTTACCGCAACTTGCAGGCAGCTGGCCAGTGGGATGCGCCCCTGATCGTACGCGGCATGGAAGCCACTTGGACTACCTACAAGCTATTTGCTCACGACCGCACTTTTACCACGATCACTTATGACACTCAGCCACCGATGGCGACTCCTGCCAGTGACGCGCCTGGCGATGGCTCCGCCGTTGTAACCACGCAGCCTATGCTTTCGGTGAATCCAGTCAGCGACGCCGAGGGCGAGCAGGTCTATTACTACTACCGCGTCAGTCCCAATCCGGACGCCGAGAAGGGCCCCGTTGCTAACTCTGGTTGGGTGACCACTCCTAACTGGACCATCCCCGACAACATCCTTGAAGACGGAACTACCTACTACTGGCATGTCTACACTTGGGATGGGTATACCAATGTGCCCAATACCGCTCCTAACTGGGTACGTTCGTTCAGAGTGGATATGCGCAATGGAAAGAACGCTACCCAGGTATCTGATGACTTTGGTGGTGTAAGTACCGACCTTGCCACAGGGAACTTGGCAACGAGCGCCACTACACACGGCTCGGCTGCATTGGGTGGTTCGTTGGGCGTGGGCTTGAGCTATAACTCCCCGCTTAGGGCTCGCTCTGGTCTGACGGCCCAATACTGGAACGATACGGCCCACAACGGCACCTTCTCGGGTAATCCACTGGTGACGCGAGTTGAGCCCAATATCAATACCTACTGGGGCAACGGTGCTAGCAGCTCGCCCGACCCCGCTATCACTGCTGACTACTTCTTGGGTCGTTGGACGGGATACTTTGTAGCCCCACAAACTGGCAACTACCAGTTCAACTGCTCCGCGGACGATGGCCAGCGCCTATGGGTGAATAACACTCAACTCCACGACCAATGGACTTCGTGCAATACGCCGTGGAGTGGCAACATCGCGCTGACCGCCGGCCAGGTTGTACCTATCAAGGTTGAGTTCCGGGAGATCGGCGGCGGTGCAGGTATCTGGCTCCGCGTAAAGACGCCAGACAGCGTCGATCAGGTAGTGCCTAACGCCTGGCTGCGAACCGATCCTCAACACATAACCAACAACCATGGGCTCGTGGGCCGCTACTTTGCCGACAGTGGAAGCCATACTTTCCCGGCTGACAACAACGCCTTCATGGTGCGTAATGATCCGCTGGTGAGCTTCGATTGGGGCAGCGGTGGCGCGACTTCAGGTGCACCAACCGACAGCTTCATGGTGCGCTGGACTGGTTACTTTATGCCGCCCACGAGCGGCAACTACACCTTCGGCAGCACAGCCGATGACGGTACGCGCATTACGGTAAACAACACCCAGGTGCTCAGCAACTGGAGTGACAGCCCTGGTACCAACTACGGCTCGGCTATTGGCCTGACGGCCGGTGTGGCTGTACCGGTTACATTCGAGTACTACGAGAATGGCGGCGCGGCTACGGCGAACCTCCTAGTGAAGACGCCCGATAACAGCACCGGCCAAGTAGTACCTAGCAACTGGCTTCTGACCAAATCATCGGTCGTGCCGGACGGTTGGAACCTATCTACGAGCGCAACTGGCAACCTCAGCTATGACCGCCTGAAGGTTAACCAGAACAGTGTGGTGTTGACTGACTCGACCGGTATGACGCACGAATACACCGCGCTCGGCGGAGGTGCCTACAAGCCACCAGTGAACGAGGCCGGTGTACTGACTCGTAATTCAGACGGCACACTCACCTTGCAAGACAGCGACGGTAGAACGTATGTCTTCAACACCGATGGCACGCTTCAGTTAGCAACCACGGCACCGGATGACCGGCAGCCGGCCGCACTCCAGTACACCTACTCAGGAACGCCGTCTCGCCTCAGTCAGATCACTGATGGTGTGTCCTCATCCCGCTGGATGAAGCTCTACTACAGCGGCGACTCCAACTGTCCATCCGTGCCAAGCGGCTTCACCGCCTACTCCTCGACGGCAGGCATGATGTGTGCCGCGGCGACCAATGACGGCAACGTCACGCAGCTGCTCTATGTGGTAGATGGCAGCGGTAACCCGCGCCTGTCGCGCATCGTGAGGCCCGGCAGCGAGCTGACCGACTACGGCTATGACGCCTCCGGCCGCCTCACCCAGGTGCGGACGAGCGTTGCCAATGACGCAGTACTGGCGAGCATCCGGAGCCAGGATGGCACCGAAGTGACGCAGATCGCCTATGACGTCTTGGGGCGTGTTTCCGGAGTGACTCTGCCTGCCGCCACTGGTGGGGCCACTCGCCAGGCTCACAGCTATGACTACCAAGTCGGCCACACCAAGATGAATGTAGCCAATGCCACCGAGCCCAACGGCTTCAGCCGCAAGGTGGCTTATGACGCCACTTACCGCACCACCACCGATACCGACATCGCCAACCTGACTGCCACCACCGAGTGGGATGCGTCCAAAGACCTGGTGCTGTCGACAACTGACACGACTGGCCTCAAGAGCACCACGATTTACGACTACGCCGATCGAGCCACCGACCAATACGGGCCAGCTCCAGCCTCTTTTTATGGAACGAACCGCATTCCTACCAGCTACTACCCACTCGTTGTTCCCCATGTCAAGACTGGCTATGACGAAGGCATTAATGGCCTGGCGGCTGCCTACTTCGATGTAGCCACTTCAGCCAATGGCACTGGAACTACATCTAAGTTGCTGTTTGGCGCCCCCAAGAGCCACCAGACCGGCGTCGGAACGAGTAACGGCGATGTGGTGAAGACCTGGGGCACAAGCCAACCGATTACGCCAAGCCAGTCAACTTACGGCTGGGGCGTAAGTCTGACGGGCTCCATTAAGTTGCCAGAGACTGGCAGTCACACATTCAAGGTTAAGTCCGATGATGGTGCCCGACTCTGGGTTGATGACACGCTCGTAGTGGACGACTGGAATGACGGAAGCTATGAGGACCATGCTGCAATCCAGACGTTCAATAATGCCACGGCCAACTCATGGCACCGCGTCCGGCTTGACTACTACAACAAGGCGGTCGGATCAACCTTAGATACGGATGCCCATTTGGAGCTGTTTAAGACCGCTCCCGGTGGTAGCGAAACGAGCGCCTTGGGCTCCCTCTTAACGCCTCGCTATGGTCTGACCACAAGCCGCACGGTATATGATTCAAGCTCATCTGTCGGCACTGTTACGACGAGTACCAATTATGGCGCTAACCCTGAGCTCAGCTTGGCCAGTGCTACGACTCTCGACCCTGCAGGCTTGAGCTACACCGGAAATAGCAACTATGAGGTCCAGGGCGCTACCGGCAGCTTCCTTCGCCAGACAAACAAAGTACTCCCTGGCGGTACTACGACCAGCTACACCTACTATGGCGCGACTGATATACGGGATAACCCCTGTACTACCGGCACGACTGAAGCCTTTAAACAGGCGGGCATGCTGAAGCTGAAGACCGAGGCTGACCCGGACGGTGCCGGTTCTCAAACCAGCCGGTTAACTGAAACAATCTACGATGACGCGGGTCGGACGGTAGCCACTCGCTACAATTCCGATGCCTGGACATGCACCACATATGACAGCCGCGGGCGTATTACTCAGGTGGCCGTTCCTTCACTGGGCGCAGGCAAGCCGGCTCGGACGATCACAAACAACTATGCCGTTAGTGGTAATCCACTCGTGATAAGTGCCTCCGACTCGGAGGGCACCATCTCGACCACCGCTGACCTGTTAGGCCGGACGGTAAGTTACACCGATGCCGAAGGCAATACGACTACAACCACTTATGACACCCTCGGCCGCCTCAGTAGCCGAACCAGTCCACTTGGTCTTGAGGAGTTCACCTATGACAGCTACGGTCGCCTGTCGGCCCAGAAGCTCGACAGCACCACTTACGCTGTGCCGTCATACGACGCGTACAGCAGAATGAGCGGTGTCACCTACCCCACGGCTGGCTCATTGGCGCTGGCCATTAGTCGCGACAGTTTTGGCCGCGTGGCGGGTAAGGACTACACCTTGGGTAACGGTACGACCCATATTACAGATTCGGTCACCCGGAGCCAGTCAGGCCAGATCATCTCTGGAACTGAGCTCGGCGCATCCAAGTCCTACGCCTATGACAAGGCGGGCCGCCTAACCTCTGCCACCGTTGGCGCAAACTCCTGGAGCTACGGCTTTGGCACTCCGACCGCTTGCACTGGTACCTACAACGTTAATGCGGGCAAGAACTCGAACCGTACCAGTCAGACGGCCACTGTGGGCGGTGCCACGACTACCACAACCTACTGCTACGACAACGCCGACCGGCTAGTATCGTCCAGTGACGCATTGGTAAATGGCGCTGTCTATGACGCTCACGGCAACACGACAACTATTGGTACTGGCACGACGCCACTGCAGTTGATCTATGATTCCTCTGACCGGAATACTGGCCTTGAGCAATATGACGCCAATGGCTCTGGTTTCGCTGAGTATTACAGCCGCGACGTCCAAGGCCGGCTCGTCTGGCGAGGCCGAGACAACATCACCAACTGGGATTGGGTATCGCAGCAGTACTACGCATTTGGCTACACCGGATCCGGTGATGCTCCTAGTTTTGTGAAGAACGATTCTGGAAGCACCATTGAGAAGATTCTCCAGCTGCCTGGCGGCGTGACCTTCAATATCCGAAGCAACTACACGGTGTCCCTGCCCAACTTGCATGGCGACGTCATGGCCACCACTAACGCTAGTGGAGCCCAGACCGGCACCTTCCAATACGACCCATTCGGCAAAGTGTTAAGCAGTATGCCGAGCAACGCGACAGGTACGACTTATGGCTGGGAGGGACAGAACCAGAAACTCACTGAAAGTGATTTTGCCCTCGCCCCAACACAGATGGGAGCTCGGGTTTACCTGTCTAGCATTGGCCGCTTCCTGCAAGTTGACCCAACGGATGGCGGCGTGCAGAACGCCTATGTCTATCCGCCTAACCCGTTGCGCTCCCAAGACCTTGACGGTAATAGTAGTACGGCCGAAGAGGTGTTTGCAAATATGGGTGAAAACGCCAGTTCCATGGGCTTATGGCTCGACGGCGGGTTGGTTGGTCTTGGCATTTTTGCCTGTGTGGTCGGAGCGATTGCCTGTGCAGCGGGTGCCGCATTGGGCATAGCAGTGGCATCGTCCATAGCATACAGCAGTACCAGAGACTGGGCGTGGGCTGGTTTCGCAGGCGCAACAGCTTATGGTTCTGGCTTGTTCGGTGGCTATATCGGCAAAAAGATGACAGAACATTTAATCGGTGCCATTGCGCCAAGTATTGCGTCCAAGGCTGGACAGGGGGCAAGTCAAAGTGCCAAAAGCAAGCGAGTCGTGGCCGCCAAGCAACGGATAAATGCAGTTGCGGGAGGAGTAAACTCATATGCGATAGGCAAACTACCACCAAGTCCACCATCGCGTCGACCGCCAAGCATTTTGAGCGGCAATAAAGGATCAGCGTACAATAACATGGTGCTTATAATTTCCGGCCGCTACTTCTAGACCCCAGACCGCCTCACCCGCAGGTGTTAGAATAGAGCATTTAAGAGTAAGAATAGGTAAACCATTGAAGCTAGCTCCCAATTTATCACCCCACGACTCGATTCGAGCCTGTATCTGCGGACATTCAAACGAAAAGATGAATGTAAATCTGAGCTCAAAGAGGCGTGGAGCCGTCTTGCTCATCGGCTCGTTAGTAGTAGTGGTGGGTATGGTATGGATCTTTGGCTTCGACATGGTTTTTTCCCGTATTTGGTGGGTCATTGTTGGCCAAGGGATAGTCGCTGCGGTCATTGCCTTTATGGCCGCGCGGCAGATGAGGCAAGGCCACGCGCTGAAGTGCGGACTTCGCAACGCGGCCATCAGAGCGTTCTAACCAAATAACGGAAAGCATTATGAAACTTGCACCCCCCTTCTTAACCAAACTTCCACTTGATCGCGCATACAAAGAGCTCAAAATCTTTTTATATGCTGGCTATGGCGTGGCCCTGTTTGCCCTCTTTGTTAGCGCCTCTTTTGCTACGGTCGCCTTGATCTGTAGTGTTCGGCCTCTCGCGATTAGTGTCCTTCATCCTGGCGTGAAGCGGGCCAAGAATGGGCGCCGGTATTTGATGGCAAGCGTTGCGCTGGCCCTGATCAGCGTCCTTGAGCTACTGATCTACGCGAACGCTCAGTAGCTGTCTTCGACCCGGGCCATTGCTCATCATCGGCTTAGGTCATCGCGCCGCCGGCGCGGCCTTGATGTTCGCTACTCAGCACAGAGCCCCGACCGTCATCAGACGGCCGGGGCTCTTGTTGGTCGTAGGGCTACTGGTCGAACTCGCCAGCCTTAACGCCTTGGATGAAGGCGGCCCACTCGCCCGCGGTGAAGCGGAAGAAGCCACCATCCCGGTTCTTGGAGTCGCGCACGGCCCGGCCACCGCCCGGCAGTTCGCCTATCTCCACACAGTCATTGGTACTGCCGCTGTAGCTGGACGTGCGCCAGTTCGTCGGGGTGTCCATCGCTGCCTCTAGCTTCCTTGAGTCCCGAGTTCATGATTGATCCTGGCGATGTATTCCAGGGAGTCGGCGGGGTTGAGTGCGCTTGAGCGCAGGTCATCGAAGACGAGGGTGTAGCCGTCCACTTCTTCCTTGGTCTCCAGGTAGAGGCTGGATGACAGGTTCTCCAGGAAGACCACGCCGGTGTCATTGGGCACGGCGAAGCCGAAGATGACGAACGGGCCGCTCAGCCCAGCATGAGCGCCAACCTCGTACGGCAAGACCTGAAGTGTGATGTTCGGCCGCTTCACCATCTCGGCCAGGTGGTCGAGCTGGTCGCGCATGATGTCAGCGCTACCGATGGGAGTCCGCAGCGCGGCCTCCCCGATGATGCTCCAGAAGCGGACCGGTTCAGCGTCGCGAGTCAGGATGGCTTGCCGCTCGGCCCGGACCTTTTGCAGGGTGTCGATGACCTCATCCCGGACCAAGGCCGGGTTGGCTCGGATGACGGCCCGGCTGTACGCCTCGGTCTGAAGCAGGCCCGGAATCAAGATGGATTGGAAGGTTCGGATGTAGTTGGCGTCCGACTCAAGCCCCAAGTAGTTGGCGTACGCGGGCTGGATGATCTGGCCGTACTTGTCCCACCAGCCACGCTTGTTGCCGTCGCGGGCCAGCGCCATCAGGTGGTTGCGGACCTCTTCATCATCGACGCCGTAGTCGTCCAGGAGGTCACGCACGTCTCGGGCGCGAATGCCGAGGTAGCCCAGTTCGATGCGGCTGATCTTGGAACGATGACACTCCAAGACAACGGCTGCTTGCTCCAGAGACTTGCCCGCTTCTTCGCGCAGTTTCCGCAGCTCAGACCCAAGACGCCGCCGCCTGACGGTGGGGTTCTGCTCGGCCGCCATGGTCCTCCCTCTCCCTCTGATGCTCAGTGTGCCCGTTTTCGCAGCTCAATGGTACTTAATGATCTTGGAACGGTTCCATTCGAACGGAACCGTTCTATTGGAACCGTTGCGAGCGGAACCGCTTCCGGTCTACCGTAGGTGGCCCGTCACTGTCGGTCGGTTCGCCGAACACCAGCCGTAGTGATACCTCCCCGCACCCCACGGCCAAGGAGTCACCCATTCATGGAAGCCGGACAGACGCCGGGCCTGCGGGTACCGCTCAAGCGCGCGGAGTCCGGTCATGGCTTCCTGCTCTACTTCGGCCCCGGCGGCATCCGGGTTGAAGAGATCACCGAGTCCCAAGCCATGACGCTCTTAAGCGAGTTGGCGCGTGGCCTCGGTCTGGTCATCACGAGCCCGCCGCGACCGTCGTAAGTCCCCCGGCGGTCGGACCATCACGGCCGCATCGTCCAAGCGCAAGGCCACGCCCATGACAGTCAGGAATGAGAGCCCCACCCAAACCCATCATCCGGCCGACCACATGCGGTTGCTGCTCGCGCGTCAGTTCGCGGGGGTGGCGTCATGACCGCCAGTCCCCAACCTTGGTGCAGTCGCCTCGACCTGGCTTGTGAAGAAGCAGGCGTTCGCTTCGCTCGCGCCCATGCCCGTGACGTGCTGGCCAAATGGACCGTTCCTGATGAGACGGCCGATACCGCCGTACTCATCGTTTCCGAGCTGGTGACCAACGCCGTCCGCCACGCCAAGAAGCCGACCCAGGCACCGCCATGGGCGACAACACCGCCGCCTGGTCAGCTCATTCTGACGCTCTGGCACTACCCGCAATACCTGCTCATCTACGTCTACGACCAGGACCGCACACCGCCGATGCTGCGGCCCACCGCAGCGGACGGGCAGAGCGGCCGAGGTCTTCATCTGGTGGACCGGCTCAGCGCTGAATGGGGCTACCTCTACCCGACGCCGCACTCAGGGAAGACCGTCTACGCCAAGCTCATACTGCCGGGCAATCCGGTGCCTTCAGACGTAGTGCGAAGCGCGGCCGAGCTCCAGTTGCCCCGTCAACAAGGACCGGGCTACCGCCACGGTCCCCACATGACCAACCGCGCCATGATGGGACTGCCTCATGGATAAGCCGCTGGGCACCAACTACCGGTGCCAGTACATCCGCTCCATTGGGCGGGGCGAGATCAAGCGCGAAGTGGCGCTGTCGTACCAGATCGTCAGCTCACCGTATGAGGGACTGCGCTGGCTCTACAACGCACTCAGGAGCCTGCCCGCCCACGGCAAAGGCGACTTCTTCGAGCGGCGCGGCTGGCTCGGGATGCGCGACGACTTCCGCCAGGCCGTGCGGACCATACAGCTTGGTGGCGAGTGCTCGATGGCGTTCCTCACCGAGGACGGACAAGTTCAACTGACCATCAGTGAAGTGCCGTTGCTGGCCATAGCGGCCGACGACTAGCGCCACCTACAAGCGGCACCCCTGACGCGGTTAACGGACCCTTCCCCGTGCGGTCCTGAGCCTTAGCTCCTGCGTCAGGGGTGCTTTTCTCGCCGGTCATCCCGCTTGATGACGGAGGCCGGCCACACCCCCACTACTTGCGAGCCAACGGCATGAAACCTCAGCAACTCTGGGCCATCTTCGACTGGTACCGGGGCTCCTGCTTCCGCTGTGAAGCGGTCGGCATACCCGTGGCCATGGTCGGTGAGATGACCGTTCATGGCGACACCGTGCCCCTCTTTGGATGCCATCGCTGCGTCTTCCGCCTGCAACAACTCCACTGGGTGGCCACTGGTCGCCGGGCCTTCCCGCTGCACCAGTTGCAGCTTCCGCCCAGTCATACGCCGAGGGCTCATCGTCCTCAAGCGGCGACATGGTGGCGCTATCGGAAGCAGAGTCGGGGGAGGCATCGCCATGGTGCCCGTTGATGACCAGGACGGCCCGGCCCCCAATGAGGTGGTCACGCTGCTGTGCCGAGCCGTCATCGCGCACGTTCGCACGTGCCCCCACTGCGGCGATGATGGCGTGGAGTGCTACCGCCTGGCCGTGATGCGCCGAGCCCTACGGGCAGCTCGTCGTGATGCCGAGCGGATCCAGAAGCCCAAGTAATAGAGGGGCTGTCAGCCGCGTAGAGCCGTTGTAGTACGGCGGCTGACGACGGCATGACCAAAGGCCCACTCCCGTACTCCAAGTACGTTCATGGGGCTCTGATTGAGCTGGGCTACCCACCATGCCGACGAGCCCGCGGCCGTCATCATGCGGTCATGGTGAGCCGCGCCGGCGGAGCGATGACCTAAGCCGCAGTCCGGGAGTACAAGCGGATTGAAGCAAGCGGAGGGCCGCCGTGGCGGTCGCCGGGCGGCTGGACGACCAAAGGCCCAGTCCCCCATCACAAGCAGGTTCCGCGGGCTCTCATTCCGCCTCGATGACGCATCACCTCAGCGAGGCCGGCCACGGCCTGAGACTGGCACTACTGCCAGCAGTACAACGGGCCCGCGGTCGAGGCCAGTCCGGCAGTACTAGCAGCCTTCGGGCCGCTCCCCCATCGGCAGAGCGCGGGCACAAAAAAATTCGCCGCGAAAAAATGACGCGGTCGCTTACGCGACACGCGGACATAGTTATGGGCTTACTCCGTCCCCTACTGCTTAGCCTGGGGTTAATCGGAGTCGCCACCGCGACGGATTGTTGTCTTGCCTCTGGCGCTTCGGGTCACTGTCTTTGAACCCTGAGCCGTAACGTCCTGGCTTGTATGGGTTGATAGGCTTGACAAAACGTCACTTTGATTGTGTCGCCCGCCATCCCTTACCAGCCGTCTTAGACTTATTCGGTGGTTGAATGCTCGGCCGGCGCTTGGATGAGCCAAGCGGCCTTGGAGCAAGAGAAGAAGTGAATCCACCGAGGCGAAGCGTTTCTAGACGCTCCCGACGACTCCGCTTTAGCGGCAGTCGAGGGACAACAAGCGAAGCGCGTTAGCTGTACTGGTATGAGCCCCAGGAGGGCATAGCGGGGGCCACTCCAGCCAGTCTTACTGCCCTACCTGCTCGGCCTTCTGCCCGAGTGCGATCTATTCGATAACTGCGCTTGTGGGGGAGATCGTAGCTACTCCGCGCCCAGGTCCGGCATTACCGCGAAATATCTTCACTACGATGGGTTGTATGGCCGGGACGCACTCGTCTGGGGTGCTCCATTTGACTACGGGGGTCCGTTTTTGAAGACGTTTACCCGAAGTTTCTCCTCGTCGTTTTACGCCCACGCGCGTGTTCTTGATGGCAGTGGTAGAGGCCAGGTTATCGACGTTGACCGGCATTCCAGACCCAGAGGGTCGCCATTGTCAGGGCAAAGTTAAAGCCCCGATCTGCTTTCGCTCGGGGCTCTTCGTCGGACAGAGAAACGGTATGTATTGAGTCGTTAGATCAAGTTTAACACACCGCTTATGCTAGTCAATACCCTTTTGGGGCATCTCCACATAAGACGCTAAAAGCCACCGAGATTTGGTAGCTAATGCGTAAAGCAACGACTCAATACACACTAGCTTGTAAGCATCATAATGGTATTGGTTGCGACAATCAAGCCGCTTATGTTGTTTTCTTCACTACGATTTAGGGCGCTTGGCCTTCTTCCCATACCTGCGCTCAAAATATTCATCGAGAGCGACGTCTACGATCTCCCAAATGTCGTCACCTGTTGCTATGGCCTCTAACTTCAATTGTCGCTTGCGCTCCTGGTATGCATAGGTGCTAAACGGCTCGGTGGCGCGTGACCGATCAATGTCCATGAGCGGATTCAGATCGAGCTGAGGACGCTTTGGCTCACTGACAATCGGCTCATTCTGCGGCGCGGCCGGCGCGGGCACAATGATGGCTGTCTCTGTGGCGATCTCTTCGTTAGAGGGTGATGGTTGGCTTAAGGGCGCCTCATCTTGAAGCAGCTCAGCAGGATCAATCTGGGGGACGCCTGACGGCTTCCGTCCAGCCCTACGGGCCGCCATTAGCTCTTTCACATCCTTACTCGACGGCATCAATCAATCTCCTTGCTAATGACATATACACCTCAGACGCCCGGTGCTTTGGATCAAAGATGACACCAGGTATGCCAACCATGTTGCCCTTGTCTAGCGAGGCGGCTTTGGGAACTGAGAAAGGCAGCAATGCGTCAGGGTGATCTTCCTGTACGTTAGCCAAGACGCTAGAGGACACCACAGTCCCCTTTTCGACGTTGGTGAACAAGATACCGGCAATGGTGAGCTTGGCGTTATAGCTCTTACGGGCTTGGGCCACACCATCGAGGGTCTGTGATAGACCCTCCTCCGAGAAGCCTTTGGTGGCTACCGGGATGAGAACCTGATCGGCTGCGGCCAGCGCGTTATACGTCATGTAGCCCTCATTCGGCGGTGTGTCGATGAGGATGAAGTCATAATGCTCATCGAGCTTGGCCACGATGTCGCGAAGCATAAACATATCCGCCGGGGACATGTTCATCGCGGTTTTGGCTAGGCCGCGCGTGGCAGCCATGAAGTGCAGGCCGAAATCTGTTTGGATGATCGCCGACCGTGGGTCTTTGCTGGGATCGGCAAAGAGGTCATTGACACTGGCCTCTATGTCATTCAGGTCGAAGCCCACGCCAGTAGTGGCGTTTGCCTGCCGGTCGAGGTCAATCACCAGCGTGCGCTGCTTCAATACGTGAAGTGCCGCACCCGTGTTGTTGATGGTCGTCGTCTTGCCCGATCCCCCCTTATACATCATTACCGCAATAACTTGTGCCACATCATAAACCCGTTATGCATTCATTTTATCAAATGCAGGTTTGTTTGCAATCAAGCATGTAAGCCCGCAGGCATGCATTCATGCAATCAAGTTTGTTTGCATACATGCTTGCAAGCATGTATGCAAACATGCTAATTTAAATACATAAGCGGAGTTCATCAATGGAATCATTTGGCTCAACGCCGATTGCCAAGCTGCGGGCCAAAGTCGCCTACCGCCTCCATCTGCGAGCCGGGGTAGGGAAGGCCGTACCAGATGAGGTCATAGAACGGCTGGCAAGGCAGATCGACCGGCAGGAGCGGCGGACAGCTCGCCCGCTCTCGCGCTGCCGGTATCGAGGCGGCCAGTAGGGGAGTGGGTTACCCGATATGGGCGGCGTCTTCGGTGAACTCGATCCAATAGAGCTTCTTCATGCCACCACCTCTTGGAACCAATCGGTAAAATCGGCATAGCTCAACGTTCCGTCGACCACCTGTTGCCACTTGGCTTTGTACACTTTGGTGCGTTTGAAGTCGCGGGTTTCCTGGAGTGTCATGATTGCTGATCCTGTTTAGTTTCTAAATGCTTCTTCGCCTCATCCCAGTCGGCGAACTCTCTCATGCAGTTGGTGCATTCGTAGTCGGTGCCGTCATCGTAGGCAGGGCCGTGGTCCTCAAGCTGCTCGGTTGGTGTGCCGTTGCTATCTACTCGCCAGGTCTGCGTCACGTCTATGAATGCTCGGAGGTCTTCAAGGATGCAGAGGACTTGACCGCAATCGTTGCACTTACCGAAGTACTCATTGAAATCCAGGTGCTGGCAGGGGGCGGCGCTCATGCCGCCTCCCTTTGCCGCTGTTCTAGCTTGCTTTGAAGCCACTCGGTGAGCGAGAGGCACTGTTGGGCGATGCCCTCATACGACTCGATCAGCTCCTGATCTACTCCAAGCTTTTCCGCTACGCCAATGCTGTGCTTGATGGATATGGCTTCGCGACGGGCATTGTCGAGTGCGTCAATCTTGTGGCGGTAGCTGACGAGCCGGTGTGTCTCCATGATGTGGTGGCAAACAGCAGCACTCTCACGGCGTAGGGCATTGCCTAGATCGTAGAACTCATCAGCAGGGAACTGCTTTACCACTTCGTAGATGTGGTCTTCTAACTGACGGGCCTCCTTGTAGATTCGTAGGTGTTGGATTGATTCTGCCATGTGTGATCTCCTCACTTATTTACCTAAGCAGCTAGCAGCAAGCGAAGCATGGTTAAGCACAACCAGAGCGGTTATCGCCAAGACGACCAGCGGGCCTAGATGCGCTATGAGCTTGTACGCCCACCTGGAGCGAGCCTGACGCGTCTTACTCGCCTTGTACGCATACCGCATAGGCTGAGCCTTCACAGGGCGTCTGTGTGCCATTCGGGCAGTCTGAATACGCCTTGGTGGATATGGAACCAACTCAATGATCTCCCCAGTCTGGGTGTCTACATAACGCATGTTGTTCGGGCCTCCTGCTAACTACACACCAGATGGCATCCAGCAGACGCTGTCGTCAAAGGTGGAGCACCCTGCCCCGTGAGCGAGTAAATGCGGTAGGGGAAGGATGAACGACCTTGATGACTAAGCGGCTGATGGATAACTATCGGTGGGTAGTTAGCAGGAGGCCCGAAGGGTGTCACTGCTGTTTTGGGGTCGTTCTCCCTGGCCAGGGACCCAAACCGCTTGCACGATGCGTAGCCCGACACGTAGGCCGAAGCGTAGGCATCATCAGCGGCCCAGGAGGACCGCCAGCGGGTCATCCAGCAGTCCAACCCGGAACAAGTGGCGGGCGTCCGGGCGCTCATCGACGAGCCCTTGGAGGTACGTCACGCGGCACTCATCCGGTGCCAGAAAGACGATCCTCGGGAAGGCTCGTGGCGACGGTTGAAGCTGCTCATGGTTGTAATAGTTGAGGTACTGCGGGAACTTAGTGGCTATCTTCGTCCCGCGTTGATTCGCTCGGTCTACCTCAATGAACATGCTTCTCTGGTACCCGCGTCCGTCCGGACCGGACACCCCGACGCGGGCAAACGCATCTGGCTCCAGCCTGCGTTGCCCGTATATGCGCCAGGAGTACGGTTCTGGATCGAAGTTCAGCACGACCAGGCGGCCGGACTGCTCAGCCTCTTTGAGGACGACGTACAGCTCGGCCACAGCCAGGAAGTGAGCGATGGTCGGCTCATACCAGGAATACTTGCGGCGGGGTTGCCTGCTATGGGTTTGGGCGAGGTGCTGGCCTGCAATGTCGAGGGCGTACAGGTGAGAAGCTGAGCCGCGCCTAGCACCCCCGATCCGCCGTTCGCCAACGTGCGCGATGACGCCGTTGTCCTTGAGTCTTTTGAGGACGGCTTGCCGGTTACGCGCCCGGCTTTTATCGGAGCCATGCGCAAAGTACAACCGCTCGACCTGGCCGCCCGTGAGGAGCTTGAAACGGCCGATGTCCTCGATGATGGAGAGGTCACGCTCGCTCAGTTGGGGCTTTATGTGGTTGAGGTACCTGGTAGTCACGGTCATGACTCAATGCTCCCGTCCCATGGCTCCCAGCCAGTTTCTTCGGCAACCGGCAACGGGGCCGGCGGTGGCGATGATGGTTTATCCGGCGTCGGCACCACAGCCCGCGGCGTGGTTCTACTACCGGCATAACGCCGCTCAATCTCGGCTTCTACTTCTGCCATGGGGCGGCCGTATGTGGCGCGGGAAGCTGCCAGGACTTCCTTACCCAGACCAACGGGCGTGGGTGGGGGATAGGCGTGACCCGTGACCGGCAGACTGGGGACGCCATCCACTTGGAAGCGCATCATCAGTTCACGAGAGCCCAGACTCATCAGGTGTTCTTCGGTCACGCCATTGCCCATCTCTCGGGCAAGGTGGCGGGCATCCCGGGGAGCCGGACGGTAGAAGAACATGTTGCGGGCATTGTTCATCAGTTCGGCCCGCTCCCGCTCACCGAAGCGTTCTACGTCCTGGACGGCCGCGAGGATGGGCAGCTTGTACCCACGGGCCTGCTCGAACATTTCACCGTAGGGCACCGGCACGTTGGCCATCTCGCGGAACTCATCGATGTAGAGGTGAAAGTTCTGCTTGAGCTCCACTGAGCGAGCGGCATTCCAGACGGCGTTGAGTACCAGGGTGGCTACTACCCGAGCGGCTTCCTTGCCGATGACGCCCTTATTGAGCGGCACTACGATGATCTTTTGGCCGTGGAGCGCTTCTTCGATGTCGAAGCCCGAGACTGATTGCCCGAAGGTGGCCGTTAGCTCAGGGTGGTTATGAAGCGGGCGCAACCGTCGCTCTAGGGTCGACGCTACCTCGGCTTGCTCTCTGGTACTGAGGTTGTCGTACCAGGCAATAAAGCTCAGCATGGGGCGCTTCGTAAGTTGGGCTGCCACCTTGTCCCGGAAGGGCTGCCCTCGTGGGCCTGGCTCCAAGAACGGCAGTACATCCAGAATGGTGTACCCGCATTCGGCCAGACACATCAGTGAGGAGCGCAGTACGTCAAAGGCCCTGTGGGCGTTGGACAGGTCATAGAGCTTGTTGAAGCTGTCGGTGAGGTCGGCTGCAATACGGTCTGAGCGACCGCCTGTCAGCAGGTTAAGACCAATCGGGTAGTTGAGGTCTGACACGTCAAAGTAGATGACATCCCGGATGCGCTCACGCGGTACGAGGTCCGCCACTTTCCGAGCGGAGTCGCCCTTGGGGTCGATGTAGAGCAGACCCCGGCCGTTCCTGATGTCGTCGACTATCAGGTTCTCGATGAGCGTGCTTTTACCGGAGTCGGTCGGTGCCACCACGAGCGTATGGGCGGCCCTGCCTACTGGAGTGAGCGCCAATGGCCGCTCTGCACCGTGGAAGTTGGCTTCAGCGACTCGTGCACCATCACTTGAGATTGAGTGGTCGGGAGCGAGTTGCAGGCCACGGTTGTATCTCATTCCGCCAAGCTGAGGGGTTCCAATGGGCATGGCGTAGGCCAGGGCAAGTGATTCAATGACGGGGGCCTGACGCCATTCGATGATGGGCGCAGACCTGAGACTGACCCGGTTGATAATGGCAGCCGGCACCGGTCGCACGATGGAAGCATGAAGGGACTTGAAGCCGTTACTCAGTGCTTTCATGATCTGCCGGGCTCGGATTTGGTGAGGCGCAGTCGTTGCCACTCGGGCGTGATACAAGACGCGGCCTTGACCGCCACCCGTGACAATGAGCTGAACCATGGCGGCTTCATCGACGGCCAGGCCGCTCAAGCTGTTGAGTAGTACCGGAATGTAGGCCGCGTCCTTGGCGGCTTCTTTGGCTGCCTCCTCGGGTTCCGTCTGCGTCAGCCTGAGCTCACCTGCCACCAGCCAACGGCGCGGTTGGTGGGCTATCTCGGTCACTCGGAGCATGGGCATGATGCCGCGCAGGTGTTTGCCGACCGCTTCGGCAATGTCATCCGGGACGCTCATCAGGTGATGGACGCCAGTCGGTGATAGCAGTAGCTCAAAGGCGACCGTACGGCGGGCGATGACTAATGGACCGCGATGGATGGGGCTGAGTAGCCCGTCGAGGGCCGTGAAGACACGGGCGGCTGCGGCTAGATTCAAGCCTGCCGGAAAGGTGAGTTCGTAGGTCTTGTGGCTGCTGTCCATGCGCCGCTGTCCTCGGAGTCGCACCCAAAGCAGACCCACGATGAGTAGGCCGCTACCGGACGTAAAGATGGTGAACCAGGTCAGTCCTTCCACTTCTTGATCCTGTTAATGCTCTTGTCGAATTGTTTGGTCGCGCGGTGCAGCTTCCGCTTAGTCTCATGAACGCGCTCAAGCTCTCGCTGCTGCCGCTCCTGGGCCTCGCGCTTGAGTGTCCGCATGGTCTTCCAGTGCTGGACCCGGTCATCCAGGAAGTAGGCATAGCCGAATAGGGCACCCAGCAACACGGCGACGCCGCCGAGACTAAGACCCAGGTACAAGAGAAGTTCTGCCCAGTGAGATGCGACGCCCTTAGCAAGTGCTACCGCACCGTAGATGGCACCGTTGATGGCAAGGACGACCAGCAGCACAATCCCGCCGATCAGGTACCAACCGCCATCGTCACTGCCGCTCATGACTACGAGTTATGTTCGCGGAGGATGGCGGTGATCTGGTGCATCCAGCGTTCCATGGCCTCTTCGATGTAGCGGCGGCGCATGGGGTTTTCTGACTTGCGGTACTCCTCCTCCAGCCGGTCTATCCGGTCGAAGGCGAGCCCTTCGGCTACGTCTTCCAAGTGGTTGTAGCCGCGTACCTTCAGCTCAGTCAGGAGAATCCGCCCCCGCTCCTGCAAGAGCATGATGGCCGAGGCCCGGTCAATCTCCTTCCGTTGCCACCTGTTCAGGGGGCCCGCCGTCGTCGGGTTCTGCTTCGCCAGGTCCTTCGGGCGCGGCAGTTCCATCGCCATGTTGGCCTGCTTTCTCGATGTACCGCCTGAACTCATCCAGGCTGGCACCAGGTGCCTTAGTACTGAAGTACTTGTCGAGGTCTTCCCGCAGGCGGTCGCGGTCGGCTTTGGCCCAGTCGGCCATGGCTTCGACGGCGTGCATGTGGCGTTGCGCCCGCCACTCGGCGAGCATGTAGTCGAACCACTCGTCGCCGAAGTCAAGTTCCATGCCGCCCCCTCTGCCGCTCAAGTCGCGCCATCGTGCGCAGTGTCGGTGCCGCTGCGGTGGGGGACTAGACAGGGCAAGACCGCCCCAAGTGGCGCTTTGCCATGGGGTGGTCTGATGGTACGGCTGGTCATGCTCCGGGCCTATACGTCTGCAACGTCCGATCTGTAAGCGCTAGTACTGGCCAACGAGTAGGGGAATGCGTCCCCGCACAGGCGCTTTAGATAGCCGCCGCCCTGGGCCGGATGACGCATCATCACCCGAGATCCGCAGCGCTGGCCGTGAGCCAAGATCATCCGGCCCAGGGCCAGGGTGCCAGCAAGCGCGCGAACGCACGTCCGCGCAGGTCAGCGGCCCTGCCGGGGGTCGCTCCAGGCCGGTAGACTGGTCGCGTCCGCACCACTTTCTGAAGTGATGTGCTGCCCGAAGACCACGCCGATCCGCTGCGCCAGCCTCGTACGCTCCCGGGACGGGTCGATGCCCGCGACCCGCAGCCGCCCGCCGCTCGGGGTCAGAATGCCCGTCAGCATCTTGATGGTGGTGGACTTCCCGGCGCCATTCGGGCCGATGTAGCCGACCATCTCGCCGCGCGGCACCCGGAAGCTGATCCCGTCGACGGCCCGCACCTGCTGCTTCTCGCGGCGCAGCCGGCCGGTCTTGCGTCGTACGTCGAAGACCTTCTCGACTCCGTCGAGTTCGATGAAGTCCATGAAGTCCCCCTCGGCGAGATCCACCCTCAGCTCCCTGTGCTCCGGTACGAACGAAGGCCGACGCGCCAGGCGAGGGCGGCCAGCCAGCAGCAGAACCCGGCGACCACGGGCGGCAGGAAGGCGAGCCACTGCGGCAGGTCCAGCGGGTAGGGCCGTCCCAGCACATACAGCGCGGGCAGCCAGTTGACGAAGGCCAGCGGCACCACGAAGGTCACCCCGCGCACCAGGTCCTTCGCGAAGAGCGTCGGCGGGTACTGGAGCAGCGTGTTCCCGCCGTACGTGAAGGAGTTCTGCACCTCGGAGGCGTCCTGCGCCCAGAACTGGAACGCCGCCCCCGCCACGTACAGCGCCGAGAAGATCGCCGCCCCGCTGAGCAGCATCATCGGCACCATCAGCAACCGCAGCGGCGTCCACTCGATGTCGAGGACGCGCACTCCGTAGCCGAAGATCAGCAGTCCCTGGGTGATCCGGCCCAGCCGGCGCAGGGCGAACCGGTCCGCCGCCACCTGGGCGAGCACCGGCACCGGACGCACCAGCAGCGTGTCCAGCGTGCCGTCACGCACCCGCCGCCCCAGCCGGTTCATCGAGCCCATCACCAGGTCGGCGAGGCCGAAGGCGGTGCCCGACGCCCCGTACAGAAAGGCGATCTCGCCCAAGGTGTAGCCGCCCAGCGCGTCCACGTGCGAGAACATCAGCAGGATCGTGACGAAGTCGAAGGAGGTCGCCGCGAGGTTCCCGAACGCCGTCATCACGAACGACGCACGGTAGGCCATCGTGGAGCGGATCCACATCGCGGCGATCAGGCCGTATGCCCGCAGTCCGTTCGAGAGCGCGTCAGCCACCCTGGACCACCACCCGGCGGGTCGCGACGGTCTGCAGGGCCCGCCCGGCGGCCAGCAGCGCCAGCGCCCAGCCGCCCTGGAAGGCGTACGCCTGCACCAGCCCCCATCCGGTGTGCCTGCCGAGGAAGACGTCCGCCGGGACCTGGAGCAGCGAGGACCAGGGCAGCGCCCGGGCCACTTCGCCCAGGGCGCCGGGGAAGAGGTTCAGCGGCAGCAGCATCCCGGAGAAGAACAGCCCGGCCAGCCAGCAGATCTGCATCACCCCGGCCCCGTCCATCAGCCAGAACGCGGAGAGCGCCACCAGGAACCGGACCGCGAAGCTCACCACCACGCCCAGCGCCACCGACACCAGGAAGGCGAGCCAGGTCAGCGGCGAGCTCGGCAGCGCAAGGTCGAAGGCGAGCGCGCCGAGCGCCATCGGCACGATGCCGCGGCCCATGAGGTGGAAGGCCGCCCGCCCCAAGTCGCCCGAAAGCCACCACAGTTGAAGGTCGGCCGGCCGGTAGAGGTCGATCGCGATGTCCCCGGTGCGGATCCGCTCCATCAGCTCGTCCTCGAAACCGCCGCCCATCATGGCGCAGGTCATCAGCAGCGCCTGTCCCAGCCACACATAGGTGAGCGCCTGGGAGAGGTCGTACCCGCCGAGCTGCGGGCGCTCGTCCCACAGGGCCGTATAGGTGTACGCCATGATGAAGCCGAAGACGGTGTTGGTGAACACCCCCGCCGCCGTCGCCATCCGGTACGTCGCATAGCGCCGGAACCCACCGGCGGCGACGACCACGTACAGCCGCACGTCGATTCCCCCCTCCGCACGCCGGCACCAAAGCGCACGACCCTAGCCCAGCGGGGCGAGCCGCCGCGAGCGCTTTTACGCCTGCCGGGTCCGCGGGTTGACCCGCCGAAAAGTGCAGTATGTGCGTATGAGCGAGGAGCCAAAGCAGCAGGGCTGGAAACCCCGGGACGCGACCGTCGTCGGACCGCCGGCCGCACTCGAGAAGAAGGGCTTCGGGCCCCGCCGCAAGCGCACCGGCTGGCGTCGCGCCATCCCCACCTGGCGGATGGTGCTCGGTACGTTTCTGATCGTCGCCCTGCTGCTGATCGGCGGCTTCCTGGCCGGCTACAAGCTCGTCGGCATCCCGCCCGCCAACGCCACGGCCACCGCCCAGTCGAATGTCTACCTCTACGAGGACGGCACCCAGATCGCCCGTGACGGCGAGGTCAACCGGGAGAACGTGCCCCTCGCGCAAGTACCCCTTTCGGTACAGCGTGCCGTACTGGCCGCCGAGAACCGGGACTTCTACTCCGCGCGCGCCGTCGACCCCAAGGCGATGGTCCGCGCCGCCTGGAACACCCTCACCGGCAAGGGCAAACAGTCCGGCTCCACCATCACTCAGCAGTACGTCAAGAACTACTACCTGGGCCAGGAGCAGACCATCTCCCGGAAGTGGAAGGAGTTCTTCATCGCGATCAAGCTGGGCCGCGAGGAGAGCAAGAACGACATCCTTCAGGGGTACCTCAACACCAGCTACTTCGGGCGCAACGCGTACGGCATCCAGGCCGCCGCCCATGCCTACTACGGCGAGGACGTCCAGGACATCGACACCGCGAAGGGCGCGTACCTGGCCTCGCTGCTCAACGCCCCCAGCGCCTACGACATCGCCACGCACCCGGAGAACCGGGCGGCCGCGCTCGGCCGCTGGAACTACACGCTCGACGGCATGGTCAAGAAGAAGTGGCTCAGCCCCGCCGCCCGAGCGGCCATGAAGTTCCCCGTGCCGCAGACGGCGAGGCCCCCGACCGCGCTCTCGGGCCAGCGCGGCTATATCGTCCAGGCCGTCGAGGACTACCTCACCAGCAACGAGATCATCGACGAGCACACCCTGGCCACCGGCGGCTACCGGATCACCACCACGCTGGAGCGGCAGAAGCAGGACGCGCTCGGTGAGGCCGTCGACGACCAGGTGATGTCCAAGCTGGACTCAGGCCGCAAGGCGGACCGCAATGTCCGCGTCGGCGGAGCGTCCATCGACCCGGACGGCGGCAAGGTCGTCGCCATGTACGGCGGCGTCGACTACACCAAGCAGTACGTCAACAACGCGACCCGCCGCGACTACCAAGTCGGCTCCACCTTCAAACCGTTCGTCTTCACCGCGGCCGTCGAGAACGGGTCGAGCACCCAGGACGGCAGGACCATCACCCCCAACACCGTCTACGACGGCACCAACAGGCGTACAGTCGACGGCTGGAGCGGCAACCCGTACGCCCCCGAGAACGAGGACGACGTCTCGTACGGCCCGATCACGGTCCGCACCGCCACCGACAAGTCCGTCAACGCGGTGTACGCGCAGATGGCCATGGACGTCGGCCCCACCAGGGTCAGGCGGACCGCGATCGACCTCGGGATCCCCTCGAGCACCCCGGATCTGAACGCCTCCCCCTCCATCGCGCTGGGCCCCGCCACCGCGAGCGTCCTCGACATGACGGAGGCGTACGCGACGCTCGCCAACCACGGCAGGCACGGCACGTACACCCTCGTCGAGAAGATCACCAAGAACGGCCTCGACGTCCGGCTGCCCAAGGAGGACAGCGAGCAGGCCGTCAGCCGGGAGGCCGCCGACACCACGACCTCGATCCTGCAGAGCGTGATCGACGAAGGCACCGGCACCGCGGCCCGGTCGGCGGGCCGTCCAGCCGCGGGCAAGACAGGCACGGCGGAGGAGGACAAGGCGGCCTGGTTCGCGGGCTACACCCCGACACTGGCGACGGTGGTCGCCGTGATGGGCCAGGACCCGGTCACGGGCGTGCAGACGCCGCTGTACGGCGCGCTGGGGCTGCCGCGGATCAACGGCGGCGGGGCGCCGGCGAAGATCTGGGGCCAGTTCACGGGCGCCGCGCTGGAGGGCTCCGAGATCGAGGAGTTCGACCTGGACCTTCAGGAGGGCGCGGAGGAGGAGGAAGAGGAGGAGCCGGTGGAGGAGGAGCCGCCGGACGAGTCGTCGCAGGAGGAGGAGCCGGAGCCTGAGTCGCCGGACGAGACGCCAGGGGAGACGCCGGGCGAGGACGAGGGGCAGACGGATGGGGGCACCACCGACGGGGAGACGACGGACGGCGGTGAGACCGACGGGGGCGCGGACGACGGCGGTGAGACCGAAGGGGGTGAGGCCGACGGGGGCGCGGACGACGGCGGTGAGACCGAAGGGCGCGCGGCCGACAGGGGCGCGAACGACGGGCGCGGGCAGCTGGCCCACACCCACCCGTACCGCCCGGCCCCAGTGAGCCGGCAGGTCAGTGACCCGAGGTCGCCTTCAGCCCCACCACGGCAACCAGCAGCAGACAGACGAAGAAGATCCGCGCGGCGGTCGCGGGCTCGTTCAGCGCCATCATGCCGACGACCGCCGCACCGGCCGCGCCGATGCCGACCCAGACGCCGTACGCCGTACCGATCGGCAGTGTCCTGGCGGCGTGGGAGAGCAGCATCATGCTGGCGACGATCCCTAGTCCGGTGAACACGCTCGGCCACAGCCGGGTGAACCCGTCGGTGAACTTCATCCCGATCGACCAGCCGACCTCGAGCAGACCGGCGGCAACAAGCAGAACCCAGGCCATGACGGCACCTCCGAGACGCGGAACTTCAGCGGGGTGCGTCGTCTTTGCATGACCCGGTACGACGCGTCTCGTCGGGATCAGTCAACGATAGCAAAGGCCTGACCTGCGCCTTTACACGTCTCCAGGCGCAGGTGCTCAAGGCGCGGGCGCTACAGGTACAGCCCGGTGGAGTCCTCGGAGCCCTGGAAACGGTCCGCCGCGACCGCGTGCAGATCGCGCTCC
The DNA here is from genome assembly GCF_030817355.1 of Streptomyces sp. V1I1. NCBI lineage: Bacteria > Bacillati > Actinomycetota > Actinomycetes > Kitasatosporales > Streptomycetaceae > Streptomyces > Streptomyces sp. V1I1. The sequence goes on along the minus strand of NZ_JAUSZH010000001.1, from coordinate 5,147,653 downwards.
CGCATCAGTACGTACGCCACACCCCGCACCTCGACCTCGGCGCGGTCCTCGGGGTCGTACAGCACCCGGTCGCCCGGCTCCACGGTGCGTACGTTCTGCCCGACTGCCACCACCTCGGCCCAGGCCAGACGCCTGCCGACCGCCGCTGTCGCCGGAATGACGATGCCGCCGCTGGAACGCCGCTCGCCCTCCGGGATGTCGGTCCTCACCAGCACGCGGTCGTGCAGCATCCGGATGGGCAGCTTGTCGTGGTGGGTATTGTCGCTCACGCCTTGAACCTACCTGCCCGGGAGCATTCCGTACGCCCGAGGGTCACGCCCGTCGCCTTCTCGCCGACACGGCGAGCAGGCTCACGAGCCCCACGGCCAGCAGCGCCACCGGAACCACCCGCTCCAGCCGGGGCGCGCCTTTTTCCGTAACGAACTGCGCCTTGATGTCGGACACCGTGCGGTTCACCGCGACGAAAGCACGACCCGCGGTCTGGTCCACAGCCGAGGCGACCCTGGCCTTCGCGTCACCGATGACCGTCTTCGGGTGCATGCGCACCCCGATCTCGTCGAGCGTCTCGGCAAGCTGGTCGCGCCTGCGGACGATGTCCGCCTCGATCTGCGCAGGGGTCCTGGCATCCGACACCGCGCTGCCTCCGTGGTCGTGTCCGGTAGTCCTTCCTCGACAGTCTGTCAGCTCGGCCGTCCCCGCACCCCATGGCACCCCTATTACGCTCGACGACGTACACCCTCACGTCCCCCCGAGGAGAACCATGAGCGAGCGACTCCAGCCCGGCGACACGGCCCCGGCCTTCACCCTGCCCGACGCGGACGGCAACGAGGTCTCGCTCGCCGACCACAAGGGCCGGAAGGTGATCGTCTACTTCTACCCGGCGGCTCTGACGCCCGGCTGCACCAAGCAGGCCTGCGACTTCACGGACAACCTGGACCTGCTGGCGGGCGCGGGCTACGACGTCATCGGCGTATCGCCGGACAAGCCGGAGAAGCTGGCGAAGTTCCGCGACAAGGAGAGCCTGAAGGTCACGCTGGTCGGGGACCCGTCCAAGGAGACCCTGGAGGCGTACGGCGCGTTCGGCGAGAAGAAGCTGTACGGCAAGACGGTGACCGGTGTCATCCGCTCGACGGTCGTGGTCGACGAGGAGGGCAAGGTCGAGCGTGCGCTGTACAACGTGAAGGCGACGGGCCATGTGGCCAAGATCATCAAGGACCTCGGGGTCTGACGTCTTCCGCACCTGTACGGAACGGGCGCACCGCGCGACAAGCGGTGCAGCCCGTTCCGCATTTCGGACGTGACCATCCGATAAACAAGCCCGAGGACGTGCTCACTAAACGCGAAGGGAAGCGCCGCACAAAGACGGTTCAACTGCGCCGGGCGCTTCGCGAAATCGGCGTCGCCGAGGAGTGCGCGGAGTGCGGCACCGGTCCCGATTGGAACGGGAGGCCCATGACACTGGAGATCGACCACATCAACGGCGACTGGAGCGACGACCGTCCCGACAACCTCCGGCTGTTGTGCCCCAATTGCCATGCGATCACAGACACATGGTCAGAGGAGGCAATCGCCGCAGCTCCCGGTAAGAACACCCGCGCCACGACAGCCGCCCGCCCGCTACGATGGCTAGCGGCAAGCGGCCGTTGCTGAATGGTATAAGCGCGACACTTAGGATGTCGTGGGAGAAATCCCATGTGGGTTCGAGTCCCACCGGCCGCACACAAGCAGAGGGCCGTCCCGCAGCATGCGGAACGGCCCTTCGGCGTGGGTCAGCCCAGCAGCTCCCGCACCACCGGCACCAGCGCCCTGAACGCCTTCCCCCTATGGCTGATCGCGTTCTTCTCCGCCGGGGTCAGCTCCGCGCACGTACGCGTCTCGCCCTCCGGCTGCAGGATCGGGTCGTAACCGAAGCCGCCCGTGCCCGAGGGCGCGTGGCGCAGGGTGCCCAGCAGGCGGCCCTCGACGACGCGTTCGGTGCCGTCCGGGAGGGCCAGGGCCGCCGCGCACGCGAAGTGGGCGCCGCGGTGGGCCTCGTCGATGTCGGCGAGCTGGGTCAGCAGCAGGTTCAGGTTGGCCGTGTCGTCGCCGTGGCGGCCCGCCCACCGGGCGGAGAAGATGCCGGGCGCGCCGCCGAGTACGTCGACACAGAGGCCGGAGTCGTCGGCGACGGCCGGCAGGCCGGTGGCCCGGGCCAGGGCGTGCGCCTTGAGCAGGGCGTTCTCGGCGAAGGTGACGCCGGTTTCCTTGACGTCGGGGATGTCGGGGTAGGCATCCGCGCCGACGAGGTCGTGGGTGAGGCCCGCGTCGGCGAGGATGGCCTTGAGTTCGGTGATTTTCCCGGCGTTGCGGGTGGCGAGGATCAGACGGGTCATGCCCCCGATTATCAGGGTGTGCAGACCTTGCCGATCTCGCCCGCGGCGTCGGTGACGGGCTTGATGTCCGGTGTGGTGTCGCCGTTCTCGATCGCCTTGCGGACGTTGTCGACGCCGGCGTTCAGGTCGTCGACGGCCTTGCTCAGGTCGGCGTTGTCGGTCTTGTCGCCGAGGTTCTTCAGTTCCTTGTCGATGTCGTCGAGGGCCTGCCGGGCCTGTGTCGGGTCGTCGCCGGCGCTGGAGACGGCCCGCTGGAGCTTGTCGACGCTGGTGGCGATCGCGTCGGCGGTCTCGACGCAGTCGAGTGCCTTGTCGATGGCGGCGCAACCGACGGTGATCGGGACGATCAGAGCAGCGGTGGCGAGCGTGAGGGCTATTCGGCGGCGCGCAGACATGGAACGGTCCTCCCGGATACGGACGGGCGCACGGTTCGGCCCGTGCGCCCGTGACTCTATCGACGCCCAGTGGCGCGTTCTTGGTTGCTTCTTTACCCGATCGGTCCGAGCGGCTCGCTCGAACTATCCGAGCGGCTCGCTCGAACCGAGCGCTTCGAGCTGGAGCGCGGCCAGGTCGGCGCAGCCGCCGGTCGCGAGGTCGAGGAGCGCGTTGAGCTCCTTGCGGTCGAAGGGCTCGGCCTCGGCGGTGCCCTGGACCTCGACGAAGCGGCCGTCGCCGGTGCAGACGACGTTCATGTCGGTCTCGGCGCGCACGTCCTCCTCGTAACAGAGGTCGAGGAGCGGAGTGCCGTCGACGATGCCGACGCTGACTGCGGCGACGGTCCCGATGAGAGGCTTGCGGCCGGCCTTGACGAGCTTCTTGGCCTGGGCCCAGGCGACGGCGTCGGCGAGAGCGACGTACGCGCCGGTGACGGCGGCGGTGCGGGTGCCGCCGTCGGCCTGGAGGACGTCGCAGTCCAGGACGATGGTGTTCTCGCCGAGCGCCTTGTAGTCGATGACGGCGCGCAGCGAGCGGCCGATGAGGCGGCTGATCTCGTGCGTACGGCCGCCGATCTTGCCGCGTACGGATTCGCGGTCGCCGCGGGTGTTGGTGGAGCGCGGCAGCATCGAGTACTCGGCGGTGACCCAGCCTTCGCCGCTGCCCTTGCGCCAGCGCGGGACGCCTTCGGTGACCGAGGCGGTGCAGAAGACCTTCGTGTCGCCGAAGGAGATGAGGACGGAGCCCTCGGCGTGCTTGCTCCATCCGCGTTCGATGGTGACCGGGCGGAGCTGTTCGGGGGTGCGGCCGTCGATTCGAGACATGGCGTCGAGCCTAGCCGCTGTGCGCACGGGCCTCGTTCCGCGTGTACGAGGACGCCGTTCCGCATGCGCGAGGGCGCCGTTCCGCATGCGCGAGGGCCCCGGTCCGGCCGGAACGGGGCCCTTCTCGTACGACCTCGTACGGTGGCTCAGCGGCTCACATCATGTCTTCGATGTCGGCGGCGATCGGGTCGGCGTCGGTGCCGATGACGACCTGGATCGCGTTGCCCATCTTGACGACGCCGTGGGCTCCGGCCGCCTTGAGGGCGGCCTCGTCGACCTTGGCCGGGTCCACGACTTCGGTACGGAGGCGGGTGATGCAGCCCTCGATCTCTTCGATGTTGTCGATCCCGCCGAGCCCGGCGACGATCTTCTCAGCCTTGCTGGCCATGTCTTCTCCCTGCGTTCAAGAGCGCGTTTGCTGGGCGCTCAGCGCTGCCTCGGCCTACATCGGTCCGCTTTGTCACGGTAACGCACGGTTGGCCCATCTTCACGGGCGAGTAACCATCTCGTACCGAATGATGACGATCACGGGAACCCTCTCCCGCGACTGGTCCCCGGGACCGTACCGCGACTGGTCTACACCAGTCTGCAACACCTGCCAAACCAGGCACCTTCCGGGAGGACGCCGATGAGTTCGGAAAGTGCTGCCGCGCCACAGCACAGCTGGCGGATCGGTGCGTTCCAACAGCTCCAGAAAATGGGCCGCAGCCTGCAGCTGCCGATCGCCGTCCTCCCCGCGGCCGGCATCCTCAACCGGCTCGGCCAGCCCGATGTCTTCGGCGCGGACGGACTGGGCTGGAACGACGTCGCCAAAGTGATGGCCGGCGCCGGCGGCGCGCTGCTGGACCCCAACATCGGTCTGCCACTGCTGTTCTGCGTCGGCATCGCGATCGGCATGGCCAAGAAGGCGGACGGCTCCACCGCGCTCGCGGCCGTCGCGGGCTTCCTCGTCTACTACGGCGTCCTGCACCAGTTCCCCAAGGACTGCGAGGGCGCGGCGAAGGCGGTGACCGTCGGCTGCCAGTCGGAGGGCGGCATGATCGTGCCGTACGCCTATCAGAACCCCGGCGTCTTCGGCGGCATCATCATGGGCCTGCTGGCCGCCTACTTCTGGCAGCGCTTCCACCGCACCAAGCTGGTGGACTGGCTCGGCTTCTTCAACGGCCGGCGGCTCGTCCCGATCATCATGTCCTTCGTCGCGATCGGGTTCGCGGCCCTGTGCCTGTGGATCTGGCCGCCGGTCGGCGACGCGCTGGAGAGCTTCAGCGACTGGCTGGCGGGCCTGGACGCGTGGGGTGCGGGCATCTTCGGTGTCGCGAACCGGGCGCTGCTCGTCATCGGCCTGCACCAGTTCCTGAACGTGCCCATCTGGTTCCAGTTCAGCAGCTACACCAAGCCCGACGGGACGGTCGTGCACGGCGACATCAGCATGTTCCTGGCGGGCGACCCGAACGCGGGCCAGTTCACCACCGGCTTCTTCCCGATCATGATGTTCGCCCTCCCGGCGGCGGCGCTGGCGATCACGCACTGCGCCAAGCCGCACCGCCGCAAGGAGATCGGCGGTCTGATGCTGTCGGTCGCGCTGACGTCCTTCGTCACCGGCATCACCGAGCCGATCGAGTACTCGTTCCTCTTCGTCGCGCCGCTGCTGTACGTGATCCACGCGCTGCTCACCGGTGTCTCGATGGCGCTGAGCTGGGGCCTCGGCGCCAAGGACGGCTTCAGCTTCTCGGCGGGCCTGATCGACTATGTCATCAACTGGGGCCTGGCGACCAAGCCCTGGCTGCTCATTCCGATCGGCCTGGGCTTCGCGGTGGTCTATTACGCGATCTTCCGGTTCGCGATCACCAAGTTCAATATCCCGACGCCGGGGCGTGAACCGGAAGAAGTCGAGGGCGAACTGGAGCGTGACATCGTCAAGTAGGGCAGTGGTTCCTGGGCCCCGCGGCCCCCGGCGTAATGCCTCATAAGGCCCCATGGACCTGTGGTCCGGGGGCCTTATGTCGCGCATTTCGCGCTATGGCCCAGCCCACAGAAATCGAAGGTTCCTTATCTCGCCCTCACCGTGCTAAAACTGGTCTACACCACTGAGTGGTGTAGACCACGTGGCGCTTCGCCGCGTTCCCCTTGAGATGCCGCCCTCCCCCGTGTATTGCCCCCTGGCGGCGCCTTGCCCACTGGAGGAAGTTGATGAGTACGGCTACCGCTACGGCGGCGTCGCCCACCAAGAAGTGGGGTTCGGGTCTGTTCCAGGGCCTGCAGAAGGTCGGCCGAAGCCTGCAGCTGCCGATCGCCGTCCTGCCGGCGGCAGGCATCCTGCTGCGTCTGGGCCAGGACGACGTGTTCGGCAAGGACGGCCTGGGCTGGAACAAGGTCGCCGCGGTCTTCGCCACGGCCGGTGACGCGGTCTTCGCCAACCTGCCGCTGCTGTTCTGTATCGGCATCGCGATCGGCTTCGCCAAGAAGGCCGACGGCTCCACCGCGCTCGCCGCGCTGGTCGGATTCCTGGTGTACAAGAACGTCCTCACGGCGTTCCCCATCGCCGAGGCCAAGGTCCAGGGCGGCGCCGACATACCCGCGACCTACAACGACCCGAAGGTCTTCGGCGGCATCATCATGGGCCTGCTCGCTGCCGTCATCTGGCAGCGGTACCACCGCAAGAAGCTCGTCGACTGGCTCGGCTTCTTCAACGGCCGCCGACTCGTGCCGATCATCATGGCCTTCGTCGGTACGGCCATGGGCGTGCTGTTCGGCCTCGTCTGGGAGCCCGTCGGCAACGTCATCACCGACTTCGGCCAGTGGATGACCGGTCTCGGCGCCGTCGGCGCCGGCATCTTCGGCGTCATCAACCGGGCGCTGCTGCCCATCGGTATGCACCAGTTCGTGAACACCGTGGCCTGGCAGGAGATCGGCTCCTTCAAGGACTCCGCGGGCCAGATGTGGCACGGTGACCTGCCGCGCTTCTTCCACGGCGACCCCACCGCCGGTCAGTTCATGTCGGGCTTCTTCCCGATCATGATGTTCGCCCTCCCGGCCGCCGCCCTCGCCATCGCGCACACGGCTCGCCCCGAGCGCCGCAAGGCCGTGATGGGCATGATGATGTCGCTGGCGCTGACGTCCTTCGTCACCGGCATCACCGAGCCGATCGAGTTCGCGTTCATGTTCATCGCGCCGCTCCTGTACGCGATCCACGCGGTTCTGACCGCCGTCTCGATGGCTGTCACCTGGGCGCTCGGCGTGCATCACGGCTTCAGCTTCTCGGCCGGTGCGATCGACTACTTCCTGAACTGGGGGCTCGCCACCAAGCCATGGATGATCATTCCGATCGGCCTGGCGTTCGCGGCGATCTACTACACGGTCTTCCGCTTCGCGATCGTCAAGTTCAACCTCACCACCCCGGGCCGTGAGCCCGAGGAAGAGGTCGAGGACCTGACGAAGGCGTAGTCAGCGCTGACGACGTCCGCTGAGGACCGTCCACTGAGGACCGAAGCCCCTGCCTTTCCGTACGGAAGGGCAGGGGCTTCGGCTCTCTTCGAGTTTCTTCGGGATCAGACCTCGTAGATCGCGCCCGCGGCAGCCAGTTCGGCAGGGCCGCCGTAGACCATGCGGGCATCCGCCAGATTCTGCTGCCCGTCCGTCCACGGCGGGATGTGGGTGAGCACGAGCCGGCCGACGTTCGCACGCTGGGCGTGGGCTCCGGCCTCACGGCCGTTGAGGTGGAGGTCGGGGATGTCCTCCTTGCCGTGCGTGAAGGACGCCTCGCAGAGGAACAGATCGGCGCCGTCGGCGAGTTCGTGCAGGGTCTCGCTGACGCCGGTGTCGCCCGAGTACGTCAGCGACTTGCCGGCGTGCTCCAGGCGGATGCCGTACGCCTCGACGGGGTGTCTCACCTTCTCCGTACGGACGGAGAACGGGCCGATGTGGAAGCTGCCTGCCTTCAGCGTGTGGAAGTCGAAAACCTCGCTCATGGCGGTGGCGGAGGGGATGTCCGCGTACGCAGTGGTCAGGCGCTGCTCGGTGCCTTCCGGGCCGTAGACCGGGAGGGCGTCGCAGCGGCCGCCATCGTGGCGGTAGTAGCGGGCCACGAAATACCCGCACATGTCGATGCAGTGATCCGCGTGAAGGTGACTGAGGAAGATCGCATCGAGGTCGTAGAGACCGATGTGGCGCTGCAGCTCGCCGAGGGCGCCGTTGCCCATGTCGAGAAGCAGCCGGAAGCCGTCGGCCTCTACGAGGTAGCTCGAGCAGGCCGATTCCGCGGACGGAAACGACCCCGAGCAGCCGACGACGGTGAGCTTCATGGAGCTTGAACCTCCGTTGACGGGGAGGGCTGGGAGAGGGTCGTGCGGTCTGTCGAGCGTAAGGCGCGAAAGGGCTGGTCGCTCCTCGGTGGCGAGGGGTTGTGGGGGAACTCACCTGCTCTGTCACCGGTTCGGACGGAGCGCGCGCGTGTGGCGGCGCGCCGGTACCGTCTGGGGTATGGACACGTCGTGGTGGCTCGCTGTGCTCGCCGTGGTGGTGATCGCGCTGGTCGCCACGGTGATGGACGGGCGCGGCCGGATCGCGGCCCGCCGCCCGGGCGGCCGCGCCCGCCCGCCGGGCCGCCCGACGGGTCCCCGGCGCGGCCCGAAGCTGCGCCCGCGGCCGGGCGAGATCTGGTGGGCGGAGGTCCCGTACGAGAACGGCCCCGGGTCGAAGGACAGGCCATGCCTGGTGCTGTCGGTGCGGGGCGGGACGGCGCAGGTCGCGAAGATCACGAGCAAGTACCACGACGAGAGTCAGGGCGTGATCTCGCTGCCACCGGGGACGGTGGGGGACGCGCGGGGGCGGGCGAGTTTTCTGGAGACGGACGAGCTGCGGGATGTGGGGGTGTGGGAGTTCCGCCGAAGGGTGGGGGTGGTGGACCCGACGGTGTGGGACCAGGTGCGGCATCTGTCGGCGTGACCCAGAGGTATGTGGGCGCCCGCGCCCTCACTGACCCGGGGGTACGGCCGCCCACGCCTCGCTGACCCGCGGGTACGTGGGCGCCCGCGCCCTCACCGCCCCGGAGGTACATGGCCGCCCACGCCTCGCTGACCCGCGGGTACGTGGGCGCCCGCGCCCTCACTGACCGGGGGTAGGTGGGGGCTCACGCCCCCACACCCTCGCCGCAGCGTCGGCCGGCGCTCCTACGCCCAGAGCTGGCCCTGCAGTGCTTCGATCGCCGCCTCTGTCGTCGGGGCCGTGTAGACGCCCGTCGACAGGTATTTCCAGCCGCCGTCCGCGACCACGAAGACGATGTCCGCCTGTTCGCCGGCCTTCATCGCCTTCTTGCCGACGCCGATCGCCGCGTGCAGCGCCGCCCCCGTGGAGACGCCCGCGAAGATGCCCTCCTGCTGGAGGAGTTCGCGGGTGCGGGTGACCGCGTCCGCCGAGCCCACCGAGAAGCGGGTCGTCAGGACCGACGCGTCGTACAGCTCGGGGACGAAGCCCTCGTCCAGGTTCCTGAGGCCGTAGACCAGGTCGTCGTAGCGCGGCTCCGCGGCGACGATACGGATGCCCGGGACGTGTTCGCGCAGGTAGCGGCCCACTCCCATCAGCGTGCCGGTGGTCCCCAGGCCCGCCACGAAGTGGGTGATGGAGGGGAGGTCCGCCAGGATCTCCGGGCCCGTCGTGGCGTAGTGCGCGCCCGCGTTGTCCGGGTTGCCGTATTGGTAGAGCATCACCCACGAAGGGTTCTCGGCCGACAGCTCCTTGGCGACCCGTACCGCCGTGTTCGAGCCGCCCGCCGCGGGCGACGGGATGATCTCCGCGCCCCACATCGCCAGCAGCTGACGGCGCTCCTCGCTCGTGTTCTCCGGCATCACGCACACGATCCGGTAGCCCTTGAGCTTCGCTGCCATCGCCAGCGAGATGCCGGTGTTGCCGGACGTAGGCTCCAGGATCGTGCAGCCCGGCGTCAGGCGGCCGTCCTTCTCCGCCTGTTCGATCATGTGGAGCGCCGGGCGGTCCTTGATCGAGCCGGTCGGGTTGCGGTCCTCGAGCTTGGCCCAGATGCGGACCTCGTCCGACGGGGACAGGCGCGGCAGGCGGACCAGCGGGGTGTTGCCGACCGCCGCGAGCGGGGAGTCGTAACGCATCAGACCATGCCGCCGGCGACGGCCGGGAGGATCGTGACGCTGTCGCCGTCGGCGAGCTTGGTGGAGATGCCGTCGAGGAAGCGGACGTCCTCGTCGTTCAGATAGACGTTCACGAAGCGGCGCAGCTGGTCGCCGTCGACAATGCGCTCCCGGATTCCGTTGTGCCGGATCTCGAGGTCGGCGAAGAGCTCGGCGAGAGTGTCCCCGCTCCCCTCGACGGCCTTCGCGCCGTCGGTGTACGTACGGAGGATGGTCGGGATGCGGACCTCGATGGCCATGACGTGGGCTCCTGTCGGGAGTGTGGCGGGGGTGGCACAAGGGGCGCGCGGCTCTGGCCCCCGCGCGAGGGGGTGGTGCGGTGCAGTGCGCTCGGGCCGTGAGGCCGTGGTTCACAACCGGCCGGAACGGTCAGGACGCAGCGCGGGTCGTACACATCGCGCTGGCGAGGCGGCACAGGTCGACGTGCAGCCGCGCCACGAGCAGCAGGGCGCTCGGCGTCTTGTCGCTCACGTCATGGGGAACCATGCGGTCATCGTAACGATTCCCCGTCCGGGTTCCGGAATGTGATCTCGCATGATGGACGAACTCTGCTCAGCATGCGGTCTGTGGGAGGTGCCGCGGCCTGAAGGTCGCGCTCAGTACGCCTCTACGACCTTGACCTCTTCCTCGGTGATCTCGCCCTCGACGATGCGGAAGGAGCGGAACTGAAAGGAGCCCGCGTCGTCGGTGTCGGCCGTGGAGACCAGGACATAGTGGGCGCCCGGCTCGTTGGCGTACGAAATGTCCGTACGGGACGGGTACGCCTCGGTCGCCGTGTGCGAGTGATAGATGATCACCGGCTCTTCGTCACGGTCGTCCAGCTCCCGGTAGAGCTTCAGCAGGTCCGCCGAGTCGAACTCGTAGAACGTGGGCGAGCGGGCGGCATTCAGCATCGGGATGAAGCGCTCGGGGCGGCCGCTGCCCTCGGGGCCCGCGACCACGCCACAGGCCTCGTCGGGGTGGTCGGCGCGGGCGTGCGCCACGATCTGGTCGAACAGAGACTGGGTGAGGGTCAGCATGAGCGACAGGATAAGCAGAAGGGCCGGCCCGTACCGAAGGGTGGTACGGACCGGCCCGAATGACGGACGTCGGCGCTGGGGTCAGCGCAGCGGTCGGCGCCGGGGCCCGCGCTGCGGTGAGCGCTTGGCGAAGGCCGCGCCCTCGGGGTTGCGCTTCTTCAGGACCAGGTACGAGACGCCGAGGAGCAGCGCCCACAGCGGCGCGCAGTACAGCGAGATCCGCGCGTCCTTGTCGATGCCCATCATCACGATGACCATGCAGATGAAGAGCAGCGCGAACCAGCTGGTGTACGGGGCGCCGGGCGCCTTGAAGGTCGACTGCGGCAGCTCACCGCGGTCCGCCTTGGCCCGGTAGCGGATCTGGCTGACCAGGATCATGATCCAGGCCCACATGCCGGAGATGGTCGCGAAGGAGACGACGTAGTTGAACGCCTCGCCCGGAGCCTTGTAGTTGATCCAGACGCCGACCAGCATCAGCGCGGCGGAGAAGGTCGTGCCGATCAGCGGCAGGCCGTTCTCCGTCAGCTTGGTGAAGGCCTTCGGGCCCTGCCCGTTGAGCGCCAGGTCCCGCAGCATGCGGCCGGTGGAGTACATACCGGAGTTGCAGGAGGAGAGTGCGGCCGTCAGCACGACGAAGTTGACGATCGCGGCGCCGATGCCGAGGCCCATCTTCTCGAAGGCGGCGACGAACGGCGAGATGCCCGGCTGGAAGTGGGTCCAGGGCACCACCGACAGGATCATGATCAGCGCGCCGACGTAGAAGACGGCGATACGCCACGGCACGGTGTTGATGGCCTTGGGGAGGGTCTTCTCCGGGTCCTTGGACTCGCCGGCGGTGACGCCGACCAGTTCGACCGCGAGGAAGGCGAACATCACGAGCTGCAGGGTCATCAGCGTGCCGCCGAGACCCTTGGGGAAGAAGCCGCCGTCGGACCACAGGTGGGTGACGGACGCGGTGTCACCGGCGTCGGAGAAGCCGATCGTGAGCACACCGGCGCAGATCAGGATCATGCCGATGATGGCCGTCACCTTGACCATCGAGAACCAGAACTCCAGCTCACCGAAGAGCTTCACGGAGATGAGGTTCGCGGCGTAGAGGATGACGGTGAAGACCAGCGCGGAGAGCCATTGCGGAATGTCCCACCAGTACGTCATGTACGTGGCGGCCGCAGTGACTTCGGTGATGCCGGTGACGACCCAGAAGAGCCAGTACGTCCATCCGGTGACGAAGCCCGCGAAAGGACCGACGAATTCACGCCCGTACTCGGCGAAGGATCCCGAGACGGGGCGGTACATGAGCAGTTCGCCCAGCGCCCGCATGATGAAGAAGATGACCAGGCCCGCAATGGCGTAGGCCAGGATGAGGCTGGGGCCGGCCTTGGAGATGCCCTTGCCCGCGCCGAGGAAGAGGCCGGTGCCGATGGCCCCGCCGATCGCGATCATCTGGATCTGACGAGCACCCAGTCCGCGCTGGTAGCCCTCGTCCGCGCCTGCCGCGGACCCCGCGGCCTCATTGCCGTCGTGCTTGTCGACCTGCAGTGAGGTCATGGTGATGCGCCCTTTCTCCATGCTGGTCCGCGTCCGCTGCATCTGCCGCGCACTGCGGATCAGGTCCTGATCCCCCCGGAAATGGATGGAGTGCTACCGGCGATCAGCCGGCCCAAGCGCCCCTGGGGACATGGGTGGCGTCCCGCAGGCGGTCGTGAAGATTTATCACGTCGGCAACATTGATTCACCCAGGAGACGTGGCACACGCCACACGAAGAAGAGGACAAACGCCCCCCGGACACCGCAATCCAAGGCGCGGCGGTGACGGGATCGTTATCCGGATTTGAGTGTCCGTTGAGCGAACGCCTGATGGCGTCCGAATAGACATCTCAGGACATCAGGGATCAGGACATCAGGGTCTCGACGAGCGTCTCCTGGAGCGCGCCGAGCCAGAGATACGCCATCACCATCGGCTTGCGCGGATCGGAGTCGGGCAGCCTGTACAGCTCGCCGTTCTCGTCCTCGTCGCTGACCTCCAGGCGGGTCCCGATGGTCAGCCGCAGGTCGTTGAGCGCGCCGAGCCAGTGCAGGCAGTCATCGGCGGTCAGCTTCAGGACGACACCGCCCTCGCCGGCCGAGGCCAGTGAGTCGAGGGTGCGGACGACCGCGAGCGCGTCGTCGCGCTTGCGGGAGCGCAGGTCGTTCTCGGTGAAGCGCCTGAATTCCGAAGACGCGGCGAGCAGTTCCTCGTCCTCTACGTCGGCGCCGGGACCTGCGTACGCCTCCGGGAAAAGGCGGGCCAGCGCCGGGTCGGTCGGCGGCTCGCTCGGCCCCTCCGAGAACAGTGCGGCCAGCGGGTCCTCGCCCTCCACCGGCTCGTCGCCGGGCCCGATCAGCTCAAGCAGCTGAACGGCCAGCGAGCGCAGGATGGAGATCTCGACCTCGTCGAGCGCGACGGCGGCGCCGCCGCCGGGAATCGACTCGAAGTGCCCGGCCATCAGAAGCGGTCCTGGGACAGCGTCGCCCACAGCCCGTAACCGTGCATCGCCTGCACATCACGCTCCATCTCCTCGCGGCTGCCGCTGGAGACGATGGCGCGTCCCTTGTGATGGACGTCGAGCATCAGCTTGTGCGCCTTGTCCTTGGAGTAGCCGAAATAGGCCTGGAAGACATAGGTGACATAGCTCATCAGGTTGACCGGGTCGTTGTGGACGAGCGTCACCCACGGCACGTCGGGCTCGGGCACGGCGAAGGTCTCCTCCGCCGACTCAGGGCGTTCGATCTCTGTGGGAGCAACACTCACCTGGTCCATGCTGCCACCCAAGGGGGCTCATCGCACAAACGACCCGCACATCTCGTCACTCTGACGAGATGTGCGATAGCATCCGGCGTATGAACCCTGCGGACCTTGGGCTGCCGGTGGACGTTCCGTCGACGGCGCTCTTCACGGACCAGTACGAGCTCACGATGCTCCAGGCGGCACTGAAGTCCGGCACCGCCGACCGCCGATCCGTCTTCGAGATCTTCACCCGCAGGCTCCCCGAGGGCCGGCGGTACGGCGTCGTGGCGGGCACCGGCCGGCTGCTCGACGCCGTCGAGAACCTCCGCTTCGACGCGGGCGTGCTGGGCTTTCTGAGGGAGCGAAAGATTGTCGACGAGCCGACGCTGCGGTGGCTCGCCTCGTACCGCTTCAGCGGCGACATCTGGGGCTATCCGGAGGGCGAGGTCTACTTCCCGGGCTCGCCGATACTGCGGGTCGAGGGCACCTTCGCCGAGTGTGTGCTGCTCGAGACCGTCGCCCTGTCGATCCTCAACCACGACTCGGCGATCGCGGCCGCGGCCTCCCGGATGTCGACGGCGGCGGGCGGGCGCGGGCTGATCGAGATGGGCGCACGGCGTACGCACGAACTCGCCGCGGTCGCGTCGGCCCGCGCTGCGTACGTCGGCGGCTTCAATTCCACCTCCGACCTGGCGGCGGGTTTCCGCTACGCCATTCCGACGGTGGGCACCAGCGCGCACGCCTTCACCCTGCTGCACGACAGCGAGCGCGACGCCTTCCAGGCTCAGGTCGACTCGCTCGGGCGGGGCACGACGCTGCTGGTCGACACCTACGACGTGGCCGAGGCCGTCCGCACGGCCGTGGACATCGCCGGTCCCGGGCTCGGTGCCGTACGCATCGACTCCGGGGACCTGCTGCTGGTCGCCCACCGGGTGCGGCAGCAGCTGGACGAGCTCGGCGCGACCGGCACCAAGATCGTGGTCACCTCGGACCTGGACGAGTACGCCATCGCGTCGCTGGCCGCGGCGCCGGTGGACGCGTACGGCGTGGGAACACAGCTGGTCACCGGCAGCGGGCACCCCACCTGCTCGATGGTCTACAAGCTGGTCGCCAGGTCCGAGTCCGCCGACCCCAGGGCTCCGCTGCTGCCGGTCGCGAAGAAATCCTTGGGCGGCAAGACCTCCATCGGCGGCCGCAAGTGGGCCGCGCGCCGACTGGACGAGGACGGGGTCGCAGAGGCGGAGGTGATCTGTGTCGACACGGTGCCGTCGGACCTGGTGGACCGGCAGCTGCTGGTGGAACTGGTCAAGGGCGGCGAGGTCGTCGCCCGCGAGCCGCTGGACGCGGTGCGCGAGCGGCACATAGCGGCGCGGGCAGGGCTGCCGTTGTCGGCGATGCAGCTGTCCAGGGGCGAGCCGGTCCTGCCCACGGAGTACATATGAGTTCAGTCCGCGTGAACGGCGTCTGAAGCCCTCTCCCGCAAGGCGGCCGAAGTCTCTAGGCTCAATACATCCGTTCGCAGCCCGCAGGACTCTCCGCCGAACCCCCCATCGAAGGACACCCGCCATGCACCGCGCCTTGATCGTCGTGGACGTTCAGAACGACTTCTGTGAGGGCGGCAGCCTCGCGGTGGCGGGGGGTGCCGAAGTCGCTGCCGCCATCACGGACCTGGTGGGCCAGGCCCAGCCGGGTTACCGCC
Organism: Streptomyces sp. V1I1; assembly: GCF_030817355.1. NCBI lineage: Bacteria > Bacillati > Actinomycetota > Actinomycetes > Kitasatosporales > Streptomycetaceae > Streptomyces > Streptomyces sp. V1I1. Next base: position 5,132,379 of record NZ_JAUSZH010000001.1, on the reverse strand, counting down.
ATGTCGTCGCCACCCGCGACCACCACATCGAGCCGGGCGACCACTTCTCGGAGCACCCGGACTACGTCAGGTCGTGGCCGCCCCACTGCGTCGCCGGCACGGAGGGTGTGGGCTTCCACCCGAACTTCGCACCGGCGGTCGCGTCGGGCGCGATCGACGCGGTCTTCGACAAGGGCGCGTACGCGGCTGCGTACAGCGGCTTCGAGGGCGCGGACGAGAACGGCACGACGCTGGCGGCGTGGCTGCGGGCGCGTGAGGTCTCCGAGGTCGACGTGGTCGGCATCGCGACGGACCACTGTGTACGGGCGACGGCGCTGGACGCGGCGCGGGAGGGCTTCACGACGCATGTGCTGCTCGACCTGACGGCGGGGGTCGCGGAGGAGACGACGGAGAGGGCGCTGGAGGAGTTGCGGGCGGCGGGCGTGGAGCTGTCCGGCAAGCCGGTGGTCTGACCCGGGGGCTCCGCCCCCGGACCCCCGCGCCTCAAGCTCCCCCAGACTTCGTCCGGGGGGACCCCCACGAGGCTGTTTTCGGGGCTCCGCCCCGGACCCCGCTCCTCAATCGCCGGAGAGGCTTGATCTCGCCCGGCGGAAATCAAGCCCGTCCGGCGATTGAGGACACTTCTCCTACGCCCGGAGGGCGCAGGGGAAGTACCGGGGTCTGGGGGCTGGCCCCCGGTTCGCGTCGGGTGCCCGCTGCCGGGCTGAACAACGCCCGTATCGGGTGCCACAGCTCCTCGTGGTCCTCCGGCGTCGCGCGCCACAGCAGGCCGTCCGGGTGGTGCAGCACCGCCGTGACCTCGTCCGGGGTCGGCGGTTCCGCGTTGCCCCGCAGATACACCGCCCGCAGGCCCAGATTCCGCAGCCGCGTCAGCGCCCTCGCGCGGTTCGCCGAGTGGACCAGAAAGCGGACCGGGCTGCCGTCGCCCACTGGGCTCGGCAGGCTGAGCGCGACCACCACGCTGCCGTTCGGCAGCTTGCAAAAACCTCCGCCGGGCATGCGGAACCACTCCCCCGTGAGATGGCATGTCAATAAGGACCTGGCAAGACGCACCTAAACACGATCGGCCGTCGCCCGCTAGAGGGCGACGGCCGATCATGCTCTGACCTGGTAAAACGCGAACTAATTGGTCGACGGACCAACCTTGACCGTGATCGTTTGGCCGTTCCACGGCTCGCTCACGACCGAGATCTTGGTGTTGGTGTCAGTTACCTGAACGCCCGCCGTCGGGTTCTCGGCGAACCAGTACACACCCTTGCGGTCGTCGAAGACCGGGTTGCCCGCCTGCGGCTTGATCCGGAGCCCCACATCCGCCTTGTGCAGCGTGAAGCCGTCGGTCGGCCGCAGGCTGAAGGGCGAGTCGAACGTCTGGATCTTGTTCCGCATCAGCGTGCCGTCCGCCCACTTGAGGGCCTTCGGGTGCGCGTCCACCGGCAGGACCAGGCCGCGGCCCGGGTGCTGGCTGGTGTTGTTGTCCTTCTGCGAGGTGTCCCAGAGCCAGATCAGCAGGCCGTTCTGGTACGGGTAGTGCTCGACCCAGGAGTCCTTCGGTGCCTTGAAGCCGAAGTTGTACGGGCCGACCTTCAGCGTCTTGTCGTACGAGACGTACTGACGGTTCTCGGCCAGGTAGTACTGCTCGTACTCCTTGGTGAAGGACTCACCGATGCGCGAGAAGCCCTTCGAGGTCCAGCCCGCGTCGTCGCCCTCGGCGTTGTCGGTGAACAGCGCCGTGCCGTCCGCGACCACGCTCAGCGCGTCCGCCGCGAAGCCCTTGCCGCCCGCGCCGCCGTCCGTCTGGTAGCGGAAGCGGACGTCGACCTTCTTGCCCGCGTACGCGTCCAGCGAGTACGCCAGCTTCTTGTACGCGCCCGACGCGCCGGTCAGCGCCGGCTTGTCGCCCGCGTCGCGGCTGATCGGCTTGCCGTCCGCCGTGCCGTCCACCGGCGTCCAGTTGGCGCCGCCGTCCGTCGACACCTCGGCGTACAGGTAGTCGTAGCCCTCCTCGATGTCCCACCAGCCCGAGAGCTCAAGGGACGCCTTGGACTTGCCGGTGAGGTCGACCGGACGGGACAGGGTGTTCTTGAGGTCGTCACCCATGTCGCTCCACCACTGCTTGGAGCCCTCGGAGGGCTTCACGACAGTCGTGGTGACCGGCTTCTTCGGCAGCTCGACGACGAGCGCCTGCGGGTTCTTGGTGTTGTACTCCGCCACACCCAGCCTGTGCGCGGACTTCGTCCCCGCCTTGCCCTTGGTGTAGTTGAGCCAGCCCAGCTGCAGCTTGTCCCAGGCGTTCATGTCGCCCGGCAGGTCGCCGATGGAGTCCTTGCCGGTGCCGAGCCAGGAGCCGGCCGACATCAGGGTCCAGAAGCCGGTCGAGTTCTCGCCCTTGCCCGAGGTGTCGTAGTGGTCGGGCAGACCGAGGTCGTGACCGTACTCGTGGGCGAAGACACCGAGGCCGCCGTTCTCGGGCTGCATGGTGTAGTCGCCGACCCAGATGCCGGTGGAGCCGATCTGGGTGCCGCCGGCCTTGTTGTTCGACGGGCCGGTCCTGCCGGCGTCGGTGCCGTAGGCGTACCAGCGGTGGGCCCACAGGGCGTCGCCGCCCTGGGCGCCGCCGCCGGCGGACTCGTCCTCGCCCGCGTGGACGATCTGGAAGTGGTCGATGTAGCCGTCGGTCTCGTTGAAGTTGCCGTCGTTGTCGAAGTCGTAGCGGTCCCACTGGTCGTACTTGGCCAGGTCCGCCTTGATCTGCGCGTCGGTACGGCCCTTGGCCTTCTGGTCGGCGGCCCAGGCGGTGACACCGTCCTTGACCGTGTCCCAGACGTTGGCGCAGTTGCTGTCGCCGCAGTAGTTGGAGCCGTAGCGGGCCTCGTTGTAGTCGACCTTGACCCAGTCGGAGACCTCGCCGTCGACCGAGTAACGGCCCGAGGAGGTCTTCTCGTAGTAGGTCTTCAGGGAGTGCTTCGGCTGACCGGTCTTGTCCTTGCCGGTGCCGAAGTACAGGTCCTGGAAGTGCTTCTGGTTGTAATCCGCCTGCCAGGCCGTGGAGTTGTCGGTCTTACGGTCCGGCTTGGCGATCTTGTTGTGCAGCGGTCCCGGCGTGCCGCCGTACTTCTTGACCGGTGCCTCGGGGCCCTCCGGGCCGTCCGGGTCGAACATCGTGGTGTCGTCGACCTTGTCGCCGAACTCCACCAGGATCGTGAAGATCTTGTCCGTCTTCTCCCGGCCGAGCTCGACGTACTTCTTGTCGCCGAGCTTCACGACATTGGACGCGCCGCGCTTCTGCACGGTCGCGTCGCCGGCTATGACCTGCTCCAGCGCAGCCTCGCGCTGCTGCTCCTGCTGCTTGCTGAACGGGCCCTCCAGGTCGTGCTCGACCTGGCCCTTCTGCGGCGCCGGGTCATGGCGCTCGATGCCTGCCGGGCCCGACGACGGCTGGTTGTCGGCCTGCGCACTGCTGAACGCCGAGGCCGACGCGGTTGTCGCGGCCAGAGCCACGAGCACCGCGGACGCTCTGATCGTCCGTCGCTTGGTGGTCACTTGATACTGTCCTCCCCCGCGGTCCGTCGCAACGGACCGGATGTGGGGTCGTCCGCGCGCGGTGTCGCGTCACAAGTGACGACATTCGACCGGAGTTGCCGAAGAAAAGACAGTCCTTGACTTGAGCAGACCAACTGCACTATGCGCGAGACGGGTTCCGGTATCCGGACGACGAGCCACCGAACAACGGGCGCATTGGATTGAACAGTTGGGCGAACGAATGACTCAGTGCGCCCCCCATGCACCGGCACCGTGGGTTAGGTCACGCTTACCGCCGGTTCCTCCCGGGCATCCACCGTCGTAGAGTCACTTGACCGTGCGACCGCGTTGAGAGACACCCCCTGACCATGTCCCGAGTCCCGAGGACGGATACCGTCATGCCGCGTCCGACTGCCGCACAGCTTGCCTACGGTTCGGCCACAGTCGTGTTCTCGACCCTCGCCCTGCTGCTGCTCACCCGTACCACCAACGGCATCGCTGTCGCCGCCATAGGCGTCGCATCGATGGCGCTCGGTCTGGTGGTCGCGGTCGCCCTGCCGATGGGCAGGACCGCACAGGGAACGAGGACGGCGAGGGCGGCGCACACGGTCCGTACGAACCATGCCGCCGCCTCCGGCGTTTCCGCCTCGGCCGCCTCCGCCGACGGTCTCACCACCCGGGTGCCGGCATCCCACGCACACGCGGGCGCGGAGACAAGGGTGAGCGAGCCCTCACTACGCCGCTGACACCACGACCGTCTTGCCCGCCTTGTCGTGCAGACCCTGTCTGTACGGCTTGTCGGCCAGGATCGTAACCATGATGACGAGCCACCAGATGCAGAAGCAGCAGACCAGCGCGGGCACCCAGAGCACGATGGCGCGCATCAGCGAGGAGCTGGTGTCCGGCACGCTGCCGTCGTTGAGCATGGCGACCCGGATCTTCATCAGGCGCTTGCCGACGGTCTGACCGTGCCCCTTGGTGGTCATCACGGTGTCGTAGCCGACGTACGCGACCAGGGAGACCAGCGACCAGATCCACTGCCTGCCGGTGTTCACCTGGTCGGTGATGTCGTCCCAGCTGTCGCCGTTGCCCGTCCCGACGCCCCAGCCTCCGAAGGCCAGAGAAATCAGGAAGAGCGGCACGAAGACGATCAGCGCGTCGATCACGCGGGCCAGGAACCGCCTGCCGAAGTCCGCGAGCGGCGGCATCCCGGCGAGCGGGTCCGCGCCACCGTACGCGCCTCCGTAGGGATCGCGCGGCGGGGGCTGGCCGCCACCACCGCCGTCGTACGGACCGGCGCCACCCGGTGGAGTGCCGTACGGCCCTCCCGGCGGCGGCGGCCCCCCTGGAGGCGGGGGCTCCTGAGGACCGCCCGCCGACGGCGGGGTGGGTTCCTGTGGCTTCTTGAAGGGGTCGTCCTCGGGCGGCTGGCCGGGCGGCGGATGGTTGTTGCTCATGGGGGCAGTGCACCGCGCCCCGATGGCCCCCGCAACGGCTCGCACGCCGTTCGGGGGAACGCGGTCAGCCGGTCACGAAGGTGTGCGCCGCCTTGTCGTGCCAGCACTGCCGCCACGGGCGGTCGAACAGACACCACAGCACATTGAGCACGCCGAGGGCGATCACGCCGAGCACGCTGTAGACGAGCCAGCGGCGCAGCGCGGCCCCGAAGGACGGGGGTTCGTGGGACTCGATGTCCCAGACCGTGAGTCCGCAGAGCTTCTTGCCGAGGGTGCGGCCCCACTTCGCCGTCGGCAGCGCCTCGTACAGCACACCGAGGACCAGCAGCGCGCCGAGGATGATGCCGAGGTGGCCCACGGTGGTGGAGTCGACCAGCCAGACGGTGACCGTCTCGCCCGACTGCTTCGCCGCCTCGATCTTGTCGTCGACATGGGCGCGCGCCTGGGACACGACGGGTACGGCGACGGCGCCCACGAGCGCTCCGAGCAGCAGGGCGTCGATCAGCCGGGCGGCGAGCCGCTTTCCGAGCGAGGCGGGACGGGCCGCAGCCTGGGCCTGGGCGGCCTGCAGGAACGGGTCGCTGACCGGCGGCTTCCAGGGCACCACGGGCTGCTCGGCCTCGGCGGCGGACGCGGGTCCGGGCTGGGCGAGCCGGTGGACCTGCTGCGCCCAGGATGCGGAGCCGCCGCCGGGGCCGTTGGTGACGGGCGCCTGGGCCTGCGCGGGCACCTGCGGCTGGGGCTGCGGCTGCGGCTGCACCGGCGCCTGAGGCTGCGGGCGGCGCTGGGCCGGAGCCTGGGGCTGGGACCGGGACTGGGGCTGTGCGGGCGCGGTCGGGGCCGCGGCCCCGGATGCGCCCGGGGTCATCGACCGGACGGACAACGGTCCATCGGCCTGCCCGGCGGACGCACCGCCGCCGGCGCGCAGCGCGCGGATGGCGACAGTCCCGTCGACGGGCGGCTGCGGCTGGGGGCGGCGGACGGACGGGTCGCCGGTGGGCGCTGCCGCCGTGGGGTCCGCGGTGCCCGAACTCCCGGCTGCGGGCGAGCCCTTGCCCGGGCGCAGGGCGCGGATCGCGACCGTACCGTCCGCAGGGGGCTCGCCCCCGGCGGCCGGGCCCAGCGAGCGTTGGCCGGGCAGGGCGCCGCCCGTCGGGTCCGCGGGCGCGCTCGACGAGGCGGGCAGGCGCGGGTCGGCGGGCGCGCCTCCCCGGTCTGAGGTGCGCGGGTCCTGGCCGCCGCCCCACGCGACGCGGTTGTCGCGCTCGCCGCCGAAGCCGGTCTGACGCGCGGCGTCGGCCTGCCAGGCGGTGGCCGGCTCCGGGCGTGACGGTTCGTCGTCCGGCTCCTCGTCGAAGAAGACCGGACCGGTCTCCTCCACCGACGCCGGGGCCTGGGGCTGGGGCTGGGCCGCAGGCGCGGCGTCGGCCGCGGTTGCCGCAGGGCCGGGCGCGGCAGGCATCGCCTCGCCCGTCTTGGGCGCGGGCCGGCTCGTGCCGGGAACCCAGGCGGCACCGTTCCAGTACCGGACATATCCAGGAATGGATGGATCCGGGTAGTAGCCGGGCGTGGGGCTGCCGTCGCCGGTGGCCGGGGTGGGGGCGCTCATCACCGTGGTCCCGTATCTCCTCGAGAGCCTCAATTCAAGGCTCCACATCTATCAGACCCTTGCGCATCGCCGGGCGGGTCCTGCCGTAACGACCACTTTCCAGTCACCGAGCCATCACAGAAAGTTGTTGCCGAAAGGCGCGTCATAGCCGCGCAGGAGCGCGCTCCCTCCCTGCAAGGCCCACTCACAGGGCCTCGTAGCGGAGGGAAGGGCACTGTCATGCACACCGTGGTGGAACGTGAGCTGGAGCTCCAACTGGTGCTGTCGTCCGAGCTCAGTATCCCCGTCCTGGCCCGGCTGACCTACCGCACGGACGACCCGTACGCCGTGCACATCGCCTTTCACATCGGCTCCGACAACCCCGTCAAGTGGGCCTTCGCCCGCGAGCTGCTGGTCAAGGGGGTGTTCAGGCCCTGCGGCCAGGGAGACGTCCGGATCTGGCCGACCAAGGTCGAGGACCACGGCGTGGTGCTGATGGCCCTGACCTCCCCCGACGGCAACGCGCTGCTCGAAGCGCCCGCCGCCGTGGTGTCCAGCTGGCTGGAGCGGACCCTGCGGGTGATTCCTCCGGGCTCCGAGTCCGAGCACCTCGATATCGACGACGGCCTCGCCAAGCTGCTCGCGCCCACCGCGGCCGACGATCTGTGGCTGCCGAACGCCTGGCCTTCGGACGAGTCGTCGCAGAGTGACAGCTAGGGCGTGTTTTAGAAGTAGCGCCGTCCGCCCGAAGGGCGGGCCCTGCGGCGTCTGGTGCGTGCAATCGCAAGGCGGAGGATCGTCCTCGTACTGGACGTACTTGGGCGACTCCGACAACATCGCGAGTGTGCGTGCCAGGCGTCGCGGGGTGGGGGCACCTCCCAGGCGAAGCTCTGGGGGAGGGACTTCTAAAACACGCCCTAGTCGCGGTCAGTCGGTGACGTACGTATGCGTGATGAATTCGATGGAGTGGCCGTCGGGGTCGTCGATGTACACCCCGCGGCCGCCGAAGAGATGGTTGATCTGCTGCGGCTTGTCGTGTGCGGGGTCGGCCCAGTACGGCAGTTCACGGTCGGTGATCCGGCCGAAAATCTCGTCGAACTCGTCCTCCGAGACCAGGAAGGCCAGATGCTGGGAGGTTATGCGGCCCCGCTCATCGAAATAGTCGAGAGTGACGCCGCCGTCCAGCGGCAGGCTGGCGAACGGGCCGAAGGGTTTGGGCTCCGGCTCCCCGATCAGCTCGGCGAGAAAGCGGGCGCCGGCGAACCGGTCGCGGCTGTGAACGATGGTGTGGTCAAGGCGTGCGGGCACGGCTCCTCCTCTGCGGTGTGAGGCGGTTTGACCTCTCCCTTCACGCTATGCGCAGAGCGGTGTACGGACCATCGGGCATGGGTCGTAGGGCTGCGGACTCAGAAGATTTTGCCGGGGTTGAGGATGCCGAGCGGGTCGAAGGTCTGCTTGATGCCACGCTGCATCTCCACGCCCACCGGGCCGAGTTCGCGTGCCAGCCACTCCTTCTTCAGTACGCCGACGCCGTGTTCGCCGGTGATGGTGCCGCCGAGTTCCAGGCCGAGAGCCATGATCTCGTCGAAGGACTCGCGGGCGCGCCGGGATTCGTCCGCGTCGGTGTGGTCGAAGCAGACGACGGGGTGGGTGTTGCCGTCGCCCGCGTGCGCGCAGACGCCGATGGTGAGGTCGTACTTCTCGGCGATGGCGGCCGTGCCCTCGATCATCGCGCCGAGCTTCGAGCGCGGCACGCAGACATCGTCGATCATCGTGGCCGATTTGACGGTCTCCAGGGCGGTGAGCGACAACCTCCTTGCCTGGAGGAGGAGTTCGGACTCGGCGACGGTGTCGGCCGGGACGACCTCAGTGGCGCCCGCCGCGCTGCACAGCACGCCGACGGCGGCCAGGTCGGCGGCGGGGTCCGGGGTGTCGAAGGCGGCGAGGAGGAGTGCCTCCGTGGAGTCGGGCAGGCCCATGTTCGCCATGGCGTTGACGGCGTGGACGGTCGTACGGTCCATGAGCTCGAGCAGCGAGGGGGTGTGGCCGCGCTCCATGATCGCGCAGACGGCCTCGCAGGCGGCGGCAGCGGAGTCGAACTCAGCGGCGAGCACGAGCTGAGCGGGCGGCTGCGGGCGGAGCGCGAGGACGGCTTTGACAACGATGCCGAGGCTGCCTTCGGAGCCGACGAAGAGGCGGGTCAGGTCGTAGCCGGCGACGCCCTTGGCGGTGCGGCGGCCGGTGGTCATCAGGCGGCCGTCGGCGAGGACTACATCCAGGCCGAGTACGTACTCGGCGGTTACTCCGTACTTGACGCAGCACAGGCCGCCGGACGCGGTGCCGATGTTGCCGCCGATGGTGCACATCTCCCAGCTGGAGGGGTCCGGCGGGTAGTACAGGCCGTGTTCGCCCACCGCGCGGGACAGCACGGCGTTGACGACGCCCGGCTCGACGACCGCGATCCGGTCGACCGGGCTGATCTCCATGATCCGGTCCATCTTGGTCAGGGACAGCACGATGCACCCGTCGGAGGCGTTGGCGCCGCCGGACAGGCCGGTGCGTGCGCCCTGCGGGACGACGGGGACGCGCAGCGCGGTCGCGGTGCGCATGACGTGCTGGACCTGCTCGACGGTGCGCGGCAGGACGACGACGGCGGGGGTGCCCGCCGCGCAGAAGCTCGCCATGTCGTTGGCGTACGAGACCGTGACGTCGGGGTCGGTGATCAGGGCTTCGGCAGGCAGACCGGTACGCAGCCGTTCGAGAAGATCGTCCATGGTGCAAGCCTCGCACCGGGGGGCCATCGGTGTGAACCCGTCGGCCTTCAGCCTCGCGGGGCGGGGTGTGTTCTTCGTATTGACTGCGCGCTGGCGCACAGTGAGCGCCATGAAGAGCGAACACGTGAAGAACGCCGCGATCAGCACGCTGGTCGGGGCGACGCTGGTTGTCGGGGTGATCACGCTCGCGCCCGGGTGGGGCAACGAAGGGCCGCGGCCCACGCCGGGCGCCGCCGGGCGGGCGATGGCGGCGGTGGGCGCGGGGGCGCCCGCCAGTCTGCTGGATCTGACCGCTCTGATCGAGGACCGGGAGCGGTGGGTACGGGCCCACCCGCGGGACGAGGAGTCGTGGGCGGTGCTGGGGTCGGCGTATGTGGAGCGGGGCTCCCGGCTGGCGGAGCCGGCGTACTACACGCAGGCGGAGGAGGCACTGCAGCGCTCGCTGGACGTGCTGCCGGGCGAAGAGGGGAACGTCGACGCGCTGGTGGGGCTCGCGTCGCTGGCCAACGCCCGGCACGACTTCGCCAAGGCGCGCACGCTGGGCGAGAGCGCGGCGGAGCAGAAGCCGAAGCGGTGGACGGCGTATCAGGTGCTGATCGACGCGTACAGCGGGCTCGGGGACTACAAGGCCGTGAACAAGGCGATGGACAAGCTCACGAAGCTGCACCCGGGCCCGCAGACGCTCGGCCGGATGGCCGAGGTCTACCGCGAGCGCGGCTGGCGCGAGGACGCGGCGGCGAAGGCGTACGACGCGGTGGGCAGCGCTGAGTCGCCCGCGGAGAAGGCGGTCGCGCTGCACCGGCTGGGTGACCTGGCATGGGAGCGGGGCGAGCCGGAGGAGGCGATCGAGGAGTACGACATGGCGCTGAAGCTGGCGCCGGACCACCATCCGTCGCTGGCGTCACGAGGGCGTGCGCTGGCGGCGCTGGGCCGCACGGATGAGGCTTTCCGCGACTACCAGTCGGCGCTCGACCGTGCCCAACTGCCCGAATACGCCCTGGAGGCAGGCGAGTTGTACCAATCGCTGGGGCTGGACGGGGATGCGTCGTCTCAGTACGAGAAGCTGCGGAAGAGGGCGGTGCGGGCGGGGATCGACGGGGTGAACGAGGAGCTCGTGCTCGGCCTCTACGAGGCGGACCACGGCGATCCGCAGACGGCGGTCCAACGCCTGCAGGCCGAGTGGGACCGGGGGCACCGGAGCATGTACGTGGCGGACGCGCTGGGCTGGGCGCTGTACCGCACGGGCAGGGCGACGGATGCGCTGCCCTACGCGAAGACGGCGACGGACCAGGGGCTGCGGAGCCCGCTCTTCGCGTACCACCGCGGCGAGATCGAACGCGCCCTGGACCTGCCAGGCCCGGCCCGCCGCCACCTCGGCGAGGCGCTGCGGATCAACCCGTACTTCTCGCCTCTGCTGGCCCCGGCGGCGAGGGAGGCGCTGGACGTGCTGGGGGAGCCGCCGCCGGGCGGCCCGGAGGACGTGCTGGGCTACGACCCCGAGGAGATGGAGATGGAGACGGAGGCGGGTCCGGACTCGGCATCGCCGTCGGCATCGGCATCGGCATCGGCATCGGCATCGGGTGAAGGTGCGACTTCGGCGGACCAGGAGGCGTCGCCACCCTCGGACGGCAGGCCGTCGGACGCGGCTTCGGAGAGCGAGGAGGCTTCGCCGCCCTCGGACGGCAGGCCCTCGGACGCCGCCCCGGTGACGCAGTCGTCGCCGGAGCAGAGCGTGGAGACGGCAGAGCCTTCCGCGAGCCCGACGCCGTCGCGGGAGAGCGAGTGAGGGGACCCGGCCCCAACCAGCCGGTCCGCGGCGGCGGTTTCGCACCGCGGACCGGCGTCAGCGCAGGGTGGCGTAGACGATGAGGTTGTCCACCGGGTGGCCCTGGTCGTCGAAGTCCCCGGAGCAGGTGATGAGACGCAGCGCGCGTTCGCCGGTCGCGCCGTAGACCTTCTCGGTCGGGAACGCACTCTTGCTGACCGTCTCGGTGCCGGTGACCGTGAAGTGGGCCGTCGTCCCCCGAGTCGACCGTACGGCGATGTCCGCTCCCTTGGTGATCTTCTTGAGGTCGTGGAAGACCGCCTTGCCGAAGCGGGTGTCGTTGTGGCCGATGATCACCGCGGCCCCGCGTTCGCCGGGGACGGCCCCGCCGGTGTACCAGCCCGCGGTCATGCCCTTGTCCGCCGGCGGGACCTGGACCGTGCCGTCCTTGTTGCGGCCGAGCCGCATCAGGGAACTCGCCACGCCTATCGACGGGATGGCCACCCGGGCAGGCTCGCCGGGGGCTGTGGAGGCGGACGCAGTACGTGAGGGGGCGCGGGAGGCCGAGTCGACCGCCGTCTCCACGGCGCCGGGCGAACAGCCCGCCAGCGCGATGCAGGCAAGCGCGACCAGCGCGCCGGTCCACCGCGCCCGGTGGTGCGTACGGGACATGAACTCTCCAGGGACGGGGCGGCGAAGGGGGCGGCGAACGGGGACGAACGGAGCGGCGCCGCCCGAGGGCGGCGCCGCTGCGGGAGTCAGCCGGCGCGGCGGGCGGCCGCGCGCCGGCGCACCACGACGGTGCCCGCGCCCGCGACCAGGGCGAGCGCGGCGGCCGATCCGGCGAGGGCGGCAGTGGTGCCGGACTCGTTCCCGGCAGGCTGCTCACCGGCGTTCACGCCGCCCCGGGGCGCGGCTGAGCGCCGCTCCGAGACCTGATCCGGGGCCGGTGCGGGGGTGCCCCTGTCCCCGGCGGCCACGCCGCCGCGCGGCGCGGCCGAAGGCCCGCGGTCCCGAGGGGCCGTGACGGTGTCGCCGCCCTCGGAGGGCGCCGGCGTCCGCTCGGTCGCCCGCGGCGAGGGCGTGGTGTCGGCGAAGGCCGTCGTGGACGGGACGATCAGCGCGCCGGCCACGGCGGTGGCGAGGGCGAGGGCACGCAGGGACAGACGGTGGGACATGGGACAGCTCCAATTCCAGCTCGGCCTTGGTGGTGATGGCGACAGGCTGGCGCGAAGTTATGAAGAAGCTGTCAGAACGCTGTGGTCATGGCATCAGCGTCGTCATCGCATCGGGGTCGTCACCGCATCCGGGTCATCACCGCATCCGGGCTATCACCGCGTCGAAGTCGTCATCCCATTTCCCGTCAGGGCCCCACCAGGGCCCGCGGCCGGTATCCGCAGCGTGAAGACCGAGCCCTGCCCCTCCGTGCTCTCCACGTGTGCCGTGCCGCCGTGCGCCTCCGCGAGTTTGCGGACGATCGCGAGCCCCAAACCGCTGCCGCCGGTGCGCCGGCTGCGGGATTTCTCGGCCCGCCAGAAGCGGTCGAAGACGTACGCAAGGTCCTCGGCCGGTATGCCACTGCCCGTGTCGGCGACGTCGACGACCACCTCACAACCGGCCGCTGAGCCATACGCGCGAAGGGTGACGCCGCCGCCGGGCGGGGTGTGGCGTACCGCGTTGGAGACCAGGTTGCCGACGGCCTGCCGCAGCCGGACCGGATCGGCTCTCAGCGCGGGGGCGGGGACCTGGCCCTCTGGCGGCCCCGCCGGCGCCGTCAGCGTGACGCCCGCGGTCTCGGCGAGGTTCTGGTGGGCCGCGGCGACCTGTCCGAGGAGCTCCTCGATCCGGACCGGCTCGGGGTGCAGACGCAGCGCGCCCGCGTCCGCCTGGGCCAGGTCCTGGAGGTCGCCGATGATGTGCTGCAACTGCATCGCCTCCTCCAGCAGGGAGGAGACGAAGGCGGGGTCCGGGTCGGCGAGGCCGTCCTGCGCCGCCTCCAGCCAGCCGCGGATATTGCTGAGCGGGGTGCGCAGTTCATGGGCGACGTCGCTGACCATCGCCTTGCGCTGTTCCTCCAGGCGCGCCCGGTGCGCCGACATGTCGTTGAAGGCAGCGGCCAGCCGTCCGATCTCGTTGTCCGCGGTGACCGGGACCGGGGAGGACTCCTGGCCGTCCTTCATCCGCTGGGCCGCGCCGGTGAGCGCGTGCAGCGGCCGGACGAGCCGGGTGGCGGCGAGCACGGACGCGCCCACCGTGAGGGCCAGTACGAGCGCCGCCGCGCCCGCGATCCGGGCGGTGTTGGCCGGGGACAGGTCGAAGCCGGGGACGGTCGCACTGTCGGCATCGCCGATGAACAGCAGCGCGGGCGAGGCGACATGGGAGCTGAGCTGTTCGCGGCGCGCGGCCGATACGCAGGAGGCGACGGCCCGGTCGTTGTCACTGGGGCCGCGGACGGTCGGCGCGCTCTGCGCGCTCGGCGCGGGCTTCGTCGTCCAGGACAGGTCCGGATTCAGCTGTACGTGCGCGAGTTCCTGGCGGTCCAGGCAGGCGTTCGCCAGCTGATTGAGGGCGGTGAGCGCCTTCTTCTCGGTGGCGGTCGGCGCGTCCAGGGCGTCGGTCGCGCACCTGGTGCCCTCGATGCGCCCGACTCCGTTGCCCACGATCTGGATGCGCGGACGTCCGCTGGGGCTTACGACGACGTCCGAGGCGATGCCGTACTGGCGCAGGCACTCCACGCCGCGGTCCGCGCTCTCGCGCAATCGGTCCCGCTCCGCCGCCGGCAGCCGGAACGGCCCGACGGCGCGCGGGTCGATGCGGTCCGCCGCGGCACCGGAACTCTGCTGACCCGCCGACGCGAGAGCGGTGTCCGCGGAGAGCGGGTCGACGATCGCCGAGGCCTGGGGCGGCAGCGCGGGCGGTGAGGACTGGGTGGCGGAGTCGGCGAGGAGCTGCCGCTGCGGGGTGGTCAGAGCGATCCGCCGGCCGGTCTGCCTCGCCAGGTCGCGTACGGTCCCGTCGACGCCGTCCCACCGCAGGTGGGTCGCCGCATGGCCGAGCAGGGTCTGGTAGATCCGGGCGTCGTCGGCGAGGTTCTGCCCTTGCTCCTGTTTGATCGCACCGGAGGTGGTCTGCACGGCCAGCCACGCGGTGGCGGCCACCGAGCAGGCGGCGACCAGCGCGGACACGGCGAGCAGTCGGCCGAGCAGGCTCTTGCGCAGCGGCAGCCGCTTGCCCTGCCTAAGACGAGGCACGGGTCGTGCTCCTCGCGGGATCGGTCAGTTTGTAGCCGACGCCGAAGACCGTGAGCAGGCGGGCCGGGCTCCGGGGGGCCTGCTCGATCTTCTTGCGCAGGTTCATGATGTGGACGTCGACGGTGCGGTTGCTGATGTACCGGTCGAAGCCGTGCAACTCCTCCAGCAGCCGCTGCCGGGTGAAGACCCGGTCCGGCTCGGCGGCCATCGCGGCGAGGATGCGGAACTCACCGGGCGTGCAGTCGATGTGGCCGCCGTCGACGGTCACCTCGTGCCGGTCCGGGTCGACGACGAGCGTGCCCACCGACAGGGCGGCGACGGCGGCCGGGCCCACGCCGCCGGAGAGGCGGGTGCGGCGCAGCAGCGTGCGGACCCGGGCCATCAACTCCCGTGGGCTGTACGGCTTGGTCATGTAGTCGTCCGCGCCGAGGTCCAGGCCCAGCAGCAGATCGTCCTCCGTGCTGCGGGCCGTCAGCATCAGCACCGGCAGCTCCCGGGCCTCGGCCCGCAGCACGCGCAGCACATCCAGGCCGTCGGCCCGCGGCATCATCACATCGAGGACGAGCAGGTCGGGCGCTTTGTGCCGGACGGATTCAATGGCGGCGCGGCCGTCCGGTACGAGCGTGACGGCATGGCCCTCCCGTTCCAGATAACGGCGGACCAGTTCGGCCTGCTTCTCGTCGTCCTCCGCGACCATGACGTATGCGCACACGCGGCCGATCGTAAGCAGTTCTGCGGCCCCACGGGTCAGGATCCGTGGGGCCGCAGGTACTGGCAGGCCAACCGCTACAGGTTTCCGCGCTTCTCCTGCTCACGCTCGATCGCTTCGAAGAGCGCCTTGAAGTTGCCCTTGCCGAAGCCCATCGAACCGTGCCGCTCGATCATCTCGAAGAAGACCGTCGGCCGGTCCTGCACGGGCTTGGTGAAGATCTGCAGCAGATAGCCGTCCTCGTCGCGGTCGACGAGGATCTTCAGCTCGCGCAGCGTCTCGACGGGCACGCGGGTCTCGCCCGCCCACTCGCCGAGCGTGTCGTAGTACGAGTCGGGCGTGTCCAGGAACTGAACTCCCGCCGCGCGCATGAACCGTACCGTCGCGACGATGTCGTTGGTGGCGAGCGCGATGTGCTGGACACCGGCCCCGCCGTAGAACTCCAGGTACTCGTCGATCTGCGACTTCTTCTTCGCGATCGCCGGCTCGTTGATCGGGAACTTCACCTTCAGCGTGCCGTCGGCGACGACCTTCGACATCAGTGCGGAGTACTCGGTGGCGATGTCGTCGCCCACGAACTCCTTCATGTTGGTGAAGCCCATGACCTTGTTGTAGAAGGCCACCCACTCGTTCATCCTGCCGAGTTCGACATTGCCGACGCAGTGGTCGATAGCCTGGAAGGTGCGCTTGGCGGGCGGCTCGACGATCGGGGCGGCGGCGGCGAAGCCCGGCAGGTACGGACCGTCGTAGCCGGAGCGGTCGACCAGCGTGTGCCGGGTCTTGCCGTACGTCGCGATCGCGGCCAGCACCACAGTGCCGTGCTCGTCCTTGATCTCGTACGGCTCGGTGATGCCGCGGGCGCCGTGCTCGGTGGCGTACGCGTACGCGGCCCGCGCGTCCGGCACCTCGATGGCCAGGTCGACGACGCCGTCACCGTGCTCGGCGACATGCTCGGCGAGGAAGCGGCCCCAGTCGGTGGACTGCTTGATGACGGAGGTGAAGACGAAGCGCGCGGCGCCGTTGGTCAGCACGTAACTCGCGGTCTCGCGGCTGCCGTTCTCCGGTCCGGCGTACGCGACCAGCTTCATGCCGAAGGCAGTGGAGTAGTAGTGCGCGGCCTGCTTGGCGTTGCCGACGGCGAAGACGACCGCGTCCATTCCCTTCACCGGGAAGGGGTCTGCCTTGCGCGCGGTGTCCGGGGTGTGATCGATGGTCTCAGTCATGACCGCAGACTCCCTCCGATCCACAAGGTGCGCAATAGTTTGAGTTTCCCCTGGGCAATCTGCCTAGCGTATGAGCACTATGAAGGGGCTATCTGTACAGGATGACCATTCGGGAGACATCCATGGCGATCGATCATCTGGACGGCCGGCTCATCGTTCTGCTGGCGCGCGAGCCGCGGATAGGGGTGCTCGAGGCGTCCCGCCGCCTCGGTGTGGCCCGCGGCACCGTGCAGGCCCGTCTGGACCGCCTTCAGTCAAATGGCGTCATCCGCGGTTTCGGCCCGGACGTCGATCCGGCGGCGCTCGGCTACCCCGTCACCGCCTTCGCGACGCTGGAGATCAAGCAGGGACAAGGCCCGGACGTACGCGCCCATTTGGACGGCGTCCCCGAGGTGCTGGAGCTGCACACCACCACCGGTCACGGTGACATGCTCTGCCGGCTCGTCGCCCGTTCCAACGCCGATCTTCAACGTGTGATCGACCGGGTTGTCGGTTTTGATGGCATCGTGCGGGCGTCCACGGCGATCGTCATGGAGAATCCGGTCCCCCTGCGGATCATTCCGCTGGTGGAGCAGGCTGCGGAGGACGACGAAGTCTGAGGTGAAGCGGCGTGAGCTTCTGGGACTATCTCGCGGGTCACCACCAACAGCTGCTCACCGACGCCTTCCAGCAGGCCAGCGCCGTCTTCCAGTGCATGGTCATCGCCACCCTGCTGGGCATCCTGATCGCGCTGCTCACCTACCGCAGCACCTGGGGCGGGAATCTGGCCATCACCTCCACGGCGGCCTTCCTCACCATCCCCTCCCTCGCCCTGATCGGTCTGCTGATCCCGATGGTGGGCCTGGGCGTGCCGCCCACGGTGATCGCCCTGACGCTGTACGGGCTGCTGCCCATCGTCCGTAACGCCATCGTGGGGCTGCGCGGCGTGGACCCCTCCCTGGTGGATGCCGCCAAGGGCATCGGGATGTCCCGGACCGCCCGACTGGCCGAAGCCGTGGATCGAGGCAGCGGACCTCAGCGACTGGACCCTGCGGCTGACTCCGGAGCTCACCGATGAGCTGAACGAGAAGATGCACCAACTCATCGAGAGCTACCGGGAGTTGGAAGTGGAAACCGGCACACAGGACTCCGCCCAGGTCCGCTTCCATCTGCACGCCTTCCCGCGCGCCACCGACTGAGGGGATCACCGCACATGCACTCCGACATACATCTCCAGCTGCATGCGCTGCGGGCCGCGGAACTGCGGGCCGAGGCCGCCATGTACCGCCGGCCGCGGAAGGACCTCCGTACGCAACTGGGCTGGACGCTCATCGAGTTGGGCCTGCGCCTGGTGCGACAGCAGCCGCCCGCACGGACCGCGCGCATCGCATGAGCGCGGCGGGCTCGTCGCCGGAGCGGACGTGCCTGCCGCGGGACGGTTCGCCGGGACGTGCCTGCCGCGGGACGGTTCGCCGGGACGTGCCTGCCCGGGGCCCGCCTCGCCGGCGCGGACGCCAGACGTGGGCTCCGTCAGCAGCTCGGGACCTTGCCGCCCTTCTCCAGCGCCCGAAGGGACGCCACCGCGTCCTTCAGGGCCGTGACCGGGATCAGCCGCAACCCTTTGGGGAGTTCGGCCTGCGCGTCGGAGCACTCGCCCTCGGGCACGAGGAAGACGCTCGCGCCGTCCCGCTTCGCCGCCTGGGTCTTCAGGGACACTCCGCCGACCGCGCCCACCTTGCCGTCGGCGCTGATCGTTCCCGTACCGGCGACACTGCGGCCGCCGGTGAGATCCCCGCCCGCCCCGTCCCCGTCGAGCTTGTCGACGATGCCGAGCGAGAAGAGCAGCCCGGCGCTGGGCCCGCCGACGTCGGCGAGGTGCAGGGTGACCTTCACCTTCGCCGGGTCCTTGCCGAGGTAGGAGAGCGCGGCGTGGGTGGCGAAGGCCTGCGACTGCTGCATGTCCTTGAGGTTGTGCCGGGCGACTTCCTCGTCGGACTTGCCGGCTGGATAGACGGAGTCGCGCGGGAGCACCGCACGGTCCGTCCTGAACCACGCGCCGGCCACATCCCCGAGGTCGACGTCGGCGGACGGCCCGGTCGCGACGATGGTCGTCATCAGCAGCTCACCCTTGGTTGTGCGGGTGGGCGCGCCGGTGATCGTGATGACGGGTGTGCCCTTGT
The DNA here is from genome assembly GCF_030817355.1 of Streptomyces sp. V1I1. NCBI lineage: Bacteria > Bacillati > Actinomycetota > Actinomycetes > Kitasatosporales > Streptomycetaceae > Streptomyces > Streptomyces sp. V1I1. The sequence continues at coordinate 5,113,934 of NZ_JAUSZH010000001.1, read as the reverse complement.
CATCGCCCAGGACGTTCGCGGTCGAGCCGGGCTGCGCCACGGCGTACGGCAGCGGCGCGAGCCCGGCGACGGCGAAGAGCGCGACGACGGGGAGGGCGCAGAGGGTGATGGCGCGGGGGCGCGTGAGACTGGAGAGCACGGTGTCAATCTATCGGGCGGGGGTGCTCGCCCCACGGGGCGCCGGGCGCCCCGCGGCACTCCGGACGGACACCGCGCTCCGGCCCCGGCACTCCGGACGGACACCGGCCCCGCGTCAGCGCAGCGCGTCCGCCACCTCGCGGGCCGCGTCGACCACCCGAGGCCCCACCCTCTCCGGGACCGAGTCCGCGAGCATCACCACGCCCACGCTCCCCTCTATCCCCGTCACCCCGACCAACGCCGCGGCCGCGCCACTCGCGCCCGCCTCGAGTTCGCCGTGGGTGAGCGTGTACCCGGGCTCGTTCGACTTGCTCTGGCGGGCCGCGAGGATCGCCTTGCCCGCCGCGCCCCGGTCCAGCGGGTGCCGGAAGCCCGCCCGGTACGCGACGTGGTAGTCCGTCCAGGTCGGCTCGACGACCGCGACCGCGAGGGCCTCCGCGCCGTCGACCAGGGTGAGATGGGCCGTAGCCCCTATGTCCTCCGCGAGCGAGCGCAACGCCGGCATCGCGGCTTCCCGCACCAGCGGGTGCACCTGCCGGCCGAGGCGGAGTACGCCGAGGCCCACCCTGGCGCGGCCGCCGAGGTCGCGGCGGACGAGAGCGTGCTGCTCGAGGGTGGCGAGCAGACGGTAGACGACGGTGCGGTTGACACCGAGTTTGTTGGACAACTCGGTAACGGTCAGCCCGTGGTCCGTGTCGGCGAGCAGCTTGAGGACACGTAGTCCCCGGTCGAGCGTCTGGGAGGTCTCCGCGGTCACGTCGCCCTCTCCTTCGGAGTGAGTGACGGCGGTCCTCTCACGGAAGTTGCGACACCGGTCCCGGTGGCGACGCACCCAGAGGCCGCCGGCAGGCCATGCGCACCGGCTGCGCTCCGCGGCGGCGCTGCCACGGGGCGTGTGCAATGCGGGGACAGTAGCGACCTGGTTCGCTCAGCGGAAGACCTCGTCCAGAATCCGGGCGCGGCAGGGACTCAGGTCCGGACACCGAGGGACTTTAGGTGACAAAAAGCCCTTTAACTACCCATTGCCGCCAGAATCGTTCGATGGGTGTCCGTGGTTGGCGGTCATCTGTACGAGCGGAGCTCACCGCATCCGGGTCGCCCACTCCTGGACCTTCTTGATCCGCTCCCGGATCTGCCCGGCCGTCGCCTCCGCGCTCGGCGGCCCGCCGCACACCCGTCGCAGTTCGGTGTGGATGACCCCATGCGGCTTGCCGCTCTGGTGGACGTACGCCCCGACCATCGTGTTCAGCTGCTTGCGCAGCTCCAGCAGCTCCTTGTGGGAGACCACGGGCCGCCGCTCGGCGGGCAGCTCCAACAGGTCCGCCTCGTCGTCCGGCTTCTTGCGGCTGTGCGCGATCTGCCGTGCCTGCCGCTTCTGCAGCAGCAGTTGCACCTGATCGGGTTCGAGGAGCCCGGGGATGCCGAGGTAGTCCTGCTCCTCCTCGCTGCCGGGGTGCGCCTGCATGCCGAACTCGGCGCCGTCGTACAGCACCCGGTCGAAGACCGCGTCGGATTCGAGGGCTTCGAAGGGCAGCATGTCCTGCTCGCCCGTGTCCTCGTCCTGCTGCTTCTCCGCCTCCGCGAGCTCCCTCTCGGACTCGGCGTACGGGTCTTCGTCCCCGTCCTTCTTCGGCTTGTCGAGTACGTGGTCGCGCTCGACCTCCATCTCGCTTGCAAAGCCGAGGAGGTTGGGGATGGTCGGGAGGAAGACGGACGCGGTCTCGCCGCGGCGCCGGGACCGTACGAAACGGCCCACCGCCTGCGCGAAGAAGAGGGGCGTCGAGATGGTCGTGGCGTACACACCGACCGCGAGGCGCGGCACGTCGACGCCCTCGGAGACCATGCGGACCGCGACCATCCAGCGGTCCTCGTTCTCGCTGAACTCCTCGATCCGCTTGGAGGCGGCGGTCTCGTCGGAGAGCACGACGGTCGCCTTGGTGCCGGTGATCTCGCGGATGAGTTTGGCGTACGCACGGGCGGAGTCCTGGTCGGACGCGATGACGAGACCGCCGGCGTCCGGGATGCCTTTCCTGACCTCGGTCAGCCGTTTGTCGGCGGCGCGCAGCACGTTCGGCATCCAGTCGCCGCGCGGGTCGAGCGCGGTGCGCCAGGCCTGCGAGATGGCGTCCTTGGTCATCGGCTCGCCGAGGCGGGCGGCGATCTCGTCGCCCGCCTTGGTGCGCCAGCGCATGTTGCCGCTGTAGCTGAGGAAAATCACCGGGCGGACGACCCCGTCGCCCAGCGCATTTCCGTATCCGTACGTGTAGTCGGCGGCGGACCGTCGGATCCCGTCGTTGCCCTCCTCGTACTGGACGAAGGGGATCGGGTTGGTGTCGGACCGGAAGGGCGTACCGGTGAGCGCGAGGCGGCGGGTCGCCGGGTCGAAGGCCTCCAGGCAGGCCTCGCCCCAGGACTTGGAGTCACCGGCGTGGTGGATCTCGTCGAGGATGACGAGGGTCTTGCGCTGCTCGCAGCGATTGCGGTGCAGCATGGGCCGTACGCCGACGCCCGCGTAGGTGACGGCGACGCCGTGGTACTCCTTGCTCAGCGGCCCGGCGCTGTACTCCGGATCGAGCTTGATCCCAATCCGCGCGGCCGCGGCGGCCCACTGCTTCTTGAGGTGCTCGGTGGGCGCGACGACGGTGACCTGCTGGACGACGTGATGGTGCAGCAGCCAGGAGGCGAGGGTGAGCGCGAAGGTGGTCTTGCCGGCACCGGGGGTGGCGACGGCGAGGAAGTCGCGTGGCTGCTCCTGGAGATACCGCTCCATGGCGCCTTGCTGCCAGGCACGAAGCTTGTTGGCGGTACCCCAGGGGGCGCGCCCGGGGAAGGCGGGTGAGAGGTGGTGGGAGGCGGTAGTAGTCACGGTCTCCGGTTCACGGGCTCGGGTACACGTCGGTCGGTACGACAACCGGGCCACCCTACCGGTGGGACAGTCGCACCCCACGGCAGACGAGGCGAGGCGGGCCTCGTTGAGACCCGCCTCACAGTGCGCGTCGTTGAGACCCGCCTCACAGGGCGCGGGTCTTGGGCGCACCTCACCCTCACCCCGCCCGACCTCACCGCGTCCGCAGCCTCGTCCCCACCCACGCCCCCACCAGCGCCACCCCCGCCATCGGCAGGAACACCGCGGCGAACGCCCCCGGGTGCGAGCCCGACGCCCCCGACGCGACGTGCGCCGCCCCCACCGCTCCCCCGCCCAGCGCCGCGAACGCCGCACCACCCGCGGCCAGCAGCAGCACGTTCGACAGCCCGTCCGAGATCTGCAGTGCCGCCGAATTCGCGCCCGCCTCCTCCGGCGCCGACAGCTTCAGCAGCAGCACGCTCGTCGACGCGATCACCATCCCCATGCCGAAGCAGCCCACGCCCCACGCGACCCCCACGATCCACACCGGAACCCACGCGATGAGCACGCTCGGCGCCGTCGCGATCGCCGCCGCGACCAGCACCATCCCCAGCGCCATCAGCCGTTCCCGGTACGGCTCGACCCGCGGCCGGGACTGTACGTACGAGCCCAGCGTCCACGTCGCCCCGCCCACCGCCAGCGAAAGCCCGGCCATCGTCGGCGACAGCCCGCGCTGGGTGACCAGCATCAGCGGTACGAACGACTCCGCCGCGATGAAGGATCCGGCCGCGATGCCCCGTAGCAGTACGACGGAAGGCAGCCCCCGCACCGCCCGGTACGTCCCCCGCGGCAGCAGCCCGAGCACGGCCGGCACCAGCAGCGCCGCGCCCGCCGCCGCCGGGACCAGCGAGAGCCAGTTCAGGTCCTGCCCCGCGCGTACTGCAGCAGACCCGCGCCCAGCGAGATGCCCAGCGCCAGCCGGATCCGGCGCCCGTCGAACGGCTGCGGCGGCGCGCCGGGATCCGCGGGCCCGGACGCCATCCGCCGGATCGCCGGCAGCGCGAGCGCGAGCGGGAAGACGACCAGCGCCGGGATGCCGATGAACACCCAGCGCCAGCCGAGGTGTTCGGTGACCGTCCCGGACGCGAGCGGCCCCACGACCGACGGGATCACCCAGCTCGCGGCGAAGGCCGCCATGATCGCGGGCCGCAGCCGCTCCGAGTACGCGCGGCTGACGACCACGTACAGCGCCACGATCACCAGCCCGCCGCCGAGCCCCTGGACGGCCCGCCCGATGATGAAGAGCCACATCGTGCCCGCGGTCCCGGACATCAGCAGCCCCGCGCCGAAGGCCGAAATCCCGGTGGCGAGCGGTCGGAGCGGCCCGTCCCGGTCGGCCCACTGCCCGGAGAGCACCATCGCGAAGAGGCTGGTGGTGAAGTACGCGGAGAAGGCGAAGGCGTACAGCTCAATGCCGTGCAGCTCGCGCGCGGCGACCGGCATCGCGGTGCCGACGGCGGTCGCCTCGAAGGCGATCAGCACGACGACGGAGACGATGCCGACACTGAGCGCGCGATGCGTCCTGCCGAGGACGCCCTGGCCATCGGGCACCGCGTCTGTGTCATCGGTCGGCGGCGTGACCTCGGCGTCACGGGGTTCGAGGGCGGTCATGAGCCTCAGAGTAAGGGGCGTGACCCTGGATGGACCCTGTCTCTGGGCCGGGCCCCCCTGGTCCCTTGGTCGTACGACCGTGAACCGTGAACGCCGTATGGCAGTCGCATTGCGTCCCGAGCGGAACCCTTGAGCGGTGCCCCGGCCCCGCCTACGGTCGAGGCATTGGATGCACACGGCCGTGTGCCCGAGTGGTTGAGGGACTCGCCTGCAAAGCGAGTTACGCCGGTTCGATTCCGGTCACGGCCTCTGCGTACGTACGGCAACGGCCGCCCCCATGGCGTGGGGGCGGCCGCTGCCGTACCCGGCTCCAGCGTTCCGGGTCCGCCCGCGCCGCAGGCCCAGGGCGCCGCACACGCGCGTACTCGCCCGTCATGCACGTACTCGCCGGTTATGCGCGTGCTCCCTGAAAGTCCGTGTCCCACGTGGTGACGAGATCGTGCACACCCGGTCTGTCGCCGTCGACCGGGGTGCAGTTCACGTACTGCCTCACGGAGAGGCTCTTGGCCGTGGGCCACCAGGAGAGATTGAGCGAGTCCTCGGTCTCCGGATCCTTGAACCGCACGTTCACCCTTGCGACACCGTCCTTGCTGCCCGGCTTGTCGTAGACAACCTCCCAGCCGTCCGCGCGCATCCGCTCCCGCATCCGCCGGGCCGCGGACCTGGCGTCGGCCTCGGGGACATCCTTGATCTGCCACCGGTGCTCCATGCCGAGACCGTTCAGCTCCTCCTTGAGACTCCAGGTCGTGGTGTAACAGCCGGTGGACTGGATGTCGTTGACCTGGACTTCGCCCGCCAGGCCCAGTCCGTCGTACACACTCTGCGAACGCGCATCGAGCCGCTGCCTGGCCTCCGAGAGAGAGACCGCGGGATCCCGGTCGGAACCTGCTCCGCCCCCCAGCACCTGGCACCCACTGAGCGCCCACACGCCCAGAAGTGCCCCCACCAGCGCCAGCGCCTTGCGTCCGACCATCGCCATCATGGCTGCGACGCTACGGAGCCGGGGAATCCCGGGCGAGAGAGCTCCCACTCAACCTTCCGCGCGGGGATGCTCTTGCGTACGCCGTCCAGCCCCTGCTAGGCCGCGTTTGCTGGTTGTGATTGATGCGGGTGTGGTGTGCGGGCCGTCCGTTACCCGTCGTACCCGACCGGACCGGGCACAGGATGTCGGGTCCGGCAGGGTGCGTCCTTCCTAACGTGAGTGATCGAAAGGGAAGGAGGCCGGGGTGCTGGAGCGGCTGAACCAGGCCATGGAGCACATCGAGTGCCACCTTGATCAGCGGATCGAGGTGTCCGACCTGGCGCGGATCGTGGTGACGTCGGAGTACCACTTCCGGCGGCTGTTCTCCGCGCTGGCAGGGATTCCGCTGTCGGAGTACATCCGGCGCAGGCGGCTGACGGTCGCGGGTGCCGAGGTGCTGGCCGGACAGCGGACGCTGCTGGAGGTCGCGGTGCGTTACGGCTACACCTCGGGGGAGGCGTTCGCGCGTGCGTTCCGCGTCATGCACGGCGTCGGTCCCGGCGAGGCCAGGAGGGCCGGTGCGAGTCTGCAGTCCCAGCCACGGATGTCCTTCCGCCTCATCGTCGAAGGGAGCAGCAGCATGCGGTACAGGGTCGTGGAGAAGGAGGAGTTCCGTGTGGTCGGCAGGAAGGCGCGCGTCCCCCTCGTGCACGAGGGGGTGAACCCGGCCATCGCCGCCTTCATCCGGGACATCGGCCAGGAGACGCTGCAGCGCATCCAGAGCCTGTCCGATCAGGTGCCGGAGGGGATCGTCTCGGTGAGTGACAATCTGGACGACAGCCGCGCCGAGGGAACCGAACTCGACTACTACCACGGCGTGGTGACCCGCGCCGCCGTGCCCGAGGACATGGACGCGCTCACCGTCCCGGCCGGGACGTGGGCCGTCTTCGAGAGCTCCGGGCCGTTTCCGCAGGCGCTCCAGTACCTGTGGCGGGATGTGTTCACGCAGTGGTTCCCCTCCAATCCGTACTGGAGCCGGCCGGGGCCCGAGATCCTGCGCACCCGGCTGTCGCAGGACGCGGCACAGGCGGACGCGGAGCTGTGGATCCCCGTGGAGCGGACTGCGGTCTGAGCGGCAGCGCGCCGCGGCCCCGTGCCGCCGCGCGCTGGGCTTCGAGGCCGGCGAGCCCTTGCCGGCCGTAGGCCGGAATGACGGTGTCCGGCTGATCTCCGACGCCCTCAGTCCTAGCTCTCCGGCCAGTCGCCGTAGCGAGTGAACGTCTCGGAACCGGTCTTGCCCTTGAACCACTTGACGGTGACGGTGTCCCCGCCGCCGTACGTGAGGTCCCCGCCACGGTCCTCTTCCTTGACCGGCTTGCCACCCCGCTCACAGAGCATCGCGATCCTGTACTTCCTCTCGGGCTCTTCGACCTTCCGGATTCCCCGGCACTCGAGTCCGCCGGAAACGAAGATGACCGAGATCTTGTTCGGCTCGTCGGTGTCCGCGCTCTCCTTCAGCCCGAGAACCCCACCGCCGGAGTCCGACCTCCACATACCCGCCATGCCGGTCCCAGTGGGCTCTGTGCCGATGCCGCCGGACCCCGCCTCGCTCGGAGTTGCGCTGGACCCGGCCGTCGGCTGCTCGCTCTCGGGCACGCTTATGGACGGGCTCACGCTGACCTGTGAACTCCTCCCGGCAGAAGCCTTGTTGTCATCGTCATCGCCGCCCGACGTGGCGAACCAGACGGCACCACCGATGACTGCGACCGCCGCGACTGCCGCAGCGATGATCAAAGGGGTCTTACGGCCACCGGAGGGTGCCGGCGGAGGAGGCGGATAAGTCCCGTACGGCGAAGGCTGCTGGCCGTACGACCCGTAGGGCGTGCCGTACCGCGGATACTGGTTCGGCAGGGGCTGGTTCGGCGGCGCCTGGTTCGGCGGATACTGCGGAGTCTGAGGCGGCTGCGCCGGCGGCGGAGGCGGAACCGGTGGCACCCCGGGCCGCGCATCCTGCGGTCCTGGCTGACCGTACTGCCCCGGCCAGTCCTGAGGACCCTGATACGGCGGCTGAGTCATCGGTGCGCACCTCGTTCCGCGGGCATGCCACCCGCACGTGGGGGATGTCGTACGAACCCTGCCGGTTCAGGCGCGGGCCCGGATGAGTATGGATCACTAACTGCCCCGAGCACCCGCACTCATTCAGGTCCTCGGCAGCACCACCCAGCCATCGCCCCTGTTTCCGTACGCAATTGAGTACATCTGCCCTCACTGCCGAGCCCGCCGGGGCAGGAAGGTGACCCACAACTCCTTCCGGGAGGCAGGCAACCCGGCCAAACGTCTGTCGAGCCGCTGAGTAAGCTCCTGATGCTGTTGGGGACACCAAGGGGAATTCGCACATGGAACGAGCGCGCCTTGACGCTCCGCGCGGATCGGCTCGTACTACCTGATCACGCGCCTCGATCCAACCGGCCACGGCTCCCCTCCCGCCCCCGAGCGGCGCTTCATCGCGCGCAGCGCGGACGGCGATCGTACGGTCCTGGTGAGCGCTCCCCTTGAAGGCGTCGACCCCGCGCGCTTCCTCGTCGAGGCCGACGCGGCCCGCCGTCTGCTGGGCCCCTGGGTCTCCCCCGTCTCCGAAGTCGCGCCCCCGTCCACGGCACCCTGGTACGCCTCCCCCTACCTCCCCGCGCTGCCACTCCCCGTAGCCCTGGCCGTCCACGGCGGCCCGCTGCCCGAGCGCATGGTGCGGGCTCTGGGCGCGGCCCTGGCCGAGACGCTTGCGGGCGCACACGCCACTGGGATCACGCATGCGGGCCTGTCCCCCGCGGCCGTGCTCCTGGCCGGGGACGGCCCGCGCCTGACGTGCTTCGGCACGGTACGCGCGGCGGCCCCGGACGGCGAACAGCGCACCGGCCTCCCGGGCCTCGAGCCGGGCAGCCTTGCCCCGGAACAAGCCTCGGGCGGCCGCCCACGCCCGCCGGGCGACATCTACGCACTGGGCGCGGTCCTCGCGTACGCCTCCACCGGCCACACGGTCCCGGAACGCTCCGAACTCCCGGACTCGCTGCGGGGGTTGATTTCGGCCTGCCTGACCAGGGACCCGGCGGACCGCCCCACGGCACCCGAGGTCCTGCACGCCCTCCCGCCGTCGTCGCCCGCCCCCACCGGGACGGTGCTGGACTCCACGGCGTCACTGCTCACCCCCGGCTGGCTGCCGGGCCGGGTGGTGGCGGCGGTTGCCCGTCAGTCGGCTGAAGTACTCGCCGCGGAGCTCCGCGTCCCTCACTCCCCCAGGATCTGACGGGTGCTTTCTCCTCTGACGTACGACGACCCTGTCCAGCTGGGCGCATACCGCCTGACCGCGCGCCTAGGCAGCGGCGGCATGGGCACGGTGTATCTGGCCCGTTCCGCCGGCGGCCGTACGGTCGCGCTCAAGACGATGCATGCGGGCATCGCCGCAGACGCCGACTTCCGCTCCCGTTTCCGCCTGGAGATCGACGCGGCCCGCATCATCGGTGGCCACCACGGGGCCACGGTCGTCGACGCGGACCCGCTCGGCGAAACCCCCTGGCTGGCAACGGAGTACGTCCTCGGCCCGCCCCTAGACGACGCGGTCACCCTCTCCGGCCCGCTGCCTGAGCCGTCGGTCCGGGCGCTGGGCGCGGCCCTCGCCGGGGCTCTCGCCCAGCTACACGCTTCGGACGTCGTCCGCCGCGACCTGAAGCCCTCTAACGTCATGATCACGGCGTACGGCCCCAAGATCATCGACTTCGGCATCGCGCGAGCGGCGGGCGACGACCGCCTCACTCGCACGGGAGCGGCGGCGGGCACCCCAGCTTTCATGTCGCCCGAGCAGGCCACGGGCCAGGAACACACACCGGCGGGCGACGTCTTCGCACTGGCAGGGGTCCTGACCTACGCGGCAACGGGCCACGGTGCCTTCGGCACGGGCCAGCCGGCGGACCTGCTGTACCGCGTCCGCTACGCAGATCCTGATCTGACCGGTGTCCCCGACAACCTGGTCCCGATCCTGACCCGCTGCCTGTCCAAGGATCCCGGCCGGCGGCTCACCACGTTGGAACTCGCCGCCCAACTCCACGACGGTCAGGGTCAATTCGCCGACCACCTCCCCGACACCCTCCTCGCAGGGATCGCCCGCCGCGCCTCGGACGTCTGGCGTGTCGCGCCCAACCGCCTCCCGACTCCGCCGGACCACGCCCTCGCCGAGGGCATCCAGAACGGCAGCCCACCCGCCATGTCGCGCCGCAAACTCTTGGCCGTGGGTGGCAGTTCCGTACTCGGCCTGGCCGCAGTCGGGACAGGAGCCTGGTCATGGCTCAGGCAGGACAGCACCGATCCAAAGGCAGCACCCACCGCCCCGAGCAGTCCCAAATGGGACTTGATCTGGCAGAGGAAGACCGACTACGGAATCAGCCCTCGAATTCCGTCTGCCCCGCTCCTCCTGGACAACGTGGTCGCTGTGGCGGAGAGCGCCAGCTCCCTGCAGGCCCTGGATCCCAACACAGGCAAGACGAAGTGGTCGGACCCGGCACGACCAGAACCTCGGGCAACGATTCGTCCGCGAAGCCCAGATGGCCCAGGCTGTCACCAGCGAGGGCGTGGCCCGCGTCCTTGACGTTCAGACCGAGAGCGGGCGCCCTTGGATCGCCACCGAGTTCCTGGCCGGCCCGACCCTCGACGATGCCGTCCGCTCACACGGGCCGCTCGACGAGCCGTTGGTACGAGCCCTCGCGGCGGCGCTGGCCCACGCACTCCAGGACATCCACACCGTCGGCCTCGTCCACCGCGACCTGAAGCCCGCCAACATCGTGCTCACCGCAGCAGGTCCCCGCATCATCGACTTCGGCATCGCCCGCCCCGAGCACGGTCTCACGCTCACCACCACCGGCCAGGTCCCGGTGACACCCGGCTATGGCGCCCCCGAGCAGGTACTCGGCCAACGCGTAGGACCGCCCGCCGATGTCTTCCCTTTGGGTGCTGTACTGGTTTATGCGGCGAGTGGACAACGTGCGTATGAGGGTTCACACGTCGCTGCCGTGCAGTACGAGGTCGTCCACAGTGAGCCGGGCCTGGACCGCGTACCGCCCACGCTTCAACCGTTGATCGGTCCGTGCCTCGCCAAAGACCCCTGGTTGCGGCCTACCCCGGACCAAATAGCCCAGTTCTTCGCCCCGCCCCGAGGCTCCGAACGTGCCTGGCTGCGGGGCTCACTCGCACAGGACATCACCACGCGCGAGCGCAGCCTCCACCGGATGACCACGTTGCCAGAGTCGAGCGCACCGCGTTCCGTGTCACGACGCCGTCTGTTGACGACCCTCGCGCTCGGCGGTTCCGTGGTTGCCGCCGGCGGCGGCACGGCCGCATGGTGGAGCTGGAAGGCGGACGGTACCGGGCGGGATCTTTTCGACATCCCTCCGGCCGCGAAGACCCCGAAAGCCCACGTCCTGTCCGCGAAGAAGGGTGACTACGTCCTGGGCGAGACTCCCGATCCGCTCTGGAGCCTCACATCGGTTCTCGGCGATGACTCGCCTGCGCCCCTGCCCGTGCGCGACGTCATTATCGTCGGGTCCCCAAAAGGCGGCATCGCAGCGCGCAGCGTCGTCGACGGCAAACTCCGGTGGTCTGCGCCCGAGGCTGTGGCCGCTCTCCGATACCTGTCACTCTCCGATGAGCTGGTAGCAGCCATCGATCAGAGCGGCACCCTCCTGACCTTCGTCGCGTCGACGGGCGAGCCCAAGTGGACGGCTCCCGCAGACGCCTCCTCCATCCTCGCCGCGGACGACGAAGCGGTGTATGTAGTCACCAAGGACAGTCGTCTGCGCAGCATCGGCCGGTCCGATGCCAAGATCCGCTGGACAGTCCGGGTCGAGGCCGATCTCGGCACGAAGGCCACGTCACGTGGCATCGCAGCACATGGTCGCCTGGTCATCACCACGGCGGACGGAGACATCGTCACCGTCGACACCAGCAGCGGTCGCAAAGTATGGGACCTACGCGAACAATCCGACCACCGAGTAGGCGTTGCCACCTCTGGTCGCTCCCTGTTCGTGACCGGAAAGCGCCTCTACTCTCTCGACATCACTGATGGAAAGGAGCGCTGGGCCGCCGAGAACCCACGTCCACCGGGCGGCGTCCCGGTCTCCTGGGGCCCTCCGACCATCCATGGCACGTACCTGTACGCAGCCGTGCTCGGACTTCCTCTGCGCTTCGGCATCCGCGACGGGAGCCGGGGTGGCTGGGGGTTTGAAGGCCTGTTTGAATGCGACCCCCCCAGCCCACTTGTCGTTCAAGGCCATGGGTTCTGGACAGTTACCGTCAATAAAACAGGAGGGGGAATAAACGTCCTCGACCAGACCAACGAACTCAACCTCTCCTCCTGGGTGTTCCCCATCATCAAGAACACCGACGCCTATTGGCTCGTGGCCGACGCCAATCGCGTCTTCCTCCTGGACGGCAACTCGCTCTCCGCGCTCCCGGTCTTCTGAAGCGGCCGGCCGAGGCCTCGCCGCCGAAGAACCCTCGCACCCCTCCCTAAGGTGCAAGAGAGATCACACCGAGATAGACCGCAGGATCCGGGTCGGAACCTCCTCCGGCCCCAACACCTGGCACCCGCTGAGCGCCCACACGCCCTCTCCCGATCATCGCGTAGACCGAGTTGTCGACGACGGTCGGCGAGGCCCAGGTTTCGAGCGTGCCGTCGTAGCCCTTGTGGGGCTTGACCGCCCAGATTTCCTTGCCGTCGAAGAGGGGGCGCGAGGTCAGGTTCTTGCCGCCGATGTAGACCCGGTCGCCGTGGATGATAGGCGCGGAGACGACCTTGGCGCCGGAGGGGTCCTGCCACACCTTGCGGCCGTCCACCACTTCACGGTCCTGCTGTCCTCGACCCGCAGAGGCGCTCGCCTCGCCCGACGTCTGGCAGTGCAGCAACTGAGCGACTGCGGGAGGCCATTCGAAGCGGCCGACCAGATCGTCGCCGAGCTCGCAGCACGCCGCCCTGCATGGCCGCGTATCCGGTCGGGACTTCCGCCTCAGCCTTACTTCAGCGATTTCGAGACGGTACGTATCGAGGTCACCGACACCCGTGCAGACAGACTGCCCCGGACTCCCGAACCCTCGGAGCCCGAGGCCGAGTCGGGGCGCGGACCTGCACATGCAATGCGCGTCACACTGTTACGAGTTGGGGACTGCCACCGCCGCCTGAGGCCTGATCGGCAGCCGGTTGATCGGGCGGCCCGTTGCCGCCCGCACCGCCGACGCGACCGCCGCCGGGGAAGTGACCACCGGGGCCGCGCTCGCCGGCTTTGCTCCGAAGGGGGCCACCACGTCGCGTTCCTCGACCAGTTTGACGATGCGAATGTCCGGGGCGTCCAAGGATGTCGGGAGTGCGTAGCCCGTCAGGTCCGGGTGGCGGACCAGGCCGCGGGCCGTGCGGAGGTTTTCGGTGAGGGCCGTTCCCACGCCCTGGGTGACGCCGGCCTCGATGCGGGCGGTCAGTTGGGCCGGGTTCAGGACGCGGCCGACGTCCTGGGCCACCGCCATTTCGACCACGCGGATCGAACCCAACTCGATGTCTACGTCGACCACCGCGCGGATCGCGCAGAAGGCCAGGCCCACGAAAGCGTCGCCCTGGCCGGACTCGTCGAGGGGCTCCGTGGGGTGGGGGCGGCACTGGGCCGTTGCCCAGAGTTCCTTGCCGTCCATCGCCTCCGTCACCGTCGTCGACAGCACGCCGTCGTACGACGTGATCTTGCCGTCGGTGATCTGGAGGAGTTCGGTGGACATGCCGAACTTGTGGGCCAGGGGCTGGAGCAGTTGCGTACGGACCATCTTCGAGGCGCGTTCGACCGCGCCGCCCGAGACCCAGGTGTGGCGACCGTGGGCCGCCGGGCCCGCCGGGGGCTGGTCCGTGTCGACCGAGGCCACGTGGACCTCTTCGATGCCCAGCGTCTCCTGGACGATCTGGCGGGCCAGGGTCGAGAAGCCCTGGCCGGTCTCCACCGCCGCGCAGATCACCGTCGCGATGCCGTCGTGGACCTTGACCGTTGCCGTGGAGACTTCGTCGGCGCCTTCCGCCCCCAGCATGTGGACCATGCCCAGCGCATAGCCGACTCCGCGGCGGATGGCGCCGGGTTCGCCCGCGCCCTCCGGGCCGCCGGGGAGCAGCCAGTCGTTCTCGGGGCTGTCCTTGGGGAGGGACGGGAGCGGGAAGTCCCGTACCGAGCGGAGGAGTTCCGCGACAGGCGCGGGGCAGGTGACTGTCTGGCCCGTGGGGAGGATGTCACCGGTCGCGAGCACGTTGCGCAGCCGCAGTTCGGTGGGGTCGACACCCAACTTCGCGGACAGCTTGTCCATTTGGGCTTCGTAGGCCGCGCACACCTGCATCGCTCCCTCGCCTCGCACATGGCCCGAGGGAGGGTTGTTCGTACGGACCGCCCAGCCCTCGATGAAGGCGTGCGGGACGACGTACGGACCGCAGGCGAACGCGACCGCGGCCGCGAGCGACTCGGAGGACGCGTCGGCGTACGCGCCCGCGTCAAGCAGCAGTTGGGCCTCGACCTTGATCAGGTGGCCCTCGGTGTCCGCGTGGTGGCGGTAGCGCAGCAGCGTCGGATGGCGGTGTGCGTGGCCGAGGAAGGACTCCTCGCGGGTCGCCGTCAGCTTGACCGGGCAGCCGGTCTTCAACGCCAGTAGGCCGAGCGGGAGTTGGAAGCCGGGGTCCTCGCGGTCGCCCGTCGCGCCCGGGACGCCCGTGACCACGACCTTCACCCGGTCCGGCTCCAGGCCGAAGCACGCGGCGGCCAGGTCGCGGTCGGTGTGCGGGTCGGTGGAGGCGACGTACAGCTCCACGCCGCCGTCGGGGCGCGGGACGGCCAGGCCGGCCTCGGCGCCGATCGGGGCCGGGTCCTGGCGGCCGATGCGGTAGAGGCCCTCGACGATCACCTCGCCCGTCACATCCGGGTCGCCGTAGCGCAGCGGGATGTGGCGGATCAGATTGCCGTCGGGGTGCAGGGGCTCGGCGGCGAATGCCTTCTCGGGGTCGGTGACCGGGTCGAGCACGTCGTACTCGACGGCGATCGCCGCCGCCGCGAGGCGGGCCGTGTCGGGGTGGTCCGCGGCGACCGCCGCGATCGCCTCGCCGTGGTGGCGTACGAGTTCGGAGGCGAAGACGGGGCGGTCGGCGATCCGCCTGCCGTACGACGAATCGCCCGGAATGTCCTCATGGGTGACCACGGCTCGTACGCCGGGCATCTCCAGCGCCGCCGAGGTGTCGATCGAGCCGATACGCGCGTGCGGGTGCGGGGAGCGCAGGATCGCCGCCCACAGCAGGCCCTCGGCCCACAGATCGGAGGCGTACGGAAATGTGCCCTCGGTCTTGGCGCGGGCGTCGGCCGGCGGGAGGGACGCGCCGAGGCCGAGGGCGGGAGGCTCCGTCTGGGGGCCGTCGACCGTCCTGGGCGTCGTCGTGGTGGCCGCGTCGTTGCTCACGCCATGCCTCCGTCGTGCGGGTGGAGCTGCACACTACCCGCGCCGGGGGGCGCCTGGTGCGGAATGCGCGCTTCCTCACTCGCTTCGGCGGCGGTCGCGGTACTCGCCGCGCGCTCGGCGACCACTTCGCGTACGGCGTCGAGGACGCCTCGGTAGCCGGAGCAGCGGCAGAGGTTGCCGCAGAGCGCCTGGCGGGTCTCGAGCTCGGTGGGGGCGTGATTGCCCTCGAGCAGGTCGTGGAGGGTCATGGCCATGCCGGGGATACAGAAGCCGCACTGGACCGCGCCACAGCCCGCCAGGGCTCGCTGGACGTCCGAGGGTTCGCCGTCGGTGGCGAGGCCCTCGACCGTACGGACCTCGGAGCCGGCGGCGGTCGCCGCCGGGACCAGGCAGGAGGCGACGAGACGACCGTCGACCTGGACGTTGCACGCGCCGCACTCGCCCTGCGAGCAGCCGTCCTTGGCACCGGCGAGGCCGAGGCGCTCGCGCAGTACGTAGAGGAGGGACTCGCCGATCCAGGCGTCGGTGACGGGGCGGTCGGTGCCGTTGACGCGCAGGACGTAGGAGGTCGGCGGGTGTTCGTCGCTGCCCGTGGAGGAGGTGGGGGCGGGCGCCTCAGCAGCGGCGGCGGCCTCGTCGGGGCTCGCCACCGCCTCGGCCTCGACCGCTTCCGGCTCCGGTACGGGCCCCCGCTCCGGTACGGGCCCCGACTGCGCGGGTTCCGGCTCCTCGGCCACCGCGGCGGGCTCCGGCTCCGGAGACGGAGCCGTCGCCCAGGGCGCGGCCGCTCCGCCCGGCAGCGTCGCCGGGGGCTCCTGCCCGGTCGCCCACGGGGCCGTCGCCCCGCCCGGCAGAGTCGCGGGCGGGGTCGTCGTACCCCAGTGGGACGCCAGCGAAGACGTCGTGAACTCGCCGGACTCGTCGGGCAGATCGCCGTCCGCCACCGGAATCGTCCACTGGCCGGTCAACTCGGAGGCGGGCGCGGGCGCGACCGGCGCCCCGGCCGGCTCGGCGCCCGTGAAGGTCCACTGTCCCGTGGCATGCGGGTCGACATGCTGCTCGGTGCCCGCGGGCTCCGGCCACCGCACCGCCGGCTCCCCCGTCGCCTGCTGCGCGGCCCAGCCGCCCGTCGCCGGATCGGCCGCGGAGGCCGGGGTCAGGGGCGTGATCGTCGGCGGTACGTAGCCGTGTCCGGGCGCTTCGAGCGGCGCCGCGTCCGCGCCCTCGGACGGCAGCTGCAGAAACGCGGTGGCCTCGGCGTCGTACTCACCGCCCTGAGGCGTGGGCTGCCAGCCCCCCTGCTCCGGCGGGCGTCCCTGCGGGTTCTCCTCGTTGCTCACGACAGCGCCCTCCCCAGTGCACGTCGGGCCAGCGCGGCGACGGTCCGCCGCACATGCAGTACGGCGGGCGGCAGCACGGCCTGTTCCTCGCCCTGCGCGGCCGGGGCCGGATCCGGGATGCACGCCGCCGCGACGTACTCACCGAAGGCCGCCAGCGCCTCGCTGGCGAGGCCGCGCTCGCCGTCCCAGTCGATCAGTGACGCGATCCACCGCTCCGCCTCCAGCGGCCGCAGCGGCATCGGCGCGATCGCGCCCACCGCGCAGCGCACGCCGCGTCGCGCCGGGTCGAGGACGACGGCGACGGATGCGGTGGCGCGGCCGGGTCCGGTGCGGCCGGTGGCCTTCAGGAAGACCTGTGGGGCGTGCAGGAGGGGTACTCGTACGAAGCCGATGAGCTCGGCGGGGGCGAGCATCTCCCGGCCTGCCAGGAGGTGCGAGACGGGAATCTCGCGGCGCGTGCCGCCGGGTCCCGCGATCACCAGGTCCGCCTCCAGGGCAGCCAGCACAGGCAGGGTGTCGCCGGTCGGGGCGGCCGTGGCGATGTTGCCGCCGAGGGTGCCCGCGTTTCGGATCTGGGGCGGGCCCGCGGCGCGCGCGGACGCGGCCAGCGCGGGGATGAGGGCCGCGAAGTCGGGCCGTCCCATCCGGGCGTGGGTGAGTCCGGCGCCGAGCAGCGCGTGTCCGTCCTGGTAGCGCCAGCCGCGGATTTCGCTGATGCGGCCGAGGCCGACGAGGCCGGCCGGGCGGAGTTGACCCTTGTTGACGGCGGCCATGAGGTCCGTGCCGCCCGCGACGGGCACGGCGGCGGGCATGGCGGTCAGCGCCGCCACGGCCTCGTCGAGCGAAGCCGGCAGCGTCACCGACTGCCCCGTCTGCGGTGCGTGCGTGGTCACCCAGCTGCCCCTTCCCGGTGTCCCGGCTGTCCCGCCTGTGTTGCCGTACCGTACGTGCTCACAGCCCGGACGTGGCAACTCTGGCACATCTTCCGAGCCGACCGGCGAGAGGGTCCGCGAAGGGCAGATCCGTACCGGATATACCGGCTCGCGACGTTGGTCCGGTTTGCAACATCCTCGCCGCCACATGCGGATTGCCACTTTTCGGCGATCCTTGTGCGGCTTATTCCTTGCGGCTTTACACGGTCCCAGGGTCACGGTCGCGGGAGATACGTCTTTGAGCCGGGCTCACACGTTTGGGGGCGCACCCTCGATCGGGCGTCCGATCACACCCGGTCGCTTCTGCCACGGCAACGGGCCGCCGGGCGGCCGGTAGTCGACACCGAGCGCGTCAAGGCGCTTGTAGTGGGCGGTCATTCGCCGCTCGAAATCCGCGAAGTCGCGCTCGGCGGGGGCGGGCAGGGCGGACCAGGCGACCTCGGCGAAGGCGGCGAGCCGCGGGAAGACCTGGTAGTCGACGCGGGAACGGTCCTGCATCACCTCGGTCCAGACATTGGCCTGGGTGCCGAGGATGTGCGCGGCGGCCTCGGGCGAGAGGGCCGGGGGCACGGGCTCGAAGCGGTAGACGTCCTCGAGGGTGCGTACGTATCCGATGGGCATCGGCTCCTGGGCGCCGCCGTGCTGGCGGTGGTCCAAGTACACGTGCTGCTCGGGGCACATGACGACGTCGTGACCGGCCTCGGCGGCGGCGATGCCGCCGGCGTATCCACGCCAGGAGGAGACAGCGGCGCCGGGGGCCAGGCCGCCCTCCAGGATCTCGTCCCAGCCGATGAGGCGGCGGCCGCGGTCGGCGAGCCAGGTGTCGAAGTGGCGGATGAACCAGGACTGGAGCTCGTCCTCGTCGGCCAGGCCGAGTTCCTTGATACGCGCCTGGGCGGCCGGGGACGCCTTCCACTGGTCCTTGAGGCACTCGTCGCCGCCGACGTGGATGAACGGTGAGACGGCGGCGGGGAAAAGGCCCAGGAGCTCCTCGAAGACGCCCTCGTAGAAGCGGAGGGTGTTGTCAGTGGGGGCGAGTACGTTCGGGTTGATGCCCCAGTTGTCCCAGACGGAGAGGGTTGTTGTGTCGATGACGTCGGTGTTGCCCAGTTCCGGATACGCGGCGATGGCGGCCTGCGAGTGGCCGGGGATGTCGATCTCGGGGACGACGCTGATATGCCGCTCGGTGGCGTACGCGACGATCTCGCGGATGTCGTCCTGGGTGTAGTAGCCGCCGTGCGGCCTCTCGTCCCAGAGCTCGGAGGCGCGGTGGCCGTATTTGGTGCGTGCCCGCCACGCGCCGATGTCCGTGAGCTTGGGGTAGCGCTTGATCTCGATGCGCCAGCCCTGGTCGTCGGTGAGGTGGAAGTGGAAGACGTTGAGCTTGTGGGCGGCGAGGAGGTCCAGATAGCGCAGGACGTCGTCCTTGGGCAGGAAGTGCCGTGATACGTCGAACATCAGGCCGCGCCAGGGGAAGCGGGGTCCGTCCTCGATGACCTGGTGCGCAATGCCCCGCCAGGCTTCCGGATCGACGCAGGCCCGGCGGTACGCATCGGGGCCGAGGAGCTGACGGAGCGTCTGTGCTCCCCAGAACACCCCGGCCGCGGTGCCGCCCACGATCTCGACACCGGATGCGACCGACAGCCGGTACGCCTCGGGCTCCAGGGACGGATCGATCCGCAGCGTGATGGTGTGCGCGGCTCCCGCCACCCCCGGTGGGAGTTCGCGTCCCAGAGCGCTGCCGAGGGTCGTACGCAGCCAGCGGGCGACGCCCTCGGTGCCGGTCGCCGCCGCGAGTGCGGTACCGGTACCGAGCACGAAGGGGGTGCGGTACGGGCCCTCGACGGCGCGCGGCGCGGGGATCAGATCCGTAAGGCTCGTTGCCGTAAGGCTCATGGGCGTAAGGCTCATTGCGTCAGTCCTTCACCGCGCCGCCCAGGCCGGAGACCAGGCGTCGCTGTACGAGTACGAAGAAGACGAGCACTGGCACGGTCATCACGGTAGACGCCGCCATGATGCCGCCCCAGTCGTTCTCGTCCGGCTTGAAGAAGACCAGCAGCGCCATCGGCAGCGTCGACTGTGAGGTGTCGCTGATGATGAAGGACTTGGCGAACAGGAAGTCGTTCCACGTCGAGATGAACGAGAACACGCTCGTCGCCACGAGCCCCGGGAAGACGAGCGGGAACAGGATCTGCCACAGGAAGCGGGTCCGGCTCGCGCCGTCGATGTACGCCGCCTCTTCCAGGGCTTCCGGGACCGCCTTCACAAAGCCCCGCAGCATCCAGATCGCGAACGGCAACGAGAAGGCGATGTGCGGCAGGATCAGCGAGCCGAGGGTGTTCAGCTGGCCGAAGTCCCGCATCAGGAAGAACAGCGGGATGGTCAGCGCCTCGATCGGCACCATCTGGGCGACCAGGAACATGATCAGCAGGGTCGTCCTGAACTTGAAGCGGAACCGCGTCACCGCGGTCGCCGCCAGGAAGGCGATCAGCGCGGAAGCGATCACTACCGTGCCTGCCACGAACAGGCTGTTGAGGAAATACCGGCCGAATTCCTGCTGTTCGAAGACGCGGCGGAAGGAGTCGAGCGAGGGGGAAAGCGTCCAGGGGCGTGCCTCGGTGGACTGGATCTCGCCCGCCGGTTTGAACGCGGAGAGCACCATCCAGTACAGCGGGAAGGCCACAACGACCGCGATGACGAGTGCCGATGCCTCGGCGGCGAGCCGCCAGGGGCGGCGAATGCTGAGCAGGCTCACAGTTCTTCTCCCTGGCGTCGCAGCAGCCGCAGATACACGAGGGTGACCGCCAGCAGAATCAGCAGCATCACGACGCCGATGGCCGAGCCCAGGCTGTACTGGGAGGACGCGAAGGCCTTCTGATAGGCGTACACATTGAGCACGAGATTCTGGCCGGCGATGCCGCCGCCGTTCGTCATCACGTAAATCTGGGTGAAGACCTTGAAGTCCCAGATGATCGACTGAATGATCACGACGACGAGAATGGGGCGGAGCATCGGGGCGGTGACGGAGCGCCAGATCCGCCATTGGGACGCGCCGTCCAGTGAGGCCGCCTCCAGGATTTCCGAGGGGATCGCTTTGATGCCCGCGTACACCGTCACCATCACGAACGGGAACGAGCACCAGACGACTTCGAGGAGTACGAGCGCGAAGGCGCTGTAGCGCCCGTACGTCCAGGAGAAGTCGCCGAGGCCGAGGAGACGGTTGACCGGTCCGTAGTCCGGGTCGAAGAGGAAGACCCAAACGGTGGAGCCGGTGATGGCGGGGGTCGCCCAGGCGCCGAGGGCGGCGAGCATGAGGGCGAGGCTCGGGAGGGCGCGTACGCGCGTCAGCAGGACGGCGAGGGCGCAGCCGACGGTGAGGGTGGCGAGCACACAGGCGGCGGCGAAGACGACGGTGGCCAGCAGGACCTGCCAGAACTGGCTGTCGGCGAGGAGCGTGCGGTAGTTGCCGAGACCTTGGAAGGTGGTCGGCTCGCCGCCGCTGACCTGGGCCTGGGTGTACTCGAGGAAGGAGATCAGGCCGAGCTGGTAGATCGGGTAGACGAGGAGCCCACCGAGGACGAGGAGCGCGGGCGCGAGGTACAGCCACGGGGTCCAGGAGCCGGCGCGCCGCCGGCCGCGCCGCGCCGCGCGCCCGTCGCCGGGGGAACCCCCGGGCGCCTTCCGGGCGTTGGGCACGCGCGCGGGCCGCCTCTCGGACCGCCGGGCGGTGCCGACGACCGCGGAGCCACCGACCGACGCACCGGGCCCGCCGGAGGCCGTAACCGCCTCGCCGGGCGCGCCCGCGCCACGGGCAGCCGCCGAAGCGTCGGCCGACGGTCCCACACCACCGGCGGACACAGCAGTCCCGCCGGACGGCCCCGCCTCGGCACCGCCCGACGCGACCGCATCACCGGCAGGCGCATAAGCCTCAGCCGCCGGCGCACCGCCCGACGTGTCCGCACCGTCCGGCGACCGTGTCTCCGGCTGCGGAACCGTGGTCTCGCGCGTGCCCGGGCTGTCCGGGGCGTTCGGCCCCGGCTCCGTACCGTTTGTCATCGCACTCAGCCCGCGGCTGCGAACGCCGCGTCCATCTTCTTCGCCGCGTCACCCGACGCCGCCGCCACGTCCTTCTTGCCGCTGACGATCTCCTGGAACATCGTCGGCAGCACCAGCGACGCGTCGATCTGGCCCCAGCCCGACGAAGCCGGCACGAACTTCGCGCCCGCGCCCAGCGTCCGTACGAACGGCTCGACGAACGGCTCCTTCTTCGCGACCGCCGCCCGTACATCCGTGTACGTCGGCAGGAACCCCATCGCGTCGAAGAGCTTGCGCTGTGTCTCCTTGCCGGTGAACTGCTTCATCAGGTCCACCGCCAGCGTGCGGTGCGAACTGCTCTTCAGTACGCCGACGTTGTTGCCGCCCGCGAAGGCCGGCGCGATCGAGCCCGTCTCCCTGCCCGGCAGCGGCACCACCGCGTACCTGCCCTTCACCGCGCCCGCCTCCACCGCCTGGTGGCTGAAGTCGCCGCCGATCGCCATCGCCGCCTTGCCGGAGGCGAAGGCCGTCACCGTCGCGTTGCCGCCCATCGACGCGCACTTCGCCGCCGGGCAGTTGTCGTCGCCGAAGAGCGAGGTGTACGCCGTGATGCCCTTCTGCGCGGCCGGGCTGTTGATGGCCGCCTTGTACGAACCGCCGCTCTCCTGCGCCAGTTCGCCGCCCTGCGCCCAGATGAAGGGCATCGCGCCATAGGTGTACGCGCCGCCGACCGCGAGCCCGTACAGCTCCGGCTTCGCCTTGTGGATCTTCTTGGCGGTGGCGATCAGCTCGTCCTGGGTCTTGGGGGCCGCGATCCCCAGCTCCTTGAAGACGTCGGTGCGGTAGTACAGCGCGCGTACGCCGACGAAGAGCGGGGCGCCGTAGATCTTGCCGTCGACCGTGACCGACTGCTTGGCCGTCGGGTCGGTGTCCTTGGCCTCGTCCCAGGCGGTGAACTCCTCACCGACGTCGGCGAGTCCGCCGTCCTTGACGTAGCCGGCGGTGTCGGTGTTGCCGTACTCGATCAGATCCGGCGCGCTCTTCGGGTCGTTGAAGGCGGCCTTGATCCGCTGGGCGCGGGTCTCGACCGGTATGTACTCGACCTCGACCTCGGCACCCTTGTGCGCCTTGCGGAACGCGGCGACGGCGGCGTCGACGACCTGCTCCTTGGGCTTGTTGTTGACCTCCTGGAAGAGCCAGACGCGCAGGGTGCCGCTCTTGTCGTCCTTCTTGGCGCTGTTGTCGGAGGTCTGGGGGGCGCAGGCGGTGGCGGTGAGGCCTGCCAGCACAAGTGCCGCGGACGGGGCGGCAATTCGGGCGATGAGCTTCATGCGTGGTTCCCCTACGAGTAGGCGTTGCACTCTGCGCAACGAACGTTTCGTTCTGCACAACACGCAGGAGGCTAAGGGCACGCCAATAGCCGGACAAGAGGTCTCAACCACTCTGTGACCAGCAGACGCACCCCGTGCAACGCGAACGGCCCCCGGGGCGCGCGTGAATGCGCGTCCCGGGGGCCGTCCCCGGCGGAAGGACTACTTCTTGTCCTTGCCGCCCTTGTCCTTGTCGCCGCCGACGGACATGGACTCGTAGATCTCCTTGCACATCGGACAGACCGGGTACTTCTTGGGGTCACGCCCCGGTACCCAGACCTTCCCGCACAGTGCCACTACGGGAGTGCCGTCGAGTGCACTCGCCATGATCTTGTCCTTCTGGACGTAATGGGCGAAGCGCTCGTGGTCGCCGTCGCCGTGCGACGTCTGTGGCGTCGGCTCTACGAGGGTCCCGGTGCCTGTCCCGCGCTCGGGCTCAAGAGTGCTCATAACTGCCAAGGGTACTGAAGGCCACGCCACTCAGTTCAGCGAAGGGTCGTCCGGGTACGTCGCGAACATGGCGAGCTCGTTGCGCTGCCGTCGCAGCACCGCCCGCCACAGGCTCTCCGGCCGCGGCGACGACACATCGCCCGGCTCCGACTCGACGACGTACCACGCGCCGTCGTTCAGTTCGTCCTCCAGCTGGCCGGGGCCCCATCCGGCGTACCCCGCGAAGATCCGCAGCGATCCCAGCGCCGCGCCGAGCAGCTCCGGCGGGGCCTCCAGGTCGACCAGACCGATCGCGCCGTACACCCGCCGCCACCCGAGTGGCCCCTCGTCGCCCGGTATGACGGCGACGCCCAGCGCCGAGTCGAGGGAGACCGGGCCGCCCTGGAACACCACGCCCGGCTCGCCCGTGAGCGCGGCCCAGGACTCCAGGATGTCGCCGACGACCACCGGGGTGGGCCGGTTGAGGACAACGCCGAGCGAGCCCTCGTCGTCGTGGTCGAGCAGCAGAACCACCGCCCGGTCGAAGTTCGGGTCCGCAAGGGCGGGTGTGGCGACGAGCAGCCGCCCTGTGAGCGAGGACACCTCGGTCATGCGAGACATGATCCCGCATCTTCGCCCTCCGCGGGGAGCGGGCGGCTGAGTGTGAGCCAGCGCAGCTCAGGACGCGACCGGAGGGGGCGGCACGCGAACCCGGGGCCGTTACGCTCCGCAAGATGGCGGCGACCCAGCGTGTTGTGCCCAATTCATTACGCTCACGGAGCGCCCTTGGCCTTACGGGACAGGGGTAGACGCCCCTTACCCTTTTCACTGGCCCCCTGCCCGACATCCCCCTCGCTCCACTGGGGGACCCCCTCCGGAACGCGAGATTCATGACCGGCACAGACGATGTACTGCTTGTCCACGGCGGAACCCCGCTGGAGGGTGAGATCCGCGTCCGCGGCGCGAAGAACCTCGTGCCCAAAGCGATGGTCGCCGCTCTTCTGGGCAGCGAGCCGAGCCGACTGCGCAATGTGCCCGACATCCGTGATGTGCGCGTCGTACGCGGACTGCTGCAGCTGCACGGAGTGACGGTCCGGCCCGGTGACGAGCCGGGTGAGCTGGTACTCGACCCGTCCCACGTCGAGAGCGCGAACGTCGCGGACATCGATGCGCACGCGGGCTCTTCGCGCATCCCGATCCTCTTCTGCGGCCCGCTGCTGCACCGGCTCGGCCACGCCTTCATTCCGGGTCTGGGCGGCTGCGACATCGGCGGCCGGCCCATCGACTTCCACTTCGAGGTGCTGCGCCAGTTCGGCGCGACGATCGAGAAGCGGGCGGACGGCCAGTATCTGGAGGCCCCGCAGCGGCTGCGCGGCTGCAAGATCCGGCTGCCGTACCCGTCGGTCGGCTCGACCGAGCAGGTGCTGCTGACGGCGGTGCTGGCGGAGGGCGTCACCGAGCTGTCCAACGCGGCGGTGGAGCCGGAGATCGAGGACCTCATCTGCGTACTGCAGAAGATGGGCGCGATCATCTCCATGGACACCGACCGGACGATCCGGATCACCGGTGTCGACAAGCTCGGCGGCTACACCCACCGGGCGATCCCGGACCGCCTGGAGGCGGCGTCCTGGGCGTCGGCGGCGCTGGCGACCGAGGGCAACATCTATGTCCGCGGAGCGCAGCAGCGCTCGATGATGACGTTCCTGAACACCTACCGGAGGGTGGGTGGCGCCTTCGAGATCGACGACGAGGGCATCCGCTTCTGGCACCCGGGCGGCGCGCTGAAGGCGATCGCGCTGGAGACGGACGTGCACCCCGGTTTCCAGACCGACTGGCAGCAGCCGCTGGTGGTGGCCCTGACCCAGGCGGCGGGCCTGTCCATCGTCCACGAGACGGTGTACGAGTCGCGGCTCGGCTTCACCTCCGCGCTCAACCAGATGGGTGCGCACATCCAGCTGTACCGCGAGTGCCTGGGCGGCTCGGACTGCCGCTTCGGCCAGCGCAACTTCCTGCACTCGGCAGTCGTGTCGGGCCCGACGAAGCTCCAGGGCGCGGACCTGGTCATCCCGGACCTGCGCGGCGGCTTCTCGTACCTGATCGCGGCGCTCGCGGCGCAGGGGACGTCCCGGGTCCACGGCATCGACCTGATCAACCGCGGCTACGAGAACTTCATGGAGAAGCTCGAGAAGCTGGGCGCCAAAGTGGAGCTGCCGGGCGGCAGGCTCGTCTGACCGCGGGGGCTCCGCCCCCGGACCCCCGGGCTCATCAAGCCCCCCAGACTTCGTCCGGGGGGACCCCCAAGAGGCTTGATTACACGCGAATGGGCGGCCACCCCCGGCAGGGGTGGCCGCCCATTGGCTTGCCTAGGCGGATTACTTGCCCTTGGCGGCTTCCTTGAGCTTGGAGCCCGCGGAGACCTTCACGCTGTAGCCGGCCGGGATCTGGATCGGGTCGCCGGTCTGCGGGTTACGAGCGGTGCGAGCGGCACGGTGGGTGCGCTCGAAGGTCAGGAAGCCGGGGATCGTGACCTTCTCGTCGCCCTTGGCGACGACCTCGCCGACGGTCTCGGCGAGCGCGGCCAGCACGGCGTCGGCGTCCTTGCGGGTCACCTCGGCGCGGTCGGCCAGCGCGGCCACCAGCTCACTGCGGTTCATGTTGTTACTCCCGTGTTCTTCTTGCCTGTGAGGCGTGAGATCGAAGCCGATGCTGCCAGGGCCCTCGGACAGTCCCCGGACCCGGGTCTGCTGTCAGACCCTCGCGCCCGAATACGCATCCTGCCCCCACCAGCGGCGGGAAAGCCAATCCGGCACCCTCCGGAGTCACACGAAAAGCGCCACGGCCTCGTCGTGGTGACGTTCCGTCCACTCGGTGGAGACTCCTTGGAGCCGCGAGCCGCGGGGCTCATGGTCCGCCACCCTAGAGCGGCAGTCGCGGACCCGCGACTCGCGACGCGCCGGGCGTCACGCCGACGTGTGGCCCGTCACAGCCGCTCCGGCCGCCTTCGCGGCGTTGCGGACGGCTCCCGCGACCGCTCCGGCGACCTTGTCGTTGAAGACGGACGGGATGATGTAGTTCGGGTTGAGTTCGTCCTCGGTGACGACGTCCGCAAGCGCGGCCGCCGCCGCGAGCATCATCTCCGTGCTGACCGTCCGGGACTGCGCGTCCAGCAGGCCGCGGAAGACGCCCGGGAAGACCAGCACATTGTTGATCTGGTTGGGGAAGTCGGAGCGGCCCGTGGCCACAACTGCCGCCGTCTGGCGGGCGATTGCCGGGTCGACTTCCGGGTCGGGGTTCGCGAGCGCGAACACGATTGCGCCGTCGGCCATCGCCGCGACGTCCGCCGCCCCCAGCACGTTCGGGGCGGACACTCCGATGAATACATCCGCGCCGGCGACCGCTTCCTTGAGCGTGCCGGTGACGCCCTCGGGGTTGGTGTTGTCGGCGATCCAGCGCAGCGGCGACTCGGGCTCCGCGTCCACCAGGTCTTCGCGGACGGCGTGCACCACGCCGTGGATGTCGGCCACGACGGCGTGCTTGACACCCGCTGCGATCAGCAGTTTCAGGATGGCCGTACCGGCGGCGCCCGCGCCGGACATGACTACCCGTACGTCACCGATCGCCTTGCCGACCACACGCAGCGCGTTGGTCAGCGAGGCGAGGACGACGATCGCGGTGCCGTGCTGGTCGTCGTGGAAGACCGGGATGTCAAGCGCCTCGCGCAGCCGCGCCTCGATCTCGAAGCAGCGGGGCGCCGAGATGTCCTCGAGGTTGATGCCCGCGAAGCCGGGGGCGATCGCCTTGACGATCGCGACGATCTCGTCGGTGTCCTGGGTGTCCAGGCACAGCGGCCAGGCGTCGATGCCGGCGAACCGCTTGAAGAGGGCCGCCTTGCCCTCCATCACCGGGAGCGCGGCCATGGGGCCGATGTTGCCGAGGCCGAGTACCGCGGAGCCGTCGGTCACCACCGCAACGGAGTTGCGCTTGATGGTGAGGCGGCGGGCGTCCTCGGGGTTCTCGGCGATGGCCATGCAGACCCGGGCCACACCCGGGGTGTAGATCATCGAGAGGTCGTCACGGTTGCGGATGGGGTGCTTGGACTGCATCTCGATCTTGCCGCCGAGGTGCATCAGGAACGTACGGTCGGAGACCTTGCCGAGGACGACGCCCTCGATTTTGCGCAGTTCCTCGACGATCTCGTCGGCGTGCGTGGTGGAGCTCGCTGCGATCGTGACGTCGATCCGCAGCTTCTCGTGGCCGGAAGCGGTCACGTCCAGGCCGATCACAGAGCCGCCGGAGGACTCCACGGCCGTGGTGAGCTGGGAGACCGCGGTACCGCTCGC
Source organism: Streptomyces sp. V1I1 (assembly GCF_030817355.1). Taxonomy (NCBI): domain Bacteria; kingdom Bacillati; phylum Actinomycetota; class Actinomycetes; order Kitasatosporales; family Streptomycetaceae; genus Streptomyces; species Streptomyces sp. V1I1. The sequence goes on along the minus strand of NZ_JAUSZH010000001.1, from coordinate 5,086,366 downwards.
GGGGACCTCCAGCCGGACCGTCATCGAGTACGAGACGCTGGGCGCCGTTGCCATGACCGGGTTCCTCTGCTTTCGCTAGCTTCATTGCCATGCGGCCGCGGCTGGTGCCCGGCGACGCTTTCCGATGGTCGCACCTACCTGCGAGTAGCAGGTAATAGCGTTCGTTTTGTTTTCGGAAACTGTTTTCCACCATACGAGATGCGATCGTTCGGGCGGAAGCCACCAATGAAACAGGTCCGCGTCACCTCGCGGTGACGCGGACCTGTCTCTTGTACGAATAGGTGGCACCGACCCGCCATGCTCGCCTCGCGGCAAGTGGTCGCTCGTAGCGACGAAGGTTGGGCCCGGGGGCTTGGATCGAGCCGGTGCCACAACCAGGCTAACACTGTGCTTTTCCCTAGGGACGCCCCCGGACCCTCAACCCCGGTAAGTGATTCCCGCATCGCGGGTTGACTCTCCATCAGTCCCGCAGCAGGTCCGGCACACCGTTCGCGTCCGGCTCGTCGCGCCGGCCCGAGACCACCGTCAGCTGCTGGGTCGCCCGGGTCAGCGCCACGTACAGGACCCGCAGCCCGGCCGGGGACTCGTCCGCGATCTCCGCGGGCGAGACGACGACCGTCGCGTCGTACTCCAGGCCCTTCGCCTCGAGCGAGCCGAGCGCGACCACGCGTTCGCCGAGCCCGGCCAGCCAACGCGCCGCCTGCTCGCGCCGGTTCATCGCGACCACCACGCCGACCGTGCCGTCGACACGGTCCAGCAGGCGCTGCGCCTGGGCCCGTACGGTCTGGGCCAGATTCCCGTCCCGTACGACCGCGAAGCCCGGCTGCACGCCCGTGGAGCGGACCGCGGACGGGGACTCCATGCCGGGCATGGCGAGCGCCAGCACCTTGGCCGCGAGCTCGGCGATCTCAGCCGGGTTGCGGTAGTTGACGGTGAGCTGGAAACGGCGCCGCGGGCGGGAGCCGAGCGCCTCGTCGCGGGCCTCGGCCGCCTCGTCCGGGGACGACCAGGACGACTGCGCCGGGTCGCCGACGACCGTCCAGGTGGCGTGCCGGCCGCGGCGGCCGACCATCCGCCACTGCATGGGGGTCAGGTCCTGCGCCTCGTCCACGATGACATGCGCGTACTCGGTACGTTCCTGAGCCAGCCGCTCGGCCCGTTCGTACTGGGTCTCCTCGCGCTGCGGCATCAGCTCCTCCAGACCGGTGAGCTGGTCCAGCGGATCGAGTTCGCGTCTGCGTCTGGGGCGGGCCGGGGTGCCGAGCAGCGTCTGCAGCTCGTCGAGGAGCGCCACGTCGTGTACGGACAGGGCCTCGCGGCGCAGCGAGCGGGCGAGGCGGCGCACCTCGCCCGGGTTGAGGATCCGGCGTGCCCAGCGGCCGAGCAGCTTCTCGTCGGCCATCGCGGTGAGCACCCGGCGCGGGGTGAGCTCGGGCCACCAGGCGTCCAGGAAGCCGATGAAGGCGTCCTCGGTGGCCACGTCCTCGTCGAAGGAGGACCGCAGCTCGGCGGCGAGCTCCGGGTCGGTGTGACGGGTCGCGGCGCCCGACTTGGCGTACAGGGCGTCGAGCAGCAGCCTGCGGGCGCGCGGGCGCAGCAGATTGACCGGGGCGGTGCCGCCCAGCACCGCCTGGCGGATGCGATGGAGCTCGTCGGCCTCCAGCTCGACTCGGCGCCCGAAGGCGACGACGCGCAGCCGGTCCGGGCCGTCCCCCAGCTCCAGCGCGCCCCGGGCGGCCTTGCGGAGCACCTTCAGCATCCGCGAGGAGCCCTTGACGCGGGCCACGGCAGGTTCGTCGTACGCCGTGGCCTCCACGCCGTCCACCAGATTGCCGACCGCGCGGATCGCGACCTGCCCCTCCTCGCCCAGCGAGGGCAGCACGCCCTCGGTGTACGCGACGAGCAGCGGGGTCGGCGAGACGATCAGGATGCCGCCCGCGTACCGCCGGCGGTCCTGGTAGAGCAGATACGCCGCCCGGTGCAGGGCCACCGCGGTCTTGCCGGTGCCGGGCCCGCCCTCCACATAGGTGACGGACGCGGCGGGGGCCCGGATCACCAGATCCTGCTCCGCCTGGATGGAGGCGACGATGTCCCGCATGGTGTGGCTGCGGGCCTGCCCGAGCGCCGCCATCAGCGCGCCGTCCCCGACGACCGGGAGCTGTTCCCCATCCAGCGTGGCGATCAGCTCCGGGCGCATCAGGTCGTCCTCGACGCCGAGGACCTTGCGGCCCTTGGAGCGGATGACCCGGCGGCGTACCACCCGGCCAGGATCGACCGGGGTCGAGCGGTAGAAGGGAGCGGCGGCCGGGGCGCGCCAGTCGATGACCAGCGGCGCGTAGTCGGAGTCGAGGACTCCGATACGGCCGATGTGCAGGGTCTCCCCGATGTCGGCCGTGTTGTCCACCCGTACGGCGTCGTCCGCGGGCTCGACCGAGGTGTACGCGCCGTCCGGGCCCTTCTTGCCGTCCTTGCCGTGCAGCAGGTCGATCCGCCCGAACAGGAAGTCCTCGAACTCGTTGTTCAGCCGGTTGAGGTGCACTCCCGCCCGGAAGACCTGGGCGTCCCGCTCGGCGAGTGCTCCCGGCGTGCCGACCTGCCCGCGTTTGGCGGCATCGTGCATGAGGAACTCCGCCTCGTGGATCTTCTCCTCGAGGCGGCGGTACACCTGATTCAGATGTTCCTGCTCGATACCGATCTCGCGGTCTCGTACGGAATCGACACCGGGATCAGCGGTTTCGACAGCGGCATCCTGCGCGGCCACCGAGGCCCCCTTCTGACGTGCACTGGGCAGCCGTCAACCGTACGCGAAGGGGGCGAATCTGTCAGGCTTCGACCTCCACCAGTCGCTTGCCATCGAAGGTGCGGACCTCGAAGTGGTCGATGTCGTTCCGGTCCATCGCCGCTCCGCCGTGGATGTAGAGCGGGTTCTTGCCCAACTTGTTCGGGCTGTCCTCGATGCCGTAACCCCACTTCGGGACGGCCCAGGAGGTCACGACCTCTTCCTCGCCGCTCTTGGAGACGGCGATCAGATTGCACTTGAGCGGGCCCTTGACGTTCTTCAGTTCGAGAACGGTGTGGGTGCCCCAGCCCTTCTCCTCCAGGCCGACGGTCGCGCTGACCTTGGTGGTCGCGTCCGTGGCCTGCACCTTCTCGTTCATGTGGTTGAAGAAGGCGTCCTCGGCGGGACTGGTGGGGTGCGGATCGGTGCGCGCCTGGTTGTTGCTGCCGGTGTCGTCCGCCGTGACCACGACCGCGACGGTGGGACCACCGATGATCAGGGCCGCGGCGGCCGCGACCAGATACATGCCGCGCCGGCGCTTGGCCGCGCGCTTGGCGGCGACCTCGTCGAGCAGTCCGCCGAGCAGCTGCGGGCTGGGCGCGGTGGGCACCACGGGGACCGGTCGCGGCGGCGGGACGTCGGGCGTGAACCGCATGCCGGGCATGTTCAGCACATTCGGCTGCTGCACCGGCATCGGGGCCTCCGCCAGCATGGCCAGCATCGGCTCCATCCCGGAGAACTCCTCGAGGTGGGCGGCGCAGATGTCGCAGCCCGCCAGATGCGCCTCGAAGGCGGAGGCGTCTGCGTCGTCCAGAATGCCGAGCACATACGCGCCGACAGCATCGTGTACGGATTCCTGCTCATACATGGTCATGCCGTGACCCCCCTCTCCTCCAGAGCGAGCTTCATGGAACGGAGTGCGTAGAACACCCGGGAGCGCACCGTCCCACTGGGTATGCCGAGCGTCTCGGCCGCCTCATTGACCGTCCGCCCCTTGAAATACGTCTCGACAAGAACTTCCCTGTGGGCGGGCGTCAAATCATCGAGCGCATCTGAGAGCGTCATCAGCCACAACGCCTTGTCGATCTCGTCCTCCGCGGGCATGACCTCCAGCGGCGACGGATCGACCTCCTGCGGCCGGGCCTGCCGGCTGCGGTGACCGTCGATGACGATGCGGCGTGCGACCGTCACCAGCCAGGGTCGGACAGAGCCGGTGGCTCGGTTGAGCTGACCGGCGTTCTTCCAGGCACGGATGAGCGTCTCCTGCACCACGTCCTCGGCTCGCTGGCGGTCGCCGGCGACGAGACGGAGTACATAGGCGAGCAAAGGTCCCGCATGTTCGCGATACAGCGCGCGCATGAGCTCCTCGTCAGGTACTGAGGAGTCGTTGCGTGGCTTCTCGCTGCGATGGCGGGCCCTTTGCGGACGGTCATCGGCCACGGCGGCATCCTTGCGCACCTGAACCTCCTGGTCGAGACCCTGATTTTGGCTGACTGCCTCTCCCCCATCACTACGGGGGCCGCAGACGCATCACTCAACGTCCCGCCAAAAAAGTTTCAAGATCTTTTGAGGAAGGGTCCGAGCCGGTCTCAGGCCCTCGCCACGGCGACCCTGCGCCGGTGCCTGGCGACCCGCTCGCGGTTCCCGCACACCTCGCTGGAGCACCAGCGCCGCCGCCGTCCGCGGGAGGTGTCCAGATAGACGCGGCGGCAGTTGTCACCCTCGCACTGCCGCAGCCTCGCCCGGGCCGGCGGGTCGGTCAGCAGCTCCACGGCGTCGCGGGCGACAGCGGCGAGCAGCGCCCCGCACTCGGGCGCGGCGCTCAGTGCCCGTACGAGCGAGCCCTGCGCGTCGCGTACGGCCCGGATGCCGGGCGGCGCTCCCGCGGCGAGGGCGTTGACCCGCTCCAGCGCCGACTCGGCGCCGCGGCCTTCGATCTGAGCCCGCACCAACTGGCCCACGCAGTCCCGCAGTTCGACGAAGCGCCCCACCCACTGGCCCTCGACGGCCGCCAGCTGCGTGCCCGCGGGCACCAGACCGGCGCCGACCAGCCACCGGCCGAGCCGCCCGGGCCCGTCCAGCGGCTCACGCCCGCCGGTGGCCGCCTCCGCGGTCGCCACCAGGTCGAGGCAGATCCGCCCGGAGTCGAACCTCCAGTCGTACGCGGCCGCACCCGTCGCGCCTGCCGCCATGCGCCTGTCACCACCTCGGGTCACTTCCGGGTATCCCCACCAGAGTGCCCGTCCGGGCGTGCGGCCGGAACCCCTCCTCGCGCCCGGTCCGGCCGCACACCGCACGATCTGGTCGCGGGCGGTGTCCGGAGCGATGTCCTCGTACTGCGGGGAGGCTCGTCCGGGCGCTCCGTCAGGTTGCGTGCCAGGGGTGAACTTCCGCCGCTCTTCAGGGAGTCGGCGGGTCGTCGTGCAGGATCCGCTGGAAGAGGCGGTGGTCGCGCCAGGCGCCGTCGATGTGCAGATAGCGCGGTGCCGTGCCGATCGGCTCGAAGGAGCACTTGGCGAGGACGCGCTGGGAGGCGGCGTTGGCGATGAGGGTGCCCGCCTGGACGCGGTGCAGGCCCAAGTCCTCGCGGGCGGCACGGCAGACCTCCTCGACCGCGCGGGTGGCGAGCCCGCGGCCGGTGTACTCGGCGTCGATCCAGTAGCCGAGATTCCCGCTGCGAAACGGTCCCAGCGCGATGCCGGAGAGGGTGATCCCGCCGATGACGCGCGTGCCTTCGGTGAAGTGCCACCGCCTGGTGGCCGGATGAGGGGCGAGCCGGGCGGCCTGCCCTTCGGGGGTGTAGTACGCCTCGGGGCGGTTGGGCTCCCAGGGACGCATGTGGTCGCGATTGCGGACCAGGGCCCGGGCGACTTCCTCGGCGAGGCGGGCGGCGGCGTCCGGCCCGTCGGGCTCCAGGCGTACGGGATCAGTGCTCATCCTGCGTACCGTAGACGCCCGGACAGGCTCTTGCGCGACCGTTTTCGTACGTCACATGTCCGCGTACTTGGTGTCGGCGGCCGGGTCCAGCGCCAGCCGGTAGCCCCGCTTGACGACCGTCTGGATCAGCTTGGGCGCGCCGAGTGCCGTGCGCAGCCGGGCCATCGCCGTCTCGACGGCGTGCTCGTCGCGGCCCGCGCCCGGCAGCGTCCGCAGCAGGTCGGAGCGGGAGACGACCCAGCCGGGACGCCGGGACAGCGCGCGCAGCAGGGCCATTCCGGCGGGCGGCACGGGCCGCAAGTCGTCGTCGACCAGGACCGCGTGGCCGCGGATCTCGACGCGGCGGCCCGCGACCGGGAGTGTACGGGCCCGGGACGGCAGCTCAAGGCCGATCAGCTGCACCAGCGGGCCGAGCCGGAAGCGCTCCGGCTGCACCGTGGAAATGCCGTGGGCCTGCAGCGGCAGCGCGGTGACAGGCCCCACACAGGCGGCCAGCACATCGTGGTCGAGGGCGTGCAGCAGCTCGGGGAGGAGTCCGCGGGTTTCGGCGCGGGAGAGCAGTGAGGCGGCGGCCGGGGCGCTGGTGAAGGTGAGGGCGTCCAGGGCGCGCGCGACAGTCGCGTCGAGCATGCGGTCGAGCGGTGCGAGGTCCTGCGGCGGCATCCACCGGTAGACGGGGACGACGACGACATCGGCGCCCCCGGCCCGTAGCGACTCGACGAAACCGGGCAGCGGCTCGCCGTGCAGCTGGAGCGCGATCCGGCGGCCGGCGACGCCCTGGGTGAGCAGCCGGTCGAGCACCTCGGCCATGGATTCGGACGCCGGGGACCACTCCTCGGTCAGCCCGGCGGCGCGGACCGCGCCCTTCACCTTCGGCCCGCGGGCCAGCAGCTCCACACCGCGCAGCCGGGCCAGCAGCTCCTCGCCGTACCCCCAGCCGTCCGCGGCCTCCACCCAGCCGCGGAAGCCGATCGCGGTGGTGGCGACCACCACATCGGGCCCGTGGTCGATCAGCTCCTTGGTGGCGGCGAGCAGTTCGGCGTCGTCTGCGAGCGGGACGATACGCAGGGCTGGGGCGTGGACGACGGCGGCGCCGCGTCGGCAGAGCAGCGCGCCGAGCTCGTCGGCGCGCCGTGCCGCGGTGACGCCGACGGTGAATCCGGCGAGCGGCCCGGGCAGCTTTTGGTCGTGCATGGCTGTCGTCCCCACGTATGCGGATGGGCGGCCGAGCCTGCCAAGGCGGCGTGACAGACTCGGTTCGCCTGGATTTCCCCGGTGTTACACCTCTGCGTAACTGAGCTGCGGCTTCGCCTCCGCAACCGGTGCCGCCTCGGTGGCGGGCCGGCGAAGGTATACCGCCCAAGTGACCGTGAAACAGGCCGCGTAGAAGGCGAGGAAGGCGACGAACGCCGACGTGCCGGTGCCCGCGGTCAGGAAGGACTGGCGGAAGGCGAGGTTGATGCCGAGCCCGCCGAGCGCACCCACCGCGCCGATCAGCCCCATGGACGCGCCGGACAGCCGCCGCCCGTACGCGGCCGCCGCCTCGCCGGTCATGCCCTTTGCAACCGCCTTCGCCTGGAAAATGCCCGGGATCATCTTGTACGTGGAGCCGTTGCCGACCCCGGTCAGCACGAAGAGCGCGATGAACGCGGTGGTGAAGAGCGCCAGCGACTCCTGGACCGAGGCGAGCACGACGACCCCTGTGGCCGCCCCCATCCCGAGGAAGTTCCACAGGGTGATGCGCGCGCCGCCGTAGCGGTCGGCGAGCCGTCCGCCGACCGGCCGGATCAGCGAGCCGAGCAGCGGCCCGATGAAGGTGATGGACGCGGCCTGCAGCGGCGTACGCCCGAACTGCGTCTGGAGGACCAGACCGAAGGCGAAGCTGTAGCCGATGAACGACCCGAAGGTGCCGATGTAGAGGAAGGACATGATCCAGGTGTGCGGATCGCGCACGGCGTCCTTCGACGCCCCGGTGTCGTTCTTGACCGGGGCGAGGTTGTCCATGAAGAGCGCGGCGCAGATCGCGGAGACGGCGATGAAGGGGAGGTAGATCCCGAGCAGCACACGCGGTCCGCCGGCCGCGCCGATGACCGCGAGTCCGGCCAGCTGCACGACGGGCACCCCGATGTTGCCGCCGCCCGCGTTCAGTCCGAGCGCCCAGCCCTTCTTCCGCAGCGGGAAGAAGGAGTTGATGTTGGTCATCGACGAGGCGAAGTTCCCGCCGCCCACGCCGGTGAGCATCGCGACCAGCATGAAGGTGGTGTACGAGGTCCCGGGCTCCATCACCAGGAAGGCGGCGGCCGTCGGCAGGAGCAGCATCGACGCCGCGATGATGGTCCAGTTACGCCCGCCGAAGCGGGCGACGGCGAAGGTGTACGGGACCCGGATAAAGGCGCCGACCAGCGTCGCCATGGCCACCAGGAAGAACTTGCCGGCCGGGTCGATCCCGTACTCCGGTCCCATGAACAGGACCAGGACGGACCACAAGGTCCAGATCGAGAACCCGATGTGCTCGGAGAGGATGGAGAAGATCAGATTGCGTCGCGCAACCCGCTCCCCTTTCGCCTCCCAGAAAGCCTCGTCCTCAGGTTCCCACTGTTCGATCCATCGGCCAGCCATCACAAGCCTCCACGGGTGTCGGGTGTGAGAGAGACGCTAGGAGCGGCGCGTTTCCGCCCCGGTGGCCCGAGGTGACCGGCGCGAAACCTTGCTCTCACCCGGCGGCCGACGCGTCTGTGAGCCGCCGGGCGTCACCCATGAGCGATATGTCGTCTTCAGGCAGCCAGTGGGCGGGATCACGGTCCAGCCAGCCCTCCTCCTCGGCCAGTCGCGCGGCGGCCGCCCGCAGCGCGTCAATGCCCGGGTGCCGGAGCCCGTTGCGCCACACCAAGGAGAGCGGCGACAGCGGCACGGGATCGACGACCGGGCGCAGCACGCTGTCCGGCATAGCCGGAAAATCGACGACCGCCAGGACCGGGTTGCGGGTCTTGGCCATCACCCGCCGGAACTCCTCGGCGCCGATGGCCACGGGCGCGGGCGGCGCGATGCGAATCCCCCGCCCGGCGAAGAGGCGGCGCGCCAGATCCGTCCACTCCAGGGTCCGCGGATTGCCCGCCCCCGCGTATACGTTCTCGCCCGCGAGCGCGTCCAGCGGGATGCGCGCCAGCCCGGCGAGCGGGTGGTCGTGCGGCAGCAGGACGGCCATCGGCTCGTACCGTACGGGCTGATGGGACAGGAGCGCCCGTACGGACGGTTCGAGCCCGGCGAAGCGCCCGAAGGAGACATCGAGCCGCCCGGCGACGATCTCGGCGGCGGCGCCGGTCAGCCCGCTCTCGAAGCGGGCCATCAGCTCGCACTCGGGGGCGATCTCCCGCGCCCGCGCCAGCACTCGGCCGGATGCCATGCCCTCGCTGTTGAGATCGACGAGCAGCGGCCGGGAGGTCCCCGCGGCGGCCGCCAGCAGATCGTCCTGGGCCGCCAGCACCCGCCGGGCGTACGGCAGCAGCCGCTCGCCGTCGGCCGTGAGGGTCACCTGCCGGGTGGTCCGTACGAACAACTCGGCACCCAACTCGCGCTCCAGCCGCCGGATATCGCGGCTGAGGGCCTGCTGCGCGACATACAGGCGGGCGGCGGCACGGGTGAAGTGCAGCTCGCCGGCGACGGCGACGAAGGCGCGGAGCAGGCGGGGGTCCATGTCTCGGGGCACGCCGTTGAACTTACAACACGAGTGCGTCAATGGCGTCGGAGCAGGTGTTGGACCGCGGGCGCTCAGCGCCGCGAGGGTAGCTGGATGCCGCAATCACCCGACTCCCCGCAGGCCACTGCCGCTGACGCCTGCGGCGGGCCTGTTCCCCACCCCGCCCCTTCCCGTAACTGGGGCTCCGCCCCAGACCCCGCGCCTCAATCGCCGGCGAGGCTTGAATTTCCCGCCGGTCGGCCTGAGAACTCAGGCCGACCGGCGTCTGGGGCAGAGGCCCAGTTCGGGGACGGGCGGGGTGGGGGAAAGCCCCGCAAGGCCGGGCCCCTCGCCCCGTACCGGCAACTCTTCGCGCCCCCCGGCGCCCCCGCCTTCACCGCGGGCAACCTCCTCGCCCGCCTCCCCATGGGCATGTTCAGCGTCAGCGCCGTCATCATGATCGCCGGATCGCGCGGCTCGTACGCCCTCGCCGGGGCCGTTACCGCGACCGGGCTCGGCGTCACCGCGCTGGTCGCGCCGTGGACCGCGCGGCTCGTGGACCGGTACGGGCAGGCCCGTATCGCCGTGCCCGCCACCGCGCTCGCCGCGCTCGGCTCGCTCGCCCTCCTGCTCTGCGTGCATTACGACGCGCCCGACTGGACGCTCTTCGCCGCGTACGCCGCGACCGCCACCACCCCCAATACCGGCGGCATGTCCCGCGCCCGCTGGGCCCACATCCACCGTGGGGACCCTGCCACGCTGCACACCGCGAACTCCTTCGAGCAGGCCGCCGACGAGCTGTGCTTCATGCTCGGACCGGTGCTCGCGGCGTTCCTGTGCGCCGCGCTCTTCCCGGAGGCGGGCACGCTCACGGGAGCGGTGCTGATGCTGACCGGCGTACTGATCTTCGCGGCCCAGCGCTCCACCGAGCCGCCGGTCACGCCCCGCCCGGCCGGGACCCCGCTCCCCGCTGCGTACGACCGGGATGGCGCCGCTGCTCGCCGTCTTCCTCGCCACCGGCGCGGTCTTCGGCGCGCTGGAGGTCACCACGCTCGCGTATCTGGACAACCCGGCGGCGGGGCTGCTGCTCGCGCTGCAGGCCGCCGGGTCGTGCGTGGCGGGCCTGCTGTACGGGGCGATGCGCCCCGCCCGCAGCCTGCCCGGCCGACTGGCCGCCTGTCTCGCCGCCATGACCGCCCTGATGACCCTGCCGCTGCTCGCCGCCCGCACGGGCTCGGTGGCCCTCCTCGCCGTCGCCCTGCTGCTGGCGGGCGCGGCGACCGCGCCGACGATGGTGACCGGAATGACCCTGGTCCAGCGGCTGACCCCGCAGAACAGCCTGAACGAGGGCATGACGCTCGCCGTCACCGCGATCCTCGGCGGCATCGCGGCAGGCTCGGCGACCGCGGGCTGGACGGTGGAGCACCTGGGCGCGGCGCACGGCTACGCCGTCCCGGCATCGGCGGCGGCGCTGGCCCTGGTGGTGGCCCTTGCGGTGGCAGGCACGACAAAGGCCCGGCTGTCGTGACAGCCGGGCCTTCGCCTCACATGGGATGAGTGGAGATGGCGGGAATCGAACCCGCGTCCAACGGTGCAGAATCAGGGCTTCTCCGAGCGCAGTTCGCTGCGATTTTCTCAGCCCCGGAGATCACGCGAACAAGTCTCCGACGGGCTCAGTCACTGTTTGATTTCCCTCTACGCCCCGTGACCGGGCTTAGAGGTTTAGTTCCCTAGCTGATGCCAGGATCCGGGTCGGGAACAGCCCCGGGCTGACACCCGAAGGCCTTCGCTAGCTGCTAATTAGGCAGCGAGCGCGAAGGCGCGGGAATCGCTCTTGGAATTGGCGATTATTGGTTGCGACATATGGTTAACGAGATCATTGCCGCTTCCTCGGCTCGCTTCCCCTGCTTCGACATCCGCTGTCGAAACCGATCATCCCCATGTTGAGTTTTCAATGCATGCACCCGCTGTGAGGTGCAGGTGCCATCGTACGTGACCAACGCACGACGGTGCCACCATATTCCGCTCGGTCGGGCGTCAGGCCCGCTGCCGCCGCTTCACCGCCGAGATCGCGCGGTCCGTCTCGCGCCGGTCCTGCTTCTCCCGCAGCGTCTGCCGCTTGTCGTACTCCTTCTTGCCCTTCGCCAGCGCGATCTCGACCTTCGCCCGGCCGTCCTTGAAGTACAGCACCAGCGGCACGATCGTGTGCCCCGTCTCCTGCGACTTCGACTCGAGCTTGTGGATCTCTGCGCGGTGCATCAGCAGCTTCCGCTTGCGCCGCGCGCTGTGGTTGGTCCACGTCCCCTGGGTGTACTCCGGCACGTGCACGTTGTGCAGCCACGCTTCGTGATCGTCGATCTGGACGAAGCCGTCCACCAGCGAGGCCCGTCCCTGGCGCAGCGACTTCACCTCGGTACCTGTCAGCACGAGACCGCACTCGTAGGTGTCGATGATGTGGTAGTCGTGCCGCGCCTTCTTGTTCTGCGCGATCAGCTTGCGCCCTTTTTCCTTAGCCATAGTGCGGCCATTTTCGCACTAAGACCCGCCCCCGAGGCCACTCAATACTGTCTGGGCCCGTTCCTCGGCCCTCTCGCTCGCTGCGAGGTCCGGGGTGATGCCCCGGCCGTCCACGCTGTGCCCGGCCGGGGTGCGGTAGTGGCCGACGGTCAGCTCGGCGACCGAGCCGTCGGGCAGCTGGCTGGGCATCTGGACCGAACCCTTGCCGAAGGTGCGCGATCCGACGGTGATCGCCCGGCCCCGGTCCTGCAGCGCCCCGGTGACCAGCTCGGCGGCGCTCATCGTGCCGCCGTCGACCAGGGCGACGACGGGTCTGACGGTGTCCCCGCCGGGCGGGGCGTACAGCGCGCGCTGCTCGCCCCGTATGTCGTACGTGGCGACCAGGCCGCCGTCCAGGAATGCGGAGGCGGCGGTGACGGCCTCGGTGACCAGGCCGCCCGCGTTGCCGCGCAGATCGAGCAGAACGCCGATGCCCGCAGGGGTGCCCCGGACCGCGTCCCGCACCTGCGTGCCCGCGCCCTTGGTGAAGGAGGCAACCTTGATCATGACGGCGCCGCCCGCCAGCTGCCGGACTGTGACCGCCTCGGTGGTCAGCGTGGTGCGCAGCAGCTTCTCGGTCCAGGCCCGGCCGTCGCGCTCCAGGCCCAGCGTGACCCTTGTACGGTCGCCGCCGCGCAGCAGCGCCACGACCTCGGTGACGGGGCGCTTGTCGACCGTGAGGCCGTCGATCGTACGGAGCCGGTCGCCGGCCCTGATGCCCGCCTTGGCGGCGGGGCCGCCGGGCTGGACCCTGGCGACCTCCACCCGCCCGTCGCCCGCCCGGCGCGCCCACAGGCCCACACCGGTGTACTCACCGTCGAGGGCCTGCTCGAACTCCTCGTACTCGCTCTTGTCGTACACCGCGCCCCAGCGGTCCCCGCTGCGGCTGACGACGTCCTCGGCCGCTTCCGTACCGGACTTGCCGTCGGCCATCGCCTCGGCAGCGGCACGGGCGACGTCGTCGTGGTCGACGGTCGCGGCGGCTGAGCGGGCCGAGAGGGGCGGAGCGTTCTTGTCGCGCGGCAGCGCGTTGGTGGCGGCCGCGGTGGCGAGAACGCTCGCAAAGACCAATGTCAGGGCCGCCCCGCGGCGGATGCGGCGGGGCCGAGGGCTGAACTCCGGGCCCGGCATGGCGAACACTCTAGGACAAGCGAAAGGCGCCGTACGGCGGTTGACCGCACGGCGCCAGGGGTGCTTGTCACACCTTGAGGTACTTGCGCAATGCGATGAAAGCAGCCATGGCGGGCATCAGCAGCCCGATCGCGATCACCAGCGGGAGCTTGGTGACCACCGCGTCCCAGCCGATGAAGTTGACCAGTTGCATCTTCTCGGACAGCGCCAGACCGTGGTCGATCAGGAAATACCGGCCCACGAGCAGCATGGCGGAGGCGACCACGCCGCCCAGCAGACCGGCGAAGGCGGCCTCCATGATGAACGGCATCTGGATGTAGAAGCTGGAGGCTCCCACGAGCCGCATGATGCCGGTCTCACGCCTGCGGCTGAACGCCGAAACACGCACGGTGTTGACGATCAGCATCAGCGCAATCACCAGCATCAGCGCCATCACGAAGAGCGCGGCGACATTCATGCCGTTCATCAGGGAGAAGAGGTTCTCCAGGATGTTGCGCTGGTCCTGGACGGACTGCACACCGTCCCGGCCCGCGAAGGCGGTCGCGACGACCTTGTACTTCTCCGGGTCGTCCAGTTTGACCCGGAACGACTCCTGCATCTGGTCCGGCGTGATGGTGGACGCGATGGGAGTGTCGCCGTACTGCTCCCGGTAGTGCTTGTACGCCTCCTCGGCCGACTCGCGGTGGACGGTGTCGACCACGTCCATCTTCTTGAGATCGGCTTCGATCTGCTGCTTCTGCTGGGCGGTTACGGCGCCCTTGGCGCACTTGGGAGACGTCGCCGCGTCGTTCTTGTTGCAGAGGAAGATCGAGACGTTGACCTTGTCGTACCAGAAGTCCTTCATCGTGCTGACCTGCTCGCGCATGAGCAGCGCACCGCCGAAGAGGGCGAGTGAAAGGGCTACGGAGACGATGACGGCGAAGGTCATCGTGAGATTGCGGCGGAGACCGACGCCGATCTCCGACAGTACGAACTGGGCGCGCATGGCGAGTCTTTCAGCCTTTCAGTCGTGTCGCTCTACGGGCTCAGTGCTGGTAGCCGTAAACGCCGCGTGCCTGGTCGCGTACGAGACGGCCCTTTTCGAGCTCGATGACGCGCTTGCGCATCTGGTCGACGATGTTCTGGTCGTGAGTCGCCATGATCACCGTGGTACCGGTCCTGTTGATCCGGTCCAGCAGCTTCATGATGCCCACGGAGGTCTGCGGGTCGAGGTTGCCGGTCGGCTCGTCCGCGATCAGCAGCATGGGGCGGTTGACGAAGGCCCGCGCGATAGCGACGCGCTGCTGCTCACCGCCGGAGAGCTCACCGGGCATCCGGTCCTCCTTGCCGCCGAGGCCGACGAGGTCGAGGACCTGGGGCACGGCCTTGCGGATCTCACCGCGCGGCTTGCCGATGACCTCCTGCGCGAACGCCACGTTCTCCGCGACGGTCTTGTTGGGCAGCAGCCGGAAGTCCTGGAAGACCGTGCCCAGCTGGCGGCGCATGTGCGGCACCTTCCAGTTGGACAGCCGGGCCAGGTCCTTGCCGAGGACATGCACCAGGCCCTGGCTGGCGCGCTCCTCGCGCAGAACCAGCCGCAGGAAGGTCGACTTGCCGGAACCGGACGAGCCGACGAGGAAGACGAACTCTCCCTTGGCGATGTCGAGTGAGACGTCGCGCAGGGCGGGGCGGCTCTGCTTGGGGTAGGTCTTGGAGACGTTGTCGAATCGGATCACGGGTGCACCACGGTCGGCCGGGAGTAGGTGTGCGTGACCTTACGCGAAGCGGACTGGCGCGCGCAGTCGACGCCATGAGTTGCGCATTTTGTCCCCTCATGGAAGGGGTGCAATCCGGCGGGGCGCGCCGAAACACGCGCGAGCTGGCACAGTGGTAGGGGAACAGTGGCGTTTCCCTGAGCGTTGTCGGGAGAGAACTGTGCTTACGGTCCGCGCCTGCGGCTCCGGCGCGCGGGAGGAGGAGAGCGCATGACCTACGACCGATTGGTGTGCGCCAACTGCGCGGCTCCGGTCACAGAGGGTCGCTGCCCGGTCTGCCGGGCGAACCGCGAGCGACTGCAGCAGCAGGGCCCCTTCGGCGGGCTGAGCCCGGTGGCGCTGCTGACCCTACTGGTGGTGTTGATCGCGGCCCTGGCACTGCTGGCCGCGCACCAGACCGCATAGGACGGCTTCAGGCATACGGAAGGGCCCGGGGTGCTCTAGCACCCCGGGCCCTTCCGCGTACTGCTACGCGCTGTGTCGCTTACCGCTTGTCGCCTGTCGCTCAGGCGACGGTGCGACCGCCACTAACGAGACGCGGCAGCATACGGAAGCCGATGCCACCGGCGATCATCGTCGCGGCACCGATGAGCAGGAAGGTGGTCTCGGCGGCGCCGGTCTCCGCCAGCTCCTCCTTGGCCTTGCCCTGCTCGACCGGCTTGGAGCCGGCGCTGTCGGTGTCGGTGTTGTCGGCGCACTCGGCACCGTCGAGGTCGACGGTGCAGGTGCCGACGTCGCCGTCATCGCCGTTTCCGTTGCCGTTACCCGGGTTCGTCGGGTCCTCGGACGGGTCGTCGGTCGGCTTGCCGGTGGGCTTGTCCGTCGGCTTGCCGGTCGGCTTGCCGGTCGGCTTGTCCGTGGGCTTGTCCGTGGGGACGTCGGTCGGGACATCGGTGGGAACATCCGTGGGGACGTCCGTCGGAACATCGGTCGGGATGTCGGTGGGGACATCCGTCGGAATGTCCGTCGGGATCTCGGTCGGGTCGGCGTCGATACCGATACCGGCGTCGATGCCACTCTCGTCGGCGTTGGCCGACACCTTGAGGGGACCGACGTCGATGCCGACACCGACGGCCGAGGCGGCGCCGGCGGCGGTCAGCGACGCACCGGCAGCGATCACCGCGCCGGCGGCTATTCGCGCCACACGGATCCGCGTCTTTTTGGTCATCTGGCTGCTACCCCCAGTAGCTAATCGTCAATGGAGCAGCGCCCGGGGCGACTTCGTGGGGGTGGTTCCGCTCTTCCCCATTCACACGCGCCCCAGAGATACGCATGCCGCGCGTCAGCTTTCCCAGTTTTCGCACTAGCGTCAAGGTCGTTGCGCGTGTGATGTCCGGTATGCGTGAGCTTGCCTGACCTGCGCGGATGCAACTGTGACATAAAAAGGGAACTGCCGCCCCGGGGGCGGCAGTTCCCTTGTCGACAAAGCGTCGTTTTACTTCTCCTGCTGCTTGCGCCAGCGAATTCCGGCCTCCAGGAAGCCGTCGATCTCACCGTCAAGTACCGCCTGCGGGTTGCCCACTTCGAACTCCGTACGCAGGTCCTTGACCATCTGGTACGGGTGCAGGACGTACGAACGCATCTGGTTTCCCCAGGAGTTGCCGCCGTCGCCCTTGAGGGCGTCCATCTTGGCCTGCTCCTCCTGACGGCGGCGCTCAAGCAGCTTCGCCTGCAGGACGTTCATCGCGCTCGCCTTGTTCTGGATCTGCGAGCGCTCGTTCTGACACGAGACGACGATGCCGGTCGGGATGTGCGTCAGACGCACCGCCGAGTCCGTGGTGTTGACGCCCTGACCGCCGGGTCCTGACGCGCGGTAGACATCGACGCGCAGCTCGGCCTCGTCGATCTCGATGTGGTCCGTCTTCTCGACGACGGGGAGCACCTCGACACCCGCGAAGGACGTCTGGCGGCGGCCCTGGTTGTCGAACGGCGAGATACGCACCAGGCGGTGGGTTCCCTGCTCGACGGAGAGCGTGCCGTAGGCGTACGGCGCCTTCACCACGAAGGTGGTCGACTTGATGCCGGCCTCTTCGGCGTACGACGTTTCGTAGACCTCGGTGGAGTGGCCGTGGCGCTCGGCCCAGCGCAGATACATACGCTGCAGGCGCTCGGCGAAGTCGGAGGCGTCGACGCCGCCGGCCTCGGCGCGGATGTTGACCAGCGCCTCGCGCTCGTCGTACTCACCGGACAGGAGCGTGCGTACTTCCATCTCGTCCAGCGCCTTGCGGACGTCGGTGAGCTCGGACTCTGCCTCGGCGAGGGTGTCCGCGTCGTCCTCGGTCTCGGCGAGCTCGAAGAGCACGCTCAGGTCGTCGATCCGGTTACGGAGCGCCTCGGTCTTGCGAAGCTCGGCCTGGAGGTGCGAAAGCTTGCTGGTGATCTTCTGCGCCGCCTCCGGGTCGTCCCAGAGGGACGGGGCCGCGGCCTGCTCCTCGAGCACGGCAATATCTGCCCTCATCTTCTCGAGGTCCAGGACGGCCTCGATCGACCCCATGGTCGAGGAGAGGGACTTCAGCTCTTCGGATACATCGACGACTGCCACGCGTCCAGCGTAACGGCTGGGCGCGACACCCCGACCCCCTAGGGTTCCGCGGGTGCCGACTGCTTCGAGTCCTGCGGGGGCGCGTCCGTGCCGTCGTCGCTCGTGGCCAGCCAGCCGCCGACGCCCACCGCAGCCGCCACCGCGAGCGCCGCGACACCCAGGGTGATGCGGCGCTTGCGGACCGCGTCGGACTTGTGACGGGCCGATCCCGGGCGCCGCTGGCCGGGAGTGCGAGGGGCGCGGGCCGTGCCGCGGGCGCCGCCCGCGAGCTCGTCCGGGGCCGGGACGCGCATCGAGGTGTGGGTGTCACGGTTGGAGTCCGCGGGGGCTGCGCCGGGGACGAGGGGGACGGCGCCGCGGCGGCGGGGTTCGCCGGGGGTGGCCGGCACCACGTCCTCGTAGGGCTCCGAGGGTGGCTCGGCGTCCGGCTCGTCGACGTCGAGCGGCGGCATGCCGGCGAGGAGCGGGAGCAGGTCGTGCAGGCGGGTAGCCAGCTCGGAGGCGCGCAGACGGGAGGCGGGGGCCTTCGCCAGGCACTGGACGATGAGCTGCCACAGCTCGTCGGGAATGCCCGGGAGGGGGACCACGGTCTCGGTGACATGGCGGCGCAGGACCGCGCCGGGGTGGCCGCCGCCGAAGGGCGTGAAGCCGGCGAGGAGCTCGTACAGCACGGTGGCGAGGGCGTAGATATCGACCGCGGCCCGGGGCGGCAGGCCCTCGACGATCTCCGGGGCGATGTAGTCGGGGGTGCCGATGATGCCCGACGGGTTCGGCGGGTTCTGCGGGTTCGCGCCGGTGGGGCGCAGCGCCTTGGTGCGGCGCGGGGTGTCGATCAGCTTGGCGACGCCGAAGTCGGTGAGCAGCGCCGGGTGGGATCCTGCGGGGCCGAGCGGGCCCTCCATGTCGAGAAGGATGTTCTCGGGCTTGACGTCGCGGTGGACGACCCCGGCGGCGTGCGCGGCGGCGAGGCCGTCGGCGACGTCCGCGATGATCGCGACCGCCGCCTCGGGGGCGAGTCGGCGCTCCCGGTCGAGACGGGTGCGCAGATCGGTGCCGCGGACGAGATCCATGACGAGCGCCAGGTCGTTGCCGTCGACGACGAGGTCGCGGACTCCGACGACCCTGGGGTGCTCAAGTCCGAGCAGGGCGGTGCGCTCCTGCACGAAGCGTCCGACCAGTTCCTGGTCTGATGCCAGGTCCTCACGCAACAGCTTGATGGCGACGGGGCCTTCGGGCCCCTCGCCGAGCCACACCGTGCCGGCGCTGCCCCGCCCCAGGATCTGGTGGGCCGTGTACCGGCTGCCGATATTCCGTGCCAAGACTGCTCCCTCAGCGGCTGGCGTTGCCCGCTGTGTCCACCCGGGGGACAACCCCCGGACCCCCGGCCCGAAAAGCAGGCCAGGCACCGTGACCGACGGGGACACGCGAGGCGCACCCGAGTAACGTACGCGGGCATCCGGGGGCTGTGTGCCCCGGATGGCGCCAACCTTCACTTCTGCGGGGGAAATCACCCCATGGAAGTCGACAAAGCTACTCAGTGGCTACTGCCCGGGGGCCGAGCCGGTGCCGGGGTCCGATGAGCCCGGGTCCGAAGCGCCGAGGTCCGAGATCCAGCCCGTCACCTTCGAGATGCCGTTGCCGATCGCCTCCCAGTAGCTCGTGCCCTGCGCGACCCAGTCCTGTAGCGGGGTGAGCTCCCAGATCAGCCAGCCCGCGACGAAGAACAGGACCACGGTGAACAGGCAGCCCTTGAGGCAGCCGAGGCCCGGGATCCGCATCGGGTTGGCGCTGCGCTGCCTCGGCTGGCGCGGCACGGGCTGCTGGGGCGGCGGCTGCGGAGGCGCGTACTGCTGTTGCTGCGGCGGTGGCGGAGCGTACCGCTGCGACTGCGGGCGCTGGGGGCGCTGGGACTGTGCCTGCGGTGCGTACTGCTGCTGCTGCTGCTGGCGCTGCGGCGGCTGCTGGGGCCGCTGCTGCTGGCGCTGCGGGCGACGGCGCAGCGGGTCCTGGCTCGGGTCGAGGTACTGGACCTGCGTCTGTTCGTTGCGGTCGCGCGCCGCCTGGAGCTGGGACTGCCAGGGGTGCGGATCCTCGGGACGCGGCGGGCCCGGAGGCACGGGGGGCATGGCCGCGGTCGGGTCGGCGCCGTTCGGCGGGGTGCCCGTCTGCTGCATGACGCTGGTCGCGCCATTGGGGTCGTACGCAGGGGGGTTGTACGCACCGGCGTTGCTCGGCAGCACCTGTGTCGGGTCGGCCTCGCCCGGGAGGCCGGGCACGGGGGCCGGCGACGGGTCGGGCGCCAGCAGCGCGGCGACCCCGAGTGCGGCCTCGACCTGAGCGGAGGACGAGTGCACGCCGATACCGGCCGCGACCGTGCGCAGCCCGCGGGCGAGGTTCTCGGCGCTGGGCCGCTCGGCGGGCTCCTTGCGCAGACAACGCTCTATGACCGTCCACAGCGGCTCGGGAACGGTGGTGGGGCGGCGCGGCTCCTCGCTCAGGTGGCGGTGGAGAACTTCGAGCGCGGTGCCGCCGGCGAACGGGGGCCTGCCGGTGGCCAGTTCGTACAGCAGGATGCCCGCGCCGTAGATGTCGACGGCGGAGGTCTGCGGGCGGCCCTCGGCGGACTCGGGCGCGACGTACGCGGGCGTGCCTACGAATTCGTGCGTACGGGTCAGGCCCGGGGAGTCCGCGAGGCGCGCGATGCCGAAGTCGGTGAGCATCGGGTGCATCTGGCCGTCGGCGTCGCTCTTGAGCAGGACGTTCGCGGGCTTGAGGTCGCGGTGGACGACGCCGTCGGCGTGGCTGGCGGCGAGCGCGTCCGCGATCTGGGCGGTGAGGAGGGACGCGGCGACCGGTGTGAGGGGGCCGTTGTCCCGGAGATAACGGTGCAGGTCGGGGCCGTCGACCAGGTCCATGACGAGCGCGAGGAGATCGCCCTCGACGACGAGGTCCCGGGTGCGCACGATGTTCGGGTGGGTCAGGCGGAGCAGGACGGAGCGCTCGCGCAGGAAGCGCATCACCACGTCCGCGTCGTTCGCCAGCTCCTCCTTGAGGACCTTGATCGCGACGGTCTCGCCGGGCTGGCCCGCCACGGCCGCCTCGGCGCCCGCGGTCTCCCGCTGGCTGGCTCGCCAGACGGTGCCCGTGGCGCCGCGCCCGAGGGGCTCCTCGAGCAGGTACTTGCTGCCTACCGGCCGCACGTCATGTGCTCCCTGCTGATCGTGGTCCTTGCGTGGTCCCCGGGACGCTGTGCCCTGTCCGGGTGTCCGACCCACTTTAGTGCCGCCGGACGGGACACCGGCCTGTCGTCCGTCCAGTTGCCTGTCCCGTTGTCCGTTTGTCCGTCCCCTCGCCTGCCCAGCGGTGTTCGAAGGAAAGACGCGGGCATCGTACGGATGGTTGCCGAACGGCCGTGCCGCGCACATCACTCCCGTTTCCGGATCAGATCCCAACCAGGCATTTTTACGTCCAGAGCCGACCATTCAAGATCACTTACCGGTGGTCCCCGGGCGTGTTGTCAGTGGCAGGTGCGAGGATGCCCTCAGCACGGAGTCGTGAGGGAGGGAGCCTCGCGCTGCGTGCCGACCTGCCGGGTGGGGGCGATCACAGGGCGGCTCCCCTGCCGGGTACCCCGCGCAGAAGGGATTGCTGACGGCGATGCAGATCCGGCTGACCGTCCTCGCGCCGTGCAGCGGGCAGTCCGCGGCCGCGGGACACGCTTATGCGGGACAGTCCTCAGCGAGACAAGGCTCCGCGGGACAGGCCTCTGCGGGGCGCGCGTGCGACGTGCTGATCACCGCGCCCGCCGGGACGGCGCTGGCCGCCGTGGCCTCCGGTCTGGCGGCGGCCGTCTCCGGCCCGGACGTCTCGGGCTCGGTCGTGCTGTACGCGGGCCAGGAGAGGCTCGACGCCCAGCGCCGCACCCTGGGCGAGCCGCCGCTGGTGGACGGCGCGGTGCTCTCTCTCCAGGTCCCCCGCGATGACGAGTCGCCGGTCGAGGACGCGTCCGCCCAGCTCCATGTGGTGGCGGGCCCGGACGCGGGCGGCGTCCATCTGCTGCACGGCGGCCAGATCATGATCGGCCGCTCCGCCGACACGGACGTGCCGCTGGACGACCCGGACGTCTCGCGGCTGCACTGCGCGGTCACGGTCGCCGAGGACGGGCGCGTCACGGTCGCGGACCTCGGCTCGACGAACGGCACGACGCTGGACGGCACACCGGTGAGCGCGCGCCCGGTCCGCCTGCACGCGGGCGCGCTGCTGCGCCTGGGCGAATCGACGCTCCGCCTGGCCCCGTGCGACCGGACGCCGGGCCTGGCCACGGCTCCGGACGGCGAGGGACACCTGCGGGTGACGCGGGGCACTGGCGCGGAAGGCCCTGACGGGCCGGCGGAATCGGGCGGCGGGTCGGCTGCGCATGCCTCCGGGCCGGGCGGCTCAGCCGCTGCAGGGTCGGGGCAGGGCGGTCTCGGCCGTGAGGGGTCGGCTCCGTACGCCTCCGGCGCGGCCGGTTCAAACCCCGGCGGCCCGGCACAAGACCCTCGCCGTCCCGACGGGCCGGCTCCGTACGGCACCGGCTCCGCCGGTCCGAAGGACGGCTCCGGCCCCGAGGCGTACGCCCCCGGAGGCTCCGGCCCCGACGCGTACGCCGCCCCGTACAACACCACCCCCCGCGTGCCCACCCAGTACGACCCCGATCCCTACGTCCCGTCCGCCCCCACCAGCACCGGCCAGGGCGACGCCGGGACGCTGTACCCGAGCCACCCCGCGGGCGGACCCCAGGGCGACGCCGTGCATGCCAGGGCCGCCGACGGTCAGGACGAGGCTCCCTCCGCCGGGCCCAAGGGGCATGGCACTCCCGCGCACGGGACCCGGCTGCCCCAGGGTGTCGGGCGCAGACGTGGCATAGGTGCCTGGGCGCGGCGGCTGGCCGGTGGGCGGGAGGAGCCCGTCGCCGAGGTCGCGCCGCAGCCCGGTCCGCCCCTCAGCGCCGGGCCCGTCGTCGAAAGCTGGCCCGACCCCGCCGCCGTCCTTCTCACCGCGCTCGGCCCCGGACCGCGGCTCTGGGAGCGCGGGCCCGGGCATCCCGAGTCACTCGTCGTGCGGCTCGGCACCGCCGACCGGGCCGAGCTGCCCGCCGTGCCGGTGACCGTCGGCCTGCGGGAGGCCGGTTCACTGGGGCTCGCGGGACCGCGGGCGCGGCTGGCCGGTCTCGCCAGGTCAGTCGTGGCCCAGCTCGCCGCGCTGCACTCGCCGGTGGACCTGGAGATCGTGCTGATCAGCACGGACCGGACCCGGAGTCTGGAGGAGCGCAGGGCCGAGTGGGCCTGGCTCGGCTGGCTGCCGCATCTGCGGCCCGCCCACGGCCAGGACTGCCGGCTGCTGCTCGCGTACGACCGGGACCAGGCCACCGCCCGCAGCGCGGAGCTCACCCGCAGGCTGGACGACGGCCCGCTCGGTCCCGGCTGGCCGAGCGCCGACCGCAGGTCCCTCGCCGAGGCCGCCGCGCGGCATGAAGGGGCCCGCACCGTCGTCATCGTCGACGGCGACCCGGGCTCGGCCGTGCTGCGCGAGACGACGGCCCGCCTCGCCGGCGCAGGCTCGGCCGCCGGGATCCATCTGGTCTGTCTGGCCGAGACCCCGGCCGCCTCGCCCGCGTCCCCGGTCGCCGCGACGTACGAGACGGCGTGCGCGGCCTCGCTCGCCTTTCGCGAGTGCGGGGCGGTCGCCCTGCTGAGCGGCGATGTGGCGACCGCGCTGCGCCTGATGCGTACGGCCGACGGGCAGCCCGCCGGGCACGGCACGGTCGGCGCGGTGGACGCGGTGTCGGCGGCCTGGGCGGAGCGCTTCGGCCGCGCGCTCGCACCCCTGCGCGCCGAGGGCGGGAGCACGGGCGCTCACCCGGGCAGGGCCGTGGCGCTGCCCCGGTCCGCGCGGCTCCTCGACGAGCTGGGCCTGGCCCGCGCCACGCCCGCATCGCTGATGGCACGCTGGGCGTCCGCGGGCGACGGCACCGCCGTGCTCGGCGCGGGTCCGTACGGCCCGCTGGCCGTCGATCTGATCGAAGAGGGCCCGCATCTGCTGATCGAGGGCCCGGCCGGCAGTGGCCGTACCGAGCTGCTGCGTTCCGTCGCGGCCTCGCTGGCCGCCGCGGGCCGCCCCGACCGGCTCGGCCTGCTGCTTGTCGACGGCGCGGGCGGCGAGCGCGGCGAAGGGCTCGCCGCCTGTGCGGAACTCCCGCACGTCACCGAGCACTTGGTGGCCTCCGACCCGGTCCGGATGCGGGCCTTCGCGCAGGCGCTGGGGGCCGAGCTGAAGCGCCGGTCCGAGTTGCTCGGCAGCGTGGGCTTCGCCGAGTGGCACACGCAGCGCGAGCTGGCCAACCGGATGGTGGGCCAGCGCCCGCCGAGCGCCGCCGAGCAGCGCGGCGACCTGGACTCTTCTTCCAGCGGAACGCTCCGGCTGCGCCCCGGCGCTCGTACGAAGGCGCAGGGGCCCGCCCCGCTCCCCCGGCTCGTCGTGCTGGTGGACGACTTCGACGCGCTGGTCGCCCCGGCGCTCGGCAGCCCCGGACGCCCCGCGGCCGGTTCGGTCGTACGGGCGCTGGATGCCATTGCCCGCGACGGTGAGCGGCTCGGCGTACATCTGGTGGCGACATCCGCCCGCCCCGACCGCACCGCGGACACGGAGCTCACTCAGGGCGCGCGGCTGCGCGTCGTGCTGGACGCGCCGCCCGCCTCGCCGGGACCGGAGGACCCCGCTCCGGGTCGCGGCAGGCTCGGCCATCCGGACGGCCGGGTGACGCCGTTCCAGAGCGGCCGGGTCACGGGACGCATTCCGCGTACGGCGACCTTGCGTCCCACTGTGGTGCCGCTCGAGTGGGAGCGGATGGGCGATCCGCCGACCCGTCGTCCCGTACGTGAACTGGGCAATGGCCCAACGGACCTGGCGCTCTTGGCCAGTGCCCTGGAGCGAGCTGCACGATCGGTGGACGCGGCTCCGGTTCCGCCGCTGACTCCGGCCCGCCCCTGACCGGCGGCACGGATCCAGGCTTTGACCTGACATCACGTCACAAGGGCATCACAAAAGGCTTGTTGACGCCTGGTGCGGTATTGCGGCACCCGGATACCGGGCGTACACCTGTCGGTCACGGGACAGCGCACGGGACAGCGCACGGAAGAGACGGGGCAGTGATGCGCACAACTCTTCGTACGACTACGGGCAGGGCCGCAGTGGTGTTCGCCGCCATCGGCGCCCTCGCCATCACCGGCTGCGGCGACAACAAGGACGACACGGCGAAACCGGGCGAGAGCAAGGGCAAGGAGCCCTCAACTACCGTCCAACTGCCCAAGCTGAACGGCGAGAAGATAGAAGTTGCCGCGGTCTGGAGCGGCCCCGAGCAGGAGAACTTCACCAAGGTCCTCAAGGAGTTCGAGAAGCGGACCGGGGCCACGGTCACGTTCGTCCCCGCGCAGGACCCGATCGTCAACTTCCTCGGTACGAAGATCGCGGGTGGCAGTCCGCCCGATGTCGCGATGCTCCCCCAAGTGGGCGCGATCCAGCAGGCCGTACAGCGTAAATGGGCCAAGCCCGTCGGCGCGGAGGCCAAGGCGCAGCTGGCGAAGAACTACTCCAAGGGCTGGCAGGATCTCGGCGCCGTGGACGGCACGCAGTACGGCGTGTACTACAAGGCCGCCAACAAGTCCCTGGTCTGGTACAACAATGCCGCCTTCGAGAACGCGGGCGCGCAGGAGCCGAAGACCTGGAAGGACTTCCTGTCCACGGCCGAGACGATCTCCGCATCGGGCGTCACCCCCGTCTCGGTGGCGGGCGCGGACGGCTGGACGCTCACCGACTGGTTCGAGAACGTCTATCTCTCCCAGGCGGGCCCGGAGAAGTACGACCAGCTCGCACAGCACAAGATCAAGTGGACCGACCCGTCCGTGAAGACCGCGCTGACGACGCTCGGCGAGCTCTTCGGCAAGCCCGCCCTGATCTCGGGCGGCGCGGACGGCGCGCTGCAGACTGAGTTCCCGGCATCTGTCACCCAGACTTTCAGCGGGGGCGACCAGCCCAAGGGCGCGATGGTCTTCGAGGGCGACTTCGTGACCGTCAACATCGCGCAGACAGAAGCCAAGATCGGTACGGACGCGAAGGTGTTCCCGTTCCCGGCGGTCGGCGCGGAGCCTCCGGTGGTGACGGGCGGAGACGCGGCCGTGGCGCTGAAGGACTCCAAGGGCGCGCAGGCGCTGCTGACCTTCCTCGCCTCCCCGGACGCGGCGAAGATCTCGGCCTCGTCGGGCGGGTTCATCTCCCCGAACAAGGCCCTGGACCTCGCCGCGTACCCCAATGATGTGCAGCGCGACATCGCCAAGGCGCTGATCGAGGCGGGCGACGACTTCCGCTTCGACATGTCGGACCAGATGCCGCAGTCATTCGGTGGCACGCCCGGCAAGGGTGAGTGGAAAGCGCTGCAGGACTTCCTGAAGAATCCGAAGGACGTCGCGGGGGCCCAGCAGAAGCTGGAGTCGGACGCGGCCAAGGCGTACAAGAGCTGACGCGGGTGACAGCCGCGGCGACCGCGGGGGGCTCGGCGAGCCCGCAGCCCCCCGTCGGCAAGCGCAAGAGCGTGACAGGCACACGTAAAATCGTCGCGGCCGGCTTTCTGCTGCCCGCGCTGGTGCTGCTGGGCGCGCTCGTGGTCTACCCGATCGGGTACTCGGTCTACCGGTCCTTCTTCGACCAGGCCGGCAGCGGTTTCGCCGGGCTCGACAACTACAAGGAGATCTTCACCGAGGACTCCATCCTGACCGCGGTCAAGAACAACGCGATCTGGGTGGTGGTCGCGCCGACCGTCTCGACGGCGCTCGGTCTGATCTTCGCCGTGCTCACCGAGCGGGTCCGCTGGGGCACGGCCTTCAAGCTGATCGTCTTCATGCCGATGGCGATCTCGATGCTCGCCGCGGGCATCATCTTCCGGCTGGTGTACGAGCAGGATCCGGACCGGGGGGTCGCCAACGCGGTCTGGGTGGGCGTGCACGACACGTTCGCCGAGTCGGCCGGATTCCCCAAGGCGCATCCGCTGCCGGTGCATCCGCTCAAGGCGGGCGGCGGCGGCTCGTTCGTCACGAAGGAGCCGGTGACTGCGGGCAGGGAGGCGCTGCTGCCGCTGGTCGGCGTCGCGCCGGCGAAGATGCCGTCCGACGCGAAGTCCGCGAAGGTGGCGCGGCCGGACGACGGGAAGATCCGCGGGACCGCGTGGCTGGACTTCACCAAGGGCGGCGGCGGCAAGCCGAACGCCATCGACGCGCAGGAGCTCGGCCTCAAGGGCATCAAGGTGGAGGCGGTCAAGGACGGCAAGGTCGTCGCGTCCGCGCGGGCGGGCGCGGACGGTACGTTCACGCTGCCGGCGTCCGCGGAGGGGGCTCAACTGCGGCTGCCCGCCGACAACTTCAGGGAGCCGTACAACGGCGTCAACTGGCTCGGCCCTTCGCTCGTCACACCGGCGATCATCGGCAGTTACGTGTGGATGTGGGCGGGCTTCGCGATGGTGCTGATCGCGGCGGGCCTGGCGAGCGTGCCGCGTGAACTGCTGGAGGCGGCGCGGGTGGACGGCGCGAACGAGTGGCAGGTCTTCCGCAGGGTGACGGTCCCGCTGCTGGCGCCCGTACTCGCGGTGGTGCTGGTCACCCTGATGATCAACGTGCTGAAGATCTTCGACCTGGTCTTCATCATCGCGCCGGGCTCGGCCCAGGACGACGCGAACGTGCTTGCGCTCCAGCTGTACCGGTCGTCGTTCGGCACGGACTCGCACCTGGGGCTCGGCAGCGCGATCGCAGTCCTGCTGTTGCTGCTGGTGATCCCGGTGATGCTGTTCAACATCCGGCGCATGCGAAGGGAGGCCCGCCGATGACCACGACCGACGGTGTGGTGAAGGCGAAGCAGTCCCTCCCCGCACGGATCGCGGCGCGCACGGGCGGCGGCGTGATGCGCGTCTTCCTGGTCCTGGTGGGCCTGTTCTGGCTGATGCCGACGATCGGGCTGCTGCTGTCCTCGCTGCGGGGGCCGGCGGACATCGGCGAGAGCGGCTGGTGGAAGGTTTTCACCACGCCCGCGCAGGTCACCTTCGACAACTACTCGCGTCTGCTGGACAACGAGGCGATCACCGACTCCCTGCTGTCCAGCGTGCTGATCACCGTCCCGGCGACGCTTCTGGTGGTGGTGATCGGCTCGCTGGCCGGTTACGCCTTCGCCTGGATGGACTTCCCGGGTCGCGACTGGTGGTTCATAGCGGTGGTCGCCCTGCTGGTGGTCCCGGTCCAGGTCGCGCTGGTGCCGGTCTCCAGGCTGTTCGGCCAGATCGGCATCTTCGAGACGACGATCGGCGTGATCATCTTCCATGTGGCGTTCGGGCTCCCGTTCGCGATCTTCTTGCTGCGGAACTTCTTCGCGGAGATCCCGAGGGAACTGCTGGAGGCGGCGCGGCTGGACGGGGCGGGCGAGATCCGGCTCTTCACCCGCGTGGTGATGCCCCTGGGCGGCCCGGCGATCGCGTCGCTCGGCATCTTCCAGTTCCTGTGGGTGTGGAACGACATGCTGGTCGCGCTGATTTTCGCGGACTCGGAGAGCGCACCGATCACGGTGGCGCTGCAGCGCCAGGTGAGGCAGTTCGGCAACAACATCGACGTGCTGGCGCCGGGAGCGTTCGTCTCGATGATCATTCCGCTGGCGGTGTTCTTCGCGTTCCAGCGGCAGTTCGTGACGGGAGTGATGGCGGGAGCGGTCAAATAGCCCCAGCACCACTGACGACGGTGCCCCTGGCGAAGTCTGACCAGCGGGCCGCGGTTGCGCGGGGCGGGGTTCGCGGCGCTCCTGGGGCCCGAGGCCCGGCGGCGCGGGGTTGGTGCGCACCGGGGCGGTGGCCGGGGCGGTCGGCGTCTGACGGGGCCGCCGCCACCCGGGTGGCGCCGCGGTCGGCGGCCAGGGGCACGTCCCGGTCCGCGACGCCGCCAACCGGGGCGGCCCGCGGCGCGAAGCTGCCGCACCCAGCGGGACCGAAGACCTCCGCTGTCCGGCCCCGCCGCGCGCGAAGGGGGCCCGGGGGTCTCGCCCCCCGGTCGGGAAGGGGCGGGGTAGGGGAAAAAGCCCCGTCACGCCCGAAGCGCCGCCACCGCCGACCGCGCCAGCTCGTCCAGGTACCCCTTCGGCAACCCCGCCCGCACCACCACCAGCCGCCAGTACAGCGGCCCCACAATCACGTCCAGCGCCCGGTCGGGGTCCGTCGACTCGGGCAGTTCGCCGCGCGCCACCGCGTCCCGTACCACCACTGCCGCCACCCCTTGCTGGCTGTCCAGCAGCGCCGCCTTGATCGCGTCCGAGATTTCCGGGTGACGGGCCGCCTCCACCAGCAGGTCAGGGATGACCTGCGAGGCCACCGGGTGGCGCAGGGCGTGCGACGCCACCTCCAGGAGCGCCCGTACGTCCCCGTGCAGCGAACCCGTCGCCGGCGCCGGCAACCCCTGCGCCGCGAACGCCGAGACCAGGTCCAGCACCAGCGACAGCTTCGACTTCCACCGCCGGTAGACCGCCGTCTTGCCGACGCCCGCCCGCCGCGCGATCCCCTCGATCGACATCCGCGCGAAGCCCACCGCCGCCAGCTCCTCGAAGACGGCGGCGCGAATGGCGTCGGTCACGTCCTCCCGGAGCACTGCGGCTCCCGCCGGCGCACGACGTGGGGTTCCCGGATCCGTGGTCATGCACAGAGCATAGCGGGACGACGAGACGGTTGCGTCGCGACGTAACTCCGTCCTACTCTCCCCGTAGCGACGAAACGGGTCCGTCCCATCGTTGCCCGCCGCCCCCGCCCTGTGGAAAGCGAGCACCGTGAGCAGCCAGACCATCGCCCGGCCACAGCCGGAGCTGCACAAACCCGAGACGGCCGAGACGGACCTCACCGCGCTCGCGGTCCGCCACGGCCTCACCGTCAGCGGCGCCCGCCCCACCCTCCCCGCCTACCTCCGCCGGCTCTGGTCCCGCCGCCACTTCATCGTCGCCTTCGCCACCGCCCGGCTGACCGCCCAGTACAGCCAGGCCAAGCTCGGCCAGGTCTGGCAGGTCATGACCCCCCTGCTCAACGCGACGGTCTACTACTTCATCTTCGGCGTGCTGCTCGACACCAAGAACGGTGTCGCCGACTTCGTCCCGTTCCTCGTGACCGGCGTCTTCATCTGGACCTTCACCTCCAGCTCGATCATGGCCGGCACCCGGGCGATCTCCGGCAACATCGGCCTTGTACAGGCACTGCACTTCCCCCGCGCCAGCCTCCCCATCGCCATCGCGCTCCAGCAGCTCCAGCAGCTGCTCTTCTCACTCGCCGCGCTGGTCGGGATTCTGATCGCCGTCGGGGAGTACCCGCACGTCAGCTGGCTGCTCGCGATCCCCGCACTGCTCCTGCAGGCCGGCTTCAACACCGGCCTCTCGATGATCATGGCGCGGCTGGCCAGCCGGACCCCGGACATCGCCCAGCTGATGCCGTTCGTCCTGCGCACCTGGATGTACGTCTCCGGCGTGATGTGGTCCATCGACAAGGTGCTCAGCCACAACAAGCTGCCCCACCTCGTGATGCTCGCGCTGGAGTGCAACCCCGCCGCCGTCTACATCGACCTGGTGCGCTTCGCCCTCATCGACAGCTTCACCGCCGCCCACCTCCCCCCGCACGTATGGGCTCTCGCCCTGTTCTGGGCAGTGCTCTTCGGGGCCGGCGGATTCGTGTACTTCTGGAAGGCAGAGGAGGAGTACGGCCGTGGCTGACTCCCGCACCACCGCACGCGTCCCCACCGTCGTCGTCGACGGCGTCCACGTCACGTACAAAGTGAACGGCGCCCGCACCGGCCGGGGCAGCGCCACCACCGCCCTCAGCCGGATCATCTCCCGCAAGTCCACCCCCGGTGGGCGTGAGGTGCACGCCGTCAAGGGCGTCAGCTTCGCCGCGTACAAGGGCGAGGCCATCGGCCTGATCGGCTCCAACGGCTCGGGAAAGTCGACCCTGCTCAAGGCGATCGCGGGCCTGCTGCCGCCCTCCGAGGGCAAGGTCTTCACCCAGGGCCAGCCCTCCCTGCTCGGCGTGAACGCCGCGCTGATGGCCGACCTGACCGGCGAGCGCAATGTCATCCTCGGCGGCCTCGCGATGGGCATGACGCGCGAGCAGATCCACGCGCGCTACGACGACATCGTCGACTTCTCGGGGATCAACGACAAGGGCGACTTCATCTCGCTGCCGATGCGTACGTACTCCTCCGGCATGGGCGCCCGGCTGCGGTTCTCCATCGCCGCCGCCAAGAGCCATGACGTCCTGCTGATCGACGAGGCGCTGTCCACGGGCGACGCCCGCTTCCGGCGGCGCAGCCAGGAGCGGATCGACGAGCTGCGCGCGGAGGCGGGCACGGTCTTCCTGGTCAGTCACAGCAACGGCACGATCACCGAGACCTGCGACCGCGCCATCTGGCTGGAAGCCGGGACGCTGCGGATGGACGGCCCGGCGAAGGAAGTCGTCGCCGCGTACGAAGAGTTCACCGGCGGCAAGAAGTAGCAGGGGAGCAGCGAGACGCGGCAGGGAGCGGCAGGAAGCGGCAGGAAATCTGTCGAAATAGCTTTAAAGCGGGCTAAAGTACCGGCCGATGACGACCCATCGGATCGGCCCGCCCCCGCCCGCCTCCGGCCTTCCCCCGGCGCCAGGGACCTCAGACGCCGGCACCGCAAGCCGCCGCGGCACCCGCCCCCACCTCCGGCAAGCCGCCACCCTCGCCGCCGTCTGGGCGGCCACCCGCGTCGGCATGCTCGCCCTGCTTCTCGTCGACCGCGTCGGCGACAGCGGCGTCGCCGGTGAGGTGCACACCCTCTACCGGCGCTGGTACGAACAGCTCGCCCAGGGCGCCTTCCCCCTGAACGACGTCACCTGGCAGTACCCGCCCGGCGCCGCGCTCGTCTTCCTCTCGCCCGGCGCGCTGCCCTGGCTGACGTACTTCCAGGCCTTCGTCGCGCTCACCCTCGCCGCCGACGCCGTCATCACGCTCGCCCTTGCCCGGGCCGGTGTGCGCGGCGCCTGGCTGTGGGTGTGCGGACTGCCACTGCTGCTGCACCTTCCCTACGCGCGCTACGACGTCCAGGTCACCGCCGTCGCCGTGCTCGCGCTGCTGGCCGTGCGGAACCGGCCGCTGATCGGCGGCGCGCTCGCCGGGCTCGGCGCGATGATCAAGGTGTGGCCGCTGCTCACCGTGCTGGGCACGCCCCGGGGACGTACGACACGCGCCGCCTGGCTCTCCGCGGCCGCCTCCGCCGCCGCGCTGCTCGCCGTGCTGTCCCTCGCCTTCACACACAGCCTGGACTTTCTGCGGCAGCAGGGCGCGAGGGGTGTGCAGATCGAGTCGCTCGGCGGGACCGCGCTCCAGCTGGCGCGGAAGGCGGGCTGGCCGGGCTCGGTCAGATACCAGTACGGGGCCTTCGAGTTCGTCGGTCCCTATGTGCCGAGCGTGGCGCGGATCTCCCTGCTGCTGACCGTCGCCGCGGTGTGCTGGCTGCTGCTGTGGCGGTTCAGGGCGACGCGCTGGACGCCCGCCACGCCCTTCGACGCCGCGTTCGCAGCCGTACTGCTCTTCACCGTCACCAGCCGCGTCATCAGCCCGCAGTATCTGATCTGGCTGCTCGGCCTCGCCGCGGTCTGCCTCACCTCCCGGCACACCACCCAGCGCCCGGTCGCGCTCCTGATGCTGCCCGCTGCCGCGCTGAGCGCGCTCGCCTACCCCTTGCTGTACGACGACGTGCTGGCCGGTTCTCCACTAGGCCTGCTGCTCATGGTCGTACGGAACGGGCTGCTGCTCGCCGCGGCGCTGCTCTCCTGCCGACGGCTGTGGGCGGCCACGGCCACCCGGGCCGACTGAGCAGAACGCTCAATCGCCGGACGGGCTTGAAATCAAGCCCGTCCGGCGATTGAGGACAAACCGGCCACCGGGCGGCCCCGGTCAGCCTTCGCCGGTCACCGCGTCAGCTGTGCGTCCGCAGCAGCTGCCGCATCGTCCGCATAGCCACCGACAGGTTCGCCAGGTCGAACGTGTCCGAGCTCTGGATCTCCTCCAGCGTCGAGCGCGCCCGGCCCAGGATCGCCGAGTTCTTCTGCTCCCACGCCTTGAACCGCTCCTCCGGCGTCGAGGCGCCGTTGCCGACGGAGAGCACATCCGCGGTGAGCATGGAGTGCGCCGCGTACAGGTCCTCGCGGATGGAGGCGCGGGCCATCGACTGCCAGCGGTCGGCCCGCGGCAGCTCGATGATCCGGTCCATCAGCTGCGTGATCCGCAGCCGGTCGGCGAGGTCGTAGTACACCTCGGCGACCGCCATCGGCTCCTTCTTCGTACGGTCCGCGATCGCGACGATGTCGAGCGTCGGGAAGGCGGAAGAGAACCCGGCAACCCGCAGCGCGAGTTCCTCGGGCACGCCCGCATCGGTGAGCTCCTGCAGGATGCGCTCGTACCACTCCAGGTCAGCGCCGCGCAGCATCTTCGGCAGCTCGCCCCAGACCTGCTCCACGCGCTCGGCGAAGAAGTCGATGGTCTCGGCGAGCTCCAGCGGCTGCGGCCGGTTGCCCAGCAGCCATCGCGTACCGCGCTCGACGAGGCGGCGCGAGTGCAGCCGGATCCGGGTCTGGACGTCGGCCGCGACCTTGTTGTCGAGAGCCTCGACGGCGTCCCACACCGCGCTGAGACCGAAGATCTCCCGCGCCGCGGTCTGCGCCCGCACGATCTCCTCGACCGACGCGCCCGTCTCCTCCCGCAGCCGGTGCAGGAAGGTCGAACCACCGGTGTTCACCGTGTCGTTGACCAGCACCGTCGTCACGATCTCGCGGCGCAGCGCATGCCCGTCGACCGCCTCGGGGAACCTCTCGCGCAGCGGCCTCGGGAAGTACGCGTGCAGCAGCCGGCGCAGATACGGGTCGTCCGGCAGGGACGTCTTGATCAGCTCGTCCGCCACCGTGATCTTGGTGTAGGCGAGCAGAACGGCCAGCTCGGGCTGGCTGAGTCCCTTGCCCGCGTTCAGCAGTTCACGGATCTGCCGGTCGGTCGGCAGGAATTCAAGTCTGCGGTCGAGCCGCCCTTCGCGCTCCAGGCGCCGAATGAAGCGCTGGTGGGCGTGGAGCAGACTCGGCGCCTGGACGACGGCGTTGGCCAGGGCGACGTTCTGCGCGTAGTTGTTGCGCAGCACGAGCTTGCCGACCTCGTCGGTCATCTCGGCAAGCAGCTTGTTGCGCTGCTTGACGGTCAGATCGCCGTCCGACACAAGGCCGTTGAGCAGGATCTTGATGTTCACCTCGTGGTCGGAGGTGTCCACGCCCGCGCTGTTGTCGATGGCGTCGGTGTTGATCTTCCCGCCGTGGCGGTCGAACTCGATCCGGCCGAGCTGGGTCAGACCCAGGTTGCCGCCCTCGCCGACGACCTTGACCCGCAGGTCCTCGCCGTTGACGCGGATCGCGTCGTTGGCCTTGTCGCCGACGTCCGCGTTGGACTCGGTGGAAGCCTTGACGTACGTACCGATGCCGCCGTTCCACAGCAGGTCCACCGGGGCCTTGAAGATCGCCTTCATCAGCTCGGCGGGCGTCATCTTGGCGATGCCCGCCTTGATGCCGAGCGCCTCGCGCATCTGCGCGTTGACCGGGATCGACTTGGCGCTGCGCGGGTGGATGCCGCCGCCCTGCGACAGCAGCTCCTTGTTGTAGTCGGCCCAGGAGGAGCGGGGCAACTCGAAGAGCCGGCGGCGCTCGGCGTACGAGAGGGCCGCGTCCGGGTTCGGGTCGATGAAGATGTGCCGGTGGTCGAAGGCCGCGACCAGCCGGATGTGCTCGCTGAGCAGCATGCCGTTGCCGAACACGTCGCCGGACATGTCACCGACGCCGACGACCGTGAAGTCCTGGGTCTGGGTGTCGTGGCCGAGCTCGCGGAAGTGCCGCTTGACGGACTCCCACGCGCCGCGGGCGGTGATGCCCATGCCCTTGTGGTCGTATCCGGCGGAGCCGCCCGAGGCGAAGGCGTCACCGAGCCAGAAGTTGTACGAGAGCGCGACTTCGTTGGCGATGTCGGAGAACGTCGCGGTCCCCTTGTCGGCGGCGACGACGAGGTAGGCGTCGTCCTCGTCGTGGCGTACGACGTCGGCCGGCGGCACGACCTCGCCCGCCACCAGGTTGTCGGTGATGTCGAGCAGCGCGGAGATGAAGATCTTGTAGCAGGCGATGCCCTCGGCCAGCCAGGCGTCCCGGTCCACCGACGGGTCCGGGAGCTGCTTGGCGACGAACCCGCCCTTGGCGCCGACCGGCACGATCACGGTGTTCTTGACCATCTGCGCCTTGACCAGGCCGAGGATTTCCGTACGGAAGTCCTCACGCCGGTCGGACCAGCGCAGCCCGCCGCGCGCGACCTTGCCGAAGCGCAGGTGCACACCTTCGACGCGCGGGGAGTACACCCAGATCTCGTACGCCGGGCGGGGCGCCGGCAGATCCGGGATGGCTTGCGGGTCGAACTTCATCGACACATAGCCGTGCTGCGTGAAGCCCGCCGCCTCCTGGAAGAAATTGGTGCGCAGCGTCGCCTTGATGACGGTGAGGAAGGAGCGCAGGATCCGGTCCTCGTCCAGGCTCACGACCTGGTCGAGCGCCCCGTCGAGCTCCTCGAGCAGACCGTCGGTCAGCTCGGTGCCCGCGCGCTGGCGGTCCGGCGACATCCTCGCCTCGAAGAGGGAGACCAGCAGCCGGGTGGTGTGGACGTTGGTACGGAGGGTGTCCTCCATGTAGTCCTGGCTGAAGGTCGAACCGGCCTGGCGCAGGTACTTGGCGTACGCGCGCAGCACCATCGCCTCCCGCCAGTTCAAACCGGCACCCAGCACGAGGGAGTTGAAGCCGTCGTTCTCCGCGTCGCCGGTCCAGACGGCGGCGAAGGCGTCCTGGAAACGCTCGCGGGCGTCGTCGGCGAGGTAGTCGCCGTTGCCCGTGGCCTTCGGCATACGCAGCCCGAAGTCGTAGATCCACGCGCTCGTACGGTCCGAGCAGCGCAGCTCGTGCGGACGCTCGTCGACGACCTCGCAGCCCAGCCGCTGCAGCACCGGCAGCACGGCGGAGAGCGAGACCTGCTCGCCCATGCGGTAGATCTTGAAGCGGCGCTCGCCGGGGCCCGCGCCGACCGGCTCGTACAGGGAGAGCGAGAATTCCTGGCCGGACTGGGTCAGTTGCTCGAGGTGGACCAGGTCGGCGACGGCGGCGCGCGGCGAGTGGTCAGCCTTGTAGCCCTCGGGGAAGGCGTTGGCGTAACGGCGCAGCAGTTCGGCCGCGCGCTCCTCGCCGACCTCGGCGTTCAGCGCCTCGGCGAATCCGTCGGCCCAGGAACGGGCGGCCTCCACCAGCCGGGCCTCGATGCGCTCCTTGTCGGCGTCGGTGAGGTCGGGCAGCTCGGTGCCGACCGGGACGCGGACCACGAAGTGCAGCCGGGAAAGGATCGACTCGGTGTTCCAGGCGGTGAAGTCGACGCTGGTGCCGTTGAGTTCTTCCTTGAGGATCTCGATCAGGCGCAGCCGTACGCCGGTGGTGTACCGGTCGCGCGGCAGGTAGACCAGAGCGGAGTAGTAGCGCCCGTACTCGTCCTGGCGCAGGTAGAGCCGCAGCCGTCGGCGCTCTTGGAGGTAGAGCACGCTGGTGACGATGGAGCGCAGCTGGTCGACGGGCGTCTGGAAGAGCTCGTCGCGCGGGTAGGTCTCCAGGATCTGCAGCAGGTCGCGGCCGTCGTGGCTGTGGGGCGAGAAGCCGGCGCCCTCCAGGACCTCGGCGACCTTGCGGCGGATGACCGGGACGCGGCGGACGGACTCGGTGTACGCGGCGGAGGAGAACAGGCCGAGGAAGCGGCGCTCGCCGACGACCTCGCCCTTGGCGTTGAACTTCTTGACGCCCACATAGTCGAGGTAGCTGGGCCGGTGCACGGTCGAGCGGCTGTTGGCCTTGGTCAGTACGAGCAGCTTGTGCTCGCGGGCCTTCTTGCGGGCGTCGGCGGGCAGCCGGCTGAAGGACGGGCTGACCGGGTGGGTCTCGTCGGCGCTGTGGTGGGGGTCGGAGCGCAGAATGCCGAGGCCGGTGCCGGGCACGGCGGCCAGCGAGTCGTTCTCGGTGAGCTCGTACTCCCGGTAGCCGAGAAAGGTGAAGTGGTCGTCGGCGAGCCAGCGCAGCAGCTCGCGCGCCTCGTCGAGCTCCTGGTCGCGCAGATCGTCGGCGGTCGGCTCGCTCGGCAGCTCTTCGGCGATGCGCAGCGCGGCGTCGCGCATCTTCTCCCAGTCCTCGACGGCCTCGCGCACGTCCGACAGGACGCGCAGCAGGTCGGAGGTGATCTGCTTCAGATCGGCCCGGTCGGTCTCACGGTCGAACTCGACGTGGATCCAGGACTCGACGAGCGCGTCGTGCGGCAGCGCCCTGCCCTCGGCCTTGGCCTTGCCATTGGTCTCGCTGGGCAGCACCTCGATGAGCTTGCCCGTGACATCCCGGCGGACGATGACCTGCGGGTGGATCACTACATGGATGCCTCGGCCCTGCCGGGAGAGCTCATTGGTGACCGAGTCGACGAGGAAGGGCATGTCGTCGGTGACAACCTCGACCACGGAGTGGCTGCACGTCCAGCCGTTCTCCTCGATGGTCGGGGTGTGAACCCGCACATTGGCCGTCCCCTGCGGGCGGTTTTCGGCGAGCCGGTAGTGGGAAAGTGCCGCGCCAAAGATGTCGACCGGGTCGCGGTCGGCGAGGTCCTCGGGAGCGGTGTGCAGGTAGTAGCGCTGGAGGTACGAGAGCAGGGTGTCCTGGTCGGGACGCTCCCCTTGCTCGGCCCCAGTCGGAAGGTGCCCCCCGACCGGGCTGTTCTCAGCTACCCGGGCGGCCCGTGTGAGCAGCTCGGCCTTGGCTTCGTCCAGCTTGGTCTGCATGTCCTCTGGCTCCTGTCGCGCGCCGTTGCGTGACGTAGGTGAAAGAAAAAGCGACGCAACGCCACGACGCGGGGTATCCGGTCGGAGTCGACGCTATGCCGCGATGAGAGATGTCCGAGCCGTTATTGGCCAATTTTGGCAGCCGGGCCGGAACGAGAAGATCAACGATCGCCCGGGCGCTGTGGCGCTCCGGGCGCAGGCCGGGGGCTTCGCTGCCCCCACGGCATATAGCGCTGATCACGGGTCAAGGCTATCGCCCCGCCCCCCCGACCCGTCATGAGCCGTATGTGTACAAAAGCGGGGCCGGAAGTTTGACACTCTGGACAGCGACAAAGGCCCACTCTTGGCAAACAGCCCGCCGCGGTGCAGGTTGGCGGTGACGACACGGCGCCCCCGCGAGCGGCGCCACCGCCCTGCACCCACGGCAGGGAACCGTCGACAGCCCGACACCGGGAGCAGCCATGACAGCGAAGATCCTGATCGTCACCGGCGACGCAGCCGAGTCCCTCGAAGTCCTCTACCCGTACCAGCGACTGCGGGAGGAGGGGTACGAGGTCGACATCGCGGCCCCCGCCCGCAAGAAGCTGCAGTTCGTCGTGCACGACTTCGAGCCGGGCTTCGACACGTACACCGAGAAGCCGGGCTACACCTGGCCCGCGGACCTCGCCTTCTCGGAGGTCGACCCCGGACAGTACACAGCGCTGGTGATCCCGGGCGGCCGCGCCCCGGAGTACCTGCGCAACGACCCTGAGCTCCGCAAGATCCTGAAGTCCTTCTTCGACGCGGACAAACCGGTGGCCCAGATCTGCCACGGCCCGCTGCTGACGGCGGCGATCGGCAGCCTGGAGGGCCGCCGGGTCACCGCATACCCAGCTCTGGAACTGGACATGCAGGCAGCGGGAGCCAGCTTCCAGGACGTGGAGGCGGTGGTCGACGGCACCCTGGTCTCCTCCCGTGCCTGGCCGGACCACTCGGCCTGGATGCGGGAGTTCCTGAAGGTGCTACGAGCGAAGGCACCGGTGGCGTAGCGGAGCGATCGGACCGCTGCCCGCGTCTGAAGGCGGCGGGCCGGTAGAGGTTGGCCGGCGCCAGGCCTGGTGCGTGCGGGTTCACCCCGCGGCGGGGCGGACCGCGGCGCGCGCGTCTGAAGGCGGCGGGGGCGGTCGGGGCTGCCCCGCCCACGGAGTCCCCACGGAGTCGTGCGTGCGGGCTCACGCCACCAGGCGCAAGGCCTCCTCCACCGCCTCGGCGAGCGTGTCCACCACCGGCACGCCCACCGCCTCCAGGCTGGACCTGCTGTGCGAGCCGCCCGTGTACAGCACCGCCAGCGCACCCACGTGCGCCGCCGCCACCGCGTCGTCGACCGCGTCGCCGACCACCACCGTGCGGCCCGGCTGGACGGCCCCGTCCAGCGCCCGGAGGTGGCGCTCCATGTGGAGCGCCTTGCCGCCGCCCGACGGCCCGGTCCGCCCGTCCACGCGTATGAAGTGGCTCTCGATGCCGTACCCCCGCACGACCGGGACCAGCTGCTCGTGCCCGTACATGCTGAGCAGCGACTGGCTGCGCCCGGCCAGCTGCCACTCCCGCAGCAGCTCCTCGACGCCCTCGGTCAGCCCGCAGCCGATCCGGTGCTCGCTGTAGTGCCGGTGGAAGGCCTCGTCCATGACCTCCCACTCCGCGTCCGACGGCAGCCGGCCCATCAGCCGCTCGTAGAACCGGGGAATCGGCACGCAGTACAGCTCGCGGTAGCGCTCGAGCGTGATCGGCTCCAGGCCTATCTCCGCGAAGGCGGCGTTCGTCGCCCCGATGACCGCCTTGATGTCGTCGAGCAGTGTGCCGTTCCAGTCCCAGACCAGATGCGTGCTGTGCTTCCCCATACGAAAAACGGTACCGGCCGGGTCTGACAACGCACGGCCCGGACCGGAAACCGGGCGCTTCAGGCGGATCGGGCGCCTGCCTCAGCTGATGAGGTTCGGGATCTCCTGCACCCCGTACCAGAGCAGCTCGTGGTCCTCCGCCCCGTCCACCGTGAACTGCGCGTCGTCGTCGCCCTGGTCCGCCGCCCCCAGAGCGTCCGCCGCCGCGGACACGTCGCCGACCGCGTCGTCGCCATCGACATGGACCGCCGCCGCCTTGGCCAGCGGCACCGCGGACCCGACCCGCACCTCGCCCAGCGCGCTCGCGACGAGCACCCGGTCGGGGTCGGCGACCGCGTCCTGGTCCCGTACGTCGATGGCGACGACCACCCGGCGCCGGGCCGCGTCAGGGTCACCGGCGAGCAGCCGCAGGGACGCGGCCGCGGCGCGGTTGAGCGCGGCGTACTCGAGCTCCTCGATGTCGTCGGAGACGTACCACTCGCGCAGCCCCGGAGTGACGGCATAGGCGGTCAGCGGGCCGGGCCCCAGTTCGCCCGTCTTGTGCGCCTCTGCGAGACCGGAGAGGGTCAGGGGAACGTAGACGCGCATGGCTGGCCGCTTTCGTAGTCGGAGACGCCCTCAGGATACGTGCGAGGTCCCCCTTCGGAGTGCCGCTCCCGGCCTCGCGCACCGTCAGCGGACAAAGCCCCCGCCCCGCCCGGCGACGGCCCCCAGGACGCCACTCCTCACCCTGATAGGTGAATCTACGGCGCCGCCTCCTCGTCGGACAGCGCGCATTGCGGACGGCGCAGCCCGCCCCATAAAAGATCACCAGTGAAGTTACCGCCCGGTATCGACCGGGCCCGGCTCAACGGGGGCGATCTGCATGGACAGGACCCGGCCCGCAGGGCGGCGCGACCAGCGCCGTCCCGCCGTGGCGGCGGCAGCGGCGATGGCACGCGCACGGCGGCAGCACAAGCCGCACTACTGGTTTGCCGACCGCCTGCTCGCGGTGCTCAGCGGCCAGCGCCCGGTGCACTGGATGCTCGGACACACGATCGGGGAGGCATACGAACAGCTGGTGCGGCTCGCCCCGGGAGCCCCGCTGCGGCCGGCGGAGCGGGTGACGCCGGTCGTCCGCCACTGCGGCGAGTACCACCCGGGCCCGGGCGTGATCGAGGCCTTCGCCAGAATCGGCTCGGGAGACCGGGTCAGCGCGATGGCCTTCCGCCTCGAACAGGGCGCGGACCAGCGCTGGCGCTGCGCCGCGGTTGAGCTGGGCGGTGAACGCGTGAGCACACACGCGGCCGGCTAACGGCAGGCAGCGGGCCAGGCAGCCCCGCCCGGCCGACGGCCTCGGCGCACACCGCCGCCCTTCGGCAAGCGCGGCGCTCACTCCGCAGCCAGTCGCGCCGCCTGGATTTCCTGCACCTGCCGCGCCACCTGCAGGAAGTCCAGGATCGTGGCGAGCTGCTCCTCGTCGTAGCGGCTCAACGCCTCCGCCGCCGCGGCACCCACAGGCAGATAGACCTCCGCCTCGGCCGCGCCCGCGGCCTCCGTGGCCGTGACCAGGACCCGCCGCCGGTTGGCCGCGTCGCGCGTACGGGCGACCAGGCCGGCCCGCTCCAGGCGGTCGATGACCGTCGTCGTCGCCGCCGGACTGAGCTTCAGCGCGGTGCTCAGCTCACCGGCCGACAGCGGCCCCTTGCCCAGCACCAGGTCGAGACAGCGAAGGTCGGTGCGGTTCACCCCGAGCCGCGCGGCGGCGGCCTCGTCGAACGCGTCGAAGCTCTGCTGCAGCGACCGGAGCTGCTGGGCGACGCTCTCTATAAACACTTCTTTCGACATTCGAATCTTTCTGGTATCGTAAGTTTCGTTGGTCGTAAGGATAACATCAGGAGGGCAAAGCCATGGGTACCCAGCAGCACAAGAGCGACGGTCGCGTCGACAGTCACATCGAGGACCTCTTCCAGCGCTTCATGCAGGCCTGGACCGACGGCGACGCGGTCGCCTTCGGCGCCTGCTTCACCGAGGACTCGGACTACGTCTCGTACGACGGCACACGAGCCGTGGGGCTCGCCGAGCACCAGGCCAACCACGACAAGCTGTTCCGCGGGGTGCTCACCGGCTCCGCCCTCGTCGGCGAAATCGAGGCGATCCGCTACGTCACGCCCGACGTCGCGATCGTGTACGGCACCGCGTCCGTGCTCATGCCGTGGCGCTCCAAGCTCCCCAAGCGCCGCTTGTCGCGCCAGACGATCGTCGTCGTGAACACCGACGACGGCTGGCGGATCACCGCCATCCACAACGGCCGGGTGCGCCCCGTCACCGTCCCCGCACCCGACTCGATGCCGTCGAGGATGTCGCAGGCGATGACCCGGACCGCGCGCCGCCTCGGCCTGGGCCGCGCCACCGCCGGCCCCTGAGCACCAAGAGAACGGAAAGCGAAACGGCCGGGGCCGGACACCGCAATGGATGTCCGGCCCCGGCCTTACGACTCTCGTACAGGCGCTACTTCTTGCGGCGGCGCCCGCCGCCCTTCTGCGCCTTACGCCGCTCCGCCCGCGTCAGCCCGTCCGAATCCGATCGCGCAGGCTGCCCGTCGCTGTCGAAGTCGCCCTCGACGACGCCGCCCTCCCCGTCCACCGTGGGAGCGGAGAAGTGCAGCCGGTCGGGCCGCTGCGGGGCGTCGAGCCCCTTCGCGCGGATCTCCGGACGGGACGCGCCCGCCGGAACCGCATCCTCCTTGGCGAGCGAGGTCCGCTCCGCCGCGTCCTGCACCGGGACCTCCTCGACCTGCTGCTCGACCTGGACCTCCAGGTTGAACAGGTAGCCGACGGACTCCTCCTTGATGCCCTCCATCATGGCGGTGAACATGTCGAAGCCCTCGCGCTGGTACTCCACCAGCGGGTCCTTCTGCGCCATGGCGCGCAGGCCGATGCCCTCCTGGAGGTAGTCCATCTCGTAGAGGTGCTCGCGCCACTTGCGGTCCAGTACGGACAGCACCACGCGCCGCTCGAGTTCACGCATGATGTCCGAGCCGAGCTGCTTCTCGCGCTCGTCGTACTGCTCGTGGACGTCGTCCTTGATGGACTCGGCGATGAATTCGGCGGTGATCCCGGCCCGGTCGCCGGCCGCCTCCTCCAGCTCCTCGATGGTGGCCTTCACCGGGTAGAGCTGCTTGAACGCGCCCCACAGCCGGTCCAGGTCCCACTCCTCCGCGAAGCCCTCGACGGTCTCCGCCTGGATGTACGCGTCGATGGTGTCGTCCATGAAGTGGCGCACCTGCTCGTGCAGGTCCTCGCCCTCCAGGACGCGGCGGCGCTCGGCGTAGATGACCTCGCGCTGCCGGTTGAGGACCTCGTCGTACTTCAGGACGTTCTTACGCGTCTCGAAGTTCTGCTGCTCGACCTGGGACTGGGCCGACGCGATCGCGCGCGTGACCATCTTGTTCTCGATCGGCACGTCGTCGGGGACGTTGGCCATCGACATCACGCGCTCGACCATCTGCGCCTTGAACAGCCGCATCAGGTCGTCACCCAGGGAGAGATAGAAGCGGGACTCGCCCGGGTCGCCCTGACGGCCGGAGCGACCGCGCAGCTGGTTGTCGATACGCCGCGACTCGTGCCGCTCGGT
This sequence comes from Streptomyces sp. V1I1, assembly GCF_030817355.1. Classification (NCBI taxonomy): domain Bacteria; kingdom Bacillati; phylum Actinomycetota; class Actinomycetes; order Kitasatosporales; family Streptomycetaceae; genus Streptomyces; species Streptomyces sp. V1I1. Next base: position 5,043,507 of record NZ_JAUSZH010000001.1, on the reverse strand, counting down.
GCCCAGGACATAGAGCCCGCCGAGGTCGGTCACCTCGTCGTGCTCGGCCCTGACGGCCTCCTCGGCGCGCTCCAGCGCGGCGGGCAGGGCCGCGGCCCACTCCTCGACATGCTCGACCGGGTCCAGGCCGCGCTGGCGCAGCTCCGCCTCGGCGAGGTCGTCGGGGTTGCCGCCGAGCTTGATGTCCGTACCACGTCCGGCCATGTTCGTCGCGACCGTGACCGCGCCCTTGCGGCCGGCCTGGGCGACGATCGTCGCCTCCCGGTCGTGCTGCTTGGCGTTGAGGACCTCGTGCTGGACGCCTCGCTTGTTGAGCTGCTGCGAGAGGTACTCGGACTTCTCGACCGAGGTGGTGCCGACCAGGATCGGCTGGCCCTTCTCGTGCTTCTCGGCGATGTCGTCGACGACGGCCGCGAACTTGGCGACCTCGGTCCGGTAGATCAGGTCGGACTGGTCCTTGCGGACCATCGGCTTGTTCGTCGGGATCGGCACGACGCCCAGCTTGTAGATCTGGTGGAACTCGGCGGCCTCGGTCATCGCCGTACCGGTCATGCCGGAGAGCTTGCCGTAGAGGCGGAAGAAGTTCTGCAGGGTGATCGTGGCGAGGGTCTGGTTCTCGTCCTTGATGTCCACCCCTTCCTTCGCCTCGATCGCCTGGTGCATGCCCTCGTTGTAGCGGCGGCCGGCGAGGATACGGCCGGTGTGCTCGTCGACGATCATGACTTCGCCGTCGATGACGACGTAGTCCTTGTCGTTCTTGAAGAGTTCCTTGGCCTTGATCGCGTTGTTCAGGTACCCGACAAGGGGGGTGTTCACCGACTCGTAGAGGTTGTCGATGCCCAGCCAGTCCTCGACCTTCGCGACACCCGACTCATGGATGGCGACGGTCCGCTTCTTCTCGTCGACCTCGTAGTCGCCGGTCTCCTCGATGCCCTTGAGCGGGTTGCCCGCCTCGCCCTTGGTCAGGCGCGTGACCAGCTTGGCGAAGTCGCCGTACCACTTGGTGGCCTGGTCGGCGGGGCCGGAGATGATCAGCGGCGTACGGGCCTCGTCGACGAGGATCGAGTCCACCTCGTCGACGACGGCGTAGTTGTGGCCGCGCTGGACGAGCTCGTCCTTGGACCAAGCCATGTTGTCGCGCAGGTAGTCGAAGCCGAACTCGTTGTTCGTGCCGTACGTAATGTCGCAGTTGTACTGTTCGCGACGTTGCGCCGGAGTCATGTTGGCGAGGATGCAGCCGACGCTCAGGCCCAGGAACTTGTGGACGCGGCCCATCATCTCGGAGTCGCGCTCGGCCAGATAGTCATTGACCGTGATCAGGTGGACGCCCTTGCCCGAGAGGGCGTTGAGGTACGCGGGCAGCGTGCCGACGAGGGTCTTGCCCTCACCGGTCTTCATCTCGGCGACGTAACCGAGGTGCAGCGCGGCGCCGCCCATCATCTGTACGTCGTAGTGACGCTGACCGAGGACGCGCTTGGCGGCCTCGCGGACGGTCGCGAACGCCTCGGGGAGCAGGTCGTCCAGACTTTCGCCGTCGGCGTAGCGCTCCTTGTATTCGTCTGTGAGCGCCCGCAACTCGGCGTCGGAGAGGTTGACGAAGTCCTCTTCGATGGAGTTGACCTGGTCCGCGATGCGGTGCAGTTTGCGCAGGATCTTGCCTTCGCCTGCACGCATGAGCTTGTTGAAGACGGACACTGAGGTTGGTCTCCTTGCCAATCGGGCCTGGCACTGGGTCGTGTTATGGACACTGGCGCGGGCACGGCAGGTGGGCCCCACCGCAACGGCCATCGTAAGCGAGGACCCCACCAGGTCGGGAGGTCCGCCGTCAGCCAGGCCTGCTGTCATCCGCAAATAGAACGCGCGGGACGCGTGGAAGGTGCCGGTGAGGTACGAAAAGTGCTCGCTTCCCTCCGCGGACCTGACAAGAATCCGGCTATGGAGCCGATCACCCTCACCACCGAGCGCCTGCTGCTGCGCACGTTCACGACCGACGATACGGAGGCGGTGTACCAGGCCTGCCAGGATCCCGACATCCAGCGGTGGACGACGGTTCCCTCGCCTTACGAGCGGCAGCACGCGGCCGACTTCACCGGGCAGATGGTGCCGGACGGCTGGCACTCCGGAACGATGTGCACCTTCGCGGTACTGCCGCGCGCGGGCGGCCCGCTGATGGCGTCGGTCGCGGTGACCCTGCGCACTTTGTCGGGCACCTGGGAGATCGGCTTCTGGACGGCCAAGGAGCACCGCGGGCGCGGCATCATGGCGGAGACCGTGGGGGCCGTGGCGCACTGGGCCTTCGCCGGGCTGGGCGCGACGCGCCTCGAGTGGCGGGCGGAGGTGGGCAACGCGGGCTCGCGGGCCGTCGCCGAGAAAGCCGGCTTCGTCGTCGAGGGGGCGCTGCGCGCGGCCCTGCTCAACAAGGACACCCTCAGGGACACCTGGGTGGGCGCTCTACTCCCGTCCGACCTGGGACTGACGAGCACCCATCCGTATCTCCCGACCCGGAGCTGACGGGAGGCGGAGATGACGGGACGGGGATGACAGGACGGGGATGACAGGGCGAGGCCTGGCCTGGCCTGCCGATGCCGGGCCTGACGATGCCGGGCCTGCCTGGCAGGGAGCCGGGCCTGGCAGGGCCTCGCGGCCGGGCCGGTTGTCCGCCCGGGCCGATTGTCAGTGCCGCCGTCTAGGGTGCCGACCATGACCCCTGTGCCGCGGCCCGCCGCCGAACTGTCCGCCGACGAAGCCCGCCGCATAGCGCTGCGCGCCCAAGGGTTCCTGGGCGCGCCCGACAGGCGGGCCGGGGTGCGGGGCGTGCTGCGGCACCTCGGCGCCGTACAGCTGGACACGATCTCGGTGCTGGCGCGCTCGCACGAGCTGATTCCGTACGCCCGGCTCGGCGCGGTCGGCCGCAGGACGGTCGAGGACGCGTACTGGACCGAGGGTCACAGCTTCGAGTACTGGTCGCACGCGGCCTGCATCCTGCCCGTCGAGGAATGGCCGCACTTCGCCTTCCGCCGCCGCGCCTACCGCGCCCGCCCGCACTGGAACCACGACCTCCCGGACGGTACGTACGACACGGTCGTCAAGCAGCTGCGCGCCGAAGGCCCGCTCACCTCGACGGAGTTGGGCGGCGCGAAGAACGGCGGGGAGTGGTGGGACTGGTCGGCCTCGAAGGTCGCCGTCGAGCGCGCGCTGATGTACGGCGAGGTGGTGTGCACCGAGCGGCGCAGCTGGAAGCGGGTGTACGACCTCGCCGAGCGGGCCATCCCCGACGACCTGCTGCACGACGAGCTGGACGACACGGAGTGCGTGCGCCGGCTCGTCCGGCTCGCGGGCGAGGCGCTCGGCGTCGGCACCCGCGCGGACATCGCGGACTACCACCGCCTCAAGGGCGAGCAGTTCGACGCGGTGGTCGCGGACTCCGGGCTGGTGCCGGTGACGGTCGAGGGCTGGTCCAAGCCCGCCTGGGCGGACCCGCAGGCGCTGGCCTCCGAGCCGCGCGGCCGGCATCGTACGACCCTGCTCTCGCCGTTCGACTCGCTCATCTGGGAACGGGCGCGCACCGAGCGGATCTTCGGCTTCACGCACCGCCTCGAGGCATACGTCCCCAAGCCCAAGCGGGTGTACGGCTACTTCGCGATGCCGCTACTGTCGGGCGGAAAGCTGCTGGGCCGCGTCGACCCGGCCCGCGAGGGCTCGACGCTGGTGGCACGCCAGGTGTCCCTGCACGGCTCGAAGTCTGTGGCACCCATGGCGCAGGCGCTGCGCGAGGCGGCGGAGTGGGTCGGCTGCGATTCCGTACGCATCGAACGGGTCGACCGCCCCGAACTCACCGCGGACCTCGTCCGGGCCGTTTCCTGACCCTTGCCCGCGGGTGACCGCTACCGGATCTCGAGGATCTTTTCCCGCATCGCGTAGACCACGGCCTCCATCCTGGAGTGCAGCTGCAGCTTCTCCAGGATGTTGCGGACGTGGTTCTTCACGGTGTTCTCGGAAATGAACAACTCCTTGGCGATGTCGCGGTTGTTCATCCCCGTGGCGACGAGCTTGAGCACCTCCAGCTCCCGTTCGGTGAGCCGGGGCGCGGGCACAAGTCTGCGCTCGTCGGTGCGCTGGATCATCGACTTGAACTCGGTGAGCAGCTTGGACGCCATGGACGGGCTGATCTGCGACTGCCCGTCCGCCACCGCGCGGATCGCCGTGGCCACCTCGTCGGTGGAGATCTCCTTGAGGAGATAACCCGTGGCGCCCGCCTTGATCGCGTCGTAGAGGTCGGCCTCCTCGTCGCTGATCGTCAACATGATGATCTTCGCGCTGGGGGCCACCTCCTTGATGGACGTACAGGCCTCGATGCCACCACGCTTGGGCATCCGCACATCCATCAGCACGATGTCGGGCAGCAGATCGGCCGCCTTGTCGACGGCCTCCGCGCCGTCGCCCGCCTCGCCGACGACCTGGATGTCCTCCTCCTGAGCAAGGACGATCTCCAGCCCGCGCCGGAACAGGGCGTGGTCGTCCACCACCAGGACCCGGATCGGCTCCTTGCGGGAGCTGCCGTGGTCCGCGTCGGCAGCGACGACTGGGGCACCGGCGTGGTCCGCGTCGTCGTCGCGAACCGGCCCGAAGCTGTCCGTCATCGTTCCTCCCCCTGAGGCCGTGGCCTGAAGATCACGTGTGGTCAGCCAACGTCAGTGCACAGCGCACCGGTTGGCTTGCGAGGCCATGCTTTCATGCCCGGACCGAAGAGCGGTGATCCAGTGGTCGCACGATGGTGCCCCTGGGGGCGCACGGGGCGCTCCAGGGGCACCACCTACCTGCTGTGGCGGCCGTCGTCAGCCGCCGAGCGCACCTCCGGCGCCGCCAGCCTCGGATCCCGCCAGCGGGTCGGTCTCCAGGTGGATGACGCCATAGTCATAGGCGTGCCGTCGGTAGACGACACTGGGCTGCTTCGTCTCGGAGTCGACGAAGAGGTAGAAGTCGTGCCCGACCAGCTCCATCTCGTAGAGCGCCTGGTCGAGCGTCATCGGTGCTGCGGTGTGGACCTTCTCGCGGACCACCAGCGGTCCCTCGCCCTGGATTTCGAGCGAACCGATCCTGGTGGTGGGAATGGATTCCGACGCCTCTTCGGCGTGCGGCCGGCCATTGGCGTTCAACTCGGCGACGCCGGGAACGACATCAGCCACTTCGGACGCCGAAATGCGGCCGTTGCCACGGCGGTTGTGGCGCTTCTCATGCTGCTTGCGCAGCCGCGCCTCCAGCTTGCCGGTAGCGAGGTCGAGTGCTGCGTACGGGTCGCCGGCCGCCGCCTCCGCCCGGATCACCGGGCCTCGGGAGTGGAGAGTGATCTCCACTCGGTCGGAACGGTCGGCCTGCCGCGGGTTGTGCTCCTTGGACACCTCGACGTCCAGGCTGATCACCTTGCCGTCGAGCTTCTGGATCTTGTCCAGCTTCAGCTTCTCGGCCACGTGCTTGCGGAACCGCTCGGGCACCTCGGTCTTGCGGCCCTTGACGACGATGTCCACGCAGAACTCCGTTCCCGGATAGCCCCGCCCGCTCGCAGGCTGCGGAGCGTCTCCCTGTTGCACCAGACTCCGGTGATCACCGGAGCCTCGGACTTGGCGACTTTCACCTCCTCCTCCCCAGTCGACAAGATCCCCACCCCACCAACTTTCGAGGCTGGTATTTCCTCGAATCTCTGACCGAAAGCCCGGAAGCACGGCAGTACATTCGGTGAGGTACGGCGATCGCCATTCCTCACAACCGAACATAGCTCGATCGGAGCGCTGTCGGCACCCGCTACCAGCGCGTACCTCCGTTCAGGGGTATTTCTCCTCTCACTACCTGCAACGTTCCGACTACTCTGTCAGTTCCGGTTCATTCGGAAAGAGAGTGGCGGGACCGCGACAACGGCTGCGCTCAGCTGCATGGGGCCGGGAAATCGCAGCCCCGCGGCCGCGCGCAGCGCCCGCGCCGCCTCGACCAGCGACGCCCCCGTCGTCATGAGATCGTCCACCAGCACCGCCCGACCGCCCTCCAGAAGCCGTCCGCCGCCGGCCGCGACCTCCAGGGCCCCCGCCAGATTCGCCACCCGTCCACGGGCCGTGAGGCCCGACTGGTCGGCCACTGCCCGCCCCTGCCGCAGCACCGGAAGCGCCCTCGCCTCCGTCCCCGTACGCCGCAGCTCGCCCGCGGCGGCCAGAGCGATCCGCCGCGCCGCGTCGTGCCCCCGCTCTCTGACCGCTCGCCGCGCCGACGGCACCGGTACGAGCAGCAGCGGCCCCGCTTCCCGGGCGGACCGCGGGAAGCCGGCTCGCACCGCCCCGGCCAGCGCGACGCCCAGGGGCCGGGCCAGCCCCAGCGCTCCCCGCTCCTTATGGGCAAGCAACACCGCGCGTACCGCATCGGCATACGGTGCGGCGGCGTGCACCACCGGCAGGCCCGCGGGCTCCGGCACAGGCCTCGCCCGGCGCGCTGCCGTGCCGTACAGCGCCTCCGCGCACTCCTCGCACAGCGGGGTACGCGGAGTGCCGCAGCCGCCGCAGTCGACCGGCAGCACCAGACCGGAGATTTCCCTCCACCAGGCCCGCATGGCAACCCACTCTGCCAACAGCTGGAGAGCTGTGCCACCCCTGTGGATAACTCTCCGTAAATGGGTCTGAGCCGGGCGTGACTACCCCGGGTAGACCGGCGACGAGCCCTTCTTCACCAGCGTCTGCCAGTTGGCGCCGACCGGGAGCCGCACGATGCCGTCGTCCTCGGAGTGCGCCACCAGCGGGCGAGTCTCGTCGTCCCACGCCGCGACCGCCTTGACCCGGTTCAGCCCCGGCAGCACGCTCACGTCCGAACTCGAGCCGTCCGTCTGCATATAGCGCACCTGCTGCACCCCGCCGGACTCCTTGCCGACCACCACGAGCCTGCTGGGACCGGCCCAGGAAACGGCCGTCACTGTCTCCATCTGCGGTGCGGCAGGCCGCAGTTCCGCGACGGACACCACTGGGCTGCCCTTGGGGCCCGGGCGCTCCACGCGTCCGATCTTCAGCGTGGTCTTCCCGTCCTTCGTCAGCAGCAGCGCGATCCGCACACCGTCCGCGGACACCTTCAGCGCCTCGATGCGCGCGCCGTCCAGCCCGGGGATGATCTTGACGTTCTGGGGCGGGCCCGCGCCGTCCGCCAGACGCCACAGGGCCGGATGGTCAGGGTCGCGGTCCGCGACCCACAGATCGCCACGCCCGTCCCAGCTGGGGGCCGAAAGGCGGTTGCGGGTGCTCTTGCCGACGCTCTTCACCACCGCGTCGCCCAGCTCGCTCTCCGCGGCTATGGACGACACGTACAGGCGGCTGTTGTCCTTCGAGACCGCCGCGGCGGTGTGCTCGTCGCGGGCCACCCCGACCATGCTCATGGGCAGCTGCCCATTGCCGAACGGCCCCGGCACGTTCTCCGGCTCGGTCATGTCCTTCGCTCCGCCCGCCAGCAGCGCCAGCCGGAACTTGTCGTCGACGAAGTACTGGTTGACCGGCCTGCCCGAGACGTGGTCCGGCGCGTGACCCTCCGCCTGACCGCTGTTGAGCACACACAGCTGCGAGCCGTTCGCACGCTGCAGCTCCACCTGCTCCACCCTGGTGGACCTCAGATCCTTCAGAGTGAACAGGATCTGCGCCGCCATCTTCATGCACTGCTGGCGGTCCACATTGGACGCCTTCTCATTGAGCGGCACCTTCAGCGCGTTACGGTCGTCGAACGCGAGCGCCTTGGTGCCCTCCTTCAGCGTCGTACCGGTCGGGAAGGGCGACTCGACCACTGGCTTCAACCAGTTCGTCGGCCCGTCCAGCAGCGTCTTGACCGACTGCGTGACGGGATCCATCCGGGTCACCGGATCCAGCCGCTGCCGGATGTAGACCGGGTCGGCCACCAGGATGGTCCGCCCGGAGGCGAAGTAGTACTTGTTCACCGAGCGGTAGTTGCGCTGGAAGTCGGATGCGCCGAGCACCAGCCCCGGCGGCAGGTTGTCGATACGCCACTGCTTGCCGTCCGGACCGTTCTGCTGCGACAGATGAATGGTCCGGCGGTAGTCGGTGGGCGTGACCGGCTGATAGGCGTGCTGAGTGTCCACCGTGGCGATCTGCTTGCCCAACAGCGGATAGTCGATACCCGGATTCTCCGCGTCGCCCGGGCTTGCCTGTCCCGCGTCCGGTGCGGCCGACAGCACCGTGGTGCCCGCCTCCGGCCGCCACTTCTGGGACGTCTCCGGCATCAGATACGTCCGCGCGGTTGCGAAATTGGCATCGTCGCTGGTCATCGCCTCCAGGAAGCCCGTGACGATCTCGTGGGGAGTGGCCCCCTTCCGCGGCGGCACCGCGTACACCCGCACTTGCGAGTCCGCGCCCTGGGACGCCTTCACGGCATGAATGTCACCGCTGTCGGGCATCGAGGCGCACCCGGCCATCAGAACACTGCCGCAGCCGAGCAGCGCCGACACGCGCAACGCGCCTCGGCGGCCGTTGCGACGGGAATCAGCGCCCACGAGTCGTGTCCTCCCGGTCCGAAGAAACCTGTGCCGCGGAGTCGTCGTGCCGCTCCTCCACCTGACGCGCAACCACCCGGGCACCGCTGCCCGGCAGCGCCGCGGGATTCACGCCCGTCGGACCCGTACGAGGCCGCACCGGAGCACGCGGCGGCCCGGGCAGGGGCAACCGGTCCGTCACCGGCTGAACGGGCACGGACGCCAGCAGGTGCCCGCTCACCTTCGGCTCTGCGGACAGGGCACGCTCCCTGTTCTGCCGCGAGTCCTCCGGCTCCAGCGGTATCGGCGAACCGCGCAGCGGCTCGTCCGCCGTACGCGGCAGGGTCAGCCGGAACTGCGAACCCCCGCCTGGCTCACCCCACGCCTGCAGCCAGCCGCCGTGCAGCCGGGCGTCCTCGACCGCGATGGACAGACCGAGCCCGGTGCCGCCGGTGGTCCTGGCACGCGCCGGATCCGCCCGCCAGAAGCGGTTGAACACCCGGGTCGCCTCCCCCGGCTTCAGTCCCACCCCGTAGTCGCGCACGGCGACCGCGACAGCCCCGCCGGCCACTGCCATCCGCACCACCACGTCCCGGCCCTCGCCGTGCTCGACGGCGTTGACGACCAGGTTCCGCAGGACACGCTCCACACGCCGGGGGTCGGCCTCCGCCACGACCGGCTGCTCGTCGCCGATCACCCGTATCCGGCTGCCCTTGCGCTCGGCCAGCGGCTCGGCGCCGCCGATCACCCGCCGTACCACCTCGCGCAGATCTATCGGCTCGGCCTCCAGCGCCGCCGCTCCCGCGTCGAAGCGGCTGATCTCGAGCAGATCGGAGAGCAGCGACTCGAAGCGGTCGAGCTGATCCCCGAGCAACTCGGCGGAACGCGCCGTCACCGGATCGAAGTCGATGCGCGCCTCATGGATGACATCGGCGGCCATCCGTACGGTCGTCAGCGGCGTACGCAGCTCGTGCGAAACGTCCGAGACGAACCGCCGCTGCATGCGGGAGAGCTCCTCCAGCTGCTGGATCTTGAGCTGGAGGTTCTGCGCCATCTTGTTGAATGCCTCGCCCAGTCTGGCGATGTCGTCCTCGCCGGTGACCTTCATCCGCTCCTGGAGGCGGCCCGCGGAGAGCCGCTCGGCGATCCCCGCGGCCATCCGTACGGGCGTGACAATCTGCCGCACCACCAGCCAGGCGATGGCTCCCAGCAGGACCACCACGAACAGTCCGGCCGTGGCGAGGGTCCCCCTGACCAGGCTGAGCGACTGCTCCTCCTGCGCCAGCGGGAAGAGGTAGTACAGCTCGTAGGGATTGCCCTCGATGTCGTTCAGCCGCGTACCGATGACCAGCCCGGGCTCCGGCTCGTGCTCATCGTTGTTGTACTTGATCCGGATGTACGTCTCGTACGTCCCGGTCCCCTGGTCGACGGCTTCCCGAAGTCCCTCGGGGATGCTCGCAAAGTCCACGCTCCCCGAGGTCCGGGGCCCGCGGCTGGAACCCGCATCCTCGGAGCCGGAACTCAGCGCCACCACGTTGAACGCGCCCTGACCACCACTGGCGAGCTGCTCCACCAGATCGGACCGCCAGGAGCTCCGGGCGGTCCTGCCGTCCGTCGTGGCGCCGTCCTGCCCGCCGGGCCCGACCGGCGCGTTCGCCCTCTCGCGCGCCACCGCGAAGCCACCGGCCGCCTGACTCTGGGCCGCCTTCCCCTTGGCGTCGAGCAGACCGTTACGCACCTGCCCAATGACTACAAGGCCGAGCAGCAGCACCACGCCGAGCGACATCAGCAGTGTGCCCGCGACCACCCTGAGCTGGATGTTCCGCCGCCACAGCCGGACGGCCGGCAGCAGCGGACGGCGCACCCAGCGCATGACGAGCCGGAGGATCGGGCCGCCGGGCGCACTGTCCTGGGGCGGCCGTCCCCCATGGAGCAGACGGCCGAATCGCGAAGGCTCACGCCCCGGTCCGGCAGCCCGCCCCGTACGGACTCCCGGCTCCCCGGGCTTCGGAGCAACACTGCCTCGGGACATGTCAGCTCGGCCCGGCCTTGTAACCGACACCACGGACGGTCACCACGATCTCCGGGCGCTCAGGGTCCTTCTCGACCTTGGAACGCAGCCGCTGAACATGCACATTGACCAGCCTCGTGTCCGCCGCGTGGCGGTAGCCCCACACCTGCTCGAGCAGCACCTCGCGGGTGAACACCTGCCAGGGCTTGCGGGCGAGCGCGACCAGCAGGTCGAACTCGAGCGGGGTGAGGGCGATCGACTGCCCGTCCCGCTTCACGGAGTGACCGGCCACATCGATGACCAGATCCCCGATCGCCAGCTGCTCCGGCGCCGGCTCCTCGGACCTCCTCAGCCGCGCCCGGATCCGGGCGACCAGCTCCTTCGGCTTGAACGGCTTGACGATGTAGTCATCGGCCCCGGACTCCAGGCCGACCACCACATCCACCGTGTCGCTCTTGGCCGTGAGCATCACGATCGGCACGCCGGACTCGGCCCTGATCAGCCTGCACACCTCGATACCGTCCCGTCCGGGCAGCATGAGATCCAGCAGTACAAGATCCGGCTTGGCCTCACGGAAAGCGGCAAGTGCCTTGTCGCCGTCCGCTACGAACGACGGCTCGAAACCTTCACCACGCAGCACAATCCCGAGCATCTCGGCCAGTGCGGTGTCGTCATCGACGACAAGGACTCGTCCCTTCATAATCGACATCATCCCATTAGCTAATCGTTACCTGGCGTGACCTGGCACACAGCTCCGCTATTCCACCCCCGGTGACCGGGGACAATGCTCCCTGCTCGGTGACTATCGCCGTCACCAGTTCCGGGGGTGTGACGTCGAACGCCGGGTTGTACGCCTGCGTTCCCAGCGGCGCCACCGGCAGCCCGCCGCTCACTCCCCCTCCGGCCGCCGCTATCTGCGGCGCGGTGACCTCCGTCACCTCCTGTCCAGGCCGTTGCTCCACCTCTATCGACGCCCCGTCCGGCGTGCTCAGGTCCACCGTCGTCGTCGGCGCGACCACGATGAACGGTACGTGGTGGTATTTCGCCAGCACCGCGAGCGGGTAGCTCCCGACCTTGTTCGCCACCGATCCGTCGGCGGCGATCCGGTCGGCCCCGATCAGTACGGCATCCACCTCCCCCGCCGCGAAGAGCGACCCCGCGGCATTGTCCGTGAGCAATGTGTACGGCATTCCGCCGCGCGCCGCCTCATAGGCGGTCAGCCGGGAACCCTGCAGCAGTGGCCTCGTCTCGTCCACCCACAGCCGCCGCAGCCGCCCCGCGCGGTGCGCCGTGAGCGCCACGGCGAACGCGGTGCCCTCACCGCCCGAGACCAGCGCCCCGGTGTTGCAGTGGGTCAGGATCCGGTGACCGCCACCCGGCAGCAGCTCGTCGAGCAGCACCAGCCCGTGCTCAGCCATCCGGGCGCTGGCCGCGGCATCCTCCCGGTGCAGCGCCTTGGCCGCGGCCAGCGCCGCCTGCCCCGCCTGCTCCGCGTCCGCCCCCTTCTCCGCCGCAGCCCGGTACGCGGCCGCCGCCTGCCGCACGCCGTATCCCAAGTTCACGGCGGTGGGCCGCGCCTGCTCCAGCAGCCCCACTGCCTCCTCCACGTCGTATCCCCGCACAGCGGCGAGGGCCACACCATAGGCGCCCGCGATGCCCAGCAGCGGCGCCCCACGAACGGCGAGCGTCTGGATCGCCCGTACCAGGGCAGGCACATCGGTGCAGACCAGCTCGACCTCCTCGACGGGCAGCCGGGTCTGGTCGAGAAGGACCAGTACGGGCCCTTCCGGTGGCTCGTCCCAGCGCAGCGCAGGAAGCACGGGCGGCTCCGCGCCGACCGGGTTTTGTACGTACTGATCAGCCATCCGCCCAGTCTGCCCGGTGAGGCACCGACAAAGAAGGTGCGAAGGAGATACAGGGGCCCGCCCACCATCGTGCCACGCGTGGCACGATGGCAGCCAACCTGCCATCCCGCTACGGGGACCGGCATCGTGAACGTGCCGACTCGCCGAGCCGGCCCCATGACCAATCCATGAGGTGGACGACCGTGAACGACACTCCGGGCTGGGCCTCGCCCGGATCTGCTCCCTCCGACGGCCAGGACGGCGGCGTGCCCCGGCCCGCCGCGGCCGGTGACGAGAGCAGCCCCGCCTCGAAGTGGTCCAAGGAGCAGCCGCCCCCGGGACAGTGGTCCGCGCCGACCGCCCCGGGTGCCAACCGCGTCCCGGCTCCACCGCCACCGCCGGCGCCCGGCTGGGGCGGCGGTCAGCCGCGCGGCGGCTGGGGCCAGCCTCCGGCCGCCAAACCCGGCGTCATCCCGCTCCGTCCGCTGGGAGTCGGCGAGATCCTCGACGGCGCGGTGTCGACCCTGCGCGCTCACTGGCGAACGGTGCTGGGCATCACGATCACCGTCTCCGTGATCACCGAGATCGGCAACATCCTCGTCGACCGCTACCTGCTCCCCGACCCGCCCGAGGTCTCCCCGGACGCGGACCCGTCGGAGGCTTTGAGGCAGTCGGTGGACTCCCTGCAGTCCAGCCTGCTCGCCATGGGCCCTGTGCTGATCATCACCCTGATCGCCACGCTCTTCACCACGGCGCTTCTCACCGTGGTGATCAGCCGCTCGGTGCTGGGCCGCCCGGTGACGCTCTCCGAGGCCTGGCACGAGGCACGGCCCCGACTCCCCCAACTGCTTGGTCTGACCGTGCTGTTGCCACTCATGAGCGCCGGCATCATGACCGTGGCGATTCTGCCCGGCCTGCTGCTGGGCACCGGTGGGGGAATCGCACTTTCCGTACTCGCAGGCCTGGGGGCCTGCGTCGTGATCCTCTGGCTGATGATCCGGTTCGCCCTTGCTTCTCCCGCGCTCATGCTGGAGCGCCAGGGCGTCATCGCATCCCTGCGCCGCTCCGCCAAACTGGTCCAGGGCGCCTGGTGGCGGACCTTCGGCATCGTGGCGCTGACGCTGCTGCTGACGCTGCTTGTGTCGATGATCATCGCTGTGCCGTTCGGTCTGATCGCGTTCGCAGTGGACGGCAGCGGGTTCGGCGACCTGTTCGCCGGGACCACCCCTGACTTCGGCTGGCCGTTCCTGATCATCACGGGAATCGGCTCGGTGATCGCGTCCTCCATCACCTACCCGATCTCCGCCGGCGTGACCGTCCTCCTCTACATCGACCAGCGCATCCGCCGCGAGGCCCTCGACATCGAACTCGCACGGGCCGCGGGCGTCGCCGGCTACGGCTCCGAGCCGCCTGGCAACGCCCCCTCCAGGAGCTGATGCGGTGTCCACCACGGGGGGCGTGACAATGGCGCGGCTGCCGATCCGCGCGAACGACGACGTACCGGTGGACACACCCCGCATCCCCGCCCGGGAGGCGGCGGAGCGGGAACTGTCCAAGCCGATGTACCACGAGAACGACCCGAGCCTGCTCCAGCGCGCGCTCAACCGCTTCTGGGACTGGATCGGCGGCATCTTCGACGCCGCGTCAGGCGCCGCCCCCGGCGGCCCGCTCGGTCTTCTCGTCGTCGCCCTGCTCGTCGTCGGCCTGATCGCCGCCCTCTGGTGGCGACTTGGCACACCCCGGCGCACCCCCGGAACCGCGGACTCCCTCTTCGACGACAGCCCCCGCAGCGCATCCGAACACCGCACCGCCGCCGAGGCCCACGCCGCCGCAGGACGCTGGAACCAAGCCGTCCAGGAACGCATGCGAGCAATCGTCCGCTCCCTGGAGGAACGAACCCTCCTCGACCCGCGCCCGGGCCGTACCGCCGACGAAGCCGCCGCCGAAGCAGGCCGCTCCCTCCCCGACCACGCCGACGGACTCCGCACCTCCGCCAGGGAGTTCGACGACGTGACATACGGCGGCCGCACAGCCGACCGGCAGGCGTATCTGCGCCTGCGTGACCTCGACCTCGAACTGGAGCGCGCCAAGCCCCGACTGAGCGGCGCGGCCCAAGGAGCAGCCGAATGACCGGGGCGACCCTCAGCTCCACCTCCATGTCCCCCACCAGCCGCCAGGTGTGGACCCGCACCCGCGGCCTGCTGCTGGCGCTCGTCATCCTCGTCGCAGCCGGGATCGCCATGGCCGCCCTGCGCTCCGGGGACCAGCACGGCCGGCTCGACCCCCGTTCCGCCGATCCTTCCGGCAGCCGGGCCGTCGCCGAACTTCTCAAGGACCGCGGCGTCTCCACCCGCGTGGTCACCACGCTCGACGAGGCCACCACCGCGGCCGGCCCCGGCACCACCCTTCTGGTCACCGCACCCGACCTTCTGACGGACCACCAGCAGGAGACCCTCCGCACCGCGACGGCCAACTCCGGCGGGCGCACCGTCGTCCTCTCCGCCGGCCCCACCTCGCTCGACGCGCTGGCTCCGGGCGTCGACAGCGAAATCCCGGCCCCCGTCTCGGCACGCACCCCTCAGTGCTCCCTCCCCGCCGCCCGCAGCGCCGGCAACGCCGACCTCGGCGGTGAGCGGTACTCCACCCAGAAGCCCGGCGCCGACAGCTGCTACCCGAGTGACGGCCTGCCCACCCTCCTCAGGATCGACGACCCCGGCAATGGCGACACCGTCCTGCTCGGCTCCCCCGACATCCTGTACAACCAGCGTCTGGACAAGCACGGCAACGCCTCCCTCGCCCTGCAACTCCTCGGCTCCCGCACCCATCTGGTCTGGTATCTCCCCTCGCTCAGCGACAGCTCCGCCGCCCAGGACAGCGCCGACGGCGACAGCACTTTCCTCGATCTCATCCCCTCCGGTTGGCTCTGGGGGACACTCCAACTCACCCTCGCCGCCGTCCTGGCAGCCATCTGGCGCGCCCGCCGGCTGGGCCCCCTCGTCACCGAACGGCTTCCCGTAGCCATCCGCGCCTCCGAGTCCACCGAGGGCCGCGCCCGCCTCTACCGCAAGGTGAACGCCCGCGACCGCGCGGCATCGGCCCTGCGCTCCGCCACCCGCACCCGCCTTGCCCCGCTCCTCGGCGTCCCCCCGGCCGACGCCCACTCCGCCGCGGCCCTGCTCCCGGCCGTCTCGGCCCATCTCCCCACCGGCGACCGGGATCTCAAGGCCCTGCTCTTCGGCCCGGTTCCGGCCAACGACATCGCTCTCGTACATCTGGCAGACCACCTCGACGCCCTCGAAAGAGAGGTACGCACTTCATGAGCGCCCCGACCCCCGAGACAGCTGAGAACTCGGACCGCGCCCGCACCTCCCTGGAGGCCCTGCGCACCGAGATCGCCAAGGCCGTGGTCGGCCAGGATCCCGCTGTCACCGGACTCGTCGTGGCCCTGCTGTGCCGCGGCCATGTCCTCCTCGAAGGAGTACCGGGCGTCGCCAAGACGCTCCTGGTCCGCACCCTCGCGGCCTCCCTCGAACTCGACACCAAGCGCGTCCAGTTCACCCCCGACCTCATGCCCAGCGATGTCACCGGCTCTCTCGTCTACGACGCGCGCACCGCCGAGTTCTCCTTCCAGCCCGGTCCCGTCTTCACCAATCTCCTTCTCGCCGACGAGATCAACCGCACTCCGCCCAAGACCCAGTCCTCGCTCCTGGAAGCAATGGAAGAGCGTCAGGTCACAGTCGACGGCACCCCCCGCCCGCTGCCGGACCCCTTCCTGGTCGCCGCGACCCAGAACCCGGTCGAGTACGAGGGCACCTACCCCCTTCCCGAAGCCCAACTGGACCGGTTCCTCCTCAAACTGACGGTCCCTCTACCGTCCCGCGAGGACGAGATCAATGTCCTGACCCGGCATGCCGAGGGCTTCAACCCCCGCGACCTCCGGGCTGCGGGCGTGCGCCCCGTCGCAGGCCCCGCCGATCTGGAAGCGGCCCGCGCTGCCGTCTCCAAGACCTCGGTCTCCGCCGAGATCGCCGGCTATGTCGTCGATATCTGCCGTGCCACGCGTGAATCCC
This sequence comes from Streptomyces sp. V1I1, assembly GCF_030817355.1. Lineage (NCBI taxonomy): Bacteria > Bacillati > Actinomycetota > Actinomycetes > Kitasatosporales > Streptomycetaceae > Streptomyces > Streptomyces sp. V1I1. The sequence goes on along the minus strand of NZ_JAUSZH010000001.1, from coordinate 5,027,079 downwards.
CCTCACTCACCCTCGGTGTGTCTCCCCGAGGCGCCACAGCCTTGCTCTCCACCGCCCGCGCCTGGGCCTGGCTCACCGGCCGCGACTACGTCATCCCCGACGATGTGAAAGCCCTGGCCCTGCCCACCCTGCGCCACCGGATCCAGCTCCGGCCCGAAGCGGAGATGGAGGGAGTCACCGCCGACTCCGTCATCACCGCGATCCTCAGCCACGTCCCCGTCCCCCGCTGAGGCACCGACCCATGGCCCTCACCGGAAGAACCGCACTCCTCGCCGCTCTCGGCTCTCTCCCCGTGGGCATCCTGGCTCCGAGCTGGACCGGGATGCTCGCTGTGAATGCGCCTCTGTCACTAGCAATCTTGTGCGACTACGCCCTCGCAGCGCCAGTGCGAACGCTCCGATTCACCCGAAGCGGTGACACATCAGTTCGACTGGGTGACGCCGCCGAAGTCCAGCTGACCGTCACCAACCCCTCCAGCCGCCGCCTGCGCGCCCGCCTCCGGGACGCCTGGCCCCCGAGCAACTGGCTCACCGGCACCGAACAGGCGGCATCCCGACACAAGCTGACCGTCCCCGCAGGCGAACGCCGACGTATCACCACCGTCCTGCGCCCCACACGACGCGGCGACCGCCAAGCCGTCCGCATCACCGTCCGCTCGTACGGACCTCTGGGCCTAGCCGCCCGCCAAGGCAACCACAAGGTCCCCTGGACCGTCCGCGTCCTGCCGCCCTTCACCAGCCGCAAGCACCTGCCGTCCAGACTGGCCAGACTCCGCGAACTCGACGGCCGCACCAGCGTCCTCATCCGCGGCCAGGGCACCGAGTTCGACAGCCTCCGCGACTACGTCCCCGGCGACGACACTCGCTCCATCGACTGGCGCGCCACAGCCCGCCAGACCACCGTCGCCGTACGCACCTGGCGCCCCGAACGCGACCGCCACATCCTCGTTGTACTCGACACCGGCCGCACCTCAGCCGGCCGAGTCGGGGATATCCCGCGCCTCGACGCGGCCATGGACGCAGCACTGCTCCTTACCGCGCTGGCCTCACGCGCCGGCGACCGTGTAGACCTGCTGGCCTACGACCGCCGCATCCGCGCCCAGGTCCAGGGCCGCTCAGCGGGCGACCTCCTGCCTGCCCTGGTCAACGCTCTCGCTCCCCTCGAACCCGAACTCGTCGAAACCGACGCCCGCGGCCTCAGCGCCGCCGCGCTGAACAGTGCCCCACGTCGGTCCCTCATCGTGCTGCTCACCAGCCTCGACGCCGCACCCATCGAAGAGGGCCTGCTCCCCGTTCTCCCGCTGCTCACACAGCGCCACACGGTGCTTGTGGCATCGGTGGCCGACCCCCACATCCAGCGGATGTCCACCGCCCGAGGCACCATCGAGGATGTTTACGACGCCGCTGCCGGCACCCAGGCCCAGGCTCAGCGCCGCCGCACAGCAGAGCAGCTCCAACGCCACGGTGTCACCGTCGTCGATGCGACTCCTGACAACCTTGCGCCTGCCCTTGCAGACGCCTACCTCGCGCTAAAGGCTGCCGGCCGCCTCTGAGGGAGGCGGTGGCAATTGCTCTGGGAGGCGGTTGCATTGCCCCTTGAACGCAGAAAAGCCCCGCACCAAAATGGTGCGGGGCTTTCCCACAAAGATTGTTCGGCGGCGTCCTACTCTCCCACAGGGTCCCCCCTGCAGTACCATCGGCGCTGAAAGGCTTAGCTTCCGGGTTCGGAATGTAACCGGGCGTTTCCCTAACGCAATGACCACCGAAACTCTATGAAGATATCGATCCGGAGCCCCGGCCATGGGGGTTCGACAGTTCGTTACTTCAGAACTGACACAGTGGACGCGAGCAACTGAGGACAAGCCCTCGGCCTATTAGTACCAGTCAGCTTCACCGGTTGCCCGGCTTCCACATCTGGCCTATCAACCCAGTCGTCTACTGGGAGCCTTACCCTCTCAAGGAGGTGGGAGTCCTCATCTCGAAGCAGGCTTCCCGCTTAGATGCTTTCAGCGGTTATCCTTTCCGAACGTAGCCAACCAGCCATGCCCTTGGCAGGACAACTGGCACACCAGAGGTTCGTCCGTCCCGGTCCTCTCGTACTAGGGACAGCCCTTCTCAAGACTCCTGCGCGCGCAGCGGATAGGGACCGAACTGTCTCACGACGTTCTAAACCCAGCTCGCGTACCGCTTTAATGGGCGAACAGCCCAACCCTTGGGACCGACTCCAGCCCCAGGATGCGACGAGCCGACATCGAGGTGCCAAACCATCCCGTCGATATGGACTCTTGGGGAAGATCAGCCTGTTATCCCCGGGGTACCTTTTATCCGTTGAGCGACGGCGCTTCCACAAGCCACCGCCGGATCACTAGTCCCGACTTTCGTCCCTGCTCGACCCGTCGGTCTCACAGTCAAGCTCCCTTGTGCACTTACACTCAACACCTGATTGCCAACCAGGCTGAGGGAACCTTTGGGCGCCTCCGTTACCCTTTGGGAGGCAACCGCCCCAGTTAAACTACCCATCAGACACTGTCCCTGATCCGGATCACGGACCCAGGTTAGACATCCAGCACGACCAGAGTGGTATTTCAACGACGACTCCCCCTGAACTGGCGTCCAGAGTTCACAGTCTCCCACCTATCCTACACAAGCCGAACCGAACACCAATATCAAACTGTAGTAAAGGTCCCGGGGTCTTTCCGTCCTGCTGCGCGAAACGAGCATCTTTACTCGTAGTGCAATTTCACCGGGCCTATGGTTGAGACAGTCGAGAAGTCGTTACGCCATTCGTGCAGGTCGGAACTTACCCGACAAGGAATTTCGCTACCTTAGGATGGTTATAGTTACCACCGCCGTTTACTGGCGCTTAAGTTCTCAGCTTCGCCACACCGAAATGTGACTAACCGGTCCCCTTAACGTTCCAGCACCGGGCAGGCGTCAGTCCGTATACATCGCCTTACGGCTTCGCACGGACCTGTGTTTTTAGTAAACAGTCGCTTCTCGCTGGTCTCTGCGGCCACCCCCAGCTCAGAGTGCAAGACTCATCACCGGTGATGGCCCCCCTTCTCCCGAAGTTACGGGGGCATTTTGCCGAGTTCCTTAACCATAGTTCACCCGAACGCCTCGGTATTCTCTACCTGACCACCTGAGTCGGTTTAGGGTACGGGCCGCCATGAAACTCGCTAGAGGCTTTTCTCGACAGCATAGGATCATCCACTTCACCACAATCGGCTCGGCATCAGGTCTCAGCCTTGATGTGTGACGGATTTGCCTATCACACGGCCTACACCCTTACCCCGGGACAACCACCGCCCGGGCTGGACTACCTTCCTGCGTCACCCCATCGCTTACCTACTACCACCTTGGGCCGGCGGCTCCACCACTCCCCTTCACCCGAAGGATCCAGGGCGGCTTCACGGCCTTAGCATTAATGGGCTCGATACTGGGCGTTTCAAAGCGGGTACCGGAATATCAACCGGTTGTCCATCGACTACGCCTGTCGGCCTCGCCTTAGGTCCCGACTTACCCTGGGCAGATCAGCTTGACCCAGGAACCCTTAGTCAATCGGCGCACACGTTTCTCACGTGTGTATCGCTACTCATGCCTGCATTCTCACTCGTGTACCGTCCACCACTCGCTTACGCGGCGGCTTCACCCGGCACACGACGCTCCCCTACCCATCCCAGCGGGCGTTGGCCCTCATGCTGGAATGACACGACTTCGGCGGTACGCTTGAGCCCCGCTACATTGTCGGCGCGGAATCACTTGACCAGTGAGCTATTACGCACTCTTTCAAGGGTGGCTGCTTCTAAGCCAACCTCCTGGTTGTCTCTGCGACTCCACATCCTTTCCCACTTAGCGTACGCTTAGGGGCCTTAGTCGATGCTCTGGGCTGTTTCCCTCTCGACCATGGAGCTTATCCCCCACAGTCTCACTGCCGCGCTCTCACTTACCGGCATTCGGAGTTTGGCTAAGGTCAGTAACCCGGTAGGGCCCATCGCCTATCCAGTGCTCTACCTCCGGCAAGAAACACACGACGCTGCACCTAAATGCATTTCGGGGAGAACCAGCTATCACGGAGTTTGATTGGCCTTTCACCCCTAACCACAGGTCATCCCCCAGGTTTTCAACCCTGGTGGGTTCGGTCCTCCACGAAGTCTTACCTCCGCTTCAACCTGCCCATGGCTAGATCACTCCGCTTCGGGTCTTGAGCGCGCTACTGAACCGCCCTGTTCGGACTCGCTTTCGCTACGGCTTCCCCACACGGGTTAACCTCGCAACACACCGCAAACTCGCAGGCTCATTCTTCAAAAGGCACGCAGTCACGACGCAAGGAACAAGTTCCTTGCGCGACGCTCCCACGGCTTGTAGGCACACGGTTTCAGGTACTATTTCACTCCGCTCCCGCGGTACTTTTCACCATTCCCTCACGGTACTATCCGCTATCGGTCACCAGGGAATATTTAGGCTTAGCGGGTGGTCCCGCCAGATTCACACGGGATTTCTCGGGCCCCGTGCTACTTGGGTGTTGCACAAGCAAGCCGCTGATGTTTCAGCTACGGGGGTCTTACCCTCTACGCCGG